>NZ_CP037933.1:2400000-3600000 GCF_004355225.1 Flavobacterium nackdongense | reverse complement strand
GACCAGTTTTATCCCAATGTCGGCATTGCATCGTTGCAATTATTGGAGAAATTGGGTTGCGATGTTTCATTTCCGTTGGAGCAAACTTGTTGTGGTCAGCCAATGGCAAATAGCGGTTTTGCAAGTTTAAGCAAAGGTTGCGATGCCAATTTTGTAAAAAACTTTCGTGGTTTTGATTACATAGTTGCGCCTTCAGGAAGTTGTGTTTTGCACGTAAAAGAACATTTGCACGACGACAAAAATCCTTTAGAAGCAGAAAAAATTAGAAATTCAGTGTATGAATTGACAGAGTTTTTGACCGATATTTTGAAAGTAAAAAACATAAACGCTCGTTTTCCATTCAAAGTAGGATTGCATAACAGTTGCCACGGACAGCGAATGTTGAACCTTTCGTCGATGTCAGAACGCGTGTTGCCAGCCTTTTCAAAACCACAAGATTTACTGAATATGGTGCAAGATATTCAATTGATAAAGCCCAAACGCAACGACGAATGTTGCGGTTTCGGTGGTACTTTTTGCGTATTCGAAGAGGCGGTTAGTGTCAAAATGGGGAAAGATAGAATCAGCGAACACCAAGCCAACGATGTAGATTACATCACCGGCGTTGACTCTAGTTGCTTGATGCATCTCGAAGGGATTCTAAACCGTCAAGGAAATAAAATAAAAACCATTCATATTGCGGAAATATTGAATAGTAGTTTGTAATGAATTTAAATGGTTAAGTATAATTAAAAAATGAAACGCATAGAAACATAGAAAAAAGAAAAGATAGACCAATTCTTGGTTTTCTCATAGCTATGTTATACTATCTAAAATGAAGTGTCTCAATTAATTCAATAAAAGCTATGTTTCTATGCGTTTAAAAATTAAGTCCAAGGTTAAATTAGAAGAAAAGTAAACAAATATAACTCAGGCTCATTTCGCTGTTTTTTGGAGAGGGCTGGGGTGAGGAAAACAATAATTATGACACCAAAACACGCTGACTTAGCAGAACAATTTATCACCGACGAGCCAAGAACCAATTGGCACGACGAAACACTTTGGTTTGTTCGTGAAAAACGAGACAAAGCGGTACACGGTATTCCAGAATGGGAAGATTTGCGCGAATGGGGTTCTCAAATAAAGAATCATTCGCTCTCGAATTTATCGCAATATTTAAAAGAATTCGAAGAAAAAGCTACTGCCAATGGCATTCAAATTCACTGGGCAGCAACAGGCGAAGAACACAACCAAATTATTCATAAAATCATTCAAAAAAACAACATTCAACGGATTGTGAAGAGCAAAAGTATGCTTACCGAAGAATGTCATTTGAACGATTATTTAGAACATCGAGGTATTGAAGTAGTCGATTCTGACCTTGGCGAACGCATCGTGCAATTTCGAAAAGAAGCGCCAAGTCATATCGTTTTGCCGGCCATTCACCTGAAAAAACAGGATGTAAGCGAAACTTTTCACGAACATTTAAACACCGAAAAAGGCAACAACGACCCACAATATTTAACCGAAGCGGCTCGCGGACATTTGCGGGATAAGTTTGTAGAATCTGAATTATCGATTACAGGAGTCAATTTTGCCATTGCCGAAACGGGCGGATTTGTGGTTTGTACCAACGAAGGCAACGCCGATATGGGTGCGCACAGTGCTGCGGTTCATATTGCTTGTATGGGTTTCGAAAAAATTATTCCGAAAGCTGAACATTTGGCAGTTTTCCTCCGATTATTGGCTCGAAGTGCTACCGGTCAACCGATTACTACTTTTTCGAGTCATTTTCAAAAGCCACGAGACGGTCAAGAAATGCACATTGTGATTGTCGATAATGGTCGCAGCACACAATTAGGTCGAGAAGATTTTAGAAATTCGCTGAAATGCATTCGTTGTGCAGCTTGTTTCAATACCTGCCCAGTGTATCGAAGAAGTGGCGGACACAGTTACCACACTTCAACGGCGGGACCAATTGGCTCTATTTTGAATCCTAATTTGGATATGAAAGCCAATTCTGATTTGCCTTTTGCCTCCACACTTTGTGGTAGTTGTACCAATGTTTGTCCCGTAAAAATCAATATACACGAGCAATTGTGGAAGTGGCGACAAGAAATTGTGAAAAATGGCTATGTCGATACTACTAAAAAAATCGGTATGAACGGAATGGCGGTGTTGTTTTCGTATCCAGCCATTTACCGTCTTACAGGAAAAATCGGACGATGGGTAATGCGTGTTGTACCATTTATTACCAATAACCAATTGAATCCTTGGTACAAACAACGAGAAATGCCAAAACCGCCCAAGGAATCTTTCCGAGATTGGTATAAGAAAAACGGTAATTCACAAAAAAATTAGGAGTAACAATGAGTTCAAGAGATAAAATACTAAATGCTATTGCAGCCAACCAACCGGATTTGGTTGCGCCGCCAACCATCGATTTAGATACCGTAATAAGTTACGAAGATAATTATACTCAATTTAAAAAAGTGCTGGAAGGAATTGGCGGAAAAGTTGAATTGCTGTCTGATATTGCCATTTTAAATAATCAAATTCAAAAAGATAAAGCCAGCGGACAACTGGTAATCAATATGATTGACGATGTTGACAAGCAAATTGTAATGCTAACGTCTTTCGAATTAGAAAAATTAGAAAAAGTCTATCTCAGAGCCACGCTAGGTGTTGCTGAAAATGGTTCGGTTTGGTTGTATGAAAGCCAAATGGGGAATCGATTATTGCCCTTTATTTGTCAGCATTTGATGTTGGTTATCCATAAAAAAGACATCGTAACTACAATGCATCACGCCTATCAGCAAATTGATATTGCCAAAGAAGGTTTTGGTGTTTTCATCGCCGGACCATCTAAAACTGCCGATATCGAACAGTCATTAGTCATTGGTGCTCACGGCGCAAGAACGGCGACGATTTATGTAGTAGAATAGCAACTAATTTTAAAATTTATAACCAAAATGAAAAAACTTCTTTTAACAATTGCAATCTTTTTATTATTTCTTGGAAATGCACAAGCGCAGCTTCCTAAAGAAACGCCCGAGCAAAAAACCGAACGAATGAAATGGTGGACAGAAGCGCGTTTCGGAATGTTCTGTCACTGGGGATTGTATGCAATGCCAGCACGCCACGAATGGGTTCGTAGTAACGAAAAAATTACTGACGAAGACTACCAAAAGTATTTTGAATTGTACAATCCCGATTTGTTTCAACCCAAAGAATGGGCACGAATGGCAAAAGAAGCGGGAATGAAATATTTTGTCATTACCGCCAAACACCACGAAGGTTTTTGCAACTGGGACAGCAAGTTTACCGATTATAAAATTACCAACACGCCTTTCAAACGCGATGCTTTGAAAGAAGTTGCCGATGCAATGCGCGCCGAAGGAATTAAAGTTGGATTTTATTATTCCTTAATCGATTGGCACCATCCTGATTTTACCTTAGACCAATTTCATCCTTTGAAACCAAAAGACAATAAAGTTAAAATGGACAGCATCAATAAAACTCGGGATATGAACAAATACCGAGCCTATATGAAAAATCAGGTTACAGAATTGCTGACTAATTATGGCGAAATTAGCTTAATGTGGTTTGATTTTTCTTATGCTGAAAAAGGGAATAAGGAATGGGATTCGGAAAATTTATTGAAATTAGTACGAAAATTACAACCCAAAATAATGGTAAACAACCGTTTGGATTTGAACAAAGTAGAAGGCGGTTGGGATTTTGTAACACCCGAACAATATATGCCAGCCAAATGGCCAGAAGTTGATGGCAAAAAAGTGCCTTGGGAATCTTGTCAGACTTTTTCAGGGTCTTGGGGTTATTATCGCGATGAAAAAAACTGGAAAAGTCCAAGTCAGCTCATTTCAATGTTGATCGAAAATGTGAGCAAAGGCGGCAATTTATTGCTGAATGTGGGTCCAACAGCTCGTGGCTATTTGGATTACAGAAGCGAAAGTGCCTTAAAATCAATGGGCGAATGGATGAAATACAACAGTCCTTCTATTTACGGATGTACCCAAGCTCCAGAGGAATTCAAACTTCCTGCCAATTGCTTGTACACCTACAATCCAAAAACTAGACGCTTGTATTTGCACCTCATCAACTATCCAACGGGTAAAATTGCCTTGGCGGATATGAAAGATAAAGTTAAATATGCACAATTTTTACACGACAATTCAGAAATAAAATTCATTGCTAAATCGTCGCACCAACCTGATTCAGAGAAAGTAGAAGGCGAATTGGTTTTGGCTTTACCAGTTAATAAACCGAATGTTGAGATTGCGGTAGTTGAATTGATATTGAAATAATAAAAACACTTTTGAAATTAATTATATTTATAAAAATTTAGAAAAATGAAACTAATACGTTTTGGAGCAGCTGGTCAAGAAAAACCAGGCATTTTAATTGGAGAAAAAAGATTCGATGTTTCTTCAATTGTTACCGATTACAACGAATCCTTTTTTGCAGAAAATGGATTAGAAAAATTACAAAAAGCTTTAGAAAGCAATCCTAGTTTGCCAGAAGTGGATGCTGATGTTCGTTTGGGTTCGGCAGTGGCTAGACCTTCAAAAATTATTTGTATTGGATTGAATTATGTCGATCACTGTCGTGAAACGAATGCACCAATTCCCGACGAGCCTATCATATTCTTCAAATCAACAACCGCTTTGTGTGGACCGAATGATGATTTAGTTATTCCAAAAAACAGCGAAAAAACCGACTGGGAAATTGAGTTGGCATTTGTAGTGGGTAAAAAAGCAAGTTATGTTGCAGAAGCCGATGCGATGGATTATGTAGCTGGTTATTGTTTGCACAACGATTATAGCGAAAGAGCCTATCAATTGGAACGTGGAGGTCAATGGGCAAAAGGAAAAGGTTGCGACACATTTGCACCACTTGGACCCTTTATGGCAACAACCGATGAAATTGAAGATGTAAATAATTTGTCGATGTGGTTGACCGTAAACGGAAAAACATATCAGAACAGTAATACCTCGAATTTAATTTTCAAAATTCCATTTTTGGTGCATTATTTAAGTCAGTTTATGACTTTACTTCCAGGCGATGTCATCAGCACAGGAACACCTCCAGGAGTTGGATTGGGCATTAAACCAAACCCAGTTTACATCAAAGTAGGCGATGTGGTTGAATTAGGAATGGAAGGTTTAGGAAGCAGTAAACAAGTGGCGGTAGCTTACAAATAGAGATTTTAGATTGTAGAATATTGATTCTTGAATGCAGATTAACGATTTTTGATTTAGGATTGAGCTATGCTAAATATTGACTAATTGAGTAGTTTGATAAATGTAGCATCGTTAATACCAAACTGGAATAAATTGTCTGGTTCATTGATATCAGAAAATCTTAAATCAAGAATCGTTAATCAAAAATCTTAAATCAAAAAATAAATTGTTATGAATACGCAAAAATACTGTCTCGCATTAGACCTGAAAGACGATGCACAATTAATGGCGCAATACAAGGCTTACCATCAAGAAGTGTGGCCAGAAATCATTGCAAGTATCAAGGAATCAGGCATTACGGTTTTGGATATTTACAATGTGGGCAACCGAATGTTTATGATTATCGAAGCCAACGAAGACTTTTCGTTTGACAAAAAATCGGCTGCGGATGCTTCTAATCCCAAAGTGCAAGAATGGGAAGACTTGATGTGGAAATTTCAGCAAGCACTGCCTTGGGCAAAGCCGGGCGAGAAATGGATGTTGATGGAGAAAATATTCGAGCTTTAATTGGCCACGGATTTCAAGGATTAAACAGATTTACACGGATTTTTTTCATACACTTGTTTTTTCTATTTGTCATTCCGTAGGAATCTCAAACACTCGAGAGTAGGGACGCTTACAGCGTGACAAACAGCCTTAATAAGTATCAAAAAATTCGTGGTAATTCGTGAAATTCGTGAAATTCGTGTTTAAAAACTTTTTATCAAATGAAAAAAATAGACAGTCACCAACATTTTTGGAAATACCATCCGGTTAAAGACGCTTGGATTACTGATGATATGAAGGTAATTCAGCGGGATTTTCTACCTGAAGATTTGCAACCAATATTGCAAGAAAATAACGTTGATGGTTGTATTGCCGTACAAGCCGATCAAAGCGAAGAAGAAACCCATTTTTTGCTGGGACTTGCTGAAAATAATGACTTTATAAAAGGAGTTGTAGGTTGGATTGATTTGCGAAGTCCAGATTTAGTTTCGAGATTAGACTATTTTTCCCAGTTCAAAAAACTGAAAGGTTTTCGGCATATTGTACAAGGAGAAGCGGATGAAAATTTCCTTTTGGGTACAGCTTTTTGCGAGGGAATTGCCCAATTAGAAAAGCATCATTTTACCTATGATATTTTAATTTTTCCAAAACATTTGCCCGTGGCGTTCGAGTTTGTAAAACGCTTTCCCAATCAGAAATTTGTCATCGACCATTTGGCAAAACCCAATTTCAAGCAAACCGATTTTGCCGATTGGGAAAAAGGAATGCGAGAAATAGCATCTTGCCCCAATGTATATTGCAAAGTTTCGGGTTTGGTTACCGAAGCCGATTGGAAACATTGGAAAACAAGCGATTTCACCTATTGTTTAGATGTAGTAACCGAAGCTTTTGGAATCAATCGTTTGCTATTTGGCAGTGATTGGCCGGTAAGTTTGTTGGCAGCAACTTATAAAGATTCGTTCGATATTGTTGCTGATTATTATTCTAAATTCTCGAAGGAAGATCAAGAAAAAATTTGGGGTGGCAATGCCATCGCATTTTATAATTTATAAAATAGAAAAAAATGAATTTAAACTTAAAAGACAAAGTAGTAATTGTAACTGGCGGGGCCAAAGGTATTGGTTTAGGAATATGTAAAGTATTGGCACAAGAAGGCGCTATTCCTGTTATAATTGGTCGCAAAGAAGCAGACAATCTTAAAGCAGTAGCCGAAATTGAAGCAATGGGTTTTACAGCCAAAAGTGCTCAAGCAGAACTTTCAAATCCAAACGATTGCGAAAAAGCAATACAAGAAGTCATCTTAAATTGTGGCCGAATTGATGGATTAGTTAATAATGCCGGAGCCAACGACAGTGTTGGATTAGAATCTGGAAACTACGAAAGCTTTATGGCTTCATTGCATAAAAACTTAGTGCATTACTATTTAATGGCGCATCACGCTTTGCCAGAATTAAAAAAATCAAAAGGAAGCATCATTAATATTGGGTCAAAAACTGCCGATACAGGTCAAGGTGGAACATCAGCTTATGCAGCTGCAAATGGTGGGCGAAATGCACTAACAAGAGAATGGGCGGTAGAATTAATACCTTATTCAATAAGAGTTAATGCTTTAATTGTTGCAGAATGTCATACGCCTTTGTATGAAAATTGGTTGCAAACTTTTGATAATCCTACTGAAAAATTAAAAGAAATTACCGATACGATACCTTTTGAAAATAGAATGACTACTGTGGAAGAAATTGCCAATATGGTGGTTTTCTTACTTTCTGATAAATCCAGTCACACCACAGGTCAATTGATTTATGTGGATGGTGGTTATACGCATTTAGACAGGTCGTTGTAGTTCATTTCACTAAAACTGTTACTAGCGAAACATCTCAATACTAAAACAAACTACCTGTCATTGCATAATCCTGACAGGATTGAAAAATCTACAACTGAAAAATAAACGATTCAGAAGGGCCAATGCTGATTTGTGCTTTTCCTTCTCCGTTTTCAACCTTCAATTGCGTCGTTTTCTTTTGATACAATTGATCGGTGATGGCATAAGTTCCATCTTTCAAATTCCATTTTTGGATAATATCAGCTGGGATTCGCAATTCGAAATTACTGGAAGCCTCAGCATAAAAATTAGTTACCACAATCAGTTTTTGAGTGTCAGACCAACGAACATAAGAATAAATGGCAATGTCGTAACCGGGTGTAATGTTTCGGTTAGCCGTTTGAATTTCTTGAAATTTGCCCATCAAAGCCGAACTGCTGATAGAAAAATTCAACAATCGTTTGTAAAAATCACGCAAATCTTTTTCGCTTTGAGAAAGTTGACCTCCATCAAAAACACCACCATTCATCCATCGTTGATGATTGGGAACTCCGATATAATCGAAAATTGAAGTTCGAGAATGTGTTCCGAAACCAGCGTTTTCATTTCCAGCTTCTCCTACTTCCTGACCAAAATAAATCATTGTTGGCGCCGTACTAATTGTCGCAGAAACCACCATTAGTGGTTTTCCTTTTTCTGGCGTTCCTGCAAATTCTGGACTTGCCAAGCGTTGTTCATCGTGATTGTCTAAAAACTTCAACATATTATGTTCAATATCAGCCATTCGATGCTGAATATCAGAAAGTCCATCTGGCCAAGTTTTTCCTTGAATCACGGCTTTCAAATGATCGTAAGTTTCGACTTTGTCATACAAATAATCCATTTTTCCGAGGCGAATATAATTTCGATACTCATTCGGATTATAGACTTCTGCCATCAAGAAAGCATCAGGATTCTTTACTTTTATTGCCGAATTCATATAGCTCCAGAACTCATAAGGCACCATTTCGGCCATATCATAACGGAAACCATCTACTCCTTTGGCTGTCCAATACAAAGCGATATCGCGAAATTTTTTCCAAGAACTCGGCACCTCTTTATCAGCCCAAAAATCGAAATGTTCCTGACAGGATTTGGTATCAAAACCTGAAGGAAGTTCTGGAAAATCTTTGGAGCCATCGGGACGAATTCCATAATTGACTTTTACCGTTTCGTACCAATCGTTTTTGTCTGGTTTTGCCAATCTCGAACCGTTACCGGTCCATTTTGCTGGGAATTCTTCAAATTTTCCGTCAATTAGTGGATTGCTTTCACCGTTTAAAGGTTTACCCGCATCAGGTATTTCAAAACGGGTATTGGGGATATAATAAAAGTTATTGTCGCTTTTGTATTCTACCGAAACATCATCATCGGCACCAAAATCTTTTACGCCTTTTGGATTGCTTTTTCCTTCGTATTTTCGAGCAATATGATTGGGAACAATATCAATTATGACTTTCATTCCCGCTTTGTGAGTTCGTGCAATCAGGTCTTCAAATTCTTGCAAACGATTCGCAGGATTTACTGCCAAATCGGGGTTTACATTATAATAATCTTTCACAGCATAGGGCGAACCGGCACGACCTTTAACCACTTCAGGGTCGTCGTTGGAAATGCCAATCGAAGTGTAATCGCGAACCAAAGCGTGATGCGGAACTCCTGTGTACCAAACTGCCGTTACACCCAAATCCTTAAGCTCTTTCAAGGCTTTGTCCGTAAAATCATTGAACTTTCCTACTCCATTTTCTTCGATGGTTCCCCAAGGTTTATTAGTGGTATTTTTATTGCCAAACAACCTAGTAAATACCTGATAAACAACTTCTTTATTAGGTGCTGTTTGTTTTTTTTCTGTTTCCATTTTTCCTGCTGATGTTTTACAAGCTGTTGCCAAAAGTACTGTGCTAATACTTGCAACAATAGTTATTTTTTTTATCATAGTAAATTATTTTTTCAGATTTTAATACCTAATTATGAAATTCAACTCAAATGAATTAAGAACATCTAAAAATACATTTTTTTTGACTTCAATTTGAGAATTCTTCAAAATTTATCGAGAACTATGCCCTAAAATTCGAACTACAACGAAACAGTATTGCTTTTTGTTGATAATTTTTTTCTAAATCGAAATTGCCATTAAGACACAAAATTACTTTTATCTGTTATAAAATTTTAAAACCACATAGAATGAAATAAATATAAAGAAAAAGTCTGCATAGGCATTTCATTTAATCAAAGAATGGAGAATAATCGATTTTTTAATCAGCCAAACTATGAGCCACTATGCAAAATGAAACGTCTCAACAACTAATTGAATGCCAAAACTTTTCTATGTAGTTTGAAAAAGTAATGCCCTATACAATAATGTAGATAATTGCCTTTAAGACTCAAAATTACTTGTAACTCTTATAAAATTTTAAAACCACATAGAATGAAATACATTTAAAGAAAAAGTCTGCATAGGCATTTCATTTAAACATAGATTGGAGAATAATCTTTTTTAATCTAACAAACTATGAGCCACTGTGCATAGTGAAACGCCTCAAAAATTAATTTAATATACGGATTTTTCTATGTGGTTTAAAAAAGCAATACCCAATTCAACATTATAAATTTATGGCTTTGTGGGAAGAATTAAATTGTGGCAATACTGACAAATACACTTATAAATAAATCATAATATCGTTTAGGGTTGTTTGCTTTTTCTTAAATTTGGCGAAAAATACATCCATTGAATAAATTTTTCTTTTTCATTAGTTGCTGTTGGGTAGTTTTGAGTTTCCAAAACCTTTTGGCGCAAGCTCCAAAAAAAATTATCATTGAAAATTCTGATTTCTTTGATGTCAACCAAGTCGAAGCTCCAGATGCGGCTTTGCTCACTGGCAATGTTCGTATCAACCACGACGGCATCATTATGACCTGCAACAAAGCCTATTATTTTCAAAACGAAAACTACATCAAAGCCTTTGGAAATGTGCAATTGGTTCAAGGTGATACTTTGTATTTGAATAGCAAATACGCCGAATACAATGGTAATATGAAAAAAGCTTTTGCCACTGGTGATGCCAAAATGCGTTCGCCACAATCGACTTTAGTTACCGATACCATCAATTTTGACCGCAACACCCAAGAAGTTTTTTACAACACCAACGGAACCATTACCAACAGAGACAATATTCTAAAAAGTAAATCGGGAAAATACTATGTTGCTGAGAAAAAGTTCCAATTTCTGACGGCTGTTACCATTACAAATCCTAAGTATGTAATGAAATCAAACCACTTGGATTATTATACTAATTCAGGACATTCGTACCTTTTTGGACCCTCGACGATAACTAGCAAAGCCAATTATATTTATACCGAAAAAGGCTTTTATGATACCAAAAAAAATCTAGCCCATTTTCTTCGAAAGTCCTACATCAAATACGACGACCGATTGATTGAAGGCGATAGTTTGTATTATGACCGCAATGTAGAATTTGCATCTGCCACCCGAAATGTAAAAATTACCGACTCTATCAACAAAGGGATTGTGAAAGGACACTACGCCGAACTGTATAAAAACAAAGACTCGATGTTTGTCACCAAAAGAGCCGTAGCGATTAATCTGGTCGAAAACGATTCGGTTTATATCCACGGAAAAAAACTGATGGTTACTGGTCCTGAAGGCAACCGAATTATTCGCGCTTTCAAAAACGTACGTTTTTATAAAACCGATATGAGTGGCAAATGTGATTCCATTCATTCTAATTCGAAAACGGCTTTGACAAAACTAATTGGAAACCCTATCCTTTGGAACGGTGAAAGCCAAATCACCGGTGACATTATGCATCTCATTGGCGATAAGAAAACCCAAAAACTCGATTCGCTCAAAGTCTTGAATAATACTTTTATAATCTCGAAAGACACAATTGGTACGGGCTATAACCAAGTCAAGGGTCAAAATCTGTTTGGTAAATTCTTGGAAGGAAAACTCCACGAAGTAGATGTCATAAAAAATACCGAGGTCATTTATTATATGCGAAATGATGCCCAAGAACTCATTGGTATCAACAAAAATGTGAGCAGTAAAATCAATATCATTTTTGATAAAAACGAAATAGAAGACATCACTTTTTTCAAGCAAGTTGAAGGCACGATTTATCCCGAAAAAGACCTGCCTGAACCCGACAGAAAACTGAGAGGAATGATCTGGCGTGGCGAAGAACGAATAAAATCGAAAGACGATATTTTTCCGCCAGAAGAAAATATAGAAAACGACAAACTGGTCAAACAAGGCAAAGACGAAGAAGCCAAGGAAAATGTCCCAATGAAAGTCCGGAAGGAAACTTTGAATTACGATAAGAAGAAGAGAAAGTAGATTGCAGGTGGCAGGTTGCAGATAGCAGTTTTACAGAAATAATATGCCCTTTATTTGTCATTCCGACGAAGGAGGACTCGAGCAACAGCGAACAGGCGAAGCAATCCCAACAAACGAGAGCAATTGATGAGATGCCACCTTCGTCGGAATGACAAGTTTCAAGAAAAAAAATTTAAAAAAGTGAACAACAATTATATCAAATATGGAATACTTTCTTTTTTAGGTTTATTAACCATAAAAATGTACATCCATTTTGGAGATTATTGTTCTGGAATGTTTGAAGGATTAATATGGCTGTTTCTTTGTTTTATTTTTATCCTATCTTCAATAGTCATAGTAGTATATGATTTAATTAAAAGAAAATTTGATTATAAAATTTACATTATAATTTTAATAGTTTTTCTTCTGAATTTATTTTTTATAACTCAACCATTAGATGAATCTGAAAACAATAAAGATGCAGTATTGATTGGCTACGTTGATCATTTTTATGATAAACAAATAACACTTAATGAGAATGAAAGTTTCGTCATAACAATTAAACAAGTGGAATGGACTTGTTATAAAAAAGGAAATTATGAAATTAAAGATAATATTCTCACTTTAAAAAAAGACAATCTAATACAAGAGACTGACAGTCTTTTTACTTACAAATACAAAATAGACTTGAAAAACAAAGTTTTAATTCCTCTGGAAAAAGGTTTTAATAAAATTACAATCCAATCAACAAACAAAACTCCGTAATCTTTGCGTTCTTGCGTCTTTGCGGTAAAAAAAAACAACAACGTGAACGATTTCCTAAAATACCAAGCCCAAACGTCTCCTTATCCTTTAGGAATGAAGGTTTCGCATGCCAAAGGGTCTTATATTTTCGACACCAACAACAAAAAATACTTGGATTTTGTCGCTGGGGTTTCGGCTTGCACTCTTGGACACCAACCGCCAAGAGTCAATCAGGCGATAAAAGACCAATTGGATAAATATTCACACGTGATGGTCTATGGCGAATATTCGCAAAGTCCCGCAGTCGAATATTGCAAATTGATGGCTTCGTTCCTACCTGAACCATTAAAAAAAACCTATTTGGTCAATTCCGGTACAGAAGCTATTGAAGGTGCTTTAAAACTCGCCCGAAGAACCACAGGAAGAAGCCAATTGATTTCTTGCCATAACGCCTATCACGGCAATACAATGGGTTCGATGAGCGTGATGGGATTCGAAGAACGCAAACAAATTTTTCGACCGTTGATTCCCGATGTCGATTTTATCACTTTCAACAACGAAGCCGATTTAGAAAAAATAACCACCAAAACTGCCGGAATTCTACTCGAAACCATTCAAGGTGGTGCTGGATTTATTCAACCTCAGAACGATTTCCTTAAAAAAGTTCGCGAACGTTGCACCGAAGTAGGTGCGATGATGATTCTCGACGAAATCCAGCCGGGTTTTGGCCGAACTGGAAAACTTTTTGGATTCCAAAATTACGATGTCATCCCCGATATTGTGGTGATGGGAAAAGGAATGGGTGCCGGAATGCCAGTGGGTGCTTTTACCGCTTCGTCTGAAATGATGGACTTGTTGAGTCACGATCCAAAACTAGGTCATATCACGACTTTTGGTGGCCATCCTGTCATTGCGGCAGCCTGCTTAGCCACTTTGCAGGAAATTACCGAAACTAATTTAATGGCGGAAACTTTAGAGAAAGAAAAGCTCTTCAAATCACTTTTGGTACATCCTTTGATTAAAGAAATTCGAGGAAAAGGATTGATGTTGGCAGCAATGACAGAAAGCGCCGAGATTACTAATGAAGTGATTCTAAAATGCCAAGACAAGGGATTGATTCTGTTTTGGCTTTTATTCGAAGCCAATGCCATAAGAATTACACCACCATTAACCATTTCGGAAGATGAAATTCGGGAAGGTTGCGCCATAATGCTGGAGGTGATGGATGGAATATTGATTTAAGATTACTGATTAGCGATTTTTGATTTCAGATTGAAAAATTAACATTGCCATAAAAATTGACATTTTGTTTTTTTTTAAGGAAATCAAAAATCAGAAATCGTTACTCTACATTCTGCAATCAAACCTGTTAATTAAATTGTTCACAACAATTCAAAATTTTCCTCACAATAACATCTAGGTTGCCTACTTTTATTTGGGCAAACTCAAAAAAAATAACCTATGCAATTAAGCGAAGAAGAAGAGGACTATAACTTATCCTTATCTAAATTTGAGTCAATGTTGAAAACCAACAAAGTGCTCTTTTTTGACTCTGAGGAATTCGAAGAAATCATCCTTCATTATCTCGATATCGGGAAGGCCAACTTGGCCAAAAAAGCCTTAAAATTAGCATTAGAGCAACATCCTCGCTCTACAGGACTCAAGTTAGTACAAGTAGAGATGCTAGTTTATGACGACAAGCTCGAACAGGCTGAAAAGCTATTGAACGAATTGTACGCCATCGAACCCACCAACGAGGAAATTTACATTCAAAAAGCCAATATTTATTCTAAAAGAGACAATCACGAAAAAGCGGTTGAATTGCTCAATATTGCGCTAACCTATACCGATGATTATGCCGACGTCTATAATTTGATTGGGATGGAATACCTCTTTATGGACAATCTAGAAATGGCCAAAGATAGCTTCATCAAATGCTTAGAAGTCGATCTCGAAGAACAATCCGCACTTTATAACGTGGTGTATTGCTTCGAATTTTTAGATCAAAATCGGGAGGCTATTGCTTATTTGGCAAAATACATCGATCAGAATCCCTACAGCGAAATCGCTTGGCATCAAATGGGTCGTTTGCATTATGGCTTAAAAGAATACGAGAGTGCCATTCGCGCTTTTGATTATGCGACACTCATCGACGACGAATTTATGGGTGCGTTTATGGAACGCGCCAAAGCACTAGAACGATTAAAAAAATACGAAGAAGCCATCGAAAGTTACAACAGGACTATCGAATTAGACGATGCCACTTCTTATGCTTTGCTTCGAATTGGAAAATGCTATGAAAAGCTAGGTAATAAAGTGCAAGCTCTAAAATATTTCAACAAAACAGTGCACGAAGATCCACTTTTGGACAAAGGTTGGATTGCTATTACTGATTTTTACGTGCGCCAAAAGAACTTCCAAAAAGCCTTGTTTTTTGTCAATAAAGCGCTGGCTATCGATAATCAAAACAGGTTGTATTGGAAAAGATATGCCACGATTAGCAAACAAATGAACCATTTTGAGGAAGCTGAATTTGGCTATCGGAAAGCGGTGGAGTTTGGGGATCATTCTCTAGACACTTGGTTATTTTGGGTTGATATTTTGCAGTTTTTAGGCGAATTTGATAGTGCTGCTCAAACTTTATTGCAAGCGACAGAATATTTCCCAGAAGAAAACGAAATCGAATATCGTTTGGCAGGCTTGTATTTTATGGCACAGAATAACATCAAAGCCAAGTTTCATTTGAGCAACGCCTTGCGGTTAAATTTTGACAATTATATCATTTTAGAAGACTTATTCCCAGTAGTTTGGTCTCGAAAAATGGTACAAAACTACATTGCCAAACACAAAAAGTAATTTTTAATAGTCTGACTTTATTAATGTTAAAAGTTTAAACCACATAGAAAAGTTATTATTCTTTAAAAGAAAAGGCACTTAGCTTATCATAGAATTCATAGCTATGAGCAAATGAAATACCTATGAAAAACTTTGTGAATTATACATTCAATATAACTATGTGGCTAAAAACTATTTACAGAATCTCTTGCTACAACAATAAAAAAACTGACACAGATTTCACAAATTCTCACAAATTAGTTAGTGGAAATTGGTGAAATTCGTGTTTTAAAAACAAAAACAATGCTAGATACAATTCGCAAACGTTTTGGTTTACTGGGGCGCAACATCAGTTATTCTTTTTCGAAAGGTTATTTTACCGATAAATTCAGTAAGGACAGTATCTTTGAAGGCTGTACTTATGAGAATTTTGATATTCCCGAAATCACTGCTTTCCCCGAAATTATAAAAAACACGCCCGACCTCAAAGGAATGAACGTGACGATTCCGTACAAAGAAGTCGTGATACCGTATTTGGATAAATTGTCTAAAATTGCCACCGAAATTGGCGCCGTAAACACCATCAAATTTACCAAAAAAGGCAAACTGAAAGGGTACAACACCGACTATTACGGTTTTATGAAATCATTGGAACCCTTATTGCAACCTCATCATAAAAAAGCCTTGATTCTGGGAACTGGTGGTGCCTCTAAAGGGGTAGCGTATGCCTTGGAAAAATTGGGAATTTTATACACTTTTGTTTCTCGAGAAGCCAAAGAAGCTGTTATCGATTATGACCGTATCAATCTGACTACTTTTGAACATTACCAAATCATCATCAACTCGACTCCTGTGGGAACTAGTCCAAATACAGATGCATTTCCACTAATTCCCTACGAATATTTCACCGACAAACATATCGCTTACGATTTGATTTACAATCCTGCAGAAACCCAATTCCTAAAAAAAGCCAAAGCACAAGGAGCACAAATCAAAAACGGACAGGATATGCTGGTTTTTCAGGCGGAGAAAGCTTGGAGGATTTGGAATAAGTAATTTCTATCATTTATAATACCCAATGAAGCTAATCTCAATATTGGTGATTTTTTCGACATCTTTTTTAGGATGCAACAACCCACCTGTTAAAAATACAGATGCTAAAAATCCAACTATTAATGTTGCGAATACTAGATTAAAAGCAAAGGAAGCATTGTCTTTTTGTAAAACTAAAAAGTTCAATGAGGACTTTTGTATTTTGATTGATATGAGTTTGCATTCAGGTGTCAAAAGGTTTGTCGTTTGGGATTTCAAAAAAAACAAAATAACAAACAGTTTTTTGGTAGGACACGGATGTGGGGATAATCCGTGGAACTATGATTTTTCAAAAGAAACTCCAAAATTCAGTAATGTTGATGGGAGCCATTGTTCATCGCTTGGTAAATACAAGATTGGAGCAAGAGCTCATAGCGACTGGGGAGTAAACATTAAATATTTTTTACACGGACTGGAATCGACAAATAGTAATGCATTCAAACGCTTTATTGTATTCCATTCGTGGGAAGTTGTTTCAGATGAAGAAATCTATCCGAAGGGAACTCCCGAAGGTTGGGGATGCCCAACAATTTCTAATAACAGCTTTAAAATAATCGATCCTTTATTAAAAGTAAGTACCAAACCTGTTTTGATGTGGATTTACAAATAGATTCATTATAAAAGGCAAAACATCAGAATAAGCCTGGAGAATTTAGAATAAATAGTTGTAATTTTTAGATAAAATTCTATTACTACACTCATTTTCAATAACAAAATGGACTGACTATAGACTTAACAAACGTTAATGTTTTAAGCTCAAAAGTTAATATAAAAGCGGACTATTTACATTTGATATAAATTTGTAATTCAACCAACTACAAATTGCTGTAGATTTTGTAAAAGAGGAATTTATGAATTTAGGTGTAAATTTATTGCTCGCATTTTTATTTTTCGCTATGGACCCAATTGTTTTAGTAGATTTCAACAAGACAAGTAACTCGGACGACTGGAATATAGTCAATGACGTAGTAATGGGCGGGCGTTCCAATAGTCAATTTGGCATGGACTCCGACGGCCACGGTCGTTTTACCGGAGCCGTTTCATTAGAGAACAATGGCGGTTTTTGCTCTGTGCAGCATAATCTAGTAGCTAAAAGTCTTGGAAATAAAAAGATTTTCAGCATTCGAATAAAAGGCGATGGAAAGCAATACCAATTCCGAGTAAAATCAAATCGAAATGATTATTATTCCTACGTTTACCAATTTCAGACCAGTAAACAATGGGAAGTTATTGAAATTCCAATTTCAGAAATGTACGCTTCTTTCCGCGGCAACAAATTGAATATCCCCAATTATGATGGAGCTAAAATAGAACAACTAGCTTTTTTAATTGCTAATTATAAGCAAGAAAGTTTCGAGTTGCTGATTGACAAAATTGAAGTAAAATAATTGAAATCGAGACTGTTTATTTGTAACAAGCAATGCAGATCAGGCTCGCCAATAACTTCTTCTGTTAATTTACAATGATACCAGTGCTTAATAGAAACTCTAGTGGTAATAAAAATTAATTACCTTTGATGATCACTAAATATTCCACTTAATGTTGAAATTTTTTGAGGCTTTATTCTAGAATATAAGTTACCACATTTTCGCGATTAAGATGTACCAAAACCGCAACTCGAAGTAAAAGCCATGTATAGATTTAACATCCTAAAAAAAAGTATTAGCTCAATAGTCACATTGACTGATGAGGAATTCCTAGTTTTATGTGAATCTTTTACTTTGCGCAAGCTGGCTAAAAATGAGCTTTTTCTTGAAGAAGGCACTATTTGCGACTACATTGGATTTGTGAACTCTGGAATTCTAATTTATTTCCAACGCAAAGCAAACTGCGATGAAATTACCATAGACTTTTCTTTTGAAGAAGATTGGGTCACCGTCAACCAAAGCCGACTGACTAATTCAAAATCATTAATTAGTATCAAGGCCATCGAAACCTGCGAATTATTAGTTATTTCGCAAAAAAGATTGTCTGAATTATATATCCGTATTCCAAAATTAGAAAGATTGGGAAGGATTTTAATGGAACAATCATTTTTAAAGATTGCGCAGCAAAGTATAGATTTGCAATTACTTTCAGCAACAGATCGCTATAAAAAGCTGCTTTACCATTATCCGAATATCCTTCAAAGAGTGCCACTGTATCATATAGCAAACTATCTCGGAATTGCCCCGAAGTCTTTAAGCCGAATTCGGAAACAATTATTCGATTAAAAAAAAATGGTAACAAATGTGGAGCAATTGCCCTCATTTTTGTGCTGACATTTGCATCATAATTTAAAAACCATTATGATATGAAAAAGCAATTCACTCTTTTTGCTATTCTTTTCTCTGTAGCAACAACAATCTCAGCACAATCTGTTTCAAATGAAGCAAAACCGCAAAAACCAATTCAAAATTCTGAAATAGACAGTCTTATAATTAAACAAACTGTGGGCGTCGCTATCGATTTATTGCCCCCAATTCTGAGCGCAACAGCTGGTGATTTTGGTTATTCAGCGCAATTGTGGTATGGGTATAAAAAGTTTAGGGTTAGAGGTGTTATTGCAGGGTTTTCCACCCCAGACAATATTACTGGAAATGATGACTTTACAGATTTAAAAACAACCGCTACCGCTCTGATTTTCGACTATTTCCTTAAAAACAATTTCAAGGGATGGTGGTTTGGCACCGGTATGGAACAATGGAATAACAACATAACTTCTAAGTTGAATGATCAAGATTATCATTTTAAAAACTACGTAGCAACGGCAGGAAGTGGCTATATATTCAAAGTGTATAAAAATTTTTATATTGAACCTTGGGCTGCAATACATTATGTGATGGATAACAATAAAATAGCTGTAGAAAACACTGAATATAAAACCAAAAAAATTCAAGGAGAACTGTCTTGTAAAATTGGCTGGCATTTCTAAAAATAGAAATAAACAAACTAGCCCACTTTTGTTTTGTATTCTTAACATAATAAATAAAGTTGAAATAACAATCTAACCACTTCAAATACAAACATCTAACCGGAAACACAAATTCATTCATCGTAAAATCCAAAACATGCTATCGTAATCAGTTTATGTAAATCGCAATCAAAAAAACAAACACTTCTAGTTCCCAAATTGGTAAATAATTTATATCTTTGTAAAAAAGAGTTGAGAGTAATTGCGAAAAAGATATTGCGGGATTTTTGGGTAAAGCATGAAGATTGCGAACAACAATTGAAATCTTGGTTTCGAGAAGTTCAAAAATCAGAATGGAAAAATCCGAACCAAATTAAAGAAGAATATCCAAGTGCCAGTATTCTGAATAACAATCGAGTTGTTTTCAATATCAAGGGTAACAATTACCGATTGATTGCAAAAATAAGTTTTGAATACCAAATGGTTTGGATTCGATTTATTGGAACTCACGGAGAATATGATAAAATTAACGCCAACACCATTTAAATTATGAACATCAATCTTATCAAAACAGAAAACGATTACCATCAAGCATTAGAAAGACTTGAAGTAATTTTTGATTCAAAAAGAGGAACGGAAGAAGGCGACGAATTAGAACTTTTAGGAATGTTGATTGACCAATATGAAAACGAACATTTTCCGATTGATTTGCCAGATCCAATTGAAGCTATAAAATTCAGAATGGATCAAATGGGATATAGCCAAAATGATTTAGCAAAAATTGTAGGTTTTAAAAGCCGTGCGAGTGAAATACTAAGTCGAAAAAGAAAATTATCATTAGAAATGATACGACAATTACACAATGAATTAAATATTCCGACCGACGTATTAATACAAAGCTATTAAAAGTGTCTCTTCTAAAATAAGTTTACATATTTATACGCAATCCTAATCCTCAAACACAAATTCATTCATCGTAAAATCCAACACGTCAGACTTTACAGCAGTACGAATAATTTCGTCGATGCCTTTTTCGAGCAATAAGGGTGTGGTGTATTTTCGGCTGGTGGCGATTACCGTTTCTTCGAGCATCATTTTGAAAAAATATTTTCCGTTGGCAGCCCTAGCTTTTACGTAAGTGTACAGTTCGATATTGGCCTTTATGGCTTCGATACAATCTTCGCATTCCATCTTTAGCTCCATTGAAGGGCTGGTAAAAATAGTTTTCCCTTTTCGAGAAGTGAAGACAAATTTATAACGATCATCAAATCGCTTGCTGATAACGAAGGTTCCCATAATGAAATGCAGATTGTTAATGGAGTTAAAAAGGATAAAGAAGGGGCTCAACTTTCGGAAATTGTAGCATAAATTGGATTTATACCGTCACAATTTCGCTTTTAAATGGTCTTTCACTTCACCAAACCATTCGTTGCGAAGAATACTCAAAATAATACTGTCCCGTCGTGCTTCGCTTTCAAAAGTGGGCATATGATTTCTTAAAATACCTTCCACTTTACAACCGATGCTTTTCATTGCAGCAATGCTGAGCTGGTTATTATTGTCGGCACGAAATTCTACCCGTTCCATTCCAAGAGTTTCGAAAGCAAATTGCAAAAGAAGAAATTTACAATGCTTGTTTAGTCCTGTTCCGCGAAAATCTTTTCCGTACCAAGTGTAACCCAATTGCAAGGTTTTGAACGGCAATTGAATATCATAAAAACGAGTACTTCCAGCATATTTTTCTAATTTCTTGTCGAAAACGATAAAAGGAAATTCGGTTTTATTTTCTCTGGATTTTACAGCGTGCTGAATGTATTTCGTCAAATTTTCTTGTCCGTGTGCCGGAATTAGTGAATATTTCCAAGTTTCTGGCTCGTTGATGGCAATTTCCAATAAATGTTCAACATCCGATTCCTGTAATAGACGAAGTAAAACAAAGTCGTCTTCGATGATTAGATTTTGTGAGAAGTTAAAGTTTATTGGCATAGGATTTATATTGAATAGTACACGAATGACGCAGGTTAAAAGGATTTACACAGATTTGTTTAATGAAGATGTAATGAAATATGATCTATTCATTAAATTCATCGTAACGCACCGGAACCTGTGGATCGTAGAGCGGACATTTGAATTCTTCCAAAGTGTCGGCAAGCAAATTCATTGTTTTGCCTTCGGTTCCGTAGCAATGGATTTGGATGCTTTGTGGCGTGGTTTTGATTTGAAAAGCTCCTTTACCTTTGCTGTTTTTCCAGCTGTTTTCATCTACTTTTTCCCAACTCGAAAACACCGCTTGGATACGATTCAGGATGACTTGTACCGGAAGTATTTCGAGTCCTTCGACTTCTTGCTGTTCGACCAAGGCTTCGTACACCAAATGATGGTTGAGATAAATTCCGTCTTGATATTGCCAAAAAAGGAGTTCGTACATTTTAAAGTTAGAAGTTAGAAGTTGGAAGTTAGAAGTTATAAAAATTGTGTCATCAAGGATTAAACAACCTTAAACTTTAAACATTTTTTAATATTCGAAAGTACGGTATTCGCTGCTAATGGTTAGTTTTTTAGCGTCGGAAGATTCTACTCGACCCACGATTTGTGCGTTGACATTAAACGATTTTGAAATCGCGATAATATCCTGAGCAACGGCTTCGGGAACGTAAATTTCCATACGATGACCGCAATTGAACACTTGATACATTTCTTTCCAATCGGTTTTGGATTGCTCTTGAATGAGTTTAAACAATGGTGGAACAGGAAATAGATTGTCTTTTATGATATGTAGATTTTGAATAAAATGCAAAATCTTGGTTTGGGCTCCTCCGCTACAATGCACCATACCGTGAATTTCATTGGAAGTATATTGATCTAAAATTTTCTTGATGATGGGTGCATAAGTTCGGGTTGGCGAAAGTACTAATTGTCCCGCGTCGATGGGTGAATTTTCGACCGCATCGGTTAGTTTTACCTGACCGGAATAGATTAATTCTTCAGGAACGGCAGCATCGTAACTCTCCGGATATTTGGTGGCCAAATATTTCCCGAAAACATCGTGACGTGCCGATGTCAGTCCGTTACTTCCCATTCCGCCATTATAGCTTTTTTCGTAAGTGGCTTGACCGAAAGATTCCAATCCGACGATAACATCGCCCGCTTTAATATTAGCATTATCAATTACTTTAGAGCGCTTCATTCGAGCCGTAACCGTTGAATCTACGATGATGGTGCGAACAATATCGCCTACATCGGCAGTTTCGCCACCGGTGGAATGAATGGTTACGCCAAAAGAATCCAATTCTTTGATTAATTCCTCTGTTCCGTTGATGATAGCCGAAATAACTTCGGCAGGAATTAGGTTTTTATTTCTTCCGATGGTGGATGAAAGCAAGATATTATCCGTTACTCCCACGCACAATAAGTCGTCGATATTCATAATCAAAGCGTCTTGTGCAATGCCTTTCCAAACCGAAATGTCTCCAGTTTCTTTCCAATACATATATGCCAATGACGATTTGGTTCCTGCTCCATCTGCGTGCATAATGAGACAATATTCTTCGTCATTAGTTAAATAATCAGGGACAATTTTACAAAATGCTTGTGGAAATAATCCTTTGTCGATGTTTTTGATGGCGTTATGTACATCTTCTTTAGATGCTGAAACGCCTCTTTGTGCGTACCGTTTACTAGAATCTGAACTCATTTTGTAGTATTGAAATTTTGTTGATTGTCCGCCTTGGCAGGATAGCGCAAATATAAATCTTTTTTTTGGGTTTTGCCTATTGCGTTTCAGGGCATTCGCTTTTGAAAAAAAATTGACACAGATTTGCTTCGCCTGTCCGCTATCGCTCGGGTCACAAATTGACACAGATTTCAATCTGTTTTGATTACACGAATTCTTAAAAACAACTAAAATTCGTAGAGTTTAATTTAAAATAGTAATACAATTTGTGCTGATTCGTGCAATTCGTGTGTGAAAATTTTAAACGCGAATACCTTGATGGCGTTTTTAAGCATTTGCTTTTAAAAGGCAGACACGCATTTCACCAATTTACCCGAAAAATAATTTTTTAAAATTTCACAAAATTTGGCACACAGATTTAGCAGATTCTACATATTACAAAAAAAAATGCCTCTCCTGTTTTTGGCAAGGCATTTTAATAAAAGAAATGTCGTCTTATTTTGTCAACAACAATTCTCTGTATTTAGTAAGTGTCCAAATTTCATCATCAATCAATAACTCCAATTTATCGCTATGATTTCTGATTTCTTCGAAAAAAGGTTTCACTTTATTGCAATAGGCTTCGGCCATCGCTTGAGCATCGGTAAGATGATTAGCTATTTTTCGTTCGTTGGTCATCTCTTCCACTTTAGAATTAATACCTTCGATATGACCTGAAATTTCTCGAATTATTGAAATTTGTTCTTTGGCCAAAGTTTTGAACTCATCGCCAAAAATATCTTTTAATCCTTTCACATTTTCAATCAAAGTGTTTTGGTAGCGAATAGCCGTTGGAATCACGTGATTGATAGAAAGATCTCCAAGAACTCTGCCTTCGATTTGGATTTTCTTGGTGTATTCTTCCAATTCGATTTCGTAGCGCGCTTCCATTTCTACGTGATTTAGGATTCCCATTTCGGAAAATAAGTTCAAAGCTTGTTTAGAAACTCTGGCTTTCAAAGCTTCGGGAGTCGTTTTGAAATTGCTCAAACCTCTTTTGGCAGCTTCTTTTTCCCACGCTTCGCTGTACCCATCGCCTTCGAAAAGAATATTTTTAGAAACCTTGATGTACTCTCGGAGCACATTAAAAATAGCTTCGTCTTTTTTCAGACCCTTACCATCTATTAAAGCATCTACTTCGACTTTAAAATCTTTCAATTGTTTGGCAACAATAGTGTTCAAAGTAGTCATAGCATTCGAACAATTGGCAGACGAACCAACTGCTCTGAACTCAAATTTATTTCCAGTAAAAGCAAAAGGCGAAGTTCTATTACGGTCAGTATTATCTAAAATTACTTCTGGAATTTTGCCTACGACATTCAATTTTAAATCGGTTTTTTCTTCAGGCGATAATTTACCATCGGTTACCCCTTCTAATTCTGCCAAAACTTTGGTCAATTGTTCGCCAATAAAAACCGAAATAATAGCAGGTGGCGCTTCGTTGGCGCCCAATCTATGATCATTACTTGCTGTTGCTATTGCAGCTCTCAAAAGGGTTTCATAATCATTGACCGCTTTGATAGTATTGATAAAGAAGGCCAAAAACTGCAAATTACTCATCGGTGTTTTGCTAGGGCTTAACAAATTGACACCAGTGTCTGTAGCTAATGACCAGTTGTTGTGTTTCCCTGAACCATTAACTCCTTTGAATGGTTTTTCGTGCAATAACACCTTAAAATCGTGACGTTCGGCCACTTTTTGCATTACATCCATCAACAAACAGTTGTGATCTACCGCCAAATTGGTTTCTTCGAAAATAGGTGCCAATTCAAATTGATTGGGAGCCACCTCGTTATGGCGTGTTTTTACCGGAATTCCAAGCAACATACATTCTTGTTCTAAATCTCGCATATAGGTCAAAGCGCGACTCGGAATGGAACCAAAATAATGATCATCTAATTGTTGCCCTTTGGCCGAAGTATGACCTAACAACGTTCGACCCGTCATCATCAAATCAGGACGTGTATTTGCCAAGGCACTATCTACCAAGAAATATTCTTGTTCCCAGCCAAGGGTTGCCGTAACTTTTTTTACATTTTTATCGAAATATTTACAAATATCTGTTGCAGCTTCATCGATGGCAGAAAGTGCTCTTAATAAAGGAATTTTATTGTCTAATGCTTCGCCAGTATACGATATGAAAACCGTTGGAATACACAGAGTAGTTCCGTAAATAAAAGCAGGTGATGTCGGGTCCCAAGCAGTATATCCTCTCGCCTCGAAAGTATTTCGGATACCGCCGTTAGGAAAACTAGAGGCATCGGGCTCTTGCTGAACCAGTTGTCCGCCGCCAAATTTTTCTACGGGATCACTGCCATCATACGAGGTTTCGAAAAAAGCGTCGTGTTTCTCCGCTGTACTTCCCGTCAAAGGCTGAAACCAATGCGTATAATGCGTCACACCTTTAGACAAAGCCCATTCTTTCATACCCATAGCGATATAATCGGCTAGTTTTCTGTCAATTTTCGTACCGTTTAAAACAGCACTTTGCACCGCCTTTAAAGCATCAGAAGTCAAATATTGCTTCATTGCTTTTTCATTAAAAACATTGGACCCAAAAAGAAGAGATTTTCGATTCATCTCTGCAAATTGAACCGGTTTTCTGCTGGAGGCTTCATTTAAAGCTTGAAATCGTAAAGTGGCCATAATTTGAATAATTTTGAACAAAGGTAATTATTAATTTTAGCATATAAAAAATTTAAATTTTATAAATTTACCCCTATAATTATGGGGTATTCATAAAAATAACATTCTATATACTATTTTACACCCCATTAATTTACACAAACAATACTTTTATTTTATATTTGCATAATATTTAAAAAACACAATTAATTTATAATATCATGGCAAAAATCAAATTAGAATACCTTTGGTTGGATGGTTATGAACCAACTCAAAACCTTAGAAGTAAAACTAAAGTAGAAGAACACGAAAATTTTAAAGGAACATTAGAAGAAATTGGAAATTGGTCATTTGACGGGTCTTCAACAAGACAAGCAGAAGGTGGATCTTCTGACTGTATGTTAGTTCCTGTAGCTATTTATCCAGATCCAACTCGTATTAATGGATATTTAGTAATGACTGAGGTTATGAATGCTGATGGAACTCCACACCCATCAAATGGTAGAGCGACTATTGATGATGATGGTGATTTCTGGTTTGGTTTCGAGCAAGAGTATTTCATTATGGATACTAAAACTTTGTTGCCACTTGGTTTCCCTGTAGGAGGTTACCCAGCGCCACAAGGTATGTACTACTGTTCAGTAGGTGGAAAAAACACTCACGGAAGAAAATTAGTAGAAGAACACGCTGATTTGTGTATCGCTGCTGGTCTTAATTTCGAAGGAATCAATCAAGAAGTAGCTTGTGGACAATGGGAATTTCAATTGTTTGCCAAAGGAGCAAAATTAGCTGGAGATGAAATTTGGGTTGCTCGTTATATGTTGGATCGTTTGACTGAAAAATATGGTTACTATATCGAATACCACCCAAAACCACTTGGTGACACCGATTGGAATGGTTCAGGTATGCACGCCAACTTCTCCAACGAGGTTTTAAGAACTTGTGGTGACAAAGCGGTATATGACAAAATTTGTGAAGCTTTCCGTCCAGTAACTGAAGAACACATTGCAGTTTATGGAGCTTACAACGAACAACGTTTGACTGGTAAACACGAAACAGCATCAATCCACGATTTCTCTTATGGAGTTTCTGATAGAGGATGTTCTATTCGTATTCCTTTATACACTGTTAAAAATGGTTGGAAAGGATATTTAGAAGACAGAAGACCGGCATCGAATGGTGATCCATACAAAATTGCCGCAAGAATCATCAAAACTGTAAAATCAGCTTTGTAATTCTAATTTAATAAGAACATCAAAAGTGCTTTCAGAAATGAAGGCACTTTTTTTATGCATTAAAAATTAAAAATCCTATTTTTATATCATCTTCAAAAGTTATATTTGTACTCTAAACATAACCGTATATGATAGTTTGGATTTTATTTATAAGCGCAATCTTAGTATTTCTGGCGCTGGATTTGGGCGTTTTCAATAAAACACCTCACATCATTAATACCAAAGAAGCAAGCAAATGGACTGCTATTTGGGTAACTATCTCCTTTTTATTTTCTGGTGTGGTTTATTGGCTTTACGCCAACAATTATGTCGCCAATCCCGATGCACTGAAACCAACAGTAGCTTCGATGAAATTCATCACAGGTTATTTGATTGAGTTATCGCTAAGTGTAGACAACATTTTTGTGATAGCCATTATTTTCTCATCGTTCAGAATTCCGCAAAAATACCAACATCGCGTATTGTTTTGGGGAATATTAGGTGCGATTGTTTTCAGAGGATTGATGATATTCTTTGGAGTGATGCTCATCAATAAATTCACTTGGACCACCTATCTTTTCGGACTATTTTTGATTTACACCGCGATCAAAATGTTGTTCGCCAAGGACGATGATAAATTTGAACCTAAAAAATCACTGATTTATAAAACATTACGCAAAGTGATTCCGGTATCTGCTCATATCGATGGTGAACATTTTTTTGTAAAAAAAAGACATCTTACTGCCGCAACGCCCTTATTTGTCGCGTTAATTATTATCGAAGTGATGGACGTCTTGTTTGCCGTAGATAGTGTTCCAGCGATTTTGGCAATCACTTCCGATCCGTTTTTAGTGTTCAGTTCCAATATTTTCGCCATTTTAGGCTTGCGTTCTATGTATTTCTTTTTGGCTAATATGCTCGAAAGATTTAGCTATTTGGAATACAGTTTGATTGCTATTTTATCCTTTGTTGGATTAAAAATGCTATTTCATGACTTCATCGAAGTCCCCGAATGGGCTTCATTAGGTTTCATCGCGCTATCACTTGCTATAGGTATAGTTGTGTCCTTGAGATTGAGTGAGGAAACAACTTCAGTTTCTAAAAAAAATACTTAAAACACGAAAAGGAAATCTTGCGATTTCCTTTTCGTGTTTTAAAACCAATTCATCTAGAAATTAATCTTCTGAATATCGTTTTCTTTAAAATTCAAAGCCGACATTACTTCAGCATAATTACTAACATTCAAGGTCGAAGAAAAACTTCCAGGCAGGATAACAATTCTAAAAGTTTGATTGTTCAAATACTGTGGAGTTAATGATAAATTATAGGTTCCTCCGGCAAAAATGGTAAAATCTTCTTTACTGAAATCGAAATCATAATCCAATTCTCCTTGAGGAACATACAATGTCCTAGGAATCAGTTGCCAAATAGGCGTACTCGAATTGATTGTTCCAGACAATCTATAAATTAAAATCACATCGGAATCATAAATAGCTGGAGTTAGCTTTTGGTATATATTATACCCATCTGTCGCATTGTATGAGAAATTGATATTTTTAAGTTCAAATACTTCGGCTATTAAACCATCTTGACCTGGAGGACCTGGAGGACCTTCTGGCCCTGTACATCCTTGAAAAGCAAACATTCCGATAACGGCTAAAAGTGTAATTAATTTTTTCATGATTTCTTGTTTTTAATGGGTTCGTTGTGATTATTCCAAAAATCAAACCAAAATACATTTTTTTATTTAAATTTAATGAAAATATATTGAATTATATTTGTAGTATGAGCAAGGAACTTAAATTATACATGGTCATTTTGGGCTGCAAACCCGAAGGGCGATATACAGAACAGCACGATGTTTTTTTTGGAATTGGCAAAAACTTAAAAGATTTGGTACCACAAATTAAAGCGTTTTGGCCGGAAGCCAAGGGGAAAATCCACATTGATGCTTGGCGCGAAGTGAAGATCGTGGATAATTATTCGATTGAAATTGTTTCTAAAAAACTTGTGATAGAACCCGTATTAGAAAATTTATTTTTTATTAATCTTGGCGGATACAAAGAAAATGAATTTGAAGAATACCACTATAAAATTTTAACTGTGGCAAAAAATTTAAGCGTTGCCTCCAAAAATGCTAAAGCAACCACTTTCTATAAACATTGCGGTTTCAAAGGGGCCACATCACACATTGACGATAAATATGGAATCGATGTGGATGATATTTATAATGTGTCTGATATTTTATCAAAACAATACAAAGAATTGTACTCTTTGAAACTATCGCCGATTGAATCAACAGAAGCGGATGTATTGCACATTGGATACTTAAAACTAGATAAAATCCATTTTTAAATCTTGTAAAATCAGATTTTTTTTAAAATAAGTAATTCGCCAATTTTCTATTATGCAAAAAGTAGTTCCTATCAATTTTGAACCAAAAATAGACCCCGATTTTCATCGGGATGAATTGTTCCCTAAGCTCCCGCTAAAAAGCGGGATAAACGATTCACACCGTTTTTGCTACGCAAAAAGGGGTTCTCTGCTTACATATTTCTTCGATACTGACCACCAACTTCAAATAGTGCAGTAGTGATTTGCCCTAACGAACAAACCTTGGTGGCTTCCATTAAATGTTCAAATATATTTTCGTTTTGAATGGCAGCTTCTTTCAGTTTTTTCAAATTCAAATCGACAGCTTCTCGATGGGTTTTATGCAAATTATCCAACATGGTAATTTGATATTTTTTCTCCATTTCGGTGGCACGAATCACTTCGGCCGGAATAATCGTCGGAGAACCCTTAGAACTCAAGAACGTATTCACTCCAATTATGGGGAACTCGCCGGTGTGTTTCAGCGTTTCATAATACAAACTCTCTTCTTGGATTTTGCTTCTTTGGTACATGGTCTCCATCGCACCCAAAACGCCACCCCGTTCGGTAATTCGGTCAAATTCCAGCAAAACGGCCTCTTCTACCAAGTCGGTCAACTCTTCTATAATAAAGGAACCTTGAATTGGATTTTCGTTTTTGGTCAGTCCTAATTCCTTATTAATAATCAACTGAATCGCCATCGCACGACGCACACTTTCCTCTGTTGGAGTAGTAATAGCCTCGTCATAGGCATTGGTGTGCAAGGAATTGCAGTTATCATAAATAGCATACAAAGCCTGCAAAGTAGTTCGAATATCATTAAAATCGATTTCCTGAGCATGCAGCGAGCGACCCGAAGTCTGAATGTGGTATTTCAACATTTGGGCTCTTTCGTTGGCTCCATATTTGTATTTCAAAGCTTTCGCCCAAATTTTACGGGCTACACGACCAATTACCGCATATTCTGGATCAATTCCGTTGGAGAAAAAGAACGATAAATTGGGCCCAAAATCATTGATGTTCATTCCACGACTCAAATAATATTCTACATATGTAAAACCATTAGAAAGTGTGAATGCCAATTGCGAAATTGGGTTGGCGCCTGCTTCGGCAATATGATAACCCGAAATGGAAACCGAATAAAAGTTTTGCACCTTTTTCGAAATGAAATATTCCTGCACGTCGCCCATCAATCGCAAAGCAAATTCTGTCGAAAATATGCAAGTGTTTTGTGCTTGATCTTCTTTGAGAATATCCGCCTGAACTGTTCCTCGAACATTCGAAAGGGTTTTGGCTTTGATCTCATTATAAATAGCCAAAGGCAAAACTTGGTCTCCCGTCACGCCCAAAAGCAACAACCCTAGAGCCTCCCCAACCCCTCCGAAGGAGGGGCTTTTAGGAATTTCTCCTTGGTATTTTGGTCGTCTTAAGCCTTTAGATTCATATATCTCAGTTAATTTTGAATCAACTAAATGCTCTAACTTATTTTCGATAATGTATTTTTCGCATTGTTGATCGATAGCTGCATTCATAAAAAAGCCCAAAAGCATCGGTGCCGGTCCATTGATAGTCATACTCACCGAAGTCATGGCATCGACTAAATCGAAACCAGAATACAACTTTTTTGCATCGTCCAAACAACATATAGAAACTCCGGCATTGCCAATTTTCCCGTAAATATCAGGGCGAATGTGAGGGTCATTTCCGTATAAAGTGACGCTATCAAAAGCCGTGGAAAGGCGTTTGGCAGGTAAACCGGCACTCACATAATGAAAGCGTTTATTAGTTCTTTCGGGACCTCCTTCTCCAGCAAACATACGTGACGGATCTTCTCCTTCTCTTTTAAAAGGATACAAACCAGCTGTATAAGGAAATTCTCCCGGTACGTTTTCCTGTAAATTCCAACGTAAAATATCACCCCAAGCTTGGTACTTTGGCAAAGCAATTTTCGGAATTTGGGTATGCGAAAGCGATTGGGTGTGCGTTTCAATTTTAATTTCTTTGTTTCGAACCTTAAAAGTATAAAATGGTTCTTTGTACGATTTGATTTTCTCGTTCCAAGTCAGGATGATTTCCCAATTATAGGAATCCAAATCCATTTTCAACTTGTCGAATTGATTGAGTAATAAATTGATAAAAATTTTATTTTCGGTAGCACCGGCTTTCTCCAATTCCAAAACTGTTGGTAAAACTGAATCTTCATTAATTCCCGCTTTGTTCAATTCAGGGGTTTTTCCCGAAACAGATTCGATCGTTTTGAAAATACCATATAATTTCTGAGCTACTTCCACTTGTGTCAATGCCGTAGCATCATATTTTCGATTATTCTCAGCAATTTCAGATAAATAACGGGTTCGGTGTGGCGGAATCACGAATATTTTCTCGCTCATTTCATTCGAAATCACAAAAGAAGATTTCAAATCGGAATCTGTTTTCTCTTGAATTATGTTCATTACCGCCTTGTACAAGGTATTCATCCCAGGATCATTGAATTGCGAAGCGATGGTTCCGAAAACAGGTAAGGTATCTAAATCTGCATCCCACATATTATGGTTGCGTTGGTATTGTTTTTTCACATCGCGTAAAGCATCGAGTGAACCTCGTTTGTCGAATTTATTGATAGCAACCAGATCAGCAAAATCGAGCATATCGATTTTTTCCAATTGGGTTGCGGCACCAAATTCTGGCGTCATCACATAAAGAGAAACATCGGAATGCTCTGTGATTTCGGTATCGGATTGTCCAATACCGGAAGTTTCAAGAATGATAAGATCGTATTTTGCTGCTTTGATGACCTGAATCGCATCGGCAACGTATTTGGACAAAGCCAAATTCGATTGTCGAGTGGCCAAAGAACGCATATAAACTCTGGGATTATTGATGGCATTCATCCGAATTCTATCGCCAAGTAATGCACCTCCTGTTTTCCTTTTGGAGGGATCTACTGAAATGATTCCAATGGTTTTTTCAGGGAAGTCCATCAGAAAACGACGCACTAATTCATCGACCAAAGAAGATTTTCCTGCGCCACCGGTTCCGGTAATTCCTAGAACAGCCCCCCCCGCCCCCGAAGGGGGAGCAGCGAATAACTGGTGAAATTGTTCTTGATTATTTTCGGCCAAAGAAATTAATCTTGCAATTGTATTAACTTCTCTATTTCGTAATCGAATTTCAATATCAGGAACTCCCCCTTCGGGGCTTTGGGGGCAAAAATCGGATTGCTTTACCAAATCATCGATCATTCCCTGCAAACCCATTGCTCGACCATCGTCTGGCGAATAAATTCTGGTAATTCCGTAGGCATGTAAGGCTTCGATTTCAGATTGCAGAATGACTCCACCTCCGCCACCAAAAATTTTGATATGAGAGGCTCCTTTTTCGCACAGTAAATCACGCATGTATTTGAAATATTCATTGTGACCGCCTTGATAGGAAGTCAAAGCAATAGCATTGGCATCTTCCTGAATAGCAGTATTTACCACTTCCTGTACACTGCGGTCGTGACCTAAATGTATGACCTCGACTCCTGTTGACTGTATAATTCTTCGCATAATATTGATCGCCGCATCGTGGCCATCGAACAACGAGGCAGCAGTTACAATTCGAACTTTATTTTCAGGAATATACCGTTTTAAACTTTCCATTATTATGAATATGATAATTTATCGTTGCAATTTACGGAATTTTTTAAGCAATATGCATTGAAAATTAGAATAACTATAAAATGCAAAAACTTACTATTAATTCTAAAAAAATAAGTTTAGTTTTGATGAAAAATAGTGTAAAACGGATTGCCTAGCCCTGATGGAAATGGAAAGCCCGGAACGATAAAAACTTGATTTTCTTGGCCTAAAAAAGAGACCGCAGGAAGCTCTTTTTAGGCCTTAGAAAAACAGTTTTTATAGTGAGGACTTGCAATGGACAGCAGGATGAGCTTCAAAATAAAATAGTATGCAAAAAATTACCATTCTCATTCATTGCAAAGACCAAAAAGGGATTATTGCCGCAGTGACTGATTTTATTGTGCGCGTGGAGGGAAACATCACTTATATTGATCAACATGTTGATTTTGAGCAAAATGTGTTTTTTATGCGTTTGGAATGCGAATTGACCAACCCCAACTCGAATTTGACTGCCATAAAAAACGTTTTTGAACAAACTATTGCAACAGATTTCAATATGGCTTGGGAGATTCATCCGAAAGAACAAAAATTGAAAATGGCCTTGTTTGTGTCGAAATACGACCATTGTTTGTTTGATATTTTGGGGCGTTATAGTGCGGGTGAATTCAATGTTGAAATCCCGCTAATCATCAGCAATCATTGGGACTTAAGGTCGGTTGCTAATCGGTTTGACATTCCGTTTTATTGCGTACCCTTTACCAAAGACAATAAGGAAGAAGGCGAAAAACAACACTTGGAATTGCTCAAAAAATATGCAATAGATTTTATTGTTTTGGCGCGCTATATGCAAATTATCACTCCAAAATTGATTTCGATTTACGAACATAAAATCATCAATATTCATCACTCTTTTTTACCGGCTTTTCCTGGGGCGAAACCCTATCATTCGGCCTTTAATAGGGGCGTAAAAATTATTGGCGCCACGAGCCATTATGTGACCGAAGAATTGGATGAAGGTCCTATTATTGAGCAGGACATTACCCGGGTTTCGCACATCAATTCGGTCGAGGATTTTATTATGAAAGGACGAGATTTGGAACGCATTGTTTTGGCCAGAGCGATAAAACTGCACGCAGAGCGAAAAACGATGGTTTTTGACAATAAAACGGTTGTTTTCTCGTGAGCGTTAAAAAGTTAACGAAACTGCAACAAAGTAATAACAGAGTTTTAACAGCACAAAATCGAAAACTGTCGCATCTTTGCAGAGTAATAAACTGGTTATTTATTATTTTGGTTTTTGGTTAGTTAAAGATTGCCTCACATTTTGTGGGGCATTTTTTTTTTGAAGTAAAAGCAAGTACATAACTTACAGTAACCAAATTTCAAAAAATCACACTCTATTCGCAACAAATCACTAATTACCAACATTATACTTGTCTCTTTTTCGGAAATGTTAAATAAAATTCAAAAAATTAACGTAACTCCAACAAACAAATAACATTCGTTTAACAGCAAAAAATCGGAAACTGTCGCATCTTTGCAGAGTAATAAACTGGTTATTTATTATTTTGGTTTTGGTTAGTTAAAGAATGTCTCGCTAGCGCGGGACATTTTTTATTGGGCTAAATTGATAAAAGATAGGCTTGCATTGTTGAAAATGGCCGGCTGCTCTACATTCACCACGTGGCCGCACTGCTGAATCACGAATAATTTCGAAGATTTATAATGCTTTTCGACCACTTGTCGAACCGAAGGTAAAAACATATAATCTTCTTCGCCCATTACATAAAGCGTAGGTATATTCAATTCTACTTGACGAAAACACTTCAACACGGGATTGATTTCGGCGGTAAGTTTGAACCATTTGATAAATTCTTTTTGGTACAACTTCTTGGCTTCATTGATGAAAAGCAAACGCGACTGTTTGTGGCTCTTTCGAGGCATAATCACAAAGGCAAAAAACTTATACAACACTAAATAAGGTAATACATACTTGAACGTATTGCCCACTTTCATAAGGATTTGAGAGCGAAAATTCATTTTCAAGATAGCTCCTCCCAGAATCATACTTTGCACACGTTCGGGATGCATTTCGGCCAATTGTCGAATGAGAATCGTACCTAGAGAAATCCCCACAAAATGTGATTTTTCGATTTTGAGATGGTCGATAACCTCCAGAACATCATTGGCGATAGCTTCGAAAGTGTATTTTTGTTTAAAAGCTTTCTTTATTTGGGAATTCGAATTACCGTGGCCTCTTAAATCCAATAACAACACATTATACTGACTCTTGAAATCCCGAATTTGCTTGAACCATATAGACGAACTACCGCCAGCTCCGTGGACAAAAGTCACCCACTGATCGCTGTTTTGGTTTGTATATGTGATGTAGTTTATCATACGATTTTTGAATGATGATTAACGATTTTTGATTTTAGATTTTTGTGATAATTAATATGAGTATGTCCTTTTTTTAGGATTTTACCTATCAGAAATCAAAAATCGTTAATCGAAAATCAGCAATCATTTTAAAATTTCTTCCATCTCTTCCTGCATTTTCAAAGCTTCTTCCCTAGCCTTTTCGGCAAAATCAGTTCCTTTGGAAGCGTAAATAATCGCTCTCGACGAGTTGATTAGTAAACCAACATTAGCATTCATTCCATATTTGCACACTTCCGAAAGGCTTCCTCCTTGGGCGCCAACACCGGGAACCAACAAGAAACTATCGGGAACAATTTTTCGGATTTCAGTAAAATATTCCGCTTTAGTGGCTCCAACAACATACATTAAGTTTTCTGAATTCTTCCAAGTTTTTGAGGTTTCCAAAACCTGTTTGTACAATTCTTTCCCATCCACAGTCAAGGTCTGAAAATCAAAAGCGCCTTCATTAGAAGTCAAAGCCAACATAATCGTGTGCTTGTTTTCGAAAGCTAGAAAAGGTTCCACCGAATCTTTCCCCATATAAGGAGCAACAGTCACGCTGTCAAAATTCAAATCTTCGAAGAAAGCCTTGGCATACATCGAAGAAGTATTCCCAATATCACCCCGTTTCGCATCGGCAATCGTGAAGATTTCAGGATAGTTTTCGTTGATATAATGAATGGTTTTTTGCAAAGATTGCCAACCCTTAATCCCATAAGCCTCATAAAAAGCGGTATTGGGTTTATACGAAACCGCCAAATCGTGTGTGGCATCAATAATCGCTTTGTTGAATTCGAAAATTGGGTCTTCGAGTTCCAATAAATGCTGCGGAATTTTATTCAAATCAACGTCCAATCCAACGCAAAGGAAGGATTTTTTGATTTTGATTTGGTCTGTAAGTTGTTGCGTTGTCAAAACGGTGTGTTGTTTGTGGTTTATTGTTGGGCAAAGTTAGTTTAAAGTTTTTGAACCACAAAGCCACGACGAATGCACTAAGTACACAAATAAAAAATGCCAACCTTACAAGATTGACATTTCTTGATACATTCACTTTGAATGCAACTAAATTTTTATTTTTAAACGCATAGAAACATAGTTTTTATACAATTTAAAAAAGGCATTTCACTTAAATATAGTAAATCATAGCTATGATAACCCAAGAATTGGGCTATCCCTTTCTTTTTTTCTATGTTTCTATGCGTTTAATTTATTTTAAAAAACTTCACTCGCTTCTTTCAGTTTTTCCATATTGTTCACCAATTGCAATTCGTCAACAATTTTCTGGATATCACCATTCATAATATTTCCTAAATCGTACAATGTCAATCCCACTCTGTGATCGGTTACACGACCTTGAGCGTAATTATACGTTCTAATTTTAGCCGAACGGTCACCTGAACTCACTTGCGAAGTACGTTTGGTCGCATCTTCCGCTTGTTTTTTGGCCAATTCCATTTCGTATAAACGAGAACGCAAAACGATTAAAGCTTTATCTTTATTCTTATGTTGCGATTTCTGATCCTGACATTGCGCCACCAATCCAGTTGGAATGTGCGTCAAACGAACCGCCGATTTCGTAGTATTTACCGATTGTCCACCAGGTCCTGACGAACAGAAGAAATCCACACGAACATCGTTCATATCAATTTGCACATCAAATTCCTCCGCTTCCGGAAGCACCATAACCGTTGCTGCCGAGGTGTGAACACGTCCCTGAGTTTCCGTTTGTGGTACCCGTTGCACACGGTGAACACCCGCTTCAAACTTCAAAGTACCGTAAACATCTTCGCCAGTCACTTCAAAAATTATCTCTTTGAAACCGCCCGAAGTGCCTTCGTTCATATCCACAACCGAAGTTCTCCAACCCATTCCTTCGCAATATTTGGTGTACATACGGAACAAATCTCCTGCAAAAATACTCGCTTCATCCCCACCCGTTCCGGCACGAATTTCGACCATTACGTTTTTGGCATCTTCAGGGTCTTTCGGAATCAACATAAATTTGATTTCGTCCTCTAGTTCTGGCAAACGTTCTTTGGCTTCTTCGAGTTGCATCTTGGCCATTTCGGTCATATCAGGATCACTACCATCCGCAATGATTTCGTTGGCTTCATCGATATTGGCCAAAACCAAAATGTATTCTTCTCTTTTCTCCACCAAAGCTTTGATGCTTTTATACTCTTGGTTCAGTAGCACATAACGCTTTTGATCGGCAATCACATCGGGTTGAATAATCAAATCCGAAATCTCGTCGAAACGCTGCTTTACATATTGAAGTCTATCTAACATATTCTTGTCCCTTTATTTTGGAGTGCAAATTTAGTGAAAAGATTGCAGATTGCAGATTTTAGATTTCAGATTTTTTTCAGGAGCTTAATCCTGCTGTCCGCTATATCTTTTTCTGGCAGAAAAAGCCAGAAAAAGGATGCCGCTACCATCAGGGCTAGGGGCAGTCGTTGAACAATTCGCTATTTCTTTCCATCGAAATAACTCTTTCCCTTTCTCCGTCACTTCGAGTGTTTTTTAATAGTAATGCGACAGCTTTACTATTCAAAATTGTATCGAGAAGCCTAAAAGAACTTGCATTCCCTCTGAAACTAAAAAAAAATAACAAAAAAAACACTCTTTTACGGTTTTCCGTAAAATTACTGATTCAAAAGGAGTTAGTTTTGGAAAAGATTTAAAAAATTAATAGCAATTAGTCAGTATTTTCGTTTAAAATCTTTATATTTGAAAGACAAAAAACGTAATAAAGTTTAGCCAATCAACGCATTTCGGATACATTTATGAAGATTTACTACTTAAATATACTAGTTAGTGGCTATGCTTATGGACAGTGCTAACTTTGCACATTATACAAAAAACAATAGATAAAAATAAAACGACAATGAAAAATAATTTGCTCACCATAGGACTACTTTTGTTGTGTATTGCTTCTTTCGGACAAGATGCAAAAGTGATTTTGAAACAATCATACGAAAAATGCCAATCTGTTCAGAACGGCTACTACGAAATGACAACTTACAGGAAGCGCATAAGTGAAAAGGATACCACAAAGAGTTCCTTTAACTTATCCTTCAAAAAGTTGAAGAACGATTCTCTTTGCTCTTCTGCTTTTCATTGTAAATCATTTTCGGATGACGCTACATTAAATGAAGCGATGTATACAGGTGATGATTTTGTACAAACAACTTCTAAGGACAGCACAGCAACAATAATGTCAAAATCTTTGTGGGCAAATGAATTTAAATCATTTGCTGATAATTACTTATTAGATTCACCGCTGTCAAGCAAAAAAAGTTATCCGTTACAACATGACTCCGACTTTATTGACAACAAACATGTTTTTAAATTTATTGGTGAAGAAAACTTGAACGGTGCTTTATGTTATCACATTCAAGTAAATAAGATTCCTGAAAACGACAGTACAGTGGCAATGAAAACTTTGCGACAGGAGTACCACTATTGGATTAAGAAAGACGATTTGATTCCTATTCAACATTCTATTGCTTATGACTTAAAAATGGAAAACGATACTATGTATCAATATGAAAAAGATGTTCTAAACAAATACGAAATAAACAACTTGAAAGACGAAAATATTCTGACACTAAATTCTATTCCGACTTTTTACAAGTTGAAAAATTATGTTCCAATCAAAAAACCTGTCCATTTTCTTTTGCCAACAGATACAATTGCACCGAACTGGGAATTACTTTCTTTAACTGATGAAAAAGTAAGTTTGAAAAGTTTAAAAGGACAACTTGTGTTGATTGACTTCTTCTTCAAAGCATGTTACCCTTGTATGCTAGCACTTCCAGGTTTGCAAGCATTAAGCGAAAAATATAAGAGCAAGGGACTTCGAGTTATCGGCATTGACCCAATCGATAAAAAGAAAGATGAAGTTGAAGTATTTCTTTCTAAACGAAGAATTAAATATACAGTTTTTTTAAGTGGAGAAGATACAGCAAAAGATTATCAAGTTTCGAGTTATCCAGCAATGTATTTAATTGACAAGGCAGGAAAATTAATTTTCACTCAAGATGGTTACGAAAAAGGGTTTGAGGACACACTTGAGGAAATCATAAAAAAGAATCTATGAATAAACTGACCTCAAACTTCGCCACAACTGGCGCCAACTGGCGCTCGTTTGCAACGAGTGCCTGCTAACACTTTAAAGTAATTTCATATGAAGAAAATTTTATTTATTCTTATCCTTATTATGGCATTAAGTTGCAATAATGATGAAACGGAAACCCAAACGAATAAGACAGCCTTGAGTTTAGTAACTGGAGTTAATTTCAGAGAAACAGGAGACCCAAATGAAATACCACGACAACTTGGAAACCCAAACGTTTTAGTAAATAACAAGTTATTCCTTTATCCTGATCCGGCCATAGAAACAGTCTACATCTCAGCACAAGAAAATGTTACAGATGTATGGTTAGTGCCCGCAAATCCGGAAAAAATTCATCAAGAAGTAAATTTTAACTCTATTCTGAATACAAATTTGTACAGCGAACAATCAATTATCTCATCCTCAAATTTATCTCTAAGCGGACAATCTTCTAAGAGTATTGGTATAAATATTGGAAACCTTCCAAAAGGATATTATAAAGTATTCGTGAAAATAGGTGGCGAAATTTATTGGGATAATTTATATAAATATGAAAATCAAGGAAATAACGAAGAGCAGTTCAACGCCATATCTAATTTTTGGAAATAAAATAGTTCCCCCCCGCTAGCGCGAGCGTCCCGCTCGTGAACACTAACTAGATTAAAGCATAAATCCATTAAACAACATAACTCATGAAACTAAAATCTACTCTTTTTTGTATTTTAACGATTTCACTTGGCTTTTACAATTGTTCAAGTACTCATCCAAAAACCACAGCAGTAGCAACAATGGGACAACCCGAGTTTGCAGACAACGGAAAAACGATTGACAGCATAAAAAAAGCATATCATTGCGAAAGTATCAATTATGAAAATTGGGACAACAAAAAAGAAACCGACTCCTGCTTGACTGTTTGCCTAATAAACAGCACTAAAGTACCAGTAATGACAAATCCAGACAGCCGAGAATTAATAGAAATCGCTGCATCAATAAAAAAAGCATTGGCAAAACCACAAAATTACAAATCGTATTATATCATTTTTATCAAAAAAAACGTGTTTATGGGCGAAGAATCTAAAGCTCATACTCTAGGGCAGGAAATACGAACTAAAGATTTATAATCTCGATTGCTCGGATATCCACAATCGCTAGCGCAGAATTACTTCGTCAGTTCGCAAAAGCTCGGGTGCATTCTGGGCCCACAAACGAGAGCAGACATAACCTACCGCTGCAACACAAAATAACACGAACGCAGCGACTGATGAAGTAAATTCGACTAAGTCAATCATTTCGTTTGGTTGCCTATTTACTCAATCACACCCATTGATATCACAACTGTTATCGGTGGAGGTGTTCAATAGCGTCACTTTTGTGTCAAATTGTCCTTCTTGCCACACTTTTTCCAAAGTTTGTAAAAAAGCCGTTGTGGGTTGTGCACCGGAAATGGCGTATTTATTGTCGAAAACAAAAAAAGGAACGCCCCGAACGCCAATTGCATTTGCTTCTTGAATGTCTTGTTTTACGTCTTCGCTGTAGGTGTTGGAATGCAAAACTTGGGCTACAGCATCAGCTTCGAGCCCTACCGCAATTCCCAATTCACTCAAAGTAGTCAAACTATTTAAATCTTTGCCGTCTGTTAGATAGGACTTGAACAGCAATTCTTCCAATTCGTTGGCGAGATCATTTTTTTTGGCTAAATGCAACAATCGGTGGGCGTTGTGGGAATTAGCCAAAACAGCTTTCTCAAAATGAAAATCCAGCCCAACTCCCTTCGCATTCTGTGCCATATTATCTACCATAGTTTGCGCCCAATCCGTATCTTTTTGATACTTTTCGGCTAAGTGTTCAATTAAATTATCATCCGCAGATGGAATGAAACTAGCATCCAACTCAAAGCTTTTCCATTCAATAGCAACAGCTTCTTTATGTTCGAACTGGCTTAATGCTTCTTCAATCCTTCTTTTTCCTATATAACAAAACGGACACATAATGTCCGACCAAATCTGTATTTTCAATTTATTTCCCATCTTGCGATTCCTTTTTTGGCATTACCACTTAATTTTGTGCTGCAAAAGTAATCAAATTGGTTTTGGGCTGTTTTTATTTTAGTTTTTTATTGGGAAACTCGATCGCTCGTATATCCACAATCGCTAGCGCAGAATTACTTCGTCAGTTCGCAAAAGCTCGGGTGCATTCTGTGCCCACAAACTAGGGCAGACATAACATAACACAATGGCTATAGAAAATATTTTTTGTAGCTATTGTGCATTTATAAACATAAATTATCAATCTTTGTAAGCATTCCATCCAACACAACCAAACCATATGATCCTTTCCGTCACTAAAATCGAGTTAGATTCTTATTCAAAGCTGATTGCTTTTTTTAAGTTTAATAGTCAAATCATAAAAGAACTACAGCAATCCAATTGCAAAAAACACAAGGTAACAGGCAGTTGGAATTTGAAAGTTTGGTACACCATGACTTTGTGGGAAAACGAGAATGAAATTGACGCGTTTTATCGCAACGGCACCCATTTGGAAGCGATGAAACAATCCAAAAAATTTTCATCTAAAATCCAATCCCAACGAATTCAAAAGGAAGATGTATTGCCTTGGAAAGAAGCTAAAAAAATGTTTGGGAACTACTAATCTCCAACGGTGCAGTAAAGCCAGCCCCACAAATTCTCTCGACTTTGAGGTAGTGAATTTAGGTTTTCAACCGATTTGTTTTTAAATCCTTTTATGTCAGTCTTAGACTGATACACACATCCTCAAAGTCAGAGACTTTGCGGAGCGAAGGTGGTAAAACAAATCATTCCAGACTAATACATAAACCCAAACAGCCAAACTGGAATAATAGTCCCATAGCCTATTTCTATCATATCCTTGGCAATGTATGAATCAGGTATGTCGATAATTTGTTTTCTGGTTTTGTTTTTGCCTCCTATTTCGAAGGTATATTTTTTATTGACCAAAAAATCGGCTTGAAGAGACAAATTAATTTCGTGTAAATCTTTGAATTGGTTTAGGAAAAACGTTTCCCTTACATTCCCAATATTGATATTCTCTTTTGCCAAAGCATACATCAAATTGGTATTGTTCAAAAACAATTTTTCGGGTTTTGTCAAAACGCCAATTCCTGAGGTGTCTTTGTATAATTCGTTTACTAATCCCGCACGGTCTAGAATTTTTATAGCCTGAATCAAGGTGTTTCTAGAAACGCCCACTTTTTCGCTCAGCTTGGTAATGTTGGGCGTAAATGGGGCACTCGTTGCAACAGTTATCAATAATTTTTTCAATTTGACCAAGGTTTCGTAATTCAAATCTTCGACCGCATTAATATCTATTTCGATGATTAAATTTATAGTGTTGCGTAATTTTTGAGGATAATCATTCTCACTTTCTTTGAAATACGGGTATGCTCCCATTTGCAAATATCTTGCAAAAAGCGGCAAGGGCTTCATCTCTTCCAGCATTTTTGAAGCTATTTCGTTGTGATTATTCAAAATTTCTTCTAAAGAAAAAACGGGAAATTTTTTATTGGTATCTAACTCAATAAACTCCCTAAAAGACAACTCTTTTAAGGTATAAGAAACCGCTCTTCGACTCAAATCCGATTCGGCTTTGTAAATTTCGAGCATTGAAGAAGAAGTAAAAACAATGTTTAAAGTGGGGAAATTGTCATAAATTAATTTGATCTCTCTGGACCAATTGGGGTATTTATGCACTTCGTCCAACAATAAATGAGTGCCACCAAATTTCACAAACAGCTTTGCCAAATCATATAATTTATTTTCAAAAAAATAAATATGATCCAAACTTACATAAAGCGTACTTTTTAGCGGTAATTTTCTTTTTGCAATTTGCAACAACAAAGTGGTTTTTCCTGAACCTCTAGCTCCTTTTACGGCAATCAATCGATTATTCAAATCCATTTTATCAATCAAATACCGTTGAAATTTCAAGGATACAAAAGTTATTTTTTCTTGAAATTCTAAAATAAGATCTTCCATAATGTTGTTTTTAAACAGCAAATATACTTAAAATTGTTAAACATAAACAACAATTTTATATATTTTTTGTTGTGTTTGAACAACACTTATTTAAATTATCTAAAAATTTAGCAGTCAATGAGAATAGACAAAGTAATATACGGCATTTTCTCTTTCGTTATTATGAAAACAAAACGTAATCTTTAGCCCTGATGGAAGCGGCATCCTTTTGTGGCGGGGTTCGACACAAAAGATACAGCGTACAGCAGGACGATTAGTTCTTGAAAAAACCAATGATTCTGCTCCTGAAAAAACTTCGAATTGCCAAGCCGTTCATAACTCCGCTACATTTCATTTCGATACCAATTTCTAAATTACTACTTTGCAGCTTTAAAATGAGTAGTAAAAAATGAAGGTCTGTATTGCCGAAAAACCAAGTGTCGCCCGCGAAATCGCATCCGTTTTGGGTGCCAATACCAAGCACGATGGCTATTTTGAAGGCAATGGCTATCAGGTAACTTACACTTTTGGGCATTTGTGCACCTTGAAAGAACCCAACGATTACAAACCCCATTGGAAAAGTTGGGACCTCAACAACCTACCGATGCTTCCTGAGAAATTCGAAACCAAGGTGGTCGATAATTCGGGTGTTCAGAAGCAGTTCAAAATCATAAAAAGCTTGTTCGACAAAGCCGATTTGGTCATCAACTGCGGGGATGCGGGGCAAGAAGGAGAACTCATTCAGCGCTGGGTGATGAACGAGGCCCAATACAAAGGCGAAGTTAAACGCTTGTGGATTTCGTCCCTAACCACCGAAGCTATCAAGGAAGGTTTTCAGAATTTGAAACCGGCTGCCAACTACGATAATTTATTCTACGCTGGATTTTCTAGAGCCATTGGCGACTGGTTATTGGGTATGAATGCCACCCGATTGTACACCGTAAAACACGGCGGATACAAACAAGTTTTGTCTATCGGACGCGTGCAAACACCAACATTGGCAATGGTTGTGGATCGCTTTAAAGAAATCGAAAACTTCAAACCGCAACCCTATTGGGAATTGCAAACCTTGTATCGAGAAACGCTTTTCAGCTATGAAGAAGGACGCTTTTTGAATAAGGAAGACGGCGAAGTTTTGGCCAACAAAGTCAAGGAAAGTGAATTCGAAATTGTTTCGATTGACAAAAAGAACGGCAATGAGTTTGCTCCAAAACTCTTCGATTTAACGGGTTTGCAAGTCTATTGCAATACCAAATTTGGTTTTACAGCAGATGAAACCTTAAAGATTGTCCAAACTTTGTACGAACAAAAAGTAGTGACGTATCCTAGAGTGGACACTACTTTCTTACCGAATGATATTTATCCAAAAGTGCCAGGAATTCTGAAAAACTTGACGAATTATGCTGGGTTGACGCAACCGCTTTTGGAAAAAAAGATAAAAAAATCACCTAAGGTTTTCAACGATAAAAAAGTAACCGATCACCACGCGATTATTCCAACAGGCGTTCAAAGCAATTTGCAATACAATCAGCAGCAAGTCTATGATATTATTACACGCCGTTTTATTGCCGTGTTTTATGACGATTGTTTGGTTGCCAATACAACCGTAATGGGGAAAGCTGCCGAAGTCCTATTCAAAACCACCGGCAAAGAAATCTTAAAAAAAGGCTTTCGCGTTGTTTTTGAAGACCCGAATGCCAAAGAAAAAGAAGCTGATGTTTTGCCGAGTTTTGTAGTTGGCGAAAAAGGCCCACACCAGCCTTCATTCTTGGAAAAAGAAACCAAACCGCCCAATCAGTTTACGGAAGCAACGTTGCTACGCGCTATGGAAACCGCAGGAAAACAAATCGATGACGAGGACCTCCGTGAATTGATGAAAGAAAACGGAATTGGACGACCATCAACTCGGGCGAATATTATTGAAACGCTTTTTAGACGCCAATATATTGTTCGAAACAAAAAACAGGTTTTGCCCACACCAACAGGAATTCAGTTGATTGATACGATTCAGAATGAATTAGTGAAATCGGCAGAATTGACGGGTTCTTGGGAAAAGCAGTTAAAAGATATTGAAAAAGGAACGTTTACCGCAGGTGCTTTCATCAAGAATATGAAACTGATGGTCGAGGAGTTGGTCTATGAAGTGCGAAGAGAAACAAGAGGTGCCAATATTTCGCACGCAGGAAGTGTTCAAAAACAAGAGGACGTAGTCGAGAAAAATAAAGCAGCAGGAATTCTGGCCGAAGTCTGTCCGAAATGTAAAAAAGCAACGCTTATCAAAGGAAAATCGGCTTACGGCTGCGGCGATTACAAAGCCGGTTGTCGATTTGTATTACCCTACACTTTTGCCGACAAAAAAATATCCGAGAACCAATACTTGCGCTTACTCCAAAAAGGCTCGACCGTAAACTTAAAAGACTTCAAAACCGAAGCTGGAACTGTGGAAGGTTTGCTTCGGTTTGACGAAAATTTCGAACTCCAACTGGAAGCGAAAAAAACAGCCGTGAAACCAAAGCCAGATACATTGGCTTGCCCAAAATGCAAGAAAGGAACAATCCTCAAAGGAAACACCGCTTATCGTTGCAGCGACTACAAATTGGGTTGCGATTTTAAAGTCCCGTTTGATGTGGTTCGCGCTAAACTAAAAGATCAAAAAGCAACGAAAGAATTGGTTTATGCTATTTTGAAGGACGGTATTTAAAAAAGCAAACACGAATTACACGAATTTGCACAAATTTATTTGATTTCAAAATTTGCCTCGTCAATTCGATCTCGCACGGGTCACGGTTTTTTTTCCTATTTTTGAAAACTCATTAACTCCTAATAAATTCTAATTATGAAAAATGTAATACTTGCTCTCCTTGTAATCTTAACGTTCGCTTCTTGCCAAAAATCAAAGGAAGTTTCTAAAATTGTAGGCAACGATTGGTTGTTAGGAAAATGGGAAAACAAATCGGACAATGGCAATTTATTAGAAACTTGGAAAAAACTAAACGACAGCGTCTTCATTGGCGAAAGCTACTATATAAGAGAGAAAGACACCTTGCATTCCGAAAAAATGGAGTTGCAACAAAAAGGCGAAAACCTTATTTACATTTCGACGATAAAAGGTCAAAACAATGACCAAGCTATAACTTTCAAACGCAATATCGAAATCGAAAAGCAATTGGTTTTTGAGAATCCGAAACAGGATTATCCACGAAAAATTGTTTACAAACCCATTGCCAAAGACCGACTATTCATTGAGGTTTCCGGAATTCAACAAGACAAACCAAGTTCCGTTCGTTATTCGATGAAGAAAACGGAATAACTATATTTTTTTTGTACTAAATGGTTTCTTTTCTTTAAACCTTGTTTGCTTTATTTCATCTAAAAACAAGTTTTTCAAAAGTATTAATACAAATCTAAATCGAATGCATTAAAAAAAGATAGCAGCATCCACCCAAGGCAAACGACAGCCTAGAGTCTCAAAACAAGGACTATTTCAGAATTAATTACTTAAATCAAAACTGAAAAAAGGCAAGAAATCAAGCTTTATGAAGGTAAATTATGGAGTCGTTCCAATAAAGAATTCAAAAAAAAATTAATACCTAAACAGCGATTTTACGCCACTTATTATTGCTCATTTATAAAATAGTTTTACATTTGCATTATTTTTATTTAATCTAAATAAGCATTATTAAACTTTATCCTTTTCAATTGTACCCTATGAAAAAAAATATTTCAATCTACTTTGCTTTAGTCGCGACTCTATTGGCCAGTGCACAGCAAAAAAACAGTCTTTTGGAACAGTCTTTTTGGAAAACTTCTCCAGATGTAACGGCTGTTCAAGCTGAAATAGCAAAAGGCAACAATCCATCCGCATCGACCGCCAATGCCTTTGATGCTGTAGTGATGGCGATCAACAGCGATGCGCCTGCAGCCACCATAAAATTCTTGATCGAACAACCCGGCAATGAAGTTTCAAAATCGACACACGACAACCGAATATATTTACACTGGGCTTCCAATAAAGGAAATGTGGAAATCGTGGAATACTTGATTGCCAAAGGTTCCGATCTTAATTTAGAAGACAGCAAAGGCGAAACACCATTGACATTTGCAGCCGTTGGCGGTCAAAATAATACAGCACTTTACGAGGCTTTCTTCAAAGCGGGAATCGATCCCAAAAAAAAATACCGAGACGGCCAAACTCTTTTGCTTATGGCAATTCCTTTCGACAAAACATTGACACTTTCGAGCTATTTCGTTTCCAAGGGAATGTCGCTAAAAGAGGTTGATACTGATGGAAATACAGCCTTAAATTATGCTGCCAAATCAGGTAACATTTCACTTTTGAAATCATTATTGGATAAAGGAGTAAAATTTACAGACCAAGCACTCCTATTTGCAGCTCAAGGTTCTCGAAGAGAGTCAACCAGCCTTGAAACGTACCAATACTTGGTAGAAGATTTAAAAATCAAACCAACCGCCACGAGCAAATCGGGTGAAACTGTCCTTCATTTGCTGGCAAGCAAGCCCAAGCAAACCGAAATCATTAATTACTTTTTGGCGAAAGATGTAGCAGTAAACAAAGTCGATAATGAGGGAAATACAGTTTTGATGGTTGCCGCTTCGGCTCGAGATAATGAGGCCTTAGAACTGCTGTTGCCCATCGTCAAAAACGTCAATATTCAAAACAACAAAGGAGAATCGGCATTGACAATGGCTATCAAATCAGGAACTCCAGAAGCGGCAAGCGTTCTTTTGAACAAAGGTGCCGATCCGAAGGTTTTGGATAAAGAAGGAAACAATTTAGGTTATTATTTGGTACAATCTTATCGTCCGCAGACGGGCGGAATGGGTGGTCGAAATCCAGAATCGTCTAATGCGCCAAAACAAGATCCTTTTGCTGCAAAAACAATATTGCTTCAAGACAAAGGCTTCAATTTAACAGCGCCACAAAAGGACGGCAATACTTTATATCATTTTGCTGTAATCAAAAATGATATGACTTTATTGACCAAATTAGCGGATTTAAACATCGATATCAATGCCAAAAATAAAGACGGATTGACCGCTTTGCACAAAGCCGCGATGATTTCTAAAGATGATCTTATCTTGAAATACCTTATTTCCATCGGTGCCAAAAAAGAAATCAAAACCGATTTTGACGAAAGTCCTTATGCCCTGGCAAAAGAGAATGAAACTTTAACCAAAAAGAAAACCGATTTAGAATTTTTAAAATAATAAAATGAATTCAATATTTAAAATAGCGCTAACAACATCAATAATCTGCTTACTATCTTTTCAAGCCAAGGCGCAAAGCAGTAAATACAAATGTATGCTCCAAATGTCGAACTATGTTGGCGAAGGCGCCTATGTGGCCGTTTCGCTGCTTAATGCAAAAGGCGAATACGAAAAAACCCTTTACGTGATGGGCGAAGACAAAAAATGGTACAAAACCATCAAAGAATGGCACAAATTTCAATCTAAAAAGCAAGAAAATATCAGTGCCAAGACAGGAGCCTCGGTTACTGGCGGAGACCGCAGCATCACCACCATTGAAATTGAAGATGCCAAAATCAACAAAGGATATAAATTGCGTTTTGAATCCTCGGTCGAAGATCAAAAATATTATGCAAATGATATCGAAATCCCCTTGACAACAGAGGGTCTTGCGGCAAAAACCGAAGGTAAAGGCTATATTCGTTACGTAAGATTGAATAAAATCTAAATACTAAATCTTCTGACGCAGATTTCCACAGATTACAGATAATTGCTTTCGGTTTTACCCCTAGAATTACAAAAAAAATCTGTGTCAATCTGTGTCAACATTTTAAGCAAACCTATTATTAAAACACAATTCATCGATGACTCTCTCTTTTTGGCGGTACGCTCATTTGACTTTGGCCCTTTTTTCTGCTGTATTTTTGATATTGGCATCTGTAACGGGCGTCATTCTAGCCGTCGATGCCATTCAGGAAAAAATGCCTTCCTATCGAGTAGAAAATTTCGACTCCATCACACTTGAAAAAACCCTGCCAATACTTCGTAAAACCTATCCAGAAATAACTGAATTGAGCATCGATCACAACCAATTTGTACGCTTGCAAGGGATAGATCAAGAAGACAATGATATCAATGCCTACATCGACCCAAGAACAGGGAAAGTATTGGGAGAACCCATCAAAAAAAGCGAGTTTATACAATGGACTACCGCACTGCATCGCTCCTTATTCCTCAAAGAAACGGGACGTTTTATGGTGGGTTTTATTTCCTTTTTGTTGGCACTGATTTCCATTTCTGGTTTTGCGCTAGTACTGCAAAGACAACGAAGCATTCGCAGTTTGTTTGCAAAAATTGTAAAAGAAAATTTCGCACAATATTACCATATTTTCTTGGGTAGAGTATCACTGATTCCGATTCTAATTATTGCTCTTTCGGGAACTTATTTGACTTTGGAAAAATTCAATTTTTTCCTCGAAAAAACCGAAGTTGTGGAAAAAACCACAATTTCAAAAAAAGAAGAAGTATCCTTTTTTAAAAACACCCTTTTGGCAGATGTCCAGAAAATTGAATTTCCTTTTTCGGATGATGCCGAAGATTATTACATCATCAAACTGAAAGACCGAGAAATTGAAGTCAACCAAATTAGCGGTGCTGTAATTAGTGAAGCTCCAACTGCAATGACTGCGCAATTATCGGATTTGAGTTTGGATTTGCACACCGGTCGAACCAGTATTTTATGGGCGATCAATTTAGTAATAGCGAGTTTAAATAGTCTGTTTTTTATCTATTCGGGCTTTGCAATGACCTTGAAACGAAGAGCGAGTCGCATCAAAAACAAGTACAAAGCCGAGGAAAGCCAATTCATCTTATTGGTTGGTTCCGAAAATGGAAGTTCCTTGCGATTTGCGAATGCGATTCACAAACAATTATTGGCTCAGGGCCAAAAAGTTTTCTTTGCAGAATTGAATAAATATTCGGTTTACCCAAAAGCGGAACACCTCATCATTTTCACTTCCACCCACGGATTGGGAGATTCTCCATCAAATGCCACCGAATTTGTTTCGCTGCTCAATCAAACCCAACAAAAGCAAAAAATCAAAGTTTCGGTCGTTGGTTTTGGTTCAAAATCCTACCCAGATTTTTGTGGTTTTGCTTATGAAATTGATGCTGAACTAGCCAAACAAAATTGGGCAGAACGTTTAGTGGAAATACATACCATCAATGACAAATCGGCGCAGGAATTTGTAGATTGGGCAAAAATATGGAGCGCCAAAACGGGCATTCCGCTTTCCACAACTCCATCGGTTTACAATCACATTCCAAAAGGGCTGACAAAATTGGTGGTTTTGAAGAAAACTGCCGTTTCCGATACGGAACAGACCTTTTTGCTAACACTTCGGGCTGGGCTGAATGCCAAATGTAGTTCGGGTGATTTATTGGCCATTTATCCCGCAAACGACAATCGCGAACGCCTCTACTCCATCGGAAATTATTCTGGCAACATTCAACTTGTTGTAAAATTGCATCCTCACGGATTGGGTTCCGGCTATTTGAATTCACTTAAAGTTGGTGCGATAATCAAGGCACAAATCATAAAAAATCCAGCTTTTCATTTTCCGAAAAAGGCATCGAAAGTAGCGCTAATTTCAAATGGAACTGGAATTGCACCCTTTCTTGGAATGTTGGAACAAAATAAGAAAAAAACGGAAACACATTTGTATTGTGGCTTTCGAAATGAAACCGAAAGGGTTGTTGGCTATAAAAAATTTGCCAACGAAATGATAGAAAAGCAACAACTGCAATGTTTTCATTTGGCTTTGTCCCGTGAGGCAAACCCAATTCACGTAATGGATTTGATCCAACGAGATGCCGATTTTTTTGAAGATTTACTAAAACAAGGTGGCGTTGTGATGATTTGCGGTTCATTGGCAATGCAAAAGGACGTGGAATCTGTACTGGAGCAACTGTGCCTTGGCAGAACAACTTTCACTATTTCAGATTACAAAGCCAACGGGCAAATATTGACGGATTGTTATTAAATCCTTAGTGCAGGAGATGAAGCCGAAACAGGATTAAAGAATATCTTTTTATTGTCGATTTTCCTGAAAAGTCTATTTCAAGCCTTATAAAAAAATGTTATGTCAGCGAAACAACTGTTCCTTCTTTTAATCCTTTGCTACTTCAGCAGTCATAGCCAAGTCTTGCGCAAAAGAACTACTTTATTGATGGGCGGTCGTTTCGACATTAGTATCGTAGCCAAAGATTCACTTTCTGCTGAACAGAATATAGCTGTGGTCATTGCCGAAATTAGTCGAATCGAAAACTTAATTTCCGACTGGAAACCCAGTTCACAAATATCGGAAGTGAACCAAAATGCAGGCATTCGTCCTGTGAAAGTGGATCGGGAAGTTTTTGTATTAACACAAAGAGCCATTCGTTTTTCTGAAATTACCAATGGTGCTTTTGACATCAGCTTTGCTGCAATGGACAAAATCTGGAAATTCGACGGCTCGATGACCGAAATGCCTTCGGCGGAAGCCATTACAAAATCAGTAGAAAAAGTGGGGTATAAAAACATTGTTTTGGACAGCCTGCAATCGACCATTTTCCTAAAATTAAAAGGAATGAAAATTGGGTTCGGTGCATTAGGCGAAGGTTATGCCACCGACAAATGCCGAGCAATGATGATGGACAAAGGCATCCAAGCCGGAATTATAAACGGTTCGGGCGATATGAGCACTTGGGGCGAACAACCCGATGGAAAACCTTGGAAGATTGGCATCACCAATCCATTTGATACCGAAAAAATCGTTGCCGTTGTTCCTATAAATAAAGGAGCTGTAACCACTTCCGGAAGCTATGAAAAATTCGTGGTTTTCGATGGCAAACGCTATTCGCACATTATCAATCCGGCAACAGGTATGCCAGCAACTGGACTTTGTAGCGTTACGGTTATTGGTCCCAATGCTGAAACTGCAAACGGTTTGAGTACGTCTATAATGGTTTTAGGAAAAACGGCAGGATTGCTTTTACTCGATCAATTCGTTGATTATAGTTGCATTCTGATTACCGATGATGGGAAAACCGTGAAATCGAAAAACTTTCGAAACAAAAAATTTAAGACCAAACTTTAGTTCCCAATTCCTTTTCTATTAGCTAGGAAACAATCCACTATTTTCTTGTAAACCATTGCAAAATGTTCCTAGTTTTTCAAATTCAAGTTCAGCAGCCACATCACCCATAGAAAAATCACACCTCTTACAAAAATAAACACAATTTTTTTTTAAATCTTGCTTGCCAAAAGGTCATTAAAAACGGTGCAAGTCTAGAAAAGAGAAGAAATAAAACATCAAACCAACCCATTTTCTGCTGTAAAAAACTAACAAACAAATAGTTAAAAAAATATTAAAATATTATTCATAATTAGTCTAAATAAACTTTGTAGAACCAAAAATGGTTTTTATATTTGCATTATTATTTTTAATAAGTCTAAATAAAGAATCATGAAACGTTTAATACCCGCTAGTTTACTGTTACTAATTTGCAGTGCTACGTATTCCCAAAACACGCCATCGATGGCAGAATCTGCAGAGGCTGACAAGGCTATTTTCGAAAGCTTTGACACCATAAAAAACAAAAAAGGGGAGATTTTGAAAGAAGTAGTTGTAACTCAAAACAAACTCCCAAAACCTGTTACTGCATTACGTTCTGGATTAAAACCAATGGATGTTCCGCAAAGTATTCAAGTAATTGGTGCCGAGATCATCGAACAACAACAAGCCATTCGATTGAGTGAAGTTGTAAAAAACACCAACGGAGTTTATGTAAGTTCGGCACGAGGTGGAGCGACTGAATCTTTTTTTTCAAGAGGGTATGATCTTTCTGCCAATAATATGTTTAAAAATGGTTTCCGCTATAATTCTGGATCCATTCCCGAAGTTACTGGACTAGAAAAAGTGGAATTTCTAAAAGGAGGATCCGCTTTATTATTTGGTAATGTGGCGCCCGGAGGTATTCTAAATTTAGTAACTAAAACACCATCTTTCAAACAAGGAGGTGAAGTAACAATGCAAGTGGGAAGTTATGCTTATTATAAACCAACCCTAGATTTTTATGGCCCTTTGAATAAATTCATCGCCTATAGAATCAATGGATCATACGAAAATTCAGAAAGCTTTAGAGATGTTGTCAAAAACGAACGCATCTATTTTAATCCTTCATTGCTATTGAATGCCACAAAAAAGACACAAATAACCCTGCAAGGAGATTATTTAAAAGCCGATTGGACACCTGATTTTGGTACTGGTTCCATTGGTAAAGAAATTGCAGATGTCCCAAGAAACAGCTATTTTGGTGCCCTTTGGTCTACCGGACAAACAATTTCCACCAGTGCATCGGCCTTAGTCAATCACGACTTCAACAAAAAATGGAAGTTAAACTTCAATGCTTCTTATCAGACTTATAATCGAGAATCTTTCGGCACAGAACGCATTCAACCCAATGACGAAAAAAACGAAACCGTTTATGGGGACACGAATAGACCTTTAGGGAAAAATAAAAATTTAGAGCAAATTGCAGGCAATCAATTGAGCTTACAAGGCTGTTTTAAAACAGGAACTATCAAACATCAAGTATTTACAGGACTAGACTGGGAAAATTCATTCGCAACAGCTTACACCTTTACTTTTGCAGAAAAAGCCATTTCAATAAATAATGATGGAAAATATGCAAGCAATTATTATGATAAAATAAACCTCTTTTCTTTTGATCCTACAAATCAAAGAAATGATATCCCAAAAAACATAACAAACACCCAAATTGTTTATACCAACACAAATCGTTTTGGAGTTTTTGCACAAGATTTAATCTCATTCACAGAGAAAATAAAACTTTTAGCCGGACTACGTTGGTCTTGGCAAGAATCACAGGCCGACACTGAAAATTTAGTAAAAAACACGATCACTGAAGGGGCAAAACGATTGGATAATGCATTTTCACCCAAAGTTGGACTGGTGTATCAGCCTGCAAAAGATATGTCGTTATTTGCTAGTTATTCGAATTCATTTACGCCAAACACGGGAACTACAGTGGACTTACAACCCATCAAACCTTCGATTATTGACCAATACGAAGCGGGAATCAAAAAAGATTTTTGGAGAGGAATATTGAGTACTAATATCACCGTGTATCAAATTACCAACAGCAATTTAGCTCAAACAGCTGAATTCAGAGCGGATGGTTCGGTCAACACCGATACAACGATTAAAACATTGAGCGGTGAAACCAAAAGTAAAGGAGTCGAAGTAGATGTAACCGCCAATCCTATCGAGGGCCTAAATATTATTGCAGGATATAGCTATAACGATATGCGATTTACCCAAACCACAGGAGCGAAAGGAAGTTTTATTGAAGGAGACCGCTTGGTAAGAACCCCAGCGCATACCGCCAACTTGAGCTTTTTCTATACCATCCCTTCCGGTCCATTGAAAGGCGTATCGATCGGGTCGATCGGGAATTATATAGGAGACCGATTAGGGGGCTGGAACAACCAATACGATCCAACTAAACCCAATGGCATTTGGGATCGCGAAATTCCTTTGGAAGGTTATACTACAATAGACGCCTCTCTTGGGTACACTTGGCACGACATTTCTATACTTTGCAAAGTATCTAATATTACTAATGAACTGAACTATACGGTACACGAAAATTACAGCATAAATCCTATTGCACCTCGTCAGGTAATGACTAGTTTACGATACAAATTTTAATAAAAGATTTAATGGTATGGAGTATGCAAATCCATAAATAGCGTTCATCCGTAGTAATACCCATTATAATCCCAATCCTGATATTTTCAGTATTGGGATTATACTTTTACTGATAACACTCATTGCACCAACCTTGAAAAATTCAGAGCTAGCCGACTTTGATATGCTTAATTTATAAATTGTAAAAACAAAAGTAGTAATAACATATTTTTTTGTTCCTAGTAGGATTTAAAATAGAGGCAAATTTAAAACAAAGTACATCGAAATAAATTTTGTTTGAAAAATTAGTGGAGCAAATACTTATTCTAATAGTTTTTATTTAATTGCAAAAGTGAAGCTTCCTAAATTAAAATTTCTACATAAAAACCAGTCAATCCAAAAACCTATGCCATGACACGACAACCAATAGTTAACTAGTGGTCAAATGTTTACGTTATCAAAAAGCCATCGTTAATCCAAGGTTTTAAGAAGAAATCTCTTTTAAACATAATCAACCCCGATTCTTCGGTAATCTTCCTCGCTTAACTTTAGTAATCATAAAAAAAGAGCTTTAGGAGGATTTTTTTGTACTATTTTACTTTTGCATTGTGAATATATGAATAGCGAGATGAAGCGTAGAACATCTTGAAGTCCAACAAAAAACAGCAATGCCAAAAGTACTTGATTTTGAACAAGACGGCTGACGGTAACTTTGATAAATAACGATAAATACAAACGCTAAATGAATGCAACTGCAATGGATTTCTATGGCAGTATCTGATTTTAAAATTCGTTGGCTGCAATACAAGCATACACAATGCAGAGAGATAAATAAAAAAAAACGAATAAAAAACCCTGTCCGAAACGAACAGGGTTTATGACCTAATTATAGTTTTCGATTTATATTAGATAGCCTTTTCTTCTTTTTGATTGGTTTTTACTTTGTACAATACATAAGACAAACCCACTAAAGTCAAAATTCCAACATAATCGTCAATTGGTGTTGCCGGCGTGCTGTCTGCACCACCATTATCATCGATACCATTGTTGTCGGAACCTGTACCAGGTTGAGCAAAAGCAATAGTCGTGGAACCTATAAAAAAAAGTGCTATACAATATTTTAAAAATTTATTTTTCATCTTAATTGGATTTTAAAGTTTTAATTCATTACTTTTTTAGTGACTTCGCTATTATCCTCACCGGCAACACGAACAATCAATACTTGATTATTGACTTTCAAAGTATTTAAAGTCGCAGTAGTAGCTTTCACGTTCTTTTGTTCCAAAATAAGTCTTCCTTGAACGTCGTATACTTTGATGCTGTTGATTACTTTCGCTCCAGCATTCACATATAAAATTCCTTTATTTTTGTATACCTGAACTGTGTTATCGTTTAGCATTGCCGCATCGACTTTTAATGTTTTTTGGTATTTTAAAGAGAATCTACTGTTATCCACTCCTGCAACTGCAGAAAAACTATAAGATCCTTCCTTCAAGTTAGTTTCTGCTCCGGTTTGGTTGTCCAAAAGATATATATCCTGACCCGTGGCGAATAAACCATCCACGTGATCAATCGCTATGGTATAATCGCCCGATACAGTAGTTTTGAAATTTAAAGCTACCACATCAGTTGCATCAAAAGCGGGACGCCCTTGAATGGTGTATTCTTCGTTATTGATCAAGGAGGTCAATGCAATCGGGCTATCATTGATGTATTTACCATCAATCCCTCTATCGATACCTTCTGTAGCACCATCCATATAACCAATTAAAGCTTGACTGAAAACACCTGTTGCATTGGTTAAGTTCAACCAAACACGAGATTTATCTGCCAATTTTTTGGTTTTGAAGAACTTTGCAGTTGTGCTTGCTGTTCTCATTGTATTGGTAAAAATTAAATCTGAATCGTTCGTTTTTACAATAAATCCTTGCCCTACAGCAATCGTGCCATCTGGCGCCACGTTATTTGGCGCATTTGAACTACCAGCTGTTCCTGTACCTCCTAAAAGAGTCCAAGTTGCATAAGCAGAAGTTGTATTCGCAACCGCATTTGTTTTTCTCCAGAAGTATAATGTAGGATCTATTGATGTATTATTAGATAAAAACAAATCAGCACCGATAGTGGACGGATAAGGATTTCCTACGGCGACATACGTACCAGGGGTTAAACCTGTAATATTAATAGTTCCATTATTTGGAGTCCCTGTAAACACACCAGGATATGCCAGAGTTTCAGCACCAACATTGTAATTAGCCGAACCTTCATTAGGCATACGAATTAAATAACCAGTTCCCACGGAAAAAGCTGTCGCAGCAGGGCTTGCAATAAAGTTATAAGCCCCAGTTCCTGAATTATAAGTATAAAAACGATTAAGAGAAGTTAAAGGCGAAAAATTAGCCAAGGTTTGTGCTCCTGAAACTGGGGATGACCATAAAGTAAAATCTAAGCGGAAAAGAGGATTGCTCTCGCGGTTTACATTGATTGCACCTGAATTGGTTGAGTTGACATTATCTTGAAGCAGATTGGAGTTGTTGCTTAAGGTGAATGTACTTCCTGACTCAACAGTTAGAGCTCCAACTAAATTAACATTAAAACCCGAAGGAATTGTAACCGTTGCATTATTCTTAACGGTCAACGAGCAAGCGTTGATATCGGCTGCCGCGCTATAATTATCCTCTATTACGGCTGCATTGCCTGTCGTAGGTGCTGCAGGAGTCCAAACTCCACCGCTGTAGGTAGTCAAGCTGCAATAGGTGGCCCAAGGGTCTTTTACCCAATTACTTCCTCCTGGCTGAACATAGTCAACAAGAATACAACTTAATTTAGGGTTATTATCAGCAGCAAACACACTGCTTAAATTAGTTCCTCTGATATCTAAGCTACTTAGTAACGGATTTTCTTGGATAAAAAAATCAGCTAAACCAGGAGCCATACTTACATCGAGACTAACCAAGGAGGATTTACTAATACCCAAAGCTGTTAAATTCACCAATGCACTTATATTCAAGGAAGTAAGTGAGGTAATATAAAGATCAAGATAGGTTAGATTTACATTGGTATTTACGTTAACAGTAGCCAAATTAACATTATTCTGAGCAACAAGAGAAGTTAAATTTAATAATCCTGAAACGTCCAAAGTAGTCAAATTGTTACCCTCACAATCTAAAGTTTGCAAAGCAGTAAAATCTTTAATACCGGTCAGGTCCGAAATGTTTTTGTTTTTGAGATCTAAACTGGTAACAGTATTAATATTGGCAGTAGGTACCACATTATCTAATGGCCCACTATCATAGCCTAATGCTATCAAAGCAGCTTCGAAATTATCGTCTGGCACACTAGTGTTTTGCGCAATGGCAAAGTTGCTAAACATAGCGAATAATACCGGGAAGAGTAGAATTCGAATTTGATACCGTAAAGAAGGTTTCAGATGGTGTAAAATTTGTTTCATTAGTATTCTTTTTAAATTATTAATGGGGATGTTAAAATATCTGTAGCAAATTTAACATAAAAAACTATTCGATAGATACAAAATTGTTAAATAAGTGGCTGTAATTCATCGAATAAGTTGAAAAAAATCCAATTTTAAGCAAAAATCGGGAAGAAATGGACCTTTCGTGCTCATAATCTGGATACAAAGCAGAAATAGAACAAAAAATTAACACACTTTTTCATTCTTTTTTTAAAATAAAATACCCGCATATCACCTTGTATGCAAGTACTACTCGCCTTCAATATGACATCCGGGTATTATTTTAACTTAGTTTCCTAATTTACCTTTAAAAAAAGCCGAAAAATTAACGAAAAACTACGGTAGGATTCGCAACCAGGCATAACAAGCAGCTGCTAGCCAACAAAAAAATAAAAAATCTAAAAAAGATTGTTAGGATTACTTCAACCCAGCTAAACTTTGTTCCAATGTGGCAATTGTAGCCAATGCATCGGCTTCTTTTTGCCTTTCGTTTGCCAAAACTTTCTCTGGAGCACCGTTTACAAATTTCTCGTTAGACAATTTATTTTGAACTGATTTAAGGAATCCTTGGGTGTATACTAACTCAGCTGTCAGTTTTTCAATTTCGGCTGCAACATCAATATTTCCAGTAATCGGAATGAAATATTCATTCGATTTGATACGGAAAGACAATGCGCCATCCACTTTATCCGAAACATATTCTAAGGACGTTAAGTTTCCTAATTTGGTCACCACTGCATCAAAATAAGTGGAAAATTTATCGTTGTTCACTACTTTCAATTCAATCGTATCCTTGAACGGAATGTTCTTGTCTTTACGAATCGTTCTAATTCCTGAAATCACTTCAATCGTATTTTCGAAATCCGAAATTAATTGCGCATTAAATGGCATTATTTCTGGCCAAGTCGAAACAATCAAAGCTTCTTCTGCTGTTCTTTCTGCCAATAATTGCCAAATTTCTTCGGTCAAGAATGGCATAAAAGGATGCAACAATTTCATATTGTTTTCAAGCATTTCAATGGCTTTCGCTAAAGTTACACTATCAATTGGCTTTTGGTAAGCCGGTTTAATCATTTCAAGGAACCAAGAACAGAAATCGTCCCAAACCAATTTATAAATTGCCATTAAAGCATCGGATATTCTGTATTTTTCGAAATTGTCTTCGATTTCCAAAAGTGTTTGTTGCAATTTGGCTTCATACCATTCAATTGCCACTTTCGAAGATTCTGGTTGCGGAATCGAATCCGAAACTTCCCAACCTTTTATCAATTTGAAGGCATTCCAGATTTTATTGGTAAAGCCTTTTCCTTGGTTGCACAATTCTTCGTCGAACATAATATCATTTCCTGCAGAAGCGCTCAAAAGCAAACCTACACGAACGCCATCGGCACCAAATTTTTCGATTAATTCTAATGGTTCAGGCGAATTTCCTAAAGATTTCGACATTTTACGTCTTTGCTTGTCACGTACCAAACCAGTCAAATACACATTCGTAAATGGTTTTTTGCCTGTATATTCATATCCCGCAATTATCATTCGAGCCACCCAGAAAAACAAAATATCTGGACCTGTCACTAAATCATTGGTTGGATAATAATAGTTAAAATCTTCGTTTTCAGGATCCATAATTCCTCCAAAAACCGACATTGGCCAAAGCCAGGACGAAAACCAAGTATCGAGTGCATCGGCATCTTGTTTTAAGTCGTTTATGGTTAATTGTTTATTGTTTGTGGTTTGTTGTGCTAAAACTAAAGCCTCTTCAATATTCTCTGCAACTACAAAATCTTCTTTTCCATCGCCGTAGAAATAGGCCGGAATTTGTTGTCCCCACCACAATTGACGGGAAATATTCCAATCGCGAATGTTATTTAGCCAATGTGCGTAGGTATTATCAAAACGTTTAGGATGCAATTTGATATCCCCATCAACTAAAACCGACTGAATAGCGGGTTTCACCAAATCCTCCATTTTCAAAAACCATTGGTCGGATAAACGAGGTTCGATTACCGCTTTGGTTCTTTCGGAAGTGCCCACTTTATTCAAATGCGTTTCTGTTTTTGCTAAATCACCATTTTCCTCTAATTCTTTAGCAATTTCGGCACGTACTACGAAACGGTCTTTGCCTTGATAATGCAATCCAAAACTATTTAGTGTAGCATCTTCATTGAAAATATCGATAATTTCTAAATTGTGCTTTTCGCCCAATGCCTTATCATTCAGGTCGTGAGCAGGAGTCACTTTCAAACAACCTGTTCCAAACTCTACATCTACATATTCGTCTTCGATAATTGGAATTACTCTGCCACAAATGGGCACAATCGCTTTTTTGCCTTTCAAATGTGCAAAACGCTCGTCATTCGGGTTGGTACAAATGGCAGTATCTCCAAAAATAGTTTCCGGACGAGTTGTGGCAACCGTTAAGAAATCTTCTGAACCTTCGATTTTATATTTTAGGAAAAATAATTTTCCTTGTTGTTCTTCGTAAATCACTTCTTCATCAGACAAAGTCGTTTTGGCTTCCGGATCCCAGTTTACCATTCGATAGCCGCGGTAAATTAATCCTTTATTGTATAAATCGACAAATGATTTAATTACAGAAGCCGACATATCTGGATCCATCGTGAACTTGGTTCTGTCCCAATCGCAAGAACAACCCAATTGTTTCAATTGTTCCAGGATAGTTCCTCCGTATTTGTCAGTCCAATCGTAAGCGTGTTTCAAAAATTCCTCACGACTCAAATCCGATTTATTGATTCCCTCTGATTTTAGTTTGGCAACCACTTTAGCTTCTGTAGCAATGGATGCGTGGTCTGTACCGGGAACCCAACAAGCGTTGAAGCCTTTGAGACGGGCTCTACGAATCAAAACATCTTGAATAGTATTGTTCAGCATATGCCCCATATGTAAGACTCCTGTCACGTTTGGCGGAGGAATAACAATCGTATAGGGTGTTCTATGGTCGGGCTCCGAATGGAAATATTTGTTTTTCATCCAGTAGTCATACCACTTATTTTCAATAGTTTTAGCGTCGAATTGTGCAGGAATTGTCATAAAAAGCAACTGTTACAACCAAAATTTAGCTTTGGTCTGATTTTTGTAATTCTAATAGTGTGCAAAAGTAAATAATTATGTACAGTATAAAAAGCGAAATAAATAATTGTCCACTTAATTAAAATAAAGTATTTTTACTCAACAGAATTTAAAATGATCCTAATGAAAAATCGAATCACTTTTATAGCAATTGTAATGACTAGCCTTTTTGGTTATGCTCAAAATGGCCCTAAAATTGAATTCAGAGCCAAAGACAACACTATCGATTATGGAACTGTTTCCAAAAAAGCCGACACCGGCATTAGAACCATAGAATTTACAAATACTGGCGATGCTCCATTGATTATCAGCAATGTACTTTCAACGCCCGGTTTTTCTATACCTTCAAAACCGAACGGCGCCATTAATCCCGGGGAAACGGGCACAATTCAGGTAAAATACAGCATGATTCCAGGTCCCATTCGAAAAACCATCACGGTCGAATCGAATGCGGTAAATTATCCCGGCGGCAGAATCCCTTTGAAAATAAAGGGTGATGTAATTGCAGATTAATTCAAATGAAAAAGTCACACTTTTTAAATATGAAAACAATTTTTAAATTAAGTATCCCATTATTTTTCATAATTATTGCGAGTTGCACAAATGATCAAACCATAACAGATCAAACCTATGTTTTTACAAAACCTTATTGTGCAACTGTAACGGTTGGTGGTGTTGTAGGACTGGCTGAAAAATGTTTTAAAATTGGAGACATTGTTTCGGGAAAAGAAATCAATGCAGGGAAAATAACCATTAGAATAGCTGAACATTCATCATTGAACGATGGTCCACCTAGCAGTGCAAGTTACCAAGAATTTTTAGACGTCCCTTTAAATTATTTAGAGCTTAAAAAATAAACCTTTTTACTCCTTTCCACATATAAAAAAACGCTTCTTGTCCAAAATTCAAGTAGCGTTTTCATTTACAACACGTTTTGCAATTGAAATTTAAATTTCAGAATTTGGCTTTCCCGTTCCACTTCAAAGCTAATCCAATCCTCTTCTTCCGACTTCAATAAAGCATTGATTTTTTCTAAACTATAATCATACCCTGGCCTACTATTGATACTGACGATTACATCTCCTTTTTGAAGTCCGCTAAGCGCTGCGGGGGAATTTTTCCTGACTTGAGCAATAATATAAATTGGTTTCAAAGCAAATTTATATTTAAAATAATTTCCTGACATTTGTCGGCGTACCTCTGCAGCATCGGTACTTATCAAAGGAACCGTTTCCAAATGAACCGTTTCCTGAACCCATTGCAGCCCATAATGCTGAATTTCGACACCGCTTTTATTGTACTTGAAAACTGAATTAAAACTGCCATTCTTCTTTACAAAAAGTTGCTTATTCGAATAATCAAAAACTAAATTAAATCTGCGTAAAATTTCTGCGCCAACAGAACCTGCTCGATCTTGCACCATTTTTACATTTCGAGTAGAGGAAGAATCTGGGAAAGCCACTATTGGGTTTTTGAAATCAAATTTGGAAAAACTAAATTTCGAAATCTGCGCTCTTTTTCCTTCGACATCGCCACTAAATCCTTTTCCTAAATAGTCTTCGAAATTTTTTGTTGGAATAGTGATTCCTCTTTCTTTGTTTTCGAAAAGCCAAATAGCATCACTGTTGCCGATATCGAGTAATAACTTAGTAGGAATTTCAGCCGAATTAATAGTAACATTTCCAACAAGATAGGGCTTAGACCTCTCGATCGATATAGGAACAGCTTGGAATTTTTTACCGATTTTCTCTCTGTTTTTGTCGGTATCATCATATACAACGATGCGCTTTTTTGTGTAGTTCACTTCCACTAAATTATTTCTAAAAAAATTATAGCCAATAATACCGTTTACAGGAATTCCAACATGCGACGAAAGATTAAAACTTTGATCCAACACGATATAAAGCAGATGATTTGAAGATTTTAAACCTTTAATTTCCAATGTGTTATTGGTAGATTTCAACCCTTCGATAGAAGTCTCACTCCCCAAACCTCGTAACGAAATTTTTTCAACATTGTAAAAATTCACTTCTTTTTTATCTTCCATACTAAAGAGAATCGTCTCCTCGACCCCAGTATCTAGCAGAAAATTTAATTCAACACCATTGACATTTATGGGAATAAAAATCAAATTATTGATGTTTTTGAAAGGTACAGCCACTCTATCGACACCTTTATCAAAGCGAAATCCATCTTGTCCCGAAATTGGCAAAGCAAAAACAATCAAAAAACACAAAAAGAGGAGTTGTTTCATTTGAAATATTTTGATAAAGTTAGTGAAATAATGAAGAATTATCTCCTTTTATTAACAAATTAAGAAATTTGAAGCGATTTTTTTCGAAAAAAAAGTCGCAAATTTGCAGCAAATTTTCAAAACATGCCTAGTATTTCTATTAGAGGTCGTAAAATGCCCGAATCGCCAATTCGAAAGTTGGCTCCTTATGCTGATATGGCTAAATTAAAAGGCCATAAAGTATACCATTTAAACATAGGTCAACCTGATATAAAAAGTCCCGAAATAGCGATTGAAGCTATCAAAAATATGGACTTAGACATCATAGAATATGGTCCTTCGGCGGGTTATGAAAGTTATAGGAAAAAATTGGCCCAATTTTATACCAGACAAGATGTAAACGTTTCGTTTGAAGACATAATGATTACCACCGGTGGTTCTGAAGCGCTTTTGTTCGCCTTAGGCAGCATTATGGATCCCGAGGACGAAGTTATTATTCCAGAACCCTTTTATGCCAATTACAGTGCCTTTTCAGCTGAATCAAGCGCTAGAGTGGTGCCCGTTATTTCAACTATAGAAAGCGGTTTTACACTACCAACAATTGAAGAATTTGAAAAAGCAATTACTCCCAAAACCAAGGCAATCTTAATCTGTAATCCCAATAATCCGACGGGCTATTTGTATTCAGAATCTGAAATTAATCAATTGGGAGAATTGGTTCGAAAACACGATTTATTTTTAATCGCAGATGAAGTGTATCGCGAATTTATTTACGACGAGAGAGACAGACACTTTTCGGTGATGAACCTAAAAGGAATTGAGCAAAACGTCATAATGATTGATTCTGTTTCCAAAAGATACAGTATGTGTGGCGCACGAATTGGCTGTATGGTTACCAAAAACAGAGAAGTAATCGCTGCTTCGATGAAATTTGCACAAGCGCGCTTATGTCCACCAACCATAGAACAAATCGCTTGTGAAGCTGCCATTGATACTCCACAAAGCTATTTTGACGAAGTGATTTCAGAATACAAAGAGAGAAGAGATGCGCTAATAGCCGAATTGAATACAATTGAAGGTGTAATAGTTACTACTCCAAAAGCTGCTTTTTACTGCATTGCTCAACTCCCCGTTGACAATACCGATGACTTTGCCCAATGGTTGCTCGAAAACTACAATTTAAACGGCGAAACTGTAATGGTTGCGCCAGCTGGCGGTTTTTATTCGACTCCGGGAGTTGGATTGAATCAAGTTCGCATTGCTTATGTATTGAAAAAGGAAGATTTGGTTCGCGCTGTTCAAATCCTAAAGAAAGCCATTGAAGTTTACAATTTGAGATAGAAAAATTCATTTATTTTCATTTTTTCAAATACAATTTATTCGAATTAATTATCAAAAGCTTTAGAAATTCTTTGGCTTTAATTAATTATCTTTACCCCCTAAATTTTATTTACACCATAATTGTAACTTTTAATGATCAACAACGAAGAATTTCAGGACGAAATAGGAAACAATCATATCAGTTCATCAGCAAAAAACCCAGTAAGACCAGATGCTTTTGCTATTTCTGACGATGAAAAAATTGAAAGAATTAAGAAAGATGTAGAAAACATGCTGCTTACCCTAGGTATGGATTTGACAGACGATAGCTTGAAAGGAACGCCGAATCGCGTAGCGAAAATGTTTGTAAAAGAAATTTTTGGCGGATTAAATCCCAACAAGAAACCGAATGCTTCCACTTTCGAAAACAGTTATAAATATGGAGAGATGTTGGTGGAAAAAAACATTACTGTTTATTCTACTTGCGAGCACCACTTATTGCCCATCATCGGAAGGGCACACGTAGCTTATATTTCGAACGGTCGTGTGGTAGGACTGTCTAAAATAAATCGAATTGTTGAATTTTACGCCAAAAGACCTCAAGTACAAGAACGATTAACCATGCAAATTGTGCAAGAACTTCAAATGGCACTTGGGACAGAAGACGTGGCTTGTATCATTGATGCCAAACATTTATGCGTCAACTCCCGCGGTATAAAAGATATCGAAAGTAGTACCGTCACCTCGGAATTTGGTGGGAAATTCAAAAATGAACAGACTCGCAGAGAACTTTTAGAATATATAAAATTAGATACTAAGTTTTAAAAAGTTTAGGGTGTATGGTTTGCTGTTTTTAGTTTTTCTATTTATAAACTAACAAAAAACAAACCACAAACAATGAACCACAAACAATAAACCACAAACAGCAGACAAGAATGCCTCAATTCAAATCCCAAACCTTAAAAATATACAATACACTTTCGGGTGAAAAGGAAGTTTTCAAGCCCATTCACGACGGCAACGTTGGAATGTACGTTTGTGGGCCAACAGTTTACAGCAATGTCCATTTAGGAAATGTGAGAACTTTTATGTCATTCGATGTCATCTTTAGGTATTTTTTGCACTTGGGTTACAAAACCCGTTATGTTCGCAATATTACCGATGCAGGGCATTTGACCGATGATGGCAATGTAGAAAACGACCGCTTTGTAAAACAATCACGACTGGAAAAATTAGAACCTATGGAAGTGGTTCAAAAATATACCGTCGATTTTCATCAAGTTTTAGATAAGTTTAATTTTTTGGCTCCCACCATTGAGCCTACCGCAACGGGACATATTATTGAACAAATAGAATTGATTCAAAAATTGATTACTGATGGTTTTGCCTATGAAACAGAGGGCTCTGTCTATTTCGATGTCTTTGAATACAACAAAAAAGGGTTGAATTATGGTGAACTAAGCAACCGAAATATTGATGAATTATTTGCTAACACCCGAGATTTAGACGGTCAAAACGAAAAGAAAAATCCGCAAGATTTTGCCTTATGGAAAAATGCTTCTCCGGCTCACATTATGCGTTGGAATTCTCCTTGGGGCGAAGGTTTTCCGGGTTGGCATTTAGAATGTACCGCTATGAGTACCAAATATTTAGGAGAACATTTTGACATTCACGGAGGTGGGATGGATTTAAAATTCCCACATCACGAATGTGAAGTAGCTCAAGGCAAAGCGTGCAACGGCACTACCCCAGTCAATATCTGGATGCATACCAATATGCTGACTATGAATGGTTTACGAATGAGTAAATCGACAGGAAATTATATTTTACCAATGGAATTACTTTCGGGTGAAAACACTTTTTTCGAAAAGAAATTCCAACCGAATGTCGTCCGTTTTTGCTTCTTGCAAGCCCATTACCGAAGCGTTTTAGACATTTCGAACGAGGCGATGATTGCCAGCGAAAAAGGGCTGAATCGATTGTTGGAAGGGGTAAAACTATTACATAACATCCAGCCAAAATCCAGCTCCTCTTTTTCAGTAAACGACTGGATAACGAGCTGCTACGAAGCAATGAACGATGATTTCAACACCCCAATTCTTATTGCCAATTTATTTGAAGGCGTTCGTTACATCAATTTATTGAATGACAATGTGGCAACACTCAATGCCGAGGATTTAAAGTCGTTTAGTCAATCCGTAAATCAATTTCTTTTTGAGGTCTTGGGACTTAAAGACGAGAAATCAATAGAAAACAATAACGAAAAACTCGAGGGTGTAGTCAACCTGCTTATCCAGATGCGAAATGAGGCTCGTGCCAATAAAGATTTTGCCTTGTCAGACCAGATACGAAATCAATTGATTACGTTAGGAATTCAGTTGAAAGACGGAAAAGAAGGGACTACTTTTAGTGTTCAGTAGTCCGTAATTAGTACGCAGTTATTAAGTCGAAGCCAAGATAGCTTTCAGAAGAAGGTTACGCATAGTAACTGAACACTAAAGACCGAACACTTATTTAAAATATGCTCAACAAAATCCTCATATATCCTTTTGTACTGCTTGTTCGGTTTTATCAAGGTGCAATTTCGCCTTTTACTCCGTCGTCCTGCCGATTTGAGCCCACCTGCTCTAGCTATATGATTGAAGCGCTACAAAAACACGGTTTGTTGTATGGTGGTTATTTAGGGTTAAAAAGAATTTTGAGTTGTCATCCTTGGGGCAAAACGGGCTATGATCCTGTTCCATCAAAAGAATGCAATGATAAGCACGGAGAAAATTAGTGAACAAAAACAAAAAAATGTATTTTTACATAAATAAATAAAATATGACACCATCTTCAAATTTAATTTGGAATCCATCAGAAGGAATTGATTTAGGATTTTTCGTAATTCGCTATTACAGTTTAATGTTTGTAATTGCTTTTGGACTCGGTTGGTACATTATGAAAAACATTTTCGAACGAGAAAACGAGCCCGTAGAAAAATTAGATACACTTTTTATTTGGACCGTTTTAGCCACCTTGGTTGGCGCTCGTTTAGGGCATGTATTCTTTTACGATTGGGAATATTACAGCAATCATTTTATTGAAATTTTGCTGCCAATAAGAGAAAATCCAGAGGGAACGCTTTTTCATTTTATTAGTGGATGGGAATTTACCGGCTATACTGGTTTGGCAAGCCACGGAGCAGCAATTTCAATAATAATAACCATGTACTTTTATAGTAAAAACATACTTAAAAGATCACAAATGTGGATTTTAGACAGAATAGTAATACCTGTGGCAAGTGGGGCAATCTTTGTTCGTTTTGGCAATTTTTTCAATTCTGAAATAGTCGGAAACGTGACAACCTCTCCATTAGGGGTTCGATTTGTTCGAGATCAATTTAGTGCACGTGAAGCGGTAAACGCAACGCAATTGGCTTCGCCAAAAGAGGCTTATCATGCTATTGCAACCAATCCACAATTTTCAGATCTTTTGCAACAAGTCCCTGCCAAACACCCAGCCCAATTATACGAAGCTGGTTGCTATATTTTTGTATTTGCCATTCTTTTCTTTTTATATTGGAAAACAGATGTTAGAGAAAAATCAGGCTATTTATTTGGTCTTTTTCTGGTGCTTTTGTGGTCGGTACGATTCGTAGTGGAATATGTAAAAGAAAGTCAAGGTGGTTTCGAAAGTGCTTTAGGATTATTTTCAACTGGACAATGGCTCAGTATTCCTTTTATATTAATTGGATTGTATTTTGTTTTCACTGCCGAAAAACCAGTGCATTTATAAACAACTAAACCTACACCAAAAAATACAAAAGCCTCGCAAAATTGTGAGGCTTTTGTATTTTATCGCTTTAAAGAAAAATGCGATTTGTATTTTTTGACACTATTTTGTTCCGAATATTCCACCGTAAACCAATAGTCATCTGCAGGCATTGGCCTGCCCAAGTAGGTTCCATCCCAGCCAGAACCACCCGGACTAATATCTTTCAATAATTTTCCGTAACGATCGAAAATATAAATCCTAGAATTTGGAGACAAATCACTTAGGGTATTGATATTCCAAGAATCGTTATACGTATCCCCATTTGGTGTGAAATATTTTGAATAACCAATAATTAGGACATTGTTATTTGTCAATGCACTGCAACCATTTACATCTTTAACAGTGATAGAATGAAGTCCAGGGGAGACCTTTTCAAAAATGGTACTTGTTTGCAGTGGGCCATCATCCATTTGGTATACAAAATTAGCCCCTAATGGGTCCGTAACGGTCACTATTTGAATTTTAGTAAAATCATCGGTTGTCGTCCAATTCAACGTATTGATTGTATTGGACGGATTGACTGTTACGTTAATGATTTTAACGGATGGCGTACAGGCCTGTCCTGGATCTGGAGTAAAAACATAAGCGCCGTCAGCCAAATTATCCACTGTTGCTGGATTCCAGGATCCCGTTATTCCATTTGGGGAAACTGAACTTAAAACTGGTGCTACATCACCTGAACAAATAGAAAAATCGCTAAAATCAGGCTCAATAGGTTCGACAGAAATACTTAGCGTGGTTTTCAGCGCACAAGGAAATACTATTGGATCTGGCGTAAAAGTGTAGGTTATGGTCCCCATAGACGAAGTGTCGACACTTGAGGGGCTCCAAGCACCGGTTATTCCATTCGTTGAAGTTGTAGGCAACACTACCACATCATTCAAACAGTAGGTAGTGGGTGTTGAAGTAAAGGTAGGAGTTGTTGTAGATGACCCGCAGGGAACGCTACATTTCATAGTTTGTGATGGTACGCAAGGATGTGAAGCTGATGTCAATATCAAAGTAGCTGATTGCCCTGGCAACATATTAGGCACTAACCAATGGGAGGTACCTGTTGTTCCTATCACTGGCGCCCCTCCTTGAATAGTATATGAAAAATTATAGGAATTAGAAATTAATGAATTGTTTCCCCAATCAAAAAAGACAGAATTATTAATTGTAGCTGGAGGCGTGTAGCCAGAAGAATAATTTGGAATTTGTGACGCATCACACCTCAATCCTAGAATAGCAGCACCATTATCAACTGCTACATTTACAACAATCGGAACACGAATACTCTCCACACCAGCAATAGTCTGACTCACATAATATGTTGCTATTGCTGTGCCAATTATAGTCGTGTTAGGAATCGGAGCAACAGCAGTTGGAATTTCTGTTGGTGCATTTGTGAGATACCAATTCAATGTTGCTCCTACTGAGGGAATAGCTACTAAAGGAGTAGTACAATTTTGCCAATAGGTTACTGGCGAATATACCGTTGGTGGAGATGTTATAAGAGTTTTGCTGACAGAACTATTGACACTAATTTTAGCAAAAACAGACGCTTTTGATAAAGAACTGATCAAAAGTAGAAAGACAAACGACTTGATTACAATTTTCATCATGAATAGGTTTTAGGTCGCTTAGAATTTGGGAATTAAAGCAATATTTTGTAAATATATAAAATTTGACTCTTCAATAAAATATAATTCAGAAATTATGTATAAATGAACGATTTCGAAATCTAAAAAACAGTCATAAAAAAAAAGACCCGAATCAAATTCGAGTCTTTTAAATACTATACAATCAAACCAATTTATGCATTGTGTTCTTGTTCGATTTTTTTATGTTCTTCTTCAGACATTGTATCACACAAAACTGGTGTTGCGATAAACAATGACGAATATGTTCCCACAATAATACCGATTAACATCGCAAAAATAAATCCACGAATCGACTCACCACCAAATACGAACATAATCAATAATACTAAAATCATCGTCAATGAAGTATTAATTGTTCTTGACATGGTACTGTTAATCGATTGATTGACGATACTGTTGAAGTTTCCTTTGGCTTTCTTACTACCCAAATATTCACGTACTCTGTCAAATACAATTACGGTATCATTCATAGAGTACCCGATAACAGTAAGAATCGCAGCGATAAAGTGCTGGTCAATTTCCATACCGAAAGGCATGAATTTATAACACAAGGAGTAAATACCCAAAACAAATATTACGTCGTGTACCACCGCAGCAATCGCACCTAAACTGTATTGCCATTTTCTAAAACTGATTATCAAATACAATCCTACGATAAGCATGGCTCCAAGAACAGCCCAGTACGCATTGGTTTTGATATCCTCAGCTACTGTTGGTCCTACTTTAGAAGCTTGTAAAATCCCTAATTTTTTCCCATCATAAGCATTTACAAACTTATCATAAGTCAATCCAGCAGAATAATGTTTTTTCAAATTATCAAACAATAATTTGTTCACTTCTTCATCGGCCTGAATTCCGTGATCTTTCACTTTATATTTTGTAGTAATCTTCAACTGATTGTCGTTACCAAAAACTTTTGCTTCGGCGCTACCAAATACTTTTGTTAAATCTTCTTTTATTTCTTCGGCTACAACTGGTTTTTCAAAACGAATTTGAAACGTTCTTCCTCCAACAAAATCAACCCCTTGATCCAGTCCATTAGTAGCTAATGAATACACACTCACAATAGTAACGATGGCTGAAAAAGCATACGTCCATTTTTTGATGCTCAAGAAATCGAAGTGGAAATTAGTAAAGAAGTTTTTAGAAAAATTAGTTACAAATGATAATTTTCCGCCTTGTTGAATTCTTCTATCAATAAATATTCTTGCAATAAATATTGAGGTAAATAACGAAGTTACAATACCAATTAATAAAGTGGTAGCAAATCCTTTGATTGGTCCTGAACCAAAAATAAACAATACACCACCTGTTAAAATATGAGTTACGTTTGCATCTACAATAGAACGCATAGCACCTTTCCAACTGTACGAAGCTACAACAGCCTCTTCCAATGTTTTGCCAGAACGCAATTCTTCTTTAGCTCTTTCATAAATAATGATGTTCGCATCAACTGCAGTACCCATTGTCAAAACGATACCGGCAATTCCAGGCAAAGTAAGTACCGCACCTAAACTCGCCAAAATTCCGAATAAGAATAATAAATTGACTGCTAAGGCAATATTAGCATACCAACCTGAACGACCGTAATACACCATCATCCAAAGTGACACTAATAACAAACCTAAAAGTGCTGAATTTGTTCCGTTATCAATAGCTTCCTGACCTAAGGATGGTCCTACTACTTCTGATTGAATGATATCGGCTGCTGCAGGAAGTTTACCTGCACGTAGTACATTGGCTAAATCTTTAGTTTCTGCAATTTCAAAATTTCCTGAAATTTCAGATCTTCCACCCGAAATTGGGCCACTAGAAACACCCGGAGCAGAATAAACCACATTATCCAAAACAATAGCGATATTGCTTTTTTGAGCATAAGCTCTGCCTGTCAATTCTTCCCAAGCTTTTGCCCCTTGCCCATTCATTTGCATAGAAACTGCAGGTTTTCCCAATTGATCGAATGTATCATTTGCATCAGTAACAACTCCGCCACCCATTGAAGCAGCATTGTCTCTGTTCCCTTTTAATGCATATAATTCTACTGCATCAACTTCTTTTCCTTTAGCATCTGTCAATGTGGTTGGTTTTCCCCAAACAAATTTGGCATAATGCTGGTCTGGAGCTAATAAAACTCTAATATCTGCTCTTCTCAAATACCCTCCAACTACAGCGGTATCTTTCGGAGAGAACATTCCCAAAACCGGCCCACCTCCTTGTTGAATTATCTTGTCTAGTATAGGATTATTTCCTTTTTTTGCATCGACTGAATCAGTTTTATCCGTCAATAAAGCACTTAAAGTATCTTTTGCAACAGCTTTAACTTCTGGAGTTTTGATTTCGGTTTTTTTCAATGCCTCGTTAGCAGCCATTAAGAAATTACCTATTTCATCAATTTTATACGTTTCCCAGAACTCTAATTGAGCGGTACTTTGTAATAATTTTTTAATTCTATCTACATCTTTCGCACCTGGAAGTTCTACAAGAATTCTTCCAGATTCACCTAATTTTTGAATGTTAGGTTGTGTAACTCCGAATTTATCGATACGTTTTCTTAATACTCCAAAAGCACTATCCACTGATTCATCCACTTTTTTGCGAATCACTTTTTGGGCTTCTTTATCCGTCATTTTAAAATCAATTTCCCCTTGCAATGTTCTATTTGCAAAAATATCAGGAGAAGCTAATTTTACGGTTCCTTTTGAATTGGCTTCAAAAGCTTCGAAAAATGCATCGATATAAGTTTGATTTCCTTTTTGGTTAGCCGTAGCATCAGCCAAAGATTTATTGAAAACCGGATTTTTAGAATTATTAGTCAATCCTTTTAAAACATCCTTTACAGAAATTTGCAATATCACATTGATACCACCTTCTAAGTCAAGACCTTTATTGATTTGTTTGTCTTTTACTTCGTTGTAAGTGAATTTTGTAAAGCCAAGATTGAAAACATTTTCTTTTCCAATGGAGTCAAGATATTTAAATTCTGCTTCCGGATTACCCTTGGCAAAAGATTTAGCATCGTTTTTTACTTTATTTGAAACGAAAGTGAAAGAAAGTTGGTAAATGCTTACCAGTGCAAATAAAATTGCGAAAAATTTAATAAGTCCTTTATTCTGCATTATTACTAAAAATTAATTATTTATTGTATTTATTTATTTAAACAATTATAAAAGAAGCAGTTATAACCATTTTGCAATAAAATCAAAACAGTGGCAACTACAGCGTTTTCTATAAACCGAGCAAATATATAATTAACGTTAAGATTAACCAATTAATTTATTGATTAATGTCAAAAAAAAGACTGCAAAAGTGCAGTCTTTTCATTTTTTACCCAAATATTCCTATCCTAAAATAGAACTTAAGTCGCCATTCATATTTCTAACCGCATCGGCGCTTTTGGCAAAAGCCTCTTTTTCTGAATCGCTTAAATTAATATCCAGTATTTGCTCCACACCATTTTTTCCAATGATACAAGGAACACCAATACAAATATCATCTTGTCCGTACTCGCCATCAAGCATAACAGAACAAGCTATCATTTTCTTTTGGTCATTCAAAATACTATCTACCAAATACGCCACTGAAGCTCCTGGCGCATACCAAGCTGAAGTTCCTAACAAACCTGTAAGAGTAGCACCACCAACCATTGTTGCCGAAGCTACTTTAGCCAATTCTTCTTCTGATAAAAATTGAGATACTGGAATACCATTATAAGACGCTAATCTTGTCAATGGAATCATTGTGGTATCACCGTGACCACCAATAACCATCGCCGAAACATCATTTGAAGGCTTGTCTAAAGCTTTTGACAAATAGTATCTAAAACGAGAACTATCTAAAGCTCCACCCATACCGATTACTCTGTTTTTTGGCAAACCTGTAGCTTTCAATGTCAAATACGTCATCGTATCCATTGGATTTGAAACCACCACGATGATTGCGTTTGGAGAATGTGTTAATACGTTATCAGCAACCGATTTCACGATTCCTGCGTTGATTCCTATTAATTCTTCTCTTGTCATTCCTGGTTTTCTTGGAATTCCTGATGTAATAACCACTACATCACTATTGGCTGTTTTTGCATAATCGTTGGTAACACCAGTGATTACGGTATTAAAACCTGTATTTGTTGCGCATTGCATCAAATCCATAGCTTTACCTTCTGCAAAACCTTCTCTAATATCTAATAATACTACTTCACTTGCAATTCCTCTATAAGAAATCACATCTGCGCAAGATGCTCCTACATTTCCCGCTCCTACTACTGTAACTTTCATTTTTTTTAATTTAATTATTATTTGTTGTTTGTTGTTTATCGTTTGTGGTTTATGGTTTGTGGTTTATGGTTTTAGCGAACTACAAACTATAAACAACAAACACGAAACTTTTTTACGCATCAATATTAGCGTAAACAGCATTTTTCTCGATAAAATCTCTTCGTGGCGGAACCTCATCGCCCATCAACATCGAGAAAACGCGATCTGCCTCGACAAGGCTATCAATATTTACTTGGCGCAAAGTTCTAAATTCAGGGTTCATTGTAGTTTCCCACAATTGCTCTGCATTCATCTCTCCAAGACCTTTATAACGCTGAATCGCCGCGCTTCCGCCCATTCTAGCGTTGGCTTGATCTCGTTGATCTTCTGTCCAAGCATACTCTTTTTTATTTCCTTTCTTCACTAAATATAAAGGAGGAGCTGCGATATACACATGTCCTTCTTCGATCAATTCTTTCATAAAACGGAAGAAGAATGTCAAAATCAAAGTAGAAATGTGACTTCCATCGACATCGGCATCACACATAATGATTACTTTATGGTAACGCAATTTTGAAATATTCAAGGCTTTAGAATCTTCTTCTGTGCCAACGGTTACGCCGAGTGCTGTAAATATATTTCGGATTTCTTCGTTTTCGAAAACTTTGTGATGCATTGCTTTTTCAACATTCAAAATCTTACCTCTCAAAGGCAAAATAGCTTGAAAAGCACGATCACGACCTTGCTTGGCCGTTCCACCTGCCGAATCTCCCTCGACAAGATATACTTCACATTTTTCAGGATCTTGTTCAGAACAATCCGAAAGCTTTCCTGGCAATCCTCCGCCACCCATTACGGTTTTGCGTTGTACCATTTCACGTGCTTTTTTAGCAGCGTGGCGGGCTTGAGCGGCCAAAATTACTTTTTGTACAATGATTCGAGCATCATTTGGATTTTCTTCCAAATAATTTTCAATCATTTCACTCACCGCTTGACTTACCGGTGATACTACTTCTCTATTTCCTAATTTAGTTTTGGTTTGTCCTTCAAATTGAGGCTCGGCAACTTTCACCGAAATAATAGCCGTAAGACCTTCACGGAAATCATCCCCAGAAATATCAAACTTTAGCTTGTCCAACATTCCTGAAGAATCGGCATATTTCTTCAACGAACGAGTTAAACCTGTCCTAAAACCTTGTAGATGTGTTCCACCTTCGTGGGTATTGATATTATTTACATAAGAAAAAATATTCTCTGAATAACTGGTATTATAAATCAAAGCCACCTCAACAGGAATCTCCCCTTTTTCGTGATCCATAGAAATCACATGGGCAATAATCGGCTCTCTGTTTCCATCTAAGTACCGAATGTATTCTTTTAACCCTTCGGTAGAATGGAATATTTCGGAAACAAAATTTCCGTCTTTATCAAGTTCTCTTTTATCGGTGAATGTTATGGTAATTCCTTTATTTAAAAAGGACAATTCACGCATACGAGCGGAAAGCGTATCGTATGAATATTCAGTTGTTTGGGTGAATATAATTGGGTCTGGATAAAAAGTTACAATCGTACCTCTTTTGGTTGTTTCACCAATTTGTTTAACTGGGTACAATGCTTTTCCTCTTTCGTATTCCTGCTCGTACACTTTCCCGTCACTACTGTGAACGGTTGCTCTAAGATGAGCAGACAAAGCATTTACACACGAAACTCCAACACCGTGCAATCCCCCTGAAACTTTATATGAATCTTTATCAAATTTACCTCCAGCACCAATTTTAGTCATTACAACTTCTAGCGCAGAAACCCCTTCTTTCTTGTGAATCCCTACTGGAATACCACGTCCATTATCCTCAACTGTAATAGAACCATCTTCATTTATAGCCACGCCGATAGTGTCACAGTGACCGCCCATCGCTTCATCGATAGAGTTATCGACTACCTCATAAACCAAATGATGCAGTCCTCGAACTCCTACATCTCCAATGTACATTGATGGACGCATTCTTACGTGCTCCATTCCTTCTAATGCCTGAATACTATCTGCTGAATAATTGTTCTTGTTAATTTCTTCGCTCATATAAATTTACTCTAAAAATGTATTTTTTTTATCACTCGCAAATATATGAAAACGCAAGAGAATTTAAGGACAATATTGAGCGTTAAGTCGTTAAGTTATTAACAAAAACGTGTGAATTTTAATAGCAATTTCATTGATAAAAGTCAATTTCAATGCCAATGGCAAAAATCAATTTCAATAGCAATGATAATGTCAATGACAATATCAATTTCTAACGAAGATAAATTAAACTAAAAACAAAAATTTCCAAAACAAACACCGAAATGCCCACTTTGGAAATTTAAAAACTGAAATAATTTCGATTATTCTCTCAGAGCTCATTACACTTGATATTATAATTGAAATTGATATTGAAAAACTTATTTTCTCATTATCCTCACATTCATTTCTTCTACCTTTTTATCTGACAAATGAGACGGTGCGCCAAATAATAAATCTTCGCTTGAACCAGTCTTAGGAAATGCCATTACTTCACGAATAGATGCTTTTTTCTCCAAAATCATCATCAACCGATCGATTCCCCAAGCAATTCCTCCGTGAGGCGGTGCGCCGTATTGAAATGCTTTGTACATCGTTCCTACGCTTTTTATCATCTCTTCTTTGTTGTAACCCATATTTCTATACGTCGCTTCCAGAATCTCCGATTTATGTGCCCGAACCGATCCTCCGCCTATTTCGTAACCGTTTAAGATGATGTCGTATTGTTGCGCAATGATAGTTCCGATTTCATTATCATCGCCCTTCATATGCTTTTCTAAGTCGTAAACCGCAGGCATTGAGAATGGATTGTGTGTAAATGTCCATCTTCCTTCGTCAGTTCTTTCGAACATTGGAAAATCAACTACCCAAGCCGGACATAATTCCTTCGGATTGATTAAGTGCAATATTCTGCCCAATTCCTGACGAACCGCATCCAAAGCTTTATTGGCAGTGGCGTAATCCGCCGCTGAAAAGAATACAATATCACCCACTTGCGCATTGGTAGCCTTGATAATTCCTGCCGCAATATCTTCGCCTAAAAATTTAATAATTGGCGATTGCAATTCGTCTTCATTGACAATAATATAAGCCAATCCTCCCAATCCGTGCTGTTGCGCAATCGCGGTAAGGTTCTCGATTTGGCCTTTAGACATTCGCTTGTTTCCTTGCTCTTTGGCCGATACCTTGATGCATTTTACAATTCCACCCTCTTCAATTGGTTTAGAGAAAACTTGGAACGTAGTCTCTTTTACAATATCGGTAATGTCTTGCATTTTCAAGCCGTAACGCAAATCAGGTCGGTCGCAACCGTAGAAATCCATTGCATCTTTATATGTAATCACTTCAAAGGGACGTAAAATCCATTTGTTGCCATATACTTTTTTGACTACTTCATTAAACAATTTGGTGTTCAAATCGATAATTTGCTGCATACTAGCGTAAGCCATTTCCATATCCAATTGCGTAAACTCGGGCTGACGGTCTCCACGAGAATCTTCATCTCTAAAGCAACGTGCCACTTGGAAATACTTTTCATAACCACTCACCATCAACATCTGCTTGAACTGCTGTGGCGCTTGTGGCAAGGTATAAAAGAAACCGGCTTGTTTGCGTGTTGGAACTATAAATTCTCTTGCTCCTTCATCGGTTCCTGCACTAAGAATTGGGGTTTCAATTTCTAAAAATTCTTCTTCATCCAAAATGTCACGCAACAATTTAATGACTTTATGACGGTTGACAATTGCTCTTCGTACTTCCTCATTTCTATGATCTAAGAACTTGTATTGAAAACGCATAGCTTCGTTCGTTTTCGCTGCTCTCTTGATTTCAAAAGGCAAGGTTTTCGATAAGTTTAAAATCTCCAAAACCGAAGTTTCCAATTCTATCTGACCGGTCCTCAAACCTGCATTAAAATCATCTTCATTTCGACCAACAACGATCCCTTTTACCGAAATCACTGATTCTGGTTTCAATTTCACCAACTCATCAATATTAGGAAATGATTCCCTGCTAATTCGCACTTGAAAAATCTCATAACTGGAATCACGCAAATCGATAAACATCAATTCGCCGTGATCACGAACACTCGCAACCCAACCCGACAAAACCACTTCTTCTTGGATGCTTTCTTCTGATAATTGTGAAATTTTATGTGTTCTGTAGGTGTCTTTTATGATAATTGGAATTTCAGGAAGGGATTCTTCTTGCGTCTCTTTATCCTCGACCACTGCTTCGGTTGCAGTTTTTTCAAATGAATTCTTTTTATCTGAAATAGCTGCAGCGCCTAAAGCATCAATAATCGTTTGACGGATTACTTTTCCATTGGCTCCTTTTCCGATAATAGCTAAAACTTTACCCACTAAAATACCTGCTTTCCCTTGATCACCGGCTTTGATATCATTGGCAACCGCCTCATTTTCTGAAAGCACTTTAGCAATAACTTCTTGTATTGTATCTTCTGAAATGGTATTTTCTTCAAAATACTTGTTGTAGTCAAAAGTTCGATCTTTCAAATAGCCTGTAATTGCATTTTGAACTAAAACCGCCGTGATTTTCTCTGCTTTAAAAAGTTTAAAAATATCAGTTAATTGACCAATACTATTTATTTTGGCGTAATCTTCAGCCTTTATATTGTTTGCCAAAGTTTTTGCAACAAATGAAGGATCTTTGATTTCGTTATTGATTTCCACAAAGGTTTGCGAACGCAATTTATCGGCCGTAAAAAATTTAGCATCTTGCGGCAAAACACCACCGTTAATCAAAATAGATTCGACAGCATAAGGCAAAGCACTTGTATCGACTTTGATGGCTTCAATCTCCGCTTTGATATTTACAAATGGCAAATCCGGTTCCGAAATAAAACGGTAATCCGCTTCGAATTCCTTTTTACGCATTGTTTTGGTCTGCTTCAAATCGGCATCCCATAAAACTGTCGTTTGATCTGGTCTAAAAGCAGCATTTTCAACAAAATAATTGAATTGCTTCTCCACTTCTTCTTTCAAAGCCTCCACCATAAACTTAAACGAGTTCAAGTTTTTGATTTCGGTTCTTGGATTCAATTCGTAAGAATGTTTTTTGCGCAAAGACACCGAAACATCCGATTTGAATTCTCCTTTTTCCAAATTCGCTTCCGAGATTCCCAAGTTTTGAACAATACGCTGAATGTATTGCGCATAAGTTGAAGCATCTTCGATATTTCTGATGCAAGGCTCCGTAACAATTTCAATCAACGGAACACCTGCTTTGTTAAAATCGACTAGCGAAATTTTCTTTTCGTGCATCAATTTCGCAGCATCTTCCTCGATATGAACCTGAGTTAAATTCACGGTAAACTGCGTACCGTCATTTCGGTAACAAGACACGTGTCCGTCTGGAATTATCGGATTGTGAAATTGCGTGATTTGAATATTTTTCGGGTTATCCGGGTATTCGTAATGCTTTCTATCCCAAGAGATAATTTCATTACTGAAAGACGAATCCACCGCTTTTCCAAAATAAATTGCTTTTGTGATTGCTTCTTTATTCAAGGCAAGCAAAACGCCCATTTGTCCCGTACAAACGGAACATATATTTTCGTTAGGTGTTTCTATTTCTTGGTTGGGACAAGAACAAAACAACTTGGTTTTGGTATTCAATCGAACGTGTGTTTCCAGTCCAATTACCAATTCTAAATCGTGGGCTTTTAAGGCCGCAGTTAATTGCTCCAATTCCATTATATTGTATCTTTTAAAAAGTTTGCGAATTGCAACACTAATTCATCATTATTTTTTGCTGCCGTAATTTGCAATCCGGTGCTCGTTCCTTGTGGCACGGTCAAAGTGGGTAATTGCCCTAAACTAAAACCAACCGTATAAGCATCCGACAAATACATCGCCAAAGGATCTTTTAAACTGTCTCCAATTTTAGGTGGAGTACTTGGCGTAACTGGCGATAAAACAATATCGACTTCCTTGAAATCTTTACTGAAATTTTCAGAAATCTGATCTCTAACAGCCAATCCTTTTAAATATATTTCATCGGAGAAACCTTGCGACAATACTTGGTTTCCACCCACAATTCTGCGTTTTGTTTCTTCTGAAAAGTTTTCAGAACGAGTCACCGCATAGGTTTCTATTAAATTTTCCGCTTCAATTCGGTTTCCGTAATTGGTTCCGTCTAGACGAGATAAATTCGAAGCCGTTTCCGCCATTGCTAGCGTATAGTAAGTTGAAACTAAAATGTCCGATTTAAAGAAATCCAATTCTTTTACAGCAATGCCTTTGGCTTTTATCTTTTCGATACTGGCCAAGAAATCAGCTTTTACTTGAGTATCTATCGCCTCGCTTTCGATAAAATTCTTGAAATAACCAACAGTTTTTACTATGGAAGTTGCAATTGCTTCTTCACTGATTTGTGATGAAGCGATGGAGGTTTGATCTTTTGGATCTTTTCCACTCATTACATTTAACACAATTCGAATATCTTCGATAGATTTTGCCAATGGTCCAACACAATCAGTAGAAGACGCATAAGCCATCAATCCATATCGAGAAATTCTACCGTAAGTTGGTTTAAAACCATAAATATGATTGTACCCAGCAGGCTGACGAATCGAACCTCCCGTATCTCCACCAATAGAAAACACGGTGTAGTCTTTAGCAACATTAACAGCCGATCCACCGCTTGATCCTCCCGCTACTAAGTCAGGATTTATCGCATTTTTTACAGCGCCAAAAATGGTGTTTTCACTGGATGACCCGTGACCAAAACTATCGCAGTTTTCTTTAACCAAGGGGATGGCACCTGCATCCAACAATTTTTGAATGGCAGTGGCGGTGTAAGGTGATCTATAATTTTTCAATAAATCAGAACTTGCCGTAGTGTAAGTTCCCTGCACCATATAGACATCTTTAATCCCAAAAGGAATCCCTTCTAACAAACCTATCGTTTCTCCATTTGCAATTTTCGCATCGACTTTAGCCGCTAATTCTAACGCCAAAGTGTCTAACAAAGAGTTTACAGAGTTAAAGGTATTTTGTTTTAGCAAGTCTAACTTTTCTTGTATCAAAGTGGTACAAGTAATTTGTTTTGACACCAATTGTTGGTGTATTTTTTTTATTTGAGATTCCATTTTTATCCTTCTATCACTTTTGCAACGACTAAAAAACCATTTTTCTTGTTCGGGAAGTTTTCGATGATGAGTTGACGCTCAATTGCTGAGCTTTCCACCACCACATCTTCTCTTAAATCATTTACAGACACACAATTGGAATTGACAGCATTGGCAGTAGTAGCATTTGATGGAATTGCATTTTTAATCACCTCAAATAATTGGTTCACGCTCTCAGAGGGCTGTGCTCCTTTAATACTCGACAAGATGTCGACTGTCATTGTTTTGCTCATAATTTCGTTTCGTTTTAAAGTCAAACTTTTAAGGTCGCGAATTTACGAAAGTTTTATTAGGGAATGGTGTTTTATTTTAATGAATTCAATAGTTTTTTGTGAAAGAAGATGTCGAATTAACAGAAGAGCACACAGATGAAACGGATGCAAGCATAACAGATAAAAAACGGATTTTTTACTCTATACTCTCAATCAAATATTTCGTTCCATTAATCTCAAACGAAAAACCAACTTCATTTCCCATCAGTTTATTTCCCAAGGGGGATTGCGGAGAAAGGGCAATAACATTGATTCCTTCAATAGCAATTTTAGGAAGCGCTGCGCTCAAATAAAGATAAATTCCATTGGCTTTGACTAAACTGCCGACAATAATAGTTTTGGCAATTGTAGTGGAATCAATTTTGTCTAAAATGGCTTTTTGTGCCAAGACTTCCTTCAATTTATGATTGAGTTTTTCTTGCTCGATGTGCATCATCGACAAAGCGGTTTCGTGTTTGTCGCCAGCCGAACCTTTGGCATCGTTCTTAGAATCTTCGGTCAAAGCGGCAATCATATCTCGAAAAGCATCTTCCCGGTCCTGAACCAGTTGCTGATAATATTGGTGTGTTTTTTGTTTGAAAGTCATATTTTTATTGCCACAAAGGCGCTAAGTCACAAAGAAAAAGAAAATAATATTCGTTTTATCACAAAAGAACAAATAAAACTTTGCGCCTTAGCGTCTTCGTGGCAATATTAAAAATCAAATTTATAATTCGCTCCCAAAACTACTTGAAATCCTTGAACGGGATAATTCATCCATTTTTGATAGGCTTGGTTTGCAATATTATTGGCTCTTAAAAATGCTGAAAATTGATCGTTGTATTGGTATCCCAAATGGGCATTGATATCAAAATAACTATCTAAAGTCGTAGGTACTAAATCCGGAACCACAATATAAACAATATCCATATTTATTTTTTGATCTTTTCGTTCTCCCACAAAGAACACATTAGCTCCCGCATACCATTTTTCAGTAATATTGAAATCGACTTTGGCGTTCAATTTTATGGCTGGTAAATTCCAAGCTTCCCTTTGAAAATCGGTAGTATAACTACTAAAAGTTCCGTCGATGCCAAAAGCCACATCCTCAGAAATATCGGCTTTTAATTCGCCGTAAAAACTAATGGTTTTTACATCATCGTAAACCACTTTTAAAGAATTCCCAAAAGCATAATCTTCATTGGAATTATTTACCGTATAATCATTGCTTTTGAACAAGGCTTTATCTTTTTCGGCTACATAAGAAGCGCGAAGATTATAACTTATGGTATTAGTCAACTTCCCTTTCAAACCTGCAAAAGCATCAAATTGTTTATCTGTTGGCTTGATGTCTAATGTTGGTGACAAATAAGGATTTGCATTTACAAAATCTGAATAGGTGTTTTGCTCCAAATTCCCTTCGGCTCCAGCGTAGAAAATCATCAAATCGCCAACGACTTTCAACGAGGCATTGACTTGCGGATAAACATAAATAGTATTGCTGCTGTTTTTAGTACCCAAACTATAAAATAAGGCCGCGCCAATATTTATAGTCCAATCGTCTTCATTCATCACAAAACTTGGCGCAATTCCAAAATTGGTAAAACCATATTTTATTGCGTTGGTGTTCGAATAATCTTTCTCGAAACTTCCTCCTAAATAATCGACAATCACATTTGTTTTTATGGCTTTGTCACTGATATTGAATTCGAAAGAAGGCTTCACATAAAATCGGTTTTCTGAAGAACCATAATTATCCGAAAAATGATTGAATTTGGCACTCGCTTCTTTAATAAAACTTCCTTCAAGTTCTATTTTGCTACCTAAATACAAGTTGTTGTAACTGTGGTTTGGATTGATTCCATCTATCAAAATAGCTCTGTCGCTTGGCGCTAAAGCACTACCAAAATCGGCTGGTAAACCATACCAATTATAGATTTGATTTTGGAGACCCAAATCGACATTCCAAGACAAATCCTTCTCGCGAACTCCATAAGTCAAATCAATAGAAGTATCATAAAAGGAATCATTCAATTCTACCTCTTTAATGCCTCCTTGCGACGAAAGATGGCGAAACATTCCACCCACATAATCATTGTTATTGAGTTCTTGATTGACGAATAATTCGGCATTCAAAGTGGTGTAATTTCCAACCCCAAAGGTGGCGTAATTGTTGAACAAATGGGTTGATTTTTCTTTCTCAACTCCTTCAGCTTTCCCTTTGGAAGGTGTAAAAGTCGAAGCTACCGGAAAAGAGAAAATATTATATTTAATAATTTCTTTTTTGGTGTTTTCAGCATCATCAAGCACAGGAGTCTCGCTGACTTTAAAAGCATCCGAAATAGTTGGCGTGTATGGTTTCACGACATTCACAACTTCTGTTCCAATGTTTTCGTCCTTTTTAGAATCTTTTTTTTGGGCAAATGAAACCTGGACTAGTAAAAGTAAAAGCCAAAAGCCCCCCAGCCCCCGAAGGGGGAGCAAAAAAGATATTGCGGGTAACTTGGTACTCATATGTAAATCAAATATGTTCTTTAAATTCATTTTATAATTTTTTATTCCTGCCTAAAAAAGTTTTTGAAGGCTTAGAAATTAGTATTTATACATTATTATTTTAGGTTCCCCCTTCGGGGGTTAGGGGGCTACTGATGAATTTGTTTTGGCCTCTTCACTTTTGATGGCATTCAATTCTGTTTGGGCTTCCGAAACTACATCAGGGAAATCGGTGAAGTTTTTTATGACACTATCTAAAATATAAGTCGCTTGAAAGCTATCTTTCAAACCATAAAAATTCTTTGCCATCAAGATTAGACCTTTGGCTCCAAAATATTTGTAACCAGAATAATTCTTGGCTAGTTTTTGAACAACTTCATTCGAAGCTTCAAATTTTCCATCTTTATTTTTGAAATAGGCATCATAAAATAAGGCTTCGGCGGCCAATTCTCCTTTGGCAATAGTTTGTAATTTGGCGTAAGCGGAACGTGCTTTAGTCTCATCTCCTGTTTGAATTGCCGCACGAGCAATAATAATTTGTGCATCACTTTTCACATTATCATCGGTTTTTGGATTTGCCAAAACCTTCTCGGCATACACCACCGAATTGGGATAATCCTTGTTGTCATAATAGGATTTCATCAAATTGGATTGGGCGAAAGTTTTGTTTTGTGGAAAATCGGCTTCGTTTTCTAATCGCGTCAATACAGGAATCGCTTTCGAAATTTCTTCATTTTTCAAGAAAATTTGTGCTAATCGAGCCAAAGATTGTTCCGTAAATTCGCTACGTGGCTGTGCGATAACATACTCAAAATTAGGAATGGATTTACTTTCTTGTCCATCCGAAAAATATAGTTGTGCCAAATAAAAATTAGCCTTTAAAGAGTGAATTCCGTTTGGAAATTTAGAAACATAACCGCTAAATCCCGAAATGGCTTGCTTGGTATTGTTTTGCAAATATTGTTTTTCAGCCGCTTCGTAAGTGTCGTTATCCAACTCGGCATCGGTTACGGCAACAAAATCCAAAGTGCGAACCCAAGTGGCGTATTCATCTACTTTTCCGTTATCGACATAAATCAATCTAGCTGTAGAAACTGCTTCGAGAGCCTCGGGAGTTTTAGGAAAATCGGCGGCCACTTTCTTGAATTTTACCAAGGCTTGCTCATCTTTGTCGGCATTATAATAGACTAAACCTTGGCGCAAAATCGCCTTGGAAGTGAACGAACCGTTTTTGAATTCAGCATTCAATTTATCGTAGGTTTTTATGGCAAGGTCTTGTTTGTTCTCGGCAACATAGGTATTTCCAAGTTCAAAAAAGGCGTCGTCTCTGTATTCCGATTTGGGATACAATTGCAAGAAAGCATTAAGTTCCTGAATTTTTTTATCGTTTTTGGAATTAAATCCATAGCACAAGGCTTTTTGAAAATAGGCATAATCGGCATCGACGCTTTTCAATTCGATTACCTTGTTGTATGCTTCGAGAGCCGCCGTATATTTTGAAGTCACGAATCGACAATCCGCCAAACGCAAGTAGGAATCATTCAAACGTACTTTGTCGTCTTTTAAATTATCAATTTGGTTTTGGAAATAATTGCCCGCTTGATCGTATTCTTTCAACTTGAAATACGAATAAGCAACATTATAATTAACATTTTTGTATTCTGGCGTTTCCTTGGCAGCAGCCAAACCTTGAAATTGTTTATAACTCAACAAAGCATTTTTGAAATCGCCCAAAACATATTGGATTTCGCCTTTCCAGAACGTGGCACGAGCCGTGAATTTGGCATCTTTTTGTTGGTCTAACGAATTTTCGAACTGGGTTGCCGCTTCCTGATATTTCCCGTCAGTATATAATTCCAATCCACGATAAAAAGTTACTTTTTGGTAGGCCAATTTATTTTCGGGAGATTTATTTTTCTCTAATAAAATCAAGGCTTCCTTGTAGTTTCTTGATGAGATATAGGAATCAATCAACAATCTTTCAATCTCCGAATTGTTGGCGTTGTTTGGATATTTTTTAATAAAAGCCATCAAAACAGCTGGTGTACTTTGGTAAGAATTCCCAATTTCGTAACTCAATTTGGCATAATTCAAGCTTGCATCTTCCTGAATGGCGGCATCAAATTCCATTTCAGAAGCATTCTTGAAAGCGTTCAAGGCTTGTTGTTTTTTGTCCAAGTTCAGGTAACTTTCGCCCAAATGATAATAGGCATTTTGGGCTACGAAATCTTTACCGTTGATGATCTTATTGAATTGTGAAATAGCGTTTTCATAATCCTTTTGCATAAAATAAGCATAACCCAATTGGTAGAAATCGGTGTTGTTCCATTTTCCTTTTTTGCCTTTATATAAAGCCAAATACGGAATGGATTTGGCGTATTGTTTCAAATTGAAATAGCTTTCGCCAATGATTTTGTTCAATTCCGATTGTTCTATGGCATTCGATTTGGGCATTGCTTTTAATCCTAAATCAATCGCTTTTTGGAAATTCCCAAGCTTGAAATTCATATCGGCTTGGTAATAGGACAATTTTTCCTTGTATTTTTCTTCGCCCGAAACTTCGTCGAAATACTTTGTAGCTTGCTTGTAATCGTCGCCTTCATAGGCCATAAAACCGAGATAATACTTGGCTTGCGAACCGTATTCTGGGGAATTGGCTACTTTATTGAAATAGGTTGTGGCTTCCTTTTTGTTTTTGGAACTAAAAAAACTGTAGCCTTTTTGAAAATTGAATTTGTCTTGTTCACTATAACTCAAATAGGATTCATCTACTTTTTCGAACCATTTCAAAGCCTGAGGATAACTGCCTTGTTTGAAATAATAATGAGCCACTTCGATATAAGCCTGATTTTGTTTTCGGCTCGTAGGATAATCGGTCACAAAACGTTCCATCAAAACGTCGGCATTGGGTTGATTGGTGCGAATGGCGCAGTTGGCAACATAATACGAACAGTCGGATTTGAGTTCTTCATTGGCTGCAGCCGACTTAACTTTTTCGAAAATAAGCTGTGCAGAGGCATATTGATGTTCGTTATATAACGAAAGTGCTTTGTCAAAATCTTTGGATTCCTGAGTATAAATTGCTGATTTTTGGGCTGAAATTGTGGAAAGACTTATAAAAAAAAGTATAAATAAGAGTCTTGAAATTTTTTGCATTTTTTTTCTATTAAAGTAGTCAAATGTATTGTATTCTGTAGGGTATAACGAAATGCTTTTGGGTTTTATTATAAACATCTTTTTAACATTACAAAGAGTATAAGACTGAAATTAAGATTTTGGAATTTATTTATTGGTTTTGGAATTTGGAATTTAAATTTTGGAATTTATTTCCTTACTTTTACCAAATAAAATAAATTGCCTTATGTCACAATCTGTATTGTCTTTAAAAAATGTAACCATAGTTCAAGGAGGAAGAACCATTTTATCCAACGTAAATCTTGAAGTAAAACAAGGAGAATTTATCTATATCATCGGAAAAACGGGAACTGGAAAAAGTAGTTTTATGAAGACACTTTATGCCGATTTGCCGCTGTCTGAAGGCGAAGGCAACATTATGGATTTTGATTTAGTGACATTAAAAGAGGATGATATTCCGTTTTTGAGACGAAAAATAGGCTTTGTTTTCCAAGATTTTCAATTATTGCCCGATCGCAATGTAAAAGACAATTTGCATTTTGTACTCAAAGCAACGGGATGGACAGACGAAACCGAGATTCAAAACAAAATTGACGAGGTTTTAGAAAAAGTAGGCGTAAAAGAATATGCTAATAAAATGCCGCATCAACTCTCTGGAGGTGAGCAACAACGTGTTGCAATCGCACGTGCTTTGCTCAATAATCCGGAAATAATTCTTGCCGATGAACCTACTGGAAATTTGGATCCACAAACTAGTGTTGAAGTACTTGAAGTTTTGAAAAAAATAAACGCAGCTGGTAAAACGGTTATTATGGCTACTCACGATTATGCTTTATTGATGAAATTCCCTTCAAAAACTTTGAAATGTGAGGATTCGAGCCTTTTTGAAGTGGTTCAAAAAACAGTGTAATGCTTTCTATTCTCATTCCGACTTATAATTATAATGTAGTTCCATTGGTTTTGGAATTGCGGAAGCAATGTTTGGAATGTGAAATTGAGTTCGAAATTCTGGTTCTCGACGATGCCTCTACCGATTGCTTAAAAGAAAATCAAATTATAAATAATTGGGAAAATTGCCACTTTAATACAGAATCTAAAAATTCAGGACGCACTTATACCAGAAATAAGTTGGCTCATCAGGCTCGCTTCGAATGGCTTTTGTTTTTAGATGCAGATGTGATTCCAGTAAATTCAAGTTTTATTCTTAGTTATTTAGAAAGTATAAAACCTGAGAATCAAGTTATTTTAGGGGGTTATTGTTATGAAAATAGCAAACACAATAGTCCAAATATTTTGAGATACAAATACGGCAAAGAGCGAGAAGAGAAAACAGCTTCAGAAAGAAATCAAAACCCATATCAATATGTATTTTCAGGGAATATATTAATCCAAAAAAAGACTTTTTTAACTACTAATTATGCCAATGAAAATTCCTTTTATGGAATGGACATCTTCTTTGCATACCAGCTTTTCACCCATAAAATAGATGTTTTTCATATAGAAAATCCTATTTACCATTTAGGCCTTGATACGAACGAAATATTCTTTGCTAAAAGTCTTAAAGCGGTCGAAAGCAGAAAATATTTTCTGATTGAGGGTGAAAAAATTGAACTCATAAGTCCTTTAATAAAACAGTATAAAACACTAAAAAAATACGGGTTATTGTCACTAACGAAGCATATTTTCAGCATTTCAGAACCTATTTTAAAGAAATTGATTCTAAATAAAAATCCAAATTTAATCTGTTTTGATCTTTACCGACTAGGTTATTTTTGTACATTAAAATAATACTTATGTCCTACTTTTCGATAATCATCCCTTTGTACAATAAAGAAAAATTTATTCAAAAGACATTGAAAAGTGTTCTTTCGCAGACTTTTACTGATTTTGAAATTATAATTGTCAATGATGGATCAACCGACAAAAGCGAAGAAAAAGTGCTTCAAAACAAAGAGGCAAGAATACAATATTATTACAAAGAAAATGGAGGCGTTTCCTCGGCAAGAAATTTTGGAATTAAAAAAGCTAATTCCGAATATCTAGCCTTTATTGATGCTGACGATTATTGGTATCCCACTTTTTTAGAGGAAATGTTTCAAAATATCAAACTCCATACTAAACTAAACGTATTTTCATCGGCAATAGAAATTGAAACTTCAAAAAAAATTATTCCAGCGACATATTCTATCCAAAAAACAGCCAGTTTTGAGATCGTAAATTACTTTTCAGCTAGTAAAAAAAGAACCGTACTTTGCTCTTCTTCAGCCGTTTTTCACAAAAGTGTTTTTGAACACATAGGCCACTTTGACCTCCGTTTAAAAAGCGGTGAAGATACTGATATGTGGATTAGAATTGGATTGGTTTACCCCATTTTGTTTTCTTGGAAAATACTAGCACGCTATGTTTATGACGACAAAAGTCTTTCTAAAAATCATAAAATCAGTATTGAGTCACTGGATTTTTCTAAATATGATTTATTAGAAAAATCGAATCTGGGTTTGAAAAAATTTCTGGATTTAAATCGGTTTTCGTTGGCTATAAAATCAAAAATAATTGGCGACAAAGATTCATTTCAGCAATTTTACAAAGCTATTGATTTCGAAAATTTGACTTTAAAAAAAAGATTATTACTCCAATTACCAACTTCAATGTTAAAACTGCTTATTGCATTTCAGCTATTTTGGGCTAATTTAGGTTTTGGAAATTCCTTTTTTAAATAATTCAAAATCTTCAAAATCACGGATATAATCTTCCTCAGCAAAAACGTCCGATGCCAGGACTAAGCAAACCGAACCAGAAGAAAAATTTTGCAATTCTCTCCAAATTCCAATGGGAATCAAAAGCCCTATATTAGGTTTATTGAGTGTAATAATTGTTTCGGAAGTGCCGTTCTTTAATACCACATCAAAACTGCCACTTAGCGCAATAAGAAATTCCAATTGTTCGATATGGGCATGTCCGCCGCGTTCACTTCCACTAGGAACGTCATATAAATAATACACCCTTTTTATTTCGAAAGGTATTGTGTCACCTTCAATAACCGAGAGATTTCCACGGGTATCGTGAATTTTTGGAAGATGGATAAGCTCATAAAAAGCTGCTTTATTCATAAGATGAATCTAATTTTTTATTCAAAATTACTTTATAATCGTTAATACCCGCTAATCCAATACTAAATTTATTTTTAATTTCCTTAGCAGGAAAATCATATTTTCTAAACACAAAAAATATATACTTCAGTAGTAATACATAAGCAATCCAACTATATCGTTTGTAAAATCCCGCCATTCGCGCATAAATTACTCGATCAGAACTCGCATCATCACTGGATGAAAAAGGCTTGTGGACCACAATACTTTTTGGTGCAAATACAACTTTCAATCCCTTATGCTTGATATTTCGGAGAAAAAAAAACGTTTCAGAATCTTGAAATTGGGCTCCCAAACCAAAAAACTCATTAAATCTGCAATTTTTCATATTTAAATTTCCAACCCTACACGTCACTTCTATCGACAATACCTTTCTTAAATTGGTAAAACTTAATTCCTTTGCAGATTTAGGATATTTACTATACAAAAAACCTTCATTAGTAATTGTTTGAAAACAAATAGCGGCAACACTAGGATTTTGTTTGTATTCCTCCAAAATATTTTGTTGAAAGTCCGGCAAAAAAACCACATCATCATCAGCAATTAAAACAATTTTTCCGATTGTATTTTCTAGTGCCAAATTTCTACTTTTAGACAATCCCTTTTCAAAAGAATTGATCACTCGAACCGAATCAAATTCTGAAACCAGCAAATTAGATGCTTGCGTTTGATTGACAACCAAAATAGAGTATTCCGAAAAATGACAAAAAGGAAACATCGGAATCAAAAAATCTAGCGAGTTCCGATTCAAGGTTGCAACCAGTATTTCTAAATCAGGGTTTTTAAAATCGGTAATCAATTTGTTAGTATATTTACACAAATATAGCAATTTATGCCTGAGAAATGAAAATACTTTTGATAGGAGAATACAGTCGATTACACAACTCACTAAAAGAAGGCTTACAAGCTTTAGGACACGAAGTCCTTCTTGTTGCTTCTGGCGACAATTTTAAAAAATATGATGTAGATTACTCCCTACATTCGGCTTTTGTTTCCGATTTTTGGTTCATTCAAAGAGTGAAAAATGGTATTTTTAAAATAACAACAATTGATTTAGAAAAAATTGAACGAGCTATTCGTTTTTACAGTTTTATTCTAAAACAAAAAGAGTTTGATCACGTTCAGTTCATCAATTCTGATGCTATTGAATCCTACCCCTTTTTGTCCAGAATTCTGTATAAAAAACTATTTAAAACTATCAAAAGTCGTAGCTTACTAATTTGTGGTGACGAGACCCCAGTTGTAGATTATCTACTGCAACAAAAAATGAAATACTCGATTCTAAGTCCGTACTTCGAGGAAAAGTCGTTAGAAAAACAATTGCAATTTACGCTTAAATACAGAACAAAAAGCTATCGAAAAACTTTTGACAGTTTGTACAAAAACTGCACTTCTTTTATCACCTCAGACTTAGATTATAAAATCCCGATGGAAGCAATGGGGTACCATTCGCATTTCATTCCAAATCCTATAAATACAGACACTATTGAATATAAACCGTTGGTTATTGAAGATAAAATTATCATTTTTCTGGGGATTAACAACCGTAGTGCGGTTAAAAAAGGAAGCCATTTTTTTGAAAAAGCTGTAGAAATAATTACAGAAAAATATCCCAATCAAGTTGAAATCATTGTTACCCGAAGCATACCTTATAAACAATATATCGGGGCGTACAACAAAGCCCATATTTTACTAGATCAAGTATATAGTTACGACCAAGGTTACAATGCGCTTGAAGCGATGGCGAAAGGGAAAGTGGTTTTTACAGGAGCAGAAAATGAATTTATGAAACAATACTATTTGACCGAAAAAGTAGCTATCAATGCTTTACCAAATGTAAAATCTTTAGTCGAAGAACTGTCTTTTTTGATAGAAAATCCCGAAGAACTTAAAGCCATTAGCAAACGAGCGAGAGCATTTGTTGAGCAGGAACATAACTATAGTAAAATAGCCGAGAAATACTTGGAGGTTTGGTCTCAAATATCAAACAAAAATTAAAATAAACTTTTCCTGAAATAGATTGCTAAAACCAATAAATAAGTAAAATTATCTAAAGCTTGTGCCATTACTATTCCTTGAATTCCAAAAAATTTAATTAGAAAAATGCTCGAAAAATACAAAACACCAAGAGAAGCTAATTCCGATAAAATAAAGGCTAGAGTCATTTTTTTGGCGAAAAATTGATAGCCTAAAATCAAGGAAGCCACTTTTAAAACATCGCCCGATAATTGCCAAAAAAACAAGTTCGTTACTGGAAGAAACTCTTTGGTAAAAAGTAATTTTATGAGTAAAGTCCGTGAGAAATAAATAAAAATCAAACCGATAATAAAAAGGGGTAAAATATTTTTGTAAAAACTCCAAAAGACTTTTTTGGTTTCGAAATTATCTTTGGCAACAGCCAATTTTGGCAAAAAATAAACGGTCAATATTGTAGAAATGAACAGCATATAATAGGTCGAAATTCGAGTCATTGTTTCCCAAAATCCAGCCTGTTCAATACCAACTACAAAAATTACATTTTTTCGAATGGCTAAATAAACCAACGGTCCCAAAACAGAAGATACCAGAGCCATTAGTGAGTAAGAAGATAAATTCCTTATCACATGAAAATCAAATGATTGATATTGAACAAGTTTTGAAAATTGAAACTCTTTGGCAATAAAATAATAGGTCACCAAAAACAATAATGCTGGCGTAATTACGATAGAAAGCAATGCTCCCAGAGTTTTGTATTGCAAAATCATACTCATTGAAACCAATAATCCTATCAGATTTCCGATAATGTTAACATAAATAACTGACTTGAATTTCCCTAAACCATTGATTATTGAAAGAAAAAAAACAGCAATAGCAAACCACGGCAAAGCCAAGGCCATGGCTTTAATAACAATTTCATATTCGAAATGAGTTCCGAAAATTTGCTGGTTCCAAAATGCTGCAAAAAAATACAGAATTCCACTCAAAAGAATGGCTACTACTAACAAACTGATACAAACAGTGGAAATTAACTTCTGAAATTGTGGTCTGTCGTCCTTAGTTTCAGCCACATATTTTACGATTCCGTTTTGAAATCCTAGAGTTGCGATACTTTCTAATGAATTTGAAAAATTTCTTAGATTCCCGACCAAAGCCATTCCGCTTGGTCCTACAAAAATTGCCAATAATTTTGAAGTCACCAAACCAATTCCAATTTTAATCAGAACGCTTACACTATTTAAAGAAGTGATTTTAAATAGGTTGGTTCGCACTATTTCTTTTATAAATTCCAAATTAATACTGATTTAAAATTGAAACAACAAAATCAACTTCCTCCTTTGTCAATACCGGACTTATGGGCAAACTCAAAACTTCATTGTGGATTTTTTCGGTTATTGGAAAAGACAAATGATTCCATCCCGAAGTCTCGGGACTAAAAGCTTTTTGCTTATGCGGTGGAATGGGATAATGAATCATTGTTTGAATTCCGTTGTCTAATAAATACTGTTGCAATTGCTCTCGGTTTTCGGTTCGAATGACAAACAAATGAAAAACGTGAGATTGCTTCGTGCCGCGCAATGACGGAGCTGGCAAAGTAATTTTATCATTTTTTATTTCGGACAAATAGCGTGTAGCGATTGCTTTTCGAATCGCATTTTCTGCGTCTAAATGAGGTAGTTTCACATTTAGGAAAGCCGCTTGAATTTCGTCTAATCTTGAATTGAGACCAATAAATTCATTCTGATATTTGGCTTCAGAACCGTAATTTCTTAGCGATTGAATCACTTTTGCCAATTCCGAATCATTGGTAACAACCGCGCCACCATCACCCAAAGCACCGAGATTTTTTCCTGGGTAAAAACTATACGCTGCGCTTGATTGCAGATTTTTGATTTCTGATTTTTGATTTCTAATTGTACCATGCGCCTGAGCGGCATCTTCCACAACAATCAAATTATTTTGTATCGCAATTTCGTTTATTCGATCCATTTCGGCTAATTGTCCATATAGATGAACCACAAGAATTGCTTTGGTTTTGGACGTGATTTTTTCTAAAATTAAATTGGGATTGAGGTTATAGGTTTCCAACTTTGGCTCAACTAAAACTGGCACCAAATCCGCCTCTAAAATTGCCAAAATACTGGCAATATACGTATTCGCAGGAACAATCACTTCATCCCCTTTTTGCAGTTTCCCGAGCTGAATATATCCTTTAAAAATCAGAACCAAGGCATCAAATCCATTGCCAACTCCAATACAATTTTTTGCACCGCAATAATGGGCAAAATTGTTTTCGAATGTTTTGACTTCATTGCCCAAAATATACCAACCGTTTTCTAAAACCGATTTCAATTTCTCTTGAAATGCCGTTTCATAGGGAGCGTTTATTTTTTTTAAGTCGAGGAATTGTATCATAGCAAAACGGTGTCTAGTAAACCATAATTTGAAGTTTCCACCTCATAAAAATCCTGAACAATCGTACTCGCTCCAAAGCTTTCTTTCCAATACGACAAACCATTATTTAACTTTCGCCCTTGATTTTCGTTGGAAATTCCAAAATCAAAGAAACACTTGTTTTTGAAAGTTTCTGAAATCAATTGTTGAAATAAATAATCCAATCCACCCAATTCATTTTTGTCTTCTTTGCCAGAAATATATTGACAATGAGCAACGGTTGAAGTTCCGAAAATGGTGGTTCCAGCAACAATAATTCCATTTTCATAGACATTAAATTGTCGGATATTTTTTGGAAACAAGGCTTTCAATTTTATAATTTCTTCCAAACTGTGAACAGGTTTGGCTTGGTGTTTTTGAGCTAAATTCGGAATTAATATTTCGTTCCAAAAATCTTCAAAATCATCCACTTCTCTTATCGTAAAATCATTCGAAATTCCTCTTTGAATGCTCCTTTTTCTGAGTTTTGACAAATTATTTTCTTGAGACAAATCCAAAACAGCCAATGTATCTCTTCGTATTAATTGGGCTCCCACTAAAAACAGAGCATAATTCAATTCTTCGGCTGGTTTTTGATGATAAATGGAAGGCATTAATTTTACTTGCAATTTTTCGATTGAATTGTCATTCAAAAAAGATAAAACACTTTTGAAAATTGCAATAACCGAAGCTAATTTATGTTTTTCGTTATAAATCAATCCGCCATAAGTCAATCCCTGATGTGAGAAAATTTCATTGCCAACTCTATTTGCTGGAAGCACGGCAACCCATTTTTCGCCATCCAAAACAATCAAAGAGTAATCCTCGAAACGGTCTTGGTGGTATTCCATAAAATCACGATGAAACAGAAAAGTGGCATTTTTGGCTTGGCCAATAAAGGAATTCCAATCGGAATAATCGATTTTTTGATATTGTTTTACGTAATAATTCTTCACTATTTGAATTTATAATTTGTGAAATTAAGCATTTTTTATTTATTTTCTACGGTTGGCAAATACCATTTAAACTTTACCGCCATTAAACGAAATGAAATAATAAATACAGAAGTTACCAAATACAATATATCATTATCAAATTGTAAATGTCGGAGCAGAAAAAAAACAATTCCGCCAAAAATACAGAGGGTCGCATAAATTTCTTTTCTGAAAATTACAGGAATTTCACCACACAAAATATCACGAATCACCCCACCAAAACAGGCAGTAATTGTCCCCAAAGCAACACAGATTATCGGATTAAGACCCACTAATATTCCTTTTTCAAGTCCTATTATAGTAAATACTCCGAGCCCAACGGCATCAAATAATAACAAAGAAGTTCGCAATTGGTCTAATTTCTTTCTGAAAAGAATCGCTAAAATAAATCCAATTACGATGATGTAAACGTAATTCAATTCAAGCATCCATCCTACTGGAGTTCGTCCAATCATAATATCGCGCAAAGTTCCCCCTCCCACAGCGGTAACAAAGGCGATAATAAAAACACCAAAAGGATCTAGTTTCTTATTCATCGCGGTTAATGCTCCGGACATAGCGAATGCCATTGTACCGATAATCTCTAATAGATAAAACATTTTCATTTGAAGATTTTGACAAAAATAAAGAAAAATACTGGAGCATCCGAATGCTATAAAATAGCGTTGAACAAATCCATTTCGATTAAATATTCGAATTCAAATACAAAAAACTGCCATTTCTCTGTGTATCTTTGTTACCAAATATAACTAAATTGCTGTTAGCCTTGAAACAAATCACTTCATCCCAAAATCCATTCATAAAATCTTTAGTACTATTGCAGGAAAAAGCAAAAGCCCGCAAACAATCCGGTACTTTTATGATTGAAGGCAAAAGAGAAATCGAAATTGCAACGAAAGGCGGTTACGAAATGGAAACGATTTTGTTTTTACCCGAATTAATTTCGGAAACGGAAGCTCACCACCTTTCCAAAAGCACTGAATTAATCGAAATTTCGAAAGAAATCTATCAAAAACTAGCGTATCGTGACACTACCGAAGGCGTTTTGGCCATTGCCAAATCCAAATCATTACATTTATCCGATTTAAAATTATCCGAAAACCCTTTGATTTTAGTTGCAGAAGCGCCTGAAAAACCCGGAAACATTGGTGCATTATTGCGTACTGCCGATGCTGCGAATCTCGATGCCGTGATTATTGCCAACCCAAAAAGTGATTTGTACAATCCGAATATCGTTCGCTCGAGCGTGGGCTGCTTGTTTACCAACCAAATCGCCACAGGAACCACAACGGAAATTATTGCGTTTTTGACAGAGCAAAATATTACTATTTATTGTGCCACTTTGCAAAATTCAACTTCCTATCACACCCAAAATTACACCAATCCAACGGCTTTGGTGGTAGGAACGGAAGCTACAGGATTGACCCAAGAATGGCGTGATGCAGCCTCACAAAACATAATCATCCCGATGCAAGGCGAAATCGACAGTATGAATGTTTCGGTTGCTGCGGCCATATTGATATTCGAAGCCAAAAGACAGAGAGGATTTTAGATTGTAAATTGTAGATTTTAGATTTTAGATTTTAGAATAAAGAAAATAGAATAAAGAAAATAGATTATGATTATGAGAAAATTAATTGCCTTATCGATATTGCTAATAACTTGTATCTCATTCGCCCAAATAAGCGAAAAACAAGTTGATGAATTAGTAGAAAACACCTTGAAAAGTTTTGACGTTCCTGGAATTGCCGTAGCTATTGTCAAAGACGGAAAAGTGATTCTTTCCAAAGGTTACGGACTAAAATCGATTCTAACTAAAGAGAAAGTAGATGCCAATACTTTGTTCGGAATTGCTTCGAACAGCAAGGCTTTTACCACTGCCGCTTTGGCGATGTTGGTCGATGAAAAAAAAGTAAACTGGGACGATAAAGTGATTCAATATCTTCCTGATTTCAAAATGTACAATGAGTATGTAACGAATGAATTTACCATTCGGGATTTAGTGACACACCGCAGCGGATTGGGACTTGGCGCCGGCGATTTGATGATTTGGCCAGACGGAAGCGACTTCAAACCGAATGATATTGTCCATAATTTACAGTATCTGAAACCTGTTTCGGCTTTTAGAACCAAATACGATTACGACAATTTATTGTACATCGTGGCAGGAGAAGTCATCGCGAAAGTAAGTGGTAAAACCTGGTGCGATTTCATCGAGGAACGCATTATGAAACCATTGGAAATGAATCATAGTGCTTCATCCTTTTTAAGACTGAAAGACACCACTAATATTATTGCGCCACACGTTCCAACAGACGGGAAACTCAAAATAATTTCACGTTACAAAAATCAAACCTTCGATGCTGCGGCCGGAATTTATTCGAGTGTAAACGATTTAAGCAAATGGATGATTTTGCAATTGCAAAACGGAAAATACGGTCCTGAGCAACAGTATCAATTGTTTTCGAAAAAAGAACAGAACGAAATGTGGAGCCTTCAAACCATCATTCCTGCCAATACAAGACCTCCGTATAATACCCATTTTAGTGGATATGGATTGGGTTGGTTTTTGAGTGATGTGAAAGGCTACAAACAAGTGACCCACACGGGCGGTCTAGAAGGAATTGTGACGCAAACCACCTTATTTCCAGAACTAAATTTAGGAATTGTTGTATTGACCAATCAGCAATCTGGAGCTGCTTTTACAGCTATTACAAACACCATCAAAGACAGTTATCTAAATATTCCGTACACGAATTATGTAGAAATTTACAGCAAACGGGAAAAAGACAATATTGCCGAAGCCGATAAAACAACTGCTGAAGTTTGGGCTACTGTTGCCAATAACCTAAAAGAAACAAAGAAAATTGACCTAAAAAATTATACAGGGATTTATATTGACAATTGGTTTGGAAAAATTGAACTTTCAGAAAAAAAAGGAAAATTATTTTTTAAATCCATTCGTTCGCCACAGCTAGCTGGCGAAGTTTTCTTTTACAAAGACAATACTTTCACCGTAAAATGGAAAACTCGTAGTTTCAATGCCGATGCGTTTTTGTTTTTTGCAATGGACGAAAAAGGAAAATCTGTTGGAATAAAAATGAAACCTATATCTGATTTGACAGACTTTAGTTATGATTTTCAGGATTTGGATTTTGTTAGAGTTAGAGAATAGATTACATTGCTATAAAATTCAGTCCTAGTTTGCAAATTTCATTTGTTATACCTATTTTTAAAAAATCAACAATTCGGTTATGCTAGAAATAGATTTTGAAAAAGAAAATAAAGCCATTTTACAAGAATACAAAGAGTTACTTCGCATCAGTTACCAAACCTTAACTGCCGAAGATAAAAAACTCATACGTAAAGCTTTTGATGTCGCTATGGATGCGCACAAAGATCAGCGTAGAAAATCGGGTGAGGCTTACTTTTTTCATCCTATTGCTGTGGCCAAAATTGTGGCTTCGGAAATAGGCTTAGGTGCTACTGCTATTGCTGCGGCCTTACTACACGATGTGGTTGAAGATACTCCAATAACAATTGAAGATATCGAAAAAATGTTTGGCGCAAAAGTTGCTCAACTTGTCGAAGGATTGACTAAAATCTCGAAAGTTCAAAAAGAAATGAATGTTTCGATGCAAGCCGAAAACTTTCGAAAAATGCTGTTCACACTCAATGATGATGTGCGTGTAATTCTGATAAAAATTGCCGACAGATTGCATAATATGCAAACTTTAGACAATATGGAGGATTACAAACAGATCAAAATTGCCTCCGAAACTTTATATATTTATGCTCCTCTCGCCCATCGCTTGGGACTTTATAAAATTAAAAACAAACTCGAAGATTTAGGACTAAAATATACCGAACCTGTTATTTATGATGACATTGTCAGTAAAATAAAAGAAACCAAAGAAGAGCAAGACGCATATATTAAAGACGTGTCTGATGTCTTAAAAAAATCTTTAGATAAGGAAAACCTTGAATACATCATCAAAGGACGTCCAAAATCTATTTTTTCTATTTACAGGAAAATGAAAGCGCAAGGAGTTGGCTTTGATGAAGTTTACGACAAATTTGCCATTCGCATTGTGTACAAATCATCGCCTCAAGAAGAAAAATTCTTGGCTTGGAAAATATATTCTATCGTTACGGATCATTATCGTCCGAGTCCGAGTCGCCTACGCGATTGGATTTCCTCACCCAAAACTACGGGCTACGAAGCCTTACACATTACCGTTATGGGCCCCAAAGGTCGTTGGGTCGAGGTGCAGGTTCGAAGCGAACGTATGGACGAAATTGCCGAAAAAGGGTATGCTGCTCATTACAAATACAAACAAGGTGGAAGTGAAGAAAGCGGTCTTGACATTTGGCTCAACCTCCTCAAAGAAGCTTTGGAAAATCCTGAAACCAATGCAGTAGATTTCGTAGAGGATTTCAAAATGAATCTCTATTCGAAAGAAATTTTTGTTTTTACACCAAAAGGCGAAATAAAATCCTTGCCCAAGGGAGCCACTTCACTCGATTTTGCCTTCAGCATCCACTCCGAAGTGGGGATTCGCACCAGAGGAACAAGAGTTAATGGAAAATTAGTCCCTTTGAACCACGAATTGAAAAGTGGAGACCAAATAGAGATTATTACGTCTCAATATCAAAAACCAACCATCAACTGGTTGGATTATGTCACTACGTCGAGAGCGAAAAATAAAATAAAAAACGTTCTTAACGAGAATACCAAGAAAATTGCCGAAGAAGGAAAAGAAATACTGAGTCGAAAACTGAAACACTTAAAAATCACTTTGAGTGAATCGGTGGTCAATGAATTAGTCAATTTTTTCAAATTAAAAACCAGTTTAGATTTATTTTATCGCGTGGGAGTTGGCGCCATCGAAAACCAACAATTGAAAGATTATGCTGCGCAAAAAAGCAATACTTTTATCAATTTCTTCAAAAATAAAATCAAACGCTCGGCCAGTACCGCCAACGAAGATATTCACAAACAAGTTCTGAACAGCAATTACGATATGCTAGTTTTTGGTGCAGACCAAGACAAATTGGATTATAAATTATCTACCTGCTGTAATCCGATTCCGGGCGACGAAGTTTTTGGATTTGTCACAATTAATGAAGGAATTAAAGTGCACAAAAGGGATTGCCCAAACTCTATTAGCCTACAATCGAATTATGCCTATCGCATTATGCAAGCCAAATGGATTGATTCTTCTCAACAGGAATTCAAGGCTATTTTACATATTACCGGCATGGACACTATTGGGCTTACTAACAAATTGACCAAAGTAATTTCAGATAATATGAATGTAAATATTCAAAGCATTTCACTTAGCGGAGAGGCGGGAATTTTCAATGGAAAAATCGCTGTCATCGTTCAGAATAATAATATTTTGAAAAAATTAATTGACAATATCAAACAAATTGATGGCGTCGATAAAGTAACACGCGAATACAGTAATTAAGAATTGGTTGGTCTTTTTGAAGCGTAAGAGTTCTTGTTAAATTTTTAAACTTTTAAACTTCTAAACTAGAAAATAATAATTTATCTTTGCAAGATTATGACACAGATATCGGTTGATAATAGTACCAATCAAGAAATTGTAAAAAATGTTTTTACAAAATATCTTGAAAATAAAGGGCATCGCAAAACGCCAGAGCGTTATGCCATACTCCAGGAAATATATGAAAGTGAGGAACATTTTGATATAGAAACACTCTACATCAAGATGAAAAACAAAAATTATCGCGTAAGCAGGGCCACACTTTACAATACTATTGAACTCTTGTTAGAATCGGGTTTGGTGCGCAAACATCAATTTGGTCAAAATCAAGCGCATTACGAAAAGTCGTACTTCGACAAACAACATGATCACATCATTATGACGGATACTGGCGAAGTAATCGAATTTTGTGATCCAAGAATTCAAACCATCAAAAAAACTTTTGAAGAAATTTTTGATATCGATATTACAAATCATTCCCTTTATTTTTACGGGACAAAACGAAATAAATAATTACACACACTAACTACAAACTATAAAACAGAATGGCCGCAGATTTATTATTAGGATTGCAATGGGGAGATGAAGGGAAAGGAAAAATTGTTGATGTACTTACGTCTAAATACGACATTATAGCACGCTTTCAAGGTGGCCCAAATGCTGGTCATACGCTAGAATTTGATGGAATAAAACACGTTTTACGAACCATTCCCTCAGGAATTTTTCATAAAACAGCAGTAAATATTATAGGCAATGGTGTAGTTATCGACCCAGTTGTTTTTCAAAGAGAAATAGAAGGATTAGAAAAGTTCGAACTAGACATCAAAAGTAAACTGCTAATTTCAAGAAAAGCACATTTAATTTTGCCTACACACCGCCTGCTAGATGCAGCTTCGGAAGCATCAAAAGGAAAAGCAAAAATAGGATCGACATTGAAGGGTATTGGGCCAACTTATATGGACAAAACAGGCAGAAATGGAATTCGTGTCGGTGATATCGAATTAGAAGACTTCGAAGAAAGATACCGCGCCTTGGCCAACAAGCACGAAGAAATGATTAAATTCTACGATGTAAACATTCAATACAATTTAGAAGAAATGGAAAAAGAATTCTTCGAATCTATTGAAGAATTAAAAAAAATAACATTTATCGACAGCGAAGAATACATCAATCAAGCACAAAAAGAAGGTAAACTTATTTTATGTGAAGGTGCACAAGGATCCTTACTCGACGTTGATTTTGGGACATATCCTTTTGTGACCTCATCTAATACTACCGCTGCTGGCGCTTGTACCGGACTTGGAATTGCACCCAACAAAATCAAAGAAGTATACGGCATTTTCAAAGCTTATGTCACTCGAGTAGGAAGTGGTCCTTTTCCAACAGAGCTTTATGACGAAGACGGTGAAACTATGGCTAGAGTTGGTAATGAATACGGCTCTGTTACGGGTAGAAAACGTCGTTGCGGATGGTTGGATTTAGTTGCTTTGAAATATGCAGTGCAAATCAATGGCGTTACACAACTGATGATGATGAAAGGTGATATTCTTTCTGGATTCCCCACTTTGAAAGTGTGTACACAATACAATTATAATGGCAAAGCGATTTCACATTTCCCTTACAATATCGAAAGTGAAAATGTAACGCCAATTTATACTGAATTAAAAGGTTGGGCTCAAGATTTAACAGGAATGACCACTTACGATCAATTGCCAAAAGAACTGAAAGAATATATCGAATTCATCGAAAACTACATCGAAGTGCCAATCAAAATTGTTTCTGTTGGACCAGATAGAAAGCAAACCATTTTGAAATAACAATCTCAACGTCTCGATATTCGGGACGTTTTTTTTAACATACCTATCAAATGAACAACCCAAACATAAAAATCCAACAAACCGAATTGCTTTCAGACAATTGGTATTTATTAAACAAAGTCACCTTCGATTTTCTGAGAAAAGACGGCGTTTGGATTACCCAAAAAAGAGAAGTGTATGACAGAGGCAACGGTGCGGGAATCCTACTCTACAATAGACAACAAAAAACAATTATTCTCACCCGACAATTTAGACTTCCCTCCTACCTCAACGGCAACAAAACTGGAATGATGGTCGAAGTTTGCGCAGGACTTCTAGACCAAGACCATCCTGAACAATGCATCATTCGGGAAACCGAAGAAGAAACTGGCTATCGTATCAAATCGGTTCAAAAAATACTTGAAACCTTTATGTCTCCGGGGGCTGTAACCGAAATTTTACATTTATTCGTTGGCGAATACGATACTTCGATGAAGGTCCACGATGGCGGCGGATTAGAACACGAACAAGAAGAAATAGAAGTGATCGAAATGCCTTTTGAGGAAGCCTATGCCATGATTGCTACTGGTGAAATAAAAGATGCCAAAACCATTATTTTATTGCAATATGCTAAAATAAATAAACTTGTTTAATACATTTAAATCAAAAGATTAGTCAAAATTTTACTAATTTTACTTCAATTCTAAGTTAGATTTCCATTTTTAAACAATAATTTAGTTTAGGTTTTTACGATTTACATTTTGAAAAACGACAAAATAAAAAACTCGGCACTACACGAAAAAGAGGGAATTTCTCCACCAGAAATTGTCAGTTCGAATGCTGTGGAAACCATTAAAAATTTCAGAAAAAAACAACCTAGTTCGCAAGAATTGATTGAAGGCATTTTAAACGGAAACATTTCCGCTTTAAGTCGCGCTATTACATTGGTCGAAAGCACGAATGCAAGCCATTTGGCGAAAGCCAATGAAGTAATCAACGCTTGTTTGCCTTATGCCAATAACTCGGTTCGAATAGGCATCACAGGTGTTCCCGGCGTGGGCAAAAGTACTTTTATTGAAGCTTTTGGAAAACAATTGACTTCCTTAGGGAAAAAAGTGGCTGTTCTCGCAGTTGACCCCTCCAGCACAATATCACACGGAAGCATTTTAGGCGATAAAACCCGAATGGAAGAATTAGTCAAAGACCACAATGCCTACATAAGACCATCGGCATCGGGTGAAACACTAGGCGGAGTGGCTCGAAAAACAAGAGAAACCATCACCCTTTGCGAAGCCGCCGGATTCGATACGATTCTGATAGAAACTGTGGGCGTGGGCCAAAGTGAAACTGCCGTTCACAGTATGGTCGATTTCTTTCTATTGCTCAAAATTTCGGGCGCTGGCGACGAATTGCAAGGCATAAAACGCGGTATTATGGAAATGGCCGATGCCATTGTCATCAACAAAGCGGATGGCGATAATATCAAAAAAGCCAATTTGGCAAAACTAGAATTCAATCGCGCCTTGCACTTATTTCCGACTAAAAAATCGGGCTGGACGCCAACAACTTCAACTTGCAGTTCCTTAACCAAAGAGGGAATTAAGGGAGTTTGGGAAATAATAGAGAAATTTCTAAAACTCACCAAAACCAATAATTATTACTTTGAAAAACGGGCTGAACAAAATCAATATTGGATGCTGGAAACCATTAATGAACAATTGAAAACCAATTTTTACAATCATCCAGAAATTCAAAAACTTTTAGAATCAACAAAAAAAGCAGTTTCAACTGATGAAATTTCACCATTTGTAGCTGCTCAAGAATTATTGAATGTGTACCAAAATTATAAGAAATTATCCTGATACCATTTGACTTGTTCTTCTAAACCTTGCTTCAAACTAGTTTGCGGATTATAGTTTAATAATTTTCTGGCTTTATCAATTACCGCATTAGTCCTCATTTGATCGCCAGCCCTTGCATCGACAACTTGAATACCGATTTTTTTATTTAGAATCTGTTCTACAATTTCAATGCCTTGGAGCGTCGTATTCTCAATTTCAGTACCCAAATTAATGATTTCATTGTTAACCAAATCCTCTTTACCAATTACACTTACCACACCATCGACAATATCCTGAACATAAGTAAAACTTCGTAAATGCTTCTCACTTCCTTTAAATAAAGGGAAGGGAATGTTGTGAAAAGCATTAGCAATCAATTTTGTATATAATTTCTCCGTTCTTTCGCGCGGACCATAAACCGAATACAATCTCAAGGAACAAGCTTTGATTTTGCCTGCTCGACTGCTAGCCAAAATTAATTGTTCGGCAGCCAATTTTGTTACACCATAAAAAGAAGCGGGACTTGGAACAACCGACTCATCAAAAGTAGCGTGAATACCATAAATAGAAGAGGTCGCTATATTTACAAAAAGTTTTAAATTTTGATTTTTTAGCGCAAAATCCAATAAGTGTTTTGTGCTAATTACATTATTTTCTAAATAATCCTCAAAACTAGAAGTGGCAGAAATACCGGGTTGAGCAGCAAAATGAAAGATATAGTCAAAATCCGTGGGCAAAGCGTGTAGTTGATCAGGAAACCTAAGATCTAATTTTTCTACTTTAATTCCTTTCTTGTGTAAGACACTAGCATTCATTTCTTTTAAGGAAACATCGTAGTAATTCGAAAAATTATCCAACCCTACAACTTCATTACCGCTAGATTGCAAACGTTCCGCCACGTGTGAACCAATGTATCCGGCTGCCCCAGTTATTAGTATTTTCATAAGTAAATTATATTACAGTTCAAAAGTAGAAATAAATATTCCGTTTTCTGTTGGTCACTAGCAAATTTTAATACGTTCTTAAGTTATTTCTTCTCAAAATAAAATACTTTTGCATAAACAGATATGTATCATGAACTTTGAATTAACAATTATAATTCCTGTATATAACGAAGAAGGCAATCTTGAACGTGTACACGATGAAATGAATATTTTTCTAAAGATTGCCAAGAAAAAAACCAAAATTTTATTTGTAAACGATGGGTCGAAAGACAACAGCCAATCTTTGATTGAAAAAATCAGTACAAACAACGAAGAATTTACCTATATATCCTTCGAAAAAAACTGTGGATTAAGTGCTGCCGTCAAAGCAGGATTTGATTATGCCGATACCCCTTGGGTGGGCTACATCGATGCCGATTTGCAAACTGCTCCCGAAGATTTCAATATTTTAATCGATTTAACTCCCGAATATGACTTGGTCACTGGAGTACGTTCGAACAGAAAAGATTCGTTTATAAAAAATATGTCCTCGACTATTGCCAATGGTATTCGTAGAGCTTTTACCGATGACGGAATGGACGATACAGGTTGTCCATTGAAAATCATTCGTACCGATATGGCGAAGAAAATCCCTATGTTCAATGGTCTACACCGATTCTTACCTGCGATGATTTTATTGCAAAATGGTAAAATAAAGCAAACTCCAGTAAGACATTTTCCTAGGGTCGCCGGAGAATCAAAATTCAATCTTTGGAATAGACTTTTGGGACCATTACAAGATTGCTTTGCCTATTTGTGGATGAAGAAAAAGTACATTAATTATCGTGTAGCAAAACAGGGATAATGAACCAATACTTACTATATTCTATAGGATTTCTTGCTCAAATATTGTTTTCGAGCCGAATGATTTTGCAATGGATAATATCCGAAAAAAACAAAAAAGTTTTGACTCCAGTTTTGTTTTGGGAAATCAGTTTGTTTGCCTCCTTTTTGCTCTTTGTTTATGGTTATTTAAGGCACGATTTTTCGATAATGCTGGGGCAATCACTAACATATTACATCTATATCAGAAACATTCAACTACAAAACGATTGGACTAAAATTCCAAAAGTATTGCGCTGGTTTATATTAATTTTCCCTGCATTTATAGTTTGGTACGGTTACAATAATAACATCATCGATGTAGATCATTTATTCAAGAACGAACACATTCCGCAATGGCTTCTGTTTTTAGGTATTTTTGGTCAAATTCTTTTTACACTTCGTTTTATTTATCAATGGATTTATTCCGAAAAATGCAAAAGTTCGGTTTTGCCGATGGGTTTTTGGATTATCAGTTTGGGTGGTTCGGCACTCATTTTCAATTATGCGATAATTAGAAAAGATCCTGTTTTATTGGTAGGTCATGCAATGGGTTTAATCATTTATTCTAGAAATATCATAATTTTAAAAAACGATGTCAAAATTAATCCATAATCACAAATTCTGGCTTTTAGTGATTTCTTGCTTGGTGCTTATACCGCATTTAAGTGTAATTGAAGTGAACATTATGGAAGCCCGAAACTTTATTACTGCGCGAGAAATGGTAGGTAATAACAACTGGATATTGACCACTATCAATGATTTGCCGCGTTACGAAAAACCACCTTTACCAACTTGGCTGACTGCCGTTTCAGGAATGATTTTTGGCTTCGGGAATGTTTTTGGATTGCGATTACCTGTGGTTTTTATCACACTACTATTGGTTTTCAGTACGTATAAATTATCCGAAAAATTAGGGTTACCCAAACAACAGAATTTTCACAACGGACTCATTTTAATTACTTCTTTTTATATCTATTTTGCAGGGAGAGACAATCAATGGGATATGTACACACATAGTTTTATGATGGTTTGCATTGTCTTTTTGTGGAAATTTCTAAACGACAAAAAGCATTCATTTCTCAATGCTTGTTTGGCTGGGCTATTTTTTGGATTTTCCTTTTTAAGTAAAGGCCCAATTTCAGTATATGCCTTATTATTACCGTTTTTGATCGCGTATGGAATCATTTTTAAATTTGACTTAAGAGGCAAGAAATTTTATGTTTTCTTACTTTTAATCATCGGATTTTGCATCGGACTTTCTTGGCCTTTATATGTTCGCTATGTCGATCCGGAAACAGTTGCTAGAGTCACCAAACTGGAAAGCAGCCGATGGGGAAGTTATAATATTCGCCCGTTTTACTACTACTGGAGCTTTTTTACCCAAAGCGGAATTTGGACAGTTCCCGCATTGATTGCGCTCTTTTATCCCTATTTAAAAACTAGAGTCAGCAATTTGAAAGCCTATCAATTCACATTAATTTGGACACTAGCTTCATTAATGCTACTTTCAATAATTCCTGAAAAAAAATCAAGATACCTTTTGCCTGTTCTTATTCCGATGGCATTAAATACTGGTTTTTATATTGAGTATTTGATTCGTAATTTCAAAAACATCAATCTAAAAATAGAAAAAAGTGTACTCTATTTTGCCTTCGGATTAATTATACTTATTTGCTTGATCATTCCAATTGGATTATTTATTAAAATAAAAAACGAGTTCGCAGGATTTGAATTATGGCTAATTGGATTAACTATTTCACTGTTTAGTTTAGGTTTTATTGCCTTCCAAAATCTTAGAAAAAAAGACTTTTTGAATGTGTTTTATGCCGTTATTGGTGTACAAGTTGCCGTAATTATTTTTGGAATACCATTAACCAATGCCGTATTAATAAATCCAGATTATCACAGCGCAAAAGAATTGAAAGAAAAGGAAAAAGAATTGGGAATCAAGTCCTATGAAATGAGTTCTTTTACCCCAGAAATTGTATGGGATTACGGGCATAGCATTCCTGTTGTTCTAAATGAAAAAACCAATATGATAAATTTACCTAAAGAAAGAAAATTTGGCATATTGGCTTCTAAAAAAGATAGTATTTTATCTAAAAAGAAATTGGAAAACTACAACTTAAAAAAAATATCAACGGTAGATTTGAATCGTGTTCCTAAGGAATCTAAGAAACACAACGACCGATTGTTTAGAATTTATTATTTAGCTACAAAAAAATAATTACTCTTTCTCGTAACGCTCCATTTCGCGGTCATAAAAGGCATTGGCTTGTTCAATCAAACCTTCCATTTCGGCATTCAGTTCGCCCTCATCAAGATCTTCAGCTTCTTCCATAAATTCGACTTCATCGTCTTTGAGATTGATAATGAATCGAGGATAGTCAAGATGAATTATGAAAATATCTTCCGGAAAATCGGTATTATCGCCTAGTAAAAATTTTGGTAATTCCATTTTATGTTTGTGGTTTATGGTTTATGGTTTATGGTTTGCAGTTCAACCCGAAACTACAAACCAGAAACTACGAACCGTTATTATTTATCAGACAAAATTACTGGCGCACTTCCTTTTCCCATAAAAATGATTTTCGTGTTGGGTGAAGTAGCGATTTCTTTCTGTGCTTTTATTTGTTCGTATTGCAATTGTTTGTCGGTCAATCCCAACGAAATAATTCTTTGATAATCGGCGATACCTTGCGCTTCGACTCTTTTTCTTTCGGCTTCTTGTTTTTCTTTTTGAAGTACAAAAGTCATTTTTTGCGCTTCTTGCTCGGCATTGATCTTGCTTTCAATAGTCGCTTTGACCGATGCCGGAAGATTAATATTCCGAATTAATAATTGTTCTAAAATTAAACCTCTGGATTTAAAATCTTCTTCAATACTTTTGAAAATTCGTTGCTGAAATTCGTTTCTTTTGGTCGAATACAAGGCCACAGCATCATAATAAACCGCGTTGTCGCGAATGCGGGTTCTAGTGACTGGACGCACAATTTTATCGGTATAATTTACCCCAATTTGCTTGAAAATTTTAGGTGCATCAGTAGGAGTAATTTTGTACAAAACTGTCAAATCGATAATCACTTCGAGTCCATCATTGGACAAAACTCGAATCGCGTCATCGCCTTCCTGAGCGCCTTCGTTATGAATGGCCGACATGGTGTAATTTTGGGTTTGAATATCAAAATCAGTCACCTCAAGAAGTGGATTTATTAAATGCAAACCACTTTCCAAAACATCCGACTGTACACTTCCGTACAGCGACTTTACCCCAACTTTTCCAGCATCAATTTGTTTGAACATCGACGAGAAAACACCCAATACAATAACTAGAAGTCCAGCAATCCTAAGTGGTCCTGAAAATTTAAAAAATGGATTACCAGCATTGCTTTTTAAAGCAAAACTCACAATCAGTAAAATAACCCCAATAATAATTAATAGTATCATTTTTTTGAAAATTAATTTGTTCGATGATTATACGATAAATCCGATTGGAAGTTACAATTATTTTAAGAAAAAACTTTAAAAGTTATCATTTTCCAAAACCAACTTTTTAGTCAATCTTGTAAACCGAATATACAAAAATAAAGCGGCCGATGTTAAGCCTGCCAAAAGTCCGATCCAAATCCCAGTGGCACCTAATTCAGTGTGTTTTCCAAGAAAATACGAAATAGGAAATCCTACAATCCAATATGCCACAAAAGTGATGTACATTGGGATTTTCACGTCTTGTAATCCACGCAAAGCACCCAAAACTACCACTTGCATTCCATCTGATATTTGAAAAACAGCTGCCACCAAAAGCAATTTAGATGCTATCAGTATTATTTCTGTATTGTCCAACTGTTGAGTACTATCGGTCATATTCAAAAATAAATGAGGTAAAAAATTATGAGAAATCACAAAAAGAGTTCCGAAGAAAAGCTCGACCATAATGGTGATTAAAAATATGGATTTTGCCACAACAATCAATTCTTTGTAGTCCTTTAACCCTCTGTAATTACTCACTCGAATCATCGCTGTTACGCTGAACCCAATAGCTACCATAAATGTGGAAGAAGCCAGCGTCAAGGCAATTTGATTTGCGGCTTGGCTATTCTTACCCAAGGAACCCGAAAGCCAAATTGCTGCGGTGAATAAAGCTACTTCAAACAACATCTGCATTGCGGAAGGAAAACCCAGATTGATAATTTTTTTCAAAATGGATTTTTTGATTTCTTCGAAAGTAAAATTTTTGAAATATCGCTTAAAGGTAACGTTATGTTTCATTATATAATGCATAAAAACCACCATCATTATCCTCGAAATAACTGTTCCCAATGCAGCTCCAATAATGCCCAATTTAGGAAAACCCCAAACACCATAAATCAACACATAATTGAAGAAAACGTGAACGACATTGGCCAAATAAATGGCGTACATCGAATATTTGGTCTGCGACAATCCATCGGCAAATTGCTTGTATCCCTGAAAAATTACCACAGGAATCAGCGAGAATGCAACCCAATCGATATAAGGCGAAGCCAATCGGACTACAGCCTCAGGTTGGTTCATCAAACCCATTATAGGTTTAGCCAAAACAATTAATAGAAAAATAGCAAGGCCCAATATGGTACACAATAATAGTCCGTGATGAAAAGTAGTACGGATTTTTTCATCATTTTTTTCAGCATCGGCTTCGGCAATAAATGGCGTAATCGCCGTTGAAAATCCAATTCCCAAAGACATACCGATAAAGATAAAACTATTACCCAAAGAAACCGCAGCTAACTCCGTTGAACCCAAATTTCCTACCATAAAATTATCGACTATGCCTATCAAAGTATGACCCAGCATTCCCAAAATAACAGGATAAGCCAATTGCAGATTATAAGAAAACTCTTTTGTATATTGGGATAAATTCACTTCAAATAATTTAGGTTGGCAAAGATATAGTAAAAAGCCCTCACAAATTCGATTGATTTTACTAATTTCGAAAAGTTTAGAAATACTGTTGTAGAATTATACATCAACCCCTTGAATCTTATTTATGCAAAATATCAAACTCGAACACTTCCTGAAAATTAAGGGTATTGGCTCAGCATCAGGGCTTATTTATCTGAACAATTCCTTGTTTGTCATATCCGACAACAGTTCCTTTTTATACGAATATCAAATTGCTGAAAACCAACTTTCGAAAATAAAGCTAGTAGAAAACGCCGAAGAAAATATCCCAAAAAAAGACAAAATCGATTTTGAATCGATTGCATTGAAAGGAAATGAGCTCCATCTTTTGGGTTCGGGTTCCACCGCTAAAAGAGAAAAAAGAATAGTTTACCAGCTCGAAAACAAGTCAATAATCGAAACCGATTTGTCTGCTTTATACCAAAACCTAAGACAGACTTGCTCCATTTCGGATGATGAACTAAATATCGAGGGTGCTATTTTCTGCAAGGAAAATTGGCTATTATTTCAAAGAGGAAACGGTCTTCATTCGAAAAACGGCATTTTTACTCTTAATTCTTTAGAAAATGAGTCGACTGCGGTGTTTACGAAAGTGTCATTACCCAAAATCAAGCAGATCGAAACCTCGTTTACCGATGCAATTTTAGTAGATGACAAAATTTATTTTTTGGCCACAGCCGAAAATACTACTTCTACTTATGATGACGGCGAAATTTTTGGAACTATTATAGGAAGAATGAATAGTAAAACATTGGAAATTGAATTCACCCAAAAAATCTCAGATAGACACAAATTTGAAGGATTGACACTTTTTTACAAATCTGAAAGCCAAATCCAATTGCTGATTTGCGAAGACAATGACACCGACCTTTTGGAAACTGAAATTTTTAAACTTGTTATAAAAAACTAAAGCTTCCAACCTTTGAAAGACTGGAAGCTTTAATAAATACTAAAATTTTAGTATTTAGTTTAAAATTCCCCGTTCGGGGGTTTAGGGGGCGAATTCAATTCGTACACTTCCATCCTCATCAATTTTTGTCAAATTGATTTCTTGCAAAGTGTTTGCCAATGCCGGATTCCAAGGAGTTTTCACTCGAACGTAGTTTTCGGTAAAACCGTGAATGTATCCTTCTTTATTGTCCGCTTCAAAAAGCACAGTCCTATTAGTTCCAATTTGACTTTCGTAAAAAGCGCGACGTTTTTTTACAGATAATCCACGCAACATTTTGCTCCGTTTCGCCCGTACATTGGCAGGAACAATGCCTTCCATTTCGGCAGCTTCGGTATTGTCACGTTCTGAATACGTAAAAACGTGCAAATATGAAATATCTAAATCATTCAAAAAATGATAAGTTTCTAGAAAATGCTCATCGGTTTCTCCGGGAAAACCAACAATTACGTCCACACCAATGCAAGCATCGGGCATCACTTCCCGAATTTTATCAACTCGTTCGGTGTACACTTCTCGAAGATAACGGCGTTTCATCAACTTCAAGATTTCATTGCTTCCTGATTGCAAAGGAATATGAAAATGCGGCACAAAAGTGCGACTTTTAGCAACGAATTCAATGGTTTCGTTTTTCAGTAAATTGGGTTCTATAGACGAAATTCGCAATCTTTCGATTCCTTCGACTTGGTCCAACGATTGAACCAGTTCTAAGAAAGTGTGTTCGTGCTTTTTATTGCCAAATTCCCCTTTTCCATAATCGCCAATGTTTACACCGGTCAAGACAATCTCTTTAATTCCTTGTTCAGAGATTTCTTTAGCATTTTTAAGTACATTTTGCAGTTCATCACTTCGAGAAATCCCTCTCGCCAATGGAATCGTGCAATAGGTACATTTATAATCGCAACCGTCTTGCACTTTCAAGAAAGCACGAGTTCTGTCGCCAATAGAATAACTGCCTACATAGAAATCGGCCTCCTCAATCTCACAAGAATGCACTTCGCCAAAATCATTTTTGGATAAATCGTTGATGTAATCGGTGATTTTAAACTTTTCGGTGGCTCCCAAAACCAAGTCGACTCCATCGACATTGGCTAATTCTTCAGGTTTGAGTTGGGCATAACAACCGATGGCGGCAACAAAAGCTTTGTCATTGAGTTTCATCGCTTTTCGCACAACTTGTTTGAATTGTTTGTCGGCGTTCTCAGTAACTGAACACGTGTTGATCACATACATATCAGCCACTTCTTCAAAATCGACGCGGTCAAAACCCTCGTCTTGAAAACTCCTAGCAATAGTTGAAGTTTCCGAAAAATTCAACTTACAACCTAGCGTGTAGAACGCTACTTTTTTTCTATTTTCCATAAAATAACTCAATTAATGAAATCGTTGTCAAAAAATTGAGCTTGCAAAATTACAAATAAAAAACTTTATCACGAAATCAATAGTTTTGATAGAAAATAGACAAATAAAAAACCACAACTGCTTTCGCAATCATGGTCATTTAAAAATTTTCAAATTAATTATTTTCAAGTTACTCCTTTCTCCACTTTTTAGTTTCCTCAAAAACGTGTTCTAAAATCGCTGCTTCTTTTTCGTCAAAGTGAATATTTCTGCGACTCATTACTAATCGAGCCGTTTCGAAGGCTTTCTTGGTTAGATAGGTTGTAAATCCAGCAGCTCCGCCCCAAGAAAAACTCGGAACAAAATTGCGGGGAAATCCAGCACCAAAAATATTGGCACTTACCCCAACCACAGTTCCAGTATTGAACATGGTGTTGATACCGCATTTGCTGTGGTCTCCCATCATTAAACCACAAAATTGCAGTCCAGTTTTGGCAAAACCTTCGGTTTCATAACTCCACAGTTTTACTTCGTCATAATTATTTTTCAGATTTGAAGTATTGGTATCTGCTCCGATATTACACCATTCGCCTAGCACAGAATCGCCCAAAAATCCTTCGTGCCCTTTATTAGAATAGGAAAAAATTACTGCATTTTTTACCTCACCGCCAATTCTAGAATACGAACCAACCGTTGTAGCACCATAGATTTTAGAACCCATTTTCACAGAAGCGTTTTCGCATAAAGCAAATGGACCACGAATAACAGAACCTTCCATTATTTCGGTATTTTTTCCAATATAAATAGGACCTGATGATGCATTTAGAGTCACAAATTCGAGTTTTGCTCCTTCTTCGATAAAAATATTTTCTTTATCAATCACATTAACACTTTTGGGAATACTTTGTGATTTTCTACCTTCAGTCAAAAGCTCAAAATCTTCTCGAATAGCCGCATCATTGTTCGAAAAAATATCCCAAGTACGTTCTATTCTCAAAACTTCTCCTTCAAATTCAATGATTTGATAAGTATCGAAATCAACCTCTTCCTGATTCTCACTAGTGTAAAAAGCAATGACATCCTCTCCTTTAAAAATAGCTTGATTTGAACTTAGGTTTACAACCATTTCAGCCAAAACCGAATTGGGCAAAAAGGATGCGTTGATCATCACATTCTCCTCCATTTCTATCATTGGAAATTTTTCGGACAAATATTCCTCGGTCAATGTAGTTGTGGTCGATCCCAAACGTTTTTCCCATTTCTGGCGAATGGTCAAAATACCGATTAGAATGTCGGCAACAGGACGCGTGAAAGTAAAAGGCAGCAAAGCATTTCTGGCAGGTCCATCGAAAAGGATATAATTCATGGTTTTATTTTTAATTTATTAGAGACTTTGCAATGCAACATCGGAACTGCAAGGTCTGTACTTTAAAAATCCAAAGTTACAAAGTTTTGGATAGTGATAAAAATAAAAAAACTCCCCAAAAAGGAGAGTTTGTGATATTTCTTTAAACCGAATAAAATATTATTTAACGTGTTTAGCGTATTTAGTTTTGAATTTATCGATACGTCCTGCAGTATCAATAAGTTTAGATTTACCTGTATAAAAAGGGTGAGAAGTTCTAGAGATCTCCATTTTTACAACTGGATATTCAACACCGTCAACAGTGATTGTTTCTCTTGTTTCTGCAGTAGATTTAGTGATAAAAACGTCCTCGTTAGACATATCTTTAAAAGCAACTAATCTGTAATTTTCTGGGTGAATTCCTTTTTTCATCTTTATTTTTTTTATTTTTTTGAGCGTTTTAATTTTGAAGCTTTCTCGACTTTCGAAAAAGGTGTAAATGCAACGACTCTTTTTGTTTACAATTCTTTTCTCAATTTGAGGATGCAAATGTACACAAAATTTTCAATAAACAAACCTTTGAAATACTTTTTTTATCTATTCGCAAAAACCGATTTTTGTCTGTGAATAAATTGGGAATTGCTATATTTGTAGATTATTAAACTAAAACTTTCAAATATGAACGAGATTATCAAGAAAAATGGGGTTTCTTTCGGTGTAATGACCGGTATTTTAAGTGCTTTAATTACGGCTTCAATTTATGCAATAGATTTAAATCTTTTTGTAAAATGGTGGCTTGGAATAGTTATTATAGTGGTTTACCTCATCATTGGTATCGTTTTATTAACCAAAACAAAAAAAGAATTAAAAGGTATGTTTACTTTTAAAGAAGCTTTTACCACTTATTTTATCTCTGCAGTAATTGGAATAGCAATATCTGTCGGCTTTAACATTCTCTTGTTTAACGTGATTGATCCATCGGCTAAAGATTCCATAAACGAAATAGTTATTAAATATACTGCCGAAACGATGCAAAAATTTGGAGCTCCGTCTGCTGCGGTTAACGAAGCCATTAAAAAAATGCAAGAAAACAATCCGTATTCGACTATAGAATTATTAAAAGGTTCCGCGTTTAGCATTGCAGGAAGTGCTCTTTTTGGATTATTATTAGCTTTAATCTTTAAAAGCAAACCATCACAAGAATAAAAAAATAAATGAATTTATCCCTACTAATTCCTCTTCTCAACGAAGACGAATCGCTGAAAGAACTGTACACTTGGATTATTTCGGTAATGAAATCCAACAATTATTCGTACGAAATTATTTTTATTGATGATGGAAGTACAGATAATTCTTGGCCAATCATTGAAGATCTAGCCTCTGAAAATGCGAATGTAAAAGGCATTCGCTTTATGAAAAACTTTGGAAAATCACAGGCTTTGCATGCAGGTTTTGCCAAAGCCCAAGGCGATGTGATCATCACAATGGATGCGGATTTGCAAGACAGTCCAGAAGAAATTCCAGGTTTGTATGAAATGATAACAGAACAAAATTACGACTTGGTCTCGGGTTGGAAAAAGAAACGCTATGATTCTGTAGTAGCCAAAAATCTTCCTTCTAAATTATTCAATTGGGCTGCCAGAAAAACATCTGGAGTGCAACTCAACGATTTTAATTGTGGTTTGAAAGCCTACAAAAATGTAGTGGTAAAAAACGTCGAGGTTTCTGGCGAAATGCACCGTTACATCCCAGTTTTGGCAAAAAATGCCGGTTTTAGTAAAATTGGCGAAAAAGTAGTGCAGCACCAAGCCCGAAAATATGGCGAAACCAAATTTGGTATGGATCGTTTTGTCAACGGATTTTTGGATTTAATCACGATTTGGTTCCTTTCTAAATTCGGAAAAAGACCGATGCATTTGTTTGGAGCTATGGGCTCAGTGATGTTTATCATTGGTTTTCTGGCGGCGGGATTCATTGGTTTTATGAAGTTATACAACCTTTATAATGACTTGCCCTATCATTTAATAACAGATAATCCGTGGTTTTACATTTCATTGACGACGATGGTATTGGGAACGCAATTATTTTTGGCTGGTTTTCTTGGCGAAATTATTTTAAGGACCAAGAATAATGAGGAACGATATAAGGTTTGGAAGGAACTGAATTAAAAACTTGAGGACACAATTTGTGACCTCAAAAGATTATAAATAAAGACATACAAATTTTTTAAAATTCAAATAAAATGGAAATCAAACAACACATTTTAGACGCGGTAAACGAATGGTTAACGCCAACATTTGACAAAACAACACAAGAGGCAGTGATCGAAATGATGACTTCTTCGCCCAAGGATTTGGAAGAGAGTTTTTATAAAAATCTAGAATTCGGAACTGGCGGAATGCGCGGTGTGATGGGCGTTGGAAACAATCGCATCAATAAATACACTTTAGGAAAAAGTACCCAAGGACTTTCGGATTATTTGAAAATCGCTTTTCCAGACCAACCATTGAAAGCCGTAATCGCTTTTGACTGTCGTCATAATAGTAAGACATTAGCCAAAACAGTTGCCGATGTTTTCTCTGCCAATGGAATTCAAGTGTATTTATTTTCGGATTTACGCCCTACCCCTGAATTGTCTTTTGCTCTAAAATATTTAGGTTGCCAATGTGGAATTGTATTGACCGCTTCGCACAATCCGCCAGAATACAACGGTTACAAAGTGTACTGGCAAGATGGCGGACAAATCGTACCTCCGCAAGATGGCGCGATTATCGAAACTATTGAAAAACTAAATTATAGCCAAATCAAATTTGACGCCGACGAAAATCTGATACAATACATTGATGCTGAAATTGACCAAGCGTTCATCAAATCGACTATCGAAAATGCTAGCTTTGGAACATCGCAAGAAGCCAAAGACAATTTGAATATTGTATTTACATCCTTACACGGAACCTCGATTACTGCTATTCCCGAAACTTTTGCCCAAGCGGGATACAAAAATGTAAATATCGTTGAAGAGCAAAGAGTTCCAAATGGCGATTTTCCAACAGTTAAATCTCCAAATCCTGAAGAGCCAGAAGCTTTGACATTGGCATTGGCATTGGCAGATAAAACAAACGCCGATATTGTTGTGGGAACTGACCCTGACTGCGACCGTTTGGGTGTTGCAGTTCGAAATAACGAAGGCCAAATGATCTTACTGAACGGAAACCAAACGATGATTCTGATGACTGCATTTCTATTAAAAGAATGGAAAAAAGCAGGGAAAATCAACGGAAAACAATTCGTGGGCTCGACTATTGTTTCTACTCCGATGATTATGGAATTGGCTACAGCTTATGGTGTGGAATGCAAAGTCGGCTTGACTGGCTTCAAATGGATTGCCAAAATGATCAAGGATTTCCCAGAATTGGAATTCATCGGCGGTGGGGAAGAAAGCTTTGGATTTATGGTAGGCGACGCTGTTCGCGATAAGGACGCAGTTGCAGCTACTTTATTGATTTGCGAATTGGCGGCTCAAGTGAAAGCCAATGGTAGCAGTGTTTACAAAGAATTGCAACAATCGTATGTAGAGCACGGTTTTTACAAAGAACATTTGATTTCGTTAACCAAAAAAGGAATGGATGGTTTAGCCGAAATCAACCAAATGATGGTCGATATGCGTAATAATCCAGTAAAAGAAATCAACGGGCAACGTGTGGTGATGCTAGAAGATTATAAATCTTCGATTGCCAAAAATTTATTGACTGGTGAGGAAGAAACGATGGATATGCCAAAATCGGACGTTTTGATTTATTATACGGAAGACGGTTCGAAAATTTGTGCTAGACCAAGTGGAACCGAACCAAAAATCAAATTCTACATCAGCGTAAACACCGAATTAGACAGTGTAGAAAATTTCACGGAAGTGGAAGCGGTATTAAATGAAAAAATCAAAAACATCATTACTGCCATGCAGTTGAGCTAATGAACAAATTGGACACAAATGATGAACCAAAACTATTAAATTCGATTATCGGTTTAATAGATCAAACACGTCATATTGTTGCCAAAACAGTCAACCAAGAACTGACTTTATTGTATTGGAATATTGGAAAAACCATCAATGATGATATTCTAAAAAATGACCGCGCGGACTATGGAAAGAAATTGATTCCAACGTTGAGCTTAGCACTTACGAACAAATATGGAGTAGGTTTTAATAAAAGAAATCTGCAAAGTTTTGTTAAACTGAACACTGTTATAGAAGATATTACAATTTTGCACACAGTGTGTGCAAAATTGAGTTGGTCCCATATCAGAAATCTTATTTACATAGAAAACCCTATAAAAAGGGAATTTTATATCCAAATGACAATTCACGAAAGATGGAGTGTCCGAACATTGCAGGAGCGAATAGATGGTATGCTTTTTGAAAGAACCGCCATTAGCAAAAAACCGGAACAAACAATCGTCAATGAATTAAAAACATTAGAAAAGGAAAAGAAAATAAGTCCTGATTTAGCTTTTCGAGATCCCTATTTTTTAGATTTTTTAGGTTTACACGATAGTTACTCTGAGAAAGATTTAGAAAGCTCTATATTGGCACAACTTCAATATTTTATTACCGAAATGGGTAGCGAGTTCGCTTTTTTAGCCCGCCAAAAAAGGATAATTATAGACAATGAAGATTTTTACATCGATTTACTTTTTTATCATCGAGGTCTTAAAAGTTTGGTTGCCATAGATTTGAAATTGGGGAAATTTAAAGCCAAATACAAAGGACAAATGGAACTGTATCTTCGTTGGTTAGAGAAAAACGAACAAAAAGAAGGAGAAAACAAACCCATTGGCTTAATCCTTTGTAGCGAAAAATCTCCGGAGCAAATCAATTATTTGATGCTTGATACTGATGAACAAATTAAGGTTGCAGAATACCTCACGCAATTACCAGAAAAAAAATTATTGCTAGAAAAATTAGAAAAAGCCATAGCAATAGCAGAAAACAACAATAGAAAATAAATGGATAAAAACTTAATTAAACTCTTTCCGTACACAAAACCCTATAAGTCACATATCATTTGGAATGTGACTTACAATGTTTTGTATGCTTTATTTAGCACCATTTCGATGTTGACTTTATTACCAATGCTCGAAGTGCTTTTTGGCAAAAATAAAGTTATCGAAAACGCCCCTGTCTATGAAGGAATTGGAGGTATAATGCGGTTCGGAAAAGAGTATTTGTATTATCAAATATCGGAATTATCAAAAGGAAGTGGGCCGCAATTTGCTCTTTTATTGGTGGTAACCTTAGTAATTACCACTTTTTTACTAAAAAATTTATTCAATTATCTGGCTTCTTATCACATTATGCACTTGAAAAATGGTGTATTACGTGATTTGAGAAAAACGATGTACGACAAAATAATCGAATTGCCTATTTCCTATTATTCTGAAAAAAGAAAAGGTGATGTTATGGCAAGAATGCTTGGCGATGTGGGCGAAGTTCAAAATTCATTTTTTTCAATATTAGAACTCGTCATCAAAGAACCTTTAACCATTGTTTTTGCACTAATCACTATGTTTGTCATTAGCGCAAAACTAACTATGTTTGTTTTGATATTCATTCCCATTTCGGGATTTATCATTTCAAAAATTGGAAAAAGCCTCAAAGCAAAATCGTTGAAAGCTCAAAACGAAGGAGGTTATCTTATTTCGATTGTGGAAGAAAGTCTTAGCGGTTTGAAAGTGGTCAAAAGTTACAATGCCGAAACCACTTTCAAAAACAGATTCAACGAATCGATTACAAGATTATTAAAATTATCAAATAGTATTGGAAATAAAAACAATTTAGCGTCGCCTTTGAGCGAATTTATGGGAATCACCACTATTGCTACTTTGCTTTGGTACGGCGGGAATTTAGTTTTAGTAGACAAAACCCTAGATGGTTCGGCTTTCATTGTTTACCTTACCTTGGCCTACAATATTCTCACGCCAGCAAAAGCCATTTCGAAAGCTTCGTATTCCGTAAAAAACGGATTAGCTGCTGCCCAAAGAGTTTTTGAAGTATTGGAGGTTGAGAATGAAATCACATCCAAAGTAAATGCAGTCGAAAAAGACACATTCGAAACGGCAATTTCATTACAAAACGTCAACTTCAAATATGAAGAAGAAGCAGTTTTAAAAGATTTTTCTCTTGAAGTAAAAAAGGGACAGACTGTTGCTCTTGTTGGTCAATCCGGAAGTGGAAAAAGTACGATTGCGAATTTATTGACCCGTTTTTATGATGTAAATGAAGGGTCGATTGTGATTGATGGTGTCAATATTAAAGATATGAATTTACATTCGCTTCGCAGTTTGATGGGTTTGGTGACACAAGATAGCATCTTGTTCAACGATACTATAAAAGCGAACATTGCTTTAGGGAAAATTGACGCAACCGACGAAGAAATCATCGAAGCTTTGAAAATTGCCAACGCTTATGAGTTTGTCCAAGATTTGCCAATGGGAATCGACACCAACATTGGCGACAGCGGCAATAAACTTTCTGGCGGTCAAAAACAACGATTGTCGATTGCTCGTGCGGTTTTAAAGAATCCGCCGATTATGATTTTAGACGAAGCCACATCCGCATTGGATACTGAAAGCGAAAAATTTGTGCAAGTGGCTTTAGAAAATATGATGCAAAACAGAACATCTATTGTCATTGCTCACCGCCTTTCGACCATTCAAAAAGCAGATAAAATTGTGGTTATGAAAAAAGGAAAAATCGTAGAACAAGGTACACACGAGGAACTCATCGCGCTGAATGGAAACTATAACAAATTGGTAACCATGCAGTCTTTTGAATAATGATTAAAATTTCAGATTTTTGACGGATATCTATTTTAAATGTACCTGAACAACCCCAACATCAAACTTCCCGAAGATCCTGACACAGTTGTTTGGAAATACTTAGACCTATCCAAATTTCTTGATTTATTGCTTTCGAAGAAATTGTTTATGTCGCGTTCGGATAAATTTGAAGACCAATATGAAGGTACTTTTAGTGAACCAACCTACGAAGAGATAAAAAAAATTGCCGTCAATAATCCTGAATTTTTACAACATTACAAATCGCATCGCGAAAAAGTAGCCGTTAGTAGCTGGCACATCAACGAATACGAATCGTTTGCTATGTGGCAAATTTTCACCCAAAACAGTGAAGGATTAGCCATTCAATCCACTATTGGTAGATTGCAAAACGCCGTAATTCCTGAAAAAAATCACAAACAATACATTGGCGAAGTCAACTATATTGATTATAAGAAAGAATACATTCCATTTGATGATATGTTTTTTCCGTTTTTGTTCAAACGAAAAAGTTTCCAGTACGAAAGGGAAGTTCGCATCATATCGGATGTTACTGAAAGCAATATAAAATTGAATGATGGTCTAAAAATAAATGTAGACATCAACCAATTAATCGAAAAAATCTACATTCATCCTAAATCCGAAAACTGGTATAAAAACCTGGTTATCGAATTGGTTTCGAAATTAGGATTTGACTTTAAGATTGAAAAATCGGATTTGGAGAGTGATATTTTGATATAACATCAAAACCTCATATTGACCTTCACATTAAAAACTCGTGTGGTCATATAATTCGGAATCGCGTATTGATTTTTAGAATACACATCACGAACCCAAGTATTGGTAATCGCATTTTGATTGTCGAAAAGGTTGAAAATTTCTAATCCAATAGCTAATTCTTTGAAAGGTTGAAGCCATTTCCTATCCGATGGATTCTGCTCATCAATCAAAACTTTGAAGAAGCCCACATCCGCACGTCGGTAATCATTCAATCGACTTTGATACAAATAAGGATCAGAATATGACGGAGAGCCTCCTGGCAAACCCGTATTATAAACCAAATTCAGATACAATTTTATGCTTGGAATCTTGGGCATATAATCTTGGAACAAAAGCGCAAATTTCAATCTTTGGTCGGTTGGTCTCGAAATATATCCTCTGTTATCGCTGTTTTCTTCGGTTTTTAGATATCCAAAACTAAACCAGGATTCGGTTCCGGGGACAAATTCACCATTCAATCTAAAGTCAAAACCTTGGGCATAGGCTTTCGCATTATTATTGGCAACATACCGAATTCGAACATTATCCAGAGTATAGGTATTAACGTCTGACAAGGTTTTATAATACACCTCCGAAACCATTTTGAAAGGACGATTCCATATTTTGAAACTGTAATCATTACTTAAAACAATATGAATCGATTGTTGGGCTTTGACATCGGGTTGTACCACACCATTGGCATCTCTTAATTCTCGATACGATGGCGGTTGATGATACAATCCTCCCGAAAGACGGAAAAACATATCCATATCCCAATTGGGTTTTAAGGAAAATTGTGCTCGTGGGCTAAAGGTAATTTGAGTTGAACTCGTTATATTATCTCCAGAAACAGTCCAATTTTGGGAACGAACACCTGCATTCATCCAAATTTCGTTATTGCCAATATAGCCTTTCCGACTCCATTGCAGATAACCTGAAAATCGGTTGATGTCGACAAAATTTGTCGCTCTCACATTCTGATACGGAACCAATGGCCCTGTGTACGGGGAATACGGCTGATCGTTTTTAGGTAAAAATTTAATCGGCGGATTGATGGAAAAACCAGCAGAATCGATAACTTCCCATTCAATCACTCGATCACGAATCGATTCGCGAGTAAATTTTGCTCCCCATTCAAATTGGTTTTTTTTCCAATTGTGAATACCTTTTAATTCGGTATTGATAATTAAGGCGTCTAAATCATTTCTTGCGTGATTGAGTTGCGAACCAATCCCGCGGGTGAAAGCGACGTCACCAAAATTTTCCGAACCAAAATTAGAATCTACTTCGCCCAATCGGTATTGCGCCAAAATGTCAAAATATTCTTGTTCTTGAGTATGATAAGCCGAGGCGATCAATTTATAAGTAGCATTTTTTGAAGCAGTATAAGTCGATTTGACCGCACCAAAAACGGTAGTATATTTATCTTTTTCTTGTCCTTCATAATAAATCAACAAGGCCATCGGGTCATCGATAGTTCCAAAATTGGTTTGTCGAGTCAGAGGCTGGTATTTGTAATCATTGGAAGAAAGATTTCCCAAAAAACTAAATTCCCATTTGTCCGAAGGTTTGAAATTGACGTTGGTCTGAAAATCGGCAAAAACGGGAGTATAATTCGTTTGTGTTTCCTGACTATCTACTAAAAGGGAATTGTTACGATACCGAATCCCATTGACCGTGGACCATTTTCCGTTTTCAGAAACGGCATCAACAGCGACACTAGCTCCCAGAAAACTCGCTTCAGCTACAGCTCCAAATTGGGTTGGATTTCGATACGTAATATCTAAAACCGAAGATAATTTATCGCCATATTTCGACTGAAAACCTCCAGCAGAAAAATCGACATTTTGAACCAAATCGGTGTTGGTAAAACTCAATCCTTCTTGTTGACCGGAGCGTATTAAAAACGGACGATAGACTTCAATTTCATTAACATAAACCAAATTTTCGTCATAATTCCCACCGCGAACCGCATATTGAGTACTCAATTCATTATTAGAATTGACGCCCGGCAAGGACTTCAAAATATTTTCGACACCAGCGTTGGCTCCGGGTATTTTACGAATTAATTCTGGTTCAATTACAGTAACACCTTGAACTCGTTTTTTGTTATTTACGGTAATAACGACCTCGCCCATTTGCTCGTCTTTATCATTCATCACCAAATTGAATTCATAATCTTCGTCTGGTTTTAAAGTAACTGAAATCGTAGATTTTTTTAATGAAATATGTGAAAAAACAACTGTTAGCTTCTGATTTGCCGGAACCGTCAATGCATAAAATCCGTTGGCGTTCGATTGTGTGCCTTTGCCTTGGCAAGTCACATTCACATTGGCAACCGCTTGATTATTCACATCCAGAATAACTCCTTTAATGCGAGCAGATTGCCCTGACGCTATCAATCCAAAAAAGAAAACTAGGAAAACGAGTAATATTTTATTTTGACCCAAGGATATTATTTTTATTGTTTTTGACTTCGAAAAAACCGAGTTTCAAAGATAGTAGAATTTCCTAAATTATCCACTACTATAATTTTTAATTCATTGGCTCCTTCAGCCACAATACCATCACTAAAATTATGCGTAATTTTCTTGGTTTTATTATCGTATTCGAATAAAATCCATTTGCCATTCAGAAAGCCATTATAGGATTTAATACCTGACAATTCATCACTAATGGTGAATTGAATGGACTTCTTATCGGTTAACCATTTGCCTTCTATGGGTTTCGCAATAGTAATTTTTGGGGGAATTGTATCTAAAACCAAAGCATATTTGCCCAAGGTTTTTACATTGGTTTTAAATATATTATCTTTTCGGAAAGTGTAATTGTAACTCAACTTTTTGGCACCAATTGAAGCGATAAATAATTTTTCTCTCTGAGTTTCGGTAAATTTATGATCTTCTATTTCAATAGTAAAATTGGAATTCACAGGAACAGAATCATCATGAAGATACAAAGTATCGTTTTTTACATCAAAATTCAAATTAAAATCCTCGTAAAAAGTATTAGATGGAAAAAAAACAGATATATTTCCTTTTGAAAAATTAGATTCATTTTTTGCTTTTACAAAATATTTCGAAACAGGCTCCTTGGCTATGATTGCCGGTAAAATTTCATCCACAATCGGAATAGCAACTGTAGTCAAATTACCATAATAGTCCGAAACTTCTATTCGATACTGCCCCGATAAATTAGGTACAACGTTTATGATTCCATTACTGCCATCGGTCTTGATAATACTTAAATTGTATGGGCTTTTCATAAACAACTTTTGCACTCTTTGCTGTGTTTTTTTATACATTGAATAGTCTATTAGCGCATTTACATAACGCATTTCATCAAAAGAATAGGTGTCAAATTGATAGCCAAAATTAGGATTCCCGTTATAAAAAGTCTGCACTTTATATATCCCATTCCTATTGAAAGAAACGTCATCATAATCGAAAGTATTGATACCAAAACCAATTTTACCGTTGGCCACCACTTTATCTGCCAAATAAGTACCATCCTTTTGCAAAGAAAGATTAAGCAACAGAGGTCTTTTGGATTGATTGACGATAGATTCATTATCTAAAGGATAAGCATAAATATTGAAAATAATAGGTTTCTTGGTGTCCTTCATAAATTTATCGAACCCAAAAAGCATCGGATTTATAATATTCTCCGTGATATTATCCCGAAATTCGAAATGCAAATGAGGTCCTTCAGAAGCTCCCGTATTTCCGGATAATCCGATAAGTTGGCCTTTTTTGACAACCATCTCTCCGGGCTTCAAATATCGTTCAATTTCAAAAGATTGTTCTTCATAATGTATTTTTTTGACGAAATCTTCAATTGGCCCTGCGGCCCGCTGCAAATGTCCATAAACTGAAGTGTAGCCATTAGAATGAGTGATATAAATCGTCTTTCCGTTTCCAAAAGTGGATATTTTAATTCGCGACACATAACCATCGGCTACGGAGTACACTTCAAGACCTTCTTTTTGCAAAGTTTTAAAATCGAAGCCCGCATGAAAATGATTGGGACGTAACTCCCCAAAATTTCCTGATAACTGCATCGGAATAGCCAATGGCGGACTAAAATAATCTTTCGGATAATTGATTTGAGCAAAAATAGGAATACAGAAAAGGAAAAATAACAGACTAGGTCTCATAAAATACATTTTTGCTAAGATAAAAAAATCTAGTTTACAAAATAACACAAAATCAATCACGCTCTTAATCCGCTGTTATACTGACAATTGATTTTTTTTAGGATAAAAAAGCAAATAAAGTATTGTAAAAATAAAAAGGAATACTAACTTTGTAAGATTAAGTAATACTTAGGACGCATTATGAGTGTAATTGCAGAAATAATTGATACTCTTGAAAATAAGATCGAAAAACTATTTGCAAAAATAAATAGTTTGGAGAAAAAATCACAAGAATTGAAAATTGAATTAACCAATGCTGCAACTGTCATACAAACTCAAGCTCAAGAGATTGAAGCCTTAAAAAAACAGTATGAAACACTCAAATTGGCCAACGCATTACTGGGCAGTGAAGAGAATAAAAGAGATACAAAGCTTAAAATAAATTCATTAATTCGTGAAATTGATTACTGTATAGCACAGCTATCAGATTAATAAAAAATATGGACGAAAAGCTTAAAATTAAGATATCGATTGCGGACAGAGTTTATCCATTAACCGTGGAACTCTCTCAGGAAGAAGGACTTCGTAGTGCTTCAAAAAAAATCGATACGATGATTAAGCAATTTGAAGAAAATTATGCCGTTCGTGACAAGCAAGACGTATTAGCGATGTGCGCTTTACAATTTGCAGCACAAACTGAACAAAAACAAATTGATAATGCCATAGATGGTGTAGCGACTATCGAAAGGATTAAAAAAATCAATGCGCTATTAGATCAATATCTCCTAGATTAAAACACGTTCTTTACAGAAACTAAAGCACTGCCTACATTAGTTCACATTTGGTAAACTCAACACTAACAATTTAGAATGAGCAAATCATCGTTACTATAGCAAGCCAATTCAGTTTGGAAGCTTGAACAGCGAGTTAGCTCAAAACTTGTATTTCAGAGTTTATACAAGCAATCTAATGTAGGCTTTTTTTATATATAAATTTTAACAACTATGGACATCATTACAATAATTATTTTAGGAGTTGCGGGTATTGCTGGAGGTTTTGGTCTAGCCAAAATCATCGAAAAAAGTAATATTTCTAATTTGATTAAAAACGCAAAAAAAGAAGCCGCATCGATCTTAAAAGACGCCAATCTTGAAGCAGAAAACATCAAAAAAGATAAAATCCTTCAAGCAAAAGAAAAATTTATCGAATTGAAAGCAGAACACGAGCAGGTCATTCTTTCTCGTGACCAAAAAATGGCTGAAGTCGAAAAAAGAATTCGAGATAAAGAATCACAAGTTTCGAACGAGTTATCCAAAGCCAAAAGAGTTAATGACGAATACGAGTCGAAAACTTTAGAATTCAATACCAAAATAGATGTTCTAGACAAAAAACAAGCAGAAGTTGACAGACTTCACAAAAGCCAATTGCAACATCTTGAAGTGATTTCGGGTCTCTCGGCTGAAGAAGCAAAAAGCCAACTGATCGAAGGATTGAAGGCTGAGGCCAAAACCGAAGCGATGTCGCACATTCAAGATACAATCGAGGAAGCGAAACTGACTGCTCAACAAGAAGCTAAAAAAATCATCATCAACACCATTCAAAGAGTGGGAACAGAAGAAGCGGTAGAGAATTGCGTTTCTGTTTTCAACATCGAATCGGATGATGTAAAAGGTAGGATTATTGGTCGCGAAGGACGAAATATTAGAGCAATTGAAGCCGCAACAGGCGTCGAAATCATTGTTGACGACACGCCAGAAGCGATTATTCTTTCTTGTTTTGACCCTGTTCGTAGAGAAATTGCACGTTTGTCATTGCACAAATTAGTGACTGACGGTCGTATCCACCCGGCAAGAATTGAAGAAGTGGTCGCTAAAACGACCAAGCAAATTGACGACGAAATTATTGAAGTGGGTAAACGTACCGTAATTGACTTAGGCATTCACGGTTTGCATCCTGAGCTGATAAAAGTAGTTGGACGAATGAAATACCGTTCCTCTTACGGGCAAAATTTATTGCAACACTCGCGCGAAGTTTCCAAACTTTGTGGAATTATGGCTGCCGAATTAGGATTGAACGTAAAATTGGCTAAAAGAGCTGGTTTATTGCACGATATCGGTAAAGTTCCTGATACCGAAAGCGATTTGCCTCACGCTTTATTAGGAATGCAATGGGCGGAGAAATATGGTGAAAAAGAAGAAGTTTGCAACGCGATTGGAGCACACCACGACGAAATCGAAATGAAATCATTACTATCGCCAATTATTCAGGTTTGTGATGCTATTTCAGGCGCCAGACCAGGTGCCAGAAGACAAGTTTTGGATTCGTACATTCAGCGTTTGAAAGACTTAGAAGAAGTAGCTTACGGATTTGGAGGTGTGAAAAATGCCTACGCAATTCAAGCGGGTAGAGAACTCCGTGTTATTGTAGAAAGTGAAAAAGTATCCGATGAAAATGCAGCTACTTTATCTTTCGAAATTTCACAGAAAATCCAAACCGAAATGACCTATCCCGGACAAGTGAAAGTAACTGTGATTAGAGAAACTAGAGCGGTGAATATAGCAAAGTAAAATCTTAAATTAATTTTAAAAATTCCAAATTCCAATACTTTATAATTGGGATTTGGAATTTTTTTATTGGAATTTAATCATCATTTCCTCGGATGAAAAGCATTCATCACCTCGGTTAAAAATCGTCTATCCAGATGCACATAAATTTCCGTAGTCGTAATCGATTCGTGGCCTAACATCAATTGAATCGAACGCAAATCGGCGCCGTTTTCCAATAAATGTGTTGCAAAGGAATGCCGAAAAGTATGTGGACTAATGCTTTTTTTCAATTCTATTTTCGCAGCCAAATCTTTGATTATCGTGAAAATCATTGCTCTTGTCAACTGACTTCCTCTCCTATTCAAAAACAAAGTATCTTCCTGACCTTTCTTGATATTCAAATCCGTTCTTTTATAATTTTGATACAACACGATGTACTTTTGAGTCAACTCGCTAACGGGTACAAAACGTTGTTTACTGCCTTTTCCTGTGATTTTGATAAAACCTTCATCAAAAAACAAATCCGATATTTTCAACGAAACCAATTCCGAAACCCGAAGCCCGCAACCATAAAGAGTTTCCAACATAGCCCGATTCCGTTCTCCTTCATTAGAACTCAAATCTATGGCAGCAATTAGAGCGTCGATCTCTTCAACGGATAAAGTGTCGGGAAGTTTCCGACCTGTTTTAGGAGTTTCTATCAATTCCATCGGATTGTCTTGTCGATAATCTTCAAAAATTAAATAGCTGAAAAAACTTTTTAACCCTGAAATAATTCTGGCCTGTGAGTGCGGATTTACTTCTTTTGAAACACTATAAATGAATTGCTGAATCGTTTCCTCACTGATTTTTATCGGCGAAACTTCAATGGCATTTTGTTCTAAAAAAAGGCACAATCGCTCGATATCGAAAGAATAATTATCGATTGTATTTTTCGACAAACCCCTCTCAATTTTGAGATAGGATTGGTAATTTTTGATTTGAGCGTTCCAATTCATTGTGCAAAGAAAAGCTAATTTTAGACATAAAAAAACCACGCCGTTGACGTGGTTTTAAAACTTTTAATAAAATCAAGGAGCTTTTGCACCCCATTTTCCACCACCAACAAAAAAGCCAATACTCACCCCAAAATAGGCGTTGTTTGCTGTTCCCACTTTATTCCCATCAAAATCTTCCAAATCACTACTGGGAAGAAAATTATATTCTAACCCAAATCTAAATCCGGTCCATTCGAAACCACCTCGAATTAAACCACCAAAAACGCTAGAAACGGAGGGATTCAATACGCCGCTGTCAACTTCAGAATCATCCACTTCTACATTTGCTAGAGAATAGTACCCAAGACCCGCACCTACATAAGGTGCAAAAGAACTTCCTGATCCTGATTTGTGAAAGTAATAATCATAAGTACCAACAAAAGAACTAATTCCGGCAACCTTAGCAGTATAGCTATCACCAACATTGGATTCTAAATCTCGAATTACAGCAGCTCCGCCAAATCGCAAGCCAACATTCATATTTTCCGTAATATTGTATTTAGGTTCGATTGTCAATAGACCACCACCTCCGCCACCTGCAGGCACATACCCCACATCTAGTCCAACTCTAAAAGCACCTTTTTTTTGTGAATAACCATTGGTAATTACCAAAGCCAAAAGAACCAATAAAATAATTTTTTTCATGATTTAAAATATTTAAATTAATGCTCAAAATCCCTATTAAATGTACAGAATAATAACCTTAAATCTCTTAATTAAATCCTAATATTTAATAACCATAAAAAAAACCACCCTGTGGGATGGTTTTTTAAAGTAAAATCGATTTCAAATTACCATTTGTACAATAATCCGAATTGAGGCGTTGCAAAAATATTGTTGAACAAGTTCACATTTACGTTCAAATCACTAGAATTTGATCCCTGCTCAGGATTTACATTATTATAGCTCAAGATGTTTGCCAATTCAAATGTAGCTGCCCAGTGTTTAGTGAAAAAGTAATTCATTCCTAAATCAATATTTGCATTTATTGAACTATTAGTATTTTTACCATTATTATTTATTTCTGTGGTAACAGCCGAATAACCTAAACCAACTTCTCCATACGCTTGAAAACTTTTACTTGCACCTAAGGATAAGAAATAGTAACGAGCAAATCCACCGAGTCCAAAAGTTCCCGTTTCTTTACTGCCATTATCTTGACCAGCAAGAGCTAAAAAACCTCCAACTGCCCATTTATCGTCAAGCATATATCCCATTTTAGGAGTGAATGACCAACTATCTTCCACATCACCTGAACGAAAGCTAAAAGCTCCTTCAACAAATTTATCTCCTTTAGAGAAACCGACACCTGATGGTACATCTTGAGCGTTTGCAAGTACAAATGCAAAAACCGCCACTACTGATAAAATAATTTTTTTCATTTTTGTTTTATTTAAAGTTAATTAAACAAATTTAACTTATAAATTTTTTGAGTTATAAACATTTTTATATCGTTATTAACATAGTTATCAACAGGTTTTTTAACAATTAACCAAAAACAGCTCGTCTAAATTATCACATTCTTCATTTGGCCCAGAAATGAGCAATGACAAAAACGATACTATTATGCCGACCTAAGACAATAAAAGGAGTCTAAAAGAGTTTTTAGAATAGTCCACTACATCTTTAAAAACCATAATTATGAAAAAACAATTTTTCCTTTCGGCTTTGCTAGCCCTTGCAGCCTTCAGTAGCCAAGCTCAATTACTAAAAATTGGCGTGAAAGCAGGATTAAATTACGCTAACTTTTCGGGAACAAGCATCCAAACAGATGCTATCACAAGCTATCACGCCGGTCTAGTCTCTGAAATCAAGCTACTTGAAAAATTTGCCATTCAACCTGAGTTGTTGTACAGTACGCAAGGGGCTACCTATAAAACAATCGCAGGCGATATCGAAAACGAATTGGGTTATATCGCTATGCCAGTTATGGCAAAAATCTATTTCAGCAAAGCCTTTAGTTTAGAATTGGGACCGCAAGCTTCATTTTTATTGAGCGAAAAAAACAAACTTGATGTGTCCAATTCGAATACTTTTGATTTTGCTATTGATGCAGGCTTAAGCTTTAAAATCACAAAAAGTCTATTCGTACAAGGCAGATACGTATTAGGTTTGACAGAGATTTCTCCTAATGCCGAATCCAAAAACTCCGTGCTACAGCTATCGGCAGGGATACTATTTTAAGAAAATTAAATCATTAGTGAATCAAAACCGTTTTTATTGAAACGGTTTTTTTATTTTTACAAAAACATTATCAATGAAAATTGCCATCGTCAACGGACCCAACCTCAACTTATTAGGAAAACGCGAACCAGAAATATATGGCTCACAAACCTTTGAAGACTATCTTGCCATCCTAAAAACTAAATTTCCACAAATAGAATTTTCTTATTTTCAAAGCAATATCGAAGGCGAATTGATTGGCAAAATTCAGGAATTCGGATTTTCGTACGATGGAATTATTCTTAATGCCGGAGCCTACACCCACACCTCCATTGGCATTGGCGATGCTATAAAAAGCATTACAACTCCCGTAATCGAAGTGCATATTTCGAACACTTTTTCTCGCGAGAGTTTTCGCCATCAGTCCTATATTTCTGGCAATGCCAAAGGTGTTATCCTTGGTTTTGGCATGAAAAGCTACGAACTAGCAATACTGTCTTTACTATAGATTGTCATCAAATAAAATATTCCCAGATTCAAGATATTATAACAAAATTTTAGGAATCTAATTTGTTCCTACTTGTATATTTGTAAGAAAAAATTACTTGATGAAAAATTTTTACTTGCTACTCGCTTTTCTGGTTTCATTATTTTCCTATTCACAAATTAGAGGCACCATTACTGATAGCAATGGAACTCCACTTTCGCTTGTTACTGTTTTAGAAGCGAATACCTATAACGGTACCTCCTCGAACGACAAAGGCAATTACGAACTAAACCTCAAAAAAACCGGGAAACACACCATTGTTTATCAATATTTGGGATACAAAACCCAAAAAATCACCCTGACAATAGACCAATTCCCGTTCGTGCAAAACATCCAATTGGTTGAAGAAAATCTTTCGCTGTCGGAAGTAGTCATAAACACCAAAGACAATCCTGCGAATGCCGTTATTAGAAATGCTATTAAAAGTAAAAAAGAGAACTCGGAGAAAACAGCCCGTTTCAAAGCCGATTTTTATTCCCGTGGCATTTTTAAAGTGAAAGATTTGCCTAAAAAAATATTAGGCCAAAAAGTTGGTGATTTAGACGGCGCTGTCGATTCAACAGGAACTGGTATCATTTATTTATCGGAAACGGTTTCGAAAATAATTTTTGAAAAACCTGACAATTTAAAAGAAAGAATCATCGCTTCAAAAATAAGCGGCGACAATAAAGGCTTCAGCTATAATACGGCCCGAGCTACTATTTATGATTTTTACGACAATACTTTAGATTTCAATAGCAAAATGATTTCCCCGATTGCCGACAATGCTTTCAGCTATTATAAATACAAATTAGAAGGCACTTTTCAAGACGAGAACAATTTGATGATCAACAAAATAAAAGTCATTGCCAAACGAGATGCCGAACCTATTTTTGAAGGCTACATTTATATTGTAGAAGATTCTTGGGCTATTTACGCCGTAGATTTAGACATCAAAGGCTACAGAATGCATCAAGAATTTGTCGATGTGATGAAGTTGAAACAAAATTTCAGCTTTAACAAAAACAATAAAATTTGGGCCAAGAACACCCAAAGCCTTGAGTTTTCCGCTGGTATTTTTGGCATAAAATTCAACGGAAAATTTTCCTACGTTTACAGTAATTATGAATTCGAAAAATCGTTTGCCAAAAAAACGTTTACCAACGAAATTGTAAGTTTCGAAAACAATTCGAATAAAAAGGACAGTCTTTTTTGGAATCAAATCAGGACTATTCCGTTGACTATCGAAGAGAACACGGATTACATCAAAAAAGACAGTGTACGTGCAGTGCGAACCTCAAAAAAATATTTAGATTCGATTGACAAAAAAGAAAACAAATTCAAATTTTACAGTCCAATCACAGGGTATAATTGGAAAAACAGCAGTAAGAAAATTTCTTTTGGCTATGATGGCGTATTGAATTTGTCGTCCTTAAATTTCAACACCGTTCAGGGTTGGAATTTAGACTCTGGATTTTCATTCAGGAATTGGGCCGCAGAAGAAGAAAAAGGAAAAACTACGTCAATCACCACCAAATTTAATTATGGATTTTCTGACGATAGACTGCGTGTCACTGCCAATTATTACCATCGCTTCAACCATCAAAATTACGCAACACTGACTGTTTTTGGCGGAACCAAAGTAAATCAATTCAATCCTGAAGAGCCCATTTCAAAATTCATTAATACGGTTAGCTCCCTATTTTTTGTAGACAATTATATGAAATTATACAATAAAGAATTTGCTGGCGCAACCTATGGACAAGATGTTGGCAATAATTTTTACTTGAGAGGAACTTTGGAATACCAGCAACGAAAACCGCTATTTAATACCACAACCCAAACATTTATAAAAAGTGACGATGTTTACAGTTCTAATAATCCCTTGCTGCCGGAAGATAATTTGACTCCTGCGATAGAAAAACATCATCTTACGAAAGCGTCGGTATTAGCGAGAATCAATTTCGGAAACAAATACATTTCGAGACCTGACGGAAAAATTAATATTCGAAACAATGACTATCCGACACTCTATTTCGGATATGAAAACGCTTTTGCATCGAATGAAAAAAAATACGAATACCAATTGCTTACGGGACAAATCAGATATGATTTTAAGGCCGGAAACAAAGGGACTTTAGGAATAAATCTGAAAGCGGGCACCTTTATCAACGGAGACAACATCTCTTTTGTAGATTACAAACATTTCAACGGAAACCGAACTCACGTAGGCACGAGCGACCGCTATTTGAACGTTTTCAATCTGATGCCGTACTATTCGAACAGCACCAATAAGGAGTTTTTTGAAGCACATTTAGAACACAACGACAATGGCTACATTATGAATAAAATACCCTTATTGAACAAATTAAACGCTACTTTGGTTTTAGGTTTTCATGCGCTCGCCACTCCTGACATAAAACCATATTCCGAATTTACAGTGGGTTTGGATAACCTAGGATTTGGAAAATTGAAAGTATTTCGTTTGGATTATGTGCATTCCTATCAAAACGGAATTCAGGAAAATGGTGTTGTTTTTGGATTGAAAATCTTGAATGTTTTGGAGTAGGATAAAGACTTTTATTAAGAATACGAAGGTTCAATATGGATCAAAACGTGTCCTAATTCTGGAATTTCTGCACGTAAAGTATCTTTTAACAAATGCGATATATCGTGACCTTCTCTCACTGTGATATTGGCATTGACAATAGCGTGTAAATCGACGTGGTATTTCATTCCAGCTTTTCGAATAAAACATTTTTCGGTGCTTTCGACACCTTGTACTTGCAGTGAAACTTTTCGTATTTCGACCACCAAATCATCATACAAATGTTCGTCCATGATTTCTCCTAAGGCAGGTCTGAAAATTTTATAACTGTTATAAAAAATAAATCCCGATGCAAAAAGCGCTGCTAAATCATCGGCTGATTCATAGCCTTTTCCTAAAAAAAGTGCAATTGAAATTCCTGTAAAAGCGGCAACCGAAGTGATGGCATCACTACGATGATGCCAAGCATCCGCTTTCAAAGAGGAACTATTCGCTTCTTTGCTTCGTTTCATTACCAATCGAAATGAATATTCTTTCCACAAAATAATAGTCCCAAGAATTATCAGCGTCCAAGAAGCAGGCAATTCGTGGGGAGTATTAATATTGCCAATGCTTTCATAGGCTATGATTGTTGCTGAAGTAATCAAAAATCCAACCACCAAGAAAGTCACCAAAGGTTCTGCACGACCGTGTCCATAGGGATGATTATCATCAGCCGGTTTGTTCGAATATTTAATCCCAAACAAAACCAACAAGGACGAAAAAATATCCGTCGTCGACTCGATTGCATCTGCGGTCAAAGCATAGGAATTGCCAAAAAACCCAGCCAATCCTTTAATTAAAGCTAGTAATGCATTGCTTGCTATACTAAAATAAGTGGCTTTTATTGCAGTTTGTTCTTTGGTCATTTTGTCTCTTATAAAGCCTCAAAGTTTTTTTCAAACCTTTGAGGTTCAGTTTTTTTTATTGAAATAGAAATTATGCCCTTACGATTTTAGCACCGATGGCTCTCAATCGCTCGTCTATTCGTTCGTAACCTCTATCGATTTGTTCAATATTTTGAATGGTACTCGTTCCTTTGGCAGAAAGTGCAGCTATCAATAAGGAAATTCCCGCACGAATATCGGGTGAAGACATTGTTGTTGCTTTGAGCTGCGATTTGAAATCATGACCGATTACTACCGCTCTGTGTGGGTCACACAAGATGATTTTGGCTCCCATATCTATCAATTTATCCACAAAAAACAAACGGCTTTCGAACATTTTCTGGTGAATAAGGACATCCCCTTTGCATTGGGTTGCCACAACCAAAACGATACTCAATAAATCGGGCGTGAATCCTGGCCAAGGCGCATCGGAAACGGTCAGAATAGAACCATCGATATCGGTTTTTACTTGATAACCATCTTTATGAGCAGGAATGTAAATATCGTCGCCTCTTTTTTCTAAAGTAATACCCAATTTTCTAAAAACATTTGGAATCAGACCGAGGTTTTCCCAACTTACATCTTTAATGGTAATTTCGCTTCTGGTCATTGCAGCAAGTCCTATCCAGCTTCCAATTTCAATCATATCAGGAAGGATTCCGTGCACACAACCTCCAAGTTTTTCTACTCCTTCAATTGTCAATAAATTCGAACCGATGCCGGACACTTTAGCACCCATTGCATTCATCATTTTGCACAATTGTTGCAAATAAGGTTCGCAAGCAGCATTGTAAATGGTCGTTGTTCCTTTGGCTAAAACAGCAGCCATCACAATATTGGCAGTTCCAGTAACCGATGCTTCATCAAGTAACATATCGGCACCCACCAATCCATCAGGTGCCTCCACTCCATAAAAATGGTCTTCACGATTGTAACGAAATTTCGCCCCAAGATTGATAAATCCTTCAAAATGGGTATCTAATCTTCTGCGACCAATTTTATCTCCACCGGGTTTAGGAATATATCCCTTGCCGAATCGAGCCAAAAGCGGACCAACAATCATAATCGAACCTCTCAGGGAGCCTCCTTCTTTTTTGAAAGCTTCTGTTTCAAGATATTTCACATTGACTTCATCGGCCTTGAAGGTATAAGAACCCGGTCCGTTTTTTTGGATTTTCACCCCTAAATTCCCCAATAGGGTAATTAATTTATTGATATCGATAATGTCTGGAATATTATTGATAGTTACCTTTTCGTCGGTCAATAATATGGCACACAATATTTGCAAAGCTTCATTTTTAGCTCCTTGTGGAGTGATTTCGCCCTTAAGAGCAACACCACCTTCTATTTTGAATATTCCCATTTTTTTTAAGTTAGAAGTTAGAAGTTAGAAGTTAGAAGTTAGAAGTTGCCGACTGACAAAATCATAACTCATAACAAACAACAGTTTTACAACGATTTTCTATTTTGATTTTTATGGCCTGAATTAGATTTTCCCGCCTTACTATTTTTGTTGCTTTGAATTTTTGGTTGACCTGCCGGGCTAATTTTATTGGAAACTCTTTTGTTGGTTCGCAACAAATCGGTGGTTGTCAAAAGTTCTTCTGTACTTTGCAGCAAGTCTAATTTTCCTCCAGACAATTCATATAAATGTTCAAAAATTACGTCATCTTTCACGGTATCCTTATTCCAACTCAAATAGGACTTTTTCATATGATTGGCAATCACTTTCACCAATGCACTTTTCATTTCGCCCTCTTCCCATTTATTAGCCACATCAATCATATACTTGATATTGTTGCCGTAAAATCGGTATTTTGGGAAATTTTGTGGATACTGCAAAACATCAGGTTTCAATTGCAAAACCTCACGAGTAGGAACAGGATAGGGCGATTCGACATCCAATTTGAAGTCGGACATTATAAAAATCTGATCCCATAATTTGTGTTGAAAATCAGGGACATCACGTAAATGAGGATTCAAACTTCCCATTACTTGAATAATGTATTTGGCCGCTTTATTTCGTTCTTCACGATCTTCGATAAGAGTAGCTTGATCAATTAATTTTTGCAAATGACGACCGTATTCTGGAATGATTAAATGGGGTCGCTCGCCGTTGTATTCCAAATTAAAAACAATATCGTTTGCCACTTCTTTTATATATTTTGCACTCATAATTATAGGGAAATAATGCCTTCAATAGTCGAAAGCTCTATGTATTTATCAATTACTTCTTGAGAATCTTTCATCATCACATCAACTGAAACGCTTGTGAATTTTCCTGTTTTAGACTTTGTGGTTTTTATAACCGCTCCCAAGCAATCGAAAGCATCTTGGACTCGACGAATAGTTTCTGTATCTGTAGGTACAATGAATTTAAACAAATACAAAGAGGGCCAAGCGGTGCTCAAATCCAATTCCTTTTTCAATCTTTCATAAAACTCTCGGGTTTCCTTTTCTTTTTCTGTATCCATTCTAAACTAAAATAAAAGCAAATATACAGTTTTGATTTTAGATTGCAGATTTTAGTCCCGAAATTTCGGGAGCAGATTTTAGATTGAAACGTTCAGAAAATCAATTTTTGAAATCCGAAGGCAATTTTTTTAAATTGAAAAGAAAAGCTAATGACTAAAATAATCTTTCAAAAACCGAATAACTTTAGGTAAATTTGCGACTTATTTGAATCAAGTGAGCAAAGAAATCATAGTCATTGTAGGCGGACCAGGCACTGGCAAAAGTACTATCATCGATGGATTGGTAGCCAAAGGTTTTTGTTGTTATCCTGAAATTTCAAGGCAAGTCACTTTAGAAGCAAAAAAACAAGGCATCGAACAATTGTTCCTTGAAAACCCTTTGCTTTTCAGCGAATTATTGTTAGAAGGCAGAAAAAAGCAGTTTCTTAGTGCTTTGGAAGAAAAGCAGACAATTGTTTTTATCGACCGCGGAATTCCTGATGTGCTAGCCTATATGCACTATATTGGTGACAGCTATCCTGCTCATTTTGACTTGGCTTGCCGGGAAAATGTATACACAAAAATATTTATTCTTCCGCCTTGGGAAGAAATATATGTGAGTGATGAAGCGCGCTATGAAAATTTTGAACAAGCCAAACTCATTCACAACCACCTAGTTGAAACCTACGAAAGTTACGGCTACGAACTCATAGAAGTACCTAAAGATACGCTTGATAACAGAATTTTATTTATCTTAGACCAAATTTAGTAAATTGTTTAAAGTTTAAGGTTTAAGGTTATTAAACTTTATTTCGAACTCAAACTTTAAACTTTAAACTTTAAACTCAAAGATGCAAGAAGCATTAGCAATCCTTCAAAAATATTGGAAGCACGACGCTTTTAGGTGGCCACAAGACGAAATTATCCAATCGGTTTTGGATGGTAAAGACACTTTTGGACTGATGCCGACTGGGGGAGGAAAATCAATCTGTTTTCAGGTTCCCGCGCTGATGAAAGACGGAATATGTTTGGTTATTTCGCCATTGGTTGCCTTAATGAAAGACCAAGTACAGCGTTTGCAAAAATTAGGAATTAAAGCCATTGCTTTAACTGGCGGAATCCAATCAGACGAAATCATTACGCTTTTAGACAATTGTGAATTTGGCAATTATAAATTCTTGTATTTATCGCCCGAACGCTTGCAATCCGACTGGATATTAGAACGCATCAAAAACTTACCTATCAATCTGATTGCCATCGATGAGGCACATTGTGTGTCGCAATGGGGTCACGATTTTCGACCGGCTTATTTGAAAATTAACAACCTTAAAACTCACTTTCCCAAAGTTCCCTTTCTAGCCCTTACCGCTTCGGCAACTAAAACAGTACTTGACGATGTCATTCTGCAATTAGGTCTTGATAAACCAGCGATTTTCACCAAATCATTTGTCCGAAAAAACATTGCTTATATGGTTTTTGAGGTAGAAGATAAACTGTATCGGATGGAGCAAATCTTGAAAAAAAATCCACAACCTTCTATACTATATGTGCGAAATAGAAAATCCTGTTCCGACACCGCTTCGCAATTGCAATCTCTCGGATTCAAAGCTACTTTTTACCACGGTGGATTATCCATAAAGGAGAAGGAGAAAAATATGAACCTTTGGATGAACGAAGAAGCTCAGATTATGGTTGCCACCAACGCTTTTGGAATGGGAATTGACAAATCGAACGTAAAAACAGTCATTCACATTCATCTTCCGGACAGCATCGAGAGTTATTACCAAGAAGCAGGTCGTGCTGGCAGAAACGAAGAAAAGGCTTTTGCTATTCTACTGAGCAGCAAGACGGATAAAATTCAAGCGCAAAGTCAGTTCATCAATGTGCTGCCAGATAAAACCATTCTTACTCAGATTTACATCAAATTGTGTACGTATTTCCGAATTGCATATGGCGAGGGCATCAACGAACAATTTTCGTTTAATTTGAATCATTTTTGTCAAAAATATGGATTTCCAAGCCTGAAAACTTTCAATGCAATTCAGTTTTTAGACCGCCAAGGTATTTTGAGTTTGTCTCAGGAATATTCTGAAAAAATTACGATGCAATTTTGTATCGAATCCAAGGAAGTCATTCGCTATATGAGTTTGAATCCTACTGAAGAACCTGTTATTTTAGCGCTGCTTCGAACCTATCCCGGCATATACGAATCACAAACGGCTATCAATTTATCCTTAATGGCCAAAAAATCGATTTGCGACGAAACCCTCATCTTGTCCATTTTAGAAAAATTAAAAAATCTGGAAATCATTGAGTACCATAAAAAAAACAATGACGCTACGATTATTTTCAACGAAGTTCGTGAAGATGAGAGGACCATCAATCGAGTTTCAAAATACTTAGAAACCCAAAACAAACAAAAAATAGCACAGTTCGAATCGGTTTTGAATTACATCAATGAGAAGAAAATTTGCAAAAGCAAATTGATTCTGGATTATTTTGGGGAAAAAGCAGAGACAGATTGTGGTATTTGTTCGTATTGCATTTCAAAAAAGCGAAAACCCACCAGCAATCCCTCTGTTTCCGAAAAAATCCTTGCTTTATTGAATATTCAAAACTTAAATTCGAGAGAAATCCAAAAATTGACCAAAATTAATGAAGACGATATTATCTTTGCCTTGCAAAATTTATTAGAAAACAATACAATCGAGATAAAGCCAAACAATAAATATTCACTTAAATAATGAGGAGTTTGCTTTGCTTCATTCATCGCAACTCTACGAAAAGTAAATGGAAAAATTAAGAATCGTATTTATGGGAACACCTGAATTTGCCGTTGGCATTTTAGAAACCATAATCAAACACAATTATAATGTAGTAGGAGTAATTACAGCGGCCGACAAACCCGCAGGTCGAGGTCAGAAGCTGAAATTTTCGGCAGTAAAAGAATATGCTTTGACCAACAATCTCAATTTGTTGCAACCGACCAACCTGAAAGACCCAAACTTTTTATCCGAATTAGAAGCATTGCAAGCCAATTTACAAATCGTCGTTGCTTTCAGAATGCTTCCAGAAGTAGTTTGGAAAATGCCAAAATTAGGCACATTCAATCTTCATGCTTCCTTGCTTCCTAATTATCGGGGAGCCGCCCCAATCAATTGGGCTATTATAAACGGCGATACAAAAACGGGAGTAACTACCTTCTTTATTGATGATAAAATAGATACGGGAGCTATGATTCTTAGTGCCGAAACCGAAATTGATCCAGCGGAAAATGCCGGACAACTGCACGATCGTTTAATGCTTTTGGGTAGCGACACTGTTTTAGACACCTTGGTTATAATCGAAAAAGGAACCGTGAGCACCACAATCCAAGAAGAAAATCAAGAAATAAAAACCGCATACAAACTAAATAAAGACAATTGCAAAATCGATTGGTCGAAATCGACTACTGAAATCTACAATTTGATACGGGGATTGAGTCCCTATCCTTCAGCTTGGTGTTTTTTTCAGGATAAAAATGAGGAGTGGAATGTGAAAATTCACGAAGCAAAAATGATTTTGGAAAATCACAATTATGCAGCGGGAAGTTTAATTTGCAGCAAAAAAGAAATGAAAATTGCGGTTAATGATGGGTATATCCAGCCAATTAGCCTTCAATTTCCAGGCAAAAAGAAGATGAATGTAGCTGAATTGCTGAACGGAATGACATTTTCAGAAGGCGCAATGGTAGTTTAGACCAACAAAAACGGGTGTTTTCGGCCGGTTTTAGAGGAATTTACATTGGTTTATGAACAAAAAAAATAAGTTATCAACAAAATAAGCTAAAAATAATCAAAACACTTGTAAGGGAAGTAATTCCTACTAATTTTGTTACTATTAACAAAGTTTTTTTAACCAACATTTAATAACTTAAAATTATGAACAAATCAGAATTAATCGACGCTATCGCTGCTGATGCAGGAATTACAAAAGCTGCTGCTAAACTAGCTTTAGAATCTTTTTTAGGAAACGTAGGTAGTACTTTGAAAAAAGGTGGAAGAGTATCTTTAGTAGGTTTCGGATCTTGGTCAGTTTCTTCAAGAGCTGCAAGAGATGGTAGAAATCCTCAAACAGGAAAAACAATAAAAATTGCTGCTAAAAATGTAGTGAAATTTAAAGCTGGAGCTGAATTAGAAGGCGCTGTAAACTAATTTAAGTTTTCAAAAATAATATTAAAACCTTCCTCTGGAAGGTTTTTTTTTGCCTTTTATCGAAATTATTTGGTTTCTTAAGTCAATTTATCTTAAATTTAATTAAAAATAAGACCTATGATTTCAGAAAAATTAAAAAAAGGGAAATTACTTATTGCAGAACCTTCCATTATTGGAGATTTGTCATTCAATAGGTCAGTAATATTATTAGCAGATCACGATAAAAAAGGATCGGTGGGTTTTATTATCAACAAACCCTTAAAATATACCATAAACGATTTGATTCCTGACATCAAAGCCAATTTAAAAATATACAATGGCGGACCAGTGGAGCAAGACAACCTCTATTTTATTCACAATGTTCCTGATTTAATCCCCAACAGCATCGAAATTTCGAATGGAATTTACTGGGGTGGAGAATACGAAAAAACCAAAGAACTCATCAATGCGGGCAAAATAGACAAGAATAATATTCGTTTTTTTCTGGGATATACAGGCTGGGACGAAGACCAATTGGAAACCGAAATGGCTGAAAGTTCGTGGATTATTGCTCAAAACAATTACCAAAATAAAATCATTGGAAAATCCTCTAGTCAATTTTGGAAAAAACAAATCATGGAATTAGGAGGCGACTATTTGATTTGGATTAACGCTCCTGAAAATCCAAACTACAACTAATTATAGCTCATATTTTTCATTTATTTTTCGCAAAATCTTCTTCGAAAATTCTATCGAAAACTTCTTTTTACGGTATTTCGAAATGGGTTGGATACCCTTAACTACATTTGTAAGAAACAATTCGTCTGCTTTTTGTAGATCGAATGGTGATATGACGGCTTCGATTACTTCTAAATTTTCAATTGTTTTTGCCAAATTCAAAATCTGTTTGCGCATAACTCCATTCAAACAACCCTCCGAAATTGGCGGTGTTATCAGCCTATTTTCTTTCAACATAAATAAATTTCCTTGAAGGGCTTCGACAACATTTTTACTATCATTCAATAGCAAACAATTATCCAGATCATTTTCGCTGGCATAAATACTAGCGGTAACATTCAGTATTTTATTTGTCGTTTTCAAGGAAGAAAGCAACTGTTTTGGAACGTAAAAATCGGTAAATAAATCGACAACATATTCGGAATCATCTATAAAATATGCTTTATTTTCTAATTTTTCGGCTTGGACCAAAAATGAAACGGTGTTATCTGAAGGCAAATAATATCCGCCATCATTACGGTAAACAGTAATTCTTGCACGAGAAGAATCCTGAATCTTATTGACTTTTACCAAGTCAACGACCTGTTCTTCGAAATATTCCATTGTAAAATTCATTGGAATCTCCATCCGAACAATTCGCATTGCAGACATCAATCTAAAATAATGATCTTCTAGAAAAAGAATCTTTGAATTAACTATTTTAACTGTTTCAAAAACAGCATCTCCATATAAAAATGCACGATTATTTTTCATTACTGTAGTGTCCTTCGACACAATTGCACCATTTAAATTTATCATATTGTTCCAAAAAAAAAGTCCCGCTTCAAACGGGACAAATATAAGGCATAAAAAAGAGAATTACTAAACCGAACCAATTACATGTTTCAAGTCAGAAATTTGATTTTCCCACAAAAGTTTAGCTTCCCCGATTTCATCTTTATCTGCAAAATCAATCACCATCAAAGAAACGTCCTTGGTGATTTCGTCTACCAAGATTCCTAATTCAAAATAAAATTCGGTGTCTTTATTGTTACCATCCACCCATTTGAACCGCACTTTCTCCCCTGATTTTTTCGAAGATAGTCTGGCTTTTTCTTCAGAATCATTCCAAATAAAAGTAAAAAACTCTCCCCTTGAATTGACATTATCCGCAAACCATTCGGACAAACCTGATGGCGTCGAAATATATTGATACAGTAATTGAGGAGATGAGTTTATAGGAAATTCTATTTCGTATCGTATTTTTGAATCCATTCTGTAGATTTAATTTTTTGGAAATTTATAGAATATAAAGCCAAAAAAAAAGCTTTTTTAAAAATATTTTTTTTTATTCAAGATATGCTTGTAACCTCTAATTAAATTTTTATATTTGCACCCGCAATCAGAGCTAAAATCTGTTTATCATTTGGCGAGGTAGCTCAGTCGGTTAGAGCGCAGGATTCATAACCCTGAGGTCGGGAGTTCAAATCTCCCTCTCGCTACAAAGTCCCAACAACGTTTAACGTATAGTTGGGACTTTTTTATTGGCAACAATAGTGTTGGATCTAGTCCAAAATCTGACAGAATATAAAAATGAAGTACAAAAAAGGTTCATTTAAACTAAAAATCCCTATAAATCTTTTGATTTATAGGGATTTTATCAAACCTTTTCGCTTCATTAAACTTGAATATTTTTGTTGTGTATCGCTCTGAACTTCATAAATACAAAGAACAAACCTACTAAGGCTAGCACCCAAACATAATCATCGATAGGTGCAGGAGGATCATTGCCTTCTAGTCCACCTCCAGCATCATTATCCCCTGGTTGGGCAAACAACACCATTGTAGAACAAAAGAAAACCGCTGCGATATAAAATTTTAATATGTTATTTTTCATTTTTTTGATTTTAAGAGTTATGATTTCGATACTTCCATTCGGCTAAGAATCTAGTTTTCTACTTTCTTGCTAATTTCTAGGTTATCTTCTGTGGTTACTTTTACGATTAGTATTTGATTGCTCGCTTTCAAATTCTGGATAGAACAGGTGTTTGATTTCATATTGTTGCGTTCTGCAACCAACCTTCCTTGTATGTCAAAAACTTTGATGTTGTTCATTGTTTTCGCTCCTGAGTTAACATAAATCCCGCCATTGTTTTTATACACTATCACGCTGTTATCTGCAATCGTTTGTGCGTTTACACTCAAAGTCTTTTGGAATTTCAAGGAGAATCTAGTATTATCCACTTCCGCTGCCGCAGTAAAATTGTATGCTCCGGCTTTCAAATTCGTTTCAGTTCCTGTTTTACTATCTACCAAATAAATGTCCTGATTACCTGAGAACAATCCGTCCACTTGATCAATGGCGATAGTATAGTCACCTGAAACATTTGTTTTAAAATTTAATGCTACAACATCTGATGCATCGAAATTAGGACGACCTTGAATGGTATATTCTTCGTTGTTGATGCTAGAAGTTAACGCAATTGGACTGTCATTAATGTATTTACCATCAATTCCATTATCGAATCCGTTTGTAGCTCCATCTAGATAACCTATCAAAGCTTGACTAAATGCTCCCGTGGCATTGGTCAAGTTCAACCAAATACGAGATTTGTCTTCTACTTTTTTGGTTTTAAAAAATAATGCGCTGTTACTTGAAGTTCGCATGGTATTTGTAAAATTCAATGCAGTTACTAATAAAGTATTTACAATAAATCCTTGACTAACTGCTATTGTCCCGTCAGGTGCTATATTATTTGGCGCAACGTTACTACCCGCAACACCTCCTACGGTGGTCCAAGTTGCATAAGAGGATGTTGTATTAGGTGTCCCATTTGTTTTTCTCCAGAAATACAAAGTACCATCTGCGTTTGGGTTTCCTGCCAAGAATGCAAGGGCACTGATGGTTGATGGATAAGGATTACCGACAGCATAGAACTCACCAGGAGTTAGAGGGTCTAAGGCGCCACCTATAGTAACTGATCCATTATTAGCAGTTCCTGTAAACACTCCAGGATAGACTAAAGTTTCGGTTCCAGCATTATAATTCGTTGAACCTTCATTTGGCATACGGATTAAATATCCTGTACCAGCAGTAAATGGCGTAGTTGATGGACTTGCCACTGCAGAATATAAGCCAGTACCAGTTCCGCTGGAAAGAGTATTGTCATAAGTATAAAACCTAGTCGCGAGTGTCGCAGGAGAGAAATTCAGCAGCGTTTGAGCTCCTGAAACCGGAGATGACCATAAAGTATAATCTTGACGGAATAAAGCATTGCTGTTGCGATTCACTATTGTGGTTCCTGAACCAGAGTTGGCGACATTGTTTACTTGAATCAAGTTGGCGTTGTTTTCAATAGTTAAGGTTCCGCTATTTACAATATCGTTTTGAACCGTCAGGTTGGTTCCAGAATTAATGGTAAACGATTTGTTAGCGTTTACTGTCAGTTTTTTGGCTGTGAATGTGCCGTTACCACCCTCAATGACCGGCTTTGTATTGTACGTTCCGTCGATGATGGCATCTACTGTAGCTATTGGAGCTCCATAAGACCAAGTAGTACCGTCCCAAGTTGTAGCGGTTGGAGCGTTTGCATATATACTAAAATCATCAACTGCTAAGCCATCATCTGCTCCTGTTGCATTAAAATCGTTGAATCTTAACCAAAAAGTTGCGCCAGAAGCAATTGACAAACCTGAGATTGTATTTGTAATGCTTGTTCTATTTGTTGCAGCATTTCCATCTTTTGCTCCTATCGATCCAGTTGTAACTGGAGCAGTAAAATCTAAATTATCTACATCTACCCAAGTACCTGTTGACAAACTTGTGGCATTTAAACTATATTGAAAATCTAATCTGTCAACTCTATTTGCTGTCCCAATTCTCCATTGTTCTCCTGTATAGGTAATAACCAATTCAGAAATAAAACTTCCAGAATTATTTGTGAATGAAACTCCTAGCGTTGGAACAACCGAACCAGACTGCAAGCCACCTAAGGCTCTATCTGTAGAACTTGTTGCGCCATAGCTATATGTGTTTCCACCATTATCCGAGCCAGTACTAGCAGCATAAGTCGCATTAGAACTAGTCCCTGTTTCTATAAAAGTCCAACCAACAGGTAGTGTAGTCACAGCATTTGCAATACCATTATTCACAAGTCCATCAAAATTTTGGTTATAGGTATTTCCACTCCCAAAACCTGTAATTGAAATCTGCCCCCAACTCAACTGACTATTCATTAATAATAAGGCAAACAAGACCAACCCTCCTTTGATTGTTGTTTTACTATTTGCCAGAAAAAAACCTAAAGTAAATTTGTTCATAATTATAGCTATTTAAAAATAATAATTGATTTGGAATGGTATTAAAAAAAATAAAAAAGATCTTTTTAAAAAAGCGCTTAAAAATAATAATTTCAAATTATTAACACAATTTTAGTAAATGAATTTTTGTGAAATTTTTCAGTTTTATTAAAACCATAATTTTTTCGTACAAAAAAAATAAAAATAAAATTTTACGCAGCGTTTTTAAGATTATGAAATGATTAAGAAAACCGAAATATGCCACAAAAAAAACTCCCGCCAAGGCGGGAGCGATTTCTCTCGATAAAATATTTTTAAACGGTGGCTATTTCAAAATTAACTGCTTTTTTCAAGAAAGCCTTGATTAACAATCTATTTGGCGCAGTACCCGAAGTCATAAATTCTTTTTTAGTGGTATCAGCAGAAGGAGAAACTTTCGCGTTTGGATCTTGTTTAGACCCCATAAACCACAATACAAAATTCATATTAGAGTTTGTTGCAGAATCCTCACGCTTTACTACACTATTTTCGCTACTAGTAGTAGCGATGGATAAATTAGAATCATTGTTATTTTCTGTTGCTGTCTGACCGAAAGCCGTTGACACTGCAAATAAAATAAAAGCAGCCACCACAACAGGAAGATTACTATTGTTTTTGTTCGCGCTTTGTTTTGAAAATAGATTCATAATTTTTGATTTAGGATAAATTGTTTCACTTATCTGAGGTCAAAACTAAATCAATACTATTCTACTAAAAAATATTTTCGATAAAGCGCCACAAAACTCGTTAAAAGCGCAAATTTAAGGTACGGAGTACAATAATTGTGGCACAGAGTGGCTTTAAACTGGCCCCGACCCACTTGCGAGTTCCGTGTTGCGAGTTCCGATTGTTTTGTTGGTATATTTGGTCAAGCAAGAAAAAAGTCTTCTAAACAGCTTGTATTTGAATTTAGCAAGCGGACTTTGATAGTTCTAGGAGGGGATTTTAACGAATTGCAAATTATTCAGCAACTGCTTAATAGAAAAGTAATATAAAAATAAAGGCTCCCGACGCGGCGGGAGCCTTTACTGTATTTATGCTTGTCCCGTAGGGCCAAAATTTAATGGAATGGGGAGTTGTTCCGTGTCTTTTATTTCGCCGTGTGCGACTTCAAAACGGTGAATGTTTTCTCCAATGGCATTCAACAACCTTTTGGCGTGTTGGGGTGTCAAGACTATTCTTGACTTGACTTTAGCTTTAGGAATACCAGGCATGATACTTACAAAGTCCAATACAAATTCCGATGATGAATGATTGATAATTGCCAAGTTGGAATAAATTCCTTCAGCTGTTTTTTCATCTAATTCAATATCTAACTGTCCTTGTTGCTGTTGATTGTTCATAAACCTATTATTAAATTTCTACTATTCCTATGCACCTCTCGAGTGAGTTAAGACTAATAAATATATTCTTCTTTACTCGCCATCATCTCGTGGTAATCTTCATTTGAACCCACAATCGTATTATCATATTCTCTCATACCCGTACCGGCTGGAATTCTATGACCCACAATTACGTTTTCCTTCAAACCTTCTAACAAATCGACTTTACCTGCTACAGCTGCTTCGTTCAATACTTTGGTTGTTTCTTGGAAAGAAGCCGCAGAGATGAATGATTTGGTTTGTAGCGATGCTCTGGTGATACCTTGTAAAACCGGAGTGGCAGTGGCAGTGATCACATCACGCGCCACAACAAGATTTTTATCAGTACGTTTCAATAGAGAGTTTTCGTCACGCAATTCACGAGGAGAAACAATCTGTCCTGGTTTCAATACTGCAGAATCTCCTGCGTCTTCCACTACTTTCATTCCATATAATTTATCATTTTCAACGATAAAATCTTTGGTATGAATTAATTGTTCTTCTAAGAATAAAGTATCACCTGGATCTTGAACTCTTACTTTACGCATCATTTGACGAATTACTACCTCAAAGTGTTTGTCGTTGATTTTTACCCCTTGCAAACGGTACACTTCTTGAATTTCGTTTACCAAATACTGTTGAACAGCAGCTGGACCTTGAATTCTCAAGATATCTTCCGGAGTGATAGCACCATCTGACAATGGCACTCCCGCTCTTACGAAGTCATTTTCTTGTACCAAGATTTGACTAGACAATTTTACCAAATATTTCTTAACCTCGCCAAATTTAGATTCGATGACAATCTCACGGTTTCCTCTTTTGATTTTTCCAAAAGTAACTACACCGTCGATTTCAGAAACTACTGCTGGGTTGGATGGGTTACGAGCTTCAAGCAACTCGGTAATTCTTGGTAAACCTCCTGTAATATCTCCAGATTTTGAAGAACGACGTGGGATTTTAACCAATACTTTACCTGCTTTAATTTTCTCACCATTGTCTACCATCAAGTGCGCACCCACCGGTAAGTTATACGAACGTATCAATTCACCATCTTTACCGTAAACCAATAAAGTTGGAATTAATTTTTTATTTCTAGATTCAGAAATTACTTTTTCTTGGAAACCAGTTTGTTCGTCAATTTCAACCATAAACGATTGACCTTGCTCTAAATCTTCGTAAGCAATTTTTCCAGTAAATTCAGAAACAATAACTCCATTATACGGATCCCATTTACAAATTGTGGTTCCTTTAGTAACAGATTCGCCGTCTGTAACAAAAATACTAGAACCGTAAGGAATGTTATTTGCACTTAATAAAATACCGGTTTTTTCATCGATTAACTTCAATTCAGTTGAACGAGATACTACAATATCAACAACATTGCCATCATTGTCTTCGCCTTTTACTGTTTTTAAATCTTCGATTTCGATTTTACCTGCGAATCTGGTAACAATTGCAGACTCTTCAGAAATACCTCCTGCAACCCCACCCACGTGGAATGTACGTAAGGTAAGCTGTGTTCCTGGCTCTCCAATAGATTGAGCAGCGATTACACCGACTGCCTCCCCTTTTTGAGTCATTTTTCCTGTTGCCAAGTTTCGACCGTAACATTTTGCACAAATACCTTTAGTAGCTTCACAAGTCAATGCAGAACGAACTTCCAACTTTTCAATTGGAGACGCTTCAATGGCTTTCATGTATACTTCGGTAATTTCCTCACCTGCTTCAACGATAAGTTCATTGGTCAAAGGATTGATAACATCTTGCAATGCCACACGTCCTAAGATTCTTTCTCCTAAAGTTTCTACGATTTCTTCGTTCTTTTTCAATGCTGAAACTTCAACACCTCTCAAAGTACCACAATCTACAGTATTCACGATAACATCTTGCGAAACGTCATGTAATCTTCTGGTCAAGTAACCCGCATCGGCCGTTTTCAAAGCCGTATCCGCAAGACCTTTACGAGCACCGTGAGTAGAGATAAAATACTCAAGAATCGAAAGTCCTTCTTTAAAGTTCGAAAGAATTGGGTTTTCGATAATTTCACCACCACCAGCAGTCGATTTTTTAGGCTTAGCCATCAAACCACGCATACCAGTTAACTGACGAATTTGTTCTTTGGAACCCCTCGCTCCCGAGTCAAGCATCATATACACCGAGTTGAAACCTTGTTGGTCTTCTCTAATGTTTTTCATCGCTGCTTCTGTAAGCTGAGCATTCGTAGAGGTCCATACGTCAATAACTTGGTTGTAACGTTCGTTATTGGTAATAAGACCCATATTATAATTAGCAGAAATACCTTCGACTTGCTCTCTAGCATCTGCAATTAATTTTGTTTTTTGTTCTGGGATTCTAATATCACCCAATGAGAAAGACAATCCACCTTTGAAGGCAAATTTGTATCCCATATCTTTCATACTATCCAAGAAAGCAGCCGTTGTAGGCACATTGGTCACGCTTAAAACGTGTCCGATGATATCTCTCAAGTTTTTCTTTGTCAACACCTCATTGATGTAACCTGCAGCTTCTGGCACTACCTCATTAAACAATACACGACCAGCGGTTGTTTGAATAATTTTGTAAACTAGATCTCCATTTTCATTATAATCTTTGGCACGAATTTTTACTCGCGCATTCAATTCTAATTTACCTTCATTCAAAGCAATATTTACTTCCTCTGCAGAATAAAAAGTCAAGCCTTCGCCTAAAATTTTAAGTTCTGGAGTAGACAAACGTTCTTTGGTCATATAATAAAGACCCAAAACCATGTCTTGAGAAGGTACAGTAATCGGAGCACCATTGGCAGGATTCAGAATATTGTGTGAAGCCAACAATAACAATTGTGCTTCCAAAATAGCTTCTGGTCCTAATGGCAAGTGAACCGCCATCTGATCCCCATCAAAATCCGCGTTGAACGCCGTACAAACTAAAGGGTGCAATTGGATTGCTTTTCCTTCAATTAATTTGGGTTGGAACGCTTGAATACCTAATCTGTGCAAAGTAGGAGCACGATTCAGCATTACTGGATGTCCTTTGATTACATTTTCAAGGATATCCCAAACTACTGGCTCTTTTTTGTCGATTATTTTCTTAGCCGATTTAACTGTTTTTACAATTCCTCTTTCTATCAATTTACGGATAACAAAAGGTTTGTACAGTTCAGCAGCCATATCTTTAGGGATACCGCATTCGAACAATTTCAATTCAGGTCCAACGATAATTACCGAACGAGCAGAATAATCCACACGTTTTCCAAGTAAATTTTGACGGAAACGACCTTGTTTTCCTTTAAGGGAATCCGAAAGTGATTTCAACGGACGGTTTGATTCTGTTTTTACAGCCGATGCTTTACGCGTATTATCGAAAAGTGAATCTACCGATTCTTGTAACATACGTTTTTCGTTTCTCAAGATGACTTCAGGAGCTTTAATCTCCATCAATCTTTTCAAACGATTATTACGTATAATTACACGACGGTATAAATCATTCAAATCAGAAGTAGCGAAACGACCACCGTCAAGTGGCACCAACGGACGCAATTCTGGTGGAATAACTGGAACCACTTTCATAATCATCCATTCTGGACGATTCTCGCGGTTCAAGTTAGACTCACGGAACGATTCTACAACTTGTAATCTTTTTAAAGCTTCGGTTTTACGTTGTTTAGACGTTTCGTTGTTCGCAGAGTGACGCAATTCATAAGACAATGCATCTAAGTCGATACGAGCCAATAAATCCATAATACACTCTGCTCCCATTTTGGCAACAAATTTATTAGGATCAAAATCGTCTAAATATTGATTTTCTGTAGGAAGGGTATCTAAAATATTCAAATATTCTTCTTCTGTTAAGAAATCTAATCTTTGAACTGACTCACCTTCTGGAGTTTTGGCAATACCGGGTTGGATAACAACGTATCTTTCATAATAGATGATCATATCCAATTTCTTAGATGGAAGACCTAAAATGTAGCCAATTTTATTTGGCAACGAACGGAAATACCAGATGTGAGCAATTGGCACAACTAGGTTGATGTGTCCTACTCTATCTCTACGTACTTTTTTCTCGGTAACTTCAACACCACAACGGTCACAAATGATTCCTTTGTAGCGAATTCTTTTGTATTTACCACAAGCACATTCGAAATCTTTTACAGGTCCAAAAATACGTTCGCAGAAAAGTCCGTCACGCTCTGGTTTGTGTGTTCTATAATTGATGGTTTCTGGTTTCAAAACTTCACCTCTTGATTCTTTCAAGATAGATTCAGGAGAAGCTAGTCCTATCGAAATTTTGTTGAATCTTTTTACAGGATTCTTATCTTTACTATTATTGTTTCTATTGTTCATCATAGTTTTTACTATTGATTTATTTGCAATTAAAAATTGATTTTGTACAGATGTTGCAGTGCAACGTCTCTATCCCACGGATTACTTCTCTAAACTTCAACAAATTTTGAAGTGCTAATTATACAGCTGTATAAAAAATCGGAACGGGTTACGGGTATAAATCCTGAAAACTAATTAAATATGCGTTTTTTGTAAAGACGTTGCAATGCAACGTCTCTACAAAAAAATTATTCTTCTAAACGAAGGTCAAGTCCAAGACCTTTCAATTCGTGCATCAACACATTGAAAGATTCCGGCAATCCTGGTTCAGGCATAGATTCTCCCTTAACGATAGCTTCGTAGGTTTTAGCTCTACCAATAACGTCATCGGATTTCACAGTCAAAATTTCACGAAGTGTACTTGATGCTCCATAAGCTTCAAGTGCCCAAACCTCCATCTCTCCAAAACGCTGACCACCAAATTGAGCTTTACCACCCAATGGTTGTTGTGTAATCAAAGAGTACGGTCCGATCGAACGTGCGTGCATTTTATCATCGACCATGTGACCTAATTTCAGCATATAAACAACTCCAACAGTTGCTTTCTGTGCAAAACGCTCACCAGTCCCACCATCGTATAGATAAGTGTGTCCGAATCTTGGCACTCCCGCTTCATCAGTCAACGCATTTATTTCGTCTAAAGAGGCACCATCAAAAATTGGAGTAGCAAATTTTCTACCCAAATTCTGTCCAGCCCAGCCTAAAACAGTTTCGTAAATCTGACCAATGTTCATACGCGAAGGTACCCCAAGTGGATTCAACACAATATCCACAGGTGTTCCATCTTCTAAGAAAGGCATATCCTCGTGACGAACAATACGAGCAACAATACCTTTGTTACCGTGACGTCCCGCCATTTTATCCCCAACTTTCAATTTACGTTTTTTGGCAACATATACTTTAGCCAATTTCAAAATCCCTGATGGCAATTCATCACCTACAGTAATCGTGAATTTCTCTCTACGCAATGAACCTTGTAAATCGTTCAACTTAATTTTATAGTTATGAATCAAATCATTCACCATTGTATTCGTTGTTTCATCGGCAACCCATTGACCTGTACTCAAGTGAGCAAAATCTTCGACAGCATAAAGCATTTTTTGAGTGTATTTTTTACCTTTTGGCAAAACTTCTTCACCCAAATCATTCATTACACCTTGAGAGGTTTTTCCGTTTACGATTAAGAACAATTTCTCAATTAATTTGTCTTTCAATTCAACAAATTTAGTTTCGAATTCCATTTCCAAAGCGCCTAAAGCATCTTTATCTTGGGTTCTCTTACGTTTATCTTTTACTGCTCTTGCAAACAATTTTTTGTCTAAAACCACACCGTGTAAAGATGGAGACGCTTTCAATGAAGCATCTTTCACATCACCAGCTTTATCCCCGAAGATGGCACGAAGCAATTTTTCTTCTGGAGTTGGATCAGATTCTCCTTTTGGTGTAATTTTTCCGATAAGAATATCGCCAGGTTTTACCTCAGCACCAATTCTAATCATACCGTTTTCATCTAAATCTTTGGTAGCTTCTTCAGAAACGTTTGGAATATCATTAGTTAATTCTTCGTTACCTAATTTAGTATCTCTCACTTCCAATGAATAATCATCGACGTGAATAGAGGTAAATATATCGTCACGAACTACTTTTTCAGAAATCACAATCGCATCCTCGAAGTTGTACCCTTTCCAAGGCATGAACGCTACTTTAAGGTTACGACCTAAAGCTAATTCACCATTTTGGGTGGCATATCCTTCTGATAATACTTGTCCTAGCACCACTCTGTCCCCTTTTCTTACGATAGGTTTCAAGTTGATACTTGTGCTTTGATTGGTTTTTCTAAATTTAATTAAATTGTATGTTTTTTCATCAGGCTCAAAACTTACCATTCTTTCTTCTTCAGAACGATCGTATTTGATGGTGATGATATTAGCATCGACATATTCCACAGTTCCAGGTCCTTCAGCATTGATTAAGACTCTAGAATCTGAAGCTACTTGACGCTCTAAACCAGTTCCAACAATAGGAGCTTCAGGACGCAATAATGGTACGGCCTGACGCATCATGTTCGATCCCATCAACGCTCTATTCGCATCATCGTGTTCCAAGAAAGGAATCAATGAAGCTGAAATCGAAGCAATTTGATTAGGAGCAACGTCAGCATAATCTACTTGTGATGGATCGATTACTGGGAAATCCCCTTCTTGACGGGCAATTACGTTGTCGGCAAGAATTTTTCCAACAGCATCCATTTCAATGTTTGCTTGTGAAATCATCATACCTTCTTCTTCCTCTGCGCTCAAGTAAACAGGAGTCGATTCTAAATCTACCACCCCTTTTGTTACTTTACGATACGGAGTTTCAATGAAACCCATTCCGTTAACTTTAGCATAAACACCAAGCGATGAAATCAAACCAATGTTTGGTCCCTCAGGAGTTTCAATTGGACATAAACGTCCGTAGTGCGTATAGTGAACGTCACGAACCTCAAATCCAGCTCTCTCTCTCGAAAGTCCACCTGGTCCAAGTGCAGATAACCTTCTTTTGTGTGTAATCTCGGCCAATGGATTCGTTTGATCCATAAACTGTGACAACTGGTTTGTTCCAAAGAAAGAGTTGATCACCGATGATAATGTTTTGGCATTAATCAAATCGATCGGTGTAAACACCTCGTTATCTCTAACGTTCATTCTCTCGCGAATGGTTCTTGCCATACGAGCCAAACCAACACCAAATTGTTGAGAAAGTTGTTCGCCAACTGTTCTAACACGACGGTTTGACAAGTGATCGATATCATCAATATCAGCTTTCGCATTTATTAATTCAATCAAATATTTCACTATGGTAATGATGTCTTCTTTGGTAAGCACTTGCTTTTCCATTGGAGTATCCAAACCAAGTTTTTTGTTAATTCTATAACGACCTACTTCACCTAAGTTATAACGTTGGTCAGAGAAGAATAATTTATCTATAATGCCACGAGCAGTTTCTTCATCAGGCGGTTCTGCGTTACGCAATTGTCTGTAGATGTGCTCAACGGCTTCTTTTTCAGAATTGGTTGGATCTTTTTGAAGCGTGTTGTGAATGATAGAATAATCAACTGCATTGCTATCTTCTTTGTGCAACAAAATAGATTTTACGTTAGAATCAATGATTTCTTCCACATTATCTTTGTCGATAATTGTGTCACGGTCAAGGATTATTTCGTTACGTTCGATAGAAACCACTTCGCCAGTGTCTTCATCCACGAAATCTTCGTGCCAAGTGTTCAAAACACGAGCAGCTAATCGTCTACCGATATATTTTTTAAGTCCCGTTTTAGATACTTTAATTTCTTCGGCTAGGTCGAAAATCTCAAGGATATCCTTATCTCTTTCGAAACCGATAGCCCGGAATAAAGTAGTTACAGGTAATTTTTTCTTTCTGTCGATATAAGCGTACATAACGCTATTGATATCGGTTGAAAATTCTATCCAAGATCCTTTGAAAGGAATTACTCTGGCAGAATATAGTTTTGTTCCATTGGCGTGGAATGATTGGCCAAAGAAAACCCCAGGCGAACGGTGCAATTGAGAAACAACAACACGCTCGGCACCATTGATTACAAAAGTACCTGAAGGAGTCATGTACGGTATTGTTCCTAGATAAACATCTTGAACAATAGTTTCAAAATCTTCGTGCTCTGGATCTGTACAATATAGTTTTAATCTTGCTTTTAAAGGCACACTATAGGTAAGCCCTCTTTCGATACATTCTTGAATTGTATAACGCGGTGGATCTACAAAGTAGTCAAGAAATTCTAATACAAAGTTATTCCTTGTATCTGTAATTGGGAAGTTTTCCATGAAGGTGTTGTATAACCCTTCGTCGCCTCTTTCGTCAGATTTGGTTTCCAATTGGAAGAAATCTTTAAACGATTTTACCTGAACATCCAGAAAATCTGGGTATTGAGGAATGTTTTTTGTGGAGGCAAAATTCAATCTTTCAGTCTGATTTGTTATCATCAATGGACAAAATTTTGATTAAAAAAAAGTAATTTTTTTGTGTAAATACACGGGGTAATCTCTACTTTCTTTTTACAATCAACACCTCTTAAAAATGAACCAAGTTCGCTCATTTCTGTCTTCGTATTGATAAAAAGTTTTTTTCGTATTATACTATTTAAGATAAATTTTAGAGTATAATTTTATTATACGAAAAATGGTTTAGGCCATTGGATTCGTATCCAAGACCTAAACCTAATTCTCTAAAGTGGAGTGAATTATTTTAATTCAACAACAGCTCCAGCTTCTTCTAAAGATTTTTTAAGACCTTCAGCTTCATCTTTAGAAACACCTTCTTTGATGTTTGATGGAGCAGAATCAACTAAATCTTTTGCTTCTTTAAGACCTAAACCTGTCAATTCTTTTACTGCTTTTACAACAGCTAATTTAGAAGCACCAGCTTCTTTCAATACTACTGTAAATTCAGTTTGAGCCTCTTCAGCAGCAGCTTCTCCGCCACCAGCGGCAACTACTACAGCTGCAGCAGCTGGTTCGATTCCGTACTCATCTTTTAATATTGTTGCTAATTCGTTAACTTCTTTTACTGTAAGATTAACTAATTGTTCTGCGAATTGTTTCAAATCTGCCATTTTTTCTATCGTTTTAAAATGATTTGTAAAATATTATTGTTTATTGTGCGCGTTTTAATGCACTTAATTTTTTTATTATTTAGAAATCTAAAATCAGAACTCTAAACTCTAAAATTGAATTAAGCAACCTCTTCTTCTTTTGCGAATTGGTTTTGAAGAGCAGAAATAACTCTTTGAGCTGGTGATTGAAGTAATCCAATGATTTCGCCGATAAGTTCTTCTTTCGATTTGATAGTTGCCAAGGCATCTAATTGATCGTCTCCAATGTAAACTTCTGCATTGATGTAAGCCCCTTTCAAAATTGGCTTAGCATTCTTTTTGCGGAAATCTTTGATTATTTTTCCAGGAGCGTTAGCTACATCAGCTATGAAAATAGCGCTATTACCTGTCAATACAGATGGTAAGTCACCATAATCATTATCCGAAGCTTCCATTGCTTTTGCAAGCAAAGTGTTTTTAACTACCTCGATTTTGATACCTGCTTTAAAGCAAGCTCTTCTTAAGTTTGAAGTTGTTTCTGCGTTTAGCCCGGAAATATCAGATACATAAATAATATTTGTACCAGCTAACTGTGCAGTTAAATCTTCAATCGCGATTGATTTTTCTTCTCTAGTCATACTAAAAATTTTTAACTACCAATTATACTGCTTTAGGGTCCAAAGCAATTGCTGGACTCATTGTGCTAGTAAGGTAAATACTTTTGATGTAAGTTCCTTTAGCCGCAGTTGGTTTAAGTTTGATTAATGTTTGAATAATTTCGTGAGCGTTATCTACAATTTTATCAGCTTCGAAAGAAATTCTTCCGATACCTGCATGTATGATACCTGTTTTGTCCACTTTAAAGTCGATTTTACCAGCTTTAACTTCAGCTACTGCTTTAGCAATTTCCATAGTTACAGTACCAGTTTTAGGGTTTGGCATTAAACCTCTAGGTCCTAAAATACGACCTAATGGACCTAATTTACCCATTACACTTGGCATGGTGATGATTACATCAACATCTGTCCAACCGTCTTTAATTTTTTGTAAATAATCATCAAGACCTACATAGTCTGCTCCAGCTTCTTTAGCTTCCGCTTCTTTATCTGGAGTAACCAATGCCAATACTTTTACATCTTTACCAGTTCCGTGAGGTAATGTTACAACACCTCTTACCATTTGATTCGCTTTTCTAGGATCAACACCTAAACGTACAGCGATATCAACAGACTCATCAAATTTTGCAGAAGCAACAACTTTAATTAATGCAGCAGCATCTTTCAAAGTGTATAATTTGTTCTTTTCAATTTTTGAAGCAGCCTCTTTTTGCTTTTTTGTCAATTTTGCCATGTCTTACGCTTGTTTTAGAGGAGAATCTCCAGTTACAGTTATACCCATAGATCTAGCCGTTCCTGCGATCATGCTCATAGCAGACTCGATTGTGAATGCATTTAAATCAACCATCTTGTCTTCCGCAATTGTTTTGATAACATCCCAAGTAACGCTAGCTACTTTCTTACGATTTGGTTCTCCTGAACCAGATTTAAGCTTTGCTGCATCCATTAACTGAACAGCAGCAGGTGGTGTTTTTACAACAAAATCGAAAGATTTGTCTTTATACACTGTAATTTGCACTGGGCAAACTTTACCTGGTTTATCTTGGGTTCTAGCATTAAATTGCTTACAGAACTCCATGATATTAACACCAGCAGCACCTAAAGCAGGTCCAACCGGTGGCGACGGGTTCGCAGCACCTCCCTTAACTTGTAGTTTAACTACTTTACTAATCTCTTTAGCCATTTTTTTTAAAATTTAACACATTAACAGTGGAAGCGAAAATGTGGTTTATTATAGATGTAACAAAAATTATACTTTTTCAACTTGCAAAAACCCTAATTCTAATGGTGTTTTTCTTCCGAAAATTTTCACCATCACTTCAAGTTTACGCTTTTCTTCATTGATTTTCTCAACCGTTCCATTGAAACCATTGAAAGGACCATCAATAACCTTTATTGTCTCACCCAAAGTGAATGGAACAGCACGAGTATCGGTATTTACAGCCAATTCATCTACTTTTCCTAACATTCTGTTGACCTCAGATAGTCGAAGAGGAACAGGTTCCCCTCCTTTAGTTTCCCCTAAAAATCCGATAACACTTGTTGTAGACTTAATAATATGAGGAATCTCTCCAACTAGGTTCGCTTCGATCATTACATAACCAGGAAAATACACTTTGTCTTTCACAAGTTTTTTTCCTTCTTTTACGGTCACTATTTTTTCAGTAGGAACTAGAACTTGCGAAACATAATCGGTCATCTCCAATCTTGCGATTTCGGTTTCGATATAGGCTTTCACTTTGTTCTCTTGTCCACTTACTGCTCGAACAACGTACCATTTTTTCAAATTATTATCTGCCATAACAAAAAAATTACGCTTTTAGCCAGGTGAAAAATTTATCCAAAATATTTGCAAACATTTCATCAACTCCCCAAGTTGCCAAAGCAAATAATACGGAGAAAAGAGCAACAACAATCGTTAGACGTTGTACTTCAGCCCAAACTGGCCAAGTCACATTTGATTTTAATTCTTCAAATGCTTCTGATATATAATTAACAACTTTTGTCATTATGATTTAATTTTTGCACGGGCGGAGGGATTCGAACCCCCATCAACGGTTTTGGAGACCGCTATTCTACCCTTGAACTACGCCCGTTCGTTAAAAGCCAGTTCCAATAAAAATCGGAACTGGCTTTATAAACATTATAAATATTACTATAGTATTTCAGTTACCTGACCAGCACCTACAGTTCTACCACCCTCACGGATAGCAAAACGTAAACCTACGTTCATAGCGATTGGGCTTAACAAAGAAACTTCAATAGTTAAGTTATCCCCTGGCATTACCATCTCTACTCCAGCTGGCAATGTAATAACTCCAGTTACGTCAGTTGTACGTACGTAGAACTGTGGACGGTAGTTATTATGGAATGGAGTGTGACGACCACCTTCTTCTTTTTTCAAGATATACACCTCAGCTTTGAAGTGGTTGTGTGGTTTTACAGATCCTGGTTTAATGATAACCATACCTCTTTTGATATCTGCTTTATCGATACCTCTTAAAAGTAATCCAACGTTATCTCCAGCTTCACCTCTATCAAGGATTTTACGGAACATTTCAACTCCTGTAATTGTAGAAGTCAATTTTTCAGCACCCATACCAATGATTTCAACTGGATCTCCTGTATTAGCAATACCTGTTTCGATACGACCTGTAGCAACAGTTCCACGACCAGTAATTGTAAATACGTCCTCAACCGGCATCAAGAATGGTTTTGCTGTATCACGAAGTGGCTCTTCAATCCAAGCATCAACAGCATCCATCAATTCGATAATTTTTGGTACCCAAGCTGGATCGTTATTCAATCCACCAAGTGCGGAACCTTGAATTACTGGACAGTTGTCTCCATCATATTCGTAGAAAGATAATAAATCTCTAATTTCCATTTCAACAAGCTCTAACAACTCCTCATCATCAACCATATCCACTTTGTTCATGAATACAACCATTCTAGGAATACCTACTTGACGACCTAATAGGATGTGCTCACGTGTTTGTGGCATTGGTCCGTCAGTTGCAGCAACCACAAGGATAGCACCGTCCATTTGAGCAGCACCAGTTACCATGTTTTTTACGTAATCCGCGTGACCTGGACAGTCAACGTGTGCGTAGTGACGGTTAGCAGTTTCATACTCAACGTGAGATGTATTAATTGTAATACCTCTTTCTTTTTCTTCTGGAGCATTATCAATTTGATCAAATGATTTTGCTTGACAGTAACCAGCATCAGATAACACTTTAGTTATTGCTGCAGTTAAAGTTGTTTTTCCGTGATCCACGTGCCCAATTGTTCCAATGTTTAAGTGGGGCTTACTACGGTTAAAGGTTTCTTTTGCCATTTTACTTAATTTTTAATCTTAGTTATTATTAGTGTTCAATTTTATACTACTTTGAGCCAACTACGGGAATTGAACCCGTGACCTCTTCCTTACCAAGGAAGCACTCTACCCCTGAGCTAAGTCGGCAGAATCCTTGATTTAAGAGTTTAGATTTTAAATTTTAGATTTTTTTAATCTACAATCTAAAATCCGAAATCTAAAATTCATTCTAGTGGGGAGAGCAGGATTCGAACCTGCGAAGTTCACACAGCAGATTTACAGTCTGCCCTCGTTGGCCGCTTGAGTATCTCCCCCTTTTTTTATGATTGCAGATTTATGATTGAGGATCAGTGATTTTTGATTTTCAAAGAATCTGAAATCTAAAATCGTTAATCTAAAATCTTACATCTATTGAGCCGGCGGAGGGACTCGAACCCACGACCTGCTGATTACAAATCAGCTGCTCTAGCCAACTGAGCTACGCTGGCAATTTCAATAAAAAAAGTCCGCTATTTCTAACGGACTGCAAATGTATATCTTTTTGTTTTTGAATCAAAACAATTTTATAAAAAATTTAGATTAAATATGTGTATTGATTTTTTCTTTTCTTTTTACAAGCAATCGTTCTACCGATTCTGCCGCAATATCTACTGCTTCTTCAAATGTTTTACACTGTTTTTTTACTAAAAAATCATCGCCTGGAACAATAATTTTCATCTCAACAATTTTATTTTCCTTGTCACTTGTCTTTTCTACTTTCAAATAAACGTCAGAAGATACTACTTTGTCGTAATATTTTTCTAATTTGACCATTCTTTCTTGAATAAAATCGACTAGCTTTCTGTCAACATTAAAGTTAACCGCGTGAACATCTACCTTCATAATCTAATTTTTTAGGTGGTTAAACATTTCTCGAATTATTTTTGATTTCTCGGATGTGCCTCTCCATACACTTTCTTGAGTTCTGATAAACTACTATGGGTATATATTTGTGTGGATGCCAAACTAGAATGTCCTAATAATTCTTTTACTGAATTTAAATCGGCTCCGTTATTTAAAAGATGGGTCGCAAATGAATGTCTTACAATATGAGGACTTCTTTTTACCTTGGCGGAGACTTGACTAAAGTAAGTATTTATTAATCGATAAACAAACGAATCACTCAACTTTAACCCTTTTTTTGTGAGAAAAAAAAAGTCCAGATCGCTAACTTTCTCTAAACCTGCTCTTTCATTTAAATATGAACTCAATTCTTCGCAAACAACTGGCAAAAGCGGAAGAATTCTTTCTTTGTTCCTTTTCCCCAATACCTTTATAGTGCGGTTTGCAGTATTTACATTTCCTATTTTTATATGAATTAATTCTGTTCTCCGAATCCCCGTGGTATAAAATAAGTCAATAATCAACTTATCTCGTATCGCTTCGAAGCCTACCGGATTAGCGAACTGCTTCAAAACTTCGACTACTTCATTTTCTGAAAATGGAATTTGAAGTATTTTGGGCGTTTTTAATGCCTTATGTTTAAGGAGTGGATTAACCTCTATTTGCTTGGTCTTTAATAGAAATTTATAATAGGATTTTAAGGATTGCATCTTCCTATTAATAGATACATTCGAAATGGCATCGTCAACCAGTGAAACAATCCAACTTCGTATTTGACTGTAGTTTGCCTGATCGATAGTATCTTGATCAAATTGATTCTTATTAAATGACTCAAAGAAGTTAATGTCATTCAAATACGCATTTACGGTATGAGGAGAATATTTTTTCTCCAATTGTAAGTAATCTCTAAATGCGTCCTTATTATTAACCATAAAAAAAACCGTTAGTATCAAAGGTATTAAACTTTAATGACTAACGGTACTTTATTACTGTAGAAAATAATTAACTATTACCCGTTGGGTGTAATTCAATTTAATTTTTTTAAACACATAGAATCATAGTTTTTTATTAATTTTATTAAGACGCTTCGCTTGATTTTAGTAAATCATAGCTATGTGAACCCAAGAACTGGGCTATCCAACTCTTTTTTCTATGATTCTATGCGTTTCAATTTTACTATTTCTAAAAATTTAATAATTTCACCCAACGAGTTAACTATTCTCTATTTGATCTCTCAAATTTTGGATGTAAGCCGCTTTTTGAATTTTGGCTCTGTTGGTAACTGATGGCTTAATAAAAGCAGTACGTGCTCTTAGTTGACGAACAGTTCCAGTTTTGTCAAATTTTCTTTTATAGCGCTTTAATGCTCTATCGATATTTTCTCCGTCTTTAATTGGTATAATTAACATAATTTTATCACCTCCTCTCGTTAAGGGCGCAAAAGTAATTATTTATTTTGAATTTCGAAATATAAATTATGAATTATTTTTAAGAAAGAAAAAAGGATGAAGAATAACGAGCATAGATTAAATCAAAAAAGCCAAGTTACAATCGCTTGCCTCTTGGCTCTTTTTTCTATATTCTATTTTCTTTTATCCTTTTAATATATTCCTCGAAATTAGCAGTTTCTGGATTATTCTAAAAACCAACACTATTTCTCTAAATTTTCCAAAATAGGCTTTGCCCAATCGTTTATTTCGGTATAAAATTTTTCTAATTTCCCGTCCTTTGTTCTGAATAATAATTTTGGAGAAACATAATCTTCCGAGTTATCATAAACATATAATCTATTGACAGATTTAGAAAGAAAACCACAATTTATAACTGATTTGTAATACCTGTTTACAATCTTTGTAATAGGAACGTCGTGACCGCCTTCTAAAACACGATGCGCAATTCTACCAGCATTTATTGAGGGATGATTTGTTCCAACAAAAAAGAGCCTTACAAAATAACCTAAATCCAGAGCTCGTTCTATAAAATCAATTTTATCAGTTGCAGAAAGTACTGTTTCAAAAATTAAACTTTTACCTTTCTCGAGACATTCTTCTCTAATTAATGCAGCTAATTTTGCTGCTTTTAGCACGGATTCTAAATTGTTCCAATCCCCAAACTCTTCCTGTGCAATATTATCTGGATTAATATAAACGCAATCCTCAATCCATTTGTGTTTTAAAATTTGAGAAGTCAAAGACGTTTTTCCAGAACCGTTTGGACCAGCAATTACAATAAGTTTGGGTTTCAAAATCATTGTTTTAGTTTTGCTAATTGATGCTTTTGCACATCTGCAAAATATTTTTTTTGAATTTCCTTAAATTTTAAATCAGCTTTTACTGCTCGTTTTTTAACATCTTTAATGACTTCTGTCATCAAATCTTCTAACTGTTTTTCAGTAGGTTCAAAATCAGAAGTGAATCTATAAGAAGTATCCATAATTTATTTTTTTACAATTCAAATGTACAAAAATTTAAAACAAGTTTAAAAAACAGCAACAAAAAAGCCAAGTCACAATCGCTTGCTTCTTGGCTCTATTTTCTATATTCTATTTTCTTTTATCCTTTTAATATATTCCTAGAAATCACTAACTTTTGAATTTCGGTTGTTCCTTCACCAATAGTACACAACTTAGAATCTCTAAAGAATTTTTCTACCGGATAATCTTTGGTATACCCATAACCACCGTGAATTTGAATAGCATCTGTTGATACTTTTACACAAACTTCGGATGAATACATTTTACTCATTGCGCCAAGTGTGGTCATATTTCGGCTTTTGTTTTTCAAGAAAGCTGCTTTGTGCAATAACAATTCCGAGGCTTCGATTTCAGTAGCCATATCAGCAAGTTTAAAAGCTATCGCTTGAAATTCACTAATCGCTTTACCAAACTGATGTCTTTCTTTCGAATATTGTAAGGAAGCTTCATAAGCACCTTTGGCAATTCCTAAGGACAATGCTCCAATTGAAATTCTTCCACCATCCAATATTTTCATCGATTGAATAAATCCTTCGCCTACATCACCGAGCCTATTGGCGTCAGGCACTCGGCAATTATCAAAAAATAATTCGGCAGTTTCGCTGGCGCGCATTCCTAATTTATTAGCTTTTTTTCCTGAAGTAAATCCCGGCATTCCTTTTTCGAAAACAAAAGCCGTCATTCCTCTTGAATCTCCTTTTTCTCCGGTACGAACTATAACTACCGCAATTTCACCAGAAATTCCGTGGGTAATAAAGTTTTTAGAACCGTTGACGATCCAATCATCCCCATCTTTTACGGCAGTTGTATTCATTCCGCCTGCATCAGAACCGGTACCGTGTTCGGTCAGTCCCCAAGCGCCAATATGTTCACCTGTAGCTAGTTTTGGAATCCATTTTTGCTTTTGTTCTTCGTTTCCAAAAGTCAAAATATGGTTCGTACACAAGGAATTATGCGCCGCAACCGACAACCCGATCGATGGATCTACTTTCGAAATCTCTTCGACAACCGCAATATATTCGTGATATCCTAAACCTGAACCTCCGTATTCTTCGGGAACTAAAACACCCATAAAACCCATTTTACCCATTTTTCTGAACAAAGGAGCCGGGAATTTCTGATGTTCATCCCACTCCATAATATGGGGTCTAATATATTTTTCTGCAAAATCTCTCGCGGATTCGGCTATCATTTTTTGCGTTTCGCTATAGTCAAAGTTCATTGTAGAAGGGTAAGAATTTTAAAAGTCCAAATATAAGGCTATAATTTTTGCCTTTTCAATAGACAAACCATTAATTTTTGTTAAATCTTCACTATTTTTTATATCGCCATTCATACTTCTGAAAGTCACTATATTTTTAGAAATAGGATATTTGAAATACGGAAATAAGGATAATTCTTTAATGGAAGCATTGTTGATATCTATTTTTTTAACTTTAGGATTGGCTGAAACCTTGAAGTGGGTATTCAAATTTTCGACAACCTCCGGCGACAATCCCCAAACATCGTTCATTTGCTCCATCGAAACAAAACCACCAAGGCTTTCTTTAAATTTCAAAATCCGGAGCGAAATAGCCTCCCCGATTCCATAAATCTTGATCAAATCTCCTTGCGTCGCTTGGTTGATGTCTATAATTACTAGTTTCTCTTTTTTGGCGAAAGCCGATTTGTCATATTTTTTATAGACTACAAATTCCTTTTTTTTATTGACCCAGTCCGGAAACTTGAAATAGGGCGCCATAACATTCAACAACGAATCCGAAACTTGGGTCACCGCCTGAAACTCTTGAGCCGAATTGACATATTTATTTTGCTTTCGAAAAGCGAACAGCCTGTCGATTTGCGCAACCGACATACCAAGTTTGTACCCTTTATAATCTGAAATAAAATTGGGATTGAACGGATAGACCTTCGGCACATAATCCAGCTTGGCTTGCTTCAAAGAATCGATTTGGGATTGCAGGGAAAGCCATTTTTCTTGCTCGCGAGAAGATTTAGAGATTGTAGTAAAATCGATAAAAAAATATAGCAGTTGTAGTCCGACAATCAGACTGAATAAAATAAAAAGTCCAGATCTTTGAGCTCTTGAAAACTTGAAAAGGGACGAAATGGATTCGAAAGCCATACAAACTAATTTGAAAAATTAAAAATATGAAATATTTTACATTCTTTCGGTTTCTGCTTCATTTAAAATCAAAAAAAAGCCTCTTTAAAAAAAATACATATTGTTATGTCCCCTTACCATAAAAAAAACAATATATTTGAAAACTAATAATATTAAACCAGAATATATGTCTATTTGGAAAAGAAAACCACTATCGCAGCTCTTAAACGAGGCTGCTGATTCTGAAAAAGGATTAAAGAAAACACTAACTGCACCCGGATTAGTTGCGCTCGGAATTGGAGCCATAATTGGTGCTGGATTATTTTCAATAACAGGTCTAGCGGCCTCTGCCAATGCTGGACCAGCCATTACGATTTCTTTCCTTGTAGCCGCTTTTGGATGTGTGTTCGCCGGTTTGTGCTATGCAGAATTTTCATCAATGATTCCTGTTGCAGGTAGCGCATACACGTATTCCTTTGCGACGATGGGAGAGTTTATTGCGTGGATTATTGGTTGGGACCTCGTTTTAGAATATGCGGTTGGGGCTGCAACAGTCTCTATAAGTTGGTCGCGGTATTTTGGCAAATTTTTAGCTGGCTACGGCATAAATATAAATGAAGCCTATATGCTTTCGCCTTTTGAGGGAGGAATCATAAATATTCCTGCCGTTTTGATTGTAATGATTATATCCTTAATCTTAATTCGTGGCACCAAAGAGTCTTCTTTTTTCAACGGAATAATTGTTCTGCTTAAAGTTTCGGTTGTTTTGGTCTTTATTGCAGTAGGATGGCAATACATTCGACCTGAAAATTTCACACCGTATATTCCCGAAAATACAGGGAAATTTGGCGAATTTGGTTTCTCTGGAATCATTAGAGCGGCTGCCATTGTATTCTTTGCCTATATTGGTTTTGATGCGGTTTCTACAGCAGCACAAGAAGCAAAAAACCCAAAAAGAGATATGCCAATTGGAATACTCTTGTCCTTAGGTATCTGTACAATTCTTTATATTCTTTTTGCTCACGTGATGACAGGGGTTGTAAATTACCAAGCTTTTGCGGGTAAAGACGGGATCGCTCCTGTAGCAGTGGCTGTTGAAGCAATGGGTACAGCGGGTCCTGACGGAATGATTACTCCAGCCTACCCTTGGCTAAACAATGCGATTCTATTAGCCATCTTAGGAGGCTACGCATCTGTTATACTAGTAATGCTGATGGGACAAAGCAGAGTGTTTTTCTCGATGAGTAAGGATGGTTTAATGCCAAAAATATTCTCTGAGGTGCATCCGAAATTTAGAACTCCAGCCAAAAATAATTTATTATTTATGGTCATTGTGAGTCTTTTTGCTGCCTTTATTCCAGCAAGAGTTGTCGGGGAAATGACAAGTATTGGAACCTTATTTGCCTTTATTTTAGTTTGTATTGGGGTATTAATTATGCGTAAAAAAATGCCTGAAGCACCAAGAGCTTTCAGAACTCCTCTCGTGCCATTTGTGCCAATTGCCGGAGTGGCTGTTTGCCTGTTTATGATGGTCTTTTTACCATTAGACACTTGGATTCGACTTATCGTTTGGATGATGATTGGTTTCGATTTGTATTTGTTCTACGGAATGAAACATAGTAAATTAAACAAAGGTCATTTTAGTCTTAGAAGTTACAAAACCGTGGCTAGTTCAGGTCTAGGAATGGTTCTGGCCCTAATTGTCATTGCATTTATTCATCATAGCGACGCAGCACTTGACGATCATTTCTTATTCTATTTTTCATTATTTTTTGCAGCGCTACATGCAGTAATATATGCCTTTAGCTATAAAAAAGTAAGAATACTTTAAAACCAAAAAGACTGTGCAGAGGGATTATAGAGTTTCAAAACTTTATAATCCCTTTTTTATTGCAAACTGATGCTTACAAATCAAAAACTGAAGAACGTTTACCACGAATTAAATCTTTCAACCGAATCCAGAACGCAAGCGTCAAATAGACCCCAAACCACAAACCAGCAGTCACGAAACTAATATAGATAAAAAACAATCTCACATCAGAAACACGCATTCCCAACTTATCAGCCAAACGTGATGACACATGAAAACCATGTTTTTCGAAAAAATATTTGAGTTGTAATACCGCTTTCACTTTGTTCAATTTCGTGTAAAATTAGGAATTATTCTTTAATAATTCCATTCCAATGGCGCATTCTAAACAACGGCTTTTATTGCAATATTCGTTTTTGAGTTGCAATAATGATTGCGATGCTAAGGCACTTTTTGATGGAATTCCAAAGGAACTAAACTTGTCTATAATCGCATTTTTCTCCGCATTAACTTCGTTTATCAATTGAATTATATCCTCTGAATTTTCCTTGCCTTGACTTTTGGCATACGCAAATTGAAGTGGAATTATTGTATTGATAATGATTAAATCAACAAAAGATTTGGAAATTTTCTTCTTCTTTTTCGGGCTTTCTTTGTCAAACTGATAATGATTTTGCCAATAATCGGAAGTCGAGACATCAAAAATTTCGTAAATTCTTTTAACCGAATTTGACGAATTGATTATAGAAAATAAATTTTGATGAATGTGGTATAAATTGGCCAATTGCGACAAGCGGATGGTTGGAAAATTATCAGGACGATGTTTGAAAAACTGAACGGGTTCGACGACCTTTTTCTCCATTTGGTATTTGTGCAACAAATAAAAATACCTGAATTTTAAATCCTTGAAATAATTATCTTCCTTTTCAGCATCTACTAAACCGGCATTTCCCAAGAGTAAAGCCTCTAAGTTTTCGACTTCGAAACTTTCTTTTCTTATAATGGAAAACGGAATGGATTGGGCAATTTTCAAAAAGATCTCACCATTGGTATTCAACCCAAAATTCTTGGCTAAAAGGCAAAATAAAACAGCTTCCCAGTCCGAATTGGTCTGTTGTAATAACTCAAAAATGGATTTTGATTTTCGTTCTAATCGTTCGAAAAACAAGCGTTCTTGCCAATTTTTCAACAAAAATTCGTCACAATTTTTAAGTTGCTTTTCGCAATAAATCCAAGATTTTGGCGCCATCAACGATTGATAATTTGAAAGTGCCGCTGCATCAACATATTTTTTGAGTTCCAAAACGGGAATTTCGGAATTGTTGCTTCTGAAAATTTCGGTATCGTGTTCCCAAACCACGTGAAGAATAACATTTTCATACGCTTCGTCTCTTTCGTGATGATGCACATACCAATCGGAGGATTTGAGATGAATTTCGACATTTCCTGCCCATTTCTGCTCGCCAATAATGAGTTGTGCATTGAAAAAATCAGGACCAGCCAATTCTAAATATTGTCCAACTTGGATTATGGTAATTTCTTCTCCATTGAACGTTTTCAAATTCAAAGTGTCGAACTTCTTAAATTTCCAGAGATAATGGAGAAAATCTTCTTTCATTTTTGGCCTGTAGATTAAATACTAAAGTAGTAAATTTATTTTTAAACCATTAACATTAATCTCACTGATTTTCATAACTTGCCTTCCAGTTTTCACTAAAATTAAATCTTATGAAATCAATTTTTCTTTCTTTATTATTATTTGGATTTTACCACATTGGAATCGCACAGGAAAACATCAATTTTCAAAAACCTTCGGCTGAAATTTTAGCCCTTGCAGATTTTCAAAGAGCTCCAGCAGTAAGTATGGACACCAAAAAGCAATACATGCTTTTGAGTTATCGAAATACCTACAAAACACTCGACGAATTAAATCAGGAAGAAATGCGTTTGGGAGGATTGCGAATCAATCCGATAACGAATATTTCTAGTTCTGTGAACTACGTCAATAATTTAAAAATCAGAAAAATCAGTGATAAAAATGAAATTCAAGTCAGTGGTTTGCCTGAAAACCCAAAAATCACCAATGTATCTTGGTCACCTGACGAGACAAAAATAGCCTTTACTAACACCACAAATTCTGGCGTTGAATTATGGGTTATTGATGTTGCTACTGCTTCAGCTAAAAAAATCACAAAAGACAATTTGAATGCTAATCTGGGAAGTCCATTCAATTGGATGAAAGACAACGAAACTTTATTGGTAAAAGTATTACCCGCCAACCGCCCTGCCTTGATTGACGCTAAAAAAGATTTGCCAAAAGGCCCAACAGTTTCTGTTTCTGATGGTTCAAAATCACAAAACAGAACCTATCCCGATTTATTAAAAAACAAACTTGACGAACAAAATTTTGAAACCATGGTCACTTCTGAATTGTATAAAATTTCGCTCTCAGGAAAATCAGAATTGTTCAAATCGGGTGCCATTTATACAGGAGAAAGTTTTTCGCCAGACGGCAATTATTTGATGCTAACCACAATTCAACGTCCCTATTCCTATATAGTTCCATTAAATCGTTTTCCACAAACTACGACAATTTATGATGCTTCAGGAAAAGAGGTAAAAGTGGTCAACGAAGTACCATTGACTGAAATTATGCCAAAGGGATTTTCCTCGGTTCGAAAAGGAAAACGAAATATGAGTTGGCGTGCAGACCAAGCTGCGACCCTAACCTTTGTTGTAGCACTCGATCAAGGAGACCAAGCTATTAAAGCGGAGTACAGGGACGAAGTTTTTCAATGGAATGCTCCATTTACGGCGGAACCAACTTCATTAGTCAAAACACAACAACGTTATGGAGGAATAATTTGGGGCAATGAAACCACCGCAATCATTACCGATAATTGGTATGACACGCGAAATACTAAAACGTATTTGATAAATCCATCCAATCCCAACCAAACTCCTAAAATTATCTTCGACAGAAATTCTCAAGATATCTATTCGGATCCCGGGAATTTCGAAATGAAAAAAAATAAATTCAACCGTTATGTTTTAGCGATCGAAAATGACAATGCTTATTTAATTGGCGAAGGAAATACCAAAGACGGACAGTTTCCTTTTATAGATGAATACAATCTAAAAACATTGCAATCCAAACGTCTTTACACTTCGAAAATAAAAGACAAAAAAGAAGATTTATTGTCGATTGAAGATTTCAAAAAAGGAGAAGTTTTAGTGCTCATTCAATCCAAAAACGATTATCCAAATTACTATTTCAGAAACATCAAATTAAAAGACAAGTTAACCCAAATTACTTCTTTTAAAAATCCTTTCGAAAGCATCAAAAATGTATATAAAGAGGTGATTAAATACAAACGTAAAGATGGCGTTGATTTATCGGGAACTTTGTATTTGCCTGTGGGTTATGACAGAGCCAAAAAAGAAAAACTACCCTTATTAATTTGGGCCTATCCAGCTGAATTTAAAGACAAAAGCTCAGCAGGGCAAAGCGATAAGAATCCAAATGAATTCACTTTTCCAAATTATGGTTCGTTTGTATATTGGGTTACCAAAGGCTATGCTGTATTAGACGATGCCTCTTTCCCAATTATCGGCGAAGGAACTACAGAACCTAATGATACCTTCATTACACAATTGATTGATGATGCTGCAGCTGCGATCAATGCAGTAGATAATTTAGGCTATATCAATCGCAAAAAAGTAGCTATTGGTGGTCATTCTTATGGCGCTTTTATGACTGCCAATTTATTGTCGCACTGCAATTTGTTTGCTTGCGGAATTGCAAGAAGTGGTGCCTATAACCGAACTTTAACTCCGTTTGGATTCCAAAGTGAGCAACGCAATTATTGGGACGTTCCTAATGTGTACAATGAAATGTCACCGTTTATGACTGCCGATAAAATGAAAACGCCGCTCTTATTGGTTCACGGAGATGCCGACAATAATCCAGGTACTTTTACTTTACAATCCGAACGCTATTACCAAGCTTTGAAAGGACTTGGAGCGCCAGTTCGATTGGTTTTATTACCAAAAGAAGCACACGGATATGCCGCAAAAGACAATATTTTGCATTTGCTTTGGGAACAAGATCAGTTTTTAGAAAAATACCTAAAAAACTAGATTTACTATTAGAAATCAATGTTGTCCGATTAAAATTGTAATGAAACTAAAATCTCCAACAAATATAGTCCCTACGGGACATTAGAGGGCGAATGACTTGTTTTTTGACTACCAACATTTTGCTCCTAACGGAGCATACCTTGTAGAGGTTAAATGTTGGTAGCGAAAGGATTACGAATAGTAAATTTGTCCCGTAGGGACTATACTTGCATTTCATCGGATAACAGTGATTAGAAATACTGGGTTGAACAAACCTGCTTTTTCTAAACAATCAGACCTATGAGGTTTTAAAAACCTCATAGGTCTTTTTTTTAAAAGAACTAATAGACAGTATTAGTAGTTTTCACCGCAACAAATACAATTTGGCGCAGGCTCGAGCATCGGATAAGGCTTCGTGATGATTGAGTTCTATCTGCATTGCACGGCAGCAATCGCTTAATTTTGTCGGCTTCAAACCTTTGGCTTTGTAGATTTTTACGGTGCATTGCCATCTCGAGCCAATATTCAAATCTTCATAATTCAAGCCATAAAGTGCCATCGATTTGGCCAAAACATTTCGGTCGAAACTTTCGTTATGCGCAACTACCACACGGTTTTGCAATCGCTTTTGAATCTCAGGAAAGACCTGCAAGAAGGTTTTAGCATTCGCAGTATCACGAGGATAAATTCCGTGAACCGCAATCGTAAAGGGATTGTATTCGTTTCGTGGCGGTTGTATTAAAGTCACAAATTCATCAACAATAATTCCGTTTTCGACCGTAACAATCCCCACCGAACAAGGATGATAGGCAGTTGCTGTTTCGAAATCTATAGCGGTGAAAGTCATTTTGATTGCAGATTGCAGATTTTAGATTTTAGATTTTTGAAGTGGTCACTTAAAAACTACTGGAAAAAATTCCAAACCAATCCAAAGCGAATGATGAAATCTCCAGTGGGATTATTAGGCGATGAATAATAATTGTATCCCGAAAGCGAAGAGTTGAAATGCTCCAAAGTAAAATAGATTCGAGTCCTTTGAATTCGCGCATTAAGGAAGAAATCTAAATTGGCATAATTTCCGATTTCTTTTTGGTTTTGAACAAAAAACTCGCCTATAACCGGATTGTATTCGTTGCCGAAATAATTTGTAAAATAGTTCAAGGTAATTCCGGTTTGAAAAAACAAGGCCTTGCGAAACAAATTTTGCGAGAAATAAAACGTGTTTCTGGTAACAAATTCCGGAACGTTCAGCACCAAATCCGATTGATCTACTTTTTGATAGAGCAGCGTATTTTCTAAGGCAAATTTTCCAAATCTGAACTCATTATTGGCTTTTACCGACAAATAATTAATCGTGTTGGCATATTGCGCAGGTGCAACAATTTGCTGTCGCTCCGCCATTTGAGCAGCAGTTGTTACATCTACAAAATACAAATGGTCATTTAGAGTCGAATATTGCACGGACACATTGACCCAAGGCGAATGAGCATTGGCAATGATAGAATTTATTTTTTCATTCTTGAAATCGTTCGACCAATTGTAATTCACATAACTACTTTGATACAAATTATAGTTGTCATTCGGCAACTTATTGATGTTTTGATATTGGAACGAAAGCAAAGTTTCATCATTCAATTCATATTGCATTTTCGCATCTAAATTGGAGAGCGATTGATTGGTCAGCGATCTTGATAACAGAAAATTTCCCGTCCATTTATTTTTTCTATATTCATACTGACCTCCATAACAATCAATTCTTCGGCTCAATGAGGCTGGCACTGTTTCCGAATCTAGTATCAATATTTGGTTGTAATAATAATTGCTGAAGAAATCATCCAGATAAAAATTGAACTTTCCTAAAGTGGTATTTTCATAAGTCAATCCCAGTTTATTATAAGTTTTATTATAATGCGTTTGGTCGTTGATATTGCTGGTTTTGTAAGATTCCCCAAAACGATACACCGCAGTTCCTCCCACACTCGATGCTACTGTTGGCTGATTGTATTCAAAAAATTTATTCTCGTAATTGAACTGATGGCTTACATACAAATTATTATTGCCTTCCGTTGGATTTATCCGAAAAACATGGTCTAAAAACACGCGTTTCCCTTTCAAAAACGACCTAGCATCGGTCAAAAATACCTCCAATCGATCTCTTTGTAAAAACGCAGTGTTACCACTTTCAAAATCTTCTGCCGTAGTGATTCCGCCGTTTTCCTCATTCATCAAATCTTGACCCGTGAAATGAGCATTGGCAAAATAGCGTTTGTTTTTGGTATTATAACTTGTGGTAAACCTAAAATTCCCCGTGCTAGTGAGCTGATTCACGTATTTCCCCTCGGAGCGTAATCCTTTGTATGCCAACGAAAAATTGAATCTTTTAGAGGTGTTTACAGCAAAAAAAGCGTCTACATTTTGCCCTTTTTTCATCACCGATTTAAAATACAATTCGGTCACCGGAGTCGCCACCGAATAATATCGAATTTGATTGGCTTCCAGAAAATTAAAATGCTTGGCTTTGAATCCAAACTCAGGAAGTGGCGAAAAAGAAGTCAAACTGTATTGCAAGGTATTGTAGGTTTGCCCCTCGTTAGGAAAAGGCAAAAGTCCAAAAAGATCTTTTCGCAAATAATTATGACTGTACTTTTTCTGAATCGTGAGCGAAGTATCGATATAAGTCGTGTCGCGCTCCAAAGTAATCGCTCGATACATATCAATAGTAGCCACGGGCGCTTTAGGATTGACGGAATCCTTACCAATTAAATTATCCAATAAGTTGGGTTTATTACTGTTTTTCTCTTGAGAAAAAAGCAAAGAAGAGCAACACAAAAAAACCAGCAGCAAAGAAATTCTCATCGAGAAAAGATATATTTATAAGGAACAGCTATTTTTTATCAGAGGCAAAGGTAAATGAAAAAACGCACAAACAAAAAAACACATCCAAATATAGAACTTTCCATAAAATCAATGCCCGCATTTACCAACAAAATCTTCTTTTGGGCGTGCCCCTTCGTGAAAAACTTCGGGTCGGGCTGTACGTTCCCGCTTTTTTATTTTTCAATTGCATAGCAATTGAAAAATAAAAAGAGCTCCACTGCCATCCCTCACGCGGTCTAACACCACAAGATTTGACAACTTTCAAAAAGTTGTTAAATCTAAACAACACCTTACCTATATTTAAATTTTTTAGGACAAAAAATTATAAACCAAACCAATGGCTCTTTGCATAATTTCTGTCGGAAAGACCTAGTTTGTAGCACCGAATTTCAATCCGTTGAAAAATAAAATCAGTTACGAAAGAGTTCCGCGGTAGCAGTGCATTGTTAAGATATATTTCATTGGAAGCGCAACGAATGCGGTAAAAAACATCCATCAAGTGAAAACGAAAACCGCATAGCAAGAATTACAGCACCCGATTCACCTGCACCAAATTCCTTTCGTAATACGATTCTTTGGTAGAAGATATCATCACACCTCCGTGAGTGGCAGAATGAATAAATTTAATTTCGCCATCGAGCACTTCGACAACCATTCCTACATGGTTTATTCGGCCACTTCCTCTGGTTTTAAAGAAAATCAAATCGCCTTTTTGCGCATTTTGAATGTCTATTTTTGAACCAAATTCAGCCATCTCCCCAGAAGACCTTGGCAATTTAACATCCGTATTGGCAAAAGTATAACACATTAATCCAGAGCAATCAAAACCTTCGGTAGTGGTGCCGCCAGAACGATATCGGGTGCCCATATTCTCTGAAGCTCGCGAAATCAACTGCTCGACAAAAACGGCGTCGTGCACCATACTCATTTCTTTATTTTCAAACTTTTCTTTGACAAATGCTCCCTCAAGCGCAATCGCCTTTTCAACCTCAAGGGTTTTCTCTACAACAACCGAGGTAAAAATTTTAAGCACCGAACCTACCAATAACTTTTTGACAACTGAAGGATTCTGTTTTTCCAATTCAGTAACTGAAAGACCATATTTTTTCGCAATTCCGTACTTGGTTTCCTTGGGCAAAACTTCATGTGTAATTACATTTTCAGTTGGAATAACGGTCTCTTCTTTGGGTTTTTCGACAACCACTGCAGTCGCTTTTATCTCTATATCCTCTTTCTTTTCGACCTCAGGCAAAACGACTTTATTTTTTGCTGGAATGGTAATTTTTTGTCCCGCTTTTAATGATTTAGTTCCTAATTCAGGATTCGCTTTTTGAATTTCTGCAACCGAAATCCCATATTTTCTGGATATGAAATACAAGGATTCCTTTGGCAAAACAATGTGAGTTGTTGTATTCGCCTCTTTGATATCTGCTGTCGCCTGAACAGGTTTTGGACTAACTACTTGAGGTTGCATAGACTCCTTTTTAGTAGAAACAGTTTCCTTATTTTGCTCCTTTTTCTCTTGAACAATCGCGCTAAGTTGTTTTGAATTGGTATTCAAATTGGCCGGAATATCAATCTTTTGCCCTAGCCTTAAAGATGATTTATCAATATTTGGATTGGCTTTTTGCAATGCAGCTACTGTGATTCCGTACTTTCTGGAAATAGAATACCAAGATTCTTTAGGCATAACTTCGTGTGTTGTTTCACTGTTTTGAACCTCGACTTTATCATCATCAATCGCATTGCTAGCCACTTTATCCTTTGAAATGTTCTTTTCTGACTCGTTCGACTGAATATTATCTGCGACTTTGGTGCTTGCTGAAGTAGCTGCTAATTTATCCTCAGCAGTTTGCGGAACTTTAATAGATTGACCTATCCTAAGTCCCTCCTTTTCTAAGTTAGGATTAATACTATACAATTGAGCAACACTGATATTTGCTTGCTTTGCTATTCCATAGACGGTTTCCTTTGGCAAAACTTCGTGGGTGGCAGTTGGCATTGCTGAAGACACCTCCGACCTATTATTTTTTGGTATTTTGACTTTAGAAATAGGAATCAACAAAACTGTTTTTGGCTTAATTCCATTAACAGCATCCGGGTTAAGTTCATAAATAACTGCAGTTGTAACCTTATATTTCTTTGCAATTTCGCTAACGGTTTCGCCTTTAGCAACTGCATGTTGAGTGTAGTTCTCTTGAGAAAAAACAGATACACTACTGATAAGAAATACGAATACAATCCATTTAAAACCCTTCATTTCAATCAATTAAATTACACCTAAAAGCTAACAATATCGCAAATTTTACAGCCGTTGAACCAATAATTACTAATTAATACCGCTATAAACTGCTCCTTTTTAAGGAATGCAAAGATATTACTTTTGTTAGCTTTGAGCGTTAAAGAGTATCTAAAAATGTATAAACCCCAGAATCAACATCCTAAACCAGTAGCTTTGCTATTTTTTCATCAAATAGGTATTGAACCAAGTCAAATAACGTTCAAAACGATCCTTTTGAAAACTCGGATTTGTAATGCCGTGAAACTGCCCCGGATAGATAATAAGTTCTGTTGGTATTCCGATAGATTTAAAGGCCTGATACATTTGCTCACTACCCACAGCAGGCACATTAAAATCACTTTCGCCGACCATGAACTGCGTAGGCGTTTTGATTTTGTTCGCTTTCAAAAAAGGATAGGAAAGCGCAATATATTTATCAAAATTCTTCCAAGGTTGTCCAATTTCATTATCATACTGCAGGATATACTGATCGACTCCATACATTGAGGAAACCATTGCCACTCCAGCTCCGCTTGCAGCCGCTTTAAAACGAGTATCCGTTGCTATGGTATAATCGGTCAAAATTCCGCCATAACTCCATCCTCCAATTCCTAATTTATCGGGATCTGCAATACCCTTTTGCACCAAATAATCTGCTGCACCCAAGATATCTAAGACTTCCTTGTTACCCCAATCACCAGAAATAACTTTACAAAAATCCAAACCGCGTCCGTTGGAACCTCTATAATTGACGCCTACGACAGCATAACCAGCCGCTGCCAACATTTGTCGAGTAAGATCAAAACTATATTCGTCTTGCCCCACAGGACCACCGTGAATATAGAAAATAGTGGGTAACTTTTTCCCAATTACAGCATTCGCAGGGCGATACAGCAGATTTGAAACCAACATCCCGTCTTTGCTTTTTGATGTAAAGCCTTCGACACTGGCCAGTTGTAATTTTTCTAAAAACGCGTCTTGATGTTTTGTCAAACGACGGACCGCACCTCCTTCGAGAGCATAAATTTCTGTCGGTGTTTGTGAATCGCTCATACTAACGAGAAAACTACCAGAAGGATGGCGTTCTAGGGTTGTAAAACTACGATTGCCACTTACGATTTTATTCATTTTAGCATCAGTAGCTGAAAATTCAGCAACATATCTCGTTCTATCGTCAGTCACCACAGCCATTACCGACGATCCGGTCTGTGTCCATCTTGGACTTCCGACTGGTCTGTCTAAAGTTTTTGACAATACTTTTGGTTCTCCGCCATTCGAAGAAACAACACACAAAACATTTTGATCGTACATTATATAATTATCCGGCGAAGTTGATCTTAAGTAGGCAATTTGCTTACCGTCAGGACTCCACTGCAGCGATGTATCCGATCCTGTCCAGGTTGTTATTTGTTTGATTGCGGCATCCTTCTTGGCATCAATCACCCAAATATCCGTATTTTCGTTTCTGTCTGGATCGGTGCTGCGATTACTTAAAAAAGCGATTTTTGACCCGTCAGGCGACCACTTCGGTTCCTTTTCGTCAAAATTCCCTTTGGTGAGCGTATCCATTTTTTTGGTTGCAATGTCATAAAGATATAGATGGGTTGGTTTTCGAGTAAGATAGCCTTCAATATCTTGTTTGAAATGATAACGATCGATCACAATTGGTTTTGGAGTTTTTACTTTTGCCGTATCCAATTGGGTTTTGATAGTCAAAGCTATTTTGGTTCCATCTGGAGACCATTCATAATCATCTAAGTCCCCTTTTTTGATATCAGTCAATTGTTTTGCCTCGCCTCCACGTCTATTCATAATCCATATTTGACTCCCTTTGAGCCCGTTTCTGGAAGATACAAATGACAAATATTTGCCGTCAGGGCTCCAATTGGGTTGAGATTCACTTTCTGGGCTATTGGTAAGTTGGATAGATTCTTTGCCATCCCAAGAAACCATCCAGATATCCGAATTTCTTTTGTTCTTTACAGAATCAACAGTCGAAAGTGTATAAGCCACCCAACTCCCATCTGGTGAAACACGAGGATCACTCAAGTTTTGCAAACGGTATACATCAGAAGGTTTCAGATTGCGTTTTACGTTGGTTTGCGCAAAAGTTTGTCCTGCAAAAAATAAAATTAAAAGTATCGCAATTGGTTTCATAATGGGTATAATTTTGAAAGGTGATAATTATATTGGTTTTGGTTCTAAATTTAAGTTTTATTTTAGCTAGTTGTACTTAGACTAACGTTAAAAATTATTTCTATAAAAAATGGGCTTATAATTCATTTTTAATGTTTTGAAAAACAATACCCTAGCCCAGATTGCTTCGCCAGTTCGCTACGCTCGTGTGCAGTGAAAATCCTTTATTGCCGGTGTTCGGCAATAAAGATTGTAACGGATAGCTGGATTAGCTCCTTCTAAAAATTGAAAAAAAATAAAAAAACTCCCAAGCTTCCTTGAGAGTTTTTAGTGTTTAAACTGATTATTTAGCTAAAAGTTTATGAGGTGGTGCAAACTTGGTTAGATTAATCCCTTTGACAGCAGCCACATATTCTTCGATAGACGGGGTTCTTCCGAGCACTGTGGATAAGACCACAACTGGTGTAGAGGAAAGTAAAGACTCACCTTTTTTACCCTCTTTATCTTCAACAACCCTTCCTTGAAAAAGGCGCGTAGACGTTGCCATCACCGTGTCACCTTTGGACGCTTTCTCCTGATTACCCATACAAAGATTACAACCTGGACGCTCTAAATAAAGCATTTTTTCGTATTCTGTACGTGCCACAGCTTTAGGATTATTGTCATCGAATTCGAAACCGGAGTATTTTTGTAAAACTGCCCAATCGCCTTCTGCCTTCAATTCATCAACAATGTTATACGTTGGTGGAGCAACAACAAGAGGTGCTTTGAATTCCACTTTACCATTTTGAGCTTCAATATTTTTAAGCATTTGGGCAAGAATTTTCATATCGCCTTTGTGCACCATACAAGAACCAATAAATCCAAGATCTACTGTTTTCGTACCGCCATAGAAAGATAGTGGTCTGATGGTATCGTGCGTATATCGCTTGGAAACATCCGCATTATTCACATCTGGATCTGCAATCATTGGCTCTGCAATTTGATCCAAATCGACTACAACTTCAGCGTAGTATTTTGCATTTGCGTCTGGCGTCAAAGCTGGTTTTTCACCCGATTTAATCTCTGCAATTCTTTTATTGGCAATAGCGACTAATCCTTTGAGAACGTGGATGTGATTGTCCATCCCTTTATCAATCATAATTTGAATTCTTGACTTAGAAATCTCCAATGATTCTATTAAAGTATCGTCTTCAGAAATACAAATAGAAGCTTTTGCTTTCATTTCGGCAGTCCAATCTGTAAAGGTAAACGCTTGGTCGGCAGTAAGCGTACCGAGATGTACCTCGATAATTTTCCCTTGAAATACGTTTTCGCCACCAAACTGTTTTAGCATTTGTGATTGAGTCGCGTGAACTACATCACGAAAATCCATATAGGTTTTCATTTCGCCTTTGAAAGTTACTTTTACTGATTCCGGAATAGGCATGGAAGCCTCACCCGTTGCTAATGCAAGAGCTACTGTTCCAGAGTCTGCACCAAAAGCAACCCCTTTTGACATTCTAGTATGCGAGTCACCACCAATAATGATAGACCACTCATCTACCGTAATATCATTCAAGACTTTATGAATCACATCGGTCATTGCGTGGTAAACTCCTTTCGGGTCACGAGCCGTGATTAATCCGAAATCGTTCATAAATTGCATCAATTTTGGAATATTGGCCTGCGCTTTTTTATCCCAAACCGAAGCGGTGTGACAACCGGATTGGTATGCACCGTCAACGATTGGCGAAATTATTGTCGCAGCCATTGACTCTAATTCTTGAGCTGTCATCAAACCTGTAGTATCTTGCGAACCTACGATATTTACAGTTACACGGACGTCGGAACCGGCGTGTAAAACTTTACCAGGCGTGGTACCAACTGCATTATTATTGAATATTTTCTCTACCGCTGTTAGGCCTTGTCCTTCATGAGAAATCTCTTTTGATGGAGCATACACAAGAGGTGCTTCGATGCCTAAAGTTTTAGCTGCAAATGTTTGTAATTTTTTACCAAATACAATCGCGTACGAACCACCAGCCTTGATGAATTCCATTTTCTGAGGCGTAAAAGCTTTCGAAATATCGATTAGTTCTTTGTCGCCATTATACAATTTCTTTTCTTTAATATTAATGGTCAACACAGTTCCAGTCGCCACAGAATAGGCTTCTTCAAGAATAGGATCGCCACTTTCGTTGCGAATTAGATTGCCATTTTCATCCAATTTTTTAACCCAGTTTTTAAGGTCAAGACCAATACCTCCTGTCACATCAACAGTGGTCAAGAAAATTGGAGAAATGCCATTGGTACCTGCTACAATTGGCGCAAAATTCACAAATGGTACGTAAGGACTTGCTTGCTTGCCTGTCCAAAGCGCCACGTTATTGACACCTGACATTCTGGATGAACCCACACCCATAGTTCCTTTTTCGGCGATTAACATCACACTTTTGTCGGGATGTTGTGCTTGCAATGCCTTAATTTCGTCTTGCGCTTTAGGCGAAATCATACATTTACCGTGAAGTTCACGATCTGATCTAGAGTGCGCTTGGTTTCCTGGGGACAACAAATCGGTTGAAATATCTCCTTCGCCTGCAATATAAGTCACTACTTTAATTTCATTTGGGACCGCTGGCAATTTTGTAAAAAATTCTGCTTTGGCATAACTTTCTAAAATTTCCTTAGCAACTTCGTTTCCACTTTCGAACGCTTGAACCAAACGCTCGGTATCTGCTTCGTAAAGATAAACTTGTGTTTTGAGTACTTTTGCAGCTTCATTTGCAATCGCAGCATCATTACCTAAAGCCAAGTCAAGCAGTACTTTGATCGAAGGACCGCCTTTCATGTGTGACAAAAGTTCAAATGCAAATGTTGGTGTAATTTCATTTACTACAGATTCACCAAGAATAATTTCCTTCAAAAACTTCGCTTTTTCTCCAGCAGCGCTTGTGGTTCCCGGAATGGTATTGTAAATAAAGAAATTCAGAGAATCCGCTCTATTTTCATTATGTACGTCTTTTATTTGCGCTATGATTTCGCTAAGCAATTCTGCTCCGTCAATTGGTTTTGGATGAAGACCTTGACTTTTTCTTTCTTCGATTTCCTGAATGTAATCGCTGTAAGTTTCCATGTGTGAACTATTTGTGGTGTTAAAGGCTAAATATCTTGATTACTTCAAAATCAAAAGCCTTGTAAAGTATTTATTTTATTGTAACAGGCAAATTTAATAATTAAAGATGAGAATTAAAAAGAATAGAATAAAAGACCTGTTTTCAAAAATTATTATTACTAAATATTCAAAATAGACTAATAAAATTAAAAAATAACCTAAAAAAAGACTAAAAATCAACAAATCTGCAAATTAATTCACTTGCAAATTTACCAAAACTACATCGATTGAATTTTAAGAAAAGAATCGAACAAATAAAACGAAAAATTTGCTCTAGTTGAGCTCTTTGCTACAACAGTTTATCAATAATCATTTCTTCGGTAATTCCCTCAGCATCGGCTTTGTAGTTCTTGATGATTCGGTGACGGAGAATTCCTGTGGCTACCGCTTTTACATCTTCGATATCGGGAGAAAACTTTCCGTTGAAAGCGGCATTGGCTTTGGCCGCCAAAATTAAATTTTGCGAAGCTCGTGGCCCTGCGCCCCAATCAAGATAATTTTTGACATATTCATTAGACAAAATATTATCCGGACGTGTTTTGCTCACTAAGGTTACCGCATATTCAATCACATTATCGGCAACCGGAATTCGGCGAATCAAATGTTGAAAATCGATAATTTCTTGAGCAGAAAACAATGAATTTACGGTCGAATTAGAATCAGATGTAGTACGTTTGACCACTTGAACTTCCTCTTCAAAGGATGGATAATCAAGTTTAATAGCAAACATAAAACGATCTAATTGCGCTTCGGGCAAAGGATAAGTTCCTTCCTGTTCAATTGGATTTTGGGTTGCCAACACAAAATAAGGCAAAGCTAATTTATAGTTTTGACCCGCAATAGTAACGGAACGCTCTTGCATCGCTTCAAGTAAAGCAGCTTGTGTTTTTGGTGGTGTTCTGTTGATTTCGTCAGCCAGAATAATATTCGAAAAAATAGGCCCTTTAATGAATTTGAATTGACGATTTTCATCCAATATTTCACTTCCTAAAATATCCGAAGGCATTAAATCAGGTGTGAATTGTATCCGTTTGAAATCCAAACCTAATGCTTGAGCCAAAGTATTAACCATTAATGTTTTTGCCAAACCTGGAACTCCAACTAAAAGTGCGTGACCGCCTGAAAATATACAAAGTAAAATTTGATCAACCACATCATCTTGACCCACAATAATCTTTGCGATTTCGGCCTTTAAATCGTTCCTTTTTTGAACCAGATTATGTATTGCTGCTACGTCGGACATTTTGATTTTAGATTTTAGATTGCAGATTACAGATTGCATATTTTAGAATGCTAAACTGCACTCACTGAACACTCAAAACTGAACACTGAACACTATTTCTTAAGCCAATTATTGGTAAAAGTACACTCTCTGTATTCGCCATTGATTTTGATATAAGTGTCTTTGATTTTATCATCAAACCATTTTCCTATAGCCTTGATTTGTTTTTCTTTCAAAGCCAACTCTTTGATTTTGATATAATCTTTAGCATAATCTGCCGTGTGCTCATTAATTCTATTGGTAACTGTGATCAACTTGTATTTTTTCTTACCCGACTGATCTTCATCCAACAAAGGCATTGAAATATCATTGTCTTTTAAATTGGATACCTGACTGTACAAGGTAGGATCCATTTTGGTCAATTCGAAACGAGTATCTTGCGTTTTCGGATTAATCAATGCTCCTCCATTAGTCCTAGTTTCTTTTTCGTCAGACATTGTTTTAGCCGCTTGGTCAAAAGTAATTTCTTTGTCTGTAATTCGTTTTCTGATTAAAGTGATTTTTTCTTTGGCTGCTTTTAAATCATCTGCAGTTACCGCTGGAATTAATAAAATATGGCGCAATTCTACATCTTGTCCTTTAATTTTTTCGACATAAATAATGTGATAGCCAAAATCTGTTTCAAAGGGCTCTGAAATTTCTCCTTGTTGAAGACTAAATGCTACTTCCTTGAATTCCTTGACAAATTGTGTTTTTCTATTCATTTTATAATACCCACCTGTTGCCCTTGAACCGGGATCCTGAGAATACAAAACCGCTTTGGTAGCGAAACTTGATTCTCCTGCTAACACTTCCTTTTTGAATTCTTTCAGTTTATCAATTACTTTCTGCTTTTCAACATCCGATACTTTTGGGGTTACAACAATTTGTGCCACTTCCATCTCGGCACCAAAAACAGGTAAATCCGCTGCAGGAATTCTTTTGAAAAAATTACGAACTTCTTCTGGGGTAATTTCAACTCCATCTATGATTTTCTTTTGCATTTCAGAAGTCAATTTTTGTTCTTTCAAAACATCAAAGAAATAGGTACGAAATTCTTCTTCAGAACTTTTTTTGTAGTACTTCACCACCTTGTCCATAGAACCAATTTGCTCTACCATATAGTTGAGTCTTTCGTCCATCATTTGTTTCACCTCGGAATCCGTAACCTTAACACTATCGATCACAGCTTGATGTGCATACAATTTGTCTTCCATTATTTTGCCTAAAATCTGGCAACGAGTGATATCCTTGATCGACCCGCCTTGACTAGAAATTTCCAAATAGGATTTGTCAATATCAGAATCCAAAATAATGTAATCGCCCACCTTTGCTATTACGCCATCGATTTTTTGTTTTTTAACAGCATTCTCTTTCTTGATGGTGTCAGCAGTATTTTCTTTGATAATCTCTTGAGCCATAGCCATTCCGCCAGAAAATAGAACAACAAAAAAAGTAAGGGCAATTGTATTATTAATGAATTTCATTGGTTTTTATTTGTAAGTATTATTCGAAATTATGTTGTAATTCATTTTTGAAACAGATGGAGAAAAGTGATCTATTACACTTAAAAATGTATCAAAAAAAAACGACTCAAATATACGCTTTAAGAATTAAGAAATGGATTTTTTTTAGCTTAAACAAAAATAAGAATTCCGTTATACAATACAAGTTAAGTCCGTACTATTAACAAAACTTTATAGAGATATTCTGATTTATTTCTGAATGATGTGAATACTTTTACAATCAACTAATTCCCAATAATGAAAGAAAAACTACTATTAACATTTTTCCTATTTTCTATCAGTGGTTGCTTTGCTCAAACCCAAAAACTAAAAAAAGGCAAAGTCCTAAATGAAAACTTCCCGCTTCAAGGCATTGAAGTCCTAAATTTAAATTCAAAAAAAACCACCAAAACCGATACAAATGGAGAGTTCAGCATTGCAATTGAAGCTAAAGACTCCCTGATGTTTATTTCAAAAAATTATCATTACAAAAAAATCTGCATAAACAAAGAAGATGTAAACAATAACAATCTAGTAATTAACCTGACACTGAAACCAGAAGAATTGGAGGAAGTAGTTGTGATTAAGAAAAAAGCTCTTCCGATGATCAAGTTTGATAAAAATATCGCAAACCAATTAACATTGGAAAAAGCAGCTCGAAACCCAAAACCATACGGCGTTTATGACGGAACAATAGAAAATGGCATAGGCGTAGCAATTCCCCTTGGAGGTAGCAGAAAAAAAATACATCAAATTGATTTTAAAGAACTGGTCAAAGAGAATACCGACGAAAAATATTATGCCGAAATACTGAAATTAAAACCCGAAGAAATTGGTCTTTTTATTGAATTTTGCGATGCCGACCCCAATTCAAAAGAAGTTTTAAAAAATACTAATCCATTGAAACTAATGAATTTTCTACTAGAAAAAAACCGCGAATTCAAAAAGTTACCATCACACTAAAACCAATAAAAAAAAGCTGCCCAAAAGGACAGCTTTCTACAATAATTCTATAAGTATAAATCTAGTTTTTTAAATTTTCCACAAATTGATCAAACAAATAAGAAGAATCGTGAGGACCTGGGCTGGCTTCTGGATGGTATTGAACTGAGAAACAATTTTTGTTTTTCATCCTCATTCCCGCAACAGTTCCATCATTGAGATGCAAATGTGTAATTTCCATATCTGGATGATTGTCTAATTCTTCTTTATTCACAGCAAAACCGTGGTTCTGCGAAGTGATTTCTCCTTTTCCGGTTAGGATGTTTTTTACAGGATGATTGATTCCTCGGTGGCCATTGAACATTTTATAGGTCGAAATTCCGTTGGCCAAAGCAATAACCTGATGCCCTAAACAAATTCCAAATAGCGGTTTGTCATTGGCTAAAATTTCTTTTGCGACCGCAATGGCGCTAAAAAGCGGATCTGGATCACCAGGTCCATTCGACAAGAAATAACCGTCTGGATTGAAAGAGGCCAAGTCTGAATATTTTGCATCATAAGGAAACACTTTGATGTAGCAATCTCTTTTGGCAAGGTTACGAAGAATATTGGTTTTGATACCTAAATCTAAGGCTGCAATTTTATAAGTTGCATTTTCCTCACCAAAAAAGTAAGGTTCTTTGGTTGAAACTTTAGAAGCCAATTCCAAACCTTTCATATCAGGAACATTTGCCAAAGCTGCTTTTAGTTCTTCGATGGGAGTGTCGTCAGTACAAATAACCGAGTTCATTGCTCCGTGGTCACGAATGTAACTTACCAAACCTCGGGTATCAACATCAGAAATGCAGATTAGGTTTTGTTTTTTGAAATACTCTTCCAAACTCCCTGTAGCATCATCACGAGAATAATTGAAACTGAAATTTTTGCAAACCAATCCGGCAATTTTAATGCTATCCGATTCAATTTCTTTATCGTTTACGCCATAGTTTCCGATGTGGGCATTGGTTGCCACCATTATTTGTCCAAAGTATGAAGGATCGGTGAAGATTTCTTGGTAGCCTGTCATTCCGGTATTAAAACAAACTTCGCCAAAAGTTGTCCCAGAAATTCCGATAGATTTTCCGTGAAAAATGGTTCCGTCACTTAATAATAGAATGGCGCTTTTTCGTGTTGTGTATTTCATTCGTCGTAGATATTGTTATTTGTTGGTCTCATGGAACTTCGCTTTGCTTCGTTTCATTCGTCGTAGTTATTGTTTTTCCTCACACCCAACCACTTTCCAAAGGAGGTGGCACGAGATTGAATATTTTTGTTTGCAAATTTAATTTTTTAAAACAGCCGATGCAACGTTTTTTGAAAATTAATGTTTTTTGACGTGGTTCTAATGAAAATAAAAAGTCATAATTAGCCCCGATTGCAGCGGAAATCCTTTTTCTTTTTCCTTTAAAAAGAAAAAGATTGCAACGAAAAGCGGGAAGAGTAGTTATTGAAAAACTCAAGATTTCTGCTCGAAAAAAACAAAAAAAAAGGACAAACTAATAAAAGTTTATCCTTGATTTTTATTGAATGATTATTTTCATAATTATTCGGCAGCCTCTTTTGGAGCTTCATCAGCAGCAGCCGGAGCTTCTGTTTCTGTAGCTGGAGCTTCTGCAACTGGAGCCACTGTCTCTGCAACAGCTTCATCTGCTTTCTTAGCTTTTCCACCACGACGGCTTTTTGCTTTTTTAACTTCTTTTTTACCTCCGTTGTAAAGTTCGTTGAAATCTACCAATTCGATCATTGCCATATCAGCATTATCTCCTAAACGATTTCCAACTTTAATGATACGAGTGTATCCACCTGGACGGTCACCTACTTTAGCAGCTACGTCTCTGAACAAGTCAGTTACGGCATATTTGCTACGCAAGTATCCGAAAACGATACGACGGTTATGAGTCGTGTCTGCTTTCGATTTTGTTATTAATGGCTCAACGAATTGTTTAAGCGCTTTGGCCTTAGCAACAGTAGTGTTAATACGTTTGTGCTCGATAAGAGAACAAGCCATATTAGCCAACATAGAACTTCTATGTGCAGTCTGTCTGCTTAAGTGATTGAATTTTTTTCCGTGTCTCATGACGTATTTTTTTTATCTTCATCTTGCTACAATCCGCCTTGGACAGCAAAATATGAAGTAATTTACTCTTTATCTAATTTGTATTTTGCTAAATCCATTCCGAAGTTTAAATTTTTAATTGCTACTAGTTCGTCTAGTTCAGTTAAAGATTTTTTACCGAAATTACGGAATTTCATTAGGTCATTTTTATTGAAAGATACTAAATCTCCAAGTGTATCAACTTCTGCCGCTTTTAAGCAATTTAATGCTCTTACAGAAAGGTCCATATCTACAAGCTTAGTTTTAAGCAATTGTCTCATATGTAATGACTCTTCGTCATAGGATTCTGTTTGTGCAATTTCGTCAGCCTCAAGTGTAATTCTTTCGTCAGAAAACAACATGAAATGGTGAATTAAAACTTTGGCAGCTTCAGTAAGGGCATCTTTTGGATTGATTGAACCATCAGTTTTGATTTCAAAAACTAATTTTTCGTAATCTGTTTTTTGCTCTACACGGAAGTTTTCGATAGCATACTTAACATTTTTTACCGGAGTAAAAATTGAGTCAGTAAAGATAGTTCCAATTGCAGCATTTTGTTTTTTGTTCTCTTCAGCAGGAACGTATCCTCTACCTTTTTCGATGGTTAAGTCGAAATGTAGTTTGATTTTTGGGTCTAAATTACAGATCACCAGTTCTGGGTTCAAAACTTGGAAACCTGAAATAAATTTCTGAAAATCACCAGCTGTTAATTGATCTTTTCCAGTTACAGAAATAGTCACTGACTCATTGTCAGTATCTTCAATCTGACGTTTGAAACGTACTTGTTTAAGATTTAGAATAATTTCGGTAACGTCTTCAACAACTCCTGAGATAGTAGAAAACTCATGATCTACACCTTCGATGCGAACCGAGGTGATTGCATAACCTTCTAATGCTGAAAGCAAAACTCTTCTAAGTGCGTTACCTACTGTCAATCCGTAACCAGGTTCTAAAGGTCTAAATTCGAATTTACCTTCAAAATCGGTTGAATCGATCATGATAACTTTATCGGGCTTCTGAAAATTAAATATTGCCATAAATTTCGACTAAGTCAATTATTATTTGTTGTACAACTCTACGATTAATTGTTCTTTAATGTTTTCTGGAATTTGAAGTCTAGCTGGTACAGAAACAAAAGTACCTTCTTTTAAATCGTTATTCCAAGTAATCCATTCATAAACGTGACTTGAATTTGATAATGAACGCTCGATAGCTTCTAATGATTTAGATTTTTCACGAACGGCAACTTTATCACCAGGTTTAAGGTGGTAAGAAGGAATATTAACTACTTCACCATTTACAGTAATGTGTCTGTGAGATACGATTTGACGTGCACCTCTTCTAGAAGGAGCGATCCCCATTCTGAAAACTACGTTGTCTAATCGTGCTTCACACAATTGTAATAAAACCTCACCAGTAACTCCTTTAGTAGCTGATGCTTTTTCGAATAAATTTCTGAATTGTTTTTCTAAAATTCCATAAGAATATTTAGCTTTTTGCTTTTCCATTAACTGAACAGCGTACTCAGATTTTTTTCCTCTTTTTTTTGCCATCCCGTGTTGTCCAGGAGGGTAATTTCTTTTTTCGAAAGCTTTATCGTCTCCGAAAATTGCTTCGCCGAATTTACGTGCGATTCTTGTACTTGGACCAGTATATCTTGCCATTTTAAATTGTTTAAGATAGAGATTATGAATTCAGGTCTTATCCTTCGATAATCGTTATTCTATCTAGTTATACTATAATTAAATTTTGAGTATTATACTCTACGTCTTTTAGGAGGACGACAACCGTTGTGCGGCATTGGAGTAACGTCGATGATCTCAGTAACTTCAATTCCACCGTTATGCAAAGAACGGATTGCAGACTCACGTCCGTTTCCTGGTCCTTTTACATACACTTTTACTTTTTTAAGTCCAGCTTCTAACGCTACTTTACTACAATCTTCTGCTGCCATTTGGGCTGCATACGGAGTGTTCTTTTTAGAACCTCTGAAACCCATTTTACCAGCTGACGACCAAGAAATAACTTCACCTTTTTTGTTTGTTAACGAAATGATGATGTTATTGAAGGTAGCAGAAATATGAGCTTCTCCCGTTGATTCAACGATAACTTTACGTTTTTTTGCAGTTGCTTTAGCCATATTACTTATTATTTAGTTGCTTTTTTCTTGTTGGCAACAGTTTTTCTTTTTCCTTTTCTTGTTCTAGAGTTGTTCTTAGTTCTTTGTCCTCTTAACGGAAGACCAGATCTATGACGAATTCCTCTATAACATCCAATATCCATTAAACGTTTGATGTTTAAGGAAACTTCTGAACGTAGTTCACCTTCAATTTTAAAGAATGACACCGCTTCACGAATTGCGTGAATCTCATCATCATTCCAATCTTGAACTTTTGTATCTTGGCTAACTTGAGCTTTTTCTAAAATCTCAGCTGCTCTACTTCTACCAATTCCGAAGATGTAGGTTAAAGCGATAACTCCTCTTTTGTTTTTTGGGATGTCTACCCCTGCTATTCTTGCCATAACTATCCTTGTCTTTGTTTAAATCTAGGATTCTTTTTGTTGATTACGTATAATCTGCCTTTTCTTCGTACAATTTTGCACTCGGCACTTCTCTTTTTAACTGATGCTCTTACTTTCATTTTGAATATCTTTAATATCTATAAGTAATTCTTGCTTTTGACAAATCGTAAGGACTCATTTCTAGTTTCACTTTATCACCAGGTAATAACTTGATGTAATGCATACGCATTTTTCCAGATATATGAGCAATTACTATATGTCCATTTTCTAACTCAACACGGAACATTGCATTTGACAACGCTTCGATGATTGATCCGTCTTGTTCTATTGCTGATTGTTTTGCCATAATATTAAGCTACTGCTTTTCTATTTTTGCCACTTTTCATTAAACCATCATAATGCTTATTCAACAAGTATGAATTAATTTGTTGAATTGTGTCGATGGCTACACCAACCATAATTATCAATGATGTTCCTCCAAAAAACATTGCCCAAGATTGTTGCACATCCATAAGACTTACAACAATTGCTGGGAACACAGCGATTAAGGCAAGAAATAATGAACCTGGGAAGGTAATTAAAGACATCACTTTGTCAAGAAAGTCAGACGTTTCTACTCCTGGTCTAACACCGGGAATAAAACCACCACTTCTTTTCAAATCGTCCGACATTTTATTGGTAGGAACAGTAATAGCAGTATAAAAGAATGTAAATACAACTATCAAAGTCACGAATACAAAATTATACCAAAAACCGAACATATTACTAAATGTACTGACAATAGATTGTGAAGCATCTGATTTTGACAAACCAGCAACTGCAGCAGGGATAAACATAATTGCCTGAGCAAAAATGATTGGCATCACACCGGCAGCATTCAATTTTAATGGAATCCATTGTCTGTTACCACCCATCATATCTTTTTCGAAATCACCTGATGTTGTACGACGAGCATACTGAACTGGGATTTTTCTGATTGCCATTACTAGCAAGATACAAGAAATGATTACTAATAACCAAACAATAATTTCAACCACCAATAGCATTGGACCACCGTTATTATTAGTAACTCTGGCAGCAAATTCTTGGATAAATGCTTGTGGCAATCTTGCCAAAATACCTACCATAATCAATAGCGATATTCCGTTTCCGATTCCTTTATCAGTGATTTTCTCACCTAACCACATTGCAAATATAGTTCCTGTTGTCAAAATAATTACTGAAGAAAACACAAATTCAATAGAATTAAATCCTAATAAAAATGCACTTTGAGGCAATTGTCTGTACAGATTGTAAATATAACTTGGACCTTGGATCAAAGATATACCGATTGTCAACCAACGCGTAATTTGATTAATTTTCTTTCTACCGCTTTCTCCATCACTTTGTAATTTTTGCAAATAAGGAATCGCAATTCCCATCAGCTGAACTACAATCGAAGCAGAAATATAAGGCATAATACCTAAGGCGAAAACAGAAGCTTTAGAAAAAGCACCACCAGAGAACATGTCAATGATAGATCCTAGACCACTTTTTGTTTGCCCAGCTAAACCTGTCAACTGCGTAGCATCAATACCTGGAAGTGTAACGTGAGCTCCAAAACGATAAACTAAAAGAATCCCTAATGTTAAAAGGATTCTGTTTTTTAGTTCCTCGATTTTCCAAATATTAACTAATGATTCAATAAATTTCTTCATTTTTATCGAAAAATTAAAGGGTTACAGCTTCTCCACCAGCAGCCTCGATAGCCGCTTTTGCAGTAGCAGTAAATTTGTGAGCAGTTACTGTCAGTTTTGCTTTCAATTCTCCTCTTCCTAAAATCTTCACACTTTCGTTTTTAGTTGCCAAACGGTTTGCTACAAAAACAGTCATATCAACTGTATCGGTTACAATACCATTATCTACTAATAATTGAAGTGTATCAAGATTCACACCTTCGTATTCTTTACGATTGATGTTTGTGAAACCAAACTTAGGTACACGTCTTTGAAGTGGCATCTGCCCACCTTCAAAACCAATCTTTTTAGAATAACCAGAACGAGATTTTGCTCCTTTGTGACCACGTGATGCAGTACCACCTTTTCCAGAACCTTCTCCTCTACCCAATCTTTTATTTTGATTGTGTGTTGACCCTTCAGCCGGTTGTAAGTTACTTAAATTCATAACGTATTTGTTATTAAGCTTCTGTTACAGAAACTAAGTGTTTAACTTTATTTATCATTCCAAGGATAGTTGGATTGGCATCGTGTTCTACAACTTGACCCATTTTACGAAGACCTAAAGCTTCTAATCCTCTTTTTTGAGTTAGAGGACAGTTGATTTTGCTTCTTACCTGTTTTACTAATAATTTAGCCATAATTTCCTTGAATTAACCTTTAAAAACTTTTTCTAAAGACACGCCTCTTTGTTTTGCAACAGTATACGCGCTTCTCATTTGTAATAAAGCATCAAAAGTTGCTTTTACCACGTTGTGAGGATTTGATGATCCTTGAGATTTAGATAATACATCGTGTATTCCAACTGACTCAAGTACTGAACGAACAGCACCACCAGCAATAACTCCGGTACCGTGAGAGGCAGGAATTAAAAATACACGTGCTCCACCAAATTTACCTTTTTGCTCGTGAGGAACAGATTGACCGTTCAAAGGAATTTTCACAAGATTTTTCTTTGCATCTTCTACTGCTTTCGCAATTGCTTCAGAAACGTCTTTTGATTTTCCTAATCCGTGACCTACTACTCCGTTTTCATCACCTACCACTACAATAGCAGAAAAACCGAAAGCTCTACCACCTTTTGTAACTTTAGTAACACGATTTACACTTACCAATCGGTCTTTCAATTCAAGACCACTTGGTTTTACTAGCTCTACATTCTTGTATTTACTATTAGACATACTATATTAGAATTTAAGTCCAGCCGCTCTCGCGCCTTCCGCTAATGATTTAATACGACCGTGATATAAATAACCTCCTCTGTCGAAAGTTACTGTTTCTATCCCAGCTTTTAACGCTTTCTCTGCAACTAGTTTTCCAACTGCTGTTGCCACTTCTACGTTAGTACCTTTTTCTATTTCTTTTTCTCTTGAAGAAGCAGCTAATAAAGTAACTCCGTTTACGTCATCAATAAGTTGAGCATAAATTTCTTTGTTACTTCTAAATACAGAAAGTCTTGGGTTAGTAGCTGTACCACTAACTGTTTTTCTAATTCTGAATCTGATTCTCTGTCTTCTTTCAGGTTTTGATAATGACATAATATTATTTTTTACGCTGATTTACCTGCTTTTCTTCTTAATACTTCACCTACGAATTTAACACCTTTTCCTTTGTATGGCTCTGGTTTGCGGAAACCTCTGATTTTCGCAGCAACCTGACCTAAAAGTTGTTTGTCAAATGATGTTAACTTCACAATTGGATTTTTACCTTTTTCAGATACAGTCTCCACTTTTACTTCTGGAGCTATTTCTAAAACAATATTGTGAGAAAATCCAAGAGCCAAATCTAATTTTTGTCCTTGGTTTGAAGCTCTATAACCTACTCCTACCAATTCCAACTCTTTAGTAAACCCATCTGTTACACCGATAATCATATTATTGATTAAAGATCTGTACAAACCGTGTTTTGCTCTTTGGTCTTTGTGATCAGATGATCTGTCCACTTGAACTTGATCTCCTTCAACTGTTACAGTCACATCTGAGTATTCCTGTGTAAGTTGACCATTTTTTCCTTTTACTGTAATAATACCATTAGCAACTTCAACAGTTACTCCGGCAGGGACTACAACGGGATTTTTACCTATTCTTGACATCTCTTATAAGTCTTTTAATTAGTATACGTAACAAATTACTTCACCACCTACATTCAATTGCTTGGCTTGTTTCCCAGTCATAAGACCTTTTGAAGTGGATACAATTGCAATTCCTAACCCGTTAAGGATTCTTGGGATGCTTGAAGAACCTGAATATTTACGTAAACCTGGTTTACTAATTCTTTGGATATCTTTGATTACTGACTCTTTAGTATCTTTATCATACTTCAAAGCGATTTTGATTGAACCCTGTACGGTGTTGTTCTCAAATTTGTAACTTAAGATATATCCTTGATCAAATAAGATCTTAGTTATTTCTTTTTTTAGATTAGATGCTGGAATTTCGACAACTTTGTGGTTTGCAGCCACAGCGTTTCTAACTCTCGTCAAATAATCTGCAATAGGATCTGTATACATATGTATTGATTTGCGGTAACGGTTTTCGAAAGAACTATTCTATCGAACCTGAAACCAGTTTATAAATGTTTGATTACCAAGAAGCCTTTTTAACTCCTGGAATTAATCCGTTGTTAGCCATTTCACGGAATGTTACACGTGAAATACCAAATTGACGAATATATCCTCTTGGTCTACCTGTCAATTTGCACCGATTGTGCAAACGTATTGGTGAAGCATTTTTTGGTAATTTTTGCAAACCTACTGAATCTCCAGCTTCTTTCAAAGCTTTTCTTTTCTCAGCATATTTTGCTACCGTTTTTTCTCTCTTCACCTCGCGGGCTTTCATTGATTCTTTAGCCATGTCTTAATTCTTTTTAAAAGGTAAACCTAATTCAGCCAATAACGATTTTGCTTCTTTGTCTGTAGCCGCAGAAGTTACAAAAGTAATGTCCATTCCAGATATTTTATTTACTTTGTCAATATCAATTTCAGGGAAAATGATTTGCTCTAAAACACCAAGATTGTAATTTCCTCTTCCGTCAAAACCAGTAGCTTTAATTCCACTGAAATCTCTAACACGTGGTAAAGCTGAAGTTACAAGTCTATCTAAAAACTCATACATTCTTTCTCCACGCAAAGTAACTTTTGCACCGATTGGCATCCCTTTTCTCAATTTGAATGACGCAACGTCTTTCTTTGAAATGGTAGATACTGCTTTCTGTCCAGTGATCTTTGTTAACTCATCGACTGCATAGTCAATTAGTTTTTTGTCAGATACAGCTGCACCAACTCCTTTACTCAAAACGATTTTTTCCAATTTTGGAACTTGCATTACGTTTGTGTATCCGAATTCCTCTTTAAGAGCAGAGATTACTCTGTTCTTATACTCTTCTTTTAGTCTAGGTATATATGCCATTACTATAGTACTTGATTAGATTTTTTTGAAAATCTCACTTTCTTATCTCCTTCTACTCTGATACCTACTCTTGTTGTTTCCTTAGTTTTAGGATCAATTAGAGCTATGTTAGATATTTGTATAGAAGCTTCTTTTTTTACAATACCACCTTGAGGGCTTTTTGCACTTGGTTTCGTATGTTTCGATACCATGTTTACACCTTCAACAATCGCTTTATTTTTCTCTTTGTACACACGTAATACTTTACCTTCTTCACCTTTATGGTCTCCAGCAATTACTCTTACGATGTCTCCTGATTTTATTTTTAGCTTTATCATCTTAAAATAATTAAAGCACTTCAGGTGCTAATGATACAATTTTCATGAATTGTTTTTCACGAAGTTCTCTTGCTACTGGACCAAAAACACGTGTTCCTCTCATTTCTCCTGCAGCGTTCAAAAGAACACAAGCATTGTCATCGAAACGGATATAAGAACCATCGGCTCTTCTCACTTCTTTTTTGGTACGTACTACAACTGCAGTCGAAACAGCTCCTTTTTTAACGTTTCCGTTTGGAGTCGCATCCTTAATAGATACTACAATCTTGTCACCAACAGAGGCATACCTTCTTTTGGTACCTCCTAAAACACGGATAGTTAAAACTTCTTTTGCTCCCGTATTATCTGCTACTTTTAGTCTTGATTCTTGTTGTACCATAATTATTTAGCTCTTTCAATGATTTCAACTAACCTCCAACATTTGGTTTTACTTAAAGGACGCGTTTCGCTAATTCTTACAGTATCTCCTATGTTACAGTCGTTATTTTCGTCGTGGGCATGAAACTTTTTAGTTTTCAACACGAACTTACCGTATAATGGGTGTTTTACTCTTGTTACTTGTGCAACAACAATGGATTTATCCATTTTATCTGAAGTAACAACCCCAATTCTCTCTTTTCTTAAATTTCTTTTTTCTTCCATCGTTAGAATTATTGTAATTCTCTTTTAGTAAGTTCTGTAGCTAATCTGGCCACTGTTCTTCTCACGCTACGAATTTGTAACGGATTTTCAATTGGAGAAATAGCGTGTGCCATTTTTAAGTCGGCATATACCTTCTTAGTTTGCTTCAATTTTTCTTGCAACTCTGCTGCAGAAAGATTTTTTATTTCTGATTGTTTCATAATAAATGATTAATTATGCTTCGAAATCTCTAGCAACGATGAATTTAGTTTTCACTGGAAGTTTTTGAGCTGCAAGACGCAAGGCCTCTTTTGCAACAGACAAAGGAACTCCACCAACTTCAAACATAATTCTTCCGGGTCTAACAACGGCCGCCCAATATTCGACTGCACCTTTACCTTTACCCATACGTACCTCAAGAGGTTTCTTTGTGATAGGTTTGTCTGGAAATATTTTAATCCATAATTGTCCTTCTCTTTTCATATATCGAGTAGCAGCGATACGTGCCGCTTCGATTTGACGTGAGGTTAAGAACATTCCATCTTCATGAACAGATTTAATACCAAACATTCCATTAGAAAGTTCGTGCCCTCTTTGAGAGTTTCCTTTCATTTTACCCTTTTGTACCTTACGGTATTTTGTTCTTTTAGGCTGTAACATTTTTCTTTAATTTAAAAATTTACTTTCTCTTACGAGCGTCTGGTTTTCCACCTTTATTAAAAGGTTTTCTGTCTCCTCTCGGAGAATCGCCACCTTTACCACCACCAGTTCCAGATTGTTTTTTATCCATTCCTGCAAGTGGAGAAAGATCTCTCTTTCCATAAACTTCACCTTTCATGATCCACACTTTGATCCCCATTCTACCATAAGTAGTATGAGCTTCAGCTAGAGCATAATCGATGTCGGCTCTGAAAGTTGATAGAGGAATTCTTCCTTCTTTGAAACCTTCTGAACGGGCCATCTCAGCACCATTCAAACGACCAGAAATCAAAACTTTGATACCTTCCGCGTTCATACGCATTGTAGCAGCAATAGCCATTTTGATTGCACGTCTGTAAGAAATACGGCTTTCGATTTGACGACAGATGCTTGTAGCAACTAGATACGCGTCAAGTTCAGGTCTTTTTATTTCAAAGATGTTGATTTGAACCTCTTTGTCAGTAACTTTCTTAAGTTCTTCTTTCAACTTGTCTACCTCTTGGCCACCTTTTCCGATAATAATACCAGGTCTAGCAGTAGTGATAGTAACGGTTACAAGTTTTAAAGTTCTCTCGATGATTACTTTTGATACACTAGCTTTTGATAAACGAGCATGGATATACTTTCTGATTTTATAATCTTCGGCCAATTTATCACCGTAGTCATTTCCACCATACCAGTTAGAGTCCCATCCTCTGATGATACCAAGTCTATTTCCAATTGGATTTGTCTTTTGTCCCATCTTTATTAAATTGCTTGTGTGTTATTATTAATTGCTCCCAACACGATTGTTACGTGGTTGGAACGTTTTCTTATTCTGTGTGCTCTTCCTTGTGGTGCTGGACGAAGTCTTTTTAACATCATTCCACCATCAACACGGATTTCTTTAACAAATAATCCAGCCTCTTCAAGATTAGCATCATTATTTTTTTGCTCCCAGTTATTGATTGCAGATAATAATAATTTTTCTAATTTTCTTGAAGCTTCTTTAGAACTGAATCTTAATATGTTAAGTGCTCTTTCTACCTTCTGACCTCTTACTAGATCTGCTACTAAGCGCATTTTTCTAGGTGAAGTAGGGCAGTTATTCAATTTTGCAAAAGCCAATGACTTGTTAGCCTCTTTTCTTGCATCTGCTGTTTCTCTTTTACGAACTCCCATTGCTTCTTATTTTTTACCTTTATTTTTTGCTCCAGCATGACCTCTAAAAGATCGAGTTGGTGAAAACTCTCCTAATTTGTGACCTACCATGTTTTCTGTTACGTAAACTGGTACAAATTGACGACCGTTATGAACTGCGATTGTTTGTCCAACAAAGTCAGGTGTAATCATAGAAGCTCTCGACCAAGTCTTTACCACTCCTTTATTTCCTTTTTCAATGTTTTCTTCAACCTTTTTCTCTAACTTATAATGAACGAAAGGTCCTTTTTTTAATGAACGTGCCATATCTTATTATTTCTTTCTACGTTCTACAATATACTTGTTACTCGGGTTTTTCTTAGAACGTGTTCTATAACCTTTAGCAGGCATACCGTTTCTAGATCTTGGATGTCCTCCAGAAGAACGTCCTTCACCACCACCCATTGGGTGATCGACAGGGTTCATTGCTACTGGTCTTGTTCTAGGTCTTCTTCCTAACCATCTTGTTCTACCTGCTTTACCAGATACAACTAATTGGTGGTCTGAATTAGAAACAGCACCAATGGTAGCCGAACAAGTCAACAAGATCAATCTTGTTTCTCCAGATGGCATTTTGATTGTTGCATATTTTCCGTCTCTCGCCATTAACTGTGCGAATGTACCGGCTGAACGAGCGATTACAGCTCCTTGCCCTGGTCTCAATTCGATACAAGAAATTACAGTTCCTAATGGAATTCTGCTTAATGGCAATGTATTACCTATTTCAGGTTGAGATTCTGGACCAGAAACTAATTTCTGACCTACTTTCAATCCGTTTTGAGCAATAATGTATGTTTTCTCACCATCAGCATAAGCTAATAATGCGATAAACGCAGTACGATTTGGATCATATTCGATTGATTTCACTGTCGCCGGAATTCCTTCTTTTGTACGTTTGAAATCAATAATACGATATCTCTGCTTGTGACCACCACCCGTATAACGCATGGTCATCTTTCCTTGACTATTTCTACCTCCAGAGTTTTTTATCGGCGCTATCAAAGAGCGTTCCGGCTTATCAGTTGTAATGGCGTCATAACCATTCACAACTCTAAATCGCTGACCTGGGGTAATAGGTTTTAATTTTCTTACTGACATTTTTCTATCTTAGATATTGTTGTAAAAATCAATTGTTTCTCCTTCTTGTACTTGTACAATTGCTTTTTTGATTGCATTTGTCTTTCCACTGATAAGACCACTTTTAGTGTATTTTGTAGTTCTATCCGGTCTTACGTTCATCGTGTTAACACTTACAATAGTTACTCCATAAGCAGCTTCAACAGCTTTCTTAATTTGAACTTTGTTTGCTTTTTTGTCAACAACGAATCCGAAGCGGTTTAAAACTTCACTTTCTTTGGTTACTTTTTCTGTTACTATAGGTTTAATTATGATGCTCATATCCTATTATTTACTTAAATTTTCTTCAATTCCCTCTAAAGAACCCTCTAAAAGAACTAAACTATTAGCGTTAAGAATATCGTAAGTACTTAATTCTGAACTAGTTATAACTTTAGACGCCTTTAAATTGCGTGACGACAAATATACATTTTTATTCGATTCGCCCAACACAAATAAAGATTTTTTATTATCCAACCCTAAAGCTTTCAAAACATTAGTGAAATTTTTAGTGTTTGGTGTTTCAAAATTGAAGTCTTCCAAAACAATTACGTTTGTTTCTTTCGCTTTAATTGAGAAAGCCGATTTTCTTGCCAAACGCTTCAAGTTTTTATTCAATTTGAATGAATAACTTCTTGGTCTAGGTCCGAAAACTGTTCCACCACCTTTAAACAATGGGTTCTTTGCACTACCCGCACGAGCAGTACCAGTTCCTTTTTGTTTTTTAATTTTACGAGTACTTCCTGCTACTTCAGCTCTTTCTTTAGCTTTGTGCGTTCCTTGACGTTGGTTAGCAAGATATTGCTTAACATCAAGATATACTGCGTGATTGTTTGGTTCTATACCGAATACTGAATCAGAAAGTTGCACTTTTCTCCCAGTATCTTTTCCGTTGAAATCTAATACTTTTGCTTCCATTACTTCTGAATGATTACATAAGAGTTGTTATGTCCAGGAATACATCCTTTTATAACAAGTAGGTTCTTATCAGCCACTACTTTTAAAACTCTAAGGTTTTGAACTTTTACATTGTCTCCTCCCATTCTTCCAGCCATACGCATTCCTTTGAATACTCTAGATGGATAAGAAGAAGCTCCTACAGAACCTGGCGCTCTTAAACGGTTGTGTTGACCGTGAGTTGCTTGTCCAACACCACCAAAACCGTGACGTTTCACAACCCCTTGAAAACCTTTACCTTTAGACACACCTTGTACATCTACAAATTCTCCTTCTTCAAAAATAGATACGTTGATCACGTCACCTAATTTTTGTTCTGTTGCAAAATCTTGGAATTCAACGACTTTTTTCTTAGCTACAGTTCCTGCTTTCGCAAAGTGACCAACGGCCGCTTTAGTGGAATGTTTCTCGTTTTTGTCATCGAAACCTAGTTGCAACGCTTCATACCCGTCAACACCTTTGGTTCTGACTTGGGTAACTACACATGGTCCAGCTTCAACAACAGTACAAGGAATGTTTTTCCCGTTCTCGTCAAAGATACTAGTCATGCCAATTTTTCTTCCGATTAACCCAGACATAAATACTAATTATTAATTATTAAATACAAATATAGAACGCAGCTTTTAAGCGAATCCTATTTTTTAAGTGGGTGCAAAAGTATAAAATATTTCTACACGAACCTAATACTATTTTTCGTTTAAAAACAGCGTTCTTTTTTTTACTAGAAAGCTATTAAACTTTGATCTCTACTTCAACACCGCTAGGCAATTCCAATTTCATCAAAGCATCGATAGTTTTTGATGACGAAGAATAAATGTCGATCAATCTCTTGTATGACATAACTTCAAATTGCTCTCTGGCTTTTTTGTTAACGTGTGGAGAACGTAGCACTGTAAAAAGTTTTTTGTGAGTTGGCAACGGGATTGGTCCTGTTACTACAGCTCCAGTGCTTTTTACTGTTTTTACAATTTTCTCGGCAGACTTGTCTACCAACATATAATCGTAAGATTTTAATTTTATTCTGATTTTTTGACTCATTTTCTTAAAGATTAAGCGTTTCCTTTTGCTTTTTTGATAACTGCCTCTGAAATATTAGAAGGCGTTTCTGCGTAGTGTGAAAATTCCATTGTAGATGTAGCTCTACCAGATGACAAGGTTCTCAATGTGGTAACATATCCGAACATTTCTGATAACGGCACATCTGCTTTGATGGTTTTAGCACCTGCTCTATCACCCATGTCATTTACTTGACCTCTACGACGGTTGATATCACCTACGATATCTCCCATGTTTTCTTCAGGTGTAATCACTTCCATTTTCATGATTGGCTCAAGAATAATTGCTCCAGCAGCTTTTGCCACTTCTTTGTACCCCATTCTTGCAGCAAGTTCAAATGAAAGTGCATCAGAATCGACAGGGTGGAAAGATCCATCTAACAAAGTAACTTTCAAACTATCGACTTGGTATCCTGCTAAAGGACCAGTTTTCATAGCTTCACGGAAACCTTTTTCAACGGATGGGATATATTCCTTAGGAACGTTACCTCCTTTTACTGAATTAATAAATTGCAATCCCACTGGAACTTTACCATCTACTTCATCAGCTGGCTCCAATAAAAATACAATATCCCCAAATTTACCACGTCCACCAGATTGTTTCTTGTATGTTTCTCTGTGTTGTGCTGATTTTGTGAAAGCTTCTTTGTATTCTACTTGAGGCTCACCTTGATTTACTTCAACTTTGAATTCACGACGCATTCTATCAACCAAGATATCTAAGTGAAGCTCACCCATACCTGAGATAATAGTTTGTCCTGAAGCTTCGTCAGTTCTAACAGTAAATGTAGGATCTTCTTCAGCTAATTTAGCCAAAGCCATACCCATTTTATCAACGTCAGCTTTAGTTTTAGGTTCAATGGCAATACCAATTACTGGCGCAGGGAATTTCATTGACTCCAAAATAATTGGGTGTTTTTCATCACACAATGTATCTCCTGTTTTGATATCCTTAAATCCAACAGCAGCTCCAATATCTCCAGCCTCAATATATTCGATTGGATTTTGTTTGTTAGCGTGCATTTGGTAGATACGAGAAATTCTTTCTTTGTTTCCTGAACGTGTATTCAAAACATAAGAACCAGCATCCAATCTTCCTGAATAAGCACGGAAGAAAGCCAAACGACCTACGAATGGGTCAGTAGCAATCTTAAATGCCAAAGCAGCGAAAGGCTCTTTTACATCTGGTTTACGTAAAATTTGAGTTTGATCTTCTTCAAGTAGTTCAGCATCATCTGGATGAATTCCTTTGATACCTTCTTTATCTAATGGTGAAGGCAAGTATTTACACACTGCATCCAACATAAATTGAACTCCTTTGTTTTTGAAAGAAGAACCAGCAATCATCGGAATGATAGCCATATCCATAACTGCAGCTCTTAAGGCATTGTTGATTTCTTCTTCTGTGATAGATTCTTCATCTTCCATGAATTTCTCCAACAGATTTTCATCATAATCAGCAACGGCTTCAATTAAAATTGAGCGGTATTCTTTTACTTCTGCAAGCATATCCTCTGGGATAGGCACAATATCATAAGTTGCTCCTAAACCAGCATCATGCCAAACAATAGCTTGATTTTTAACCAAATCAACCACTCCTTTGAAATCATTTTCCTCACCAATTGGCAAAGTAATCGCCACAGCGTTTGATTTCAACATATCTCTAACTTGTTGACAAACCATCAAAAAGTTAGAACCTTGACGGTCCATTTTGTTTACAAATCCAATTCTTGGCACTCTATATTGATCTGCAAGTCTCCAGTTCGTTTCTGATTGTGGCTCTACACCATCAACAGCACTAAACAAGAAAACCAAACCATCAAGTACACGCAAAGAACGGTTTACTTCAACAGTAAAGTCCACGTGACCTGGGGTATCGATAATATTAAAGTGATAAGGTTTAGATTCAGGTAAAATTTTACCTTGATCGGAAGGAAAATTCCATTCACAAGTTGTAGCAGCTGAAGTAATTGTAATACCTCTTTCTTGCTCTTGTGCCATCCAGTCCATCGTTGCAGCACCATCGTGCACTTCACCAATTTTATGTGATTTCCCTGTATAGAATAATATACGCTCTGTTGTTGTTGTTTTACCAGCATCAATGTGAGCAGCAATTCCTATGTTTCTTGTATATTTAAGATCTCTAGCCATTTCTTAAGAATTAAAATCTAAAGTGAGAGAAAGCTTTGTTAGCTTCTGCCATTTTGTGAGTATCCATTCTTTTCTTAACAGCTGCTCCTTCTTCTTTAGCCGCAGCTAAACATTCTGAAGCCAATCTTTGAGCCATAGATTTTTCGTTTCTTCTTCTTGAATAAAGAATTAACCATTTCATAGCCATAGAAATTTTTCTGTCTGGTCTAATTTGCATTGGGATTTGAAATGTAGCTCCACCCACTCTACGACTACGTACTTCTACGTGAGGCATAACGTTTGTCAAAGCATCTTTCCAAATTTCTAATGATGTTTTGTCATCATTTTGCTTTTTAGTTTCGATGATGTCAATTGCATCATAAAACACTTTAAAAGCTGTTGATTTCTTACCGTCCCACATTAAGTTGTTTACAAAACGCGTTACCAATTGGTCGTTAAACCTTGGATCTGGTAAAAGTGGTCTTTTTTTCGCCGCTCTTTTTCTCATTTCTTTTCTTTTTGAGTTTTAAAAATTACTTTTTCGCCTCTTTTGGACGTTTTGCACCATACTTAGATCTACGTTGCGTTCTTCCTGCTACACCTGAGGTATCAAGCGCACCACGAACGATGTGGTATCTAACTCCTGGTAAATCTTTTACTCTTCCGCCTCGCACTAATACTATCGAGTGCTCTTGTAGATTGTGTCCTTCACCTGGGATGTAGGCATTTACTTCATTTCCATTTGTCAAACGTACACGCGCTACTTTACGCATTGCAGAGTTTGGTTTTTTTGGAGTAGTAGTGTAAACACGCGTACAAACACCTCTTCTTTGAGGACAAGAATCTAAAGCAACCGATTTACTCTTCTTAGTGATTTGAGTTCTTCCTGTTCTTACTAATTGTTGAATAGTTGGCATAATTAAATACTAAAAATTACTTGTTTATAAAATTCCCGCTTTTTACGGGGTTGCAAATGTAGTAATAATTTTTTTCTAAACAAACCATAATTCATTAAATTTCCATATTAGTAATTATTTGTGAATTAATGAAATAGCGAATTGCCGATAAAATATCAATTCTACCGCATTTCCCTGCCTATTGAATCAAATCCAAGCTACCATTTAATTTCTCAATTTCTATTTATCCGAACCTATCCTCCTAACTTTAATGCGAAAAAGTCATTGAGACATACACTAAAAGCGCCAAAAAAGATAATTAAGTCTTTAAAAAATGTGCGAAAATCAACATTTCACCTGATATTGATGGTTTATTATCACAAACATTAGATATTTGCGTTACAATTATTAAACACTGATTGTTTTGAAAATTTTATCTTGTACAATCCTATTGTTATGTTTTTGGGCAAACAGCTTTGCGCAAAATTTCCAATTGAAAATAATTGGAAACTCCACAGCCGAAACGAAAGTAATTGATTCCATAAAATACAATTCGGCTCACGCCAATGCACAATCTATTGCCGACGAAACAAACAGCGTATCGGAAAGGCTCTCCAAAATAGGATATATTGAAAATCAAATCCTTGAAAACACAAAGAAAAACGACTCAACATACAGCGCAAAATTCAGTTTGGGACAGCAAATCAAATCGATACATATATATATAGGTAAAAAAATCTTCACAGCATCCCAATCCAAAGCAGATGGAATTGAAACCAAAACGGACAACAATATCATTATCAAAGATTGGATTGGCTTCGACAAAACAAAAGACACTTTAGTCCTTGCCTATACTGAAATAGAATCTTTTTTAAACAATTCTATACAAAAACTAGAACAAAATGGTTACGCCTTTGCCAAGTTAAAACTAATCAACATTCAAAAAAGAAAGAACATATTAATAGCAGAATTACAATTTGATTCTGGTCAAAAAAGGGAATTAGATGAAATTGTGGTGCAATTTGGCGAAAGCAGCAAAACAAATTGGTTTCCAGAAGGACATTTAAAACAAATCAACCGCAAATACCGAAATACAGTTTTGAATCAAGAAACGGTCCGCAAGGTTCAAAATGATTTCGAAAAATTTAGTTTCGTCAATCAGATTAAAAATCCTGAAATCCTATTTACTCAGGATACCACCAAAGTATATGTTTATCTCGAAAAAAGAAAATCCAATACTTTTGATGGGTTTATCGGTTTTGCCAATACTAACAATGGCAAACTAACCTTCAATGGGTACTTAGATTTAGCATTAGAAAACACCATTAAAGCGGGTGAACAATTCTCACTCTACTGGAAAAGTGACGGCAACAACCAAAGAACATTCAAAGCCAGCATCGATCTACCTTATATTTTCAGAACCCCAATCGGCCTGAAAGCCCAAATTAATATCTTCAAACAAGACAGTATCTTTCAGAACACCAAAACGGCCATCGACTTAGGTTACTTTATCGATTATAAAACCAGAATTTATTTAGGATACCAAGCTACAGAATCTAGCGATATACAAAACACCAACAACACAACAATCAGCGATTACACCAATTCTTTTCTTACTGGAAATTTAGACTATACCAAATTAGACAATAACCACAACACTTTCCCGAAAAAAACAACCCTCTCGATTATGATGGGACTCGGAAGCCGAGCCACTTCAGACTTAGACCAAACCGCAGGAACCAGCAAGCAGACCTACATTATCATCAATGCGATGCATAATTTCTACTTAAACCCTAAAAACTGCATAAACATAAATTATCAAAATTATTTTCTAAAAAGCGACACTTATATCATCAACGAATTGTATCGTTTTGGCGGAACAAAATCAATACGTGGGTTTGCCGAAAATAGTTTACAAGCCAATTTTATGACCGCCCTGATCAGCGAATATCGCTATATCATCTCCCCTGATCTGTACCTTCATTCTATTTTAGACTATGGCTATTATGAAGATCGATCTAGCAACTACACAGCCAATCTCCTAGGGTTCGGCGCAGGTGTGGGACTCCGAACAAAAAATGGAGTACTCAAATTGAATTTTTCTAATGGCAGCAACGATGGTCAGAAGATTTTATTCTCAAATACCATTGTCACTTTATGCTACAATATTGAATTCTAAAAAATCTAGCTAAAAGACATTTCTATCTAAAAAGCCGTCTCAAGACATATAATTTGAGGGGGCTTTTTTTATTATGCATAAAAAGTAATTATTTTATCCATAAACATTTTTTATGATAAACGTTAAATTTTGCATTAAAACATAAAAAAGGTTTATATATTTTTGGAATGTTAACAAATTATCAAGATGTTTGCCGAACTAATTCAAAAAAAATTAAAAATGAAACTAAAGTACAAATGGATTTTTACGCTGGTCATAGCGTTTTTTTTACAGTTTTCTTTTGCTCAAGAGAGAACAATCACCGGTGTAGTTTCGGATAACACTGGCCCTGTTCCGGGAGCGAATGTTATTGTAAAAGGGACAAAAAATGGTGTACAAACCGACATCGATGGCAAATATGCGATCAAAGCAAAAGTAGGTGATGTTTTAATTTTTTCCTTCGTAGGAATGGATGACAAAACAGCGAAAGTCAGTACGTCTAATTCCGTAAATATTCGGTTAGACTCGGAGTCAAAATCACTTGACGAAGTAGTTGTTGTAGCCTATGGAACCTCAAAAAAATCTTCTTACACAGGTTCAGCCACAAAAATTAAGGCAGAAGCTTTAGAAGACCGACCACTAACGAATGTTTTATCTGGTATCGAAGGAGCTGTTTCAGGAGTTCAAGTTGTGAGCAACACAGGTCAACCTGGTTCCGCTCCCGCTATTCGAATTAGAGGATTTAGCTCTATTAGCGGTTCTAACACTCCATTATACATTGTTGACGGCGTACCGTTTACGGGAGATATCAACACAATAAATACGGCTGACGTTGAAAGCCTTTCAGTGCTGAAGGATGCAGCCTCCACCTCATTATATGGTTCGAAAGCTGCCAATGGAGTAATTATTATTACCACAAAAAGAGGCAAGACTGAAAAAGATAAGTTTACATTGAATATCACGTCCGGACTTTCTACCCGCTCCATTCCAGAGTACGAAAGAGTTGACGCCTTTCAGTACTATCCATTAATTTGGGAAGCACTACGAAATAGTAGAGCTATGTCAACCCCTGCCGAATTAGCTGCTGCTAATGCCTATGCTTCTGCGCAGGTTCCTGTATTCTTAGTCAACAACCCGTTTAATGTACCCAACGGCACAATAGTAGGTTTAGATGGAAAATTAAATCCAAATGCACAGCTTTTATATGCAAATGACTTGGATTGGGAAAAACAAATAAGCAGAGCGGGAGTACTACGATCTGCTGATTTTTCTTATCAAGGTAGAACTGAAAAAACAGATTATTTCGCTTCATTAAGTCATCTTAATCAAGAAGGAAATATTATCGGATCTTCCTATACCAGGAGCACTGCAAGAGTAAATGTTAACACAAAACTTAATGACTGGTTCAAAACAGGTATTAATTTGACTGGAATTGTAACAGAGTCAAGCAATGCTGTCGATGGAGTTGATAATACCAATAGCTTCAACAATCCTTTTAGAACAATTCGATATATGGGGCCGATATATCCAGTTCTAAAACACGATGCCACTGGGGCCGTAATTTTAGACGGAGCTGGAAACCCAGTATACTCCGATATCCGAGCTGCATCAGCATCAAACGGAAGAAATGTCGTTTATGAAACTATAAACAATATAGATGACAATTCAGGAATGACTCTTGGAGCGAGAACCTATCTTGAATTTAAATTTTTAAAAGATTTTACTTTCAAAACCAACTTAGCAATAGATAGAGATCAAACCAACAATGTAACTTATTGGAATCCAGTTATTGGCGACGGCGCACCTGATGGATATTCTTCTAGAGATAATCTTATTCGAACTGGATTGACTTTCAATCAGATTTTAGAATATACAAAATCTATTAATAACCATAATTTTTCGGCATTATTGGGTCACGAAAGTTTTGATTATGAATTAAATTTTTTAAGTGGAGATAAAAGAAAACAGATAAGCGCTGGCAATACTGAGTTTATAAATTTTGTTACCACTAGTGATTTAACCTCGTACACAAGAAATTATGCTACGGAATCATACTTTTCTCGTTTAGGATACGATTATAAAGAGAAATACATCGTTTCTGGATCATACAGAAGAGATGGATCTTCAAAATTTGCAAAAGATTACCAGTGGGGAGATTTTTGGTCTGTAGGACTTGCTTGGAATGTCGCGAAAGAAAATTTCCTTGCTGACAGTTCGTGGCTTAATGATTTAAAAATCAGAGGATCAATGGGTGAAGTAGGAAATGATTCTCACACTAGTAATGCAGGGCTTAGTTTTTACGTAAGTAGCCCTACGTACACCTTAAACTCATCTAACGGCGGTGAAGGCGGCATACGTGCCAATGGACAAGGTGCACCTGAACTGCAATGGGAAAAAAACACTCAATCAGATATTGCTGTAGAATTTGGATTATTCAACAATAGACTTCGCGGAGTTGTTGAATATTACAAAAGAACCACTGACGGATTAATTTTTGATGTTCCAAACCCCCTTACTGCGGGACTAGATTCTAGAGTAGAAAATGTGGGCTCGATGTTTAATGACGGTATTGAAATTTCACTTGACGCAATGATATTAAAAAGTAAAGATTTTTCTTGGAATTTAAATATTAATGCGTCAACTATTCATAACGAGATAACTTCTTTGCCACAAAAAGAAATTATTACAGGCACTAAAAAATATACTGTGGGCAGCTCAATTTATGACTATTGGTTGAGAGATTGGTACGGTGTAGATCCAGCAGATGGATTTGCGCTCTATACACTTGACCCTAAATTCAAACCTGCTGCTGGAGTAGTTGATACTACAGTTAGAGTTGTTAATGGCACTGATGTTACAACAGATCAAAACAAAGCACTATTTCACTATGTGGATGATTCTTTACCAGATTTGTTTGGTAGTTTTACAAATACATTCAAATACAAAGGTTTTCAATTAGACGTCCTATTTACCTATCAGATCGGCGGTAAAATGTATGACAGTAATTATGCAGCCTTAATGCACACCGGGAATCAATATGGTTCCGCGTTAAGCACAGACATTTTAAATAGATGGCAAAAACCTGGGGACATTACTGATGTACCAAGGTTAGACGTAAACAGAAACGTACAGTCTTCTGCCGCTTCTGACAGATGGTTGTTAAATTCTGACTACTTATCATTTAGACAAGTAAATATGTCTTACAATTTACCAAGTGATTTCGTTTCAAAAATAGGCCTAGAAGCTGCGAGAGTTTTTGTGAATGGTGAAAATTTGGTCCTGTTCACTTCAAAAGTTGGAACCGATCCAACTCAAAATTTTAATGGAACAACCCAAAATAGATTTTCTCCAGCTAGAATTATTACAATGGGTGTTAATTTTAACTTTTAATATTTAATATCATGAAAATTATTAACAAAAAATACATAGTACTGATGATACTTTCGTTGGTATTAGGCGCTTGTTCTGAAGACTTTTTAGACAAAAAACCAACTGAGTTTGTTGGTCAATCAGACGCTACGGCAACTGCAGATAATTTATATACCCTATTGAACGGTATACACAGATCCTTATATATAAGATACGAACAGCAAAGTGAAACGGGTATTGCTGGTGTAATGCAAGCGGTGGATATAGCAGGAGAAGATATAGTATATCCTGTAACCAATGGTTGGTTTTTAGGGTTTTATAATTGGCAAAGTAATACCAATCAAAATGGTCAAGATGTAAGATTTCCTTATAGAACTTTCTACCAAATAAATAGAAATGCTAACACAATTATCAACTCAGTTGACGCAGCAACAGGTTCGCTTGCTACAAAAAAAATTGTTAAAGGACAGGCGCTTGTGTATCGTGCTTTTTGCCATTTTCAACTAGTGCAACTATACGGAAAACGATACGTAAACGGAACAACAAACTCTCAACTGGGCGTACCTATCGTTCTTACTGTAAACACAGAACTAATAAATAGATCAACTGTAGAAGAAGTTTATACTCAAATCAACAAAGATCTTGATGAGGCTATGGTATTGCTAACAGGTTATACCAAACCAAACAATTCACATTTAGATTTAAGAGTTGCCCAAGGTTTAAAAGCGCGTGTTGCATTAGTGCAAGGCAAATGGGCAGTTGCGGCAGATTTTGCTAGCAAAGCTAGAGCTGGTAAAAATCTAATGACTATTGCTGAATATGGATCGGGATTCAACAACTATGCAAACCAAGAATGGATGTGGGGAAGTTTTGTAAACGACTTACAAACTGAATCATTTGCAAATTTTGGAGCTTATATGTCTAGAAATTTTAGTTCTACGGTAATCCGAAGCTGTCCAAAAGCAATAAACAGCAAATTATATAATTTAATCCCTACCACAGACGTGCGCTCAACTATTTTTAGTAGAACAGGACAGCACCCTAATATCACACTTGTATCTACGGCGCAAAGATTCCCCTTTACCAGTCAAAAATTTCTCGCAGTGAGTACTGGTGATAGTAGATGTGATGTTCCCTACATGCGTGCAGCAGAAATGTTTTTAATCGAGGCAGAAGCAAAAGCAAATTTAGGCGCTGCAGATGCCGCCAAAGTTTTGTTTGATTTGGTTAGCAAAAGAGATCCTTCGTACGTCCTATCAACTAAAACCGGAGCTGCATTGCTAAGTGATATTTATATTCAAAGAAGAATTGAACTTTGGGGAGAAGGATTTAGATTTTTTGATTTAAAGAGAACCAACTCACCATTAGATAGAACAGGCGCTCAGCATAACACTACCATCACAGGAGGAGTTATGACAGTACCCGCCGATGATAAAAGATGGCAACTGTTACTGCCCATTTCGGAAATAAATTTGAATCCTGCGATTGAACAAAACCCGATTTAAAAATATACCAATAGGATAATAAAGCCGTCTCAAAAAATAATTTGAGGCGGCTTTTTAATTTAGCACTTGTCACCGCAAAATCCAAAAACAAAAAAATATAGATTCTAAAAATAAAACAAATGCTCCAATAAGAACTACAACTGCTTTTAATGCACAAAAATACTTTTGAAATTGTCCGATACTGATATGATATAAAAATAAATAAATAAAAACATAATTTATAACAATAGTCAAAATTATTGTTAAAACGTTAAAATTGATATGCAAGCATAAAAAAAGGTTAAATATGTTAGGAATGTTAACAAATTATTAAGAAGTTTGTCGCACTAATTCAAAATTTTAAAAAATGAAACTAAAGTTCAATGGAATCCTAGTGCTATTATTAGTACTTGTGGCGCAAATTACCTTTGCGCAAGAAAGAGTTGTTTCAGGTGTTGTTTCTGACAATACAGGAATGCCGTTACCAGGCGTGAGTGTATTAGTTAAAGGAACTAAGTCTGGAGCCCAAACCGATTTTGATGGAAAATACTCTATCAAAGCAACATCAAGTCAAACCTTGATATTTACTTTTGTTGGAATGAAAACCCAACAAGTAGCAGCTACTTCTGCTAAAATAAATATCAAAATGCAGGACGATTCACAAGTTCTTGAAGAAGTTGTGGTTTCGGGCGCTGTAGGTATTAAGAAAAAGAAAGCAGCAGTAACTTCTTCTTATGCCTCAATCAATAACCAAGAATTAACTGCAGCGTACAATCCAGATCCAGTTAGATCTTTACAAGGTAAAGTTTCTGGTTTAACGATAAACGCTACAACAAACGGCGTTAGTGGACAAAACTCTATTAGAGTTCGTTCTATGTTATCTTTTACCGGTAACACTGAGGCTCTTGTTGTTATTGACAACGTAATTTCGACAGCAGATGTACTTGCTACTCTACCAGCTGAAATCATCGAAAGTGTAACTGTATTGAAAGGTGCGCAAGGAGCCGCACTTTATGGTTCTCAAGGTAAACAAGGGGTTGTTTTGGTACAAACTAAAAAAGGTGCTAAAGCAGAACAAATGATTGTTACTTTCACTTCTGGTATCGACACCGAAAACATCAGTTTTATTCCTGAAAGACAAACAAAATACGGCCAAGGTTGGTACGGATCTCGTGATCCTCAAGAAAATGGTGGCTGGGGTGAATTATTAGATGGTGCACCATATACAGTTGGTATTCCAGGTAGCCCACAAGGAGATGTTGAGACTACATACTCTACAAAAGGAAGCGATAATATCAAAGATTTTTATCAACCAGGTACTATTTATCAAAATAACTTAAACATCAATGTTGGGGGTGCTGATTCATTTGTTAATTTTAATTTAGGCAATGTAACTCGCGAATTCGTTGTAGATGGAGATCACTTAAGCAGAAACAATTTCGTTTTAACTGCACAAAAAAAATTAAACAAATTGACTTTGGGTGGTAATATGACTTATACCAATCTAAACACCAAACAAGCGAACGTAAATGCACAATCTTCACGTGCTGACTACACCTTGTTAACCAACCTTTTACAAGCAGCATCAAGTATTCCAATTGGAGAATTTAAAAACAGAGGTCTATACGGATGGAACGGTTATTACCAAAATCCTTTCTGGGTAAAAGACAACAATAGACTTAATGAGACAAAAAATTTCATCAATTTTGGTATTAATGCCGCTTACGAAATCAATAAGCATATTAACTTATCCTACAATGGATCAGTTCAATTAAGAAACAATAATCAAATCGCTTATTCAAATGCAGGACAAGCTCCAGCAACAGCAGATTCCGATTTTTCGACTGGATCAGAATTTTACCAATCTGCCTTTTCAGGAACCTATTACTACGGTGATTTAATGGCCAATTTTAATTACGAATTATCAGAAAATATCGGATTGAAATTTAACATAGGACAAAATATGCAGTACAATGCATCTAAAAGAGTTTCGCAAGGTGGAACCAATTTAGATATCCCTGGATTGTATAACATTGCCAATGTGTTAAAACCAGCTAACCCTTCATCACTTCAAAACGGAACTTTTGACAGCAGGATAACAGCTACTTTTGGAAACGTCGATTTAAATTACAAAGATTATTTATTCTTAAACTTAACGGGTCGATATGAAGGAAATAGTGTGGCTGCAAAAGGCAATCAATACTACTTCTACCCATCAGCAGGTTTATCTTTCGTAGCTACAAAAGCATTTGATGGCCTTAGAGATCAAAAAACTTTAAGTAATCTAAAATTCTATGCCAATTACACTGTAGTCGGATCACTTGACCCTGTAAGTGCTTATGAAATTCTAAATACAGCAAACTACGCTACTGGGTTTCCAATGAATTCTGGTAACTCTTATAACAACCAAACTACGATTACTGATCCAAACATTAAACCTGAAACTTACACTACTTATGAAGGCGGTATTAATTTTGGTTTCTTTAACGATGCTTTAACTCTTGATGTTGCAGGTTATATGACCAAAACAACAGACTTGATTACCCAAGCTTCACTAAGTACAACTACTGGTTTAGTAGGTAAAAAAACCAACTCAGGAGAATTGGAAGGAAAAGGATATGAAATTGATTTAGGTTTCAGAGCCTTCAACACTCCTACTTTCAAATGGAACGGTCATATTGGTTTATCACATGCTGACACTAAAGTAATAGATGCCGGAGAATCTACAAAAGTAGTACTGACCGATGCAGGGAATTCTCAGATTGTAGCGGATATATCTGCAGTAGAAGGAAAATCATTCCCATACATTACAGGTACTGATTGGACTAGAGATGATAATGGCAATGTAATTGTTGACTCGCAAGGACGACCAACTCCATCAGCTACTTTTAAAAATTTAGGTAAAGTACAACCCGATTACGTATTAGGATTAACTAATAATTTTGAATACAAAGGATTTGGTTTATCATTCACTTTAGATTACAGAAGTGGAGGTTATTTTATATCTCAAACCAAATACAACCTTACTTGGAACGGGCATTTAGTGGAATCAGCTGATTTCGATAGAAATGTAGGTTTCCTTTATCCAGGTTCAGTAATAGACAATCCTGCAACTGCAACTGTAGGTGACTATATCCCTAACACAAGTGTACTTACAGGAGGTTTCAACACTTTAACAGGAGCAGCAAACAGAACTCAGGCTTATTTTGGACAAGCTTCAAATTTAGGTTCGTTCAACCTAATTGACGCAACCCAATTTAAAGTAAGAGAGATTTCCCTAAGTTATTCTTTGTCTAAAAAAGCGTTGGATAGAACCGGAATTGAATCATTGAAATTCAGTGTAAATGCAAGAAACCCATTTATTATTCTTGCTGATGGCAACCGAGGATATGCTGATTCAGAGGTTTCAAGTCAGTACAATAATTCAACATCATCTGCGGCTAAAAATCCCGCTGGAACTGTAGCCAATACTTCAAGAAATGGTATTGGATTTATCGGAGATGCACAATATCCATCAACGCGTACTTTTGGTTTTACCATCAACACTACTTTTTAATAATTAAAAATAAATTACATTATGAAAAAAATATTATACAGTAGCATTATGATGTTACTTTTATTTACATCTTGCGAAAAATACCTTGATGTAAATGAAAAACAGACAAATAGACCCGATTTTGATGCGCTTACACCAAATCAAATGCTATCAGGAGCACTTACTAATTACACTAGCTACCAAGTAACAACATTAGCAGCTTATGGAAACAGACTTGCTTATGTATGGGGTTTAAATAGTGGATTTACATCGACTGACCCAGCTTATACCTACAAATACGACAGTAGTAGTTATACAGCTTGTTTTGAAAGTGCTTATTTAATTGGGGATAATTTTCAAGATATTCTTGACAAAAAAGCTAGTTTCCCAACTTATACACTTCATTTTGGAGTTGCAAAAGTGATGAAAGTAATGTGTATGGATTATGTGACCGCTCTTTATGGAGACGCACCATATACAGAAGCATTTAACAATGAAATTATCGCTCCTAAATATGAGGATGACAAAAAAATCATTCCAGCCTTATTCAAAGAATTGGATGAAGCAAGAGCCTTTTTTGCTGCAAGTGGTGCTGCTCCGATGGGAGCTGAAGACTGCGTTTTTGGAGGTGATAAAGCAAAATGGCTTAAATTTGTAAACACAATTGAATTAAAACTACTGTTGCGTTTGTCTAAAACTACAGATGCTACACTAGTAGCTTTAAGAACTGCTCGTTTCACAAAATTAAATGCATCTCAAGATTTCGTAATTCAAGACGTTACAGTAAATCCAGGATACAACAATGGAACGCTCAACTCTAGAAACCCTGTATTTAGAGTAAACGGTCAAAACGAATCTTTTAGTGCTGCTACTTCGGCTAATGCAGCGAATGCCGCTGGCGATTTTGCTGGAAGACTAGTAAATGGCAGTATCAATGATGCAAATATTACCTCTGGAGTAGTTGACCCTAGAAGATCCAGAATGTTCACTCTTATAGGTGGAACGGTTGTTGGTAACGTACAAGGTGTTTTCCCGCTAACAGCAATTTCTAAATACGCGAGCTTTTATACCGGACGAACTGGAGCAAGTGTTGATATCGCAAACAAAAACGGGGGCGAGAGAAATGCATTTTTAATGCTAGCAGCAGAAAGTTATTTTCTACAAGCCGAAGCTATGCAAAGAGGATACTTGACCGGAACTGCTAAAACTGCATTTGAAAATGGTGTAAAAGCTTCTTTCAATTTCTACAGTACTGGATTTGGAACAATCGTGATTGCTACTCCACTTGATCCAGTAGCTTACTTAGCTGCCATCGATGCTAAAAACGGATTAGGATGGACTGGTTCTACTGATAAAATCAGCGCAATCATTACACAAAAATATCTTGCATTGGCACAATGGCACGGAATTGAACTTTACATTGACCATTTGAGAACAGGTTATCCAGTATTGCCATTACCATTTGGCGTAACTGAAACAAAAAGACCTAATAGATTGATATATCCAAGTTCTGAATATTCTTCTAATAGCAGTAACACTCCTGATGTTTCTAATGCTGATTTATTCAGTGTTAATACAAAAACTCCATATTATTTACAATAGATAATGTAAGGTTTTATATGCCACAAGAGGCTGTCTGATTTTAGACAGCCTCTTTTTTTTGCGGTAATGTGGTCAAAAATTATTGATGATTTTCCATTTCCAAAATAGATAAATCCTTTGGCCCCCCTACACATAAAATGATAAAAAGCTAAAAACTAATATGGCAAAGATCACGACAATTCATCTCTAGTAACATCGAAACTGCTAGCTTTGCTTTCTAACACATCTAAAAAAATGATTTCGCAACCTTACTGACCGAATGCCCAATACAGTAACAAAATCATTAAATTAGCAATAGAAATAATGTATAAAACACAATTAGCCAAAAAATTAAAACAAGTTTAGTATAAAGTAAAATATCCGAAACAACACCCGCATTAAATCAAGAACTTATTTCTTGAGTATAGCTAGAGTCTGGCTAAACCATTCAGAAGAAACATAAAAAAACCCGATAATTACTTATTATCGGGTTTTGAAAGAATTATCAAATACGTAAATATATCCTTATTTGATTAGAATTTTTTCTGCATAATCTACTGTTTCACCAGTTATTTTAAAAATATACATTCCTTTTTCCAAACTACTTAAGTTAATTAACCGGTCATCCGATTCAGAAGATTTACTTTCAAAATCACTTAATTTATATACAATTCTTCCATTCAAATCTACGACCTGAATATTATATTTGCCAACAACACCCTCGGTATGTAGATACACTTGCCCCTTTGGAGCTGGATTTGGATATAGACTAATTTTTGATTTATCAAAATTATCGACCGCTAATGGAGCGCAGAAAGCACCAGACGTAGGTAAATTAAAATCTGCTATTTGATCTTTAATATCTGCAACATTGGATTTATCACCACTATTCCCGCCTGAAGAAGCATTAATTCCCAGACCTCTTCTAGCGAAGACTCTCCAAATTAAACAAAAATCTTGACCAAAAGTAGTGGCTTGATCCGCCTGAATAATGGCGTCTCTTGCTTCAATAAAAGATGGATTGCAAGGTTGCAACTTCATCGCATCAATAACTAATTGCATTACTTTATTGTTTCCTCCTGTACCCGTATATATGTTAGAGTTAAACCCATATTTTCCTATATAAGCCCAGGTTAAATCCCAAAGAATTGCAGTCCAAACTTCACCAACATCGTGAGGTTCAACGATCTCAAATTGATAGGTAGCAGAATCTGGATTTGAATCTATAGTTGTTTTGCCATTGGTATCGGCAAAAGTCAAAGGATTTACAGCCATATTGGTAGAATAAGGATAATTTCTTAGTCCACGACCGGTGGTTAATTGGTTAAGAGCGTAAGTACCGACACCTTTAGGAGTCTCACCAACATCGCCTGCTTTTAGTTGCATCATCAAAGCCATCCAATCTGACCATCCCTCCCCCATTTGTTCTGGGGCTGTTAAACAATTTGAATTTAACCTTCCACCTGTTAATCTGTTCGAAATTCCGTGTCCGTACTCGTGCGCAATTATTCCGTTATCAAAATCCCCATCAGCATACAGGTATAAACCGGCTGGAATTTCTAATTTTACATTTACTGGACCGCTTGCCATCTGCTGCAAAAAAGAATCTCCAATTTCTTTGGTTACAAATACTGCGGGAATATTTATGCCAATTATACCTGTAGAACTCATCGACAAACGTGTTGGATTATTAGGAATACTATCCATAACAATTACCGCTTTTGCGCCAGCATCTTGAGCATTTTTTACTTTTAAATTAAAAAAACAACCTCCTCTTTTTATCAATGCTATTTTTCCATTCAATTCAGCTGCATTTAAAGGAATTTGACATCCCGAATTATATCCTGGAGGTGTTGGATTATTTTTATATAATACTAAATCTGAAGTGATTCCGTTAGGAGCACTAGGCACTGGAATACGATCCGTTCCTTCAAAAACATTACTTGTGGCTACTTTTGGACCAGCGATTCCGGATGGAGAATTAACTTTAATATATTCTGTCGGTGGAGCCCCAAGTGTCCATAAAAACATTTGTATTCTCGGACTAGTTCCGTCGACTGGTGTAGAAAAATTAGCGTTATTTAATGTTGCTGATGATTGAGAATAGCCATCTTGTGAATCGGCTAAAACAAAATCAGGGCTGGTACTTCCGCCCCTTCCATAGTTATTTTTTTGAAAATTACCAGCAGCTTCATTAAATCCGTACTGATACCACACATCATGCATTATATTAGTCATATAAAACAGATTGACAGTGGCTGCAGAAGTATAGTCTGTAGGTTGTGCAGTTTGCCCCGAATAGGGAAAATCAAAATTTAACAAAGCACCACCATCAGGACTAAATCCTGTACCGTTATCGCCAGTAGCATCTTCTTGTGCCCACACATTGTTCCCTTTTGTATAGGTATACTTCAGAGATGCTGTCGTTCCTGTTAAGGTATTAGCGTTATGCCAACCATTTGGGGAGGCTGTTGAATTGCTCGGCGAAGATATCAATTGAAAAGGACTATGATTCGGACTTTCATAATTATACGGAATTACTTTATAAGCACCCGCTGCGGCTTGAATAGCAAAGTCATTTGCCTTTGGATTAATGCTTTCTTTAAAATAAAAAGGATAGTTCGACGGATAATTACTCGCAGGTTTTGTTCCAAAATTACAGCTAACAACCAAGTCTTTTTTATCTAATAATTGTCCATTTGTCGCGTCTATGGCAATATTCCATAGATGTTTGCCATCTGGGGAATAAAACTGAAAGGACCAAGCTAAAATTAACTTAGCCTCTTTTATCTGTTGGAACCCTAACTTACCACTAATTAACTCTTCTTGAATTCCATCGTTTAATTTAAAAGTGTTTTCAGTTGGATTTTCCACAATTTTAAAGGACGTAAGCGCTTTTATACCTACATGCGAATACGCTTTAGAAACGGCCTCTAAAACTGAAAGACTAGGCCTACTTGTATTTACTTTTTTGTCAATATCCCTAACAAATTTATTGCCCACGTTAATTACCTTGCCTTCTTTCATCGAGATATTAGATTGAGCATCAAAAATCTCAATCCCATTATATCTTTGAACAATATAATAATTGGTGATTTTGGTGCTTTCAGAAGATGCTTCACTTTCAACAACCCAATCACTAATATCACTAGCAGATAGACCGAGTCTTGTCATTTCTGTACTTAGTCTTAACTGAATCTTTTGCCTATTTGTTGATTGAGAAAATACTAGCGACGAAATTAGCAAAGCGATGTAGAGTAGTTTTATTTTCATTTCTATTTAATTTTATTTGTTAGCAAGATCCTTCATTTAGTTACTTAATTTTGAACATTAGTATAAAACGAACTTCTAGTTTACTGCCAGGATATAGAAAGTTCTTGATTGACAATTTATAGCTTAGATGATATTCGAATAATATCATTTGCATTTTCAGCCCTTGATCGGCTATGCGCATTGCATAAATTGATATTTTTTAGTGATTGATGATCCTATTTAACGGTCAAATCGCTGACACCAAAATAAAGATCAATTCAATTGTCCGAGAATCAATTATCTATTGTGCAAACATAATTTAATATTAACAATAAATTTAAACCAAAACAACATATTTTAACAAAAAAAAACAATTACTGCTGCCAAAATTAAAAAAAAACGCAAAACAGCGCTTATTCATAGGCGTTTTATACCATAACTAAATCTAAAAACAATAGATTTTCACCCTAACTTGGGTTACCAAAAACAAAAAAACTATCTTTGCCAAATGGAAAAAGAACATTTAATATTCGGAATAAGGGCTATTATTGAAGCTATTCAATCCGGCAAGGAAGTCGATAAAGTATTTATACAAAAAGAAATATCCGGCGAATTGATGAAAGACCTAATGAAAGTGATGAAACGCGCCAACGTGAATTTCTCTTATGTGCCAGTCGAAAAACTGAATCGTTTAACTCCTAATAATCATCAAGGTGCCGTAGCTTCGATATCTCCGATTGGTTTTATTGACTTGGAACATTTAGTTGATGCTACTGTAGCGTCCGGAAAAGTGCCCTTATTTTTGATTTTAGATCAAATATCAGATGCTCGAAATTTTGGTGCCATTATCAGAACTGCTGAATGTACCGGTGTTAATGGAATAATTGTTCAAAAAGCAGGCTCAGCTCCCGTAAATGGAGATACTGTAAAAACCTCTGCGGGAGCAGTTTTTAATGTACCTATTTGCAAAGTAGAACATATCAAAGATGCCATTTTCTACCTTCAAGGGTCAGGCATAAAAACAGTAGCTGCCACTGAAAAAACAGACCAAAATATATATGACATTACGCTAAACGAACCTGTTGCGATCATTATGGGTTCTGAAGATCGCGGCATCAATCCTTCGGTCCTTAAAATTGTGGACGAAAAAGCAAAATTGCCAATGTTTGGAACTATAGGCTCGCTAAATGTATCTGTAGCTTGTGGTGCGTTCTTATACGAAGCCGTTAGACAAAGAACTTAGATTTTAGACCGCAGATTGCAGATTTTTAGAAATTTGATTGCAGAAATTTGGTTGCAAATTCAAAAAAAAAAAAAAATGAATTAAAGCTCAGGTTTTGATTCATTTTTTTTTGAGACTCATAAATGCCCAAGCGATAAGTATAAAAACAGTCTATTCTTTAAAAATATTTTTTACGCTAAATTTTAAACTTGGAAATGTGGGACTCTCCAATTTACCACTTTCAACAATTGGTTTCAAACCAATAAATTTATTTTCTTTGAGCACGTAAATCAGAATAGTTTTTTCAGATTGGTTTACAATCCAATATTCTTTCACTCCATTCTCTTCGTACAAATCAAACTTTATGGTCATTTCTCGATTTGAATTTCCTGGAGAAAGGATTTCAATAATCAAATCTGGAGCACCTACACACCCTTTTTCGTCTAGTTTATTTGTATCACAAACAACACATAAATCAGGTTGCACAACCGAAGTTATTTGATTATCATCTGTACTGTCTTTAAAATTTATCAACCGCACATCAAAAGGCGCTGAATACATTTTACATGATGTTTTATGGAATACTTTGTCTAATTGACGTGCCAAAACCCACGAAATTTCTTGATGCGATCTGCTTGGCGCCGGACTCATTTTAAAAATTTTTCCTTTAATTAATTCAACTCTATCCTTAAATTGCCATAACAAATAATCGGCGTAAGTATAACTCCCTTTTAAATCGAGTTGTTTGATATTCGTGATAATTGGCACCATTATTTAAATTTTTATACTACAAAACTACAAAATAATTCAATTCGATTCTTCGCAATCATTATTCCCATTTTCTTCTACAATTTCAAGATTTACAAAATTGCCGTCCTCATCAAAACGCTGCATAAACTTATCTTGCATTGGATCATAATCAGGATGTTCCCAATCGTACTTGATGATCTTCTTGTATTCAGGAGTTTTATAAATCAAAGAAAGAACGAAACCAGCTATCAATCCTGCCAAATGTCCTTCCCAAGAAATTTGCTCATCACCCATAGACTCAGGATGTGGGAAAACATACCAAACCAAACCACCATAAACCAGAACAACTGCTAATGATAAAGCCACTAATCGATAATATTTGGTTTGAATTCCTTTAAAAAAGATAAAACTAACCAATACATAAATCAAACTGCTGGCGCCAATATGGAAATTGGCCCTTCCGATTATCCAAGTAATCATACCGGAAAATAGTATTCCGTAAGCGATAACAGCAATAGTTTGCCTTGAATAAAAATACTGCAAAGCAGCCAACAAAATCAATAACGGAATGGAATTATTGTACAAATGCTCAAAATCGGAGTGAATGAATGGACTGAAAATAACACCTTGCAAACCTGAAATTGTTCTTGGATATATGCCGTTTTCGAAAAAATCGAAATCAAATTTGATCTGTAACCAATACACAAACCACAAAAACCACACAAAAAAAAGTGGAAGTCCAATAACTGAATTTGTATATTTGAAATGGTTGTCGTTCATAGGAAACGTTTGTGGTTCTGTGTTTATTGTTTATGGTTTTGTTCGCTGAATCTACTCAAAAATGTATCCAAAAGCAATTTAGTGCTATTTTGTCAGATTTTAATAAGAGAATAGAAAATGGAGCAAAGAAAAATGCACTGAATAACTTTGTAATAATATCTAAAGATTTCTAATTGCAAAATCATAAATTTGAATGTTCAAAATTCGATTAAACATTTAACCGATTAAACGAATAACCACAAATGGAAGCACCACTCGCAGAACGAATTCGCCCGCAGAAATTAGAAGAGTATATCAGTCAATTGCATTTGGTTGGACCAAACGGCTCGTTGACCCAGCAAATTGCGAAAGGAATCATTCCATCCTTGATTTTTTGGGGACCTCCCGGAACGGGGAAAACGACTTTAGCACAAATCATTGCCCAAGAATCGAAGAGACCTTTCTATATTTTGAGCGCCATCAATTCGGGAGTGAAGGATATTCGCGAGGTGATTGAAAAGGCCAAGCAAAGTGGTGGGCTTTTCACCGCAAAAAATCCCATCTTATTTATTGACGAAATTCATCGATTTAGCAAATCGCAACAGGATTCGTTATTGGCGGCTGTCGAAAAAGGCTGGATAACCCTAATTGGAGCCACAACCGAAAACCCAAGTTTCGAGGTAATTCCAGCTTTATTGTCGCGTTGTCAAGTGTATGTTTTGAATGCGTTTACCAAAGATGATTTGGAGACATTATTACATCGTGCCGTGAAAACAGACTCGTTTTTGGCAACCAAAAACATAAAATTAACGGAAACAGAAGCTCTATTGCGACTTTCTGGTGGCGATGGACGCAAACTATTGAATATTTTCGAATTGGTCGTAAACGCATCTGGTGAAGACGAAATTTCGATTACGAACGACCGAGTTTTTGAATTGGTGCAACAAAATACAGTGCTGTATGACAAAACTGGCGAACAACATTATGATATTGTTTCTGCTTTCATCAAATCAATTCGTGGGAGTGATCCCAACGGAGCCGTATATTGGCTCGCCAGAATGATCGAAGGAGGCGAAGATGTAAAATTCATTGCCAGACGAATGTTGATTTTATCCAGCGAAGATATTGGAAATGCTAACCCAACCGCTTTTATTATGGCCAATAACACATTCCAAGCCGTTACCACTATTGGTTATCCTGAAAGCAGAATAATATTGAGCCAATGTGCTATTTACTTGGCAACCTCGCCCAAAAGCAATGCTTCTTATTTGGCTATTGGAACTGCCCAACAATTGGTCAAACAAACGGGCGATTTGCCTGTGCCAATCCATTTGCGAAATGCTCCAACCAAGTTGATGAAAGAATTAGGTTATGGCGAAGAGTATAAATATGCACACGATTATGCCAATAATTTTGCCGAACAAGAATTTCTACCTGATGCAATTTCCGAAACACAATTGTACAATCCCGGAAACAATTCTAGAGAAAATTCGACTAGGGAATTTCTAAAAAATCGCTGGAAAGATAAATATGGATATTAGTGGAAAGTTAGAAGTTAAAAGGCGGCAGGTAGCAGATAGCAGATAGCAGATAGCAGATAGCAAAAAAACGAAAACGTCCATATAATCGGGCTGTTTACGTTTTTTTTTACAACGGCTGTTTAAAATTCTTATTCTGAAATCTGAAATCTGAAATCTGAAATCTGAAATCAGAACTAAAACTTAACGTCTATTTTTTCAGAAATCAATTGGTCATTTTGATAATATTCAAAAAACCACTGATTCTCTTTCGAAACCAAGGCACCTTGTACGTCTCCTTTTTTCGCCATATAACTATTGGCATTCGAGGTTTTATACACTTTCATCACTACTTTTGGCTCACTGTCGATGAGTTGATAACCGTAAGATGTAGGTTGGGCATAAAGCAAACCGCTTGATTGTTTTTCAACAGTTTTCGATTCCTTTGCGGTCACTGGAACAGCAGCTACAACAGGAACAGCGACTGCCGCTGCGGCTGGAGTCATCGTCACTACTGGAACGGCCGAAGTTGGAGCAGGAATTACAGGCGCAGCCATTACAGGAATTGTTTGCGCAGTCATCCCAGCTTTTGGACTAAAATCTGTATTCCCATTGTACGCATAATTCAAAGAATAAACACTGGCAAATGCTAAATTTAAAGCATCAACATAAGCCGCTTCAAACTCTTTTTCTCTGCTTTTTCCTATCGCTGATTTATAGATTTCGGTTCCATAACAATCTTTTAAGGTAATAAAAACTTTAGTCACTAAAAACGCATTGTCCTTTTGAACATCAAGATACAAAAGACTGCATCGATCTGTAATATCGCCTGGGATTGTTTCTGTGGCATAAAAAGCCTTAAATCCTGCTTTTTGCAAATTCATTTTTGTAATTGTTTGCAATCGGTATTGGTTATCGGTCTTTTGCAAATCATATTTCAGTGGAATAATCACCGCTTTATAATCATTAACCGATTGCGCAAAACTATAACTTACAACAAAAAGCAAAAGAATCAATATATTTTTTTTCATAATTAAAGGTGTTTTTTAAGTTCTAATAAATGGTTTACTTGTTTGATATTTATCGCAACTGGGACTTTATTTTCATTAAAAAAAACAGCATCTAAACCCGCATCTAAAGCTCCCTGAACATCGGCCTCAATGCAATCGCCAATCATAATACTATTTTCTTTTTTGGCCTCTGCCAAATTCAAAGCATATTCAAAAATCTTTTGATTGGGTTTCTTAACCCCTGCCATTTCTGAATTGGTAATGGTTTTAAAATAATGCGAAATATACGAATTATCTAATTTGTTTCCTTGAATTTCTGCAAATCCGTTGGTGATGATATGCAAATTGTATTTTGTTTTCAAATAATCCAAAATTTCAATAGTTCCATCAAACAAATGATTGAATTTTGGCAAATAATGGATGTACTCTGCAGACAATACTTCAATCATCTCGTCTGAAATAGGAAAGTTGATCAAATCAAACGCGTCTTTCAACCTGCCATATCGAAGTTGTTTTTGTGTAATTTCATCTTTTCGATATCTTTCCCAATATTCCCGGTTTATCGGCACGTAAAATTTCAGGAATTCGGTCACATTCACCTCCAAATCCTGCATTTTGAAAACCGTTTCAAAAGCCAATGCTGAATTCTTCTCGAAATCCCAAAGGGTGTGATCTAAATCAAAAAAGACATCGGTGATAGTTCTGTTCATTGTGTTCATTTCTTATAATATACTCTCATCTGCAAAACTAAAATAGCCATTCTCGGTAACAATAACGTGATCCAAAACCTGAATATCCAAGTTTTGTCCAGCCGATTTCAACTTTCGGGTAATTTGTTTATCGGCATCGCTGGCAATCAAAGTTCCCGAGGGATGATTGTGACATAAAATCAATGCCGTTGCGCCCAACTCGAGAGCCGTTTTAAAAACCAAACGCACATCGACCAGCGTTCCCGTGATTCCACCCTTGCCTTGTTGCGATTTCGAAAGCACTTTGTTTGAATTATTCAAATACAAAACCCAAAATTCTTCGTGTGGCAATTCGCCAATGATGGGTTGCATCAATTCGAAAATCATTTTGCTGGACGTTATTCTCTTCAATTCGACCGCCTCTTCTGCCCTTCTGCGTCTTCCCAATTCCATTGCGGCTACAATCGAAATGGCTTTGGCCTCACCTATTCCCTTGAAGTTCATCAATTGCTGAAGGGTCAACTTTCCCAGAGCGTTCAAATTGTTATCCACACTAGCCAAAATCCTTTTACTCAACCCCACCGCCGATTCGTTCCGGCTTCCGGAACCTATCAAAATGGCAATCAATTCGGCATCGCTCAAAGCACTTTTGCCTTTCAGCATCAGTTTTTCGCGTGGTTTGTCGTCTTCAGACCAATTCGTTATGGGAAAATTAGTTTGTTCCATTTTTAAGTTTGCAGTTTGCAGTTTGCAGTTTACAGATTTCAGGCAATTGTTAAACTGCCGTCTGAAATCTGCTACCTGATTACTAAATCTTTCACCTCATCAAAATTCAATCCTCCGTAATTTCCGGAACTCATCAACAACAAAGCGGAATTTTCAAGATTTCGATTGAATAAAAAGGTTTTAAATTCAGCTGGATTGGTATAAATAATCAAATCTTCTCTATTAAAAGCTTTGGCGATTTGCTCATAAGTCACTTCTTCGAGTTGTTTGATTTTTACTGCATCTGGCGAATAGAAAACCACGGCAACATCGGCATATTCTAATGCGCCTTCGTACTCTTTCAGGAATTCGGCATTCAGACTGCTGTAGGTGTGCAATTCCAAACAAGCTACTAAAGTACGATTTGGATATTGTTCTTTTACGGCTTTTGTAGTAGCGGCTACTTTGCTTGGCGAATGCGCGAAATCTTTGTAAGCCACTTTCCCTTTCCCTTCTGCAATTTTTTCCAAGCGTTTAGAAGCACCTTTGAAACTTGCAATCGCCTCATAAAAATCGGCTTCATCAACACCCATATTTTGGCAAATCCATTTGGCCCCTGCCAAGTTATTCAAGTTATGTGCTCCAAAAACCTCGATTGGCATTGCTCCTTCTGGCGTTTCCAAAAGTGTAATTCCGTCCTTTACTTCGTATTTTGGTGTTGTGTAAGGAATTTTACGAATTGGATTTAAAGCCGCTTCGGCAACACGTTTTACTTCTGGATCTTCTTCATTGTAAACCAAAATTCCGCCATTGGTAATTTTTGCAATGAAAGTTTCAAACTGTTCCACATAGAAATCATAAGTTGGAAATACATTAATATGATCCCAAGCGATTCCAGAAATCAGAGCAATATTCGGTTGATACAAATGGAATTTAGGTCTGCGGTCTATTGGCGAAGACAAATATTCGTCGCCTTCGAGAACGATAAAATCATTGGCTGAAGTAAGATGAACCATCGTGTCAAAACCCTCCAATTGTGCGCCCACCATATAATCCACCTCAATATTATGATAATGCATTACGTGCAAAATCATCGAAGTAATGGTTGTTTTTCCGTGTGAACCCCCAATAACCACTCGGGTTTTATTTTTGGATTGTTCATATAAAAACTCTGGATACGAATAAATTTTCAGTCCCAATTCTTGCGCTTTCAATAATTCTGGATTGTCGGCTTTGGCGTGCATTCCGAGAATTACGGCTTCGATAGCTGAAGTTATTTTTTCAGGAAACCAACCCAATTCTGCTGGCAAAATTCCCTTGTTAGCCAAACGCGTTTTCGAAGGTTCGAAAATGGCATCGTCACTTCCCGTAACTTGATATCCTTTGTTGTGTAATGCTAGCGCCAAATTGTGCATCGCGCTGCCACCGATGGCGATAAAATGAGTTCTCATACTAAATTCTAAATTTTAAATTGCTTCGCCAGTTCGCTGACGCTCGTGTTCAAATTCCTGTTCTTGGAATTTTAAAATTGTTTGTTTTTATCGAAATGCTGTTTCAATTCCTGAGCCTTTACAGGATCATTTAATTTATTCAAATATAGCCTATATAATGCTTGAAACGTGATTTTAGATTTTCCAATAGTATTGGCTTTTATGTAATTTTTTTCAGCAGCAGTATATCTTTTAAAATGTTCGTCGATTTGACCTTTGGACAAATAACCATCAACGGGGGACAATTTAAGCAATTCGTTCGAATATTTAATCGCTTTTGTTTCGCTTCCGCCCACAATTCCGGGCAATTGAATGTATAATATCACCAACGCCCAACGTGCTTCAATATGTTTTGGGTTCAACGAAATTGCTTTTTCGAAAGATTCTTTCACTTCGCCAATCATTCCGAGCGCCTTGAATTTATTGGATTCTTTGGCTTTCATCCCTAGAGCGCCGCCATATTTGAAATAATAATTGGCTTCGGACGGCCTTAATTGCTTCAGTTTTTTATAATAAACTATGGCTTTGTCCCAAGATTTTTGATGTCCCTCAAGGTCTCCCAAATATTCTATCGTTTTTAAATGGGAAGGATATTCTTTTAAATAGCTTTCGAAAACGGGTCTTGCCTGCTCGTATTTTCCGTCTTTGAATAATTTTTCAGCCTTGCTATAATCTGATTGGGACCAAAGCATCAGAGGGAATACTAAAAGGAACGATAAAATATTTTTCATTCTTCAAAAATAATAAAATTTATAAAAGAAAAGTGGCGTTTTTTCAAGGCATTCGCTTTTAAAAGTTTTTAGCCACGAATTGCCCTAATTTGCACTAATTCTAAAAGAATGAAAAAAAATAACACTAATTTCCTTTCTGTTTTTTACTAAATTTATGTAACTTATGTACGATAAAATTAGTGTTTATTCGTGAAATTTGTGTCTTCGTTTTTTGTTTTTTAAAAGCGAATGCCCTCGCGGATTTTTCACTATAAATCAACCAAATAATAACACTAAGGACACAATCACCTAACATTGCTCTTGTACTTTCGTAAAAACTCTTTATGAAGCAAAAAAGAAAAATATCCTTGGTGGTATTAAGCGATGTCCACCTTGGAACTTACGGCTGCCACGCCAAAGAATTACTTCAATATTTAAAATCAATTAATCCGCAAACCTTAGTTCTCAACGGCGATATCATCGATATGTGGAGCTTTAGCAAACGTTATTTCCCGGTTGCCCACATGGAAGTCTTACGCTACATCATAAAAATGTCGAATCAGGGAACTCGTGTGATTTACATTACTGGAAATCACGATGAAGCCTTGCGGAAATACTCCGATTTTATTTTAGGAAACTTAGAATTAGTCGACAAACTAATCTTGGACTTAGACGGCAAGAAAACTTGGATTTTTCACGGCGATGTATTCGATTCTTCTACCAAAGGATACGCCAAATTCTTGGCAAAATTGGGTGGGAAAGGTTATGATTTATTGATTTTGATTAATAGTATTGTCAACTGGATTCTAGTTTCATTGGGAAGAGAAAAGAGAAGTTTTTCAAAAACCATAAAAAATAGTGTCAAGAAAGCGGTTGCCTTTGTCTCTAATTTTGAAACTACTGCTGCCGAAATCGCCATCGAAAAAAAATACAGCTACGTGGTTTGTGGCCACATTCATATGCCGCAAAAAAAAATGGTTAAAACCAATCTGGGAAAAGTAATGTACTTGAACAGTGGCGATTGGGTAGAAAACCTCACAGCATTAGAATACAAAAAAGAAAAATGGAAGATCTATTATTATAAAAAATCAGATTTTTCGAGTGAGGAAAACAGGGAGGATAAAATCGTCAATGATATTGTTGCCAAAATACTTCAGGATTAAACTAAATGTTTACTGCAATTGCTATTAAAAATCAAAATCAATGAAAATATTTTACGCTATACAAGCCACAGGAAACGGACACATAAGCCGAGCGACTCAATTGTATCCTTATTTACAGAAATTTGGCGAAGTAGATTTCTTTTTGAGTGGTAACAACGCCAGTTTGAATTTTGACATTCCCGTAAAATTCAGAAGTGCGGGATGCAGCCTGCATTACAGCAAGTGTGGTGGTTTGAATTACTGGGATATTGCCAAAAATATTCAACCGCTTCAAATGTATAAAGATGCGAAATCCTTACCCTTAAAAAACTATGATGTTGTAATTAATGATTTTGATTCTATCACTTCATTGGCTTGCAAAATGCAAAAAGTACATTCGGTACAATTTGGTCATCAAGCCAGTTTTATTTCGGAAAACACACCAAGACCTGAAAAAAGAAGTGTTATGGGCGAAATGATTCTCAAACATTATGCGCCTTCTCCCAAACATATCGGATTGCATTTTGAAAACTACGATTCTTTTATTCGTCCTCCTATTATCAAAGATGAAATCGTAGAAGCGGCCCCTAAAGATTTAAAACATATCACGGTTTATTTGCCCTCTTTCCAAAAAGATTGTTTGGAAAAAGCGTTTCATTCTCTGCCAGACGTGCAATTTCATTGGTTTTTGAACGATGTTCAAACCAAACATAGGGTCGGAAACATTACTTATTTTCCGGTCAACCAAAAGCTTTTTAACGAAAGTTTGATTTATTGTCACGGCATCATAACCGGCGGCGGATTTGAAACTCCTGCAGAAGCATTATACCTTCGAAAAAAAGTATTAAGCATCCCTATTCGAGATCATTACGAGCAAGAGTGCAATGCCGCAGCCTTAAAAAAATTGGGAGTGCCTGTGGTTTATGAAGTAGGCGACAACTTTGATGAAATTATAAAAAATTGGCTTAACTCCATCGTAATTTATCCAAAAATGAAAGCCAATACTATTCCTGAGACTTTGCAATATTTATTTGATACCTATAACAAATAAAACAAAAAAGCGCTCTATTGCTAGAACGCCTCTGTAGTATAAAACAGCTATTTTTTAGTCATTCAACATTTTCCATAATTTGTCTTTCAACTCTTGCAAACCTTGTTGGGCAACAGAAGAAATAAATAGATATGGAATGCCTTTGAATTCTTTGTCCAATTGAATTTTCAATTCGGCTTTGAGTTCATCGTCTAGCATATCGCATTTAGAAATGACCAAAAGTCGTTCTTTATCCAACATTTCTGGATTGTATTTTGTCAATTCGTTGACTAAAATATCGTATTCCCCTTTGATGTTTGGCGTATCTACAGGAACTAAAAACAATAAAGTTGAATTTCTTTCGATATGTCTCAAGAAATAATGACCCAATCCTTTTCCTTCGGCTGCACCTTCAATAATTCCGGGAATATCGGCAATTACAAACGATTGAAAATCTCTGTAAGCCACGATTCCAAGATTTGGCTTTAAAGTTGTAAACGGATAATCGGCAATTTTGGGTTTTGCTGATGTTAAAACCGAAAGCAAAGTTGATTTTCCAGCATTAGGAAAACCTACTAAACCCACGTCGGCTAGAACTTTAAGCTCTAAAATTACATCCATTTCTAAACCGGGCAAGCCGGGTTGTGCATATCTTGGTGTTTGATTCGTTGAGGATCTAAAGTGCCAGTTTCCTAAACCACCTTTTCCACCCCGACAAAGAATTTGTTGTTCTCCATCTTCGGTAATTTCGAATAAGGTTTCACCAGTTTCTTTGTCTTTCACAACAGTTCCTAGTGGTACCTCAATGTATTTATCTTCCCCATCGGCGCCAGTACTTCTATCGCCTCCTCCATCGCCACCGTGACCCGCTTTGATATGACGAGCAAATTTCAAGTGAAACAAAGTCCAAAGTCCTTTGTTCCCGACCAAAACTACGTGTCCCCCACGACCACCATCACCACCATCTGGCCCACCGTATTGAATGAATTTTTCTCTATGCAAATGCGTAGAGCCCTTCCCTCCTTTTCCGGAAGAAACAAATATTTTTACGTAATCTACAAAATTTCCTTCTGTCATTTTTTTAGTTTAAAAGTTCAAAGTTTAAGGTTTAAGGTTAGTCGTACCGCAACCAACCTTAAACTTTAAACTCTAAACCAAATTTTAACCTTTCAAGGCTTTCACCAACACTTTATCAATCTTCACGCCATCCATATCAAGGACTTCTAACTGAAATCTTTGCCAAGTGAGGAGCTCACCTTCCTTAGGTATATGCGACAACTCAGTCATTATCAACCCGCTTACGGTCGTTACTTCATAATCATTGATTAATTCGTCTAATTCGAAATAGGTCAAGAAATCATGCAACGAATAATGTCCATCGACCAACCAGGTTCCGTCTTCTCTTTCGATCAATTTAAAATCATCTTTATAAAAATCGGAAGCATCGCCTACCAAGGCCTCTAAAATATCGTTCAAGGTGATAATCCCCTGAAAAACACCATATTCATCCGAAACCAAAGCATAATGAATTCCAGTATTTTTGAACTGTTCCAAGGCTTTGTATGCCGTAGTTTGCTCCATCATAAACGGCGCATCCGTCATAATCGCAGACAAATTGAAATTCTCATTTTCAAAATGCGCAAAAATATTTTTCAAATTGACAACGCCTAAAATGTCATCGTGATTTTCTCCATAAACCGGATAAATAGAATGTAATTCTTTGAGCATAAAATCCCTAACTTGCTCTTTATTAGAATGCAAAGGCAATATCACTACTGACTTTCGGTGGGTCATCAAAGAATTAATTTTTCGATCCCCAATATGAAAAACACGCTCCACAATGTCTTGCTCGATTTCTTGAACTTCACCGACTTCCGTCCCTTCTTTGATAATCGCTTTGATTTCTTCCTCAGTTACTTTACCGTCGGCTGTGGGTTTAATTTGCAAAACATTTAACAAAAACTCGGTAGAATGTGTCAGCAACCAAATAAATGGAGCTGTAATAATCGAAACAATTTTCATAGGTAAAGCTACTGCTTTCGCAATGGCTTCGGGATGATTCAATCCAATTCTTTTGGGCAACAATTCGCCTAAAACCAAGGAGAAAAAAGTCAGAATCACCACAACTATTCCAACGCCAATTGATTCTGCAAAAGGTTTTAAGAGCTCAAAACTCCCGACAAAGGCTTGTACATCGTGGGTAATTTTTTCACCTGAATAAATACCTGTTAGAATTCCAATGAGCGTAATCCCTATTTGGACTGTCGACAAGAACTTATTGGGAGAATTGGCTAAGTCTAATGCAATTTGCGCATTTTTACTTCCTTTTTTAGCGGCGGTTTCCAAACGATTTTTTCGAGCCGAAATCAATGCTATTTCAGACATAGAAAATATTCCGTTCAGAATGATTAAAAAAAGAATTATTAGAATTTCCATATTTTGTTTACCTGCCTGCCGCAGGCTGGTTGTTTACTCTTTATAGTTTGTTGTTGAATAGAAACCACCAACGATAAACCCTAAACCCTAAACTTGTTTTTATAAATTATCAATTACTTTGCTCAAACGCTCGGTAATTTCTGCTATTGATCCTATTCCATCTACAGGATAAAATTTATTTTGCTTTTTGTAAAACTCCATCAAAGGAGCTGTTTTTTCGTTGTATTCTTGGTAACGATGTCTAATTTTATCTTCATCCTGATCGTCTGATCTTCCGCTGGTTTTTCCTCTTTCGAGGATGCGTTGCACTAGGATATCATCATCCGCCTCAAGTCCTATTGTGGCGGTAATTTCCCAACTTTTAGAATCTAAAAAAGTGTCTAATTCAATGGCTTGAGCCAATGTTCTTGGAAAACCATCGAATAAAAATCCTGCAACATCAAGGTTCTTATCTACGGTATCTTCCAACATTTTTATAGTAACTTCATCAGGAACCAAATCGCCATTATCCATGTAGGTTTTGGCTAATTTTCCTAATTCTGTTTCGTTTTTGATATTAAATCTAAAAATATCCCCCGTGGAAAGATGCATCAAATTATATTTTTCTTTTAAAAACTCTGCCTGAGTTCCTTTTCCTGATCCTGGTTTCCCGAATAAAACTATGTTAATCATTTTTTAAATCTATCTAGTAAGTTATGTTCTTTTTTTCTTTTTCTACTATTACTCTTTTAGTTGGTATACTTCGGGTAAATTTCTTCCTAATCCATCGTAGTCTAGTCCGAATCCAACGATAAATTTATTTGGGATTCTAATTCCAACATAATCAATTTTGATGTCGTTTACTAAGGCTTCAGGCTTGAAAAAAAGCGTTGCAATCTTAAAGTGCTTCACATTTTGCTTTTTGAATAATTCTTTCAAAGCCACCAAAGTGTTACCTGTATCCACAATATCTTCGATTACAACCACCGTTTTTCCGGTCAAATCTCGATCTAAGCCTATCAATTGTTTCACTTCATTGGTCGAAGTCGTCCCTTCATAAGAAGCCATTTTGATAAAACTTACTTCACACGGAGCTTTGTAATGTTTCATAAAATCGGAAACCACCATAAAAGCGCCGTTCAAAACACCAATAAAAATAGGCGTTTCATCTGCAAAATCATCTTCAACCAAAGCGGCTATTTTTGCAATAGCAAAGTTTATTTCTTGAGCTGAAATAAACGGAACAAATTGTTTATCGTGTAGTTGTATCACTTTTTTCAATTTAAAAATAATTTGCAAAGATAGGGATTTCACAATTGACTATTGATAATTGATTTGTACTTTTAAATCAAATTTTAAAATGATGGAGGTTGAATTCGAAAAAAAATTAAATTCAGTAACCGGACATAGGGCAAACAGGCAACAGTTGGCCAATGAAGTGCTTGAAAATAAAGAAATTTTCCTTGTATTGACTCAATACTGTTTCCAATTTTCTAACAAAAGTGTTCCAAAAGCATTTTGGATTTTAGAACTGCTATGCTACCAAAAACTAGAATGGCTCGTTCCGCATTTGGATTTGTTTTGTTCCAAGATCAAAAATTTAACCCAGGATAGTGCTATTCGTCCTGCGGCAAAAATAGTTTTGTTGCTGACCATCTCCCATTTCAAGAAAAAAGAAATTTTACTAACCGAAAATCAGTTGCAACAAATCACCGAAACATGTTTTGATTGGCTGCTGACCGATACCAAAGTCGCTTCAAAATGCTATGCTATTCGTTCTTTATATTTAATAGGACATCATTTCGATTGGATTCATCCCGAACTAAAAATTATTTTAGAAAAAGAGTACACCTCCCATTCTGCGGCCTTCCAAGCAGTGGGCAGGGAAATTTTGAGGAAAATTAACAAACAGAAATAATAAATATCCGTACCTTTGTAAAAACTATACGTATATGAATACTAAACTCACTTTGTCTCTAGAAAAAACGGTTATTGAAGACGCAAAATCGTATGCAAAAAAAACAGGCAGAAGTTTATCTGAAATGGTTGAAAATTATTTTAAAAGCTTGGTCTCAAAATCCGCTGCGGATATTGATGAAAACGAAATTGATCAAAGTTTAAAAAAACTTGTGGGAATTATTGAATTACCGCCAGATTTTGACATTAAAAAAGCTAGAGACGAACACTATAAAGAGAAATATGGTTTATGAAAAATATTTTTATAGATATAAATATTTTAGTAGATATTTTTGCTAATAGAGAACCATTTGTGTTTAAATCACTTACAATATACAACCTAGCAATCAAAAATAAAATTCAACTTCATTGTTCTTCCAACACGATCACAACGTTACACTATATTCTGAAAAAATCAATATCAGAAGAAAAAACTAGATTAGCATTAGAACATGTTATAAAATATGTGACTGTTATTCCTGTTGATATTGCGATAATCAAAAAAAGCCTAAAATCCTCACATAAAGACTTTGAGGATGCTATTCAAATTATTTCAGCACAATCCATAAATACAATGGATTGCATCATAACCAGAGATTTAAAAGATTACAAAAATGCAGAAATCAACGTTTTCACTCCAGACGAATTTTTAAACACAATAACTAAATAACACGAGCGAAGCGACTGCATTTGACCAATAAAAAACAATAACTAAAACAAATGACACGAGCGAAGCGACTGTATTTGACCAATAAAAAACAATAACTAAAACAAATGAACTATTTCTCTTCCCATTTTAAATTAGGAATCCTCGGTGGCGGACAATTGGGCAAAATGCTGTTATTTGATACCAGAAAATTTGATATTCAGACTTATGTTTTGGACCCAAGTGACGAAGCCCCTTGCAAAATAGCTTGTAATAAATTCTTTCAAGGCAGTTTGACCGATTTCGATACTGTTTATAATTTTGGTAAGCAAGTCGATGTTTTAACCTTCGAAATTGAATTGGTCAATCTTGAAGCCTTAGAAAAATTAGAAAGTGAAGGATTAAAAGTATTTCCTTCGCCAAAAACCTTGAGACTCATACAAAACAAAGGAATTCAGAAAGAATTCTATGCCAAAAATAACATTCCAACAGCTCCTTTTGAAAAATTTTCCAATTTAGAAAATCTGCAATCTGCAATCTGTAATCTACAATCTGCAATCCAATTGCCTTTTGTATGGAAATGTACCGAATTTGGGTATGATGGTAATGGTGTAAAAATCATTAGAACAGTTGAAGATATTGATACATTGCCCAATGTGGAATGCATTGCAGAAGAAATGGTGCCTTTCAAAAATGAATTATCGGTGATTGTTTGCCGCAATCCGTCGGGCGAAATTAGAACCTATCCTGTCGTCGAAATGGAATTCCATCCCGAAGCCAACCAAGTCGAATATGTGATTTGCCCTGCCAGAATTGACGAAAAAGTAGCCGTAAAAGCCAGAGCAATTGCACTTGATGTTTCTGAAAAATTCAACCACGTGGGACTTTTGGCTGTAGAAATGTTCCAAACCCAAGACGATGAAATCTTGGTAAACGAAGTAGCCCCTAGACCACACAATTCCGGACATCATACGATCGAAGCGAGTTATACATCCCAATTTGAGAATCATTTGCGAGCCGTTTTAGATTTACCTTTAGGCAACACCGATAGCAAAGTGGCCGGCATTATGGTCAATTTAGTTGGAGCCGAAGGTTTCTCTGGAGATGTAGTTTACGAAAATATAGAAAAAATATTAGGATGGAATGGAGTTACTCCACATATTTACGGAAAGAAAGAAACAAGACCATTTCGAAAAATGGGACACGTAACTATCGTGAATGAAAATATGATTGAAGCTAGAAAAATTGCAGAGGATGTGAAGAATACGATTAGAGTGATAAGCCCCCCAACCCCCGAAGGGGGAGTTTAACTCATTGAAAATAAAAAATATTTAACTAAAAACCTACTGACCCCTAGTAGGAATTCCCCCTTTGGGGGTTAGGGGGCTAATATGAAAGTAGCCGTAATAATGGGCAGCATATCCGATATGCCCGTAATGCAAGAAGCGATCGACATCCTGAAAGGATTTGACATAGCAACCGAAGTCGATATTGTATCGGCACACCGAACACCCGAAAAATTGTTCGATTTCAGCAAAAACGCCCACACTCGTGGTATTTCGGTAATTATTGCCGGAGCTGGTGGAGCAGCACATTTACCCGGAATGGTCGCTTCGATGTCGCCACTTCCAGTAATTGGTGTTCCAGTAAAATCAAGCAATTCTATTGATGGTTGGGATTCTGTTTTGTCTATTTTGCAAATGCCAGGTGGAGTTCCTGTAGCAACTGTTGCATTAAATGGAGCAAAAAACGCTGGGATTTTGGCAGCACAAATCATAGGAACTTCTGATAAATGTGTTTTAGATAAAATAGTTCTTTACAAAGAAGGATTAAAAGACGCTGTACATAAATCATCAGAAGGTTTAAAAAAATAATAAATCCAAAAAAACCTGTTCTTTTTCAGGAGCTATTCCCGCTATTCGTTCTAATCTTTTCTTTTTTAAAGAAAAAAAGAAAAGGATTTCCACTGCTATCGGGGCTATGTCATCTGTAAAATCAGTCTCTTCCTGCAAGGTTTTTTTCGAACCTTGTAGGTCTCTTTTCAAAATCGCAAGTACACATAAACACCTACAAGGTTCGAAAAAAACCTTGCAGGTAAACAAACTAAAAATGAAAATACTTACCCAACATTTCAATACAAAACACAATACTGCACCCTTTTCGCAGATCAAACTTTCAGATTACCAACCGGCATTTATCGAAAACATCGCTGCTGCAAAAGCCGAAATTGATGCCATCATCAACAATTCTGATGCTCCAACTTTCGAAAATACGATTGAAACTTTGGATTTTTCTGGCAATGCATTGGACCGATTATCGTCTATTTTCTTTAATTTGAATTCGGCGGAAACTTGCGAAGAAATGCAAAAAATTGCCCAAGAAGTTTCGCCTTTATTGACTGAATTCAGCAACGATATTACTTTAAACGAAGATTTATTCAAAAGAATAAAAACGGTTTATGACCAAAAAGACACTCTTAACTTATCTCCAGAACAAGCCACATTATTAGATAAAAAATTCAAAGGTTTCTCCAGAAACGGAGCCTTACTTTCTGAAGATAAAAAATTAAAACTACGTGAAATTGATACGGAATTAGCCAAACTAAAACTAACTTATGGTGAAAACGTTTTGGCTGAAACCAACAACTACCAATTGCATATTACCAACGAAAGCGACCTGAAAGGACTTCCAGAAGGAACCATTGAGGCTGCGCGTTCATTGGCTAAATCAAAAGAATTAGAGGGTTGGATTTTCACTTTGGATTTCCCAAGTTATATTCCGTTTTTGACCTATGCCGACAATCGCGAATTGCGAAAAGAAATGGCAATTGCTGCTGGTAAAAAAGCATTTCAGAACAATGAATTCGACAATCAGGAAATCACGTTGAAGATTGCCAAATTGCGTTTCGAAAGAGCCAATGTATTGGGTTATGCAACTCATTCTCATTTTGTTTTGGAAGAAAGAATGGCACAAAATCCAGATAAAGTAAAATCCTTTTTGAATGATTTATTGGCCAAAGCCAAACCTGCTGCACAAAGAGAATTTGCAGAGTTAACCGCTTTCGCAAAAGAACTAGACGGAATCGATCATTTGGAGAAATGGGATGGCGCCTATTATTCCGAAAAATTAAAGCAAAAATTATTCAATTTAGATGATGAAAAACTGAAACCTTATTTTCAATTGGAGAAAGTTCTAGAAGGCGCATTTACCATTGCAAATAAATTATTCGGATTGACTTTTACCGAAATTTTCGATATTGATAAATACCACGAAGAAGTAACGACTTACGAAGTGAAAGATGAATTCGGCGAACTAGTTGCTATTTTCTACGCCGATTTCTTCCCTAGAAAAGGCAAACGAAATGGTGCGTGGATGACTTCTTTCAAATCGCAATCTATCAAAGATGGTGTAAACGAAAGACCTCATATTTCGAACGTATGCAACTTTACAAAACCTACAGAAACCAAACCTTCATTATTAACTTTCAATGAAGTAACGACCTTATTCCACGAATTCGGTCACGGATTGCACGGAATGTTGGCCAATACTACTTATCCAAGTTTGTCTGGAACATCCGTTTATTGGGATTTTGTTGAATTGCCAAGTCAAGTGATGGAAAACTGGTGTTACGAGCCCGAAGCTTTGGCTTTGTTTGCCAAACATTATGAAACAGGCGAAATTATTCCGCAAGAATATGTCGAAAAAATCAAAGAAAGTGCGAGCTTTCAGGAAGGAATGGCGACTTTGCGTCAATTGAGTTTTGGCATATTGGATATGGCGTTTCACAGCAACAATCCAACCGAAATTACGGATGTAAAAGCGTTTGAAAAAACTGCTTTTGAAGGCACTACTTTGTATCCTGACGTAGCTGAAAATTGCATGTCGGTTTCCTTTTCACATATTTTCCAAGGAGGTTATTCTTCGGGATATTACAGTTACAAATGGGCCGAAGTTCTCGATGCCGATGCGTTTGCTTACTTTCAAGAAAAAGGCATTTTCAATAAAGAAGTGGCAACAAAATTCAAAGAAAATGTCCTTTCTAAAGGCGGAACCGAGTTACCGATGGAATTGTACAAACGATTTAGAGGGCAAGAACCGAAGCCTGAAGCGCTTTTGAAAAGGGCTGGATTGATTTAAAAATATCCTAAAAACCGAAGTCTAATGCTTCGGTTTTTTTATTTCAAAAATTCCCTGAAATTCTCCTTGTTCACCACTAAAAAACTGGGTTGATAAGCTTCTTGAAATGACTTGGGTAATTTTACTTTTTTTGTCGAAGACCATTTGAATTCATAAGCGTTAACAGAATCCGCCTCAATTTCAATATAGTCTATTTCTTGCTGTTGCGTAGTGCGCCAAAAATAAGGCTTGGCTAAACTTTGAGTATAAGACAAGGCTTTCATTCGCTCGGAAATTATAAAATTTTCCCACAAAGCGCCTTTGTCTTGACGAAATTCCAAAGAATTAAAATTTCCAATAATCATATTTCGCACGCCATTGTCATAGAAGTAAATTTTCTTGTTGGCTTTAATCTCGTTGCGAAGGTTTTTACTAAAACTATTCAACTTGAAAATCACAAAACTTTTTTCGAGTAGATCAATGTAATTGTTAACCGTGTTTTTATCGACACCCACCAATTGCGCAATTTCGTTGTAACTCACTTCATTCCCAATTTGCATCGCCAATGCCTGAAGAATTTTTTCTAAAATATCCGATTTTCGAATGCCTGTCAAAGCCAAGATATCTTTATACAAATAACTAGAAACCAAATTTTTAAGAATTTCGTATTCATTGCCAAAATTATTGATAACATCGGGATACATACCGTACAACATACGCAATTCAAGTTGCTGCTGTGCTTTGATGTAGCCCACATTATTTTCGAATTCATTCCAAGAAATAGGAAACAATTGGTATTCAAATTTGCGACCAGTCAAAGGCTCCTGGGTAAGATTAATAATATCTAATGCAGAGGAACCGCTTACGATGACTTGAACATCCTTTATTTGATCTACAATAATTTTCAACTTTAATCCAATATTTGGAATCCGTTGCACTTCGTCAATAAAGACATATTTATAATTTCCTATAATACTTTTCAAGGTCTCAGTGTTTGCATTGGATAAAGTTTCGGACACGGTATTGTCGTCGCCATCAAGAAATAAAAAAGAAGTATTTGCTAATAGCGCATTTATCAAAGTCGTTTTGCCAACTTGACGCGGTCCGATAAGAACAATTACTTTTCCTTTGTGTAATTTATTCTTTAAATTGGATGTTAAATCTCTAGAAATCATCTTGTAAAATTTTCACAAATATAAAAAATTATTTTATATTCACCGATTTAATATAGTATTTGGTGAACATATTCACCAATTTAATATGTTATTTGGTGAACATATTCACCAATATTAGCTATTTTACAGTGAATATATTCTCCAATAGTCCTATTTTTTAAAGAAGTAAAAGCAAAATACACCACAAAATAGGAATACTTTCTACCCAAAAAGAAGTATAATATTTAGAGCGCGTTTCATTGGCGAAAGCCAAAAAAAGCAAAATCACAATTGCAATCACAATTGCAATGATCAATGACATAGAGAGAAAATTGCTGCTTTGAATGAAAATTTCCAAAGCACAAAAAATCAGCAATAAACCACAGCCCAGAATTTTTGTTCGCTTCAACCCTATTTGCTGGGGAACAGTTTGCAAATAAGGGTCGTCTTTGGCCAAATCGATGATTTCAAAAATCAGGATTAACACAAAAATCAGGATAAATCGCTGCGTACACTGCACGAAGAAATCAATTGCAACGGGGATTTTGGCATTCAAAGCAGGTAATACTAGCGTAACTCCAACCCAACACAACGAAACAATATAAATTTTCACACCCGCCCAGTTGCGAGCATTTTTTCTATTTGGAAAAAAAGGAAGTGTGTACAACAGAGTGAAAATCAAAAAAACAATAGCAATTATTTGAGTACTTTTTTGCAATTGAAAAAAACAAAATCCAACCCCTAAAAAAGATAAAATACTCAATGCCAGAATTCCTTTTAACTTCAATTGGATTTTAGTCTGTTTATCGCTAAACAAGGCAACAAATTTCACAAAATTATAGCCGACAATCGTGCCAAAAAAAGCAAAATACGCCATAACAAAATCTTTAGAAATGTTGAACTGGTACTGGCTTATTCTAACTAAACAAAAACAAGATAATGCCACGTGAATACTACCATCTAAATAAAAATCGAATATTTTTCTGAAAATCTTCATTCCACAAAAATAATAAAACTGTTAACAAGACCTGAATTTAGTTGAAAAATTCCTAAAAATCAATGGCTTGACAACCTGTTTTTTTGATAATTATCCATAAATTTGCGGCTCAAAAAAACAACACTATTTATTATTACATGAAAACAGATGCTTTTGCTTTAAGACACATTGGCCCTAGAGAAACCGACTTGCAACAGATGCTTAAAACCATTGGAGTTGACTCAATCGAACGACTTGTTTATGAAACACTTCCAGATGATATTCGCCTAAAAGCTCCTCTTGTTTTGAACCCCGCAATGACGGAATACGAATATGCCAATCATATTGCTGAATTGGGAAGCAAAAACAAAGTATTTCAATCCTACATCGGTTTAGGATACCATCAAGCGATTGTTCCTGCGGTAATTCAAAGAAATATTTTCGAAAATCCAGGTTGGTACACCGCTTACACACCCTACCAAGCAGAAATTGCTCAAGGTCGTTTAGAAGCTATTTTGAATTTCCAAACGATGGTAATCGAATTGACCGGAATGGAAATTGCCAACGCCTCTTTACTGGACGAAGGAACTGCAGCTGCCGAAGCCATGGCATTACTTTTTGACGTTCGTTCGCGTGACCAAAAGAAAAATAACGTCAATAAATTCTTTGTCTCAGAAGAACTATTCCCTCAAACCTTGTCCGTTTTAGAAACTCGTTCTGCACCAATTGGCGTTGAATTGGTTGTTGGAAATCACGAAACTTTTGATTTTTCTGCTGAGTTTTTCGGAGCTATTCTTCAATATCCCGGAAAATTTGGACAAGTTTACGATTACACCGCTTTTATTGCTAAAGCCAATGAGAGCGAAATAAAAGTAGCTGTAGCGGCTGATATTTTAAGCTTAGCAACACTAACTCCACCAGGCGAAATGGGTGCAGCAGTTGTTGTTGGAACTACGCAGCGATTTGGAATTCCTTTGGGTTATGGTGGGCCTCACGCGGCCTATTTTGCTACAAAAGAAGAATTCAAAAGAAGTATGCCCGGCAGAATTATTGGTGTTACTATAGATACTGATGGAAATCGTGCACTTCGAATGGCTTTGCAAACCAGAGAACAACACATCAAACGTGACAAAGCAACTTCTAATATATGTACTGCCCAAGTTTTATTGTCAGTTATGGCAGGAATGTACGCTGTATTTCACGGTCCAAAAGGGTTGAAATATATTGCCAATAAAGTTCATTCACTGGCAGCCACTTTATCAAATGAATTAGAAAAAATAGGCTACGATCAAATCAATACCGCTTTTTTCGACACTATCTCCGTAAAAGCCGATGCTAAAAAAGTAAAAGCAATTGCAGAGCAAAATCAAGTCAATTTTTATTACATCGACGAACACACAATTGCTATCTCTTTGAATGAGACCACAAGTATTGCCGACATCAATACTATTCTATCAATTTTTGCTTCGGCAAACGGAAAGCAAGCGTCCACTATTGAAATTTTATCAGAAGTCCATCATTTTCCAGAGGAATTAGCGAGAACGTCTACCTTTTTGCAGCACGATGTTTTCAACAAACATCATTCAGAAACGGATTTGATGCGTTATATCAAAAAATTGGAACGTAAGGATTTGTCCTTAAATCATTCGATGATTTCTTTGGGTTCTTGCACGATGAAATTGAATGCTGCAGCCGAAATGTTGCCTTTAAGTAATGCCAATTGGAATAACATTCACCCTTTTGCCCCTTTAGATCAAGCACAAGGATATCAGGAAATGTTGTCGAAATTAGAAGAACAATTGAACGTAATTACCGGTTTTGCGGGAACAACTTTGCAACCTAATTCTGGAGCGCAGGGCGAATACGCGGGACTTATGGTCATTCGTGCTTATCACCAATCACGTGGCGATCACCATAGAAATGTGGCTCTTATCCCTTCATCGGCTCACGGAACCAATCCCGCTTCGGCCGCTATGGCAGGTATGAAAGTTGTGGTTACCAAAACATTAGAAAATGGAAATATCGATGTGGATGATTTACGTGAAAAAGCCATCGAACACGCAGCCGATTTGTCTTGTTTGATGATTACTTACCCTTCTACCCACGGTGTTTTTGAAAGTGCCATCTGTGAAATTACACAAATTATTCACGACAACGGCGGACAGGTGTATATGGATGGTGCCAATATGAATGCACAAGTGGGATTGACCAATCCAGCAACTATTGGAGCTGATGTTTGTCATTTGAATTTACATAAAACCTTTGCCATTCCTCACGGTGGCGGTGGACCTGGTGTTGGGCCTATTTGTGTAGCGGAACATTTAGTACCATTCTTACCAACGAATCCAGTTATTCCAACAGGTGGCGAAAATGCGATCACTGCAATTTCTGCAGCTCCTTGGGGTTCTGCTTTGGTTTGTTTGATTTCCTACGGTTATATTTCAATGCTTGGCGCAGATGGTTTAAAAGAATCTACTGAGTACGCCATATTGAACGCCAATTATATCAAAGAAAAATTAAACGGCCATTACGAAACCTTGTATTCAGGAGAAATGGGCCGTGCAGCTCACGAAATGATTTTGGAATGTCGCCCTTTCAAACAAAAAGGAATCGAAGTGACCGATATTGCAAAACGTTTGATGGATTATGGTTTTCACGCACCAACGGTATCATTTCCGGTAGCTGGAACTTTGATGATCGAACCAACAGAAAGCGAAAATCTAGAAGAATTAGACCGTTTTTGCGATGCTATGATTGCTATTAGAAAAGAAATTGAAGCTTCAACTTTGGAAGACAAAAACAATGTTTTAAAAAATTCACCACATACTTTAGCGATGTTAACTGCTGATGTATGGAATTTCCCCTACACCAGAGAGCAAGCGGCTTTCCCACTGGAATATATTGCTGAAAATAAATTCTGGCCTACCGTTCGTAGAGCCGATGATGCTTATGGAGACCGAAACTTGGTTTGCAGTTGCGCACCAATTGAAGCCTATATGGAAAACTAAAATAACAAGTAAATGTCTCGAGAAATCGGGACATTTTTTTATATAAAATTATGAACGACATCCAATCCCGAGAAGATTTACACGTATTGATGACTGAATTCTACAAGAAATTACTTGCCGACAATAGAATAAATTATCTTTTTACCAACGTAGCCAAAATAGATTTGGAACCGCATTTATGGGAACTGGTCGATTTTTGGGAACAAATGCTTTTTGACAAGGGCAGCTATCGCAAAAATGTATTAAAACTACATACCGACCTCAACCAACAATCCAAACTTTCTGAAGAACATTTTACCATTTGGCTGAACTATTTCAATGCTAGCATAGATGAAAATTTTGCAGGTCAAACTGCCGAAAACATGAAAACGAGAGCCTTGTCCATCGCGACCGTAATGAAAATAAAAATGTGATTTTTTCACGCTTTTTAATGCTAAATAGTACGATATTTGTTAGAAACTCGCATTATTTCATAATTATATGCACGCATAGTATATTTTATCTGAATTTCTCATTTTTTATCTATAATTTAGCATCTTATTATTTATTTATTTCCAATGAAAATTAAAATATCAGGTGTTGGGAGTTATATTCCCGAACTTAAAGTTGCCAATGCTGATTTTGGCCAACACACATTTTTGAATGAAGACGGCAGTCCTTTTGGATATCCTAATGAAGTGGTGATCGGAAAATTTAAAGGTATTACAGGTATCGAACAACGGCGCTATGCCAATCCAGACCAATGCTCATCAGACTTAGCGGTTTTAGCTTCTGAAAAAGCTATTGCAAATGCTGGTATCGATCCCGAAACAATAGATTATATCATTTTTGCGCATAATTTCGGCGATGTAAAAGCAGGAACTATACAATCGGATATCATTCCAAGTTTGGCCACCCGAGTCAAACACAAATTGCAAATAAAGAATCCAAAATGCGTGGCTTACGACATTCTTTTTGGATGTCCGGGCTGGGTAGAAGGAGTTCTTCAAGCCAATGCTTTTATTCTTTCGGGTATGGCAAAACGTTGTTTGGTCATTGGTGCTGAAACCCTTTCGAGGGTGGTCGATGATCACGACAGAGATTCTATGATCTACTCAGACGGTGCCGGAGCGACAATTATAGAAGCCTCCGAAGACGAAGCAGGAATGTTGTCCTACGAAAGCGCCACCTTTGCAATTGACGAAGCAGGCTATTTATTTTTCGGAAAATCGTACAATCCCGATTTAGATCCTGATATTAAATACATCAAAATGTTTGGACGTAAAATATATGAATTCGCTTTGAGCAATGTCCCAGCCGCTATGAAAAGTTGTCTTGACAAAAGCGGTGTTTCGATTGATGAAGTGAAAAAAATCCTTATCCATCAAGCCAACGAAAAAATGGACGAAGCTATTATTCATCGTTTTTACAAATTATATGGCAAAACACCTCCAAAGGACATTATGCCAATGAGTATTCACGATTTAGGAAATAGTAGTGTTGCGACGGTTCCAACTCTTTATGATCTTATATTACAAGGCAAATTAGAAAATCACGAAATCAACAAAGGTGATATTGTTATTTTTGCATCGGTTGGCGCAGGAATGAATGTCAATGCCTTTGTTTATCGATATTAAAAAGTTAGCGGTTTGCCGTTTATAGTTTGTTGTTTAAATCGAACTATAAACCACAAACCACCAACAACAAACAAAAATTTATGTACGAAAAAACATTTCCTAATAAAAGATTCAAACACACTTTAGAATTTTTACAAAAACACATTTCCACTACTGAAACCATCTTCGATTTAGGGGTTCCAAATCCTTTTTCAAAAATAATGGTCGACAACGGATACTCTGTAAAAAACACTACAGGCGAAGACATTGATAACAATCAAACTGCATTACAAAACGAAAATTATACTGTTTTTACTGCTTTCGAGATCTTTGAACATTTATTGAATCCTTACACTGTCTTAGAAAACGTAAAATGCGATAAATTACTCATTTCAATTCCATTGCGTTTGTGGTTTTCCCCAGCCTATCGCAGCAAAACCGATATGTGGGACAGACATTATCACGAATTCGAAGATTGGCAATTGGATTGGCTTTTGGAAAAAACAGGCTGGAAAATCATCGACAGAGAGAAATTTACGCATCCTGTGAAAAAAATTGGTTTTCGTCCCCTATTGCGCTATTTCACGCCGAGATACTATATTGTTTACGCAATTAAAAATCCCAAAAAATAAATCCCAAATTCCAAAATTTCATTAGTATCAGTTGGAATTTGGACACGAGCGTCAGCGAACTGGCGTAGCAATTTTAAAAATTGGAATTTTAAAATGAAATACTATATCGTCATTCCATCTTATAACGAAGAAGCACTCATCCCGTTGACCTTGCAATCTTTGATTTCGCAAACAGTTTTGCCATCAAAAATTGTAGTAGTCAACGATAATTCTACAGATAAAACCGCCGAAGTAGTTTTGGAATTCGCCAAAGAAAATCCGTTTATTTCTTTAGTCAACAAAACATCTGAAAACATTCATCTACCGGGAAGTAAGGTTATTCAAGCGTTCCAAAAAGGATTTGAAACATTAGATGACAATTATGACATCATCGTAAAATTAGACGCCGATTTAATTTTTCCATCGAATTATTTCGAAACAGTCATCAAACATTTCCAATCGGATTCAAAAATTGGTATGGCAGGAGGCTTTTGTTACATCGAAAAAAATGGCGAGTGGATTCTAGAAAACCTAACCGACAAAGACCATATTCGAGGTGCTCTCAAAGCGTATCGAAAGGAATGTTTTGAACAAATTGGGGGATTAAAACCAGCTATGGGTTGGGACACTGTCGACGAATTACTTTGTAAATACTACAACTGGAAAGTGGTTACGGACGAAAGTTTGCACGTGAAACACCTGAAACCAACGGGTGCCAATTACAACAAAACGGCACGTTACAAACAAGGCGAAGCTTTTTACAGCCTTGGCTATGGATTTTGGATCACCTCAATTGCATCTGCAAAATTGGCGATGATGAAGAAAAAACCAGTGCTATTTTTGGACTACATTCAAGGTTTTTGGAAAGCGAAATGGGCCAAAAAACCAATGTTAGTCAACGCCGAACAAGCCAAATTTATTAGAAACTACCGTTTGAAAAAAATGAAGGCGAAACTGTTTTAATTAATTCGAGGATTGTAATTCTTTTCTAAATTTAAAAAAACCTTCTACCGATAAATCTTCTCCAAGAAATTCCCAATGTATCCAACTATTGTCAGACCATAATTCAAAACGTTCTAGCTGGTCTATAGTAGCATTTTTTAATCGCGGAAACCAATTTAGTGGCATTTTGCCTATTTTATTTTCAGTAGTTTCAACAAAAATAAATTCATCGTCAAACCATATTTTTTTCGCTTCCATTTATTTTCTTTTTATGAGTTATAAAAATCATTCCAATGGGTTATTATTAATTCTTTGTTCTCTTCAATTATACAGCCAATAACAAGTCTTTCTTTTTAACACCCTTATTTTCAATCAATTCAACCGGATCAATATTGAATTTTGCTGTACCATCCGCATTTTTTATATGTACGTGTATTGGTAAATGGTCATTGCTAAAATAGAAAAATCTTATTCCAAAAAAACGAAAAATCTCTGGCATCTTTTTTAGTTTATCGCACAAATATATAAAAATAAAAGTAATTGGAAATTTTAAAAAAGCAGACAACAGATAACTCATAACTCGTAACTTATAACTATTTTTGACAATATTTAAAAACTATGATGCTTCTTCGCTATTTATCACAAATTGGAAAATACTTCTTAATGTGGAAAGAAATTTTCAGCAAACAGACGAAATGGTCGGTTATGAAAGGACTTATCTTCAAAGAAATAGACGATTTAATCATTGGCTCCCTTGGCATCGTCGCATTCATTTCTTTCTTTGTTGGAGGTGTAGTCGCGATTCAAACGGCATTGAATTTGAATAACCCCCTGATTCCCAAAAACCTCATCGGTTATGCTACTAGAGAATCCGTAATTCTAGAATTTGCACCGACCTTTATTTCAGTTATTATGGCAGGTAAAATGGGTTCGTTCATTACATCGAGTATAGGTTCTATGCGAGTTACAGAACAAATTGACGCCTTAGAAGTGATGGGTGTAAACTCCTTAAATTACCTTGTCTTCCCGAAACTCATTGCCATTTTGTTGTATCCATTTGTCATAGGAATCAGCATGTTTTTAGGGGTTTTTGGAGGTTATGTGGCAGCAGTTTACGGCGGATTTGGCGATAGCACTGATTTTATTGATGGACTACAAATTAATTTCGAGCCCTTCCACGTAACCTATGCTTTTATCAAAACATTTATATTTGGCATATTGCTAGCCTCAATTCCTGCCTTTCACGGCTATTATATGAAAGGTGGCGCACTCGAAGTGGGTAAAGCGAGTACTGTGGCGTTTGTCTGGACATCGGTAATGATAATTTTGGTCAATTATATTCTAACACAATTACTTTTAGCCTAATGATAGCAATACAAAATATCGAAAAATCATTTGGTGATACCAAAATTCTGAAAGGAGTTTCAACGGTTTTCGAAGCTGGAAAAACAAATTTGATCATTGGCCAAAGTGGTTCCGGGAAAACCGTTTTATTAAAATCATTACTCGGAATTCACTCGCCTGAAGTGGGTACTATTTCTTTTGATGGCAGAATTTATTCTGACCTTGATTCTGATGAAAAACGTGAATTACGTACCGAAATTGGTATGCTTTTTCAAGGAAGTGCCCTATTTGATTCTATGACAGTGGCCGAAAATGTGGCTTTCCCATTGCGAATGTTTACCAATGACAATAAAAGTAAAATTCAAGATCGAGTAGATTTTGTTTTAAATAGGGTCGCACTAGTCAATGCGCATCATAAATTACCTTCTGAAATTTCGGGCGGAATGCAAAAGCGTGTTGCCATTGCGCGCGCCATTGTGAATAATCCGAAATATCTTTTTTGTGACGAGCCTAATTCGGGTTTAGATCCCAACACAGCAACTTTGATCGATAATCTTATCAAAGAAATCACCGAAGAATACAATATTACCACCGTAATCAACACCCACGATATGAACTCGGTGATGGAGATTGGCGAAAAAATTATCTTCCTCAAAAATGGTTTGAAAGAATGGGAAGGCACCAAAGAAGAAATTTTCAGAACGGACAATGAAGCTGTGGTCGATTTTGTTTATTCTTCCAATTTGTTCAAAAAAGTAAGAGAAGCCTACTTACAAAAGTAAAAAGGTTCTGCCTAAGGAATACATTCAGGCAAAACCTTTTTTGAAACATTTGTTTATGGATTATAAGAATAAACTAGATATCAATAGCACATTAGAGTTTATTGGCTAAAGCGGTTATTCTTTTTATATCTTGTTCTTTACTTTTCGGATAAATGAGCAAAACGCCTTCTTTGTCCACAATAATATAATCGTGCAAACCATCGACAACGATGAGCTTGTTGGCATCCGACCTGATGATGTTGCCGGAGGCATTTTCTAACACCACTTTCGCATTAATAACGCCATTTTCATTATCATCTTTATCTAGTTTTTCGTGAAGTTGTCCCCAGGTTCCCAGGTCATTCCAGTCGAAAGTAGCTGGAAGCACATAGACGTTTTTGGCATTTTCCATTACCGCATAATCAATCGAAACATTTTCTGCGAGAGCGTAATTTTCCTCAATAAATGATTTTTCGGCAGCGGTGTTGTAGCTTTCTACCCCTTTTAGAAACAAGTCATTCATTTGCGGTTGAAACTTTTCGAAAGCCTCGGTGATCGACTTGGCACTCCAAATAAAAATACCACCGTTCCACAAGAAATTACCGGCTTCTAAAAACGATTTAGCCGTTGCATAATCTGGTTTTTCACGAAATTGCGACACTTTTTTAACAGGATTTGAATCCGTTTTGTCGAATTCGATATAACCAAAACCTGTATTTGGATAAGTCGGTTGAATCCCAAGCGTCATCAAGGCATTTTCCTCGGTACAAAAATCAAAACATTGCTGCAAATTTTCTGCAAAAGTGGTTTCGTCTTCAATCCAATGGTCGCTCGGCGCCACTACCATAACGGCATCTGGATTTTGTTTCTGAATTTTTAACGAAGCATATAATATGCAAGGAGCTGTATTTCGCATCGCCGGTTCGAGCAAAACTTGCTCTTGTTTTACCATTGGCAATTGCTCTAAAACAATGTCATTGTAGCGCTCATTGGTTAGAATCAAAATATTTTCCACAGGAATTAATTTTGATAATCGGCTAAATGTTTTTTGGATTAAGGTATCTCCTGCACCCAACATATCGTGAAATTGCTTTGGAAATTCGGTAGTACTCACAGGCCAAAAGCGCGAACCCACTCCACCGGCCATCAATATTGCGTAATAATTTTTGTTCATTTTATGTTTTTATTTTATAATAAACTACTTGTATAGTTGCAAATGTATTTATTATAATCTAAAACAAAGCATCAAAATTACAAATGACTTCTATCTTTCGTTAAAACGACATTTTTTAACGTTCAACTAACATTAACCCGGAATTATTTCTACTTCAGCATTGGCATTGAACAAAAATAATCGACCCGTTTTCACTTCAAGGCATTCATATCGTTTGACACGAAGTCCTTGTTTTTTGAAAATTCTTCCGTTTTTAATGCGAAAAAAACTGCCATTAGGCACTTCGTGAATATAATGAATGTCTTGTTTTCGCTCGTCAAATTGCTTTAAAGCAAAAGCAAGTCTTGCATCCGAATCACTACTAGCGGTCGGGTTTCTAAAATGATTAGCAACTAATGGCAATACCGAATGTGGAAATATTTCGGGACGAATAAACGGAATCATCAATCGTTGAAAAGAATATTTCCACTCGTTTCCGTGAGGTTTTATCGCTCTTCCAAACTTTTCGAAAGCCACCAAATGCGAAATTTCATGAACCAGCGTTATCAAGAATCGGAATTTGTTCAGGTTGGCATTGACCGTAATTTCGTGTTTGCCACTCAAACCTTTTCTGTAATCGCCGTGTCGAGTTACGCGTTCGTTCACAATTTTGAGATGCACTTGATTGGCAACAATCAGTTCAAAAACTGGTTTTACAGCGTGTTCAGGGAGATATTTAGATAAGGTTTCGGACAATTGTACGCTTTAGGATTTGGAATTTGATTATTGGAATTTAAATTTAGGGATTCGTCGATGAAACTTGAAGCACTTTTCCGTTGTAATATTTATTTCCTGTAAGGGCAAAATCAAAAATATAATCGGACATTCCTTTTGCTGAAATTGGTGCTTCGTAACCCGGAAATGCTTCTTGCAACATTTCGGTTTGAACGGCTCCAAGGGCCAAAACATTGAACGAAATTCCTTTTTCTTTATACTCTTCTGCCAATAATTCGGATAAAGTAATTACCGCTCCTTTACTCGAACTGTAGGCTGCCAATCCAGCAAATTTAAGGCTTCCTTGAATTCCCCCCATCGAACTTATGGTCACCACGTGAGACCCTTTTTGCAAATAAGGAATACAGACACGAGTCAAATTGGCTACCCCAAAAACATTGACTTTATAAATATTCTCGAAATCTTCTTGAGAAGTTTCAGAAAAAGGTTTTAGCAATAAAGCGCCAGCATTATGGATTATGATATCTACACTTTTCCACGAATTAGAAAGAAAACTTTCAACCTTTTGCATTTCGTTTTCATCTGATAAATCAACGGAAAGGCAAGTGATTTTTGGATTTTCGATCAGTGCTTGAGGTGTTTTTCGGGAAATGGCTAATACATTATGACCAGCATTGGCAAACTGCAAAGCCAGTTCGTAGCCAATTCCTCGCGATGTTCCTGTGATGATGATGTTTTTCATAAGGCGAAAATAAGCAAAATCTTTAAAAAGAGTTTGTATTTATACCAATAAAAAAGACTATAGTCCGATAGTCTTTTTTAGTAAAGTTAGTGTTCAATTTTAATTGAAATTTTTAACTAATTATTTTTCCGTTTTAGCTTCATATTCAGCCATAAGGCCTTTGGCTTTCTTCTTATCACGTTTTACTCCATAACCACCTTCTTCATAAATTATTGCCATTTCTTTAATAGAATCAATATCGTTTTTTTCAGTTGCTTTTAAATACCATTCTAAAGCTTGTGAATAATCTTTTGTAACACCCTCTCCTTTTTGATACATTGAACCTATTTTACTTAAACAAAACGGATCTCCTTTTTCGCCTCCTTTTAAAAACCACTCCATAGCTTTGTTGTAATCTTTTATGACACCACCGTCTCCATAACAATAATTTATCCCAACACAATACATCCCAAAAGTATTTCCTTTGGCTGCTGATTTGAGGTACCATTCCATCGCTTTGGTAGAATCTTTTATAATTCCATTTCCTTTATCATATAATCGACCAATTTTACACATAGCATATCCATCATCCTTATCTACCAATTTTAAGTACCATTCCATTGCTTGAATATAATCTTTAGTAAATCCATTATTACCTAAATAATACGCATCTGCAATTTCTTTAATAGCTTCTTTATTTCCATTATTTGCAGATTTCAAATACCAATCCATTGCTTTGGTTAAATCTTTTGTAACGCCAATCCCGTTATAATATGCACTACCAACCTCATACATCGCACTACTATTCCCCTTAACTGCGGATTTTTGATACCACTCGGTTGATTTGACATAGTCTTTTGGAACACCATCTCCATAATAATATGCAGCTCCAATCTGATACATTGCTTTGCTATTACCTTTTGCTGCTGCTTGATTCCATAGTTTTATTGCTTCAGTATAATTTTTTTCTTTAAACGCATTATATCCTTCTGTATATTCGAGCATTTGTGTTTCTAATTTTTGTTTTTTAATTTGTTTAATATTTTCATCAATAGTATATACCACTTTGAATTTTTCCATTACAATACTTTCTTTATGCTTATTGCAAAAATCCATATATAGCTTTACTTCTTTCATTAATTTTTTAGAATTATCACTTTCTAGATTATCAAAATCAGCTATCTTATTTAGAGATTCGATTTTCATAAAACTAACTTTCGGAGTCCATTTTCCAATTAAACTTTCAGTATTTTCTAGATACCGTAAAGCTTCCGAGAAATTGTTTTCATTAAATTGTTTTTCAGCTTCTTCAAACTCGATACGAGCTTTTAAATCGTTTTGAGAAAATGCTAAACTTGATAATAGCAAAATCACTATTATGAGAATGTTTTGTATTGTTTTCATATTTTTAATTTTAAAGTAATTTACTTGCTTGTTTTATATTTTCTTTTACACCTTTTGTAATATTGTATGTTAGTGAAAGAAAAAATCCTGCTTGATATGATTTTGTACTTACATTCTCTAATGTAAAAGCATTAGGTACTATGTCACCTACCTTATAACTACTATTAAGTGTTGGTAAGCTTTTAAACGAGACTCCTGTAGTTACCGCCACTCTTTCATATTTTCCAATTATTATACTCGGACCAACAAAAAAATTATCAAAAGCTATGGTTCCTTCATCAGCACTAATTCCTAAGCCAACACTAAGCCCGTAAGTCCAATTTGATGCTGACCGCAAGCTAGTAGTAAATAAACCCACGAATGACGGGGTAAATCCTACAGTGTTTTTTTCTACGATTACATTTTCATTTTTTGAATTAACCTGCATATCATAAAAATTATCTTTGTTATGATAACTTCCAGCACATCCTAAACTCAAATCTAAACGCAAACCATATTTGGTAAATTCTTTATGAGAAAATTTACGTTCATTAAAAAATAAAGATTGGTCTTTGTCATTTTTTTTGATATCTACTTTAAATATAACAATATCCTGTGTTGGCTGAATAGGTTCAGAAACATATTCGAATAATTGTGTTTTATCTTGATTAAGAATCAAAAATCTATGTATTTGGATTATATCTTGTCTTACTTTTTCATACTTTAACAAATCTATTTGTTGTTTTAATGAATTCACCTCAATGTTTTGATTGTCAATTATACTGAAAAGTTTTATGCTCCCACCAAAATTAGTATTTCTTGCAATTTCAGGATTACTTTTTATTGAAGTATATAAATTTTGAAATCGTCTGTACAACATATCAAAATCACTAAAAATATTTTTATTTTTATTAAAATCAGTAAAAATAGAGTCTAAAAGTATTTGTTTATCATCAACCATTTGCTTGGTTAATAGGGGGTCATTAATCATTGCTCTGATTTTTAAATAATCGTTGCATAATGAAATCATTTTTTGATGTTTTTGTAAAATTTCCAGATAAATTTCTGTAAGATTTTTTTGTGCTTCAAAATGAAAGGGAAATTCTTCTTCTAGTTTTTTAGGTATTTTAATTTCATTCATTTTAGTATTTGAACTACTATTTGGGTCTTTGGCTATTTCTGATAATTTTTCATTTATCTCATTTGAGAGGTCTTTTTGAAAATTGTTCATTCCTTTAACAATATCCGAAGATTTACTTTTCTCAATAAAATCTTCTTTGTTTACAGGAACTACAGCTGCGGGAGAAGCCGTATTTTTCGCAATTATTGCAATTTCTTTTTTTGTGTTTTCAATATCTTGTTTTTTTAATAAGTCTTCTAAACCACTTAAGTCCGAATAACCAATAATTGAATCCGAAGCTTTTATATTGACACTATATGCTAATCTGTTTATGTTTGTGATTTTAAAAACAACTGGATTGCTCACTTTTATCTTTAAGTTGTTTTTCAGAAAAGTTCCAGTTTGAAAATCATACTCCACAACATAAGTATTTGTAAGTTTTGGGTCAACTTTACGATTTATATTATCTTGTGCGAAACTCTTTCCTACAAGAAAAAAGAGCATTAGTAGTATTTTTGTGTTTTTCATAATATTTAATTTTTTGTTAAGTATTTTTTCAAAATTCAGTAAGTTCTTTTGGGCTTATTTATAATAATTAAATGTTCTAATTTTCCTTTTAAAAAAGAGTCAATTAATTATTAGATCTATCGATTATTACTACATTTAATTCGCTTTATTCATATTTACATTGAACGATATTTGCATAAAACTCCATTTGTCAACTTGGGTTAATTGAATATGGATATAGTATGCAATTTCATTTGGATTAACTGCCGATTTGGGCACAGAAATGGTAAAATATGTATCTTTAAAAGTATAGTATTTACCATATTTCACAGCTTCACTTTTCATTTCTTCAAAATCTTTTTTCATTTCATCAGTCTTATTCTTCGCCGTTTTGAGGTTGTAAGTAATACTTGTAACAATACCAGATTCATTAATTACATAGTTGGCTGGACCATTAGGATAATAGCCACTAACCGATAGTGGTGTTCCAGTATGCCTAAGTACAACCATCATATTTTTATTTTCAATCCTATCCCATTTGTAGTTTTTTATTTCTGTATTATTAGAAAGAAATTCTTCTTCTGTTAAATTTGTTTTCCATTTATATTTTTCATATTTCGTTTGAATTTCTTCAATCATTGATTTAATTAAATTTTTATTATCTGTTTCGATCTGTTCTGCTTTACGTTGTTGTTCTTTCCAAATTTCAAAATCTTGGCTTGTTTGTGGATAATTTTTTAAAGCTTTATCAATTTTATAAACTTCTCTATACTTATCCTCGATGTTTGATAAATTTTGATATTGATTTAAATATTTTTTTGTTAAACTTCTAGTATTCACTATAACACTAAAGCTCTTTACAGTCTTTTTTTCAATCATATCAAATTGTGCAACAATTTTCAAGTATAATATTTTAGGATTTGTAGATTTTAATATCCTTTCAGCTTCATTTAACTTACTAATTGTAAGCTCGTAGTCCCCTACCGCGTAAGCTTCTTCTGCTTCACTAAACTTTAATTTAGCGATTGCATTTTGCCCCAATGTGAATTGTGATGTTACTATTAGTACGAATGTCAGTAATATTTTTTTCATTTTTTGTAGAATTTAATTGTTATTAATTATTCCAAAAATCATCAGTTTTTACTTTTACAGGTGTTGCCTTAACTTGTTTTGTTACTGATTTTTTATTAATTTTTTTTACTCCATGACTTGAATTTTCCCAAAAGTCATCCGTTTCATTTGTAGATTTTTTTGTTTTTTTACTGGTGTCATCATTCCAATTATCATCGGTAGATATAGATTCTTTGGCTTTCCCTTTATAAGTAAATGAAGTAATTGTGAATTCCAATTTTTCCAAAGCTTGTTTGAAGATTAAATAATCCGCATCGGCTTCACTTTTGCTTTTGTAATACCCATTTAAAACTACATCGGCAGATTTTAAAACTGTTGAAAGCTCTTTCTTTATATTTGCTGTGTAAGGCCAAGTGCCGTCATTGTATTTAGCAACCGGAAATACATCACATAAGCTTATTTTGGGCGTTGTTGTTTCCAAAGCTGATCTGTCTGCACTAAATGCAAAATAATAGATAATGTCCTCTTCAATATTGCTAGATGAAAGTGGTAGTTTTACATCTTTAATACTTGTAATATAATTGGTTTGCAGTTTAATTTTTTGCTCTTTTTGTTGACGAATTTGAGCTGCAATTTGATTCTGTTCTTCTCTTTTTTGTGCTTCATAGGCTTCTTTTCTTCTTCTTTCTTCTCCTAGTTCAGTCAATATTCCAGCAACTAAACCAACTCCTTGTGTAACCAACTGCGTTGTAAGTTCTGATTTAGAATAAGTAGGTGTGTTCGCAGGAATTCCTAGTTTAGCATATTGTGATTCTAAACTAGGAATACCAGAGGTAGTTTCAGTGCTTGAAGATTCATTTGTTGAAGAAGATCCTGAAGGTATTGTTAAGCCAAGTTCAGTTACTTTGTCATTTGAAGTTCTACCCTGAGATTTTCCAGCTGACATTCCTCCGCCAGTAATCTCTTTTTCAATTGTAGTCTGATAGTCACTATCCATCATATAACTGACATCAATTTCAACATTTTTAATGGATAAAGCTCCGTTGTTGAATAGTTTATACCCTTCGTCTCTTACAGCTTGTTTATATCCTTCGCCATTGGCTAAACCCTGTAGTTCTGCCCAGCCAATAGTAGTATTATCAGTCATTCTTTTAACAAAATTTCTATTAACATATAAATCAAAAGACACTCCGCTAAGCCTCATACTATTTTTTAATTTACCTAGAACATTTGCAGGAATTTGTGAAGCAGGTATTTCTCTTTGCCTAATTTTAATACTATTGACTTTTTTATCATAGGCTACAGATAAGAATGAAACTCCTCCTGCTGATGTAGATCCTTGTATTCCTAATTTGATATCGACATCAATGCCTTCCCAACTATTTTCAGGAGCAGTTCGATATGACAATGTACCTGAAAAACTCACTTGACCTAACATACTTATTTGTGCTAGCATTAAAAATAGGAGTAAAGTAATTTTTTTCATAATCTTATATTTTAAAAATTTTAACGAAATTAGAACAAACAAATCTCTAAAAAATACTTCTTTTGGAGTATTTTTTAATGAAAAAGCTTAAATAAGTCCCTGCAGAATGCAGTTTTTAATGAGTTGCGCGGTGTTTTTGGTATCGGATTTTGCAAGTATATTGCTTCGGTGTTTTTTTACAGTCAAGGCTCTAATGAAAAGTTTTTCGGCTATTTCGACATTACTCAATCCGTTGCTGAGGAGCTTTATGATGTCAATTTCTCTTTTAGAAAATTCGTGGTTTTCCTTATTTTGTTCATCACGGCTCAGATTCATAAAGGAAGGCACACCGTTTAGATCTATAAACGATATTTTGTAAGTGTTCAAATTACCCAAGTGATCAATGCGTGTGTGGATATTGAGCGATTTCCCCAATCCTCCGTTATCATCCAATGAAAGCATAAGTGACTGATTTTTGAATAAGGTATATTCTCCATTTTGCACTCGAAATCGAAAACTGTAGCTTGTCTTATCCCTTAACATTTTTTCATACTCCACTTTGTTATAAAAAAAATCAGTTGCAATCGCTTCTGCTTTTGCAACAAAATCAACATCATCGGGATGAATAGCCCCTAGTATATCATTAAAAGAAATCGTTTTAGAATCAAATCCATGAATTTCGGCTATTGATGGACTAATATGAGAAAGGGTCATATCAAAAAAATCCATAATATAAAAATAAAAGTAACCCGTGCTAATAATCGAATTAGTAAGTTCATCAGAAGAAATTTGATAAGAAATGCTATCCTTTGCTATTCTATTGGGATTCAAAACATTATATAAATTTTGCATTTATGGAAGCATAAGTTGCTGTTTGTTTAGCAAATTAACATAAAAAATGCGAAAACAACGTAAAAAAAACATCAATTCGCAAAAAAAATTGACAGGCAATCTAATCCAAACTTTAACACACTTAGTGCTCTACTGCCATGTTGTTTTGATGTATTTTATTGATATTCTATGCTAAATAGTAGCCAATTTTGTAGCACCATGCAAATGCAATCATCTTTATTGAGAACATTTTTCTAATCGTTCTAAAGCAGTTAAATGCGTGGCTCTTCTATATAAAATCCACTGCTTTTTGAAACTCTAAAAACACTTTCGATTTACCAAGGTCGCTTGTAATACACCATTGATTACTCTGGTTTGTTGAATGAAACTATAATAAAAAATTCCACTTTTCCATCTCTGTCAATTGTTTTACTTTCAGAGAAATAATATCGCTATTTATGTAGCTCTACTTTTCTCGAATGGTGCTAAAATTCACCAACTTTCAATTTATTAAACAACCAAGAGGTTTTTACTCCTGCTTGATTCTGGTAGGAACTAATTTTAAAATTATTTCTGATTCGGATTTAATATCGAATATTTTCATTGTTCAAAAACTCCAACCATTCGCTACCTATGAATCCCCTCGCGACTAATAAGCAATCAATATTTTATATTCCAAACCAATCAATATATTCCTTAATCAAATCAATTCGTTACTCTGTATCTGCTGTACCAAGTTTGTCTAACATTTGAACATCAACAGAAACTCTACATTTTTATAACTTACACCCAATAGTAATATACTGATGTCCTTATGCCAAATTTCCAATTTGTTCGGTTTAAAACCAGTACCAAATCCTCCTTGAATGGCAATAAGTTGAATTTCAGGACCAAAACTGTCTTCATCTGAAGATCAAAATTCTTTATAAAATCTCTGGACCCTCCTCTGAGAACTGTTTTCATCTGATTTTACGTCAGATCCAGAGGCAAGTCGATCATAATTAATTGCCGTTATTTGGCACAAAGCCGTTATGTATAAATAAATGTGTTTACCCTTGCTAAATTGAATCCTTCTTTAAAATGACTTTGTAATACTATTAATAACGATATATCATTACTTGCTGGACTATTATTCTTCATTAGAAAAATTATGTAGTAATAATTAATTAATACAATGAATTTCAACTTTTTATCCTAATTTAACACTGCTTATTTTACCGATTTCCAATCAAATATATTTTATTTCATCTACTATTAAAAAAAAGTCAAATCATAATTTTTTTGATTTATCGATTTTTTAGAATACAAACCTATATTTATCTAATTACCAATTTAGTACACAAATTGGCCTCTACTTTTACAGTATGCGATACTGTATATGTAGGTGGAGTTGGTCCCGACAAAGGCTTTAAAGGGTATACCTTACCCACCACTACATAAGTTCCTACTGCAACTTCCTTTGTGTAGCAATACGTAGCACCACAAGATGGTGCAGAGGTATAATGTCCTCCATATACAGTGCCAGTAGATCCATCGATATCAACATAAATGCCATTAAAATTATATTTAAAACCATATGCAGGTACATCGGACCATACCATAATGGTCCCTTTTCCGGATGTCGTCGATCCGCCGCCACCACAAGAATAATTTGATGCTGCGACATATTGGGTTGGATTATTTGTAGTGACAGCTTGATTTGGAACTCCTACAATCAAAAGTCCATTTGTAAATAATAACGGAAATTCAATTACATCGCTCCCAATAGTAAAAGTCATTGATGGTTTCGAAGAATTAAAAGTTCCAATTGTTTCTTTACCCCCAGAACACGCTTTAGCTGTAGCACCAGATAATGATAGATAGGCTTTTCCAATACCATCATTTCTACTCCAATAGTTGCCAGTTGGCTTACTACCATTATAAATACTAGTGCTTGTTCCAGTTCCAGTTGTTCCAGTTCCAGTTCCAGTTGTTCCAGTTCCAGTCGTTCCAGTTCCAGTCCCTGTAGTGCCAATTATATCTGTCTGGTCCCCCTCTAAGTCTTCTGCAAAATTGTCGCAAGAATGTATAGCGAATGCTAAAAACATAAAAAGTATTAATTTGATTTTTTTCATAATTTATAACATTAAAATTATTACCTACTCTATTACAGATTTTCGGTTATCTCTGTGGATTTTTTTATATTTTTTTTATTTGTTTCTTTTTACAACTTGCTAAAAAGAGTAAAAACCTTAAGCTAGAAAGAATTTATTTTTTCACAAACTTACTTGTAAATTTATCTTTTCCAGAAAACGCCTCAATTATATAAAGTCCTGCAGCAAGATTTTCCACATTTACTTGACTTACATTTTGATTTTGCTGCATCACCATTTTTCCATTACTATCGACAATAACAATTTTGTCAATTGTTAGGTCATTTGAAATTGCGAGATTTAGTTTTGAAGTAGTCGGATTTGGAAACACTAGAATAGTAGTTTTGGGTATTTCAAGCTGTTCATTAGATAAAACTATATTATTATTGTAATTATAGGTTGTTCTACTATTTGGTTTGAAACTACTTGATACAGTATCAAAATAATACTGAGTTGAAGACAGTAACTTATTTACATAAGGAAAACTTTCAAAAAGGTAATCTAATCCTGTTTTATCTTTAAAAGGATGTGCAAAACTTGCCATTAAACTTAAGTTATCATAATCATACTCCTCTTTGTAAGTAGTAGAACTATAGATACTAGTATTACGAATTCGGTTACCATTTGCATCAAATAAATAAGCAGTATTTACCCGTAAAGACCAAGCTCCGTCAATCCAATTTTCCCCCTGATAAGAAGTAATTTTGTTATTGTAATAGGAATAAGTACTTCTATAATCTTTTTGAAATGGAACACCAACACGTGTTTCGGTAATACTACTAGTTAGTTGATTACCGGAATAGAAAAAATATTCACGATCATCCAGTATCCATTGTGTACCATCCCACGAATGTCCTAAACCAGCATTTAATAAATTATTACTATCGTATCCAAATATAAATTTCCCATCATTAACCCATTGTGAATTTTCCCATTTTTGGAATAGTTTTTCAGTTATTTTCCCTCCTACATAATCGCTATAAGTATAAATTTCTTTTTGGGGTTTTTCAAATTGTTTTGTTACATTATTCCATTCCTGGTACAATACTTCTGTAACTTTATTATTAGCATCATAAGTATAGTTCGTTTTGTCTTCTATTACCCACTCAACATAGTTCCAAAATAAGAATGTTTCCGAAATTAAATTATTGTTACTGTCATATTCATAATTGTGACCTGCGTACTTTTGCCAACTACTTCCATTATAATTTTCGATAATGCTTGACAATAATTTGTTTTGTGCTTGTGATGTAATTGTAAAAACGATTAGTGATAATAAGGTAATTTTTTTCATATTGAATGTTTTAATTGGTTGTTATTTTTCTTTTCTACGATTGCGAATTGTTACTATAATTTTTTCCGTCTAAATAAGCTGCAACTACTACAATCCTTTTGCAAGGTTGGTATACTCATATAAAAACTACTTATTAAGTTAAGCTACATTTTTGAGATTAATTGGGTAATTAAATTTTTTAATAATTGCATAATTCATTTCTAATCCATCTTTTTTCTAAATTTCTTTTGTGACCAGAAAAGGCATTTTGTCTGAAATATATTCCAAACAATGTGGGTGTAATTTTTCATCAATAACATATCTTAAAAATTTTACAGATTCTGAATAAACGCTCTTGAGCTAATTATTATAACTGTTATAATTATGAATCTAGAAATAACTAAAGTAAAACTACATAAAATCCCCTCCCTCTTAAAAACAATTAAGGGAACGGTATAAAACAACTAGGGAGCGGTCGTATTTAGAAGTTTTTTAAGGTAAAATGGTTACTTTAATGGTAACTCTATGTCCTTTTCGATCTTGGTTTGGGAATACCGATTCTTGTATTATACAGAATACGTTTTCAGGATAGGATTGTTGCAGAATTTCAATTCTTTCTAAAATTATGTTTATCCCTTTAGAAATATGATTTTTTTTCCTAAGTATATAGTTATCAATCCCGAAACCATTATCTATTACTTCAATAGTCAGAAGTTGGTCTACAAGAAAAATATTGAGTGTAATTATTCCGTCCTGCTCCCTTAGATGAGAAATTCCGTGAAGTATGGCATTTTCTATAAATGGCTGTACTATCATATTAGGTATTTTTGTTGTGGAAATATCAATATTTTCATCTATATGAAATTGGAATTCAAAATTATTGAACCGAAGCTGTTCTAATTCTATATAAAGTTTTAATCTAATGATCTCTTCTTCCAAAGTTATAAACGAACTCGAAGCTTGCATCAGAAACAATCGAGCCAAACGAGCCAATTTGCCAAGATAATCACTACTTTTTTGAATTTGATTACTATTGATAAAATACTGAATCGAACTTAGGGAATTGAATAGGAAATGAGGATTCATTAATGCCGTCAAAGCATTTTGACGCAATTCGACTATCTTATTGTTTATTGCCATTTCTTGCTGTTGTTTCCTTTTAATTCTGGCAATTTGAAACTGATATATGCAATATAAAATTCCTAATAACACTACAATCATTATGCCTATAAACCACCATTTAAGATAAAAAGGAAATGCTCTGTTTATTGTAATGGTTTTTATGGTCCAATCGGAATTAACATCTTTTACCCGAATGGTAATACTATGATTTCCATAAGACTGTATAGGAAAACTAATACTGTTGCCATTAGCAATAGCCCACGAAGAATTATCTGTTTTGTACTGAACCAATTTGTTTTTTGCAGAATAAAAATTTTGAATTTCTAATAGTAAATCAACATTATCGTCATTGGTAGGAATCTTAATAGTACTAACTCTCCGTCCTTTAAAAACGACATTTAAAAAAGGAGACACAGCCTTTGCAGTTATAATTTCATTGTTTACTTTAGCTAAACCATCGTCTGTGGCTACAAATAAACTATTTTGAAACAAAGCCACATTATTGACATCATTACTTGGCAAAAAATTAAATTTGTTCAGAACTCGATTTCCGGCTTTGCTTATTTTGAATAAACCATTACTAGTACACAAATATTTGTCCTGACCAATTAGTTTGATTTTCTTAATATTTTGAAGTTCAACACCGTTAATTCGAGTAATACTATCTATTATTTTCTCATTGAAAGCCTTATAAATGACATTGTTGGCAGCAATCCACATCGTGTCACCTATGAAAGTAAAATCTTTAATAAATCCTTTAATTTTAAATTTTAATTCTCTTTTTGAATATATAAAATTATCGTCAAAAGTCCGTACATTTATTTTTTGCTTATTACTGAAATAGTATTCTTTTTTATAATAGATAACCTTATCTATCTTCTCTTTTACTCGAATTTTATTTTCTATATAGCGATCCTTATAAAGCAAATTCTTTTTTTGGCGAATTACAATTCCTGACATTCCAAATAACGAAAAATATTTTTCACCTTCTTTTTTAATAAATTGTTTACCTAATAGGCGTGGTAACGATTCCAAGTTTTTATCAGAAGTCAACATTTTATAATATGGAAAATAGTAAATAGGATTATTATCAATATTATCAATTTTAAAAGGAAGTTCAGTTTTCTCCAATAAACTAAGTTGTTGATTTTTGTATAAATACAAGCTAAAATTTGTTGCAACATATAACGCTTGTTTATCAAAAGCGGTTGCAAAACTGGTAAAATTATTTACCCTATTTTTAAAATAAATGGCTTCAATTAAACTGCTAGGAATACAAAACAATCCTTTTTGATTTGTCCCAATCCAAAGACGTCCCTTTGAATCACAGAACAAAAAGTTAATATTTTCATCCGTACTAAGCCCTAATGATTCTTGCTCACTTATCCATTGGTTATTTTTCAATACAAACAAACCTTTGCCTTGAATATTAAGCCAACAATTTTCCTGCTGATCCACTACAAAATCATATTTGTAAAATCGCTTTTCAGAAAGGGGCTGTGGCAATTTTACAGTATTTAAAATTGTTCCTTTAAAATCAACAATAAATAAATTAAATTCATCCAAAACACACACATTGTCTTTTCTGAAAATCACTTTATGCAGTAATTTCACTTTTTTTGAAAGCGGTATTTTGTGCTGTTTATAAAATATATAATTGTCTTTAAAGAGAATATCTTCGCCATTTTGAGCTAAGGCTGGAGCTGCCATTTTTTTTGTTTTTATAAGCGTATCGGCATTAATTTTCAGCCCTTTTTGCTTAAATAATTCAATATTAGTATATCCATTACTTTTATTTAATACTTGGGTTGTATATAGAAAAAGACTCCTTTTAGTGCTAAGGATTTGATTGTAGTAGTCACAAAAAATAGTAGTATTGACTATTTTGTTATTTTGCAGTTTCTGAAGCTTTCCTCCATAATTTATAAACCAAATTGTTCCATCAGCATCATTTGCAACAGCTACAATATATGAATTTATTAAACCGTCTTTTACATTCCAGGTTTTGAACTCATTTCCGTCAAAGAAAGTCAAACCATTGTCTGTTCCCAAAATAATATTTCCTGCTTTATCCTCTGTGATGCCATAAATGGTGTTGGACGGCAACCCATCATCTGTAGTAAAATGAAAGTTTTTGTAATGCTCCTGAGCGATTCCAAATGAAAACCAAAAAACAAAAATAGAAAGCAACAAGACCTTCTTCATAATGATTTGTTTTTTAGATAATCATTTAAATTTTTATAATTTCTTCTAGAAATAGGAAGCTGGGTTCTCTCTTTTAATGTGAGTACATAAGTCTCCTTTGACTCAATTTTATCTATAAATTTTAAATTCACAATATAGGATTTATGAATTCTGAAAAAACCTTCACCCAATAGTTCTTCAAAATATTTTAGTGTTTTTGAGACCGTAATTTTTTTATTTTTGGTCAGATATACCGTAGTAAGGTTGTCAAACCCTTTCAAATAAATAATTTGATCCAATTCAATAATTGATTTACCTCCTTCATAGTTTATAGTTAAGACCTTTTTTGCAGCATTCCTTTTTTGGGAAACAATGATATTTGAAACTTTATTGATGGCAATCTCTAATTCCTCCAAAATAATAGGCTTTAGAATATAATCAACAGCGCCTGCTTTTATAGCTTTTATAGCAAACTCTTCATGGGCTGTAATAAAAATTATTTGAAAATCTTGATTCGGAAAATATTTCAATAAATCAAAACCATCAGCAATAGGCATAGAAATGTCCAAAAAAAGTAAATCTATGTGGTTTTTTTCTAAAAAATATTTTGCATCGGCAACATTTTGAAATAAAGCTTTTATCTCAATTTTAGGAAAATTCTTTTTTAGGATTATTTCTAAATTTTTAAGATTTAAAATTTCATCATCCACAACTATTGCTTTTATTACCATAATTACTTTTTAAATAGTTAAAAGTCCTGCATAATAAAATTAATTTTAACCCCACGGGTATTAATATTAAAAATCATACCATGTTTATACCAAATATCCTAATGTGAGCCAGTGCAAAGAAAAATATATTAAAAATCGTTTATTTATAAATTTTTATTTGACCTTGTCATTTTCTATCCTATACGACAAAACCATATCGTATTTCAAATATGTTTCACAGAATATAACTTGCAAAAAAAATAAAATTTTTGAACTTTACTTACAAATCTAACATATTAAAATAAAAATAAAAATAATGGTGATAAATTATAAAGCCCTTGAACCAAATAGAATTCAATATATCACCAAAACATGAAGGACTAAATTATTACAAAAACAAACAAAAAACCCTTTCTAACAAAACATTAGAAAGGGTCATATAAATGGACGAGTTTGGACTAAGAAACCAATCCTCTGGAAATCACAATCCGTTGAATCTCTGAAGTTCCCTCATAAATTTGTGTGATTTTCGAATCGCGCATCATTCGTTCTACGTGGTATTCGGCCACATATCCGTTCCCACCGTGAATTTGAACGGCTTCATTTGCTACTTCTAAAGCAATTTCGGAAGCATATAATTTTGCCATCGCGCCCGAATGCGCAATGTCTTTGCCTTCGTCTTTTTCGCAAGCGGCTTTCATAATTAATAATTTGGCTGCAGTAATTTTGACAAACATATCGGCTAATTTGAAGGCTATGGCTTGATGTTTGAATATTTCTTTGCCAAAAGCTTTGCGCTCTTGAGAATATTTCAAAGCCAACTCATAAGCTCCAGTGGCAATGCCTAATGCTTGCGAGGCAATCCCTATTCGCCCCCCATTCAACACATTCATTGCAAAAGTAAAACCGAAACCGTCAGCGCCAATTCTATTTTCTTTGGGAACTTTCACATCATTAAATAATAAGGAATGAGTGTCCGAACCACGAATACCCATCTTTTTTTCTTTAGGACCAATATCAAAACCCGCCCAACCTTTTTCTACAATAAAAGCATTGATTCCTTTATGTCCTTTTTCAACATCGGTTTGAGCGATTACTAAATAAGTAGATGCAGTTCCTCCATTGGTTATCCAGTTTTTTGTTCCATTCAACAAATAATAATCTCCCATATCAATGGCAGTTGTTTTTTGAGAACTAGCATCACTTCCAGCTTCTGGCTCCGACAAACAAAAGGCGCCAATAACCTCTCCTTTGGCAAGTGGAACTAAATATTTCAGTTTTTGTTCTTCGTTGCAATATTTTTCCATTCCAGCACAAACCAGAGAATTATTAACCGACATAATTACTGCTGACGAAGCATCTATTTTAGCGATTTCAGTCATTGCCAAAACATAGGAAATACTATCCAATCCTGAACCGCCATATTTTGGGTCAACCATCATTCCCATAAACCCAAGTTCAGCCATCATTTTTACTTGCTCAGTAGGGAATTTTGAGTGTTCATCACGTTCGATTACACCCGGTAATAGTTCGTTTTGAGCAAAATCTTTGGCAGCTTGCTGAATCATTAAATGCTCTTCGGTAAGATTAAAATCCATAATAATAGTACATATAAAGTTATGATTTTTGTAAAAATTTCAACAAAGATAATTGATTAATTCTGTAAATTTGACCAATGAAAAAAAATAACTACAACGTTATCGGAATTATGTCCGGAACCTCGCTTGATGGGGTGGATTTGGCACATATTCAGTTCCAATTAGACAACACCAAATGGACTTTTGAAATCCTTGAAAGTGAAACCATTGGCTATAGCCAAAGTTGGATTAATCATCTAAAATCGGCGGTGGATTATACTGAAATAGAACTTAGGACATTAAACCGAGACTACACCAAACTGCTTGCTTCGATTATTTCAAATTTCATCGAAAAACATAAAATTGAAAATCTGGATGCAATTTGCTCCCACGGACACACTATTTTGCATCAGCCGCACAATGGTTTCACATTACAAATTGGCAATTTACCCGAGATTGCAACGCTCACGAATCAAACTGTGGTTTGTGATTTTAGAGTGCAGGATGTAAAGCTGGGTGGTCAAGGCGCTCCTTTGGTTCCTATTGGCGACCGCATATTGTTTTCGGATTATGATTATTGTATGAATTTAGGCGGTTTTTCGAATGTGTCTTTCGAACAAAACGGACAAAGAATTGCTTTCGATATTTCGCCAGTGAACACCGTTTTAAATTTTTATGCCAATCAATTGGGATTAAAATACGATGATAAAGGCGGGAATTCAAGAACTGGCATCGTCAATATCGATTTATTAAATGAATTAAACTCCTTGGAATATTACCAACTAAAATTCCCGAAATCATTGGGTTTTGAATTTGTTAAAGAAGTGGTATTGCCAATGATTGAACGCTTTACGATTGCAATTGAGGACAAAATGCGGACATTTACCGAACACCTGGCTTACCAAACTTCTTTGGCCTTACCCACCAAAAAAGGTAGCCTATTGATCACTGGAGGAGGCGCTTATAATGATTTTATTATTGAACGCATTCAATCCTATTTGCCTGAAATGGAAATTATAATTCCGTCAGCCAAAATATTGGAATTCAAAGAAGCCTTAATATTTGCATTACTTGGCGTTTTGAAATTACGAGGGGAAATCAATACTTTGAGCAGTGTTACGGGAGCAAAAATGGATCATAGTGCCGGAGAAATATACAATCCATAGATGCTATTGTTTTCTACTTCTAATAATTTTTAGTACTTTTCAACGTTTTACTTAAGCATCCAAAAATTAAATTTTAAATGAGTTCGACCTTATCTTCTGACCAAAAAAAATCAATAGCCATTTCTATCCTTTTGTACGGAACGCTGTTGCTAATTTTATTCTTCATTCGCTTTTGGCCACCCGCCAATTTAGAAGAATTGGTTGGTACTGGCGGAGGTGGCGGCGGCGTTACCGTGAATTTTGGCGATAGTGATTTTGGCTCAGGTGCCAATTATAACAGCGAGGTTTTGGATGTGAAAAACCAAGCCAAACAAACACCAACAGAAACCACTCCAGACGAATCTATTTTATCACAGGAAAATTCTACCGATGAAACTGTGGTAATTCCGCAGAAAGAAAAACCACTAAAACCAACTCCTGTTTTAAAAGAAGAACCGAAACCGATTGTAGTAAAGCCAAAAGTTTCTAGTACGACCAACGATGCTTTGTCTAGTATAATGAAAGGTTCGAATAAAGGTGGAGATGGCGATGACAAAACCGCGGGAAACAAAGGAAAAGCGAACGGAAGTTTAAGTTCTAATGGCTATTATGGAACCGGTGGCTCAGGAGGCGGAACGGGCGGTGGAAATGGAACTGGTAACGGAATTGGTACAGGAAGCGGTTATGGTGTTGGAAATGGCGGTGGTTATGGTGGCGGAACGGGTTATTCTTTAGGAAATAGAAAAGCGATTTCGAAACCTGCTCCAAAATACACCTGTAATGAAGAGGGGAAAGTTGTTGTTGAAGTTTCTGTCGACAGAAATGGAAGAACAATAAGCGCCATTGCCGGAATAAAAGGATCTACCAATACTGCAAAATGTTTACTAGATCAAGCTAGAATTGCTGCAATGAATACCCGATGGGATGCCAGCACCGATGCACCAGAAAAACAAGTGGGCAAGATTGTTTATAATTTCAATTTGAATTAAAAATTGGGCCACAGGTGGCACAGATTAAACAGATTGATACGGATTTAAAATAGAAAATGCCTCGATAATTTCGAGGCATTTTTGTTTTGTATTGTTTGTCATTTCGACCAATTGGAGACTCGAGCGATAGCGAACAGGCGAAGCAAATCACATTAGTCGCTCTCATTATGTGATTGCTTCGTTCCTCGCAATGACCTTACTTCGGACTCGTAGCAATCACAAACTTCAAATTATTTTTTACACCAATTTGCAACACATCAACTAAATCCTGAACTTGCAGATTAAATGGAATTCGAACAATAACTGTTTGGTCTTTTTCCTTGTTCATTTTTGACATCAAAGTCGTTTCTAATTCTTCAAAGGCGACTGCTTGCTTATCGATATAGAATTTCTTGTCTTCGGTAACAGACAAACTAATGTATTGTTTGTTGGTTTTCTCGTTAGATTTGGCCTTAGGCAAAGCCATTTTAATCACATTCGGATTGGCCAAAGTGGATATAATCAGGAAAAACAACAACAAGAAAAACATAATATCACTCAAAGATGATGTGGCGACTTCGGCGTGGAATCTTCGTTTTCGTTTTATGGACATCGCTATACTTTTTGAATAATATTTACAAATTCTAAAATTTGCTTTTGGATTTTTAGGGCAAAGTTATCCACCTTTCCGTTCAACAAATGGTAGCCACTGTACGCAATAATACCAACCAATAATCCCGCACCACTACTAATCATTTTTTCGTACAATCCTCCGGAGATATTACCAATACTGATATTCTCGGTAACCGAAATGCTGTAAAATATTTTGATAACTCCCGAAATAGTTCCAATGAATCCTAAAGTTGGCGCAATTCCCGCAATGAGGCCGAGTTGTCCCAAATGCTTTTCCATTTCACCAATTTCGATATCGGCAGCGCGATCCATATTCGATTCAATTTCAATAATTGGCCTCCCGATGATAAGAATCCCCTCTTTGATTACGTTTCCTGAGGCAGTATTACTACGTTCCGCAATGGTTCGCGCCATATCTAGCTTACCCGAACGAAGATTGTCTCGCACATCTCGCATCAAAAGTGCATCTATTTTTGATGCTTTTTGAATGTATAGATACCGCTCTATGATTAAATAAAAAGTATAAAGTAATAGTATTGAAATGGGAATCAAGAAGAACCCACCTTTAAAAATAAATTCTAAAACAGAGATTTCATTGGAGGTAGCCACTTTTTCTATGACCACATTGGATGCAGCATTTGCGATAGTATCGGCTTGTACTTGTATTAAACTAAACATATAATAGTATTTTATTCATTAATTCTAAAAAATATTTCAAATTTGCACTAAAGATACTTTTCGATCTAGTATTAAACTAAAAAAATCGAAAATTATTTCAAACAGCCCTTACTTTAATAGAAAAATGAACTATCAGGAAACCATAAACTGGATGTTTAATCAATTGCCAATGTATCAATTACAAGGGGCTTCTGCTTATAAAAAAGATTTGACTAATGCTTACTTATTATCGAATCATCTTGGTAATCCTGAGAACAAGATCAAATGCATTCACGTTGCCGGAACCAATGGCAAAGGTTCTACTTCTCATATGCTCACTTCGATTCTGCAAGAAGCAGGATATACGGTGGGACTTTATACCTCGCCTCATTTAAAAGATTTTCGAGAACGCATCAAGATTAATGGTCCCGAAGCCTCGGGAGAAATTTCCGAAGATTTTGTTTGCGATTTTATCAATGCAAACAAAGATTTTTTTGAAGCTAATGACTTGAGTTTCTTCGAAATGACGGTGGGTTTGGCTTTTGATTATTTTGCCAAAGAAAAAGTAGATATCGCCATTATTGAAGTCGGAATGGGAGGCCGATTGGACGCCACTAATATTATTACGCCCTTAGTGTCAGTTATTACAAATATAGGACTCGATCACACCCAATTTTTAGGCAATACGCTCGCAGCCATAGCTTTTGAAAAAGCTGGCATTATAAAACCCAACATTCCTGTCGTCATCGGGGAATACACTCCAGAAACGCAGCCTGTTTTTTTAGCAAAAGCAACCGAAAACAATGCCGAAATCTATTTCGCATCCGATCTAATTCAAGAAAATTATCCTTCAGATTTAATTGGAGACTACCAAATTCATAACAAAAAAACCGTCGTACAAACCATTGCCATCCTGAACAATCAAAAGGAATTTAAAATTTCTGAAAACCAAATCAAATCAGGACTTCTAAATGTGGTTCGAAATACAGGACTTTTGGGCAGATGGCAACAATTGGGCGAATCACCTAAAATTATCTGCGACACGGCACACAACAAAAATGGATTAGAAATCGTGATGAAACAAATCCAAAAAGAAAAATTCGACACTTTACATATCGTTTTAGGAGTGGTCAACGACAAAGATTTGGATGAAATCTTACCGCTTTTCCCAACGAATGCCATTTATTATTTCTGCAAACCAAATATTCCTCGCGGACTTGAGGTAAAAATGCTACAAGAAAAAGCACAAAAATTCAATCTAAACGGCGAAGTATATAATTCTGTTTCAGAATCTTATGCGCAAGCAGTGCGAAATGCCAAACCGTCTGACTTTATCTATATTGGAGGAAGTACCTTTGTAGTTGCAGAAATTTTATAGTTTTTTCTATATTTTAGTTGTGAATATTAAAAAGTGGTGTATATTTGCACTCGCAATAAGGGCGATTAGCTCAGCTGGTTCAGAGCACCTCGTTTACACCGAGGGGGTCGGGGGTTCGAACCCCTCATCGCCCACAAAACTCCCTAAGAAATTAGGGAGTTTTTTTATTCAAAAGGGTCATTAACTCAGTTGGTTCAGAGTGTCACGTCGACAACGTGGAAGTCGCTGGTTCGAATCCAGTATGACCCACTTCAATACTACCTCTGGCAGGTTTTTAAAATCAAATCCATAACCTGTCTAATTACATCATAGTATGCTAGCATCAAAAAAAATCATCCACTTTCGATGGATGATTTTTGCTTTTTATATACTGCTTACCGTTTTAATTTTCGCTAACACTGCCTCCTGAAGACTCCTCTTTTACCAGTGTTTTTGGGGCTTTATGGTAGTTTACTGAACTTCCGCTTGATGCTTTTGCATCGAGTTTTAAAATAGGACAAACTGAAGTGTTACTGCCGCTAGAAGTTTGTGAAATCACTTCATTAGCCATTAAATCTTTGGCGTTAATTTCGCTGCCGCTAGAGGCAGAAGTTTCCAGTTTCAGAGCTTTTCCACTGGCTTCTACACTGCTGCCACTACTGCTTTCTAAGGCAATTGCATCAGCTTCGACCTCAATGTAGATCTGGCTTCCGCTACTAGAGGACACGTCTAGTTTCTCCGTTTTTAGTATAGTAGCACTTCTAATATTGGAACCGCTACTGGCACTTAACCCATTGATAAAAGGCAATTTCACATGTACCACCGGCGATTTTGTTGCCTCGTAGTTTGTATCCGACTCAATTACTAAAACATTATTTTCGACTTTGGTAATAATGTGTTTCATCAGATTATCATCAGCTTCAACTGCTATTGATTTGTTGGGCGCTTGTTCAACAATTACTTTGATTCCATTACTCACCTTGATATTTTTGAAATCTTGGTTCACCGCTCTAGTTTCATTCGTTCTAGTGCCGCTGCCTTTGAGTCCGCTGCCAATATTATAGGAATTTCCGCAAGAAAAAAGCGACAATGCCATAAGAGCAGCAACAATAAATTTGGTTATTATGGTGATGATTTTTATCATGGCTAATTTGTTTTTATGATTACACCGTCTTTATCTACTGTCAACCCTTTTTTGCTAGCAGTTTCCTTAACTTTAACTACTTTACCATTTACCGTTACCGTTGTAGTAACAATGCTATCTGCAACTTCTTTTGTGTCGATAGTGATATTTTCATTTTCCTCATCGGGACAATTCTGGCATTTTATTTTATCACTTTCTACTTTAAAAAGCTCATTTTCATTAGGATGCCAATAAAAGTAATCGCTATTCGTTTCGTCATATCGTCTTACAGAGTCATCCATTTTCAATAAAGTCCCTAAAGGTAAGAATAATGTGATTTCAATTTCTTGATCACGGAACTTTTCTTTTAAATCGGATAATAAGTAATTGTCGAATACCAATTGGCTTCCAATAACTTTATAGCTATATTTTATTTTTTCGGCTCTTTGTTTGGCTTCGAATAGGGCTTTTCCTTTGGCTTCTTTTTCAATTTGAATATAAGCTGATTTGGTATCCGTTTGTGCAATTCTAAATCGTACATTATTCGAGTAGATGACATCATTTCCTGCAGAATCTATCGTGATTTTGAAATTGTCATTATCATCAATATTCTTGGCAAAATAATCATTATGTTTGAATTTAATCAAAAGCGTGTCTGTTGGATTCAAATTTAAATTTTCTTTCACCACTACTCTACCGTCAACTGCAAAGGCTGATGCTTGCTTTAATCCAATAGCGATGGCTAACGAAACAGCTATTAACCAGATGGCAAGTAGCGTGTATTTTGCAATGTTTCCGATAGATTTCAAGTTCGGAGACAATAATTTGAATCCCAACAATGCCAAGAAAAAGAACGGAATTCCAACAGCAAAAAACATAATCAATCCAAAGATCCAAACCGGATAATCAGTAAAATTGCCGGCTGCAATAAAACCTTGCCAAGGCACCTCGATTATCGATGAAGAACCTAGCGTGAAAACACCAATGAACAAAGCAGCAAGTATAAAAAGTCCAATCATAATCAATAGCACCCCTAAGAATTTGGAAAAAACTCTGAGGACAGCGATGATGAAATCGCCGAGTGAACTTCCCACTTTTTCGGCACCAGTTTTTACACGGTTACCCATTTCATCATAGTTGGCGTTTTTTAATTTTTCTGAAACATTTTCAAATTCTTCTCTTACCTTTTTTTCAATATTCGAAATGGTAACAGGCTCGCCGGTCATTTCTAATTTTTCAGCTGTTGTTTTTGCTTCTGGCATAACAATCCAAAGGATGATGTAAGCCAAAACTCCAGTTCCCCAAGCAAAAAATAGAATTAGGAAAAAGATACGCAACCATACTTTATCGATTCCAAAGTAATGTCCTAAGCCAGCCAGAACTCCGCCCAACATTCCATTGTCTTTATCACGATATAATTTGCGGTTTTGTGAATAGGCGTTTGAAGTGAAATTAGGAGTTGTTTTTCCTGTTTCTTCATCGTCTATTCTATAGTCTTCGGGCTGTCCCATTACGGCGATTACCTCGTCAACATCTTTGAGACCTACAACGTGCTTCTCGGTTTTTTGTTTTTCGGTCAATAATTCCGATACGCGCATTTCGATATCTTTGATGATCTCGTCTTGACCAGATGAGTACGATAAAGAACGTTTTATAGCATCAAAATATCGGGTCAGTTTTTGGTATGCATCTTCATCGATATGGAAGAACATTCCGCCTAAATTTATGTTTACAGTTTTGTTCATGGCTATAGTTTTTGTGTTGTGATTAGGTTTACGGCATCAGACAATTCCGTCCAAGTGCCATTCAATTCGTTTAAAAATGTTTGTCCAATTTCGGTCAAACCATAATACTTTCTCGGTGGACCTGATAGTGATTCTTCCCAACGATAGCTGAGTAATCCGTCGTTTTTCAATCGGGTAAGTAGCGGATAAACCGTTCCCTCCACAACCAATAATTTTGCGTTTTTCAAAGTGTCTAATATTTCCGAAGTATATGCTTCTTTGTCTTTTAGGACAGATAAGATGCAAAACTCAAGAACACCTTTGCGCATTTGGGCTTTTGTGTTTTCAATGTTCATAGCTCTCTTTTTTGTTTTTTTGATTTGATTGTACTGTTCATTTTTTGATTGATGATTTTAATTTTCTGCAATTGTTTTGGTAATCAATCTTATCGGGTCGACTCCACTAAATCGTACGATGTATTGTTCTCCCTCTTCGATAGTAAATGCAATTTTGTATTCGCCTTTTTTATATTTCTTTTTCAGAGGCACCTCGTTCATCCTTTTATCACATACAGAAACACTACAAACATCCTGGGATTCGAGATTAAATTTTAAATGGATATTCATGTCCGATTTTGCAGTAATTTCAAATTGATTATTTTCATTTTTTGTGATATCAATGATCGTATGATCTTGCGCTGATCCTTTGGTTGTGATTGCAACTAAAAGTACTGTGATTAAAAGTAGCTTTTTCATTTTCTGATTGATTAATTGATGATTGATTGATTGATTGATTTAATGTTTCATTTAAGAAATGGTATTGTTAGTGGGTAATTGTATTTTTCTCCGTTTGATGTTTTAACCGAAGCATAAATGATAAGAAAAAATTCGGCTACTTTCATGCCCACAAAAAGTAGAATGGCGATTATGGCTACAATAACAATTCCAGTGATGTTTTCAACACTTAAATGATTTTCCATAAAATCACCATCATTGATTACGGTTTCCAATGGAACATTATTAAAAATTGTAATTAGAATAATAGGAATAGCGATCATTGCCAATACTAATGAATATAGAAAAATACTCAACTGAAAATTCAGCGCCTGTTTTCCGTTATAATCTATAAATTCTGATTTGTCTCTATTGGTACTCCATATCAATAACGGAAAAATATAATTTCCAAAGGGGATGCAATACTGACTTAATGTACTCAAATGAGTAAAAGTGGCGAGGTTCTTATTGTTTGTTGTTTCCATAGTTTAAAAGTATATAGTAATTTCTTATGCAAATATATGTCTAAAAGACAGTATCTTGTATCGCATAGTACCATATATTAACAAAATATTAACATTTGTAATTCAGACCATAGCTTTTTGCAATTACGAAAAGTCAATAAAATCAATACTTACAGCTCGTTTGAGTAAATTAAAGGCGGAACCTGAGTTATGTGTTCGAATTTTGTTATTTTTACAAGAATAAAAAAAAATACATGAAAATAACGGTATCAAAACTCAATTCATTTTTGTTTTTCAAATTGCCATCGGCCTTTATTTGCGGTGTTCGAGTAAAGTTAATCGACGAATCAAAATGCATCGTCAGCGTGAAGCATCGTTGGATCAATCAAAATCCTTTCAACTCGATGTATTTTGCAGTGCAGGCAATGGCGGCTGAATTATCTACTGGAGCACTGGTTATGAAACATATTGAAAACAGTGGCAAAAAGATTTCGATGTTGGTCGCCAACAACAAATCGAATTTTTCTAAAAAAGCAACCGGAAGAATCAGTTTTGTATGTGCCGACGGAAATTTGGCCGCAAAATCAATTCAAGAAGCTGTCGAAACTGGTGAAGGGCGCACCTTTTGGATGAAAGCCATCGGAACTAACGAAAAAGGCGAACAAGTTTCAGAAATGGAATTTGAATGGAGCGTTAAAGCAAAACCAAATAATTAAAATAAAATGAGCCCGATAAAATATCGAGCTCATTAGTATCAAATATTCATTATAAAATTGTCAAAGCCTCCGAGTTCCTTTAAAAACGGGGCTTTTTTTGTCAAATGCAATTTATTATTCTAAAGCTGCCAAATATCTTTCGGCATCCAAAGCCGCCATACAGCCTGTTCCTGCAGCCGTAATCGCCTGACGATAGACGTGGTCCGCGGCATCACCTGCCACAAACACACCCGCCACATCCGTTTTTGAGGTTCCCGGAACATTCACAATATAACCAGTTTCATCGAGAGTCAGATAGTCTTTGAAAATATCGGTGTTTGGTTTGTGTCCAATAGCTGCAAAGAAACCAGTAGCCGGAATATCAAAAACATCGCCTGTGGTTTTATTTTTGGCTTTTACACCCGTAACCACTTGACCATCACCCAAAATCTCTACTGTATCGTGGTTCATCAAGATATTGATATTTTCGGTTTTGCGAACGCGAGCTTCCATAATTTTCGAAGCGCGGAACTTATCACTACGAACCAACATAGTCACTTTAGAACACATTTTAGACAAATAATGTGCTTCCTCGCAAGCAGAATCTCCCGCACCTACTATAACAACCTCTTGATTTCTGTAGAAAAACCCGTCACAAACGGCACAAGCCGAAACGCCACCTCCCATTTTAAGGTAATGTTGTTCAGACTCTAAACCTAAATATTTAGCCGATGCCCCTGTCGAAATAATGACTGTTTCGCAATGCAATTCGATCGTATCATTGATCCAAACTTTATGAACTCCACCACTAAAATCGACTTTTGTGGCCCAACCATCCCGAATATCGGCACCAAAACGTTGTGCCTGCGCTTGCAGCTGCACCATCATTTCAGGCCCTGTAACTCCATCTACATAACCTGGGAAATTTTCCACTTCATTGGTGGTAGTAAGTTGTCCACCAGGTTGCATTCCTTGGTACAAAACTGGATTCATACTAGCTCTAGCGGCATAAATAGCAGCGGTATAACCCGCTGGACCAGAACCTATAATAAGGCATTTTATTTTTTCGACTGTATCAGACATAATGAGTAAAATTAATAATTTCAATAGTTACAAATGTACGGTTTTTATTAAAAACAGAAACGATAAAGCAATTACTTTTAGCTATAGGAACATAATAATTTTTATTTTATTTCTATCCCTTGCAAAAGACCAAAATAAATTTTACATTTGCACTCGCTTTCGGGGTGTAGCGTAGCTCGGTTATCGCGCCTGCTTTGGGAGCAGGAGGCCGCAGGTTCGAATCCTGCCACCCCGACCAAAAGTCGAACAGCAATGTTCGGCTTTTTTTTGTACAAAAAATTTTGTGGTTATAGCGTCCCGCACTGGCGGGAAGGCCGCAGGTTCTCCCGATAGTTTTCGGGACTGCCACCCCGACCAAAAGTCGAACAGCAATGTTCGGCTTTTTTTGTACAAAAAATTTTGTGGTTATAGCGTCCCGCACTGGCGGGAAGGCCGCAGGTTCTCCCGATAGTTTTCGGGACTGCCACCCCGACCAAAAGTCGAACAGCAATGTTCGGCTTTTTTTGTACAAAAAATTTTGTGGTTATAGCGTCCCGCACTGGCGGGAAGGCCGCAGGTTCTCCCGATAGTTTTCGGGACTGCCACCCCGACCAAAAGTCGAACAGCAATGTTCGGCTTTTTTTTGTACAAAAAATTTTGTGGTTATAGCGTCCCGCACTGGCGGGAAGACCGCAGGTTCTCCCGATAGTTTTCGGGACTGCCACCCCGACCAAAAGTCGAACAGCAATGTTCGGCTTTTTTTGTTTAAATATTTCCCAAAAAAAATACAATACCCACGCCATTTTTTATAAAACGATTTGGACTAATCTCAAACTACTCGGGTCGCCTTTGCTAAATTTCTGATAATCGCTCAGTTTTATTCTCAAAAATTATGCTGCCTTGGAAAAAATATTTTGACTATCGCTAATGGATTAGCACTACAATCATTCCATTTTTATATAAAGAATTAATAAGGCAATTTTACTATCTTTATCTTTTCAAAAATAAAGTTGATTTTATATCCATTCACGATGACCTCTAAAGATAAGACTTTCCTAAAGCAATCAAAAACCAAACGCTATTTTAGTTCAATTCTCATTTTAATACTATTTTCTTCTGGTAATTTTCTTTGGAGCCAAAGCCCGATCGTCACAGTGCAAAACGTAACGACTACTCCAAAAGACACTATCATCAAACCCATTCCGATGAAAGTAGTGATCGAAAATCTTGTTGTTGACAGACTTAATAAAAGCCAACGCAATCTGGAAAACAACAATACGATTCGAAACCAAAACATTGTCTTTAATTTAATCAACAAAGAAATTCAAAAAGCAAACAATATTTTAGAACAAGGTATTGACTATAAAGGATTTACAAAAGAAATTAACTTCCTTTTTAAGTTGAAAGATTTTGCGGTAGATGGCATTACGAAAAATAAGAATAAAAGGCAGACCGTCAGAGACCTTACCACTACCTCCATACTATTGAATGAATTAGTAAGCAGAACCGACAATCAAATCGATAGGATCAAAAAAAATAATATTGCATTAAGCCTAATTCAAAAAAAATTAGATTCCCTATCAGCGGACAAAACCATCTATACCTTGCCGCAAGATTCGATTGCAAAAAATAACTACATTCAAAGTCTGCTCCTATTGTCGAAGGATATTGATGAAACCAATAAAAATTTAAAAAATGCTATCGACAGCATCCAAACACTAGAAATTAAAGCCAATGTTTTCAAAAACCGCTTGGATTCAGATATTGTCAAATTAGACCTTCTACGAAAAACGGAATCGGATAGTCTTTTTTCTCGTCGCGTCGATTTTTTTAGTGAAAAAGACATTTTTGAAAAATCATTTACCACAGAATTGTACCGGTCAATGAAGAAAGCATTTCTCGTTTTAACTTTTTATTTTGTAAATAATATTGCCATCATACAGATGCTCGCTTTGTGCCTTCTAGGCTTATATTTTTATTTAATTGTCGTAAAAAGGAAATATAAAAAAGCCCAAATCCATCAAAAATTCCAATATACAGTGGCTATATTCACCGCCCCTTTTGCAACCGCTGTTCTGATAACAATAACCATAGGACAAATTTTAATTCCACCACCGCCTATAGTTTTCTCGGCTATTTTATGGCTGATTGCGGCTATCACGTTAACCTATTTATTAGTTCGGATAAAGGGATTCTTACCCTTAAAAATCTGGTTGGTTTATATGGTATTAGTTTTCCTCATCCTCATTGACGATTTAATTTTGGCCCAAACCCTAGTTGAAACAGTCCTCCTAATCGCGATTGGCCTAGCCGCAACTACATTTGGATTTTACAGAATTTACAGCAAAAACAAAGTCGAAAGTTTACCCCACAAATGGATTGTAATTGCAATGATTGCATTCGAAATCTTTGGGGTTTTGGCAATGATTTTCGGGAATTATAATTTGAGTAAAATTTTAATTTCTATTGGACTTTTCACTGTATTTATTGGACTTCTATCCCTTTATACTTTCCAATTAACCTCGGATATTGTCCGTTTGTCAGACTATATCATCGAATCTGAAACCAAAACTCAAATAAATTTTAGCTTTCAAGAAAATCATAAATACACCAAATGGGGATATTTTTTATTTTTGATCAGTTGGGTTATCATCATAAACAGAAATTCGTATTCTTTTCAAAATCATATCCAACCGCTAGTCGATGCTTTTTCGAAAGAACAATCCCTTGGCTCCTTTACCTATTCCTACCAAAGTATTCTGATCTTCTTTTTTGTCATCATAGCCTCGGTGTACATTTCAAAAATAGTTTCCTTCTTAACATCGCAAACCAAAACGGATACCATTGACAACAACAAAAGTAAACCCCTAGGCAGTGCCATTTTATTAATCAGGATTGCCATAATTAGTATTGGAATTACCTTTGCCTTTGCTATTGCGGGCATTCCTACCGATCGATTAACGGTAATCATTGGAGCTTTAGGAGTAGGTATTGGTTTCGGATTGCAAACCTTGGTCAACAATCTGGTCAGCGGATTGATTATAGCCTTCGAAAAACCTGTAAATATTGATGACATTATTGAAATTAGCGGGCAAACAGGCACCATGAAATCCATTGGCATCCGAAGCAGCGTAGTCACTACTTGGGATGGCGCCGATATTATCATTCCAAATGGCGATATTCTAAGCCAACACATGACCAACTGGACGATGGGCAGTCCGAAAAGACGTTATGAAATCAAAGTGGGTGTAGCCTATGGTACCAATTTAAAACTAGCCCGAACTTTACTCCAAGAGATTTTAGACCAACATTCCTTAATTTTAAAAAAACCAGAACCCCTAATTTGGGTAACACAATTTGGTGACAGTTCTATCGATTTTGTCATTAAGTTTTGGGTGCCTCATTTCAATTATGGCAATGATGTAAAAAGCGATTTAATAATTGAAATCGATGAAATATTCAAACTCAATGATATCGTCATCCCTTTTCCACAGCAAGATGTTTACATTAAAACCAATACTTTAGCACTAAAAGAAGAACAGGAAGAGGCATAAAAAACATTTTTTAATTGATAGTATTATGCAATAATTTGCCATTTGAATATTCGTTTAAAAATTAAAAAATAGTAAGCCTATTCTTTAAAAAAGCAGTATATTTACAATTGGTAAATCACAAAAAAATGCTATGGAAGTTTTTATATTACTAGTAGTTGTTGCTTTTATTTTCTATTTCAAAATTGCTTTAGACTCCAAATTTGACCAAATTGAGAGCAATATTGAAGACAAAATCGATAGAAAATTCAAAGAGTTGTTTAAAAAAATTGACGATTTAAAGGAAACCGAAAAACTTCCGGATAAGGCAAAAATCGCTCCAGAACTAGCAAAACCTCAGGTTATTCCAGAAGAAGTCATACCGCCTGTAGTCTTTGAAAAAACAGATACTTTAGTCTTTCACCCGGTTGAAACAGACAATGAGACTAAAAAAAGGGTCGCTTCAATGGATCAGGAAAAGGTTTCAAAACACCAAGAACAGCCACCCGAGCCCAAAGTCTATGTGCCACAAGAACCAACTAAGACTTTTTGGGAAAACTTCAGGGACAACAATCCCGATTTAGAAAAATTTATTGGAGAAAATCTCATCAATAAAATTGGAATTTTGATTCTGGTTTTGGGAATTAGTTATTTCGTAAAATATGCCATAGACAAAGATTGGATCAACGAACCAGCTCGAGTAGGAATTGGAATGTTATCCGGCGCTTTGATTATGGGAATCGCCCACAAATTGCGTCAAAAATACGCAGCCTTCAGTTCGGTTTTTGTAGCGGGAGCCATTTCGGTTTTCTATTTTACTATTGGGATCGCTTTTCACAGTTATCATCTGTTCGGTCAGACCACTGCCTTTATCATTATGGTGTTGATTACCGTCTTTAGCTGTTTTATTTCACTTTCGTACAACCGAAAAGAACTCGCCGTTTTATCCCTGATTGGTGGTTTTGCGGTGCCGTTTATGGTCAGTACTGGGCAAGGAAATTATGTGGTGTTATTTACCTATATACTGATTCTCGATGTCGGAATTCTGGCATTGGCCTACTATAAAAAGTGGGGGATTATCAACATCTTATCTTACGTTTTTACAGTCATTTTGTATGGCGCTTGGTTGCTCAAAGACCTCGATGAAAAGTCACCACATCAACTTGGAGCACTAGTTTTCGGATTTGCTTTTTACTTGGTATTTATAGTCATTAATATCATCAATAATGTTCGAACCAAAGGTCTTTTCTCTCCAATAGAATTAAGTATTCTCGCCAGCAATACCTTCCTTTTTTATGGAGCCGGAATGCTCGTTTTAGAACAGTACCATCCCGAATTCAAAGGATTATTTACAGCTGCTTTAGGTTTGCTCAATTGTGGTTACGCTTGGTTTTTGTACAAAAAATTTGGTTTAGACAAAACTGCCGTTTATCTGTTGGTAGGATTAACACTGACCTTCATTACCCTAGCAATTCCAATACAATTTGAAGGGAATTTTATCACCTTATTCTGGGCAGCCGAAGCCGTTATGCTGATGTGGTTGGGCCAAAAATCAAAAATAACCTATTATCGATTTGCCTCAATTATTGTCCACGCGTTGATGATTGCGAGTTTATTTATGGATTGGGCAGCAATTTATCGCTCTGAATCCATTCTAAATATAGTATTTAACAAGATTTGCTTAACTGGGCTTTTTGCCGTGGCTTCGCTATTTGTCGTAAACTACTTATTGAAAAATGAAGAAGAAGCCTTAGAGCAATTTGGCTTTGTTTTCAATCCAGTAAAATATCGAAATGCCCTTAGATTGACAGGCATAGTGATCGGTTATTTTGTAGGGATTTACGAAGTTGGTTTCCAAGCCAATACGCATATCACTGGAGCCAATTCTGCCATAACATTGCCTATTGTTTACCATTTGATTTTTAGCGCAGCGGTCTTTTATGGCTTGTGCAAAAGCGAAAACAAAACCAATTCCCAATTGGCTTCACTTATTGCAGTGATTAATATTGTGCTCTTTGCCTTTTGGTTTTCGAATTATGCATTTTATGAGCAAGACCGCTATATCGCAACGGGGATTCAGCAACGAATTGGCTTCTATTTGCATTATATTTCGCTTTTGATAATCCTCTTCTTTGGTTATCAATTGTATCAAATCAATAAAGAAAATCCAGTTTTCGAATTCTTCCAAAAGAAAATCATCATCTGGATAGCTGCTTTTTTCATCATTTATATCGCAAGTACTGAATTGATGCTTCACGGATTGGTTTTTTCAGATTCGCCAACCTGGAAACAAGAAGTTTTTCCAAGCGATAACATTAAAGATACATCAACACAAATCATAAAAACAGGCTATCCCATTCTTTGGGGAATTCTCGCTTTTGTCTTCTTAATAATTGGCATCAAAAAACGCATCAAAAACCTGCGAATCATCGCTTTGTCTTTATTGGGAATTACCATTCTGAAATTATTTTTGTTCGACATCAGCAATGCTTCCGAAACCGGTAAAATCATCGCTTTTATCTTATTGGGAATTCTCATCCTGATTATTTCATTTGTGTACCAAAAAATTAAAATCTTGGTCCAAGACGACCACAAACCCGATGAAACTGAATAAACTCATAGTCATTCTTTTGGCAGCAAACGGTGTATTGGCCCAACACAAAACCACGGCTAAAATCGAAACCGTAAAAGAAAACGGTTTACATAAAATCGTATTGCCACCTGAAATTCGCTCTTTTTCCAAAGAAGAATTGGGCGATTTCCGGATAGTTGACGCCAAAGGAACCGAAATCCCCTATTATATCCTACAAGGAAATACCGAAGGCTATACTCGTAGTTTTTCAGAATGTAAGATCCTTTCGGAAACTAGGATTCCAAAAAGCAAAACAACCCTAATTTTCGAAAATCCAAAAGCTACTATCCACCAAATAGCGCTGTCTATTACCAATTCCGATCTAACAAAAACCTACAGCATCAGCGGCAGCGATGACCAAAAAGAATGGTTCGGACTAATCAATAATTCACTCTTAAAGGATCTCGAAAACAGCCAAGATACCCATGTTTTAAAACTAATCAACATACCGCTTAGCTCCTATCGTTACCTAAAAATAGATTTCAATGACAAGAAAATATTACCCATTAATGTCTTGAAAATTGGTTTTGTCTCCACCGATACCAATAGCGCGATTGTGGATGAAATAACGCCAAACAAAATCAAAATTCAACAAATTCCATCCGAAAAAAAGACCCGAATTAGCATTAATTTCAGGCCTGCCCAAATTGTGAATCAATTGCGTTTTGCAATAAAAAGCCCAAATTTATTCCAACGCCAGGCCAAGATTTATATTTATAAACAAAAGCAAACCAATCGGAAATCGGCTCCGTTTCCAGAGGAACTTTTTACTTTTGAATTAAATTCCAACGCCAAGACTATCGTTACCATTCCGCAACTTTTCGAAAAAGAATGGTTCATCGAAATAGAAAATCAAGACAATCCGCCTCTAACTATAGAAAAAATACAATTATTTCAAAATCAAATAGCCGTCGTCGCCGATTTGAAAGCCAACGAAAAATACAGCGTCACTACCCAAAACCCAAAATTACAAAGTCCAATATACGACCTAGAAAACTTCAAAAACAGCCTAGACCACAACCTACCCGCAGCCAAAATTTACGATATTAAACACCTCAATTCCCACAAAACCAGCCTCGACAATCCTTCAATTTGGCAAAAGCCGTGGTTTATGTGGCTCTGCATCTCTTTGGGCGGACTGACCATTTTGTATTTCACCAGCAGATTAGTAAAGGATATGAAGAATAATACACCAAACTAAATCAATAATTCCTTATTTTTGTTCTAACTAAAACATAACACCTTTATTTATGCTCATCATAGGAATTGCAGGAGGAACAGGCTCAGGAAAAACAACCGTAGTTCATCAAATAATGAATGAATTACCTCATACCGAAGTAGGAATAATCGCCCAAGATTCCTATTATAAAGCATCTACAGTAGAAAGCTACGAAGAGCGGTCCAAAACCAACTTCGATCACCCTCGTGCCATAGATTTCGATTTATTGGTTACCCATCTGAAAGAGCTCAAAGCCGGCAAAACCATCAATCAGCCTGTATATTCTTTTGCCATTCACAACCGAACCGACGACACCATCGTCACGCATCCCCGAAAAGTAATGATTGTCGAAGGCATTCTCATTCTTTCGAATCCTGAACTTCGCGATTTGTTCGACATCAAAATCTTTGTCCACGCCGATTCAGACGAGCGCTTAATTCGAAGACTAAAACGGGATATTGCGGAACGCGGTCGCGATATGGAAGAAGTCCTCAATCGGTACCAAACCACCTTAAAACCAATGCACCAACAATTTATCGAAAGCACGAAAGCTTTTGCCGACATCATCATCCCCAACGACAAATACAACACCGTCGCCATAGATGTAGTTCGAGCCGTAATAAATCAACGCATTCTATAATTTTTTTGTAACTTTATACAATGAATCATTTGGAGCTATTTCCTGCTGTCATTCCAAAACAAAGTTCACTGAACTCCGATGGAAATAAAAGCATAGTGAAGTAATCTCCCGAAGAAAAATCGGGAGGATTTTCCCTTCCATCAGGGCTAGGGAATTGGCAATCCAATAGAACTATCAGAAAAACAATTACAGCTGTTATGACAAACCCATACAAAGACAAACCTTGGTTCAAATTCTTAAGCAACAAATACGTTTGGGTATTGTTGTCGTTTGTGATTTGGATGGTATTTCTAGACAACTATTCGTATTACGGCCATCGTGTACTTGACAAGCAAATAGAAGAACTTGAAGACAACAAAGAGTATTACCAACAAGAAATAAACAAAGACAAGGAAAAAATCAAAAAATTGAACAATCCTGACGCAACCGAAAAATATGCCCGCGAAAAATATTATATGAAAAAAGACAGCGAAGACGTCTACATCATAGAATTTGAAGGCGACACCATCGAAAAAGACGTTAAAAAATAGATGGAAAGTAAATAGCAGCAAACGTCTCTTTGACTAATTCTGCTTTTCGCGGAATGGTATCGAGAAGTTGTCATTAATACATTTTTAGCGGAAACGACAGTAAAACCGAACCCAACAAATGAAAAATTTATTCGATGATTTCAATCCCGTTTCTTCCAAACAATGGAAACAACAAATCCAATTCGAACTCAAAGGCGCCGACTACAACGAAACTCTTGTTTGGAATTCACCCGAAGATATTCAAGTAAAACCTTTTTACCATAAAGACGAATTTGCTGGTGCTGCTGCTGTAAAAACGAAAGCAACCCATTTCAAAATTTGCCAAAACATCTTTGTCAAAGACGTCGAAAAATCAAATGGCAGAGCCATCGACAGCATCCATCGTGGTGCCGAAAGCCTCCGTTTTACCATCGAAGACGAAAAAATAGATCTCGCAAAACTATTGCAAAATCTACCTTTAGAACACATTACAATCTATTTCAATCTCTCCTTTCTTTCCATCGATTTTATAAAAAAAACAGCACTACTAGCCCAAGAAAAGAAAGCAAAAATATACTGCAACCTAGATCCAATAGGACAGTTAGCCAAAGATGGAAATTGGTTTTCAACCCCAGAAAAAACAAATTTTGATACCCTCAACGAAGTATTGCGAATGACCCCTTCGAACATCTGCGGGTTTATTAGCATTAATGCAAGCCTTTACCAAAATGCCGGGGCCAATATGGTGCAACAAATTGCCTATGCCTTGGCACACGCCAACGAATATTTCAACCGAGTATCAGAGCTGAATCAGCCACTCGTTTTTGAAGTTTCGGTAGGAACGAATTACTTTTTTGAAATGGCCAAACTACGTGCTTTGCGATTGCTATTCCATCGACTTGCCACAGAATACGACCACCATTTCGACTGCCACATTATGGTTTCGCCCACCAAACGCAACAAAACATTATACGATTACAATGTCAATATGTTGCGCACCACAACCGAATGTATGAGTGCCATTTTAGGCGGCGCCGATGTGATTTCCAATCTGCCTTATGATTCTCTATACCACAAAGACAACGAATTTGGCGACCGAATTGCCCGAAATCAATTATTGTTACTCAAACACGAAAGCCATTTTGACAAAGTCAATAATCCGGCCGATGGCAGTTACTATATCGACAGTCTCACCAACCAATTGGCCGAAAAAGCCTTGACGCTTTTCAAAGAGATTGAAGCCAATGGTGGTTTCCTCAAACAGCTCAACGACGGAATCGTCAAAAGAAAAATTCAGGAAAGCGCCGATAAAGAGCAAGAACTATTCGATGCTGGCAAGGAAATTCTACTAGGAACCAACAAATACCCCAACAAAAAAGACAGTATGAAAGACAATCTGGAATTGTATCCTTTCCTAAAAATAAAACCGAGAAAAACGCTAATTTCACCCATCATCGAAAAAAGATTGGCCGAAAAAGTAGAACAAGAACGACTCAAGGAAGAAAATTAACCCCAACCTACTCCATGAAAAATAGAATCTATTTAATATTATTATTCATTTCGTTCACAGTTTTCTCCCAACAGAGAACATTGGAACTAACCAACATCAAGACAGGAAAAGTAAAAGTTTTTGTAGAAAACCAACGCATCAAAATCAGAACTTTAGACCATAAAAAATGGATTGGAAATTTAAAAATAACGGATAGTGTAAGTTTTACAGTAAACAATCATAAGGTAGCGATGGAAAGTTTGCAAAGCATTAAAAACCAACCCAAAGTACTGGGAACAGTCAAAACCGTCGTTTTAATTTCAGGATTAGCCATTGTAGGCGCCTCCTTAATCGCAGCGAGTGGCGGTAGTGACTCCGCCTTTTTACTCTTTGTGGTTGGAGCGGGAACGACAATGAGCGCTGGAGTAATCGAAGGGCTTAATTCAAATTACACCAAAAGAAAATGGACGTATAAAATTGTGGAAAAATGACACGAAAAAACCTCCAACATATAAAATTAGAAAAGTCGGAAGCTCAAAGCTGGAAGCTGGAAGCTGGACGTGACCTATCAGATGACGCAAGCTTTCTTACCGCTGAGGGTATCTCAGTAAAATCAACCTATACCAAACAAGAACTCGAGAATCTAGAGCATCTCGATTTCGGAGCAGGCTTTGCGCCAAATTTACGCGGACCATACGCCACAATGTATGTGCGCCGACCTTGGACGATTCGTCAATATGCCGGATTTTCTACCGCCGAAGAAAGCAATGCGTTTTACCGCCGAAACTTGGCCGCTGGACAAAAAGGACTTTCGATAGCCTTCGATTTACCAACCCATCGCGGATATGATTCTGACCACGAACGTGTAGTAGGCGACGTAGGCAAAGCAGGTGTTGCCATCGATTCAGTCGAAGACATGAAAGTGTTGTTTGACCAAATTCCCTTGGGTGAAATGTCGGTTTCTATGACGATGAACGGAGCCGTTTTGCCCATTATGGCGTTCTATATTGTCGCAGCCGAAGAACAAGGGGTACCACCGATACAACTTTCAGGAACCATACAGAATGATATTCTGAAAGAATTTATGGTGCGCAATACCTACATTTATCCGCCAACGCCTTCGATGAAAATCATTGCCGATATATTTGAATTCACGAGCAAAAAAATGCCAAAATTCAACTCCATTTCCATCTCGGGCTATCATATGCAAGAAGCGGGCGCCACTGCCGATATCGAGTTGGCATACACGCTCGCCGATGGTTTGGAATACATCCGAACCGGACTGGCAACCGGAATGAGTATTGACGACTTCGCTCCTCGCCTCTCTTTTTTCTGGGCCATTGGAATGAATCACTTTATGGAGATTGCCAAAATGCGCGCGGGCCGAATGATATGGGCTAAACTAGTGAAACAATTCAACCCCAAAGACGATAAATCATTAGCTTTAAGAACCCATTGCCAAACCTCAGGCTGGAGTTTGACTATGCAGGATCCGTTCAACAATGTAGCTCGAACTACTATTGAGGCAGCCGCTGCCGCTTTCGGAGGAACCCAATCACTTCATACTAACGCCTTGGATGAAGCCATCGCTTTGCCTACAGATTTCTCCGCCAGAATTGCCAGAAACACCCAAATCTATTTGCAGGAAGAAACCAAAATCTGCAAAACAGTAGATCCTTGGGCAGGCAGTTTTTATGTCGAAAGCCTCACAAACGAAATAGCTCAAAACGCTTGGAAACTCATCGAAGAAGTCGAAGAACTCGGCGGAATGACCAAAGCCATCGAATCGGGAATACCAAAACTTAGAATCGAAGAAGCCGCCGCCCGAAAACAAGCCCGTATCGACAGCAGTCAGGACATCATTGTAGGCGTCAACAAATACCGATTGGAAAAAGAAGACCCCTTGCAAATTCTAGATGTCGATAACCAAATGGTGCGCCGACAACAAATCGAACAATTAGAACGAATAAAAGCAAGTCGAGAAACTGAAAAAGTACATCAATCCCTCAAAAAACTAACCCTTTGTGCCCAAACTGGCGAAGGCAATTTATTGGAAATTGCTGTAGATGCAGCGCGAAACCGAGCCACTTTAGGCGAAATTAGTGATGCCTTGGAAACCGTTTTCGGAAGATATAAAGCACAAATCAAATCCTTTAGTGGCGTGTATAGCAAAGAAATAAAAGACGACAAAAGCTTTGAAAAAGCCAAACAACTGGCCGACGAATTTGCCCTCAAAGAAGGCCGTCGCCCCAGAATTATGATTGCCAAAATGGGACAAGACGGACACGATCGAGGCGCGAAAGTGGTTGCTACCGGTTATGCCGATTTGGGTTTTGATGTCGATATAGGCCCCTTGTTTCAAACCCCAGCCGAAGCCGCCAAACAAGCGGTCGAAAACGACGTACACATACTAGGCGTTTCCTCACTTGCCGCTGGTCACAAAACATTGGTTCCACAAGTCATCGAAGAACTCAAAAAACACGGCCGAGAAGATATTATGGTGATTGTTGGCGGTGTAATTCCAGCACAAGATTACCAATTCTTATTTGATGCAGGAGCAGTAGCCGTCTTTGGCCCCGGAACCAAAATCAGCGAGGCAGCGACAAGCATCTTGGAGATCTTACTAACCTAAACCTGACAGGTTTTAAAAACCTGTCAGGTTTGTTAAGAACCGACAAATTATATGCAACCCATTCAACCCCTTGAAAACGAAAAGTACTACCACATATACAACCGAGGCATTAATAGTGATCTCCTTTTTAAAGAAAACAGCAACTACGAGTATTTTCTAAAATTATACGATTTGCATATCGAACCTATGGCTGAAACCTATGCTTGGTGCTTAATGAAAAACCACTTTCATTTCTTAATTAGAATCAAAGACAAGGAAGAAATAAAAACTGAAAATGTAATTCAACCTTCTCAATCTTTTTCTAATCTATTTAATGCTTATACAAAAGCCTTCAACAAAAAATACAATCGACACGGTGCTCTTTTTGAAAGACCATTCAAGAGAAAGGGCATTGAAAACGAAAATTATTTTCAAAACCTAATTGCCTACATCCATAATAATCCTGTTCATCATTCTATTTGTGAACATCCTTTACAATATCCTTGGAGTTCATATATCAGTTGTATTTCGAACAAACCAACGAAATTAAAACGCAAAGAAGTAATGAAACTATTTGGTGATATCGAAAACTTTAAATACGTCCATGAGCTAAAAAGTAATGACGTCTCAATAGACACCTTTTTTTAAACCATATATCTTAAACCTGACAGGTTTTAAAAACCTATCAGGTTTAATCCAAACAAAATATGTCCAAACTACCCCATATCGGCACGAGTATCTTTACCCTAATGTCTAAAATGGCAAGCGAATACAAGGCTATCAACCTTTCTCAGGGTTTTCCTAATTTCGCTATAGACCCGAGGCTCTCGGATAGTATCGCTCGTTTGGCTAAAGAAAATGTCCATCAATACCTCCCGATGTCGGGTTATCCTCCGTTACTGAATAAGATAGCGGCCTTGGTTTTGAAATCCTATCACAGAACCATTCAAGCGGAAACCGAAATTCTAGTCACAGCCGGAGCAACACAGGCCATATTCACTACAATCACAGCTTTGGTCAATTCAGGGGAGGAAGTCCTATTGCTCGACCCCAGTTATGACTGCTATGAATCCCCCATTTTGCTATGCAATGCCCAACCTGTTCGGGTAGCTTTGAATGAGGATTACACACCCAATTGGAACCGAATTGAAAAAGCCTTTTCGCCCAATACCAAAATGATCATCATCAACAATCCGCATAACCCCACCGGGAAAATCTGGACCCAAACCGATTTTGAGGCATTGGAAAACCTCTTAGAAAAATTTCCTAAAGCAATAGTGCTTTCCGACGAAGTCTATGAATACATCACCTTTGAACAAAACCATATTTCGGTTCATTCACGGGAGAAACTCAAAAATCGTGCGGTAGTAATTGCCTCTTTTGGCAAATCGTTTCACATCACAGGTTGGAAAATTGGTTATCTCGTAGCTCCTGACCACTTAATGACAGAGATCAAAAAAGTGCACCAGTTTTTGGTTTTTAGTGTGAACAGTATTTGCCAAGTCGCCATCAGCGAGTATTTGGATGTGGTTGATGTATCTGAACTGAGTAACTTCTATCAAGAAAAACGCGACTATTTTAGTACATTAATCCACAGCAGTCGCTTCCAACTACTTCCCTGCGAAGGAACCTATTTTCAGGTAGTTTCCTACGCTGCTATCAGTGATGAAAATGATGTAGATTTTTGCAAACGCTTGATTCTCGAACACGGTGTGGCGGCCATTCCTCTTTCTACTTTTTATGGGGATGCCGTGGACGAAAAACGAATTCGGTTTTGCTTTGCCAAAGACAACCCAACCTTGGAAGAAGCCGCGAAGAGATTGTGTAAGATTTAAAATCCTCACTTATGTCATTGCGAGCGTAACGGACTGAAGCGCGGCAATCTGTCGAACACACCTCAATCGTTCTCACGTCCCTTTGTGATTGCGAGCGTAACGGAGTGAAGCGCGGCAATCTGTTGTAGTTAAGGGCAAATTGGCATTACCATTGCTTATTTATCCGCCATCAGTTAACCAATTAACCATTTTAACCATTTTTCCCTATATTTACATCTCTAAAAAAAAACAACTATGGATTTCTCAGCAAAAATGCTTCGTGATGATGCCTTGCAAGGCAAAGTAATTGTGGTAACCGGTGGTGGAAGCGGCTTAGGCAAAGCTATGACCCGCTATTTTATGGAGCTTGGAGCTAAAGTGGCTATCAGTTCCCGAGATTTGGAGAAACTGCAAACCACTGCAGCAGCCCTAGAAACGGAAACGGGCGGCAGTTGTCTGGCGGTTCAATGCGATGTAAGGCAATACGACCAAGTCGAAAATATGCTGCAAGAAGTCCTAAAAGCCTATGGTAAAATTGATGTATTGCTCAACAATGCTGCGGGAAATTTTATCTCTCCCACCGAAAGATTATCAGCCAATGCGTTTGATACCGTCATAGATATTGTACTAAAAGGGTCAAAAAACTGCACACTAGCTTTTGGAAAACATTGGATAGACAGCAAGCAAACTTCAGCAACAATATTGAATATTGTGACTACTTATGCCTTTACCGGCTCGGCTTATGTCGTACCGAGTGCCGCTGCCAAAGCGGGAGTACTGGCTATGACCCGAAGCCTCGCAGTAGAATGGGCCAAATACGGCATCCGCTCTAACGCCATTGCTCCGGGACCTTTTCCTACCCAAGGCGCTTGGGATCGTTTATTGCCGGGCAACTTAGCCGAGAAATTTGATATGGCCAAAAAAGTCCCTTTAGGACGAGTTGGTAACCATCAGGAATTAGCCAATCTAGCGGCGTATTTGGTTTCTGATTTTTCTGCCTATATGAATGGTGAAGTGGTTGTACTAGATGGTGGCGAATGGCTAAAAGGTGCCGGAGAATTTAATATTCTCGAAGCGATTCCGGAGGAACTTTGGGATCAATTGGAAATGATGATTAAGGCGAAGAAAAGGGGGTAGCAGGTTGCAGATGATAGATGGCTGTTACTGAAACCTGCAACCTGCAATCTGTTTACTTCACATTCTTCTCAAAATAGACATTCAGCAGCGACAAGGAATACACAAAGGCTGGCGCGGCGGTTCGCATGGCAGCGTGATTGATGGTTAAAAACCAAAATACCAAAAAACAGAGCAAAAACATGTTGAATTTATTCTCGATATATAAAACTAAAGGGGTGAAAAACAGGATTAATAAACCTACAATCCCCAAGGAACCGTGCTCGGCCAACATGCGGGTGATTTCGTCATGAGATAAAGTCCCATCTCCAGTCTCGGCCAGACGTACCTCTACACCCTTGCCTACCCCCACGCCAAATATAGGGTTCTTTAAGAAAGCATTGATTTCGCCCAAGGCGACATCTTCTCTTCCGGTAAATTTAGACTCCTTCTCCCGTCCTGCCGCATCCTGATTCGCATAACGCTTATCGATGAGCCCACTTGTTTGATAAGAGGTGTAGGCCCAAGTAACTAGCATTGCCGCTCCAATAAAAACAATGACATAATTGAGTTTGACCCTGCCGGTAAAGTTGGATTTATAATAGAGGAACAACAACAACAATAGAATCATCAGAAAACCTGTAACCATGCCCCCTCGAGAGAAGGTTACCATTCCCCGATAACTCATATTGACCGCAACTAAGAGGTTAAGGCCAAGCATAAATTTTGTCCTCGACTCCAGAATAGTCCTCGAGAAAAATATAAACATACCTAGTCCTAAAATAGTAGCCACTTGGTTGGGGCCAAACCCCCCCGAAGTTGCGCTATTAGATTGAGTAGAGGTAATCACATCGCGAATGTCGGGGGTGAAAAAAGTCAAATACACCATACAACTCATAATAGGCAGTCCCATACTGAGCAAAATAGAATTCATCTCTTCCAAAGGAATCTTTCTTCTGTAGGTATAGATAGAAGCCACAGCCAAACAGACCGGACCTGAGATATTAAAGGCAATGGCATTTTTCATATTAGTTTCAAAATTGAGCACAAAGGTGGTCAGCACTAAACTTGGCACCAAAAGGAGCAGAAAAATCCAATAGGGAGTAGCACTTTTGGAGAACCCACTATAATACATGCCCATAAAAATAAAAACCATCACTCCGTATTTAGAAATTTCATACAGAGGGTTACCTCCGGTCATCCGCAAAAAAACTTCACTCCCCACGACATAAGCGGCTGCAATCAGGGCCTCGTTGTTCTTATTTTGCTTTTTCATGACATACAAAATACCTACAATAAAAATAGCATACCCATAAATTTTAGCCACAAAAGGAAGCAAATAGACCAAAAAACCCAAAACAGCATGGATAAGGATGATTTGGAAATAGGCAATATCTTCTTTTTTCATTTGCAAATATTTATTTAACTTCGGATTTTAGGCTTACTCCCGATTTTTATAAATTTAAAGTAAAATTCAATCCAATAACTAGATTTCAAAATGGTAAATTCCTATTTTCCGACACCTGAAAGTGGAAAAATAGGAACTGAAATTTTATCCATAATTTTTCTAATTAAAGGAATGCGATACAAGCCCGCTGCACTCATAATGTACAAGGCTACCTTAGCAGGGAAAATATAACGCGGCTCCATATAAACTATACTATGAAAAACCACTAATCCGATCCATATTCCCCAAAATATCCAATACTGAATCCATTTTCTTTCTTTTATAAAAAAAATGGAAACCCCAACGAGCACCAGTAAGTTGATCGAATTGATTAGCAAGATAAAGGACCAGAAAGCAACTGCACCCCGAAAAGGTCCCATTTTAAATTGTTGGGGTTGCACCTTGCTAATAATATTGATATGCCCATAAAAAGCTCGTACTACTATCTGTCTAGCCGTATATAAGGGATGTGCCACCATATCATTAAGGATAAAGTTTCTATAAACCTCGATAAAAGGAAGTGATGTAGTACTAATACTTTCATCCAATTCTCTTCCGCATCGAATCCAATTTTGATAATCTTTACTATCAGGGCGGTTATCACTTTCCCAAAAGCGTAAATCGGCGGGCTCTTCTCTAAACTGAAATCTACCTTGAAGGGCAACACTATAAAACAACGATTCTTGGCTATCATTAACCTTTGTTCCATTTATGGTATTCACTATTCGAAAAGTTCCAACACCTAGAATTAAAACACTAATAAAAGTGATTCCTAAATTTCTACCATATTTTTCATAAAATAATTTGTTTTTAAAAAACGAATAACCAATTACTAAAACTAGTACTCCAAGAATGAGAATAGTATTTGGACGGTTCAATATCAACAGCCATAGTCCAAATGTCAACAGGAACCACCCCACCTTTTTCTGAGGCTCGGTAAAGGCAATACACCAGCCATAAATACCTACAGTCAAGGAAAAAAATGCTGGTATCTCTGCCAAAATACCCAATGCATAATAACAATGTATGGGAAAACCAAAAAACAACAAAACAGTCAGAAGTCCCACTTCTTTAGAAAAAAAAATGGCCCCAATTCTAAAAATCAATAACAAACTAACAACTAAAATCATGACTGTACAAACCACTCCATATACCCATAACTGATCATCAGTAGCGTCTACCGGAGCCAATAAATAGGCTGGCGTATAAAACAATAATGGGCCGGGTGCCCTGGTGATTACAACCTTATCTGCAGCCACTTCACCTTTGATGAACAATGCTAAATTCCTTGATTCTTCGTGAAAAGTGATATCACCGAATCGATTGGCCTTGAAGGGTAGATTTACCACAAATACCATTAACATAGCAGAAATCAACACAATGGCCCAATCAATTCTTTTTGTAGAAAAATCTATTTTATTCATTTTCGTTTTGTTGTAATACCGTCAAAATTAAAATACCTTTTTAGCTAGGCTTATTCCACCACAAACTCCACCAGCCCATAGTCCTTCCCACTGCTTCTGTAAAAGCTTCTTTTCGTTTCTTGGTGGTAAATGTATTGGTAAATCGGATAACTGTCAAGAGAATCGTAATCGAATGCCATTTTATTTTAGCCTGGAGTGACGGATTGGGATTTTTGACTCTCCAAACATACCAACCATTGCGCACGACCATTTTACCGTATTGGTATTGGTTAGGTCTACCGGAATCAGCGTGATAATGGCATAATTTTGCGGCCGTGTTCACATACAACTTCCCAATTTTTGAAACTCTCAAAGTAAAATCAGCGTCTTCATATAAACCATAACCTTCAAAATATGTGGAAAATGTCAAGGTTTTAAACACTTCGCTTCTAAAAGAGGAAACCCCGCCCATCATCATTTCAACTTCGTATGTTTTTCCGCTCGGAGGAAGGAAACCTACACTTCTACCGTGTGAATACAAAGACGCATAACCTGGGGGACAATCGCTGTCCAAACCCAACTTTTTCCGAAGAATAAATCGGCTGCCCTCTTTTCGCGTCCAACCGTCAAAATAAAACTCATCGGTTTTGGGGTGATACGGTTCTCCAACAAATTCGCATTCGGATTCATTCATAATATAACCACCAACTCCAAGAGCCTCAGGATAACTTTGGTAGGTTTGGAGCAATTGCTGAAAATAATCTTTTTCTAAAACGATGTCATCATCCAGAAAACAAACGATTTCCATCGTTGTACCAATTCGTTCTATTCCATAATTTCGTTGCTTGGTCAAACCACGATGTTCGGGTGGTACAGCATAATAATGCAAATAGGGAAATTGATTTTCTTCAAGAATTTGAGCCGTCTCCTGATTCGTAGAACCATCAATAATCAAGATTTCGTCGGGATATAAAGTCTGCTCCTGAACCGATCGCAAGAGTTGCAAGACCGATTGAGGGCGCATATAGGTACAGATGATGAGGGAGAAGGATAGGGTCTTTAAAGGTTCTTGCATCATTTTAAATAAGTAAATCCCTAAAGTTTTTTTTATGAATTAGTTTTACATCTGTTTGATAAGCCTCCTTGAATTTTTCAAACTTTCTAATTTTTGCATTTTCATTAGTCTTTATTTCAAAAGCTGTAAGTTGCTCATTTTCAAGTTCTATATAATCAATTTCTTGCTGGCTGGTTGTTCGCCAAAAATAACTTTTTACAAATGGATTTTCATAGTTATTTTTCTTCAGTCGCTCTGAAATAATAAAATTTTCCCATAATTCCCCTTTGTCATTTCTCATTTCGATAGGATTAAAATTATTGATAATGGTGTTTCGAACTCCATTGTCCCAAAAATAGATTTTCTTGGCAAATTTCAGCTCATTTCTTAGGTTTTTACTATATCCAGAAAGTGTGAAAATGACATATCCTTTTTCTAAAATCTGAATATAATTGGCTACTGTATTTTTATCCACATTTAATAATTGCGCCAGCTCATTTAATGAAACTTCACTCCCCATCTGAAACGCCAATGCTTTTAACAATTTTTCTAATACATCGGGTTTTTTTATTGTAGAAAACGCTAACAAATCATTATACAAATAACTATCAACCAATTGTTTTAGTCGCTCTTTTTCTTCTGAAGGATGTGCAATAATTTCAGGGTACATGCCATATACCAATCGCAAATCAAGCTGTTGTAGACTTTTGACATAACCTACCGTGTCTTCCAATTCTTTCCAAGTAATCGGAAACATAGTAAATTCCCATTTTCGTCCTGTCAAGGATTCGCTAGTTTTATTTTTTATATCAAATGCAGAAGAGCCACTCAGTACTAACTGAACATCCTTGAATTGGTCCACAATTATTTTGGAAGTGATTCCTATGGTCTCTATTCTTTGCACTTCGTCAATAAAAACAATAGCATGATTTCCGATTATATTTCGTATTTCTTCGGTGGAAGGATTTTGCAACAACTCCCTGGTAATTCTATCGTCTCCATCCAGAAACAGCGTATTATCATAGACAGACAACAACTTATTTAGCAAGGTTGTTTTACCAATTTGTCTGGCACCAATTAGAATTATAGCTTTATTTTTGAAAAGCTTCTCTATAATCCTGTCTTTTAAAAATCGTTTAATTTCCATATAAAACTTTTCACAAAGATAACACTATTTAACATTCATTCACTATTTTCAATTCATTTTAGTGATTCACATTCACCAAAATACAACTAATTTAGTGAATTACATTCACCTAAATTGACTTATTTCGTTTTTTATAATAGTTATGGCACTTCGGAGTTTTGTGTGAGCATTATTTTTTTAAACCATTAAGGCTATTAAGAAAATTAAGAGCGATACAAATCTTAATTTTCTTACTATACAAGTACTTTAGAGGCTGAAATTACAATCTATTTTTTAAGATTTTACACGATTAAAAGAAAGATAAGGGCAGTACAAATCTTAATTTACTTAATGAACTCTTAATGGTTGCACTTTTTTGCTTTCACACAAAACCCAATACCACCATAGTTATAAATTAGTTATCTAAATTCAAAGGACTTCAATTTTATTATTGATTAAACGGATAAAAAATCAAGATTTCATCGGGATATAAAGTCTGCTCCTGAACCGATTGCAAGAGTTGCAAGACCGATTGAGGACGCATATAGGTACAGATAATCAAACTAAACTTCATTTTGCTGTTTTAATTGGTTAGCCCAAAACACAGAGCGATCCCATTGCTTTTTAAAATGACTATAATAGCGTATCGGATTTGTAATTGATTGAAGCCGATAATACTGCAAAAATAAAATCGTCTTATAGCTGTTGGTTTGTTCTGTTGTGCAATGCAACAATTGAAATAACATTATGGTTGGTGAAGGCTTCGGCTGAACTGCATCTTTTTGCCATTGCAAAACAGGCTTTGTTCTAAAACCGCCCATAGGAGCTTTCAAATGCAGTATTTCAGGTTCTGGCAAATACAAAACATCATTACCCTGATTTCGCAATTGCATGCCAAAATCGCTATCTTCACCATAACCAAATTCAAAGGCGTTGTTGAATCGCACCTTTTCTAAAAGTACTCTTTTAATAACACTATTGCCCGCGCCAAAAGTAGGCCATTGTATGAGGTTATTGTATTTTTTGATTTCATTTTTTTGAGGATAGGAAGTGGTTACCACCTGATTTCCAAATTGTTTTATCTTATCAAAAATAGCCGCTAGCAAAGTACTTTCAAACCGATTGTCGTCATCTGCCAAGAAAACCCATTCGCTTTTGGTTTCATTTAAAGCCAAATTACGCGCATTGCACGCACCCGCTTGATGGGTAAAAATATGTTGGATTTCAAACGGCCATTTTTCATTTTGGATATAATCTAATTCGGTTTTGCTGCCTGCTTCAGGATTTTGTTCTACAATAACTATCTTATTAGGTAACAAAGTTTGCTTCGAAAAATCTTTCAAGACATCATACAAATAAGTTTTTCGCCCAATCGTTGGAATAATAACATCAACTGTGGCTTTACCTATTACTTTTTTGGAGGATTGCACTATGATACCATCCAAATGAATAGCTATTTTGGTTCTATTTTTATAAAAAAGGGAAAAAAGAAAAGGCAAAATGGGCAACTTTCGTTCGTATAAAAACAAATTGAATACTAAAAGGAAAACCCAACGGGTTTTATAATGCTGTTTTACAAAACGAAAAAGCGTGTAAAGGCTTCCTTTGCTTGGAATACTTAGCGAATTCGGTTTTAAAAGCAAGGGTTCGGAATAACACAACAACCCTCTGGGCATAGCCAATTTAGCGAGCGAACACAAGAAATAATCAAAATTGTCCTTTAATGGAATGGCAGCATTCAAAGCCAACAAGACCTCTGCCGAAACACCTCCCACGACACTACTCATTTGCCAACTGGGAAAAGAAACCATTTTACTAATTGGTACGAAAAGCGAAGCATCGGCGTAGCCAATAGCCGAATCAATAAAAGGACTTTCTGATGGATTAAAGGATAGCAGCAATTTCTTATGATGAAACAAATCCTCTATTTCCGAAACGTTTAGGTGAGCTTGCAAACTTTGATGACACCAAAGTAATATTGAATCCGGAAATTGCTGCGCCAAGTTCACCAAAGCTGCAGCAATAGTCGCACTTTTATCAAAAGGCACTATTCCGTCTAGCTCTGAAACTACACTGACAACTCGATTGTTACTATGATAGAGAATAACCAAATCTAACCTATTATGGATTTATAAAACAAGACACTTTTTTGCGCCACGACTTGCATACTGAATTTTTCTACTACTTTTTTTCGGGCAGCGATTCCAAAACTTTCCTGCAATTGACTACTTCCGAGCAATTCCAAAATCCGTTCGGCATACTCTTGATGGGCTTTGGGATGTACCAAAAAACCTTCTACTCCATCCGCAATCACTTCTTTTGCCCAGCCAATATTAGTCGCCACAATGGGTTTTTGCAAGGCCATTGCCTCGAGCCAAGATACGGGTAAGGCTTCGGCAAATGTAGGAAAAACACAAACCGCTGCCTCTTTTATATGTTCTTTTATCTTTTGATACGGAACACTTCCCAAATAACTAACGTTTGACAAGGCCTCAGCGGTAAATAATTCTTGCATCATCGCCCAAGTCGAGGAATTGCCTGAAACGATATCAGGCACATCTTTACCCACCAAAACGAGATGGGCTTCTGGATTTTTTTGAATCACTTGATTGAAAATTAAGGGCAATTCTAACAATCCTTTTTTACGGATTAGACTTCCGAAATATAAAAGCCCCCTAACCCCCGAAGGGGGAACTCCAGCGTTGGTTTTGAAATTGCTATTGAAATTGAACAAATCCACATCAATCGAATTTGGAATGATGGTAAATTCCTTTTGCAATCCAAAAACTTCATTAGTCAAATCGGCAGTGAATTGACTAACCGAAATTAAGCCATCAGCTGTTTGCAGTGCTCTCTTCTCGTGAAATCGATTCTGCCATTTTACTGGACGGTGATCCAACTGACAAAAATAAGTGTCCGAGCCGTTCAGCCGGATAACAATCGGGCATTTTTTGGGCTGGATAAAAGAGGTTATGCCAGTCCAATCGGGGGCTTCGACTAAATCAATTGCCTTATCAGCATACAATTGATTGATGATGCGCTCTAATTTTTTACGAGTCAAAAACCAAGACAATCCTTTGAATTTGACATTTTGTATCTGTTGAATAGTAATACCATTGTCATCAAAAACACTTTCTGAATTTTGTCCATAAACTAACACTCGAACCGAGCAACCTTCGGCTAAAAGTCCGATAGCCAAATTCTTAATGCTCGTGCCAATTCCTCCGAAACTTCCAGTTTTGGAATGTGGATATTCGGGGGTTAGGAAGGCGATTTTAAGCCTCACCCACAACCCCTCTCCAAAGGAGAGGGGAGCCGAAGTCAGAACTGGATTTGTATTTGTTTTCAATGTAATAACTGTATGTGTTCGTTGACCATTTTCTCTAAATTAAACTCTTTTTCAATTGGCATGCTGACATCCTTTTCGATTTTTAAATTCCCCAAAACAATGTTTTTTAGGATTGCAGCAAGTTGATTGTAATTTCCTGCATTAAAAAGAAATCCATTATGGTCTTCCTTAATTACAGACAGCACATTTCCTGCTTCGACTGTTGTAATTACTGGAACATTGCAAGCTAAACTTTCAATAACAGAATAACAAAAAGTTTCGCCGTGTGAGGGTTGTATCAAATAGGCATAATCTGCATACAGTTCGTTTAGTTTAGAAGAACTTCCCTTGAAGTTTATAATGGTCGCGAGATCAAATTCTGCGGTCAACCTTCTCAGTTCGTCTTCATAAGGTCCTTCGCCATACATATCGATTTGAATTTGGCTTAAAATTGGTTTTTCTACAATAGATAACGCCCTCAATAAATCTTGAATCCCTTTTGATTCTCTCAAATGAGAAGTAAGTATAAATTTATTCCTATTTTCTTGTGTTCGTTTTACAAAAACCGAAGTATCAATTCCGTTATAAATCACGCTTATTTTTTTGTCCAGAAAAAAACCATAATCCTTGAGAATATGCTTTTTTGCATAATTAGAAACGCCTATAAACTGGTCGATATAGCTGGAATATAAAATTCCTTTGATTTTATTTTTGATGATTTTCGCAAGCGGAAACCCCTCTAGAGGTCTCGGATTGTGGTCTACTGCAATGATTTGTTGAATACCAGTCGCTTTTGCCTTTTTGAAAAAGGACGAACATAACCCCAAAAAATGAGTGACTAAAATATCGTATTTTAAGCTGTCTTGCTTTACTTTTTCTAAGAAAAAAGACTCCATATTGTCGCTATTGGCACTATATATCGTCAATTCAGAAAAGAATTCAAATGGGGTGTAGTCCGAAAAATACCAATCTATTTCATACCCTAATGCTTTGGCTTTCTGATCATAGGCCACCCAAAAGCGATCCATACCGCCAATGCGATTGGGGTTCAAGGCGTAATTGCAAACAACAGCTATTTTTTTTGGTTTAGTCATTAGTACTCTTCTTTCTTATTTTCCAAAACCCTCTTGTGCCCCCTATTCGTTCGATATACCCTTTTTCTTTTAAAATTTCAATATGTTTTAAAACAGCCGATTCATTAATATTTAATTTTTTGGCTAGAAGACGACGACTTATTTTACCATCTTGTTTTAAAATAGCTAATACTTCGTTTTGTCTTTGGGTTAACTCAAGAATTTGAACTCCAATTTCTATTGCACCACCTATTGCACCACCTATTGCACCACCCATTTGACCACCCATTTGACCACCTATTTGACCACCTATTTGACCACCTGCAGTAGTAATATCTTCTTGATCAATAGGTAAAGTCATCCGTAAGAAATGCTCCGAGAATTTGAAACAGTCTTTACTGTAATAGTCTAAAATTCTTGGCACTCCAGAACCCAATTGCTCCACCATATCCAAATCCTTGAAAATTCGCATCAACTCTTTATTTCGAGGAATAGAAACGCCCTCAAAAAACTCCTCTTGGTTTAAAGAATAAGGCAACCCTCCAGCCGAGGTAATTTCTATTCTATCGTCAAATAATTCAAATTTGGGCGGAACTTCATTGGTATAATCGTTGTGGATCATCGCATTGATTACGGCTTCTCTCAGAGCTATTGGATTCCATAATCGCTGATTTTCTCTTTCTTTATACGTTATTTTAGAACGCGTTTTGTTCTCTAATTCTAATTTATCCAATACTTGTTTAGTAGCTTTTACTAAAGAACAATACCCATATTCGTTATTTTCTACTAGATTCACTCTGTTGATTCCTTTGTATTTGGCCACTTTAATAGAGGTTGCGTTATGGTCTGCCAATAAATAAGCTACATAGTTCAAATACCCATCTTCGTTAAGCAATTCGAGGTTTTGTGCAAATTTATCATTGAGATTTCTATCTATGGCTTCATAATATATTTTGAGTTGCTCAAAACTCAAATCCTGACGATTCGATTTTATTTTGCTGATAGAATTTCGAATGCGTTTGGCAAAAAAATCGTCAATTATTTTTTGGGGCATCGGCTCAGATGCTGAACCAATTCGCATAAAACTACCTTTTTCGGTCATACCAAATTTTCGCAAAAAATAAGGCTTCTCTGAACCACTTGCTATTATTACTTTAATGACATCCAATCCGTCTTTTTCTTCGGTAACCACATCAAACAAACCCGTACAAGAGGGTGAAATATTGTGTTTCAAGCGATCCTTGATTTTAAGTTGGTCACCGTCAGAATCCGGAATTCCTACTGTTTTACCCTGCTTATCAATACCAATATAAATCAAGCCGCCCTCGCGGTAATTTAGAAAAGCGACTTCCTCTTTTTCTAAATTCTCCGTTAGCTCTTGTTTGAATTCTATTCGATTGGTCTCGGTCATTTATTAACTATTTTTTTTTAAAAATGCTATTTTTTTTGGTTTAGTCATTCAGTTGTGATAAAATTGACGCGATTCGCTTACTGGTGCCTTGCAGTGGTTTCCCTATTTCTAAAGCAACAAACTTTTTTTGTTCATTGATTTTAGCTAACGGATTTTTTAAAACTGCTTCAATCGCAATCAAATAGTCTGCTTGTTTTTTTACAATCGTTACCGCATTACTATCTTCGACTTGTTGTAAATGGGCGTAATCCAAAAACTTTAAAGCGTCGTCAAATCCTTTCTGCTGATTGCCAAAAACAGGACAGATAGAAGGTTTATCAAACAAGAATCCATCTAAAATTATAGTAGACAGCACATTGATTATCACATCAGAAAACTGCAATACTGATTTTAAATGGACCACATCATCAAATTCGGGTACACGCTGTGTCCAGGGCTCTGCGTGATTTTCTCGCGTTAATATCCAATCAGGAAAGTTCCACTTAATGAAAGGATATTTTTCCTGTAGATACAAAAACCGACTTGGTACATCGGCAGGTGACGTTCGCACTATTAAATTCGCTTGTATTTTATTGGAAGCTATATAATCGGCTAGTAATTCCAGGTAAAAAGGGTCATTCTTGCTGCTGGAATCATTGCAGGTAAATAAAATAACAGGTAATGCGGCATCTAGATTATACCTTTTGTAAAAATCGTCTTTGTTGGTTTTATAACGATCCAAAACATAGGGTTCAAACTGTGGAGTCCCAACAACATCAATTTGATGCGGTTTTACGGATTGATAAAAATGCAACAAATCGGATTGCATCAAATCACTCCATACCAAATAATGATCAAAATTACCCGCCATTCTTCCTTTAGAAGCGAGATTGTCCCAACTAAAAATAAAGGAAACCGTTTTAATTTTTAATTTTTCAGCCTGATAAATTAGCGGTGCGATAAAAGGTGGCCGTTGGTGCGTAAAAAAAAGAATGTCGATTTGATCTTCTTTCAACTGTTTGGAGAATATTTCGCCTATTGGATTATTTTGGAAAGTTAATTGTTGCAGCTTATTAAATCGCAATATCCAAGATTCCGAATGCAGCCAAGTGGTCAGGCTGTAAATAAATCGCGTAGCATACCCACGAGGATTTTTTGCTCTAGTCTTATTGGTATTAAAATTATCCTGTATGCCAAAATTGTTTTTTTTATGCAATTGCAAATGAGCGACTTCTTTGGCCTTCCTAAAAAACCAAGTGATGAATTTTTCATTAATCTGATCTAATTCAACTATTTTACAATTCAAATGATATTTTTGAAAAGCATTAGCTGGAATACAAGAATAGAGAACCACTGTATCAAAATTATTTTTGGCTTCGCTAATAAAATCACTCAAAATAAAATTTCGAAAACCTACACCATCCGTTATGACTACCCCTAAGTTTTTCATTTAAACCTTATTTATACTTCCTATTCTACCGTGGTCAGAATGTGATCTTTTAACTATCAATTCTTTATCTATAGGCTCTTCTGAAAGAAAACTAACGTCACAAAAACAATTTTCTTCGACTGGATTCAAACGCCAAGGAACTACACTTTTATAATCCAAAACCCATCCATTTTTTTCCAATTTTCTAGTTTTAGTATCGTTCCACGATGTTGTATAATCCATCCATAAAAAACCCAATCGCCAAGCTTCACTTTCTAATTCTCTGCTGTTTCCAATATCTAAAACACGGAGCCCGCCCACCTCTTCTTGACTGACAGCTCGGGAGCCGTCTTTGAAAAGAAGCCCTTTTATTGTAGGCTGTTGAAAATAATGAATGTCCTGTGCCAGATAATCCTGTACATTGACACTAGTGCTTTTGCAAACGTTTTCTATATTTACATCTGTAATAATCGGATTTATTTTTACGTACCTAACTAAGTTATGATAGCGAATCCATCGCATACTTTGGTACATATCTAATGCTGCCTTATTCGCAGCGGTCGTTACCAAAGGATAATATTGTCTCGCCAAATCATACAGTTTCGACGGAATACGTTTGCCTTCGTGTTCCTTGCTCACATAAAGATTCATAAGCCAAGCTAAATCATTTTCAAAACTCGCCCCAACGTGAGCCACTACTTGTTCAGTATCATCAAGACAAATAAACGAACGACCAAATTTTTCGTCCCCGTATTGCCATTTCCAAAACTCTTTGCAATGAAGCGGATGGTTAGGTCTATAAATGTTTTGAAAAAAAACTAGAAGTTTATCCCAATCCTTTATGGTTGCTTCTCTAATAATCATAATCTAATTTATTTATAATTTTTACCGCCAATCAAATCATTACAATCAAATCTATTGAGTAATAACGGATTATTAGACCCCTCATTTAATCCTGGATTTGTTGTAAACCCAATTTTATAACCTAGTTGTTTAGCAAGTCTTCCCACTTCTTCGGTTGCGGCTTCTTTGGTTCCATAAGGGTAAGCTACACAGTCTATTGCGACACCTCCTAAATTTTCTAAGTATTTTTTGGTAGTCTCCAGTTCGTAAAGTATAGTCTGTTCCTCATAAATTCCCAATGGCAAATGTGTATGAGTATGACTGCCTAGAAACCCTCTTTTGATTAGGTGCTGCATTTCATCTGTATTCATATACAGATTTTCCAGTATTTCCTTTTCGTTAAAATGTTTTGTAAAAATACCATTTATAAATTTTTCTTGGGTAGTAAAATCCAATAAAACATTCAAAAAATATTTTAATGCTGCACTTTGATGATCATCAAATCGATAAAACTGATGGGCCTGTTGAATTTCCTCTTGGTTTAATTTCCTATTCGTGTGATGAACCAAGTTTTCGTAAAGTGATGCTGTGGAAACCACCGACCGAACCAAATGAATTTGATGTACCAAACTCACTTTCTTCTCGATATGATTGATAGAATTTATAAAAAAAAGAGCCGGAATATGCAATTCATCCAGGATGGGCAAAGCGTTTTCAAACTGTTCTTTCAATCCGTCATCAAAAGTGATGAGAAAATGATGGTCCGCAGATTCCATTACATCTTTTAAATTTTCTACGAGATACTTGGGTTCTATAAAATCTCCTTCGTTTTTTAGCATCAATAATTGTTTTCTAAAGTCGCAAGGAGTTACACCAAATATACTGGGATAAGGTGTTGCAAAATTTTCGCGGATATAATGGTAATTAGAAACGGTTAACATAAAAATTTCATTAAATACTAAAACTGAAAACGACACATACTATCCCCAGCTTTTTCATTGATATCTATTGTTCACTTAAACTTATTGCTTAATTATACTAGAAAATTTTCGACTCAAATATTTTTTCCATTCCACATAAAAAGGATAATTTCGCTTACGAGTATGATACAAAAAGGGTTTATAATTCGAATCAGGATACAGCTCGCCAATTACGGTTCCGAATTGTGATGGATCACGATAGGCTTCAATTTCGTACTTTTTGGTCAAAAGGCTAAAAACAGACTGGTCGTATCTGTTTTGTGTAAAACCTTCGTAATTGTCTAAGCCACATTGATTGTCGATATCGGTCAAAATCCGTTCGTCTTGAGCATAATGCAACCACTCATCGACAAATTTACAGGAAAAATCAGATTTTCTAATCATTGTAAAACTGGCCAATCGCTGCTTCGTATTGTAATATCGTTCCTTATCGCAATCCATTAACACAAAAGCATCTCTTTTAGTCCAAACCCTTTCGTAATGGATCAATTCGAAGGGAAAAATATCTTGTTTCTTGGTGGTACAAAAGGACACAAATTCAGCTACCGAATCTATAAAATAAACACCTGAATCACAATAAAACAAATAATCACCATCCTCTAAAAGGTCTAAAGCTTTTTTAATAAAATAAGGTTTCCATAAAAAATAACCGTCCCCTTTTTCTTGTTTCAATATGGCGGCGTGTTTTCTGCGAAATGCCACATCTACATCTTTTGCAATATAGGAGATGACTTCCTTAAATCCTCCAATTGCGCGACCTGTTTTACTGTTTTTTATTTGACTTTTACGAAAAACAGCATTCGCATAATTGATCAAAAGTACTCTATGTTGCATTTAGTTTATAATTTAATATATCATCATTTTTCTCCTAGTTTAATGCTTTTCGTTATTTTTCATCAACACTTCCTCTGTAATAATCTCCGTAAATCGTTTTGCGCCATTATCATTCAAATGATTGCAATTTTGAAACATCCTATCATCAGCAATAACACCTGAAAAATCCCGAAAACCCGGAATTTTCTTTGCTAGTTCTGTTGTGAATTCCGTGTTCTGGTTATTCTTGCAAAATGGAGCACAATAAAAAAAGACTTCCATCTTGTTTTGTTTTATAAAAGACTGAATACTGTCTAGAATTGCATTTTTATTTAAAATTTCTTTTGGCAATGCCCCCTCTAATTTCAATGAATTTCCGTGCAAGGCGACATACCCTTTATGTGTTGCAACATTGTTTTTTTTGTGAATACTGTTTGCAAAAATCTCCCTGAATCCCAGTTTCAAATCATTGTTACAATACCTGTAAAAAGGGATATAATAATTGGCATCTGAATTTTCAACAAATCTATTCAAATATTCTCTAGTTATGTTATTTTCCCTTACAAATGGCATCATTTCATATTCAAAAATATTAGAATGTCCTTCTACCATATTATAAATATAATCCACTTGAATCAAGATTTTGTCATAATGGATGTTGTACTCTTTGATTAATTGCAGGACGGTATAAATATCCCCCAACTTGGCCGCTTGCCACCCAAGATTAGCAGCCGTTTTACCTGTTTTGTCTTGAATTATTGATGGCACAATCCCATTTTCAACCCTTGGAGAACCTATGAAAATATAATCGACTTTCTTGTTTTTTAAACTTCTAAAATACTGAAACTTACTTCTAGGATAAGATGTTTCGTAAATCTTGGTGTAAACAATATCCAACACTAACATAAGTAGTAGAATCGCTAAAAAACCACCAACGCAATATTTAATAAATTTTTTCATCTAAAACTGGAAATAAATAAAATCACTTGGACTAGAAAAAACACCTAAAATCAAAATTGCAGTCAGTATTACCAATGCTTTTAGTTTTGCCCATTTTCCATTGATGGGATGTTCCTGTTCTCTTGCATTCCATTCGACAATAATAAACAAGCCCAATAGCATCAGTAATTCAACTGAATAGCGTTCGAAATCTAAAAACTGAATGCCGCCTTCCAAATTAAATCGGAATATATTTTTGATATAGTCTATTGCCTCTGAAACTGTTTTAGCTCGAAAAAAGATCCAGGCAAAAGCCGTTAAACCAAAGGTAAGTAGCATTGCCATAAATTCTTGTATTGTTGGCCAAGATTTTCCTTTGGCTACAGATTCAATATTATTTCTATTATTTTGTGTAATCAAAAGCGGTAAGAAGAACATAGCGTGCAAAGCTCCCCAAACCAAAAATGTCCAATTTGCCCCGTGCCAAAAACCACTGACTAGGAAAATAATAAAGGTATTCCGAATTTTCATCATCATCCCGCCTTGACTTCCGCCAAGGGGAATATACAAATAATCCCGAAACCACGAGGACAATGAAATATGCCAACGGCGCCAAAACTCGGCAATATCTCGCGAAAAATAAGGGTAATTAAAATTACGCAATAAATCGATTCCGAACAATTTAGAGGTTCCTAAAGCGATATCTGAATAACCACTAAAATCACCATAAATCTGGAAAGCAAAATAAATAGCCCCTAAAATTAAGGACAAAGAATTCATCGACTGATAATGATCGAAAATGTCATTAGCATACAAGGCACAATTGTCGGCAATAACCACTTTCTTAAACAATCCCCACGTGATTTGATGCATCCCATCGACGGCTTTCGGATAATCAAAAAATCGTCTTTTCTTTATTTGCGGCAATAAGTGCGTCGCTCTTTCAATAGGCCCAGCCACCAACAAGGGAAAATATGCTACAAAAAGCGAATAGGTAATGATATTCCTTTCGGGCTGAATTCTTCCTTTGTATATATCAATAACATAGGACAGTCCGTGAAAGGTGTAAAAGGAAATCCCAACAGGCAATATCACTTGCAAGGTCCAAAAATTAGCTTGAAATCCCAATCCAAAAAGCGTTTCGGCAAAAGAATCGGCAAAGAAATTATAGTATTTAAAAACCCCTAGAAAACCAAGATTCACAATTATACTCAACCAAAACCAAACCTTTTTACGTCCTTGATTTTTGGCTTCCACCATTTGTATTCCAGTGAAATAATCCAAGGCTGTAGAAAAAAGCAATAGAAAAAGAAATCGCCAATCCCAACAAGCATAAAAGAAATAACTCGCCAATAACAATAAGAAATTTTGGAGCTGCAGACCTTTTTTATTCACCCACCAATAGAGTGCAAAAACAATGGGAAGAAACAGTAAAAAGGATAGGGAATTGAAAAGCATTATCGGTCTCTAAATTGTTTTTGGGGTTGGTTGGCCAAATCTGGTTTAATCAAGTATGGGGTCGTAACTTAGTATTTAAAATTTAATCTGCCTACGAAACTAATAATCACTTTAAATAACATAACCCTCTGCATTATAAATTGCTCGATTTTTTTGAATAAAATCGATAGTTTGTACTAACCCCTCTTTTAAACTGACTTTTGGTTCCCAATCGAGCAATGCTTTGGCTTTTTGATTGTCGCAAATTAGTTTAAAAACTTCGCTTTTTTCGGGTCGCACTCGTCCAACATCCTCTAGTACGGTTTTGTTAGTTCCAACGATTTCCTGCACCAAATCTACTATTTCACCAATAGTGGCGCCAGTTCCCGTTCCAACGCTAACGACTTCACCATTTGTATTGGCAGACAAACCTGCTTTGAGAAAGCCAGCGGCAGTATCTTTTACAAAAACCATATCCCGCACCGGAGATAAAGAACCCAATTTGATTTCAGTACCATCTTGCAGTGCTTGAACAATAATCGTAGGTATTACAGCTCGCATCGATTGTCTGGGACCAAAAGTATTGAAAGGTCTAAAAATACAAACAGGTAAACCGAACGACAACCAATAACTTTCGGCTAACTTATCGGCCCCGATTTTTGTGGCACTGTAAGGCGATTGCCCTTGTAAGGGATGTTTTTCGTCAATGGGAGCATATAGCGCCGTTCCGTATGTTTCTGAGGTAGAGGTAACTACTAGTTTACTAGTGTTGTTTTTTCGACAAGCTTCAAGTATATTCAAGGTTCCATTTATATTCGTTGCTACATAAGCCGCTGGTGCTATATACGAATAAGGAATGCCGATCAAGGCCGCCAGATGCAGGACGATATCTTGCCCACGGATTAAATACTCCATCTGAAAAGCATCGGTAACATCACCAAAAACGATGTTTACTTGCTGCAAAATTTCAATATCAAGATAGTTTAAATTGGCGATATTGGAATTCGAATTATAATGCACCAATGCGGTAACAATAGCACCATTATGTACTAATTCTTCGACTACATGACTCCCTATAAATCCAGCAGCGCCGGTAACGAATACTCTTTTCCCTTGGTAATGCTCTTTCATAAATTGAATAATTGATTATAATCTTCGTTAGCTTTTAAAAAATCATTGGGCAGTCCTATATCCAACCAATATTCTTCAATAGGAAAAGCCGATATCAGTTGCTGCTGCGCAATAATTATCTCCATCAAATCAGTAATGTCGAAGTAGCGATCACTGGGTATTAAATCCAAAAGTTGGTGATTCAGCACATAAATTCCGCCACTCACTCGATACGAATACGATGGTTTTTCCAAAATTCTCTTAACCCTTACACCATCGGTTTCTATAACTCCATAAGGCACATTCGAAGTGTAATTCGCACACCCTATGGTCATTACACTACCATTCGCTCTATGAAAATCCAAAATGTTTTTATAATTGAGTCCCGTAAGCAAATCTCCATTCATGACTAAAAAGGGCTCCTTCAGTTGTTGTTTTAGGTTTTTGACTGCCCCAATCGTGCCAAGCTTATTTTTTTCCTTGTAATAGGAAACATTCAAACCAAATTGAGTTCCGTCTCCACAAAAGTCTTCGATGGCTTCCGATAAATAGTTCGTACACAAGATGATGTTTCTAAACCCAAAATAGGCCAATCGTTCTAAAATGGTTTGCAAAATAGGTTTGCCGCCCACTTTTAACAATGTTTTTGGCATATCACGCGTTAGTTCGCCTAACCGCAGACCTTCACCGCCAACCATAAGCACGACATAATTAGAAACAGGTTCAAACCGATGTCCTTTGTCGGCGGTCTGAATCGCCATCAAAATATTGGCACCATTGACAATGGGCAATAGCGTAATTTTCTTTTCGATTAAAATTTCGAAGCTCAACGCATCTGCTTCGTGGTCTAATGATTTAATGGGGTTGGTATTATAACAACCGGTAATTGGGTCGTCTAGAGTTTTCCCGGCCAGTAATGCTCTTCGGATATCGCCATCACTCAAACTTCCGAGCAATAGCTGATTTTCATCAATAATAATCAAGCCCCCCTTTTTATTTTGTTCTATCCTTGCCATACAGCTTTTAATAGAATCGTTGGGACTCGCTACGAATAGTGAAAATTCTTCTTTATTTCTAATCATAACTGTTCATTGTATTGAAGTACGATTTTATATTCATTTTTGGCGAATAGTCGAAAAGACTCCTGATTTTAGTGTCGGACAGATTCAAAGCATTGTCATAAGGTGGTGCAATATCCAAATTAATTTTAAATTTCAGGTTTTTAATTTCTTCAAAAAGCTGAATTAATTCGAGTACCGAATACTTGTCTGGCCCAATGATGTTATAAACTCCCGACTCCTTTTGAAGGTGATTTTGTATGAACGCAACGAGTACCGCTGCACAATCGTTGACGTGAATAAAAAAACGAACTAAGGAACCATCATTATTAAAATCAAGCACTCGATCAGTGGAAGCGGCACGATTCAAATAAGCAAAAATACCTTTTAGTTGCGCTTCTCCATACAAATTGGAAAGTCTAAAAATAACTACATTAGCAGACGCTAATTGATTCTTAAGTAGCTTTTCGGCTTTACATTTTGCAACAGAGTATGGGGTTTCTGGATTGAGCTTGCTATTTTCATCGGCAAAACTACAAGTGCCATACACACCGACTGTGGAAATCTGCATTAGTTTACAATTCGGACTCTGCTGCACGATTTGAATCAGGTGTTCAATTCCCACTGAGTTGAGCAATAAACAATTTTCGATGGGTTTAGTAATTTGTCCGGTTAGATTAATAATCAAATCAAATTTAAAATCAATTAATTGCTGTACCAATGCTACATCCAACAAATCTCCTTGGATATGCTGTGCGCTTTCTAACGCTTCCCTCGAACACGTATATACATTTTTGAATGCACTGTTTTTGAACTCAGTTTGCAAACTCTGTCCAAGAAGTCCGGTACCGCCAAGTAATAAAATTTTGCTATCCTTCATAAAACACCTTTTGAATACTCACCTTTTCGAGGTCAATGGTCTTTAAAAGATGGACAATGGTTTCGGCCGAATTACCAGTACCATAAGGATTTTCAATACCTCTTACCAAACATCTAAAGTCCTCGTCAAAGAGCGCTTTTTCGATGGCTCGCTCAATCAGCAGTTGATCGTTCGGTACATCGATAACATTGGCGGCTCGCTCACGTCCCATTTGTCGGTTGCCAATATTGATAGCCGGAATTTTTAAACTGGGCGTTTCGTGAATCCCCGAAGATGAATTTCCGATTAACGCCCAAGCATTGCGGTACAAATTAACAAATTTAATGGTGGACAAAGAAGGAAGCCACTTCAATCCTGAATTTTTAATTTCATCGATTATTTTAGCGTGTCCGGCATCATTATTAGGAAGTAAAACAATCGCTTGTACCCCTTTGTTTTTGATGGCATTGATTGTTTCTTTAATCTGATCCAAAGAGGATTTGGCCTCCGTGGTAACGGGATGTTGAATCATCAGAAGTAAAGGTTTAGAAAAATCTACTTCAAACTCTTTTTCTAAATCTTCCTTTGCCATATAAGGTGTATTGACCAAAACATCGATCGAAGGACATCCTGTGACATAAATATCTTTCGGATTTTCCCCTAGCCGTATCAATCGGTTTTTGGCATCTTGAGTGGCAGGAAAATGAATGTGCGAAAATTTGCTCATCGCGTGTCGAATACTTTCATCGATGCTGCCAGTGACTTCGCCACCCTGTATGTGGGCTACTGGAATATTCATGTGCGCAGCGGCAATAGTCACAGCAAAATTGCCCCCAATATCAAATCCACTTAGTACCAAATCTGGCTTTGAAGCTTCTAATTCATTGGTTACCCCTACAAGCACTCGCGCCATAGAGCGAACCATTTCGGCACCATTATCGGGGTTTCCCTCTTCAAACATGGGTATTTTTGCGTTGATAACAAATCCATCACGCTCTATATAATTAATATCCTTACCGTGTACATCCAGCAAACAAATACCCGTAACAACTAAATGAATTTCGAAAAATGAATCTTCTTTCATTTTTGCTAAAATGGGCCGATATCTCGAATAGTCTGCTCTTCTTTCGATTAATACAAAAACTTTCATGCCGTACTCTTTTTTTTGTCAAAAATAGGTAAAACGAGGGAGTTTATAACATTGGTTTTGATGGTAAATATTGATCAATTGAAAACGTACTTGAGCTCTTGATCGCAAATAGGCTATTGCTGCTACTTTTTCATCCTTTTGGTGATGGTATCTGTTTGAAAATAGTCATTCCAATACATTCCAAATGACAGAACGAGCACAATTTTGTTGAAAATAATTTTTGTGCTTCATTTGTTCAGTTTCCTTTCTCAAATCTGTTTTCCATTACCATTTTTACACACCCCTACCCCCTCTCAAGAGGGGAATGCATCCCCCTAAACAGAAGTCTAGTAGGGCTTAGAAATATCTTTACTACATAATTCACAATGATTTCAACTCCTAGCACCCTTGTTGAGCGGGTTCCGATAGCTATCGGAAGGAGCTGTGTCAAGAAGTAACGTCGTCCCAGCGCAACTGTTCATCATTTTCAATATTTCTAGTCGCTTTTTTTCCTAATAAATCAGTAAAATGCTCCGCAAGTATCTCACCAGTACCCGGACGTTTGACCCAAATATTTTCTTTAGTAAACACGGCTCCTTTTTGGATTGGAGCAATCGTACAAACCGTGGCAAAAGCAAAATCTATAGTAGCTTGCTCTTCTTTGGCGGGTTCTTTTATACCACCCCGCATTTGCCAAATTTCATTGGAACCAACGATCAGTTCGCGACCAGTTTGTTCATCCATACTACACACAATATCGGGACCTGTGCGGTGTATCGTGTCAGTAAAATGCCGTTCCAAGATACTGGCTCCCAAGGCTACAGCCCCTAAACAAGCATTGTTATTCAAAGTATGATCTGACAAACCGAAAACTGTATCGGGAAAGGCCTGATGCATTTCTATCATCGCTCCCAAGCGCACCAAAGGAATCGGTGTTGGATATAAATTCGTAGTATGCAATAAAGCCAAGGGTACTTGATATTTATCAAATATTGCTACCGCTTTGCGGATACTTTCAATGGTATTCATTCCCGTACTCAATATGACCGGTTTTCCAAAAGTAGCGATATGTTCCAGCAAAGGATAATTATTACATTCACCAGAACCAATTTTATAGGCAGGGATATCAAATTTTTGCAACCGATCGGCAGCGGCCCTAGAAAATGGGGTAGAAATAAAAATCATCCCTTTGCTTTCGACATAGTTTTTTAGCGCTAATTCATCGGCTTCATCGAGGGAACAACGTTCCATAATTTCGTAAATCGACACATCAGTATGTCCGGGAATGACATTTTTGGCGGCACCACTCATTTCGTCTGCTACGATATGGGTTTGATGTTTGACTATTTCAACACCAGCACGATGCGCGGCATCGACCATTTCCTTTGCTGTTTTTAGAGAACCCTCGTGGTTAATACCGATTTCGGCTATGACTAAAGGTGGATAATCTAGTCCTATTTTTCGGCCGGCTATTTCTATATATGGGTTTTTCATTTTTTTCATTTTTTAAATTCAACTAACACACCCCTAACCCCTCTCGAGAGGGGAACTCGTAGCTTCAAACAGAAGACTCGCAGGATTTATTCAAGTTTTTTAATTATCATTCCTCAATTATTTGCATTCCTAAATCCCAGATTCAACAGTTCCACAATCAAATAACTCATCGAGTGAAAGGGGTTGGGATGCATTTCTCCTAGTGACATAATTTTTCAAATAAATACTCTGCATACTCAAAATCCGCTTGAGTATCGATATCGACATGGTCAAAAATAGAATTTACTTCGAATGGAAAAGCGTTTTCTGACATAATAATTTCTTGCAAAATCAATGACGCCTTAGCAATATACAATAACCCATTTTCAAAAAACAAGGGTTCCAAATCCTGACTGCGTTGTCCGAGTTCGTAATTAAAGGGAACAAATGTATTGTTGACTATTTTACCTAATTTTTGGTAGTTTTTAGATACCGTGAATAAACTATCATAGTTTCCTTTTTGATAGACTTCAAAAGCTGCTGCCAATACATTTTGAGGACGCAACGGGTTTGTGGCTTGCAACAAGACCACATTGTCCACATTTCCTTCTATCGATTCTAAAACGTGTTTCAAAGCCGAAACCGTGGGCTCTAAATCACCCGATAAATAATCGGGACGATCTATTACTATAGCGCCATACTCCAGCGCTATTTTTTTGATAGCATCATCATCTGTCGAAACGTAAATTTCGTCAATAAAGTTGCTATTTTTCTGAGCATACAAAATGCTGTGAGCGATTAAAGGAATTCCTCCTAATAGCAAAATATTCTTATTAGGTAATCTTTTTGAACCGCCTCGTGCAGGAATAATAGCTATGTTTTTCATATTAAAATTCGATATTTAAAAACTCCGATAATCCACAAACAGTTATATTGGGTCCAATTTCGTAAGAAACCGGAGCCGGAATTATCACAAAGGTCCTTTGTGGTTGTACCACTTCTAAAGCACGATAAAAACCTTTGGTCAGTTTGGGTGCTGTCGAAGCTTTGCATTCAATGGCAATGCGTTGATTTCCTTTTTCGAGAATTAAATCCATTTCGTCGCCTGTGGCGGTGCGATAAAAATAATAATTCCAATCGGGTTTGTTCACAATCACATTTTCGACTACTACGCCTTCCCAAGAAGAGCCAAATACCGGATGACTTAATAAGGAATTGAAATCTGAAATGGCCAACAGTTGGTGTAGTACTCCCGAATCCCGAACAAATACTTTAGGCGATTTGACCAATCGCTTCTTGACGTTTGCTTCAAACGGAAGTACCGTTCGCAATATAAAAGTTTGCTCCAACAAATCGATATACCTACGAATCGTGGGATGTGTTAAGCCTAAAGATTCTCCCAATTTAGAAAAATTAATGAGCTGCCCTTGATTGTGGGCGCACATCACCAGCAAACGTTTCAACTGCAAAGCAGGAATCTGAAAACCCAATTGCGGAATATCTCGCTCAATAAAAGTCTTGATGAAATTAGCGCGCCAAATTTCGCTAAAATCATTGCTGTCTGCCAAATAACTGTCCGGAAAACCTCCTCTTAACCAAAACGCATTCAAACTAAACCCTTCCAATTGATCCAATTCGTTCAGCGTAAAAGGCGACAAATACACCATTCCTATTCTACCTGCCAACGACTCGGAGGTTTGCTGAATCAAATCACGGGAAGCCGAACCCAAAAGAACAAATTTGCCATTGTGGCGATTTTTATCGACCACGCTTCTCAAAACCGAAAACAATTGAGGCACCAATTGAATTTCATCCAAACATATTATTTTGTTGGCATTGGATTCAAAGAAAAAACTAGGTTGATCTAATTTGGCCAAATCGCCATCAGACTGCAAATCAAGATACAATGAGTCGCCCCAGTGAGCAGCAAGGGTTTTCACCAAAGTAGATTTTCCGCACTGTCTCGGGCCTAAAACCGCTACAACCGGAAATATTTTAAGATACTGTTGGACAGTAGCTTCTATCTTTCTGTGAATAAAATCGTGCATATTGTAAATCAAGTTTTCAATTTGCAGTAAAATTACAAATAATAAATAGAAAAAGTATTATTATAGTCATTATTTATACCTAAAAATAAATTATACACAAAAAAATTAACTTAAAAAATAATTTTAACTAGTTCAACATAAGCTATTTAAACTATAAAAAATCGAAAACCGTGCAAATTGAAAATTTAATTCTCAATTTGCACGGTTTTTAAAATATAGGAACTAGTTTTCGGGCTGCCAATAAATTTTTGCCTCTGCTAGTTCATTGTATGTTTCATACTCCTTTTGCGTTAATCGGTTGCTGTTTTTTATGATTTTAGGTGCGTTCCAAACCAAATCCAACAAAGCTAAAACAATAGCCTGCAACGCTTTAAAATCGCCTTTGAACACTTTAAACTTGATCTGAATCCATAGCGAGTACGCCAATTTTTTAGGAATCGTTTGGATAGGGTAAAACAAGAAAAACAAATACCAACCCGAGCGCAAAGAGCGACGCAATCGAAGGGCATAATCGCCCTCATTTTTTCTGGCTTTCACATCGACACGATGATGCACCAAAACTTCCGGCAAATAATGGATTTCCCAATTTTTTTTATATAATTGAAAAGAAGCAAAATTCTCTTCGCCATAAAAAACAAACCATTCAGGATAATTCGGAAGGGTTCGCCAAGCTTCCATTCGCCATACGTGGGCACAGCCAACGAATCCTTGCACCTGTTCTGATTTTTCAGCCGTACTGCTCTTTTTCGGCTCTTCCAATCCCCAAAAAATACGCAAAGCAAGCAGGCCGCAATTGGGATTTTTTTTAAAATGATGGCAGATAATTTCCAAGGGATTCTCGGTCAGAAAATGAGCATCATCGTCTAAGGAAATCGCAAAGTCGGCCTTGGTTTCGTTCAACATTTTGTTCCGGCAAAAAATATAGCCTTTGGATACGGCATTTCGTTGGAGTTGAATAGCGGGGAAATTTTCTTTGACATACTCATAAGTCCCATCGGTAGATCCGTCATCAAAAACTACACAACTCACTTCATTCATCGCTAGGAGAGGCTTGATTTTACCCAAGGTAAAAGTCAAATCGTTAAGGCGATTTTTGGTGGTGATGAGAATCGAAAAATTGGGATCATTCATCGCTAATCAATTCTTGACTATAAAAAGTGAAAACATTTTTTTTAGAAGCAATTTCTTTAACACATACCACTTATTCTTTATTTTAGAATTAAATAGATCTGGAGATGGAGGCACTATTTTACCTAAATCCTCCTTCTTTTCAATAGTTTTACAATTAACTTCTTGGGTCTCCAACATCCAACTTTCCAATTTATTTCCCATATGAAAAGCATAATTATTGTAAGTGGACAATCTTAGTTTCCCTGATTTATCAATAGGAACATCGACATAATTATGCTCCGATAGATTACCAACCAATGTTAAGGATGGGTTTGAAGGTGTGGTCTTAAACAAGATGTCCCTATCGATTGTGAGCACTTGGTGTCCACTCCCAATTATAGCTCTAAGTCCACTTTTTTCAACAACAGGCCATTCATTATCATCTTTGTCTTCAGAACCCCAATTAATACTGTCTAAATACCTATTGTATCCTAAAAAGTTTTCTGGTATGGGAATAAACATACATTTGATTTTGCGTAATAATACATATTTCAACACAGAGCTTGTTCCTGCCAGCACTCCGCTACGAACAGGAATGGGAGAAACAGAACCCACATTCGGAAAAACTGTAAAAACTTCTTCCACTTTTTCCTGCCACCCTTTTACAAAAAGAATATCAGCATCTGTTAGCGTAATGTATTTTTCTCTAGCACCTCTTGCAGCACCAATCATCGCATCTATCTTTCCTATATTTAAATTATGAGAAATTAAGGTGTCTATTTTTTTTTTATCTAAATAAAAACGCAAAAGGTCGGACACTTTTTTATTCGACCCATTATTCACTATAGTTATGCCAGCTTTTAAATTTATAGTTGAAACCAAAGAATCTAAGCAAGCTTTAAACACTTCAAAGGAATCCTTGTAGAACCCTTCTTCATTGGGAATATAAACTACCATTACAATTCTGTGATGTGTGGTCAATGATAATTTTCTTTCCACCTTTTGGGGATTTGATCCTTGTCTCATTTTCTTTATACTAATTAATTTTATTATCCATCAAAAATAGATTTCCTAAGTTTCCATTAATTATAGACTTCGCTACCAATTTATAATCTACTGTTTCTAAATATTGTACAATTTCAGAATTAATGTCGTTTTGAATTGTTAAATCCGTCTCAACAAGAACCACTTTTGGTCTATATTTAACCCAATCATTTGATTTTAATACCTCTAAATCAAAACCTTCAACATCTATGTCAAAAAAATCTAATCTATCTCCTTCTAAAATATTCTTATCTAAAATATCTTTTAAATTATAAATGGGTACATTTACAATACACTTTATCTGATTCTCTAAATTATGCAATTTAATAAAATCATAATTTAAAGTATTCATGGTGCTGTAATTATCATTCAATTGATAATATGTCAAACTTTTTTCTTTGGGACCTATCGCACAATTAATAAAACTATCCTTTGGTCTGAATTTATCATATAATGTTTTCAATTCTGGATTTGGATCTATACAAATTCCTTTCCATCCTCTTAAATAAAAATAATACGTATTGGAGGCCTTAACGGGGTGCCAACATCCAATATCCACATAAACTCCTGGTCTTTCAGCTTTAATAAGTTTGGTGAGCTGAATATCATCCCCACCTCCCTGAGAAAAGCTGATGTTATATCTTTTATATATAAATTCTCGAATTTTATTTTTTGCTTTATTAATTATATTCTTCATTCTTTAATAGTAATAAATAATTTTAATCCAATAGTACTTTGTCTAATAATATTTTATAATTCTCATCTCCAAAATAATCCCCAAAAGGAGAAACAGGTTTAATAGAATTTAAACTATCTACAATTAGATTTTCTAGTTTGTTTTTAATCTCTTTTGGGTCGGAATAGCTAGCAATAAATTGATCTTCTTTGAGTATCGAACGAATTTCACTTCGCTCTGGCGCTAAAACAAATATGGATTTACCTGTAGAAGCCAAGAAAGGAGCTTTGCCCACCAAAGTATTACTGTAAATTGGACCATTCTCCAAGATAATATTAATGTCAGCTTCATGTGTTTGTTCAAAACAGGAATTAGAAAAACTGAGCATCCCAAAAACCTTTATATTGGGAATTGCACCATATTTTTCAGCCATTTTTATCAAATCAACCCCTTTTAATCGCAAGACAAACTCGGTGTTTTCTTTATAAAAAACATTGTTTTCAATTAAATCAATATAAACATCCAAAAGAATTTCTATGTTCCTGCCAAACATGATGGCACCGTGGTAGGAAATCAACACCTTTTTCTTTTTTTTCACGGCAGTACTCACATCCGATAAATCAAAAACGCTAGAGTCATATTGATGGGGCAAATGATGGATTTTTTTTCTCGAACCATACAAATACTGTAAATCTTCGGCCATTAATCGAGCCGAACTCATGCAGGTTTTAGCCTGGGAGACCACGGCATACATTTTTTTAAATTTGAAAAGTTCCAAATTGGTCAAGGCACTTTTTGTCCCTGCATACCAAAACAAGGGATAAGGATCGTGAAAATTGACGATGGCTTTTTCCAATAGAGGCAAATCTTTACATGCCAAAATTATTTCATGGTCAATACCCGCACTTCTTATAAAAATATGATCGTATTTCTGGTAATCTATCTTGGCAATAATAGCAGCATACACTTTATGGATGTGCTCAATTGCTAAAGATTGGTGAAACACTCTCCAATAGATTTTATTGAACCATTTCTTTAAAAATGGCGTTTTAAGATTCACGATATGGGTTTCGATTGTATTTACAGGCAATAAATCTAAGTCGTCATCACTCGGAGATTGTTTGATATAGACTACATCGATAACAGATTGAGAATAAGCCCCTCTTAATTTTGCCAAAAAAGAACGGGAAATAATGCCTTGACTTGTTCCCACAACTCTTAAATCCTGTTCTATTATTAAAAATTTCATGGTCTGATGGTTTGGATTGTTTCTTTAAGGACATATTTCAATGTGCCAAACTTTTTATTAAAGCTTTCTTCTTCCTATGGATGATTAACCTTAACGGTAAAACAGCATAAAAAAGTTGCCATTTTATTTTTTCAAATGTAGGTAAATCGAGCGTATTTAAAATCCTTTCGAATAAATTATATTCCTCAAAATCGATTGAAAAAGCAATCAAATACCTCTTTAAAGCATAGGTCAATAATTGCTTTTCTTTTAGGTTTTTTGCTACCAGCTCTATCGCATCGGCATAGGAAGCGCGTCGAATTGGATTCTTGCGATCGTATTCTCCTGTATTCGATTCAGGATGCTTTCGGCCATAAAACAAGGTCTTATTGATTGATATTCCCGAAAATCCACAGGAAACAATTCTCGAATATAATTCCCATTCCTCTGCAAAAAGTAAGGTTGCTACAAATCGATTTTTTTCAAAGCAGACCGCTCTCCACATCACAGCACAAGAATTAAACTGTAGCGAATGATTCAACATCTGGAGCAACTCTTTTTTGTCGATATAAAATGAACTATACACTTTGGAATAATCAAAATTATAATGAAAATCATTCACAAAAACCTCGCGGATGTAGCGGCAAAAGAAAATATTCGGGTCATTTAATTCCAACACACACAACTCCAAGTTTTGAGGATGTGCAATGTCGTCATCATCAAAAAAAATAATATACTCGCCTTTGGCCAAATCCAAGCCGTAATTACGACAACCCGGCAAACCTTTTAAATACTGGTTAGGCCGTATATGGTATTGAAATCGGCTGTCCTGCTCCAAAATCGGGGCAATGACTTCACTAGTAGTATCAGTCCCTCCGTCATCAACAATGATACATTCCCAATTGGTGAAGGTTTGGTTTCGTATAGCCGCAAGCGTCTCTGCTATAAAATGCGCCCGGTTGTAGGTCGCCATGATGATACTTACTTGTGGTTTCATTTCTATTTTTTTGCTTTTTGCGCTAGCATTAGACGTACTTTTTTAGGAATCCCGCAACAACCTCTATAGTAGCATTTTTCAAATAATGAGTCACTAAAAACAACCAGTCCTTGCTCTCTAATTTCTTAGTACATTGCAGGACATACTGGTATTGCCGAATAATTTTAACGTTGTCAAATTTAGTATAATGTTGGGACTTATGCTCAATTAAAAATTGATAAAACTGCACCAAAGACGCATTTTTTAAAACTGCATTATCTTTTTTCCCTGTGATGTTAATAGCGGATAGCCTCGAGCAAACCACCGCTTCATTGATACTGTAAATAGGCTGGTCCTCCGAAAAGTCCAACCAAGCCCTATCATCGCTATTCCAGGCCAAGGGATAATTATAAAAGCCGAATTTTTCATAGCTTTTTTTCGAAAAAACATACTCCGAAAGCGAGCTTCGGGTCAGGAATTTGAACTTTCTCAAATAGGCATCCGTGGCCGATTCCCATACCGGATGGTAGCAAATGGGGGCTTGGTGATTTTCTTCCTGAACTATGGTTCGCGAGGCAAAACGAACTACATTCGACTTCGATTGAAACTCCGGCCAATGGGCGTAAAACTCCTCGACGACCCGGTCGCCAATATAATCATCATCACCCAAAATCATAACCCATTCTTCGTCTCCCGAAAGCGCTATGCAGCGCTCCCATTGCTGCGGCAATGAAGTGCCTCCTAAATTGGACTCAAACCGATGGTACACAAAATCAAATTTCCCTTCATACTTTTCTAATAATTCAGTAGGTTTTTCTGGGCTCGCGTCATCACCAATATACACTTTGAAGCGTTTATCGGTTTGATGCGCTAGTGACGCCAAAGTCTCATCAAAGAAACTGAGTTTATAATATGGGATTACAATAGCCAGCATCTAAAGCAATTTAAATTTTACAAGCAATCGCTTCTTGTTTTTTCTATACAGTAATTTACAGTGATGCAAATACCGCCACCATTGTTGTGCAATAGGTTTTTTTGGATTTTCTATCATATTGCTGATGATGTCAAGCACCTGTTCCTTTTCCTGTTCGTGAGCTACTTTATCCACACTAAAAGTAGGCTGCATCAATATATCAATAGCCAATTCTTCATTTTGATCTATTTCCAGCAGTCTGGCGATTAATTCCTCTTCGTTTTGGAAGCTGTTATATTCCAAAAACCTCGCAGAATTAAAATCCTTGCTTACTAATGGGTTTCCCCAATAAATTGGAATACAATCCTCATAAATGGGTTCCATTATTTTCTCGGTGGTATAACCGTCATAGGAACTATTCTCAAAAGAAATCACAAACTTATAGTCCTTGATAAAAGCGGCCTTGTCGGGCACTTTTCCACCTACATTGTTCAGAACAGCGCCACCGGAAGCTACTCTTTTTACTTTAGACAAATTCCTAAAAAAATCGAGTCGTTTGGCACTATTCGGATTGGAGACCACCATACAACAAAACTCGGTTTTGCCGCGCCAAATGCTTCTGGCTTCGTCACGGGTGGGAATGCTTGTTAACTTAGGAAGCAAGCCCAGCAGTTCAACATAAAAGGAATACAATGGCAGCCTAAAATGATTTTGTCTGCTAGAATAATCAAAAGAAAAAGCGAAATCACAGGCTGTAAAATCAGGTCTGATATTTTCGGGGGTGTAGAAGATTCGAGTACAATTGTAGTTTAAATAGTCGTGATTGAAACAAGAATAAAACAAAATATCCGGCTGCTCATCGATAAGCACACGGTAGTTTTGAACCAACAAATTATAAAAATAATTATTGGTCTTATCAAACCCAGGCCAAAAATCGGTAAAATTGATCTTAATTTCCTTCATATTTCCTAATTTAGGCTTTGGTGCGACTTCAAAGAAACCTTTTGATTGCAAATGTTCCACTATTTAGCTTTAAATTGTAAAACGAGCGGAATAATACGTTTGAACAAACCCAAAACTCCCAAGGATTTTAAAACTTTCTTGACCATCAAACCGGTTTGGTAACTGTTCGAATTTTTGGTGGCGCTCAATCTGTATTTATAATCTTCATATAACTGGTAATATCTCGAAAATAATACGGTCGAAAAGTCAATGTATTCCTCAGTTGATAAATAATTTCGGAAATAGGCACACGCTTTAAGATGATCCTCACTCAAACCTTTGGTCGTCATTCTACTCGAAGGATTGATGCGATACAAAGCCAAAGCTTGGTCAATAAAAACAACTGTACACCCTTTCTTGAAAATTCTAACCCATACCACCCAATCCTCTTGTGCCGCTATATCTTCAGGAAATCTGATGCTTTCAAATAAGGAAGAGTGAAAAAAGCCACAATGAATAGGTATGGTAAAACCATTATTCCATTGATACAGCATGTTTTCAAAACTAAACATTTGGGCGTTCAAAGCGCAGTAGGGCTCCGAGCTCATTTCTGGATTATCCGTAAACATCCTAAAGTTAGTAATGACAAGATTGACATCACTATTCTTTTCTATCTGCTGCAAAGACAATGCTAATTTGTCCTTTACTAAAAAATCATCCGCATCCAAGAACTGAAGGTAAACGCCTTTCGCTTTTTCTATTCCCAAATTCCGAGCACTGCTTACACCTCCATTTTCTTTATAAATATAAACAAAGCGAGAGTCCTTTTCGACCCACTTTTGAGCCACTTCCGCTGTACGATCAGGACTACCATCATTGACGATAATACATTCCCAATCCGGATAGGTCTGGCCTAAAACCGATTGCAAAGCTTCATCCAAATAATGAGCTTGGTTGTAGCAGGGAACGATGATGGAGATCATAGGCATTATTAAAAAATTATTATTTCAAACCCGTTGGGTGTAATTATTTCAGTACGTCAGTTCGAGTGTTTTTTGTGTAGAGAAACGGAACAAAAAATGTATCGAGAACCGTTTTTAATGATAATTTTTCTGTTCTCGATACAATTTTCTTCCCGACGCTTCGGGAGAAAATCACTCGAAGTGACGAAAAATTATCACCAAAAACTAATTACACCCAACGGGCTATTTCAAAAATATAACGAGCAAATTTTACGCATTAAGCCGCTAATACAACATCCCAAACAGCCATAACGGAATGGTATTACCTACGCCAATAGCAATTTGATCTTGCACAAGATACGCATTATCTAAACCCACTAGTTGCGATTTCCCTTTGTTTTTTCCGCCTATTTCAAACCAATAGGTTTCGTTTACGGTGAAATCAACTTTTTCGCTATAACTCACTCGATGTTGCTGCTTGATTTGATTTAAGAAAAAGGTTTCTCGAATATTCCCTATATTCGGTTCAGTACTACTCAAAGCAAAGGCGAAATTAGTGTTTTCTAAGTATATTTTCTCTGGTTTTTGCAACAAGCTTACGCCAAAATTGTCCTTATAAATCATATTCAAAATGCCTGCCTCCTCCAAATACAACAAAGTATCAACCACTGTTTTTCGGGTCACTAGGATTTTGTTGGCCAAAGCTGAAATATTGGGTTTAAATGGCACCGACTGACTAATAATATAAAGCAACTGTTTGATTTTGAACAGCATACTTGCTTCGGTTTTGCGCAATAAGGGCAGTTCTATTTCCAAAATCATAGTGATCACTTCCTGTAATTGCTTGTAATAAAACAGCCTGTTACTATCGTAAAAAGGAAAATAACCTACTTTTAAATACTCCTCAAACAATGCCAATGGTTTATATTTCTCTTGAATATCTAGTGCTATTCGGGTATGATTTTCTAGTATTTCTTCTAGCGAGATGGGTGGTAAGTCGATTTGATGGCGAAACTTGAGAAACTCTCTAAAGGACAATCCTTGCATTTCAAAAACTAAGGCACGCCTGCTTAAATCGGCTCGAGCATTCACTATTTCGAGCAAGGACGAACCCGTGAAAGCCACTTTTAATTGGGGATAATTGTCATAAATATTTTTGAGTTCTACCGACCAATTGGGATATTTATGCACTTCGTCTACAAACAAATGCTCCCCTCCTTTGTTTACAAAATCTTCGACCAAATCGCTCAAAGTATGAGCCGAAAAATACAAATTATCTAAGGAAACATACAACGCTTGTGGCGAAATACCGTAGGTTTTCTTGATGTATTGCAAAAAAAGGGTGGTTTTGCCCACTCCTCTTGCCCCTTTTACACCCAATAATCGTTGCTCCCAAGGAAGTGAATGCAACAAATACCGCTCAAAACCCAAGTCGGTTTGACTGATGAGATTGACATGCCTTATTTGTATCATTTCCATATTTTGCATTATTTAAAATACAAATATATATAATTTTTGTATTTTACACAATACAAAATACACGTTTATTCACCCTGTATTGTTATTTCCAAAAATTAGTATCCATTCTTCGTCGCCCGAAATCGCTATGCGGCATACCCGATGGTATTCAATGAAGTACTTCCCAAATTAGATGCAAATGAAAGTATGCCAAAACAAATTCTCCTTGGTACTTTTGCTAGACTAGCTTGGCGTTTTCAGGACTACCATCATTGACAATGATACATTCCCAATCCGGATCGGTTTGATCTAAAACCGATTGCAAAGCTTCATCCAAATAATGAGCTTGGTTGTAGCAGGGAACGATGATGGAGACTTGCGGCACTCTCATATTAAAATTTGTGAATTAACCCCAGCTTGACTAGCCAGCCTATCTTTTTTGAATTTTTTAAATTGGATACTTTTGTTCTTAAAGCTAAGAGTTCATCAATATCCTCAACATAACCTTTGAAATTTGAATTCAAAACCTGCTGCCTTTCTTCGAACAGTACTTTCTGATTAGTGATTAGTGAACTAATTCCGTCTAAAAAATAGGTGCTGAGAATCGCATTTACTTTCAAGTACGTACAATTATGCTGGAATAATGCTTTTATAAAAAATTTCCAATCCGACGCAAACTTCAAGTGTTCATCATACAACCCTACTTTCTCAAAAAGTGTTCGTTTTATCAAAGTAGATTGATGGCACAAGGTATCCAAATAAAAAAATGAAAAATTCAAGGTCTCGGGATAAGCGATGGCATACGACCCTTTTGCATCGACATACACGATATCAAAATAAATTAAATCCTGATCCTTGATAGCACTATGATTCTCGGCAAGTACAGCAGCACTATACAAATGATCGCCACTATTCAAAAACAACAAATACTCACCTGTGGCTTTGGCAATACCTTTGTTCATAGCATTGTAAATCCCGTGATCAGGTTCGCTGACCCAATAATCGAGCTGCTCACGCTGACTGTGGATATACTCGGCACTACCATCGGTCGAACCACCATCAATTACGATATACTCAAACTCTTGCCAAGTCTGGCTCACTACGCTCTCCATAGTTCGCTTCAACCCTTCGAGGTTGTTGTAGTTGATGGTGATGATGGAGAGTTTTTTGGTCATTGTCAAAAATAATCCTAGTTATTATCTATTAGTGATTTCAAATTTAAAGCAAACTTCTCAATGTTCACAGAATAGTCCAGATCATATCTTAATCTGTTTGCCGGATTCTCAATAACTTCAACTATTTTAGATGCTAATTCAGCGTAATCGTCGGGAGCAAAAAAATACCCTTTATCTCCCAATTGTTCTTTATGAACTTCAATATTAGAAACAATCAATGTTTGATTCAATGCTTTTGCATCCTCTACAACCGTGCTCCATCCTTCAAATAACGAAGGCTGAATTACGGCTTGCGCATTGTTCATTAAAACAAGTTGGTCCACTCGATCAATAAAACCTAAAAACAGGATATTATTTTCTAATTGATAGTCAAGTACTTTTTGCTTCAAATTAGCAGTATAATCAGGATTTCTGTAATCGTGTTCTTTGCCAGTGAAAATAATTTTTACTACAATCCCTTGTTCTTTCAAAATTTTTGCTGCCTCAATTAGAGCAATTTGATTTTTATGTTGCCAAAATTGATTGGGAGAAAAAAAGTATTCCCCTGAAATACCGTACTTCAATTTTACCGCATCAATCTCATTGAATCTCAAATCTGGATGGACAACGGCAAATTGCAAAACCGACACGGGGTTTTTTGCGTCAGGAAAAAAAGTTTTAAAATCATTCAAAGCCGAGTTACTGCTAAAAACAATGGGATAGTTTAAAGCCACCATATTATGATAACTCGACTGCCGATTCTTGACCTCTTCCGGTGAAAAGAAAGCAGACAAATATTTTTCCTGAAAATCTGGTATCCAAAAAACCAATTCCTTGATATGCTGTAAGTCTTGCGGAATTGCGTAAAGTGGAAAAGCCCAGTCCAATTTAATCTTTTTTAAAATCAACTTCCTTCTAAAAAGCTTCAGGCTCACTTTATTGACAAAACGCTCTATCTTGTTGAATTGTGGTTGGTATTGAATAAATTTCAATTTTGGATAAGCGGTCGCTTTTTGCAATTCTTGAAAAAGTGCACGATCCTTGGCTAAAATATGCAATTGAATTTGCTCTGCTTTGGGAAGACAATTTAGAGAACGAATTAAATTTTGAATATAATAGGCGCCACCTATCCAATTTTCATTGTAGTTGTAAAAAATTCCTACTCGTTTTTGCGAAGCCATTCAGCATATTTTTTAAGACCCAAAGATAAATTATAATGCGGTTCAAAGCCATACTTTTTGAGTTTTTCCATATTGGCCAACCAATTATTAGGGTCGCCCACTTTAACTTCGCCTGTAAACACAATTTGCTTTTCGGGACCAAATTCATTTGTGAATAGTTGAGCTGCTTCGGCAATTGTAGTTTCCACCTGACTGGCAACGTTGTATATAGAACCCTGAAAAGGAGAATTCTCAATGACCAAAGCGATAATCTGCAATAAATCATCGATATAAATAAAATCTCGGGTTTCGTTTCCTGTTCCAAAAAGTGAAATAAAATGAGTTTTGAGCGCTTTTTGATACAAATCCCAAAATAATTGTTTTTTCAGTCGTGGTCCATAAGCCGAAAAAACACGCAAGCTACAAGTGTTCAAACCAAAAAATTTATGATATTCGGTGAGCAACAACTCGCTTTGCAATTTATGAAAACCATAAGGAGACAAGGGTTTACAAACACTATTTTCAGTAATGGGCAAAAATTGCGGATTGCCATAGACAGCGGCGCTCGAAAAATTGATAAACTTACAACTCGGATTAAAATCCCTGATGGCAACCAATATTTTTTGCACATTGACAACATTCAATTCAAAATCTTGGGAAGGCTTTTCGAAAGAGAAACCCACATGTGCTGAACCCGAAGCATTGATGCAAACATCAAATTGATGATCTTTGAAAGGAGCCGAAAAACTAGCGTTTTCAGCTTCAATTTTGTAATAGGATTTACTTGACGATGCTGTGACATCCGCTTGATAAACATCCCAACCCTTTGCCGTAAAATAAGCTACGCAATGACTACCGATGAATCCTTTGGAACCTATGATTAGAATTTTCATTTTTTTATACATAAATAAGAATACATTCTTCCAGGTACTTTTTTTTCGTCATATACGCTTTCCTTTGTCAAACCTATCTTTTTAAAATACATTTCTTGCAAAAATGGTATTTTAGACAAAACCCCTATTTTTTTATTTAAATGCAGAATTGCTTTGTATTTTGCCATCTGAAACATGTTCAAAACCTCATTTTTTGTAGAAGGAAAATAATTAATTACATTGTCAAAATACTTTATTTCCTTTTCAACTTTTAAACCTGCTTTTTGGATTGCGGCTTTATATTCTGTTGGGGTAAAGGCATTTTCTCCACCGTAATACTTTTGCAAAGGATGGTTTTCTAAAAACCACTCTCTGTCTTTTTTATCAAAAATAACGTGGTCACGAATAGTTATAAATAAGCCATTCTTCTTTATTACTCTGCTTGCTTCTGCAACAAACTTCTCCAAATCATAGGCATGATGCATACATTGTCGTGCATAAACAATATCAAAATTTTCGTCAGATAATTGAAGTTCTTCAGCAAAAGCTTCAAAAACTTCCAAATTAGGCAAATTATAATGTACTTTTAATTTTCTAATAGCTCCGGCACCGATAGTATCGCTCGAATCGGGTTCTATAGCTACAACATTATACCCTTCAAGAGCCAGCGCAACTGAACTTATCCCATTCCCACTACCAATGTCCAATATGTTTTTTGCATTGGGCTGATATTGTTTTAAAAATTGAAGCGTTTCTATAAACTCTTCACTGTGTTTAAATCGTTCAACATTTAATAGCAAATCTTCTTCGAAATAGGCTTTTTCAACCAAATCTTTAAATGCAGGTTGTGTCCGAATGTATTTTATGGTTTCTTCCCAAGTCATTTTATCTTTCATTCTCTGGGATTTCTCTAATAATTTTAGCAGGATTTCCTGCAACTATGGTCCAATCAGGAACGTCTTTTGTAACAACGCTTCCCGCTCCAACAATGGCTCCTTCTCCTATTGTAACACCTTTTAAGATAATGCTATTAAATCCAATCCAAGCTTTATCTTTGATTGTAATTTTTTTGGAATTTAAATCAAACGTTTTAGGCTCATAATTTTCTATTCCCAAAATTCTCTTGTAATCTTTAAAACGCATATCTGAATGCAATGGATGAGAAATATTATCGTGAATATTAACATTGTGCGAAATTAAAACTTGATTCCCTATTTCTATACTTAATGCAGACCAAATTTTAGTGTTTTCGCCAACGTAACAAAAATCACCAATATTTATTTTTCCATTTTGTTCAAAAACTTGAAGACCTCCTCTTATATGTGAATTTTTACCGATACAAATTTTTTCACAATTTTTTTGAAGATTTATTACCTCGGCTTGTTCATAAAATTTGGATTTTTCTCCAATTGTTACTTGTTCTATACATTTCTTGATTTTTAATTCATTGATTTTTGATTTAATAGCTCCAATATTCAAATAAGGATTATTTAAAACCAATTTTGAATTAAGAAGTTTGGCAATTGTTTTCTGTAAAAAAAGCATCATTTTAAAATTAGTTCTACTTAATTAAATTCCAACAACAATCTACAAAAACACAACCATAATCACTATTGCTATACATATGCAAATTGGAACCTGTTTCCACAATCTCAAAGAACAAACATTCCTCTTGATAATCAATCAATTCTACATTAGGTAAATGAAAACCAAAAGTAAGTTTGAATTTGTTGGGTACTAAAAACTGCTCTGGTAATTTTACTTTAAATTCATACAAACCAGCGTTGTCAATTTCTGTTACCAATTTCATTTCTGAGGTAAAAATAACTCTTTCATTTCTGTCGACCACTCTAAAACCCAAATGAGCATTCAAATGTTGTTCAGCCACTTTCGCTTTTATCTTAATAGCAATGGGTTCATCAAAACCAAATTCGGTTCTTACAGTGTCGTTTTTATCGACAAGAGCAAGACTTACAAATCCAGACTCTTCAACACCTTCATTTATATATTGCCCAATATAACCCTCGTATTGGTTAGTTTGCAAATAATACTCAATGCCCGCATTGGTATTTCCCTCAAAAACCACGGAACCATTTTCTAAAACAATAGCTTTCGTACACAACTGTTTTACTGCCGCCATATTATGACTAACAAACAACACCGTCCTGCCTCCTTGTCTGGAAATATCCTGCATCTTGCCAATGGCTTTTTTCTGGAATTCGGCATCGCCCACCGCGAGCACCTCATCGATAATCAAGATATCAGGTTCAAGGAAGGCCGCCACCGCAAAAGCCAACCGTACATACATTCCGCTGCTGTAGCGTTTTACAGGCGTATCGATATAGCGCTCACAACCCGAGAACTCTATAATTTCGTCGAGCTTCGAGGCGATTTCTTTTTTGGTCATTCCCAGAATCGCACCGTTTAAGAAAATGTTTTCGCGTCCGGTCATTTCGCCATTGAATCCCGTGCCTACTTCGAGCAAGGAAGCAATGCGCCCGTTGTACTTAATGCTGCCCGTAGTGGGTGCCGTGACCTTAGACAAAATCTTGAGCAAAGTCGATTTGCCCGCTCCATTCTTGCCAATAATGCCTAAGACTTCGCCGCGCTCTACTTCAAAATTGATGTCTTGCAGTGCCCAAACGTAATCACTTTCGGCTTTGGTAGAACGGTCGTTGGTATCACCAATCTTGAGATACGGATTCTCTTTGCCCCGTATTTCGTGCCACCAACGGTTCAGGTCATGACTGAGCGTGCCGGTGCCTACCAGCCCGAGGCGGTATTGTTTAGAGAGGTTTTCGGCTTTGAGGATGATGTCTTTCAAGGTTAGAAGTGGGAAGTTAGAGGTTGGAAGTTGTTTAAAGGTTTAAGGTTTGCAGGTTTGCCATTTAAATTGCTGTTTTTTTAACGCACACGAGTGACAACGAACTGACGAAGTAAAGGCGCTATGAGGCAAAGTTATTTTATTTTTTTTCTTAGGAAAACAAGTCTCGCCAATTTTTTTAAACCGATTAAAGGGTGAAAAAAAAGCCCATTTATAGGGCTTTAAATGAATTTTTCTTTCATCAGTTCAATTAAATAAATACTAGCTACTGGGCAATTATCCCTTTTGGTAATCCAACATTTTTAAGCATCTCATTTGCTTTTTCCAATTTGTCAGGAAATAACACTTTATCCTCGTATGGATTTAATGATTTATCAATACGAACTTTTGATTTATTAATTGTTTTTTCCACTTTTATATTTTTCATTTTTTGCCTATTATACGTTTAACTAAAAATGCATCGTAATTTGTGTCTTTTTCAAAAATATACCATTCTTGTTCTATTTGCCCGTAAATAATAAAATCAGCTTTTGCCTTTTCAATAAATTTTGTAATTCCAATTTGATACAATCGAGTTCTGGTTTTGGTACTTCCTGTGGCATAAATTAATGCATCAGGATTACTATCCGTGAATATATACAAACTCTCAACAACTGTGCCTAAAACTTTTTCACTATCTCCATTATTTGAAACTATTTTGTCGTCAATTTCACCAGTTATTACATCTTTGTCGCCAAAACCTAAATTGTAAACATTGTGATAGTTTGTAGTTGAAAACTGGATTATTTTATCAATTTTACCTTTAGTTCCATCACTTATGAACTCAAAAGTAGTTAAATTTTCACTCGAAATTAAATCATACTTTTCTATACTCACTTTCTGCCTTTTTCAACACAAATGTAATGTTTTTTGATTAATTGCATCTTGTTGCGCATAATTATTTCAATCCTTAAACAATAAACGCTTTTCTCTTTCCCGCTCCGTTCTTGCCTATGATGCTTTTCCAGATACGAGGGTAGAGGTTAGAGGTACGAGGTTAGAAGTTGTTTAAAAGTTTAAAGGTTTAAAGTTTCGGGTTGCGAGTTTAAGGTTTACAGTTTAAAGTTTACCATTGAAATTGCAATTTTCAGTTAACCGATTAAGCAGTTAACCGATTAAACCATTTTCACAATGAAATCGCCATTGCTATTTTCAATTAACCGATTAAACCATTTTCACAATGAAATCGCCATTGCTATTTTCAATTAACCGATTAAACTTTTTCACAATGAAATTGCTGTTTTCAGTTAACCGATTAAGCAGTTAACCGATTAAACCATTTTAAACTTTGCCAAATTGAAATTGCTATTGACAGTCTTAATCCATTATCGAGTAAACCAATTTTCAATTTTAATGTCGTCCAAATTTTGAAAATCCGATACATTATCAGTCACTAAAGTCAGTTTGTTTTCAATAGCCGTTACCCCAATAAGTAAATCAAATTCATCGTGCATCGGTTTTCCCAATCGACGAAGCCGTACTTTTTCTTTAGCATATTTTTTTATTGAACCAACAATTGGAATTATGGATAACCCATTTACAAATAAGTCAACAGCTTTATGAGATTTAGTTGGGTTCTCACTGTTTTCTGCACCATAACGAAGTTCAAAAAGGGTGATTTCGGAGATAAAACAGTTTTCTGTCCCTTTATCTCTAATTATTTTATCTAATTCAAGTCGGCCTCTCAAAAAGAAAACGCAAATGGAGGTATCCAATAAATATTGCATCAGAATTTAATTTCTTTACTTTTAAATTTTCTACTCAATTTTATAGCTGCAGTAATTTCCTCAGCGGTTTTTTCTGAAGCAAATGCCCCAAAAGATTTAAAAAAAGAACTTTCCTTTGCCACCTTATCTTTTTGAAGCGATTTACTTAACTTTTCAATCAATTCAATTTTACTCAACGAAGGTAATCCTTCCAATAATAAGGAATAGGCTTCCACTATATTTCTGTCAGTATAACTCATCTTGCTCTTATTTATACAAAGTTACAATTTTTTGCCACAAAGGCGAGAAGACAGGAAGTTTTTTTAAACCATTAAGACAATGAAGGTAAATTAAGGTGGGAAGTGGGAAGATGGAAGTTAGAAGTTGTTTACTAATTTCGGGTTTCGGGTTGCGAGTTTCAGGTTTTCTGTTAACATTGAAATTGCTGTTTTCGCCTAAGCGATTAAACCTTTTTCACATTAATATTGAAATTGCTATTGCTGTTTTCACTTCACCGATTAAGCAGTTAACCGATTAAACTTATTCACATTGAAATTCTGTTTTCAGTTAACCGATTAAGCAGTTAACCGATTAAACCTTTTTCACAATGAAATTGCTATTTCAATCAGTCAATAACTTTAACTTGAAATTATTGTAGGAGTTTCAAGAAAAACCATTTAATTTTTCGAAGTGGATTAAGAATGGCAGCGCCTAATTTATAATCTATGGTGTTTCTAAATTTGTTGATTTCGGCTTTTTCTAAATCAGATACTTTTAGGTTTACTGTAAAAAACAATGAATATGCAATATAAAATTTCAATGTACTTAGCAGCTATTGTGGTTTTATTACTTGAATTAAATCTTCATCTTCACTAACACCAAAATACCGTGAATCTATCTCGTTCAAAAATTCAGAATGTTTAATTCTATTAACAATAAATCCAACGTCTTTTAAACTCTTAAAAAAGGTGCTTTCGCCAAACACTCTCACATGATCTTCTTGCCCGTGAAAAATCAACCGTAGCTCGTTTGAATTAATTCCTCCATCTTCAAAATTATTGATTAAAAGTTTCGAATATGGAGTTTGGAGAATTGCTAATCCACCTGGTTTTAAAATCCTAAAAAACTCAATCAAAGCATTTTTATAATTTGGAATGTGTTCAAGTACGTGATTACAAATAACAATATCAAATGATGCCTCTTTAAAAGAAATCGCAGTTGCATCAATTTTTTGGATATCCAAATCATTGGAATACAAATCCGCTTTTACATAGCTAAATGGTCTATACTGTTCTATTTTTTTTCTCAAATTGGTCTCTGGCGCAAAATGGAGAATTTCACTTTGTCCCATCTTACTCCACAAATTTAATTTGTCAAAAAACATAAATAAATGTCTTTCTCGGTCCGTTGAATTGCAAAATGGACATCCAAAATTATCAAAATCACCACCAATAATTTCCAATTTGCGTAACCAAAGCGGTACAGCCCTCGTTCCACCTCGCCACTTACTAAAATGGTGGAATCTATTATTGCATATATAACATGCTCTTTTTTTACCCATTTTATTAAATCTTAATTCAATTTTCTCAATTGGCTTTTTAAGAAAAAAACGATAGAGCTTTTTTATAAATTTATTCATTTCTATATATTAAATTAATTCTGTTACTTTAGTATCACGTTTTTAAGATAATCCAATGCATTACCTAGCATTCATATTTTTAAATCTTGCCGGAAAATATTCAAGAAAAACCATTTTATCTTTCGCACTGGATGCAGGATAGCAGCGCCTAATTTATAATCAATGGTGTTTTTGAACTTGTTGATTTCTGCTTTTTCTAAATCAGATACTTTCAAGAATTGGTCAATCAAAGTTTCATACTGGGCACAATAAATATCCTTGTTTTTGAGGTAAAGGTATTTTTGGATCTCGTTATGTTTCTTGTTCATCTCTGCACTTCTTGAAGTATTGTTTTGCCTATAGCAAAACAATACTTCTTTTAGAATATGCACTTTCCATCCAAAAGCGCATACTCGTAGATAAAATTCCCAATCTTCATAACCGTTTTCTGGATTTTCGTCATATCCTCCTACTGCTTCCCAACATTCTTTCCTAAATAGTGAAGAACCCATGTTCAACCCATTAAAAAACAAAAAATCAGATACAGAATGCGCGGTAGATTTAAATATGTGCAACTGCTTCACATTGGTAAAATAACGTCCCCAACTGCTTACAATACCTATTTCAGGCTGACTTTCTAGCACTGCCAAGGCCTTTTCGAGAAAACTGGCCTCGTATTTGTCATCGGCATCAAGGGTGAGTATAAATTGCGATTTTGCTTGCCGTATCCCTACATTTCTGGCATGGCTTACACCACCATTTTCTTGAAACAGATAGATAAAACGCGGGTCCTTGGCTTCCCATTTTTTGGCTACTTCTTCGGTAGCATCTTGACTCCCATCGTTGATGATAAAACATTCCCAATCCGTATGGGTCTGATGTGCTACCGACTGTAAAGATTCATCTAAGTATTGGGCTTGGTTGTAGCAAGGAACAATAATGGAGACTTTAGGCGTTGTCATGGGCTTACTACTTATGAGATCTATTTTTAAAAGCATAAATCATCCCCGTAATCGCAGTCAAATGTCTGGAAAGGACACTGAAATTATGGGCAACTAATAAATCTTCTAGGATTGTCGCCCCTTTATCATGCCATTCAATCAATAGTATATCGACTTCGGCCAATAAAGTACCCTCGTTCATTTTTTGAAGAATCTCATATTCTGCTCCTTCACAATCAATTTTCAGGATTTTTTTCTCATTGGGATGTTGAGCAAACAAAGCAGGAAGTACCTCTTCGACATTTTTGATATTAATTTCAATTTCAGCAGCATTTTTGTCGTCTAATACTAAACTCAGATCTCGTCTTATGCCACAATTCCCTTTAGCCTGTGCATTGTACAGCACTTTTTCTACTCGGGTTGCTCCACCCAAACCACAATGGAAAGCTTCAATCTTAGCCGCATAACTTGGATTCAATGCCAAATTGTATTGGGCTTGATGGTAGGTGGTCGCGACAGGTTCGAAAGAATAAATTTTGTTGACATTTTTTTGGAGGGCAAAAAACAAGGAACTAATACCAATATTCATTCCGATATCAAAAACAACAAAGTTTTCCTGCGACAGTAAGTTATAATCCTTTTCGATAAAAACTTCTTTGAGAATGAAAAATTCCTCACTGCTTTCAAGGTATAATTTCAAAGTAGAAAAGCTAGCTAAGACACCCTCCTTGTGCGGTACAAGACTAAGTTCCGGAAAATGCTTTTTTATGACAAATAAATAGTCGGTTGAATTATAAACCAATTGATTTGCGTCTTTTCCAACTGCAAAACGCTGAACAAAACGCTGCTTTTCTGCTTCTTTTTTGGAAATATTCGAAATTTTGTAACCCAGTTGTTCTATTATTTTATGGATGGTCTTTTTCAAGAGAAGGGTATTTGATTAATCGGTTATTTGGTTACTAGTTTAAACTATTGTTGCCACTACTGTACAAAGTTAAATTTTTTTGTCACAAAGGCGCTAGGGCAGGAAGTTTTTTTAAACCATCGAGGCAATGAAGGTAAATTAAGGAGGGAAGTGGGAAGATGGAAGTTAGAAGTTGCCACTTCGACGAGCTCAGGGTGACAGTTTAAAGGTTTTAAAGTTTAAAGTTTAAGGTTTAAAGTTTAAGGTTTTCTGTTCATATTGAAATTGCTGTTTTCGGCTAAGCGATTAAACCTATAAACCTTTTCACATTGCTAATGAAATTAGTATTTTCAGTTAAATTTTTCCATCATATAAATCGGCTATTGGGAAAATCATATCATAATCATTCCAGTTGAGATTACCGTCTATAATTTTAAATGTACCAAAAAGAGTTTCGTTTAAATATTTTTTTATGGACTGGTGTTGTGATTTTGATAAAAAATCCGCGAAATCAACAAATTTTTCTACACCATTATTAAACTCAATTAAAATATGATAATTGCCAAGATTTTTAGCCTTAATTATTGATAAAGGTTTATCTAGATTATAATCTGTATTGCTAACCGTAATTTTCATCTGTATATAATATTTGTTTTTTATTGGAAGATGGAACGCCTATAACCATTTTTCTGTGTGTCAATGATGATTATCGTGGGCGTTTCATCTGATCATAGTTTTTTTGTTATTTTTTCAAATTCGATTTCCTTATGATATACAAAATAAGCAATCCATTTTTCGACTATTTTTTCTGAATAAACTGCTAAAAATGCTTCAAAATCCTTTAATTCTTTGTTTGCTAATGGCTTTCTTCCTTTAACGTTTATGATTTTGATTTCTGTTATTACTCCATTTTCTATGCAAAATGTTGCTTTACTTTCAAATTCCCCTTTTTTAGCATGTACATGAATTGGCACATGTTCGTTAGAATAAAAAAACAAAATTATTCCTAAATATTCGTACAGTTTCGGCATAGCTGAATCATTTATCTAGCAAAGATAATCACTATTATATTAAGTTGTTATTCAAAGCTTTGGGTTTTTCAGGTTACGAGATTGGAAGTTGTTTTAAAGGTTTAAGGTTTGCCATGGAAATTGCTGTTTTCAGTTAAGCGATTAACCGATTAAACTTTTAAGCCAATTTCAATGATTGTTATCCTCCATTTTTACGGCTACGGAATAGCTGATTGATTACAAACTCCGACTAAAGAGCACCTTCCCTTTTTAAATAATTAGTGAAATCGGAAACGGTTTTTTGAAAAAAAGGAGTCAATTGCACGGCTTCTTCATACAATTCCTGAAAGGCAACTGCCGAATATTCATGTACAGCTTGATTTCTAAAACTTTTTAACTCCATTAAGGCATCGGCGCTGTCGATCACACCTATTTTTTCTAACAAATTAAGTCTGTCAATAAAAAACAAATGATCCTCTCCTTTTAGCTTAAAATATCCTTTTACTATTTGTTGGAAGAAAACATCTGAATTTCTAGTTAATTTTATAATCAAGGCATCGTAGGCTTCGGTTTCTGCAAAATCATAATTTTCTTTGACACCTATGGCCTTACAATGTGCAAAAGACTTAGCCAACCCTTACATTGCAATGCTAAAAGATTCAAAAGATTCTCTAAAGGCTAATTGGAATAACTCCTTCATAACTTAATAATTTTGCGTAACTCAAAATATGTTTTTTAAACATGCTTTCATCCTTCTTGGTCATACTAACTACGTCCATTTTTTGTGGACCAAATTTAGAAAAAAATAACTGTTTCATTTTAAATAAGTCCTTATGAGGTATTTTTTTATCCGACAAAACCAATATATCAATATCTCCCCCTTTTTTTAAATCATCTGCTCTAGACCCAAATAAAAATACTTGACTAGAGGGCTCTTTTTCTTCCCAATACTCATAGATAAATTTTTTTTGTGCAGTCGCGATTCTCATGATTTTACTATTTTTCAAATTTATTTTTCACCTCAAAAAGAAAACACAAATAGAGGTATCCAAGATAATGCATCTTACTGCTATTCATACAAAGTTACAATTTTTTACAACAAAGCCGCGAACGCACCGTTTTTTTTAAACCATTAATTATGTTGCGAGTTTAGGGTTTCAGGTTTAAAGTTTCAGGTTTTCTGTAAACATTGAAATTCCGTTTTCAATTAACCGATTAAACAGTTAACCGATTAAACTTTTTCAAATTGAAATTGCCATTGGTATTGTCAATTAACCGATTAAGCAGTTAACCGATTAAACCATTTTCACATTGAAATTGCTGTTTTCGCCTAAGCGATTAAGCAATTAACCGATTAAACCATTTTCACATTGCCATTGTCATTGCTTTTTTCATTTAAGCGATTAAACTTTTAAACCCAGTCAATACAAAAAACCAAACAACCACAAGGGAATATTTAAATCGGTTCCTATCTCGATATCATCTTTTACCAGAAATGTGGCTTCCTTATTTAGTATTTGATGCGGTTTTTTATTCCTGCCGCCCAACTCAAACATGTAGCCTTCTTTCACTTTAAAATCAACTTGTTGTTCAGCATGTACGCTACTTACTTGCTGGAGCTGATTGAAAAAGAAGGTTTCCCTAATAGAGCCTATATCCGCTTCTTTTCCCAGATTATACATCAAATTAGAATTGTTTAAATAAATCTTTTCTGGTTTGCCCAAACTATTGATTCCTTTATCTTCGACATACAATAAATTGAGAAGTTGCGCCTCATTCAAAAGTTTTAAATAATTTTTCATGGTGTTAAGGCTAATACCCGTTCGCTCACTAATTGAATTCATATTAGGCTTAAAAGGAACAGCATTGCTTATCACAGCCAATAACTTCTTCAACATCACGATATTGGCCGTTTGAATAAGGGCATATTGTGGGATATCGATTTCCAAGACCGTAAGTATAACTTCGCTTAATTTTTGATGAAATGCTCTTTTGTTGTCCAGATAAAAAGGATAATATCCGTAATTCAAATAATTGGAAAAATGCTGCAAAGGCTTTACTTTTTGTGTGATTTCGATGCTTATGCCAACATGGTTTTCAACAATTTCGTGCAGCGAATAACAATTAAAATTGATGTTGGTTTCAAATTGCAAAAACTCCCTGAATGACAAGCCCGGCATATCATATACTACCACTCTCCTGCTTAAATCGGCTTTGGCTTGATGAATATGCAACAAGGAAGAACCCGTGAAAACAAGCTTTAAATTAGGCATGTTGTCATATATATTTTTAATTTCTAATGCCCAATTGGCATATTTATGCACTTCGTCAATAGCTATAAACTGTCCACCTTTTTTATAAAAATCATCTACCAAATCATAGAAATTGTTTTCAAGAAAATATAAATTATCCAAGCTGATGTACAAAACGCTTTTGTCAGGTTTAAAATTCAATCGGATGTATTGCAACAAAAGTGTCGTTTTTCCCACTCCTCTGCTGCCTTTAATACCAATAAATCGGTTGTCCCAATCAATGGTATTAATAAAATTCCTGACTTGGCTCGTCTGTACCAAGGCATACTTCTCATAAAATTGACTGTATAATCTTTGCATCTCCCGTTTTTTTTGGCAAAAATACTAAAAAACATCAATCGAATGACGTTTTTTTTAGTGTTTTTTATCAATACATTGACACTTTATTTAGTTTTATTTCATATGTGTAAAAGTTTATTTGTCATCGGTCATATATGTTATCGCTTTTTATTTATTAGTGTTTGCTTGCGCAAACTTTTTGTTAATGGCGATTTCATATGTGTAAATTTTGATTTTTCAGCGGTCACATATGGTATCGCCTTTTTTATTCATGGGTGTTTGCTTACGCAAACTTCTAGTTAATGGCGATTTCATAAAAACTATTAGGCACAGTATTTTTAACAAACTGGACGATAGCAAACTGAATATGTAAAGGGGGAAGTTAAAGGTTAGAAGTTGTTTAAAAGGTTTAAGGTTTAAGGTTTGCCATGGAAATTGCAATTTTCAATTAACCGATTAAACCATTAAGCGATTAAACCAATGAACAACTGATCACTCGAAACTGAACACTGATCACTAAAACTACACCGTATCAATAAAACTTTTCTCAGTCTTATTAAAAACCAATAAACCCGCAAAGAAAATAATAGCCGTAATACAAACGGTATAAACCAAACCCCAAACCGAAACGGTTCCAACTCCTAAGAGAATGTACCGAGTTGTTTCTATAATATAAGCCAAGGGGTTGTACTGCACCAACCAAGCGTAATCAGGCATTTTTTGTCCAATCAATGCCATAGGATACATCACCGCCGAAAGGTACATGAGCAATTGTACACCAAAACTAATCAAATAACTCAAATCCCTATATTTAGTAACCATAGAAGAAATCAGCATCCCTAAACCCAATCCGAGTATGCCCATCAAAACAACTAAAAATGGAAAAAACAAGACGAAAACATTCAAACTCAAAGCCGCTCCTTTGACATAAAAGTAAAGGTAAAAAGCAACGAAAATTAAAAATTGGATGCCCAATTTGATTAAATTGGAGATGACTACAGATAAAGGCGTGATGATTCTGGGAAAATACACTTTGCCAAAAATACTCGCATTTGCCTTGAATGTATCGGAAGTGCCACTTAAACAGGCCGTGAAATAATTCCAAACCATAATCCCGGCCAAATTGAATAAAAAAGGAGGAATAGTGCCTGTTTTTATTCCCGCCACGGTATTAAAAATAATCGTAAAAGTCACCGAGGTAAACAAAGGTTGAATTAAATACCAGAGCGGACCTAAAACCGTTTGCTTGTACACCGTCACTACATCTCTTTTGACGAATAGCATCAGCAAATCGCGGTATTGCCAAACTTCTTTGAGATTGAGCGAAAAGAATTTATTCTTGGGTGTAATTTCAAACAACCAATCATTGTCTGAGTTTTCTGTAGTGTTCATGGAAATAGTTAAATACGGTCTATCGAACGAACCTGAGAATCCTAGCCGGAACAAAACCTCCAAACCTTCTCAGCGTTCGAAAGCAAATATAATAATTTATTGACTAGAAGTTTGGAATTTCTATAGATTATGGCAGATGGCAGAAAACCGATTGTAAGCAACGGATAACCGATAAAAAACAAACCTCCACAATTAAACAGTTAACCGATTAACCAATTAACCGATCCAGATGGCGAACATCCCTTTTATTTAAAACTCAAAAGAAAGCTTCTCAAATCTATAGCCAAAATCCCTTCATTGGTATTGCCCTGAAAGGCATCAAGGGTTACAACCATTTTAGGAAAATTATCATTAATCTTTTTTAAATTACCAAATTCACGTTCCATCGTTTGGGATTCATTTGTAGATAATGCCACTTGCAGATATACTTTTTCGCCCGTACGCTGAGCAACAAAATCTATTTCTAAAGCACCTAAAGTGCCCACCTGAACCTGATAACCTCGGAATAACAAATGATTGTAAACTACATTTTCCATAATTTTACCCCGATCTTCCAGTCGATAACCCCACAAAGCATTTCGAATACCTAAATTCTCAAAATAATATTTTTCGCCCGTTTCAAAAATTCTTTTTCCTATTAAATCGTAACGACTGACCCTATGAACCAAAAAAGCATTGACCAAATAGTCACTGTAAGTTTGCACCTGATTGGAAGCCATATTGATACGCTGGGATTTCAAAAAATCACTGATTTTTTTAGCCGAAAAAAGGCTCCCAATGTTGCTTGCCAAAAACAAAACCAATTGTTCCAAAAACGAAACAGTCCGAATGGAAAACCGATTGATAATGTCCCGATACACAATGCTGTTGTATATGTTTTTTAAATATTCAAAAACAATAGCTTCCTCTAATACTAGATTTTTTAAATAGGGAAGCCCTCCGTATTTGATATACATTTCTAGTGTTTTGTCTCCATCTTGTAAAGAATGAAAAACCAAAAACTCGGGATATGATAAACTATAAACCACGATTTCGATTGCACGTCCGCTTAGATAGCCAGCAATATCTCCCGATAATAATTTAGCATTACTACCGGTAATATACAAATCTAAATCCTCTTGAAGCAACAAGGAACGCAATGCCGTTTCAAAATGCTCAATATCCTGAATTTCATCAATGAAAACATAAGTTTTGGTCGTATTAGATTTTTGCAACATAACATAATCGTGCAAATCCTGAGCCGTTTTTATTGCCGAGAAAGCAATATCTTCCTTGTTAATGTAAACTATTGCCACTTGACTATCTTGCTCCAATAAATAATTCATAATCTGAAACAACAAATAGCTTTTGCCCACACGGCGTTGACCCGTAAAAACCTTGATCAAATTCTTACCAATAAAAGGAAGTACCCTCTCGAGGTAGTCTTCTCTTTTTACAATAGAAAGAGGAATCGTATAGGACATTTGATATTATTACGTTTTAAAGTTATCACAAATATACACAAAATTTTAAACATAATTAAAATTTTAATACAATAAACAAAAAGTTTAAAGCATACTTTTAAACTTTTTGTTTCAAAGCACTATTCAAAAAGGGCGCTCTAAGAACAAATCTCAGAAAGCAGATTATAGAAACAGTACCGAAAGATTTCAGAAGTAAATTGCAAAAAACAAACTGAAGATTGCAGATTGCAAAAAACGGATTATAAAATGCAGAAGTCGGATTTAAATAACTGAAAACCGAAAACAGTCAACCGACAGGTCATTCGCTTTTAAAAAAAATTGACACAGATTTCACAAATTGACACAGATTTCGATCTGTTTTGATTACACGAATTCTTAAAATCAACTAAAATTCGTAGAATTTAATTTAAAATAGTAATACAATTTGTGCTAATTCGTGCAATTCGTGTGTGAAAATTTTAAACGCGAATGCCTTGGTCAACCGATAACCGTCAACATTTTTCGTATCTTTGCAGCATGTTATCACTATTCAAATCAAAACCGCTTTTAAAGGATTTAATTCCTCAGAATTACATTGACATTCATTCGCATCTTTTACCCGGAATCGACGATGGTGCCAAAACAATTCAGGACAGTATCAACTTAATCACAGCACTTCAGGGATTCGGAACTTCGCAATGCATCACTACGCCGCACGTAATGCACCATTTTTGGGAAAACACTTCGGAAATCATCCAAGAGACAGCAAGGAGCACCCGTATCGAATTGCAGCAAAACAGCATTTCGATTCCCTTTCGGGCCGCGGCAGAATATATGATGGACGATAATTTTGTCAAGCTCTTTCAATCGGAGCCCCTATTGACCCTCAAAGACAACTATGTCCTAGTAGAAATGTCCTACATCAACCCACCCATCCAATTGTATTCTATTCTATTTGATTTGCAGGTGGCAGGCTATATTCCCGTTTTAGCTCATCCGGAGCGATATGTGTTTTACCACAACAATATCGATGAGTACCAAAAATTGAGGAACGCGGGTTGTCTATTGCAACTGAACTTGCTATCGGTCGTGGGCTATTATGGTGAAGGCATCGCTAAAATTGCGGAAAAATTGCTACAAAACGGAATGTATACTTATGTGGGTTCAGATGTGCATCACCTAAAACATATTGCGGCTTTCAACCAAAAAATTAAATTAAAAGACCCTACGCCCCTACAAGAAACCATCGAAAACAATCAGTTTTTCAGACTATAAAAAAATTCCAAATCCCAAAGCACACTTTGAAATTTGGAATTTGGAATTTATTTTTGGAATTTGCTTTTTTTTGGAATTTCCTCCTCCATTCTTCTAGCTTCCAGCTCCCAACATCCTTCTATTTATCCAATACCTGAAAACTAGAATTCATACTGATAAACTCTGGCACTATCTTTTTCATTTTGGCGACGATATCATCATTGTCAAAGAAAGCAGCTATTCCGATAAGCTCTTGGATATTAGTATGCAAATCCAAGAATTCCTCTTGAATTTCCTGAGCTATCATGATTTTTTCGTGATACGTGGGCAAAGTTTTCGAAGTATCATTGAGCAATTCTTCGTATAATTTTTCGCCAGGTCGTAAACCGACAATCTTAATTTTGATATCGCGATCGGGAATATAACCAGCCAACTTAATCATCTTGCGAGCCAAATCAATAATTTTGACCGGCTTACCCATATCAAAAATATAAATCTCACCCCCATTGCCCATTGCACCCGCTTCCAAAACCAATTGACAAGCCTCAGGAATGGTCATAAAATAACGAATAATATCAGGATGGGTGATCGTTAAGGGGCCTCCTTCGGCAATTTGTTTCGAAAACAAAGGAACAACCGATCCGTTAGACCCTAATACATTCCCAAATCGGGTAGTTATAAATTTTGTGGAATAGATATCATGATCACTCTTATATTTCAGGTGAAGGGATTGCACATACTTTTCGGCTATGCGCTTACTCGCTCCCATTACGTTACTGGGGTTAACCGCTTTATCAGTCGAAATCATAACAAATTTATGCACCCCATATTCACAAGATAAATCCGCTAAATTTTTAGTACCATTGACGTTGGTCAAAATAGCTTGCGAGGGATTCTCTTCCATCAACGGCACATGTTTGTAAGCAGCAGCGTGATAAACCATGTTGGGTTTATATAATTTAAACACTCTTTCTAAAGCTGCTCTATCACGGATATCGGCAATAATAGAGTGAATATCCACACTCCCCTTGATGGTCTCCACCTCGAGCCCTACGTGATGCAGAGGGGTCTCAGCCTGATCCAAAATAATTACTTTTTTGGGCTCAAAGCCTAATATTTGCCGTACGATCTCGCTCCCAATAGATCCTGCAGCACCCGTAATCAGAACCGTTTTACCTTTCAATTGATCACAAATGGAAACAGTATCCAATACGATGGGTTCTCGTTCGAGTAAATCTTCAATTTGAATGTTTTTTACTTTTTGAGAAATCTCCTTCTGATCTTCCCAGTCTAAGATTGTTGGGACAGAAAACACCTTAAGATTGTATTCAATACATTGATCAATCAAAGCGACTTGTTCTTCTTTGGATAAACTTTTATCCGCAATTACAACCCCTTCGGCACCGACAGATCGCATCAATGAAGGAAGTTTTTTTCGTAAAACTAAAATAGGCAAATCCAACATACGCTTGGAAGCATTCTGATTATTTTTGTCTACGAAACCAATAATTTTAAACCGAGAGGGACTTTCAAATTTTAAGGCATTTGCAATGGATATTGCATTAGCATCCGTACCATAAATTATCGTCTTAATTAATTTAGTGTTATTTTTTTCAACAAAATAAAGTTCAAATGTTTGCTTAACTACTACCCTATACAAAAACAATCCACAAAACGAAAGAACGATATTGATAAAAAAGGCAGTATTTAAAAATGCTTTTTGCTGAAAGTACAACTCAAACAAAAAATTAAAAAACAAGAAAAAAACCAAGACTGCGGTCTGTGAAAATAAGAGTTTTACAGCGTCAATGTAGGATGAATGTCTGATAATCCCAGCATAGGTTCTGAATAACCAAAAGAAAAACAAATTGACTCCCATCAGAAAGCCGACAAACACACCATAACGCTTGGTCACAATATAATCGAGTCCCGTACCGTCAAAAATCAAATAAGTAAAAAAGAAGGAAAGAACCAAAACAGAAAAATCAATTAAGATGATAATCCATCTCGGCAAATAGCTTAAATTATGAATATTGAATCTTATATTGTCCCGCGAAAAATAACTCTTCGTACTATTTTTTCCCATCTTAAACAAAGTATTTAGTATTCATTTCTTGGTGTATTTTTAAAAATCTAGTGATAACCTTACAAAGTAAAATTAAAAACCAACGCTAAATAATTAATCCTTTAAATTATTATCAAACTTAACTTGCAAACAAAACAATATGTTAAAAAAAACAAAAATAGCAATAAAAAAGATAAGATATACGATAAAAAGATAAAAAGATAAAAACCCTGACAAACGACACGAACCAAGATCAATTGTGGTGCTTTTAGTACAAATAACAGCTCAAATTTCGCAGCAATAGTTTTTCACTTAATTTAGGCAGCAATAGAGACGCTTTAAAAAACAAAAAATCCCGCTGCTACGGGATTCAATTCTTATTTTTTATATTTTAAAAGCTGCAGCAAATAGTCGCCATAACCTGATTTAACTAAGGGTGCCGCCAATAATCGCAGCTGTTCGGAGCTAATAAAACCTTGCCGCCAAGCAATTTCTTCGATACATCCGATTTTTAAACCTTGACGCTCTTCTATAACCTGAACAAATTGCCCGGCCTGCATCAAACTATTGAAAGTTCCCGTATCCAACCAAGCGGTACCTCTATTCAGTATACCCACTTTCAAAGCGCCTTGCTCTAGATATACCTTGTTCACATCGGTGATTTCATATTCCCCTCTTGCACTAGGCTGAATGTTTTTGGCAATTTCCACTACCGAATTATCATAAAAATACAAGCCGGGAACGGCAAAATTCGATTTAGGTTCTAAAGGTTTTTCTTCAATAGACAGCGCCTTATTGTTTTCGTCAAATTCAACCACACCATAACGCTCAGGATCAGAAACATGGTAGGCAAAAACAACACCTCCGCTTGGATTGGTATTCGATTGCAACAATTCTCCCATATTGGCACCAAAGAAAATATTGTCTCCTAAAACCAAAGCGACACTATCGGAACCAATAAAATCGGCACCAATAACAAAAGCTTGCGCCAAACCATTGGGAATAGCCTGCTCAGCATAACTAAACTGACAACCGATAGCCGAACCATCGCCTAATAACTTTTCAAAATTAGGCAAATCGTGCGGGGTCGAAATAATTAATATTTCATGAATCCCCGCCATCATCAAAGTCGACAGGGGATAATAGATCATAGGTTTGTCATATACGGGCATCATCTGCTTGCTCATCGCCAAAGTCAAAGGATGCAAACGGGTACCGGATCCTCCGGCTAAAATAATTCCTTTCATAGTGTTATAGGTTTTCGGTTCTCAGTTTCGGTTTTCAGTTTTCAGTTTTCAGTTAACCAATTAACCGATTAAACATTTAAGCATTGTATCGTAATTGTTATTGCTATTGTAACTGCTATTGATTTTTCAACAACTTCCCCATCATAATCTGAAGACTAACTTTATAATCAATCGGTTCAATTCCGTAAACCGCTCTAATCTTCGATTTGTCCAATAACGAATAAGCGGGTCTTTCGGCTGGAGTCGGATAACTCGACGCGGGAATGCCTTTGATGTCACAAGTTTTACGTCCAATCTCCTTGATGTCTTGCGCAAATTGAAACCAACTGATTTCCCCTGCATTCGAATAATGGTAAATTCCGGTTTCCCACTTTGAGCTGTCCAAAATGGTCAAAATTACCTGAGCCAAATCGGCCGCATAAGTCGGTGAACCCACTTGGTCGTTGACTACTCCCAAACTATCTCGTTCGGTCATTAACCGCAACATCGTTTTGACAAAATTATTTCCAAATTCCGAATAAACCCAAGCAGTTCTGATTATTATACTCTCGGGACAATTTTTCAAACAAGCCATTTCTCCAGCTAATTTGGTAACCCCATAAACGCTTTTCGGGTTGGGTTGATCTTCTTCGGTATAAGCGATAGGAGAACTACCATCAAACACATAATCAGTTGAAATATGAACGAGTTTCGCTCCTGAATCTGCGCATAAACTGGCCAAAGTGGCAATAGCCAAATGATTAATGGTATCGGCAGTAATCGAATCGGTTTCCGCTTTATCTACGGCGGTATAAGCAGCACAATTGATTACAATATCAGGCTCAATTTGTTTGAAATTCGAAATGATTACCTCTTCTTGATCCAAAGGAAAATCTTCAATATCGGTAAAAACAAAATCGAAATTGGGATAAGCAATAGCCAAGACTTTGATTTCAGAACCCAATTGTCCATTGGCTCCCGTTACAAGTATTTTTTTCATCTGTTTATTTTATTGTTTTTTTAAAGGTCAGATGGAACACCCATAATCATATCCGATGGTGTCAAGAAGCATGGTCGGGGGTGTTTCATTAAAATTGGGAATTACAATTTTCAAAATGAGGCAAAATCAGGTCTTTCTCTGAAACAATAGCTGCCGCTAAATCCATTCCCCAATCGATATTTAATGTGGGATCGTCAAAACGAATACCGCCTTCGCTTTCCTTGTTGTAAAATTGGTCGCATTTATACAGCACCACAGCCGTTTCACTCAAAACCGAAAAGCCATGGGCAAAACCATGCGGAACCAAAAGCTGTTTTTTGTTCTCAGCCGACAGTACAATTCCGAATTGTTGTCCATAAGTCGGGGAATCCTTTCTCAAATCGACCGCTACATCCATAATTTCCCCTTGCAACACGCGAATCAATTTAGTCTGCGCATAAGGGGGATTTTGATAATGCAAGCCTCTCAAGGTGCCTCGTTTAGAAAAAGATTGATTGTCCTGCACAAAATCAATAGCAATACCTAAATCAAGAAATTTACTCTTGTTATACGCTTCAAAGAAATAGCCTCTTTCATCCTCAAAAACAGCTGGATTCAGGACAACTAAATCATTTATAAAGGTGGGTTCTAATTTCATTGTTTAAAAAACAAACTATTTTACTTAAAAATTTTCTTTACTACTTCACTGATTCGTGCTCTGTCTTCATCAGTCAGATTGGAACCCGAGGGCAAACACAAGCCGTTTTCAAACAAAGTAGCCGCCACAGTAGTACCATAAAAAGGGTATTTTTCAAAAATGGGTTGCAAATGCATAGGTTTCCAAATAGGACGACATTCTATATTTTCCACTTCAAAAACCAAGCGCACTGATTCTCGATCAATGCCTTTAGTCAATTGGGGATCGATCAAAACAGCACTCAACCAATAATTAGCAAAATAATCGTTATTGGGAGCTGTAAAAACAGTAACTCCTGCAACTTCTTTGAATAAATCAACATAGAAATCGTGCATCATCCTACGAGCCTGCACACGTGCATCCAGTACTTCCATCTGTCCTCTTCCTATTCCTGCACAAATATTACTCAAACGGTAATTATAGCCTATTTCACTGTGTTGATAATGCACTGCATTATCTCGGGATTGAGTGGCAAAAAATAAGGCTTTTTCTTTTACTTCTTTGGTCTTGGTAATAATAGCGCCTCCACCTGAGGTGGTTATCACCTTATTCCCATTAAAGGACAAAATACCAATTTCGCCAAAGGTCCCGCACTTTTGCCCCTTATAACTGCTACCAATCGCCTCTGCACTGTCTTCCAAAATTGGAATTTCATACCGATCCGCTACAGCTCTAATTTCTTCTATTTTATAAGGAACTCCATACAAATGAACCGCAACGATTACTTTTGGCTTTTTCCCTTTAGCAATCCTGTCCTGAATTGCTTTTTCTAAAGATTGTGGGCATATATTCCAAGTATCGTATTCACTATCCACAAATACGGGCGTGGCTCCAAGATAGAGAATTGGATTGGCCGAAGCCGAAAAAGTCAAACTTTGACAAATGACCTCATCACCTGCTTCAACTCCTAATAAAATAAGACCAAGATGAACCGCGGCGGTTCCCGAACTTAAGGCACCAACAAATTTATCTTCGCCTAGATAATTTTCCAAATCGTTTTCTAGCCCATTCACATTAGCGCCAAGTGGCGCAATCCAATTGGTATCAAATGCTTCTTGTATAAATTTTTGTTCACCTCCACCCATATGCGGCGAGGAAAGCCATATTTTTGGTTTATTCATTTTTGTTACTAAATTTTATAATTTTACCGGGCACACCCACCACTACGGCATAGTCTGGCACATTCTCTATAATTACCGCTCCAGCTCCAAGAACTGCCCATTTGCCAATTGTTATTCCCTGGATAACAGTTACTCCTATCCCCAAATGCGCCCCTTCCCCAATGGTTACATTTCCAGCCACTGAAACATTGGGCGAAACATGAACAAAATCTTCAATAATGCAATCGTGATCTATAATTGCTCCTGTATTGATAATACAGTGCTTCCCAACAATTGTATTCGCATTAATTATGGCTCCAGCCATTACTACTGTCCCTTCAGAAACCTTTGCAAATCTAGAAATAATTGCGGATGGATGTATCGCATTTACAAAAACAGCCTTTATAAGTTCAACTACTCTTTTACGTTTTTTGTTGTCACCAATCGAAACAATAAAATACTGACCATCATCATTCGTGAACTGATTAAAGTTCACGATAGGTATATCAAAAATACAATCGGATTTCGGATTATGATCTATAACACTTTCAATCTTATGAACTTTAGATGCTAGAATAATATCAATTACCACTTTGCAATGCCCACCAGCTCCAAATAAATACATATTAATTCCCTTTAAAAGCTTCTGTTGTCAATTTACTTAATTTTTTACTGTACAGAGTAACCTCCATCGACAACAAAATTTTGTCCTGTAATCCATTTTGAATCTGGAGAAAGTAGAAAAAGAATAATAGGAACAACATCTGTAACTTCTCCTAACCCCAATGGATGCATTTCTACAATTTGTTTTATTTTACTTTCCTCAATATTGGCAAACAATTTTTTAGTCATAGGTGTATTCACTACACCAGGTAAAACTGCATTAACTCTAATTTTTCTTTTTGCAAACTCCAATGCACTCGCCTTAACCATACCCAATACTGCAGCTTTTGTAGAACAATACCCTATTTTACCCGGCTGTCCTAAAACACCCATGACCGAAGATAAGAAAACGATACTGGCACCATCATTACTGTATTTCTTCTTGGTAAAAATACGCAGTAATTCAATACCGGCTAGAACATTTACATCATAAATTTGCTGCATTTTATCCGGAGTACATAAAGTCAATGGCATTGTTTCTTCGACTCCAGCACAATGAATTAAACCATCAAATTTTTCACTATTTAATTCAAAAGCCAAAAATAATCTTTCAATTTCCTTAACCTTATCAAAATCAAACACATATTCACGTATTTGATTTTTATTGTCCCGAATAAAGGAGCTTATTTTTGAGAAATCTCTCCCTATGGCAATGACATTATGCTTATTTTTAACTAACTGTTGTAAAGTTTCAAAACCAATTCCTGATGTGGCACCTGTTAAGATAAAATTCACTACCTATTTATTTTTAAAACCGTACTTAATCAAATTTTTCCAATCCAATTCTTTGCATCAAAGAGTCAACGGAAGTCATTTCTTTAAGATCATCTGGCTTAAGATTTACCTCAAATTCATTTGAAACAAATCCAATTAACACCATAGCACACATAGAATCCCAATCCTCCAAATCTTTCAAATTGGTACCTCCATCTAACGTTTCATCCAATTCTAACTCTTCTTGTAACCGCAACAAAAATTCTTGTTTTGTCATTTCTATTCAAATTTATAATTTACAATTTATTTTTATTAATCCTCCGGACCACGACAAACCTACTCCAAAACCAACGACTATTATTTTTTCAGATTCAGTTAAGGTTTGACTATATTTCTTTAAAGCAATGGGTATAGTACAAGAAACTGTATTCCCACCATCTTCAAGGTCAATGAAAAATTTTTCACTTGGGATATTTAACCTTTTACGGATAAAATTTAGCATAAACGCATTGGCTTGATGAAATACAAACTGATTGATGTCCTCAATCTGAACATTGTTTTTTAAAAGTATTTCTTTAGTAAAATCAGGGATAACTTCATTGGTAAAATTGAAAACATCAGGACCGTTCATATACAAATGATTATCGGTATAAATATTATCTGTACCATAACCAATTTCGGGAGCTTCCGAATCAAAAGGAAATCTGCTGCAACCGTTTTTAACAATCAGTTTATCATACCCTGACCCATCTGTGCCAAAATGAAATTGACCAACTCCATCAAATTCATCGCAAGAAATTAAGGAAGCTGTTGCAGCATCACCAAATATTGCACGATTTGACCGATCTTTGGGATGAAGGTATTTAGAATAGGTTTCGGCAGTAACTAACAAAACATTTTTAGCTTGTCCAGAATCAATCAATCCCTTTGCTAGACTAAGCCCATAGGTATATCCTGAACAACCCAAGTTAAAATCTAATGCTCCTATTTCTTTTTTTAGTCCGAGTGTGTTTTGCAAAATACAAGCGGTCGTTGGCAAGAAATATTCAGGACTTTGAGTACAATATAACACATAATCAATATCCGCTTTATCGCAAGACAAGAAAAGCCTTTTACAAGCTAGAATTGCTAGATCAAATGCTGTTTCTTTATGAACCCAATAGCGGCTTTTAACCCCTACTTTTTTCTCAAAACTTGAAAAATCATAATTCGCAAACAACTTTCCTAAGTCATTATTTGTGATTTTATTTTGAGGATAAACATATTCTATCGCCTTTATAACAACCCCCATAATTAATTCCCTTTAAAAGCTTTTGTTGTAATTTGTCCTATGCCATTAATTCCTTCACTCATAAATACTTTCTTAACGGTCAAAAGTACTATTTTTAAATCTAACAAAAAACTAATATTATCAACATACCAAACGTCATATTCAAATTTTTGTTGCCACGAAATGGCATTTCTTCCATTTACTTGTGCCCAACCCGTAATTCCGGGCTTTACCTCGTGCCGCCTTGCTTGCAATGAATCATATAAAGGCAAATATTCCGGCAATAATGGCCTTGGCCCTATGAGGCTCATATCTCCCTTGATTACATTCAATAGTTGAGGTACTTCATCTAAAGAGGTTTTGCGGACTAATTTACCAATTTTTGTCAATCGATGACCATCAGACAATAAATTCCCCATCGCATCCTTTTTATCATTCATAGTTTTGAATTTGATGATTTTAAATAATCTTCCGTTTTTACCCGGCCGAACCTGACAAAAAAAAGGAAGTCCATTATTGGCAAAATACAACAAAACCGTCACCAGAACTAACATTGGACTCAAAATGAATAGTCCTAATAGTGCCAAACAAAAATCAAATATTGGCTTAAATACAGATTTATACATACTGTTCTAGTTTTTGATATTCGGCTAATAAAGCCTTCCAAACCACTTCCTGCTCATATCGCTCCGTAATCATAGACCGGGCCTTTTTCTTTAATTCGACATACAAACCAGCATCCTCAAAGAGTATTCTCATCGCATTAGTGATAACTTCTGCATTTTTTGTTGGAATAATTAAACCGTTCTCTTTATCTTTTATGATTTCATTGCACCCATTAATATTCGAAACAATACAGGGTAATCCCATAGCTCCTGCTTGCATGACCACATTAGGGAATCCTTCTCGATAACTCGGAAATACCAACGCATCGGAGATAGCAAAATACGGACGCACATCATTTTGATGCCCGACCGCTATAATATTGGGATTCGAATTGATGTGTTGCATTGTTTCTGCCTGCAATGGATCTAAGTCAGATTCTTGGGAACCGACCAATAACAATTTAATACGTTCTAAATTAAGTTGTGTAAAAGACTTTACCAATTCATTAATCCCTTTATCTCCCACTAAGCGACCAACAAAAATAAACACAAAATCCTTGGGGCAAATGCCCAATTTTAATTTTAAATCTTCTTTGATTTCGGATGAAAAATGATCCGTGTCAAAATAATTCGTATTGATACCATTCGAACTTCCATTTCCGATAACGGTTAATTTTTGGGGTTTACAATAATTTTCTTGAATTATAATTTCTTTCAACCCACTTGAATTCGGATAAATATGTGTTGCTGCACCATAAGTGATTTTTTCAACCAAATCCAGTAACTTGCGCTTCATACCTGTCGCTTCCATGAGAGGAAGTCCCGCTATGGTGTGCAATCTATTAGGAACACCGGCTAATTTCGCAGCAATCATACCAACAGTACCTGCCTTTGGTGTATGGGTATGCACAATAAAAGGTTTTTCTTTTCTGAAATAGTTATACAACTTCCACACCGATTTAAGATCTTGGAGAGGTGTAATTTTCCTTGTCATTTCAACAGCATAAACAGACACTTTTTGTTGTTTTCCGATATATTCTAAACGTTCCTTATCAGAAGAAATGGCAGTGACATCATAATATTGACTCATAAAACGCAACTGATTTTCCAATAATTTTTCTAAAGAAATGGGAACTGTGGTAATTCTAACTAATTTTTTATTCAATTTGGAAGGCATTTTAATATTTGTCTACTTTAAAGATTACTCTTGTTGAGTTTCCTGTAAATAAAACAATTGATGGACGACGTAAAAAAATAAAGGCAAAAAAGACAATCGCATTCGGCTTGCTAATCCTAAGTTATAAATATAGCTAGCAATCATAAAAAAAAGCAGAGAACCTGTCAACAAAGCAAATTTAACATCCCCAGTAATCCTAATTTCTTTTCCTTTTAAAAATATATAAATTACTCCAAAAATAAAGAAAAGCAAAACAAAACTGTTTTCGATAGAAATCACATACTGATAGAATGTGACGGCATCATAGTATAGTGGTCTAAACATTAGTAACCATAGTCTATCGAGATAAGAGGATTCCATCAAATTGATGCCACTTGAGCTTTGAGTTGCATAGGCACTGAGCCCAATCCATTTTGCCTGTAGCGTGTTAGAACTAAAATTTGTAATATTTAAAAATTGCATTACTACTGCAACTAGAACACTAATAATTGCAAGTACTCCCAATAGGAGTTTAATTCTAATTTTTGAACCTATATTGTTTTCCGTAAAATAGTAAATAAAGCCCGCAATAAAAACTACAAAACAAAAATGTGGTCTAAGAAGTAGAAATACAAATAGCACTAAAATCTGCAAGAAATTTGGTTTAATTCTGTTCTTGATTTCAAATAGCAAATAAGTTAAAATAAAAAAAACTAAAGCATCTTTCCCCAGAAAACTTGACCAATAATGAAAAGAGGGCAATAAAAAAAAAAATTGCACTAAAGGAATTCCATAAATAGTGACTGTATTCGAGTAACAGGACGCCATTTGATTAAAATACCATAGGAAAGCTTGATAACTTATGCTTGCGAAAAGGAAAAACAAAACAAACAATGAAACTCCTGCCTTTATTAATGGATAAATCAAAAAAGCCATAAATGTGCTTCCCAATCCAAAAAGGGAAATCCATGATTCAGCAGTTAAGGCTGTTTTATAAAAAACAAGAGGGTCAACCAAAGGGCTATCGTAAGCCACATACATCGCACCAAAATGAACTAAAAAAAGCAAAGTAACTAAAATCTTTTGTGAGTTTTTATGTCTTTGATAGTAAGTTTTGGTAATTAAAAAATTATAAAGCGCTATTCCTGTAAACAGGAAAATATTAATTAGGTTGATTTTCATAAATAGAGTCCACTCATCGAAGAAGAAACAAATCCATATTTAGCGTTTAACTTTTGGTAATGGTTTAATATAATTTCTAAATAGAACATATTATCATCTAGAAAATATCCAAAATTATGAGGGTGCCACCACAAGTGATATGCTTTGTTGTGCTTTGCTGCAAAAGTCATTTCGTTTATAATTCTTTGAATTTTTAATCTTTGTATTAATTTTTCTTTTTCTCTATATGGCCGAAAAAACCTGCTTGCAGGCAATAATAAAAAATCATCATGGATTTGATGTGGAACACTAAAAACCAATTTTTTACTTATTTGTATAAGTGTATCTAATCCTCTAGCCAAACTCATTATATCTGCTGTGCTTTTCCAAAACCAAACATCTGGATTTGTACGAACAACTTTTATCCCATTCCTTTTGGCGACATCGATATAATCTGCGTTAAATTGATTTCGGGGAAATACTAATGATTTTAATTCTATATTAAAATTTTCCTTTGCTAAACATTGAGCCGCAATCAAATCAGCTTCGAACTGATGTTTATTTTGACCTTTTTCATTGCAATAATAATGAGAAAAAGTATGGGTTCCCACCTCCTGATTTGGTGTTTTTAAAATTAATGCAATCAATGATGGCGCGTAATGATAGGGGTCGTCTATTTCATTTTCACCTACTTCATCGTTTTCAATTAGGGAGTAATAGGATAATAATCCATTTTGATACGTAGGCCGAACTACTGGACAAAATTCTAGTAATTGTTTTTTGTTTTTTGCAAAAAGAAATCCAACCGTTGCCCAAGTTGCGTGAATATTGTACTTTTCAAATAACAATAATACTTTAGGAATACTTTCGCGAGTGGTGTCAAAATAACCCTTTTTGAGTTTTAAATCCCACTTTTCCGCTGCGCCCCAATGCAATTCAAAATCGAGTGAAATTATAAATTTTCCATTTTCCATTTTATACTGTATCAGAATCTGAATAACTTAAATACCAGTTTTCTCTGTTGCTAACAATTGACTTTATTTTGTCTGTAAAAGCTCTTACTCCAAAATGAAGTTCTATTGGTCTATATTTTTCTGGCAAATCAATAAAAAAAGACCTTTTGAAAACTGGATAATTAGGCGAATGCTCCAAGCACCAACTCAAAATGCAATCTGCCTTTTCTTTCTTTATGTTATAAATTGCATAGTCTAAAAGCGTCTTTCCTGCTGTAGGCTCTTCTAGATCATACATCAATTCCATTATGTACCCAATTCTCCCATTGTGCTTTTCTTTGACAGTGTAAACAATAAATCCTAAATATTTATTGTCTATACGATAGCAATGCGCAATTTTATAATTCTCGTTTGGCTTCTGAATATAACGCCAATCTAAATATTTTTTATCTCTTTCAACGGCAACTTTAATTTTATTTGAGAACTTTTTCCAAATAACATTCACCTCTTCTGAAAAAATATGTTTCTCGATAACACTAAATTTCTTATTCGATTTATAACTACTATATGATAAATTTACATTAGGAAAAAATTGTAATGCTTTAATTTTATTAGTGAAATATTTAGATTTTAAGGGCTTAATAAGAAATGGAACAGGATCCAAAATTTCCCAACCTAACCATTTTTTAAAACCTTTAATAGAATTCCCATTCGGGAAACCGTAAACTAAAGCAACCTTATCATTATCCGCTTTTTCATACACACTTTTTGCCATTGTAATAAATAAACCAAGCCCTCGATAATCAACATCAGTAATTGTATCCAAAGATTGGCTTCCCACCAAGGAATTTCCATCTATTTGCATCTTCACACTTGAAATAGCATAAATAGCAGCAACTTTGCTTTTATCTTCGTCAAAAGCGATTTCAACTAATGAATTTGATTTTGTGCTTTGCAAAAATTGCCATCTTATATTTTCTGTCTTTTTTGAGCTTCCATTTTCATCAAAACATTTTTTATACATCTCCAATGAACTTTCATTTATAGGATATATTTTAAAATTTTGCATACAATTTTGTTTTATGTTTATAAATGCACTAAAAGTTGTTTTTATACCATTTCTGAAAACAAAAATAAGTAAACACTCGTATTGTATTATCTATCTTTCCTTCAACGTGATTATTTACAAGCTTTGAAATTACTTCGTAATTAAAAATATTTTGTTCTTCAATAAAACTCTTTTCAGTATAAAATAACAATTCTAATTTAAGTACACCGCGCATCCAATCTCCTACTGGAGCACCAAATCCTTTTTTTGACTTATTCAAAAAATCTTTAGGGAAATATTGTTTAAATGATTCCTTAAGCATATGCTTTTTATCCCAATTATTTATCAAATAACTCTCCGGCAAACTACTTGTAAATTCCCATAAATCTCTATTGAGAAATGGCGCTCTACATTCTAAAGAAGCCAACATTGCAGCCCTATCTACTTTAACTAACAAATCTCCTTCAAGACTTAATAATCGATCGATGTTTCGAAAATCGGTCAGCGATTTATTATTGGCACCAATAATTTTTTTAAAATAAGAAAGCGGGTCTTCTAGGTAAGTATTTGAATTAAAAATTTCTTTTCTCTCACTTTCTAAAAATGCGAGTGAGACTATATCAAAATAAAAATCACCTTCATAATTTACAGCCTTCATAAAGCGTTTGGCTTTAAACAAAAGTCCCCTTTGATCTTCTTTTGAATGCCAAAGTGTATTTAAAATATGTTCAGAAAAGACATGAAAGGCCTGAGGTACATACTTGGTATAATTTCTATTCATTCTTCCCATATAGTATTTATTGTACCCTCCATAAACCTCATCTCCTCCATCACCTGTTAGGGCAACAGTAACAAATTGTTTGGTCTGGTTGGCTACTAAATAAGTTGGCAATGCTGATGAGTCTGCAAACGGTTCATCGAAATTTAGAAGAATAGCATCAATACTTTCGGCTAAGTCGTTTTCTGATAAAATAAACTCGTGGTGATTGCTGTTTATTATTTTTGCAACGGTACGGGATTTATCCGTTTCATCAAATGATTTCTTATCGAATCCAACCGAAAATGTTTCTATTTTTTTATCGGTTTGATGAGCTAAACATAACGAAACTATAGAAGAATCGACTCCTCCTGAAAGAAATGTTCCAATGGGAACATCCGAAACCGAGCGACTTTCTACGCTTTTATAAACTAATTCGCGATTTTTTTTGACAGCTTCTTCCTTATTTATATGAGAATAATTAGAAATACTATTTTCTTTAATTTCTTTAATTTCATAATTAGAACTTACGCAATCCAATTCTAAATAATGATTGGCTTCTAATTTGAAAATAGAATCATAAATTGTAAATGGAGCTGGAATATAATGCAACTGAAAATAAAGATTTATTCCTTGCTTAGAAATTTTGGGTTTAGTAGGAAAAATTTTTAATATCGATTTTAACTCCGAACACCAATAAAACCCGTCCAGATTAGAACAATAAAACAATGGCTTTTCACCAAAAAAATCGCGGGCAATAAATACTTTATTTAAAGTTTTATCATAAATACTAAAAGCAAACATCCCATCTAGTAAAGAAAATGAATCTACCCCATATTTTTCATATAAGGCAATAATCACTTCAGTGTCAGAATTGGTTTTAAAATTATATCCAACTAGATGCTCCTGCTTTAGTTTTTTGTAATTATAGATCTCGCCATTGAAAACAATTATCTTTTGATTATCCGAAGAAAATATTGGTTGCTTACCTGTGGTCAAATCTATTATAGACAATCGCCTCATGGCCATTCCTATCGAAAATTTTTGATTGTTTTCAGTAAAAAAACCGTCTTGATCAGGACCACGATGAATAATTTCATTATTCATTGTCTCCATAATACCATTAATGGTTTTAGTTTCTAAAGGACTTTGAGACACAAATCCGTTTATTCCGCACATATACTATTTATATTTTACTTCTTTAAAGATTTTGACATAGGTTTCACTATTGTTTTCGACTGTATAAAATTTTTCAAAATCATTAAAATTTTCTTTACCTATAGCTTTATAATAGTCTCTATTTTGATGTATTTCTTTAAAAGCATCAACCCAATCTTCCGTAGTTATAGCGTGAAGATTTTTACCGCTTCTATTAATTTTAACATTAGCCTCCAGCGGTGTGGCAATGGTAGGCAGAGAACATCCCATATATTGTATTAATTTAAACCCACACTTGCCTTGATTAAAAGGAGTATTTTCTAAGGGCATAATACCAACATCAAATTTTTTTATTTCTTGAATTTCTGTTTCAGCATTCCATTTTACAAAATTAACATTCAAATGACTCAACTGATGCGATAAACCTTCATCAAAACCTATCAAATTCAACTGAAACTTTATTTTTTTGCTCAACTCTTCAAATGCTGGAATAAGGTTCAGCAAATTGACACTTGTAGTTCTTGAACCTATCCAGCCTAAAGTAAAAATAGCATTCTTTTCCGAATCTGATATTGAAGTATATTTATTCCTACTTACAGATGTAGGAATTTCGACATAATTGGTATTCAACTTACTTACATATTCAGTTAAATAAGGACTACCTGTAATTACATAACTCGCATTTTTTATGACAGAATCAATTTTATTTGAAAGTAATACACGGATTAAATTATGTTTTGATTTGTTGTAATTATGAAAAATAGCATCATCATAATCAACAATGTATTTCCCATTTGTAACTCTTAACAACTTCTCAAAAACAGCTGGAAAATAGGGAAATAATTCATATTCTATATATACCAAGTCGTATTGAAAAACTCCTAATAATTTGAAAAATCTACGAAAATAATAATACAGGGTGTAGCAAATTTTTATTAGTTTATTATTGACAAAAAAGCGCGTCCCAAATAAAGGAGACACTGTTACTTCTAACCCTTCTCGTTTATAAAATTCTAAATATTGATAAATCCTATACCTACTACTCGGACCTTGCTGGTTGTACTTAGGCAAAAATAAAATTTTCATTTTGTGTCTATAAATAAGTGCCTTTCCAGATTCCCTTCAGTATCATCTTAATTTTTTTTGTTTTCAATTTTTCAAAACAGAGAATAATTAATATAGTTTTCATAAATGATAAAACATCTCTAAGTACATAAATGGGAAAAATAAAAAAATACTTTTTATAAATATAAATTTTATTTCTGGCATAATAAAATCTTCTTATAGGAGAATGATTTGTACCTACTATTTTGATTCCAAGAAAATTATAGATTTTACTCTTTCCTAGATGATGACACAATATGCTTTCGCTGCAGCGAAAAATTTTATACCCATTTTTCTGGAGCCGCAAACACAATTCAAAGTCTACATAGTCAATAAACATTTTGGAATCAAAACCACCGACCTCTATAAGCTTATCAACTTTACATAAACTACCTGATGTTATGGTGGTAAATATTTCTGTATATTCTTTAGTCAATGTCAAAAATTGATTACTGTTCATGTCTTTAATATTTGGACAAATTATGGCCGCATTTTTAATTTTGAAACCTAAAAGCAAATTGGAAAGCGTGGAGCTTTCAAAATAAGAATCTTGATCCATAGTCAACATATAATCAAAATGACTTTTTTGAGCATATAAAATAGCCTGATTTAAAGCAGCTGCAATACCAATATTTGATTTATTACTGATAACTCTTATTTTGCTGCTTTCTAAAAGAAGTAAACCTTCAATCTTCATTGAACCATTGTCAATAATGACAACTTCATTTACGGAATTAATAAAAGAATTGATGTTTTCCTTTAATAATTCTAAATTCGGGTTAAAGGTTATAACTACCCCTAATATACTTTTCATCTTATGGTTAAAAAATTTTTAAAAACCATAACAATAGAAATTAGATAAATCCAAGTTGGCAATAAGGACAAATATTGTTCTTGAAAGAAAGACATAAATAAGGGATACAGCATTATGGAATATAGAAACGTATTTATAAACTTGCGGTCGTTAATTGCTTTTAGATAAAAAAAGGTATGCAAAAGAGCCATACTAAAAATAACAATCATCATAAATAAAAGACCAAAATCTTGAAAATAGATTTTATAAATAGTATAAACATTAGTGTCAAAAGGGATTGAAGCATATTGATCTACAAGATCAATTGGTTTTTGTTCGACCACACCAATTTTATATAACATACTATAAATAAACCGAAAGGAATTTTGCCCATAAGTGTAGGTATAATTAGAATTAAGAAACGAGTCAAAAGCGCTTAAACTTCCAATAAAGTAGACCATAAAACTTTCTAATACACCTGATATGTTTTCTATTAAACTATTTTCAGTGGATCCACCTTTATTAAGTAAAATACCAATTGTTGCAAATAAGATGATGATGCTCAATATACCATAAATTAAATACTTCCTTTTTAATTTATTGAATACTATAAGTACCCCAAAAAATAAACAGATATAAAGAATAAAAAAAGTTCTACCTGTAGACAGAATACAATAAATCAACAATATAAAAGCAGAAAGAAAAACTTTAAATTTATTTTCTCTATTTCGAACATAACGATAGCTTTGCAAAAAAAAACTTACATAGGAAAAATTTATTCCATACTTTGAAAATCCGACATCCTGCTCTTGTACAGAAGAATTTCGCAGACCAGCAAATAAACTATCATAAATCATATACTCGATAGCTAGGCGGTAACTGCTCATTATAAAAAAAGGCAAAAATATTAACGAAATTAGAATTAAAACAACATCAATATTTTTTCTTACTAAAAATATCTCGCTTTCCGTAGAATCAACATATTCAAACTTACATTTCAATTTAATCGCCAAACCACCTAAAGTAAACAATACAACACCTAAAGTGTAAATGGCCAAGGCCTTAAAGGACAATTCAAATATGGTCACCAAATCAAAAGTGTGGCATAAGAAATGAAAAAAAATAACAATAAACCATACCAGACTAAACAAGAAAGGGGGATACCCAATAGTTTTGTTAATGGAATAATTAAACAATACATTGAGTCCAATAATAAATAAAAAAACTATGTACCACATAATTCCTTCTTATTTAAAAATCCAATAAAAAACACAGTGAGCAGCAAATAAACCAAAGCGCATAGTACAGTGGAATAGGATGCAAATACAATTCCATAAACAGGGATAAAAACAATATTCAAGACCAAATTAACCGCTAGAGCTACCGCACTAAATAAAAGCATTGTTTTCGTTTTCAATTCAAACTCGAGCGGTTTATGCACTAGCATGGCTAGTTGCCAAATGAATGCGCCACATACAATTGGTAATACCAAGTCAACTGACTGCTCCGTAGCCGCAATACCTACAATTTTTATAATAAAAAACGATTTCAAAAAATAAGCCGCTACGAGTAGGACAATGAAAATTATAGTTTCAAAAAAAATCAATTTTTTCAAAAACCGTAAAGCATCGCTTTTATTACCTGAATTATACTTTTGAGTCATAATAGGGAACCCAGCGACCAAAATTGGGGCATATAGAAGGGTTATGCCTTTATATAATAAATCATAAATCGCAGAATAAGTACCTAAATCCTTTTCTGTCAAATAATAACCTATAATATATCTATCCGAAACATTTAAAAGTGAGGAAATAGTAAACCATAAAGCTAAAGGCCAACCATACTGAAACAAATAATGATGCTGCTTAAAAAGTGAGGCAAAATAATCCCTATTGATTTTTTTTATAAATAAATCGATCGATATTTTAAAAAATCTAAAATCTATTCGAAGAAGAAAAAAAAAAGATAGTAAATAGCTAATAAAAAGGCTAAGAATTAGCCTTAACAAACTTGACAATTCACCTAATACAAAGTGAAAACTGAGTACCATTAGTACAAAAACCACTATTCTAACAAAATCAAAATAAAATGATTTTCGGGCATTAAATTTTGATTGGTAAAAAACAATTGATAACGCCACTAAACTGCCTAAAAACATTGTGACTGTGCCCATTGTCGCAATTAGAATTCCAACATCCATAAGAGTCAAAATCCCAAAACACAACAAACTTATTGGAAAAAAAGTAATAAAAAACAATTGAAAAATAGAAAACTTAAAATGTGTACTGTAATTATTAAACCTCAAAACACATTGATTAAGCCAACCTCCGCCAAATGAAATTAATACTAATATAACATTCTGAACTAATGAAAAACTCCCATAACCATCAACTCCGTAATATTTTACAATTAAAGGTATAGTAATAAAACTAATCAAACCACTCGAGAGTAATCCTAAAAAATAAATAGAAAAATTATTGATAAATAATTGATGTGATTTAAACATTATAAATGGGTATGTCTTCTTTAATAAAAGAAATTAAGCTAGAATAAGCTCATTTTTTAATGTCTGAACAACGATTCGTTTACTACTTATAGTGGCAAAGAGCAGACTTCAATTGTATATGTCGCTTTATAAAAACATTTTCTTGACCATCAATACAATGATCAATAGTAACTCAACTAAAAATCCTCCAACCATGATGCCTTTCGCCTTGCTTAGTCTCTCCTTTTGCAACGGATAAATGGGGCGGTCTAAAACCTGTATCAATGGCGTTTCCCTACGAACGGTAACTTTGGCCAACTCAGTTTGTTTTACTAATTCTGTAAGGATGGCGGCATTGGCCTGAACATCGACTTGCTTTTTTGACGATGGTACTCTTCTTATATTAAGTGCTGGATTTAAATTAAATGTATTGTCGTTCGCTGTTGCCACGCCAGTAATGGCATTATTCAACTCGCCACGTATAGAATCGGTTTGTCTGACCAAAATTTCCATATTAGCTCTTGCCTTTTTACTTTTAGTGGAAACATAGAACAAACCAACTTCTCGTGCTAAGGCTTCGCAAAAATCTTTTGCGAATTGTTCATTCCCAGAAGAAAACTCCATAGTAATAATATTTACCTTTTTATCTTTTTGAGCAACAGTCAAACAGTTTTTCGACAAATCACCATAAATTTGCCCCAAGATACTGTCATGTACTCTAGTAAAATATTTTCTCTTGGTATTTGGTGCAAATTCAATTTTGGCTAATTTCGGTTTCTTTATCCAGTTCTTTCTCCATTTTTTAATTTGAATATACATTTCTGCGTACGAAATGGTCTTTCCATTGTATACAACGGGCTTCATTAAGGTCTGTTCCACCATGGTACGCGACTTAAATAACTCATTCAAATTGGAACCTTCAAAAATACCTCCGCCACCGCCACCAATATCAAATCCAAAAGAACTAGCTAATCCCAATACTCCCCCTAGTCCTCCACTCGACTTTTCACTTTCTAATGCAAATGTCAATTTAGCCGTATACACAGGTTTTTTAATAAATGAATAGCCCAAACCGAGAACAGCTCCAATAAACCCAGCTATCACAATAATCTTCCATTGCGATAGAAAATAGTCATACCACTCCTTTCCCTTTTCTATAAGCTCTTTTAACGAAATTTCATCTTTGACTATCGGTTCTTTTGTTGTCATTCGATTATTCATTTTGTTTTTAGTTTTATTTTAACTCGAAATTTAGCTCCTGAAAGCTATTAGAACTGCCTGCTACAATCTCTTATTTAAAGGCAGTTACAATTAATAAAGCTAAACTCGTAATCACACTACCAATGCTAACCCATTCTCCTGTACTCATCTTTTTGGTCTCTGGTTTCTCAGGAACTACAATCTGTGAACCGGGTAAAACCTTTGGATACGAACGGATAAAAAAGAAAGAACTCGAAACGGCTGCCCTTCCATTTGGGTAAATAATATACGCTTTATTCTTCCAGCCTTTGGCATCAGTACCACCTACTGCTCCCAAATAATAACTAAATCCTTTTCCTCTGCTGTAAGGGATCTCAGAAGTCAAGAGCACACTACCCGATACTTTTACACTCTCATTGTAAATCGAAACTTCGATTTCATCACCGGGAAACAAGGTAACATTCGTTTTATCAGAAGGGTCTTTTACAATTTTTCGCCAATCAACAGGAATCGTAGCATACTTCAAATCCTCTTTCAACTTTTTAGTCAATTTGTTTTGAATGGAATCTTTCTTCCCTAAATTCAAATTCACGTTTTCCAATTCTTCTATTTGCTTAGCTTGAATGGGTCTCTTGATTTTTACTCCATCCACATTCGCTACCGAGGTCAAACCTCCAGCGCGCTGAATCACATCATATATTTTTTCCTTCTTATTGGCTAAAACATATTTCCCGGTATAATTTACTGCTCCGCTTACGGTTACCATTTCCGGCTTTTCATAGACGGCCATTCGGCGTATGTTCACAACATCAAAAGGTGCTAAAATAAAATTCTTGATTTGCTCATTATTTCCTGAGGCAATCTCCAAATTAAACAATTGCACTCGGCTCGGGTTGGCATCATTATTTTCGTCAGACTTGATCATGCGGGCAATCTCAACTCTTTTCGAAGCTGAACCGGTTAATCCGCCGGCTTGAACCAACAAATCGTTCAAGGTCAGATTGTCGTGAAACTCATAAACCCCCGGTTTTTTGATCTCGCCATCAATCGTTATTTTATAGTCTTCTTTGAAATCTAAAATTGAATAAACAGTCACCACATCCTCTTTACGCAAATAAATATCAGCCTCAACTTCGCCTGACAAGGCACGATCCAAATTGACATTGGTCACTTCGGTAGTCAAATCGGCTTTGGTGCGAACTATAGTCGCTCTACTTGTGTAAGCATCTTCCTTTAATCCATCCGCTTGATTGATCAAATCAGAAATACGCATTCCTTCATAAAAAGAATAGGTATTGGGCCTGAAAACAGCTCCATTGATGGAAATCCGATTCTCAAAACGATTTAAAATTTTCGAAACCCGAAAAACATCGCCCGAAAGTGGTTTGTAGCTGCCAAATTCTGAAGATTTGATGTCTTTTACTTTAAAATCTTTGGATGTTTTCTGCAATACATTCACAGAGGCGGTATAAGCAAACTCATTAAAACCAGAAGCAAACGCCAATAAATCTTTGAAAGTCTCACCCGATTTCATCTCGAAAATACCCGGACGTTTCACTTGCCCCTCTACAGTAACTCTTTGGGTATAAGCAGGAATCCGAATCACATCATTGTCTTTCAACCCCACATTATCCGCCTGATTGCCATTGACCAAAAAATTATAAATATCAATTTTCTTGTATAGCTTGTTATTTCTTAAAAGTTCAATATTCCTGTAACTCCCGTTTTTTCCAGGACCTCCACCCAAAAACAACGCATTATAAACGGTCGCCAATGACGAAATAGAATAATTTCCCGGCTGTTTACTACCTATAATCGTTACTTTGATGGTTCGAATGCGACTCAAACTAATACCCACCTGCGATTGACCCGAAGCCACAGTACTGTATACCCTGGATATAGCTCCTCTGATTTTTTGAGTCGCCGCCTCAATGGTCATTCCCGATACTGGAATTTGTCCCACATACTGAATGTTGACTTTCCCTTCAGTACTAACCGGAATAGTAGCACTGTATTCTTGAACACCATAAACACTGATTTGCAATTCATCACCTGGCCCTAAAACATAGTTAACTGGCGTAGCCAATTTCAAATTAGGTTCAAAATTCAAATCCGGAGTATCAAACAATTCCGAGCCAAAAACCAAGGAATTCATAGTGTCTTTCACCTTATTATTGACCACTCTTTCTTGTTGACGACCTTGTGCTCCCTTGATTTCATTTAAAACATTTCCATTCGACGCAGCCGTAGATGACACCATGCTCGTAGCACTCAATCGAACTTTTAATTTATCAAACTCTGCCGCCGACATCCCTTTGGCCAAGGCTAAAGGCTCTACTTGCTCAATAGTAGTATTATTGCTCTGCAATTGACTTTTTATTTTGGCAATATCACCATCGGACATATAATCGACTTTTAAAGTACTCAAATCGGTTCCCTTCAGCAAATCCTGAGCCCGCAAGGTACCCGTTTGAAAAAGAACAAAAACTAATATAAAGACAGTAACTATTTTTCTCATAATATTTATGGTAATAAATGGTAAATATAATATTTTATAAAAGGATTTTCATATCCTTACAATTTACACGATCAAATGACACCTTCGACTTAATTGTCATCTAGAAACTAACGAAGGTTAATTCCGAGCCTGCCGAAGGGAAGAACAACTTCCAACTTCTAACTTCGTACTTCAAACTTCGTACTTCCAACTTTCCATGGCTTCGCCGCTGCAACTCCCATAAAGAACTTGCCACAACTGAAACGCTTGCAAATTTATAGTAAATAAAAAAATAATGGGCGATTTAAGAAAGGAATTTGACCAATTGAAAATCCTAAAATAAAACGCTTTTTTCTACGCTATTTTATTATAAACAAACCAATTGCAAATAAACCTTGCTCCAAACACCCAATTTCTATTCATTAAATTTTAAAATAAAGAGATTAAATCTCTTTTTTATTCACTTTAAGCACGCAACCTAAAGATTCTAAAATCAAAACATAATGATTCTTTTTGACCTCTTGTATTACTGCCGACTGACTCGAAAAAGGACCTGATTCCAATACGATCTTATCCCCTTTTTTCCATTGTTCAGCAGCCACCTCATAAGTTTCAGGAACAGAAAGCCAAGACCTAATAGCCTCAATTTCTGAATCCTTTACAAGGGCAGGTTTTCCCAACCAAAACAGATAACGAACCGCACCGACCACTTCAAAAATGCGATTGCGCTCTTTCTCCTCAATCTGAACAAAAACATAAGAATTAAACAAAGGGACTTGAACCATTTTTTTCCGGTCCGACCATTGACTTTCTTTGGTAATCAGCGGACAATAAGCAACAACCCCAATGGCGTTCAACCGCTCCGCAACCTTCTTCTCCCATTTGGGTTTGGTGTACACTACATACCAATTCATAGTTGATTCTGTTCTATAGATAATCTTCCAGCTTCCCTCTTCTAACTTCTAACCTCTAACTTCTAACCTCAAATTCCCCCTTTGGGGGCTAGGGGGCTATACATCTTCTCATAATACTTCTCATAATCACCAGAAGTCACATTGTTCAGCCATTCCTGATGCGTCAAATACCAATCGATGGTAATCTCTAATCCTTGCTCAAAAGTAACCGAGGGTTCCCAACCCAATTCCTTATTAATTTTGTTAGCGTCAATAGCATAGCGCAAATCATGACCCGGTCTGTCTTTGACATAAGTAATCAATTTTTCCGATTCACCAGCAGTTCGTCCGAGTTTAGTATCCATAATTCGACACAAGACTTTGACCAAATCGATGTTCTTCCATTCGTTAAACCCACCAATATTGTAGGTTTCGTGATTTTTACCTTGGTGAAAAACCAAATCAATAGCCGCTGCGTGATCAATGACAAACAGCCAATCACGAGTATAATTACCATCGCCATACACCGGCAAAGGTTTATTATGAATGATATTATTAATAAATAACGGAATTAATTTTTCGGGAAAATGATTGGGGCCATAATTATTCGAACAATTGGTCAACACAAAAGGCAAGCAATAGGTTTCACCATAAGCTCGCACAAAATGATCCGAACTCGCTTTCGAAGCCGAATAAGGTGAATTTGGGTCATACGGAGTCGTTTCAGTAAACAAGCCCTCAGCACCCAACGAACCATAAACCTCATCGGTACTCACATGATAAAAACGCTTGCCCTCAGTGGCATTCGCCCATATTTTGCGTGCTGCATTAAGCAAATTGACGGTTCCAATTACATTAGTTTTTACAAAAGCCATAGGATCTTCAATCGAACGATCCACATGGGATTCGGCCGCCAAATGCACCACACCATCAAACTGATGCTCTTGAAACAATTGACCAATAAAAGCCTCGTCGGTGATATCCCCTTTTACAAAAGTGTAATTCGGCTCTTTTTCAATATCACTAATATTTTCTAAATTCCCTGCATACGTAAGCGCATCCAAATTAAAAATTTGGTAATCAGGATAGTTTTGCACAAAGCGACGCACCACATGCGACCCAATAAACCCTGCACCACCGGTAATCAATATTTTTTTCATTTTCTACTAAATTAATATTCAATTCAAATCTTCCCCAATTTTCTCAATAGTACAGCCGCGATTCATCGCATCTCTAGCCTCTTGACCTCACTCCTCCATCTTCCTGCTATCTGCTCTATTTTTCTTTTCTCTATTTTCTATTCTCTATTTTTAACAACTTCCCACCTCGTACCTCAAACCGCTACTTCCATCTTCTGGCTTCCCGCTTCCCTCCTTGTGCATCTAAGCTCGTACATCTAACTTCCCCCTTTGGGGGTTAGGGGGCTACAATTTCCCATCGGCCTGAGCTCCCAAAACGCCTTTCACATCGTAAACCACACTGTTTTTATTGCGTAAAGCAGCAAGGTTTAGCGTCAAAAACTCCTGATGTGCCACACCCAAAACCACAGCATCAAAAGTCGATTTTGGGGAATTAATAGCTGTAGTCAGTCCATATTCGTGCAAAACCTCGGCGGGATTAGCCCAAGGATCATAAATACTGACAGAGATACCGTAATCTTCCAATGCCTTGATCACATCTACAATTTTAGTGTTCCGAACATCAGGGCAATTCTCTTTAAAAGTAATTCCTAGCATCAACAAACTCGCGCCATTAATCGTAATCCCTTTCTTGATCATCAACTTCACTACCTGCGAAGCGACATAATCTCCCATACTGTCATTCAAACGGCGCCCTGCTAAAATTATTTCAGGATGATAGCCATTTTCCTGTGCTTTTTGTGCCAAATAATAGGGGTCAACACCGATGCAATGTCCGCCAACTAAGCCAGGTTTGAAAGGCAGAAAATTCCACTTAGTGCCTGCCGCTTCCAAAACAGCCTGAGTATCAATTTCTAGAATATTAAAGATTTTAGCCAACTCATTGACAAAAGCAATATTGATATCGCGTTGCGAATTTTCGATGACCTTAGCCGCTTCGGCCACTTTTATCGAGGGCGCCAAATGCGTTCCAGCCGTGATTACCGACTGGTACAATTGATTGACCTTCTGACCAATTTCTGGGGTAGAACCTGAAGTGACTTTCAGTATTTTATCCACTGTATGCTCTTTGTCTCCAGGATTGATGCGCTCCGGCGAATAGCCTGCAAAAAAATCAACATTAAAAGTTAAACCTGAAATTTTTTCTAAAACAGGCACACATTCCTCCTCAGTCACTCCCGGATAAACGGTCGATTCATAAATAACGATGTCACCTTTTTTCAGTACTTTACCAACCGTTTCGCTGGACTTGTACAAAGGGGTTAAATCAGGTCGGTTATTTTTGTCCACAGGGGTTGGAACCGTAACGATATAATAATTACAATCTGCAATTTCAGACAAAGTAGAAGTGCAATACAATCCATTATTGCTCGTAGCACTAGCTACAAGTACTTGCTTTAAACTATCGGAATCAATCTCGAGGGTATTGTCGACACCTTGCTGCAAGGCATCTATTCGCTCCTGATTAATATCAAATCCCACCACTGAATAGTGCGTAGCAAACAATCGTGCCAGTGGCAAACCTACATATCCCAAACCGATTACGGCTATTTTTATATCAGTATTCAATTTTTTATTGTTTTTGGGTTCCCAATTTCGAAAACCTTGTTTATTATTTCTTCTGAGGATAACTTCTATCTTCCTACTGTCTTAATACTTAATAACCAGTTGGGTGTAATTCAATTTAATTTTTTTTAAACACATAGAATCATAGTTTTTTATTAATTTTATTAAGACGCTTCGCTTGATTTTAGTAAATCATAGCTATGTGAACCCAAAAATTGGGCTATAACCTCTTTTTTCTATGATTCTATGCGTTTCAATTTTACTACATCTAAAAATTTTATAATTTCACCCAACGGGTTAATTTTATTAAGACGCTTCGCTTGATTTTAGTAAATCATAGCTATGTGAACCCAAGAACTGGGCTATCCAACTCTTTTTTCTATGATTCTATGCGTTTCAATTTTACTATTTCTAAAAATTTAATAATTTCACCCAACGAGTTACTTAATACTCAAATCTTAATACTAAAATCTTCAATTCCCCTTTGGTCGCTAGTGTGCTAAATTCTCCCAATACCAATCCACGGCCTCTTTCAATCCTGCTTGCAAAGAAAACTTCGGCTCATACCCTAATAAGGATTTCGCTTTGTCGATGCTCGCCAACGAATGAGGAATGTCTCCGGCACGATTAGGGCCATATTCAATAGCAACCTCCGCAATTTTCGGGTTGTAATGTGATAAATATTGTTTTAGATAATCAACCAAATTATTCAAGGTATTGCGGTCACCGTAAGCGGTATTGTAAACTGTATTCACCGCAGCAGGATTTTGGGTTTGCATCGCCAATTCATTCATCTGAATCACATTGTCGATATACGTAAAATCCCTTGAATAATTACCATCGCCATTAATTTTTGGACTTTCGAGTTGCATCAACTGCAGCACAAATTTGGGAATGACCGCAGCATAAGCCCCATTAGGGTCTTGCTTGCGCCCAAAAACATTAAAATACCGCAACCCGATGGTTTCCAAACCATAAGTCTTGCTGAATATTTCCGCATACAACTCGTTGACATATTTGGTTATAGCATAAGGCGACAGCGGTTTCCCGATGACTTCCTCTACTTTGGGCAAGCCAACTGAATCTCCGTAAGTGGAAGAACTAGCCGCATAAACAAAGCGCTTTACTTTCGCATCGCGAGCGGCCACGAGCATATTCAAAAAACCTGAAACATTGACCTCATTTGAGGTAATGGGATCGTTCAAGGAACGAGGAACCGAACCTAAAGCTGCCTGATGCAACACAAAATCAACGCCCTTTACCGCTTCTTGACAATCCTCTAAATTTCGGATATCGCCTTCTATCAATCGAAAGTTTTTATCATTGATAAAATCCTTCAAATTATGACGATGCCCCGTAGCAAAATTATCCAAACACACCACTTGATGCCCTTTGGATAAAAAATAATCACACAGATTGGAACCAATAAAGCCAGCTCCCCCTGTAATCAATAATTTACTTTTTGTTTCTAATTTCATTCAAATGGTTTAAAAGAATATTCAACTGAATTTTCTAAATTTCCGGATTGCTTTTTCTATAAAATTTCTAGGTTTATCATCCTCATTGTACCCATTAGAGTAGGTCGTATTGCCATAACCGTAGCCATAACCATAACCGTAACCAGCGCCATACTTAGCTTTATTTTGGAATCCGTTCAAGATAATGCTGGTATTTTTCAGCTCCCCACGTTTTACTCTGTTGTTGAGCAAGGTAATCATCTCTTTTTTGGTAAAATTTTGTCTCACAATATACAAGATAACATCACAATATTGAGCCAATTCCAGCGCATCCGAAACCAAACCTACCGGCGGGGTGTCTAGAATGATGTAATCGTATTTTTTCTTGAGTTCTTCAATCATATCGTGCATGCCATCACTCATAATCATCTCGGCGGGGTTGGGCGGAATGGGCCCCGAAAGAATAACATCCAGAAAGGGAATATGGGTAGGATTAATGATTTCGTCAACAGTCTTTTGCTTGATTAGGTAATTGACAACCCCGACTTCATTGGTCAAATTAAATTCTTCGAACAGCTTAGGTTTTCTCAAATCCAAACCAATAATGACCGTCCTTTTCTCGCTTAAAGCAAAAACAGTGGCAATATTCAAAGTGGTAAAAGTCTTGCCTTCGCCACTGACCGACGAGGTAATCATTAAAGTCTTCGCTCCGGTCAACGATTGCTGCTTGTACAAGTATTGCAGCGAGGAACGAATGGCTCTAAAAGACTCTGATAAGGCCGATTTGGGTTTCAAATAAACCGCCAAATCAGACGATTCCTTGCTCAAACCAATGACGCCAATCAACGGAATTTGAGTCAATCTGCTGATATCTTCTGTGTTTTGAATGGCATTGTTGATGAAGAAAATAGCAAAGACCATTAGCAACGGGAAAAGCAAACCTAGAAAAAAGGCCAAGACATAATTGACTCTGGTGTTGGGACCGACAAGCCCTCCTCCAATATCCTTAGCGGGATCAATAAAATGAATATCCGACAGATTCGCTGCTTTCACAATATCGGCCTCGCTTCTTTTTTGAAGGAAGGAACTATAAATATTATCGCTCAAATCGTATTTTCTCTTAATTTTGATCAGCTCCTGTTGATCTTCTGGCAATTGTTTAATGGTGCTTTCGGCTTCATTGATTTTGCTTTCGACCATGGCCAAATCATACTGCAGCGCCTCCTTGGCAGTAGCGATGTTCTCCATCAAAACCTTTTTTACGGCCTCCATCTGATTGTCAAAATCCCTGAAAATCTTTTCACTTTTGACGGCATAAGCCATTTCTGACCTTTGGGTCGAAAGCGAAATTAGTTTCGACACATTGACCACGATATTGGGATCTTCTATTCCAGCCACAGAGGGCGCCGGTAATTTTGCATAATCAACACTGCTTTTCAAATAGGCTTTTAACGAATTGTAATAGGTTATTTTGCGGTTGATCTCATCCTTTTTAACATCATATTCCAATACTTTATCCGAAAACTTCGAGCCATCGCCTTCGATATTGTAAATGTTTTTACCTTTCCGAAAGGATTTGAGCTCGTTAGTAGTTTCCTTGAGTTGCGACTCCATCGCAATGAGGGTGCTATCAATGAATCGAATCGTATTGGTAGCAAATTGATTTTTTCCATCCAATTGCCTTTTGATGAGCATCTGAACAGTAGCATTGAGATACTCTACCATTCGCGCCTTATTAGTGCCTTGCATACCCAGCGTTATGATCGATCCACCCTTATCATCCGACTTGATATTGATGCCTTTGTATGCAGAAACGGTACCGTCGAAGTCGTTAAATTGCACAAAATATTCGTTCCCCTTGTACAAACCAGGATTGTCTTTAATCTGCAATTTCCAGTTCAAAAAGGGCAATGAAACTTGCTCCCCAACCTTGTACTTTTTTACAAAATCACCCACGACGACCGAGGTAGTACTGTAGGTATTCGTTGCATAGGTGATCAAAGAAACCGAATTACTGCCAAAAGGGATACGTACTTCATATTCGTTTTCACTCAAAAATTTAATTCCGATAAGGCTTCCGCTCAGTTGCCCTTTTGTTTTATCGATGGCTACATAAAAGGGTGCTGCCCCGTAAGCGTCTACAAGATTGTATTTCCCTTGTGACAAATACCCGATGTAATATTGCAATTTTTCGACAACCAACTCATTATGAGAACGAGATTGCAAGGTCGTGGCGATAGTTTGCACTTGGTCAGACGTACCGCCCCAGTTGAAAACCAAACTGGTATTTGAAGTAAAAAGCGGATTCGTTTCCTCCTTGACCGAAATCAAGGTTTCCATTGCATAAATCTTTTCCTTTCGAATATTAACCTGATAGGCGATGGTAAAAGTGATGGCTAAGCTGAGTAAAAACCATTTCCAATAACTACCAATTTTGATTAAAAATCCTTTAAAATCAAATCCGTTTTGGGCTTCAAAAATCGAAAAATCCTTTATATCTAACATTTTTGAATAGTATTATAATTGTAAAAGCACTAAGGTAGTAGTCACTAATGAAATCAGTGTAATAATGGTAGACAACGATTCTATCCCAGTCTTCCCAGTTCCCCAAGTTTTTTGCTTGAGCGGCTTTACATAAACAAAATCATTGGGCTGCAAATTATAATAAGGAGATTTCATCACGTTGATATCGGTAAGATCAATATCGTGCATCTCGGTTCCGGTGGGAGTTTGCCGAATAATAGTCACGGCTTTTCGATCGCCAGTAATTGTAATATCGCCCGAATTGGCTATCGCTTCCATGATATTGACATGGTCTTGAAATAGAAATTTCGTCCCAGTGCTTCCTACCTCGCCATTAATGGTATATTTGAAACCCGCCAAGCGAACAATGACGAAAATATTAGCTTCTTTTTTGAAATAATCATCCAAAAGTTTTTGCTCAATTTTCAATCGTAACTCGTCGACCGTGTAACCAATAGCGGTAATCTCACCCAAAACCGGAATGCGAATCATGCCATGATCATCGACGGTGTATCCCGAAAAATACAAGGACGACCCCACGTTATCGGTCTCGCCTTTATTAGTAGGATTGAAAATAGAGACCAATTTCGGATCATCTGCCTTGATGGTAATACTCAGCACATCATTGACTTGCAGTCGATAAGGCTTCAACATGACCTCAGAAATAGTGGCCTCTGCCGCAGTTCCATTTTTATTCTGAAGGTATATAAGATCTTTGGTAGGAATACAAGAAGTAAAAAAAATACTAATTCCCAGCAATATATAGCATATGGATTTGTTCATTATCACATTTTAGGTAACAAATATAAGGTTTCATTTTTCAACAGCAAACTTCAAGCGCAATTTCAATAGCAAATTTATGAGCAAATTTCACAATCTTAGCCCTATACCCCCCTGAGCCTCATAAAGGGCCTCTTCCATCTCCCATCTCCCCACTTCCAACTCCCCGCTCCCCACTTTTAACTTCGTTCTTCGTGCTTCTAATTTCGTATATCATACTTCCTCCTGCAACCTGTCAGCCTGCAACCTGCAAACTTCGTACTTCTAATATCGTATATCGTACTTCCATCTCCCAACTCCCCACTTCCAACGCAAAAGATTCCTACTCACGTTTATCAACAACCTGAAACAACTTTAAACTCTAAACTTTAAACTCCTCCTGCAACCTGTCAGCCTGCAACCTGCAACCTGCAAACTTCGTACTTCTAATATCGTATATCGTACTTCCATCTCCCAACTCCCCACTTCCAACGCAAAAGATTCCTACTTACGTTTATCAACAACTTTAAACTTTAAACTCCTCCTGCAACCTGCAACCTGCAACCTGCAACCTGTAAACTTCGCACTTCTAATATCGTATATCGTACTTCCATCTCCCAACTCCCCACTTCCAACGCAAAAGATTCCTACTCACGTTTATCAACAACCTGAAACAACTTTAAACTCTAAACTCCTCCTGCAACCTGCAACCTGTAAACTGCAAACTTCGCACTTCTAATATCGTATATCGTACTTCCATCTCCCAACTCCCCACTTCCAACGCAAAGGACACCTACTCACGTTTATCGACAACCTGAAACAACTTTAAACTCTAAACTCCTCCTGCAACCTGTAAACTGCAACCTGCAAACTGCAAACTTCGTACTTCTAATATCGTATATCGTACTTCCCTCTTCTAACTTCCAACTTCCAACCTATCAATGGCAACCTAATTTCAAAAATAATGTTTCACTGCAAAATCAAATTGCTCGATAAAAATCTTTTTGAAAGGATATATATTGTTCTGTTCGTAAAAAACTAGCATTGCTTTTTTGTAAACTAAGGTATCTACTGTTCTAAAAGAAATAGGGCAATACTTTTTACTTAACAAAATAGCATTACTTACAATTCTCGCTGTACGCTTGTTCCCATCATTGAATGCTTGAATATACGATAACAAAACAAGTGTATACAAGGATTTTATAAAAACATTGGTTTCTGTATTTATAATGCCACACATCATTTCTAAAGCTTCTCGTATTTGAAATTCATTATCAATAGGCCGATAATTTGTTCCTGTAATACCCACTCTTCTTTTTCTGATGTTTTTATCTACATTCAAATCCTTGATCAACAAACTGTGAATATTTTCTAATTTCGAAACCGTTAGCGTTTCTAAATAATCAGGGTTTACTACAATAAAATCAATGGCTTCTTTGTGATTCAAAAGCATTATAGCTTCCTCTTTTGTTTTTCCAGAAGCGGTTTCTTTGTCTTTCAACAATCGCTCTGTTTCTAATAATGAATAGGTATTGCCTTCTATTTGTGAGGACTTCCAACTCAAGTCAATGGCCAGACGCTCTAACTCACTATGATATTCTAGGTCCGTTAAATGTTTCGTGTTTTTAGCAAATTGATCTTGAAGAACATTCAGTCTATCTAACTCTTCCTGTTCAAAAACAGTACAATTTTTGAAAAATTCAAACACCTGATAATTAAAAACAGTGTTGCTATTCCGTTCATCAATCTCTTTTTTGAAATAATCATCTATGTCAATTGGGTATAAAAACTGGAAATAGGAACCAATGCTGTAACGTGTATTTTTAGCTTTCCCTGCAACCTGCAAATAGCCTAACCCAACATTTTTTTGTAAAATTCGCTTGATAGTGGCAAGCCCCAAAGAAGTATTGGCTTTTTCAAAAATATCCATTGAAGAACAATTAGGATTATTTCTGATAAATTCTAAAACAGCACTATTGCTATCTACTTTCATCTTACAAAATATTTATTCGGCTCAAATATACAGATAATTCAGCTCAAAAATATGTTTTTTGAGCCAAATAACAAACAAAATCGAGCTGAATATCTTTTTAATCGCAAGCCTAATTGCCTCCAATCACATTCAAAATCGTATTCCGTTTTTGTCTTAACAACCCACTTCCATCTCCCAACTCCCCACTTCCAACGCAAAGGATACCTACTTACGTTTATCAACAACCTTAAACAACTTTAAACTTTAAACTCTAAACTCCTCCTGCAACCTGCAACCTGTAAACTGCAACCTGCAAACTTCGTACTTCTAATATCGTATATCGTACTTCCATCTCCCAACTCCCCACTTCCAACGCAAAGGATACCTACTTACGTTTATCAACAACCTTAAACAACTTTAAACTTTAAACTCTAAACTCCTCCTGCAACCTGCAACCTGTAAACTGCAAACTTCGTACTTCTAATATCGTATATCGTACTTCCATCTCCCAACTCCCCACTTCCAACGCAAAAGATTCCTACTCACGTTTATCAACAACCTGAAACAACTTTAAACTCTAAACTCCTCCTGCAACCTGCAACCTGCAACCTGCAAACTTCGTACTTCTAATATCGTATATCGTACTTCCATCTCCCAACTCCCCACTTCCAACGCAAAGGACACCTACTTACGTTTATCAACAACCTGAAACAACTTTAAACTCTAAACTCCTCCTGCAACCTGTAAACTGCAACCTGTAAACTGCAACCTGCAAACTTCGTACTTCTAATATCGTATATCGTACTTCCATCTCCCAACTCCCCACTTCCAACGCAAAAGATTCCTACTTACGTTTATCAACAACTTTAAACTTTAAACTCCTCCTGCAACCTGTCAACTGCAACCTGCAACCTGCAACCTGCAACCTGCAAACTTCGTACTTCTAATATCGTATATCGTACTCCCCACTTCCCACTTCTAACCTCGTAAACTCTTCTCAAAAGGCACCCTTTGCACAATACTTCTCCCCAAAGTGACCTCATCGGCATATTCCAATTCATCACCCACCGAGATGCCGCGTGCAATCGTTGAAGTAAGAATACCACTGTCGGCTATTTGCTTGTAGATGTAAAAATTGGTCGTATCACCTTCCATAGTGGAGCTTAGCGCAAAAATAATTTCTTCTACGCCACCCAATTTCACTTTTTCGACCAGCGAACTAATGTTCAACTGACTGGGACCTACCCCATCGATTGGCGATATCTTCCCTCCTAAAACGTGATATATCCCTCGAAATTGTCCTGTGTTTTCGATGGCCATCACGTCGCGAATGTCTTCGACAACACAAACAAGCTGATGCTCCCTTTTGGGATTCGCACAAATAGCACACAAGGCCGTATCGGATATATTATGACAACTACTACAATACTGCACCTCCTCACGCATCGTGGTCAAAGCTTGCGACAAAAAAGAAGTTCGTTCCTTGGGCTGTTTTAATAAATGCAGCACCAATCGCAAAGCGGTTCGCTTTCCGATTCCAGGCAATTGCGCCATTTCATTGACAGCTTTCTCTAAAAGTTTTGACGAAAATTCCATAGAGGCAAAGGTAGTAATTTGTTTAGAAAAGGGGAATCGGTGAATCGGTTAATTGGTTAGGAAAAAAGGGAATCGGGTTGAAAAAAAATTACTAAATAAAACCCATTGGGTGAAATGACCATAGCCGTCAGGAGTGCTTTTAAAAATTGGATACATTTTTAATTAATAGCAAAAGCCTAATGCTTTAAAAATTGTATCGAGAACCATACAAAGCACAATGCTTCTCGATACAATTTTAAATAGTCAAAACTGTGGCATTACTATAAAAAACAAAGAAGAGACGTGCTGGTTGAGGATATAGTCAATTGCACGTCTGTTCGAGTGTTTTTTGTGGAGAGTAACGGAACAAAAAATGTATCGAGAACCGCTTTTAATAAAATTTTCCTTGTTCTGTCATCCTGAACCTGTCGAAGGACACAACTTACAACCCAAAACACCTAACCAGTTAACCGATTAACCAATACCCCTACAACGCTGTCATCCTGAACCTGTCGAAGGACACAACTTACAACCCAAAACACCTAACCAGTTAACCGATTAACCAATACCCCTACAACGCTGTCATCCTGAGCCTGCCGAAGGACAAACTTCTAATCTCAAATCTCAAATATCGTATATCGTACCTCTAATATTGTAACTTGTACTTCTAATATCGTACTTCCACTTGTCATCCTGAGCCTGTCGAAGGACAACTTCTAATCTCCAATCTGAAATCTCAAATATCGTATATCGTACCTCTAATATTGTAACTTGTACTTCTAATATCGTACTTCCACTTGTCATCCTGAGCCTGTCGAAGGACAACTTCTAATCTCAAATCTCAAATATCGTATATCGTACCTCTAATATTGTAACTTGTACTTCTAATATCGTACTTCCACTTGTCATCCTGAGCCTGCCGAAGGACAACTTCTAATCTCCAATCTGAAATCTCAAATATCGTATATCGTACCTCTAATATTGTAACTTGTACTTCTAATATCGTACTTCCAATTGTCATCCTGAGCCTGCCGAAGGACAAACTTCTAATCTCAAATCTCAAATATCGTATATCGTACCTCTAATATTGTAACTTGTACTTCTAATATCGTACTTCCACTTGTCATCCTGAGCCTGCCGAAGGACACAACTCACAACCCACAACAGATAACTGCCAACCTCTCCATTCCAAGTTCCCCCTTTTGGGGGTTAGGGGGCACAAAAAAAGAGGCTTTCGCCTCTCTTTCCTATTTCTTAAAAATGGTCTTATACCAAGGTTTTTTCTTTTTTTCAACCCCGCCATAACCGTAACCGCCGTAACCGTAACCGCCGTAGCCATAGCCCTTACTAACAGCTGTGTCATTCAAAATAAAGGCCATATTGGGTAATTTATGCTCTCGATGCAAAATATCGGGCAGAGCCAACATGCGTTTATCCAAATAATTAGCTCGTACCACATACGCAAAGGTATCGGCATGTTTGGCAATAATCATAGTATCCGACACCAAACTTACTGGCGCAGTGTCAACAATGATATAATCGTATTCTTTCTTCAATTGGGCAAACAATTCATCCACTTTTCTACTCATCAGCAACTCCGTTGGATTGGGCGGAATAACCCCTCCCAACAGCACGTCAAAAGCTTCGTATCCTTGCATTTGATTGATATAATCTGCAATGACGACATTCTTGGCCGATAAATAATCGGTCAATCCTTTCGGATCAGTGATGCCAACATATTCATTTAGTTTAGGTTTTCGAATATCCATCCCTACTAACAGGACTTTTTTTCCTGCATGCGCAAAAATACTAGCCATATTAACCGATAAAAAGGTTTTTCCCTCGCCTGGAATGGTTGAAGTAACAAAAATACTTTTGGCTTGGCCGTCGGCTACCTGGGTCAACATATAGTCAAGGTTGGCTCGTACGATACGCAACGCTTCTGCCGTACTAGTTCGGCTGGTGGTATCGATAATTTCATTAGGAGTCGAGGATCTTGGAATATCACCCAAGAACGGAATACTAAACTTATCTGTAATATCAAAACGGCTTTTGACTTTGGTGTCCAACAGATCTTTTACATACAAAATACCAAAAGGAATTAGTATTCCCAACAAAAGAGCCGCCAAATAAATAATATTCTTCTTTGGTGAAACAGGACTAATAGCAGCTTTCGCCGCATCAATAACCCGAGCATTAGGCGCTGTAGCCGCCAATGAAATGGCCGTCTCCTCCCGTTTCTCCATCAAATACAGATACAATTCCTCTTTGACTTTCTGTTGGCGAGCAATGACCCGAAACTGACGTTCTTGAACAGGTATTTTACCTATTTTAGAATCCAATAGCCCTTCCTGATTTTTCAAATTCCTTTTCTGAATCGTCAAACTGGATTGCATTCGTCTCAAACTCTCCCCAACATTCGCTTTCAGCGACAAAATCTGTTGGTCTAAAGCCACCACCGTAGGATTGGCAACTGTAGCCGATTTCAGGATACGATTGCGTTCCAATACCAATTGATTGTAGGAACTGATTAATTCCGAAGCCTCCCCTTTCTCCGAAATAATATTGGCAGGCAACAAATCAGCAGTCGTACTTTTTTTCAAAAAGTCCAGCATCGAAGCCACCACATTCAGCTGAATTTCATTCTCTACACTTTTTTTATTGTACTCGTTCGAACCAGCAATAAACAATTCCGCTTCCGACTCGATATCGGTAAGACTGTTCGATTGTTTAAAGCTTTCGACATTTTGCTCAACGCCATCAAGCTCTTTGGTAATCAAAACCAATCGCTCCTTGATAAACTTTGAAGTGTTTTCAGAAATAAAATTCTTATCAGCCGCTGCCGCATCATTATAAATTTGAATCAATTTGTCTAAAAAAACCTCAGCACGCTTGACTATAGGGTCGGTAATCGAAATTTCAACCACACTACTCGTCTTACTGACCGGGTTCACTTTAAGCCGACTCAAATAACTCGCTACCACAGCATCAAGCGGGCTAACTCTGATATCTATAGATTGATAACGATCTTGCACAGCATTTTTGAGAAGAATTGGTTTGCTAACAACCAAATCCCCAATGGCAGTCGGAATAATTTCACCATACCCATATTCTTTTTTATCTTTTGGAAGTGTGGGAACCGCCTCCGAAGTTAATTTGCTTTCCAAACTAAAGCGATCCGAGCTGACCTCAATAAACTCCAAAAGCATTTTACTTTTGTAAAATTCGGGTTTAATAGTAATAAAATCGACATCAATAGGTCCATCCCTGAAGGTTTCTGCGCTGGCAATATTACCATGCTTAATCAGCACCACATTCAATTTCAAATTCTTAACCGTATTTTCAACCAAAGATCTCGATTTCAAAATTTCAATCTCATTATCCACATTGTTTTTCAAGGCATTGCCCAGTCCCATATCCGAGAAAGCAGACAATTCAGAAAGCATACCTCCCTTTTTCTCATCTTTAACCAAAATAGTGGTACTCGCTTGGTATTGCGGAGTGGAATAACGCAAATAAACATAGGATATAGCCAAACAAAGGAAAGCACCTAAGGCAAACCATTGCCAATGACTTAAATACTTTTCTAAAGTTTCTCGAATATTGAAATCTTCGTTTTGATCGTCTTCCGACATGAAATTGGTGTTCATAGAAAATGTTATTTTGCCGTAACAATTAAAGTAATTAAAGTAATGACTAGCGAAGTTACCGAAATAATAACCCCGGTATTCGAACCCACTGCGGCCCCATTGATTCGAACCTTATTGGGCTCCACATACACCACATCATTTTGAGCCAAATAATAAAAAGGAGAATTGATAAAATCAGCCTTGGTCAAATCGACCCGATTGTAGGATTTCACCCCATTGACTTCTCGTATAATCAAAATATTATCTCTTTTGCCGTAGATAGTCAAATCCTTTGCCATACTGATGGCTTCAATCAGCGTAACCCGATCCGAATTAATCGCAAAAGTACCGGGATTGGTCACCTCACCTTGGACCGAAACTTTAAAATTCGTCAAACGAATGTTAATAATAGGATTTTTGATGTATTTGGAAATTTTGGATTCTAACAATTGCATCAGTTCAGAGCGCGACAACCCTGCCACCTTCAATTGACCTAAAACTGGAAAATCGATAGTCCCCGCAGCATCGACCAAATAAGTCTGAAGAGATTCTTGACCTATCCTGGAATAAGCGTTTGAACCCATAGTCGTGGGAACACTAGCCGCAGTCAAGTTAAATGGCAAAGCCGATTCTGGATCCTCCGCCGAAACAATAATCATCAGCATATCATCGGGCTGAATTTTGATTTCATAGCTGTTCCTTTTATCTGAAGAAGCTAATCCATCAATGTTCTGGTAATAGACCAACTCCTCACGAGGCTTGCAGGAAAACACCAAAAGAACCAATAGAAATGGAATTAGTTTCTTGACCAACACAAAATTCTTCATAAAATTTAAACTTTAAAGTTTGCAAATATAGACATTAGCCTTTTGCTAACATCCATTTTTTATTATTTTTCAAATGCAATAAACCTGTACTTCCGGTCTTTCGTCGACTACTAACCCTACCAAGGGACAAATCCCAAATTTTAAACACCACCTTTTAAACCCCAAATTCCAAATTCCAATACCTCTTTCAATTCAACTCTTGTTTGGTTAATTGGTTAACTGATAACTTATAACTGAAAACCCAAATTCCAATCTGCCATCTGCTACCTGAAATTCGAAATCTGCTACCTCCAAGCTGCCATCTGCATATATTGTACTTCGTACCTCTACTATCGTACTTCCCACTTGTCATCCTGAGCCTGTCGAAGGACAACTTCGTACCTCCAACTTCTAACTTCCAACTTCTAACTTAATACAACAACCCAAACATCCATAAAGGTATCGTTTTCAGCATTGGAAATTCGATGTCATCTTTTACAACCCAAGCATTTTCTATACCACTAAGTTGCTTTTGCCCTTTTCCTTTACCTCCCACTTCAAAAGTATATTTGCTATTAACAAAAAAATCTCCTTGTTTGGGTAGCTGCACTTGATATAAAGGCTGCAACATCGAAAGAAAAAAAGTTTCGCGAACCGTTCCTGTATTGGATTGCTGTTCGGCAAGTGCGGCTAACAAAGTAGTGTTATTCAAGAATATTTTTTCAGGCTTTTGTAGCACTGCCGTACTATTGCCTACCGGAAACAACAAGGATATTATTTTAGCTTGCTCTAGATAATACAAATAATTATTCAAAGAATTTCTATGAATACCTATTTTAGCAGACAAACTGGATATATTGGGTTTAAATGGCACTTGCTGTGCAATCACGTAAACCAGTTGCAATAGTTTTTTGGCATTTCGGATATCAAAATCTTTTAGTTCGGCCATATCTACTTCTACGATGGTCCGTATCAATTGATTGATCCGCTGGTAAACCGAATAACTATCCGACAGGCCAAATGGGTAATACCCATAGTTCAAGTAATTTTTGAAATGTTCCAAAGGACGAAAACCTTGAGGAATATTCCTTTTAATCGCAATAGGATTAAAAAGCAAGTCGTCCAAGTCTATTACGGGAAGATGAATAATACCCCGCATGGACAAATACTCTCTGTAGGACAATCCCGGAAGCTCATACATCAAGGCTCTTCTGCTCAAATCACCTTCTTGCTTAGAAATATCAACAATGGAGGATCCTGTAAAAATAATTTTCAAATCCGGAAAGAAATCATACACATTTTTAATCTCCAGTGACCAATTTTTATACTTGTGTACCTCATCTAAGGCCAAAATGGAACCACCATTTTTATAAAACTGGGTAACGGTATCTTTGAGCGAATGCTCCGTAAAGTAGAGGTCATCCAATGAAAAATAAGCCGCTTTCTCCGTGGCAAGATTTTGTTCTTTTATCCATTGCAGCAAAAGCGTCGTTTTACCAGTTCCCCTAGCCCCTTTGATACCAATCAAGCGACTATCCCAATGAATAATATCATATAAATAACGCTTAAAATCAAGCGTGGTAAGTGCTATTAAGCGCTCTGATTGCTCTAATAATGTATTCATATTGCATAATATATTGTGCAAAAATACATAAAAAATTCACATCAAGATGTACAATTACATAGTTTATTTCAACTTATCAACTCACAATCAACTCAATAACCAAAATAACACTATACAGATAACCCACAACTAGCTAACCGATTAAACAACTTGAAACTTGAAACCCTAACCAATTAACCGATTAACCAATTAACCAATTTTACAACTTTAAACTCTTAAACCCTAAACAATTAACCGATTAACCGATAACCAATTAACCGATAACCGACAACCGATAACTGACAACCCACAACCCACAACCGATATGCCGACTCCCCCCTTTGGGGGCTGGGGAGCTAAAACGCATTCTTTTCTCCCCGAAAAACATTCAATACCGTCTTAACAATAATCCTGAGATCTAGCAGAAAACTCCAGTTTTCAATGTACCAAATATCGTGTTCGACACGCCCTTCCATATCAGCCAAAGCTTTAGTCTCTCCGCGATACCCATTGACCTGTGCCCAGCCGGTGATGCCCGGTTTAGCAAAATGACGCACCAGAAAATTATCAATTAAATTGGAATATTGCTCCGTATGCGACAACATATGCGGTCGTGGTCCTACTACCGACATATTCCCAACCAACACATTCAAAAATTGAGGCAACTCGTCTAAACTCGTTCGCCGCAAAAAAGCCCCAACCTTGGTAATCCGGGCATCATTCTTGGAAGCTTGTGCAACATTAGCCTCCGTATTGACATACATGGTTCTGAATTTATAACACGGAAACGACCGATTGTCTCTACCCGAGCGCATTTGAACAAAAAAAACAGGACCTTTCGAATTTAATTTGATACATAAGATGATGATGGGGAACAACCACGAAAAAATAAAAACAATGACGAATAGCGAAAAACAAAAATCAAAAATTTTCTTAATGATGCGATTGGCGGTGACTTCTAAAGGTTCTTTTCTTCGCATCAAAACCGGAATATTCCCATTGCCATAAAAGGCAACCTGAACCCTATTTGTTTTGGTATATTGCTGAAAATCAGGCACGTATCTAATCCGAACCAAATGCCGATCGCAGAGCATGGTCAACTTGTTGATGATTTCAATTTTATCAATATGCAAAGAAACGTACATCTCATCAATTTTCTGATGCTGCTCCCGATTTTCCAAATAGCCCGAAATAGCATCCAAATTTCCCAATAGCGGCGCCTTAAGCATTGTACCATCACTTTCATCATCAAAAAAACCCAAAACCTTATACCCGTAGGTCAGGTCTTTCGTCAAAATCCGATTCATCCGTTCTCCCATCGCGTTGGCACCGACAATGATGACCCTGCGAAAATTATACCCTTTGGCGCGAACAAATTTTAGCAATTTCATAAAGAAGATCCTAAAACACACCAGCAGCACAAAAAAACTAGCGTAGAAATACACCAATCTCAAACCAGAAACTTCAAAAATGTCTAGTACAAGAATTACCGTTGCAATAATAGCAATATGAAACAATAGGATTCTTGTCGTTCGATATAGAATCGACTCAATACGTTCGGTTCGCACCAATCGATAAGAGTCCTTGTAAAGCAACAGCATCACCCAAAAAACATTCGAAAGCAGCGAAATTTCCCTGTCCTCGCTAGAAAACGATAACGGAAAATAACCGTTTAGAAAAAAATAGGAGCAAAGTATTGCGGTATTCAATAAGATAATATCCCATACCAAAAACCCAATTTTGTAATAGCGTGAAAAACGATACGTAACAAGTAATTCAAAAATTGACATAACAATAAGTATTTGACGGATGAAAATTTGAAATAGAAATCGAATTATTATTTCTTTATGATACTACCTCCCAATCAGCTCTGAATTATAAACCCTAAACTATAAACTATAAACTATAAACGTAAAACTTTAAACCCCAAACCCCAAACCCCTCAATGCTTCACCCCTTTCGAATGCAACACCTTCAGAAAAGTAAGGGCAATGATTTTCAAATCAAACCAAAAGGATTGGCGTTCCAAATATTCTTTTTCGTACTGTACTTTCTCCTCCAAACCTATTTCGTCTCTACCATTAATTTGAGCCCAACCCGTAAGCCCTGGCACAAGCCGATCTACGCCAGCCGCCACTCGAAGTTGCATCAAATCATCTTGATTGTACAAAGCGGGTCTAGGTCCCACAAAAACCATTTCCCCTTTGATAATATTAATGAGATTAGGCAACTCGTCCAAACTGAGCTTTCGGATAATGCGACCTATCTTCAAAACATATTTTTCAGGATCTGCTAATAAATGCGTGGCCACATTGGGAGTGTCTTTTTTCATAGACCGAAACTTGTAGATATGAAAAAAAGAATAATCTACCCCCACCCTTTTCTGGGTAAAGAAAATCGGAAAACCATCCTCCAAGAATATGAAAAGGGCTACTACCAAAAAAAGAGGCGAAACAAGCAGCAGCACAAAAAAAGATACAACTCTATTAAACATATTAGTATATTAATTTATTACCCCATTAACCAATTAAACAATTAACCAATTAAACAATTAACCAATTAACCGATTAACCAATTAACCAATTAACCAATTAACCATTCTCACTGAAAATAACCCACCTCAAAACGATATTCATCATCCAATTCCCCCAGCGCGTAATTGGCCATAACGAGTAGTTTCGAACCCGCTTCTAGCGCCCGGATACTACTAACATAACCCGCTGGAATATGCAAAACATCTAGCGCAGTCGAATGGAGCTGAAACGACATCCGCTTTAAATTCGGAGAAGGCGCATCCCAATCATCAATGGCAATCAATTCGATAGCAAACGAACCAGCAATAGCCGAAAACCAGCGCGCTTCTATTTGATGCCCACGCCAAGCTCTAACAAATTCGGAACTAACATTCTCAATAACATAAATCCTTTTGATAGCCGTAGCATCAAAATCATTATTAAAACACAAAGACCCTCTAGCATCTTGGTGACAACCTCCGGATATAATTTTTGGAACCATATAATTGACAATCAACCTCGATTAATAAATAACAGATTGCAGATAACAGATTGCAGATAACTTCGTACCTCTAACCTCGTACCTCTAACCTCGTACTGCTAACTTCTAACCTTGTACTTCGTATATCGTACTTCGTACTTCCCCTTCACATACCTCAAAAAAACCGATCCATCAATAAAAAATCCGCAATATGAACATGTTTTATCCCTTCAACAGATTCCTTCCAAAATGTATCCATAGTGACCACGTACTTAGGATACTGATCTTTAACCGCCAAAAGGGAGGAAAACTCTCTTGCTACGGTGGCTTCACTTTCTAATTTGTAAGCCACTTGCACGTATAATTTCTCCCCTTGTTTTTCAGCAATGAAATCAATCTCTTTATCGTCCAATTTACCTACGTAGACTTGATGCCCTCTGCGTTTAAGTTCAAGAAACACTAGGTTTTCCAATAGTCCAGAAATCATCCGAGAACGGAAGCCCATAACAGCATAAAGAACAGACAAATCACTAACATAAAATTTTTCTTGGGTTTTCAGTATTTCTTTTCCCTTGACATCATATCGTGGCGTCCTAAAAAGAATGAAAGCACCCTCAAGCGCATGCAGGTAATTGTAAACGGTATTCACATCGATTTTGCGCTGCTGGCTTTTAAAATAATCCGCGACATTTTTTCCTGAAAAAGTGTTTCCAATATTGTCAAAAGCGTATTTTACTACGCGTTCTAACAACTCCACATCCCTTATTTTATAGCGCTGTACAGTATCGCGAAGAATAACGGAAGAATAAATATCATAAACCACCTTATAGGCATTTTCTTCGGAATAATTGGCGGTATGAATAACAGGAAAACCTCCAAAACTCAAATAAGTCTCAAAAGCCGCGCGAGTAGCTTGTTTTTTATCTGGAAAATAGTATTGCTGAAACTGCAAGTATTCGGCGAACGATAGCGTATAAATAGGAATTTCAACATAGCGTCCTGCCAAATAAGTAGCCAACTCAGAAGACAACAAATGCGAATTAGAACCCGTAAGATAAACATCGGCTTTGAAATCGACCAAAAAAGAATTCACAACTTTCTCCCAATCTGAGACCTCTTGTATTTCATCCAACAAAAAATAGTATCGAGTATCGGTCCTAACTTGCTGTTTAATGTAGGTGTACAAAGACTCGGCAGTGCGCAAGGCAATGTGCTCAAAACTTTCAAAATTAAGGTGAATAATCTGCGTTTCTTGCACCTGTCTCCTAAGCAATTCCTCTTTCAACAAAAGCAATACCGAAGATTTGCCACTCCTACGAATACCAGTAAGTATTTTAATTTGAGGCTTGTCTATAAACTGCCACAGTTGTTGCAAATAAATCGCTCTTGGTATCATTTAATATTTTTTATGGTTATAACCACAAACATAGCAATAAATAATTAGTTTTTATACTTATAAACTAAAAATACAAACAGACAACAGATAACAGATAACTTCCCACTTCTAACTTCCCACTTCAAACCTCGTACCTCGTATATTGTACTTCCCACTTCTAACTTCTAACTTCTCACTTCCAACTTCGTACTTCTCACTTCCAACTTTCCTGTCATCCTGAGCTCAGCCTGACCTGAGCCTGACGAAGGGTCGAAGGACCACTTCCCACTTCGTACTTCTAACTTCGTACTTCTAACTTCGTCTCTCTCACCTCTGAAACGACGTCAACGTCCCCAGCAGCCCATCCTTTGATGCTATGGGTAAAGGTTCGCCCAGCACTCCAACTAGTTTAGCATTATTCACTACATAACTCTCGCTGAGTTTTTGTAAGCTAATTCGTTTCCCTATTTATGGTTCACTTTCAAAATACCTCAAAACATTTTGTGGGTCCCAACCAAAAACATTTCTTGCTTTAGTATCATCAAAAGTCAAATCGGCAGTGACTTTTTTAATTTTCTTACTATTTATTGGAGCCTTATTACCCAATAAATCGCCTACATAGCCCATTGGTTTAGCAACAAAAAGCGATAAATTTTTAGGTTCAGTTTTTCCAAGTTTTATGGCTATTGCATAACTCAATTCCTTAAAAGAGGGATGTTGCCCATCCGTAAGATTATAAATACCGCCTATTGAAGCGACCTTTGGAATAAAGCGAGCGACATCCTCTGCTACTACCATGCTCTTTTTAGCGAGTCCTCCGCCAATATTAAAATAATAACCCTTTCCGATTGCTTTTATCATCGAACCCAAATTTCCAGGAGGATGCGCACCAACTAGTAAAGGCAACCGCAAAATTGTACAAACTACTTGTTTTTTTTGACACCAATCGGCTATCAATTTTTCAGCAGCAATTTTACTCAAACCATAAGCATCGGTAGCTCCCAAGATTGAATTTTCTGCTATTAACGTTCCTTCTTCCTTACCGTAAACAGACACCGAACTTATAAACACAAATTGCTTGGGAATTCCAGATTGTTCTAATCCTTTCAAAAGATTTGCGGTGCCAACTACATTTACATCATTGAATTGCTTTTTTTCGTGAGCTGTTTTTGGTACAACATGAGCTTTGCCCGCAGAATGGATAACTAAGTCAAATTTTTGATTAAAAAGAGGTATTTCTTTATCTAATGAAATTTTATAATCACCCCTTTTACGTGATAAACTAAAAATTTTAAAATTATCCTGCAAAGTTTTTGCAATTGTTCTGCCCAAAAAACCGTTTGCTCCAGTTAAAAGTATTTTATCCATCTTTCTTATTACAAATTGTAGCAATTTTATTATTTGAACTGCAATAGTTTAGGGATTGTCCGGTATAAGGGATAAAGTAATTTATTTACTTGGATCTGATTTACAGTAAACGCTTTTATACACTCGATATTTTGGTTATAAATATTTTTGAGGCTCTTATTAGTCTCTCCACCAAGACGCATTTTTACAAGCGGGTCTGCTAGATAGTATGCCGAAATATGATATCTTTCTAAAAAACGCAACATAATTTCGAAATCGGCAGCCAATTTGAAGTCAAGATTAAAGTATCCTCCACTATCGTAAACTTCCTTTTTAATATAAAACGTAGGGTGAGCTGGATGCCATCCATTTTTAAATGGCTTTTGCTTGCCCGTAACCCATCGCCGAACTATCTTATCTGTATCGGTTTGTGAGACATAATACAAATCTGCATATACAGAATCTAATGTAATGTCTGTACTAAAAATTTTCATAACCTTCTCGATTGCTAAAGTATCGCAAAACAAGTCATCAGAATTGATTAAACCAATCACTTCACCAGTCGCCATCTTTACCCCCTTATTCATTGCATCATACAGACCTGAATCTTTTTCACTTATCCATTTCAATCTGCCATTAAATTGTGGTTCAAATTCTTTAATAATATGTAAAGTAGTATCTGTCGAACATCCATCAACTATAATATATTCAATATCATTGTAAGTTTGAGATAAAACGGAGGCTATAGCAGAGGCTATATGTTGTTCACTATTATAGCAAACGGTGATGATTGAGATCTTCATATAATTAATAAAACTTTCTAAATTCTCGTGGCTGAATGCAAGCTAATAATAGCTATATCAAACAGTAAATATTTAAACAAAATGCTTTGTGCTAAACTAATATAGATTAATTTTAAGAATTTAATTATTTTTTGCAGTAAATTTAAGAAGCAAAGAATTAAATCGATACTGATCCAAATTTATCTCTAATAAGAATTCTTCTGTCCCTTGAATAAAAACATCTTCATCAAAGTTATCAATATATCTTAAAACTTGAGATTTAATGTTATCATTTTGTTCGACGATTACACCTAAATTAAATCTTTGTACATATTCAGCTTGGGTTGAATCAGCACTCACTATAACAGGTATTCTATTATTAATTGCTAAATAAAATCTATTCGACATCAGAGTTTTACTATTAATATCATTCGGCATAAAAATATTAATTAATGATACATTTTTCAAATATTTCACTTCATCTTTTTTATCGTACCATCCAGTAAAAAACACATTTTCAATATTATTAGTATTCACGTAGTTAACTAAAGGAACATAAGCAATGTCTTCACCAACAAATTTCATTGAAAAATAGCTATTATTTTTAAACGAATCTATTACTATGCGATTTGCCTCATAATCACGTAATGCACCTATTGTCAAAATTTCATTCTTTGCGTTTTTGCGCAAAGAGATTGACTTTACATTAGGCTCTTGATAAAAATTATTATTGTGACTAATTACATATTCATATTTAAACGGAAGCCACGTTGAAAAACCTGGTGAGGAAATTACTACACTAAAGGAATGTTTTATAATTAAATCAATAAAGAAATTAGGAATAAATCGCAAAACTATTGAATAATCTCTAATATCCAAAATGTACGCTTTTTTTAATACCATTTTTAAATATGGATATAACAGAATACCTATTGGAATCGTAAAAAGCACTATTCGATCATAATTGTTTTTTTTGAGTACATTCAATACAAAACAAATATATTCAAGATAAGATTTTATACGAACAATTCTGCTCTTTTTTCTGTCAGTATATTTATCAAAACTAAAAGCTACTTTCTCAGCGATATTATTTTTATTCCAACTAATAATATCAAATTCAATTCCTATTTGTTCAAATATCTTAATATAATTATAAATATATGGGGAATGACTAACATTTGTTGATAATACTAAAGCTATTTTCATAAACCAAAATTTTTATAAACGAGGTGCCCAATGAAGTTACTAATAATTGTCCCACCAAAATTTATATGGCAAAAAAGAAACTTTTTCTTGAATTCTATTTTCATAGGAATTTATATACATGTTTACATAAAAAAAAGATAATGCTATTAAAACAAAAACTAGCGATGACGACACTACGATTGAAATTTTTTTTGAAAATATTCTACCATAATATGGAAATAAAAAAATCCAAAATATTAGAAAAAACGCACTGATCCTTAAAGCACTTATTGGCTCAAAGATTAATAAATTAAAAACAACAACACCAAAATTAGAAATACTGATAAATAATTTATTCATTTCATTAAAAGAAACTAGTTTGTTATAAAACAATAAATTAAATACCGCAATTAAATAATATAAATACTGTAGTGACGAGGATCCCGAAGTTTGCGAAGCCTCTGAACCTACATAAACTTCTGTAAACCTTTCAAATATGGAAAACCCGTAAAAATAATCTTCTAAAAATTCCTTAGTGATAGAAGCAAATAAAAAAGATGATATTAATAATAGTATATTTATCTTCTTATCTATTTTGAGAATTACTAATGGAAGTATGAAAAGCCCAATAATTCCAGACGAATGAAAAGATGAAGCCAGAATTATGCAGATTATAAAATAAATAAACTTCTTTTCTTTAGCAAATGTAAAGGAATATAAAATCAATGCCGTTGCAGCAGATTGCCTTAAAGTTGATAGTGATGCAAAGAAAAATAAAGGTAATGAATAAAAAACCAACCAAGAAATTGTAGAATTATATGAATATTTGTCGATTGCATATTTAACAAATATTAATATTACAAATGAAAAAACAATAAAAGTAAATGGATAGAAGTTAGTAATTGCAGAAAAAATTAAAATAGCCTTACTAAGCGGTTCGAATCTACTAAGCTTTAATTCATTTATTCCCCCTTGAATTTCTTCCAAATACGACATATAATCCCAACCGATATCATATCTCAAAGCAGAAAATAAGAACAATGTAATAAATATTATTTTTGAATTATTTCCCTTCTTGTTATTAAAACAAAAAAGAAAAACCAAGCTAATTATAGCATACGGCCACAAGTCAAAAATAGAAAAATTATATCGCATTTATCGAAATATTAAATTGTTAAAAGCAGGAATTGTTTTATCAACTAAATATCGTGAATCAACTTTCATTTTAAAATTCTCAATATTATTAAAAAAATAATGCAAGCCCGAACTATCAATATCATCAAAAGTAAAACCCAACCTATTTCTTCGCACCAACTTTCCTAAAAGACCATTCTTTGGCGCTATGACTGGAATTTTAAATTGAGCCGCATAACCAATTACACCACTACTTTGTTCTGGATTTTTATATGGTATGAGTATAAAATCACTAGAATAACATAGAGAATTTATAAACTCATAATCGCAAAATTCATCAAAAACAATGATTTGAGATTTGCTTTGAGCTTCACCAACTAAGGAATAAAACGAGGTTTGTATATCGTCAAAAATCTTACCCGCAAAAACAAAACAACAGTTGCCAATTGACGATTTGTCAGCATTAATTATCGCTTTTAAAATATCTATTGTTCCCTTTCTTTTAGTTAAAGCTCCGAAATGCAAACAAACAACTATTTCATCTGAAACACCCCATTTAGTACGAAAATCCACATAATGATTTTTGGGGCTATGCATAAAAGGATCTGGCAAATAGCGAAAAACACTAGTTTTAAACTTTTTATTTAAATAAACAGGGGCAACAACATCATTCAATAAAAATATTTTTGAAAATATTTTTGATTTAGAAAAAATAAAATATTTAATTGAATCTAAAAATCGCGTTTTAATGTTTGAACTGCGCCATCGATACAAATAAATCAGATAAATAATACCAGAAACTTTAACTTTCTTATCAACAAAAAAAGGAAGAAATGGCATAAATCCCATTAAGGAGATTAAAAAGACATCTGAAACAATATTTTCTTCTATTGATTTTTTTAATAAATTGCACAAATTAAAAGATTTACGAATTCCATTTACATTTATCTTCTTAATATCATTAGCTGAAATATACTTAATTTCAACGTTACTGAATTTTGGCCACTGCAATTTGTCTGATAAAGTATTAAATGCTGGTGGCACCATAAACACAAAGTTTTCGTCTTTTATGTTGTCACAATTCATATACAAATGATGCATATATTCCAAATAATGACCATCAATACAATCAATATAAAAGAGCGTTTTTTTTTTCATAACAATCTAGTTAATAAAGCACTATTTCTTTAATAATTTTAAATACAAATTGGGGAAAAACATCTTTAAAGTTACCTTGGCATTGTACTTAAAAAACTCAACAAAAAAATTTGATTTTCTTATTAGAATGATAGTTGTCTTATAAGGAGAATTGAGCACTTTTGTTTCAATAATTGCCCCATTATTCCTGTACATTTCGGGAAAAATTCCAAATTGTGATGGGTCACGAAAAGGCTCAACTGAATACTTTTTACACAATAAGCTAAGAATAGATTGATCATACCTATGCTCTTTGAAATAAGAAGGATACTTATCATCAATAATTCCATTATCATTTAATAACTGAATATTTGAGCAAAGTTCTAACCATTCTTTAACAAAAGATTGAGTTTCTTTTGATTTCTTCACTATAAGAAAATTAGCAAGTATTTGATTGGAATTTAATATTTCTTCATTAGCATTAAAGTAACTTAACAACTTCGGGGACGTCCACTCCTTTTCAGTTAATGGTAGGGCGAAAGCCATTATATCTAAATTAGACTGCTCTAATAATTCAATTAAAGGTCGTACATTTCGAATAAAAAACGAAGATGAATCACAATGAAATAAGTAATCACCATATTCCAATTTTTCATTAAAAACTATATTAAAAAAATAAGGTTTCCAAAGCCATAAACCAGCACCTTTTTCAATTTTTAGTATGTTTCTATTTGAGAGCGCAAAATCCTTATCAATATCTTTCGGGTCAAAAGAAAATATTTTATCAAACTTGCCAAATATTTTTCCTGATACAGTATTTAATCTTTGCTTTACTTTATAGCCTTTTGTAGCATAGTTAACTAGGTATATTTTCATTTTATTTTCTAATCTTTTGTTTAATATAATTTACTGTAAACTTAAATTTATCATTGTTTAATAAAGGATAACCAATAATTAAAACTGGTATAAAAAAACTAATTAGAACAGTTGAAAATAGGCTAGTTGTATTAAGATTGTTGAAAATAAAATTAACAGTTAGATACAATATAACTAAAATCAGCAAGATAATGTCATATTTATTAATAACGCCTTTTAATGCAATTTTTTCGGATTTTAAGTAAGAGAAAAATAAGTACAGATTTGAAACAACTTGAGCCAACATCCAGCCAATTATTACGCCAATACCTGAATAATAATACCCAATAATAGATGAAAAAACAATATTTAACACTGCCATCACACCCGCAGAGTAATTATTAAATTTTAATTTACCAGTTCCTAAATTAAACATGAAAGGGGTTACCGCGAAAAGATTAAAAATCAAACCAAGATAAATAAAAGAAGAATAAACATTAACTTCAGAGTTCATATTAACTTTTACAAAACTCATAACTACTGGAAAAACAGCTAGCACAATAGTTAGAACAACTATTGAAGTTATAAACGTAATACTAAAGATGGTCTTAAACAAATTACCTAAGTTATCTTCCTTCTCTTCGTGTAGCGCAGCAACAGTTGGAACAAACGTACTAATAGCAACAACAATTATTTGCCTTGCGTGAAAAAGAAATTTGTAAATTAATTCAAAATACCCAACACTCGTTAGACCCCCGTGAGATTTTAATAGAAATTTAGTCAGCGGGTCGACTAACATTTGAAAAATCGAAATAATTTGAAATTGATAGCCGTAATGAAATATTTCAGTAAAAGTGTTTTTGTCAAATTTACAGAATAATACATTTACTCCTTTAACATTTGATTTTACAGCGATTGCACCTAGAGCTAGTACAATTAAATTTTGAACTAATAATGAAATTGCCAGTCCACGCAATCCATAACCATTAATAAAAAGATATACTAATAATAAAAAAAAAACTTTTGAAATAATACCTATTGCACTTCTAATATGAATTAAACGCAGCCCATCTAAAGAAGACAAAAATACACTTCCGGCAAAACCAAACACAAAACTAATTACCAGCGTTGGCAATATCTCAACGATTGCTAGTATTTCACTTGCTTCAAAAAAAGTAGATTTAAAAAAGTGAAATAATAACAAAATTAAACCTAACATTACAATAGTAAAAATCAAAACTGTAATTACTGTAGTTTCTATGATAGAAATAACCTTTCTCGGTTCATTTCGTGCAACATATTTCGAAACAAATTTCACGGCACTACTAGCAAATCCAGCCGTTCCTACTGACGTTAATGACATTATCGCAAGTAGAATAGACCATAACCCTAACTGCTCTAGTCCTAAATATTGAACTACAATTCTATAACTAATAAACATTGTTATTGCATTAACAAAATGCTCTAACACTGCCATAGTAATATTTATTTTATGAGAAATTTTAATCATTGGTAAATTATAGTAACTAAGCGGCGTATAAATTGAAATGTTTTAATTTTTATTTAAGAATATTTAACTTAAAAAGCCTTTAAGGCATTAATAAATTAGACCATTCACTCAAAGACTTATACTCATAATTTGAAATACATTCATTCAATTTTTTTGACGAAAAAATTGTATCCCCAGATTCCACCTTCAAAGCCATCTCAGGCCAATCAACAAAGTCAATCCCAACTTCATATTTATCAGCAATTTTTTTTGCAACATCCAACAAAGAAAATGTTTCCCCACCAATATTATAGATAGAATTTACAATTTCTGGGTTATTTGCAGCCTTAATCAAAATATCGCAGATGTCATATACATCCGTAAAGGTTCTCTTAAGGGAACCATCACCATAAAGAGTGATGTTTTTTCTATTCTTGGCTTTTTCAATAAAAAAACCAATCGTTCCATAGGAATAATCTAAATCGATTAAATTCCCATAAGGCACACATATTCTAAAAACACTATATTTTATATTAAACATCCTGTGATATAAATCAAGAGTATCTTCACATATTAATTTAGTCAAGGCATAAATAGTATTGGGAGACTTTACAGCATCTTCTTCAAGGGCTTTGTTTTCTAATCCTTTATAAACTAAACGAGTTGAAGGAAAAACAATTTTAGCCTTTAAATTATTCTCTTTCAAGTAATTCAAAAGATTGGTCAAACCGATTACGTTTACATTGTAGTAACTTTCATAAGATGCAAAACCGTCTACTGTCCCGGTAAGACCCGCCATAAAGTAGATAACATCGACATCGCTACCTATCCTACAAAAATCATCCTTAGAAGTCACATTTAACTTTGAATAGTTCATCCAAGGATAATCTGTACTTGCTTGAACATCATAATCAATGTTTTTTATTCCTCTTTGATATAAAAGAAATGAAAGATTACGACCAATATAGCCATTCGAACCAATGATAATGCTAGTAAATGTCTTTTGAGAATTCATAATTATAATTTGGAGGTAAAATTTCTAACTTGATCTAATAAAGAAGATTGCGAAATGATTTGATCGTATTGCATGCCAAAATTACTACAAACAATAGCGTCGTGAAAGAGATTTAAGATTTTAACAAAATGATTATCTGCAGGTAAAATATACTCGTGCTTTTCATTTTGGTTTTCTATAATTACTTTTGGTAAAAATCCTGGACCTGCGGTAAAAGCTCTATCGATAATTAGTTTCCCTTTAGTACCCCATAATTCTATATTGTTTTGATAAAAATTATCAAATCCAAATGCCAATTGCGAAACAATTTTGCTTTCACTTTCAAGAACAATTGTTCCGTGGAAATCAACTTCAAAACCGCTAAAATTAGTTGTCGCGCTGATAAGTTTTTGATTCGTTCCCAATAAAAATTGAGATGCCATTACCGTATAAGCGCCAGCATCCATAACCGCACCTCCGCCCAATGATTTTTTGTATCTTATATTATTTTCAATATCAAATTTTGGAAATCCAAAAGAACTACGCAACAACTGTATTTCCCCTATATTCCCCTCATTGATTTTTTTATTGACAAATTCAAACTGGGAGTGGTATGGAAACATGAAATTCTCAAAAACACACAAGTTGCTTCTCCTAGCTAGCTCAATTATTTCTTGCACTTCTTTAAATGTTGTAGCTATTGATTTTTCAGCAAAAACGTGCTTTCCTGCTTGTAATGATTTAGTAATCCATTCGTAATGCATACCTGTAGGCAATGGAATGTATACGGCATCAATATCGTTTCTATCTAATAAATTTTCATATCCTTCAATTGCTTCGCCACCAAAAAGACTAGAAAAATATAAAGCTTTTTTCTTATCTCTGCTGGCAAAGGCAATGATTTCGTACTTATTACTAGCAATGATATTAGGTACGACCAGCCTTCTTGCAATGTCTGCACAACCTAATATTCCAATTTTGATTTTTATCATATTTTAAATAAAAGATATTGTTGAAATAAGATTACGAGCCTGTATGTTGAGAAAGTTATTGAATTTTAAAAAAGTATACAGTTGATTCAATGTCATCCAAACATACTTTTCTGGCAACTCGACAGCAATCTCTTCACCGGCTATAACAATAATATTTCTATTTTGCTCTCTAAAAAAACGACCTCCTTCTTCAGACTGCATAGTATCAAAAACTATCTGCTCTGGTTTAGCATTTAAAACATAATCTAAAAATGGTAAATCGCCCTGTTTGGTCTTCCTATAATCTCCCGTTAAAGTTTGCACTGTAGGGGCGAATTCTATAATATCATGATTTCCACATTCAAGTTTTGTTTGTACAGCAAAATGAAGAATACCGTCAATTTCTTTACAAACAAAAGCACACAAGCCCTCCTGTGCGGGTTCAATCATTGGCTGACTCCATTGCACAACTTCACGGTTTCCAATTTCAACATCAACAGCTATAACCTTAAAAAATTTTCCTTCTTCATGAAAAATTTCTTTATCATCAATTATCCAATTTCTCATTTTACTTAATGGAGTTTGCTTAACATTAAGATCGAAAGTACTTTTTAAATGGGTAACTAAAGTAATAATATTTTCTATAGAATGAAGGCCTCCACCGTCAGTAAGCGCCGACTTCAAAAAACTGGAATGAATCGTGTTTGCATTGGTTTGAATAATATTAAAAAAATTAACTACTTCAGCTGGAAAACTCCCCAATGGTATGCCTGATATAACCGTTCGAGTGTCCATATTAACCAAATTATCTTTTTGCATCAATTTTTTTAATTGTCCCAAAGTCAACCAAACAAAATTATCGTGAATGGGAATATCTTCGTCAATTTTAATTATAATATTGCGATTCCGTTTACGAAGAAAACGTGCGCCTTGCTCCGACTGCAGTTGATCTAAAAGAATTTGATTTGGCGTAGCATTCTGGAAATACTCTAAATATAAAGGTTTTTTACCTTTGTGAACCTGTGAGTAATTGCTTCTGGTAGCTTGTAATGTGGGAGACAACTGAACATAATTTACATTTCCTGGTTCTATTTTAGCCTGAGTTAAAAAATGTAATATCCCATTAATTTCCTTCACAATAAAACCCAGATATCCAACCTCGGGTTGATTAATAATGGGTTGATCCCATTCGGGTATTAATCCCCAATTTGTTTTAACATTGATTCCTTCAATACTGAAAAACTTACCTGAATTGTGACTTAATTTATTTTCATCAAAACTCCAAGATTCCAAGCAATCAAAATTAATTTTATTAATTGTTACTTTTACTTTCTTATTTTGTTCTAAAAGCCAATGAATAACTTGTTCCGTTGACATATAGCACATGTCTGTGGCAAATGCACTTTTCAAGAAACGATTTGTAACATCACTATTTGCTTGTATATATCTCATATTTACTAATTAACTTTTTAATGATAGTAACCCCACTCGCTCTGTCTTTGTACTCGTTTAGCCAACAATTAATGCGCGCTCTAACACGACAATCTGGCTTAGGCTAGCCAACCACTTCACTTTTTTCGAAAAGGGTTAACTACTTAATCGCTTCACTGGTAACTGTTTATTGAGCGACTTCACTTCTTGTAACCTATAAAACCGTCACCCTGAGCTAGTTTATCCCGAGCTGAGCCTGTCCCGAGCTGAGCCTGTCCCGAGCCCGACGAAGGGTCAAAGGATTAAACTTATTAACCCTAACCACTTACCAATAACACAACGTTAAACTCCTAAACCTTAAACAATTAACCTTTTCTCTTATATCAAAAAATCCTCTAAATTATCTCGATGTATGACTTTAAATTCACTTTCAGGATAGGTTTCCAGAAAAAGTTTAGGTATTTTGTGTTTGGCATCAGGATTCCATTTGAACTCAAAAGCGGTCAATACGCCCGCTTGTTCTTCGATATAATCAATTTCTTTTTGTTCTTTGGTGCGCCAATACCACGAATTGCTCCAATTTTGAGCATACTGATTGTGTTTCATGCGCTCCGACACCATGAAGTTCTCCCATAAAGCGCCTACATCGGTCCGCAACTCTACTTGATTGAAATTGGCAATCAAAGCATTGCGTATTCCATTGTCGTAAAAATAGATTTTTCTGCTTTTTTTGAGTTCGGAACGAAGGTTTCTGCTAAAAGAGCCCAATCGAAATATAATAAAAGTCTGTTCTAAAACTGCAATATATTTTTCTACAGTTTTAGCATCAAGACCAGTGAGTTGGGACAATTCATTATACGAAACTTGGGAACCAACTTGATAGGCCAAGCCTTGCAGTAATTTGATAAGTCCTTCTGGTTTTTTGATTTGCTCTAACAGCAGCACGTCTTTATACAAATAACTAGTGGACAACTGCTTTAAAATTTCTTTTTCGATACCCACATTGCTAACCACATCCGGATAATACCCATAGACCATTCGGTGCGCCAAAAGTCGATTTTCTTCCAATAAACCGTGATGTGCTACCATTTCTGCAAAAGACAAGGGAAACATTTTGTATTCCCATTTACGTCCTGTTAAGGGCTCATTGAGTTTATTCGCCAGTTCAAAGGACGAACTTCCCGTAACAACCAATTGAACGTCTGGAATTTGATCGGTGATCAGTTTCATGCGCAAACCTATGTCTTGAATGCGCTGAGCCTCATCGATAATAATTATTTTCTTATTCCCAAAAATTGCTTTTAATCGCGTCGCGGAAATAGTTGCAAATAATGCTTGTACGTCCATTTCATCGCCATTCATCCACAACACCTCATCGGCAGTACCAAAAAGCATTTTCAACAAAGTGGTTTTTCCAACTTGGCGCGCACCCAACAAAACGATAGCTTTCCCCGTGTAGACTTTATTTTTAACTATCTTTTCTAGTATTCTTTCAATCATAACAGCAACAATAATGAACAAAAATACAACTTTTACGGATTCAAATCCTAAAAAGAGGCAACTTTTACGGATTCAAATCCATAAAATTTAAATTTTGTCCTCCCGAAGCAAAATTTTATTCTAAAAAAAGCAATGTTAATTTATATCTATTTTGTTACGCGGAGCACAGGCGAAGCCCTTAGATACTAAAACTTCATTAGTAGCGGTCATCCCGAAGCAAAATTGTATTCTAAAAAAATCAATATAAAATAACGTTTTCTGCATGATAGCACTATTAATTCTCCTGAAATAATGCCCCTCTTTTGGAGGAGTTGGGGCTAGGGCTGTATTCTATAAGCTCACGTTATCAACTACTTTAAACAACTTTAAACCTTAAACCTTAAACTTTTAAACCTTAACCGATAACCAGTTAAACAATTTTAAACAACCTTAAACTTTAAACTTTAAACTATTAACCGATTAAACAATTTTAAACCCTTAAAAAATTAAAAAATAACCCAATTAACACATAACAGATAACTGACAACCTCTTATCACCTAGCCGATAACCGATAACCATTAACTCAACCTCCAATTTTATACGAAACCATGACCCCTCCGCGATACAAATACCAGTCACCACTGACATTCCAATCGGTAGCACCATCTATTCGTTCGCCCGTTGCACCGTCGTAACCCTTATAAAAGCCCTCCTGCCAGCCACCTCCTATGAAAAAATCTAAATTCCATTTTTTAGCAATGGGAAGTTGGTAACCAACTGTAGCACCAATGAAGTAGCCAAAACCTTGTTGATAATAATCGGGAAGATAATCATAATTCCATTTCTGGCTATTATATTGAACATAGCCGACATGACCACCGGCATAAAATCCTTTGTACTGCTCTTTGAAATGGTACCGCACCTCAGGCACAAAAAAGATAAACTTCCTGGGTTTGCCGTTAATGTCCCAAGGCGAAGTTAGGATGTCAAACGAAAAGCTGGTCTTTTTCCCAATCGAGGTTTCTACCCCCAAATTGATAGCTCCAAAAATATTGGGCACCGGATTGTATTTTATATAAGTTTGCGCCTCCAATTGGACACAAAATAGAAGAGTAAAAAGGAGTATTATTTTTTTCATTTGAATTTTTAAGGGTGTAGTGTGCACTTGGTGAATTGTTTAGTTGGTGAATTGCTTAATTGTTTAATCGAATCTGACATTTTAAATAGGTTTAACTTTTTCCTCACCGCTTAACCTTTTAAACCTTCAAACAATTACTCCCAACTGGCTTGTTTGTCAAGTTCTCTGACTCGTCAGCGACGAGTACCTACTTATATCAATAACCACATCGAAGCGTTTGCAACACGGCTTATCTCAATCCGTAAAGACTCCCAACTTCATGCCTTTAAAGATTTGTAAACCTCTTACTTTTCGAAAACCACCAACGCTCAAGTCAAAAATTCAAAAAAAACCGTTTTCATCAGTGTTTCGCTTTAGCGAATCCGTTTAATCAGCGTCCCATTAAAAACAACCGACAACAGATAACAAATAACCGATAACCGCTTTACCTAGCCCTCTTCAATAGCTCCAAATCACTCGCCACCATTTCCTTAACCAAACCGGCCAAATCATATTGCGGTACCCAACCTAATTTTTTAGATTTAGTTGGATCACCAATCAACAAATCTACCTCGGTAGGGCGATAATATTGTGGATCCACGCGAACCACTACGGTTCCTATTGGCAATTGATATTCAGGATGCTTACAAGCTACAACGGTGGCAGTTTCATTTTCGTTTTCGCCTGCAAAAGCCAATTCGATACCGACTTCAGCAAAAGAATAACGCACAAAATCACGGATATAAGTAGTAACTCCGGTGGCAATCACATAGTCTTCGGCTACCTCTTGCTGCAAGATTCTCCACATCGCTTCGACGTAATCTTTGGCATGACCCCAGTCTCTTTGGGAGTTTAAGTTCCCCAAGTACAAACAATCTTGCTGTCCTAAAGCAATAGCAGCGGTGGCCATCGTAATTTTTCGAGTCACGAAGGTCTCCCCTCTTCTTGGCGATTCGTGATTAAACAATATCCCATTACAAGCATAAATATTATAGGCTTCACGGTAGTTTTTGGTAATCCAAAACCCGTAAATTTTCGCTACTCCATAAGGCGAACGAGGATAGAACGGAGAGTTTTCATCGTAAAAACCGGCTGCATTCTTATTTTCGGCCAAACCACCATACAACTCCGAAGTCGAGGCTTGATAGATTCTCGTTTTCTTTTCCATACCCAATATACGTACAGCTTCTAATATTCTTAGGGTACCAATTCCGTCCACATTGGCTACGTACTCCGGAGAGTCGAAGGACACTTTCACATGCGACATCGCTCCTAGATTATAAATTTCATCCGGTTGTACTTCTTGAATGATTCGGATGATATTAGTCGAATCGGTCAAATCCCCATAATGCAACTTAAAATCTACATGATTTTGGTGCTGATCCTGATAGATATGATCAATTCTTTGGGTGTTAAACGAAGAGGCTCTTCTTTTGACCCCATGGACCATATAGCCTTTTTCTAATAATAATTCGGCTAAATACGATCCATCTTGACCCGTAATACCAGTTATTAATGCAACTTTTTGTTTAGTAGTGCTCATGTTTTTATGTTGAAATTAATAATATGTTTATTTGATTAATTGCTTAATCGGTTAATTGTTTAATTGACTAATTGGTTAATTTTTATTTTTTTCCTAACCGATTAATCTTTTTCTAATCGATTAACCCTTTCCCCAACCGATTAACCTTTTTCTAACCGATTAACCCTTTTTCTTTAATGTTTCTTTATTATTGATTTGATATTTGTAAAGTGAATTTAGCTTATTTAAAATTGTATCTAATTTTATCCGAAGTGCTGTATATTTCATTTCATCAATATACCCCATATCTAATGCCGTATTCAAATGATCAATTGTTTCTAAACCGGTCGCATAGGACATATTTGTAAAATGAGCCTGATCAAAATTAGATGCCCTACCTGAACCCTCAGCTAAATTTGTTGAAATACTTCGTGAAGATCTATTAATTTGGCTAGTCAATTCAAATCTTTCCTCTTTAGGAAACGACCGACTCATTAATTTTATATCAATTTTATACTTTCTTGCCAATTGATAAACCTCTAATTTTTCAAAAGAATAAGTATGATAGTTCATTTTAAAAAAGGTTAACTGCTTAATCGGTTAACTGGTTAACTGTTTCTATGTGATTGAACTTTTGAGTAGTTTAACTGTTTAATTGGTTAACTGTTTCGTAAAAAATTAAATTTCTTCTAACCGATTAAACTTTTCCTAAACGACTAACCTTTTCCTAAACGATTAACCGATTAACCTTTTCCTAACCGATTAACCCTTTACCTACAAAGCCACCTTTTTCACCTGATCCACATGCTCCACAAACCAATCATAGGTCATTTGAATCCCTTGTTCCAAATCTACTTTGTGCTTCCAGCCTAATTCGTGCATTTTGGAGATATCCATTAATTTCCGGGGAGTCCCGTCAGGTTTCGAGGCATCCCAAATGATGTCTCCCTGATGCCCAGTAATTTTTTGGATAGTTTCGGCCAATTGTCTAATGGTCAAATCCACTCCGGTCCCCACATTATACAAATAATCTGGCAATTTATTTTCTAAGGCAAAAACCACTGCTTCGGCCATATCATCTACAAACAAAAATTCTCGTAGTGGCGTACCGCTGCCCCAAAGGGTCACTAGCGCATGATTATTTATTTTTGCTTCGTGAAATTTACGCATCATCGCAGGAAGCACATGCGAAGTGTTCAAGTCGAAATTGTCGTAGGTGCCATACAAATTGGTAGGCATCAGACTAACGTAGTCCTTGCCAAACTGTTTTCGGATCGCCTGACAGGCTTTGACCCCGGTAATCTTGGCAATGGCATACCATTCGTTGGTGGGTTCCAACTCACTAGTTAGCAAACAATCCTCTTTCAATGGCTGAGGAGCCAATCGCGGATAAATACAAGAACTACCCAAGAAAATAAACTTTTCAATCCCCGCTTGCAAAGCCGAATCAATCAAATTGTTTTGGATGAGCATATTTTCCATAATGAATTGGTAGGGATAATTATTGTTGGCCAAAATCCCTCCCACTCTGGCCGCAGCATCAATAACAACCTCGGGCTGCTCTTTAGCCATAAACTCTCGAACCGCCAATTGATTACGCAAATCCAATTCAGTGCTCGAAATACCAATCAGGTTGGTATAGCCTTTTGCGCTCAAGGTTCTCCAAATCGCAGAACCTACCATCCCACGATGCCCAGCGATATAAATTTTTGAGTTTAAATTCATAATCTTATTAATTTTATGTTAATTCAACTTGCTGAATAGTAATTTACTGACTGGTAAAATTAGCCAGCCCACCAACAAGCATTTATAGACCAAATCATCATCATAGCATCCGAAAAGCCTATGGCTTCGCCCTTCCAACTCACAGAATCGTTTGTTGTTGAGGCTGGTCAAATGAAATGCAAATATAAAAAACTAACCCACATTTATACTATCAAGAGGCTATTTAATAACAATAAAAATCCAAAAAGTTAAAAACAAATTATTACAAAAAAAATTGGCAAAAATTGATTAACCATTGCAATTTACTGACCATAAGTTTATTACAACAATTAATTATCGATTTCTCAAAAAAACCAGAAAAAAATAGCAAAATAGCAAACTTTTTTAAAATTATCATCACTAAGCCCGTAATTGTAGCATAATTAGGTATGAAAATAAAAATCACAATCAACTCCCTCATTCTAAAACCAACCACCTCCTAAAGAGCAAAGCAAATCCTTAGCCACCACATACAACACCCCCTTTTTATAATAAGCATAACAAAAAACAACTGCAACCCCTATCCCGAAACTCGTAACTCTCAACCTGAAACCTGAAACCCGCAACCTGAAACCTGCTATCTGCAATCTGTAATCTGCAACCTGCAATCTACAACCTGCAACCCGTAACTCGAAACCCGCAACCTGTAATCTGCAACCCGCAACCTGAAACCTGCAACCTGAAACCTGCAACCTACAATCTGCAACCTGAAACCTGAAACCTGAAACCCGCAACCTGAAACCTGCTATCTGCAATCTGTAATCTGCAACCTGCAATCTACAACCTGCAACCCGTAACTCGAAACCCGTAACTCGAAACCCGCAACCTGTAATCTGCAACCCGCAACCTGAAACCTGCAACCTACAATCTGCAACCTGCAACCTGAAACCTGAAACCTGCAATCTGCAACCTGCAATCTGCAACCCGCAACCTGCAATCTGCAACCCGCAACCTGCAATCTGCAACCTGCAATCTGCAACCCGCAATCTGCAACCTACAACCTGCAACCTCAACATTCACCAAAAATTTGTACATTGGCATACCAAAAAAACAACCCAAAAAAATGACACCAGCAACCATCCTACTCTTGATTACCGCCTATTTTGGCATTTTGTTTTACATTTCATTCCACACCAGTAAAAACAATAGCGGCAACGATGCTTTCTTCAAAGCCAATAAAAACTCAAAGTGGTACTTGGTGGCATTTGGAATGATCGGAACCGCCCTTTCAGGAGTGACTTTTATTTCGGTTCCGGGTGAAGTCGGCGCAGCAAGCGGCGAACAATTCAAATATTTTCAGTTTGTGATCGGAAACGCTCTCGGATTTATCATTGTTGCTACTGTTTTACTGCCTTTGTATTACCGAATGAACCTGACTTCAATCTATGGTTACATCGAAAAACGCCTCGGACATTATGCGTACAAAACTGCAGCAGCCATATTCTTGGCGAGTCGAACCATTGGCTCCTCCTTCCGATTGTATTTAGTGGTTATTGTGCTGCAACGATTTGTATTCGATTATTATGGAGTTCCGTTTGCCGTGACGGTTTTACTTTCGCTGGCACTCATCTTTTCTTATACCTACAAAAGCGGCCTAAAAACCATCATCATCACCGATGCGTTGCAGACTTTTTTCTTAGTCACTTCGGTATTTCTGACGATTTATTTCATTTGCGATAGCCTTAATTTAAGTGCAATAGGGGCATTTGAAGAAGTAAAAAACAGTAATTATTCCAAGATATTTTTCTTTGATGATTTCCTGACCAGTAAGTTCCACTTTGTCAAACAAATCCTTGGAGGGATGTTTGTCACCATCGCCATGGTCGGCCTAGACCAGGATTTAATGCAGAAGAATTTGAGTTGCGCTACCATTGGCGAAGCCCAGAAAAATATGTTCAGCTTTACGGGAATATTTGTTTTAATCAATATATTTTTCCTAAGTGTGGGAGCCCTGCTTTATATTTATGCGGAGAAAAATGGGATTAGTGTCCCAACAGATTTGGTCACCAGCAAACCACGAACCGATTTGCTTTTTCCGGAAATCGCTTTTCATCATTTAGCCATAGTACCCTCAGTAGTATTCCTTTTGGGATTAACAGCAGCAACTTTCGCCACGACCGATTCAGCCCTAACAGCGCTCACCACCTCTTTCTGTGTCGATTTTTTAGGTATGGACAAAGCGGAGAACCTTAACAAACCCAATATCGTCCGCACCCGACATATCGTGCACCTTAGCTTTTCCTTCTTAATGTTCTTAGTAATTATCTTTTTCAATGCCATCAACGACAGCTCAGTGGTGGGAATGATTTTCAAGGTAGCTTCGTACACTTACGGACCTTTGTTGGGCTTATATACGTTTGGCTTGTTGGTAAAATCGAAAAACGTCAGCGACAAATGGGTGCCCCTCATTTGCATTTTATCACCTATACTAACGCTAGTACTAAGTGAAAACTCCGCCAAAATATTCTTTGGATACGTCTTTGACAATGAGCTCATCATCATCAACACTCTAATCACTTTTATTGGTTTGTACCTCATCAGCAAACCGGCCGTTGAAGAAACAAGATTCTAATAAAAACAAACGGCAAAAGTTGCAACAACCTTTGCCGTTTCATTCCATACTGAGACGAAGTCTCGACTGATGTCCCACTGTGCAAAGCTACGTTTGAAATGAAACTATCTAAAACACTAGTCTATTTGTCAGTCCGTAGGAGTCTCAGCGCACTAGAGAAATCTGCTGCACAAGGACTCCCCGCCACCTAATCACTTTTATCGGTTAGTACCTGATCAGCAAACCGGCTGTTGAAGAAACCAGATTTTAATAAAAAACAAACGGCAAAAGTTTCAAAAACCTTTGCCGTTTCATTCCATACTGAGACGAAGTCTCGACTGATATCCCACTGTGCAATATCCAAGCTATCATAAAAAAATCCAAAACACAAGCCTCTTTGTCAGTCCGTAGGAGTCTCACGACACAATAGTAATCCGATGCACGAGCTCTCCCTACTTACAAAATCACTTTCATAGGCTTACACCACATCAGCATGCCGGCTGTAAAAGAAACGAGATTCTAATAAAAAACAAACGGCAAAAGTTTCAAAAACCTTTGCCGTTTCATTTATGAACCCCAATGCAAATTTGAAGATCAAAACCCAGTTCAATACTGATTAGTCGCCAACAAAACCAAGGTACAGGCTACCTCAACGTTGATGTTATTCAATTCTAATAACTGATAAAACTCGGGATTCTCCGTTCCAGGATTAAAAATCACGCGCTTGGGTTTCGACTCGACGATATAATTGTAATAATCCCGTTGACGAGCAGGATTCAAATACAAACTGATTGTATCGATATTTTTTAATGGAATCGCTTTAGTTTGAATTTTCACACCCGCAACTTCGCCTGCATTTTGACCGATAGCCAAAACAGCATGTCCTTTGGCTACCAGCATCGAAATGGCTTTATAAGCATATTTGTCTGGCTTAGCACTCGCCCCTAAAACCACAGTTTTTTTGTTTTTCATAGTCTATAATTGTATGCCACAAAGGTAGTCAAAAAAGAGGAAAGGGAAATCAATTTAAAATGATTGTCAGGGCATTCGCTTTTAAAATTTGCAAACACGAATTGCACGAATTAATAGTAATTCAACTAGAATAAAATTAAAATTACACCCTTGTTTAGGAGTTTGGATTCTTCTTCCGCCTTCCTCTTCCACCTTCCATCTTCCTACTTCCCACCTCGTATATCGTACCTCGTACTTCCTTATCACACCCAACGGGAGGATTGTACTATAAACTTATTAAATATAACTCGTTGGGTGAAATTATTAAATTTTTAGAAATAGTAAAATTGAAACGCATAGAATCATAGAAAAAAGAGTTGGATAGCCCAGTTCTTGGGTTCACATAGCTATGATTTACTAAAATCAAGCGAAGCGTCTTAATAAAATTAATAAAAAACTATGATTCTATGTGTTTAAAAAAATTAAATTGAATTACACCCAACGGGTTAAATATAATTACAAAAACACCACTGCAATCTGAAATCTGCCACCTGCAATCCCCCAACCCCGCTGCTCGAAGTCTCATTTGGCTTGAAACAATCCACAACACAAGTCCTATTTGTCAACCCATTAGAGTCTCACCAAACAAGAGCATTCCAAAACACAAGTCCTATTTGTCACCCTATAGGAGTCTCACCAAACAAGAGCATTCCAAAACACAAGTCTATTTGTCACTCCGTAGGAGTCTCATCACACAAGAGTAACCCAAAACACAAGGCTATTTGTCAGTCCGTAGGAGTCTCACCACACCTGAGTAATATACTGCTCGAGATCTGCCTACTCCCATCATCCATCACCCATCATCCATCATCCATCTACACAAAATAAAACAAAAATGAATAACAACCAAATCTCATAAAAGCCTACTTTTGTACCGACAAAACAACACCTATGGATTTATTCATCTATTTATTTGCTGCGCTATTTTCGGTCTTAAACCCTATCGGAACAGTGCCTATTTTCGTGGGTCTCACCCATTCCGACACCAAAAAAGAGCGCTCCCGTATTTCACTATGGACCGCGATAGATGTCTTTATCATTCTGATTGTTTCCTTTTTTATCGGACAATACGTGCTGAGCTTTTTTGGCATTAGCATTGAGGCACTGCGCATAGCGGGTGGAATCATCATTGTAAGCTCGGGTTTCTCCTTGCTTTCAGGCAAGTTCAACAAAAAACGAGGTATCAATAAAAAAGCCGAAACCGAAGCCCAACAGCGAAACGACATAGCATTAACCCCGCTTGCCATTCCCATGCTTGCTGGTCCGGGCTCCATATCCTTGCTCATTGCCTTTTATCAGGAACACCATGCTACAAACGAAATTATTATTTCCTGTTTGGCCATTTTTGCCATAGCCATTGCCATTTTCATCATCTTGAGAAGCGCCCATTATCTTGCGAAAATACTGGGAACATCGGGAATTGTAGCCATCTCGAGAATTGTCGGATTCATTGTCATTGCCATCGGAATTCAATACATTGTCAGCGCAATAATCACGATCATCAAAGGCAATTTGCTCTAACAATCTCGGCCTATTATTCTTTGGGTAAGAATATTTCGGCCATCATACAGCGGGCACTCCCTCCGCCGCAAGCCTCGATGGTATCCAAGCTCGAACTCAAGATAGTCACATGCTCTTCGATTTGGGCAATTTGCTTTTTGGTCAAACACTGATGCGCCGATTGGCTCATTACTAAATAGCGTCTGTCGTCAGCTCCTTTTACTTCGAGCATATTGCCTGCAAACGAATTGACTTGATCTTCTGTAATGAATATGATTTCTTTTTCGTCTCCTTTCAAACTATCCAAAACCATTTTTCGCTCTTTCTTGTCATCGATACAATCGGCACAAATCACCGCAAAGGTATCACCAATGCACATCATCACATTGGTATGATAAATCAATTTGCGTTCCCCATCAACCGTTTGAAAGGCTTCAAAAATTACGGGAGAATATTCGAAATCTTCGCAAAATTCGATGAATAATTCTTCGTCAGCTCGAGGCGATAAGGCGCAATAGGCTTTACCATTTTCTCGATCTAACAGAATACTTCCTGTTCCTTCGAGAAAAAAATGATCCTCTTCTGCCGAAGTATAATCCATAATTTCGTTGATCACAAAACCCTCCTCTTCCAGAACATCCAGAATATCTTCTCTGCGTTCTGCTCGTCGATTTTCGGCAAACATCGGATACAAAACCACATCGCCACTTTCGTGAAAGGAAATCCAATTATTGGGAAAAATACTGTCAGGCGTGTCAGGCTGAATAGTGTCATCGACGACGGTCACATCAACCCCAACCATTCGAAGTTTAGTGACAAAAGCATCAAATTCTTCCTGCGCCTTGGCATTTACCGTTTCTTTTGACAGTCCATCGAGGACTTTTTGGTAATAATTATTGACTGCCGTTTGTTCGTTCATTCGAAACGCCACGGGGCGAATCATTAAAATAGAATTGGTGGTTTGATTCATGTTTTTATATATTTAATTTGTAGAGACGTTGCATTGCAACGTCTCTACAACAACGTCTCTACAACAACGTCTCTACAACAACGTCTCTGTTACAACCTCTCTGCTACAACGTCTCTGCTACAACGTATCTGTTACAACCTCTCTGTTACAACGTCTCTGTTATAACCTCTCTGCTACAACGTCTCTGTTATAACCTCTCTGCTACAACGTCTCTACAAATAATTAATCTCTAATCAAAGGTAAGGTAGAACATCTTAACAACCCTTCTTGTTTGGCGATTTCAGCATAGGGAATTTCCTCAACCACAAAACCGTTTTTTCGCAACCATTTATTCAATCGTGTAAACTTGCGTTCTGAAACCACCACATTCGAATCGATAGAAAAAACATTCGAATTCATATGATACATTTCCTTTCTGCTAATGTGAAACAGATTCTCTTCACGAAATAAATCAAGCAAAAATAAATAATCGGCTTCTTCCCTGAAACCGCGTTTGTATATGATTGCTTTGTTATCGCCCACAGGCTGAAAACAACAATCCAAATGCAAGGCATTGTCCCTAGCCTCTATTTTTGATTTGATCAAATCGAATTCCTTGACTTTTTTATGGGGAAATAAATCTTTGATGTATTGCACCCCTTGCACATTGGTTCTGGCGGTTATATAATCCTTATAGTCACTGCCTTTGTAGGTACCGATGAAAATATAATCGTTCCACAACATCACATCTCCGCCTTCGATATGCACTTCTTCGGGTGGGCTAACTACTTTGGCAGGATTGATTTGGTCAATTACATACTGAATAGCTTCCACCTCCCGAGCTCTATCAGGTAAAATATTCGATTTTATAAAAACATCATCGATGACAAAGCCAATATCTCTGGTAAAAATCTGATTGTAATTTTCCCTAATCTCCGGGCGAAAAACGCGGACTCCATATTTTTCAAAAACCCGATGGAAAGCGTCCATTTCGCGAATCATATCGGCCTCTTTGGGATAAGTACCAGCTAAGATATGTTCCAATGATTTGGGGTCATAGGCTTCTTCGGCAGTTGGCGTTGGCCCATTGCTATTGGCAATGCCCAGAACAACAGCTCGCAATCTTGAAGTCTCATTTTTTATGTTTAATGCTAACATAGTAGGGATTTTGGTTTTGCCAAAGATAAAAAAGCCCCTCGAATAAGAGAAGCTTTGTTTATTCTATTTTTATAACCAACCGAAAATAGTTTTTCGTGCGATCAAATCCAGTTTTCTACACCAAAACTCAGGTATTTCAAAACAAATAAATTGCCCACAGCTTTCGCTTAACAAATGGATTACCTACAGCTTTAGCTTAAAATGAATTGCCTACGGTTTTAGCTGAATTGCCTACAGCTTTAGCTCAACTGATGAATTGCCTACAGCTTTAGCTGTAGGAAAACAAAACAATCCAAAATACAAGTCTATTTGTTACCCGCTATACGAATCGGAGCGATCTGGATAAAAAAGCGCCGTCACTTCGAGTGATTTTGAATAGTAATGCGACAGCTTTACTATTCAAAATTGTATCGAGAAGCCTTTTGAAAGCTAGGGTTCTCCATACAATTTTTAAAGCATTACGCTTTTGTTATAATCTTAATATTTATCTAGCTTTAAAAATCGAACTGACGTACTATTAACGTTATTCTTTACCCACACGTCACTTCGAGTGATTTTGAATAGTAATGCGACAGCTTTACTATTCAAAATTGTATCGAGAAGCCCGCTGAGCGAAGCCTCCCGACTTCGTACCCCGCTGCACAAATCCCTCCTTCTGCTACCTTATAAGCCACAATTAATACAAAAAAACCACTCCGAAGGAAGTGGCTCTAATGCTTATAAAATTGAAATTATCGTTTTTCCATAGCTACAAAAGATCGCAAAGGAGAGCCAGTGTAAATTTGTCTTGGTCTTCCTATGGGTTCTTTGTTCAATCTCATTTCTTTCCATTGCGCAATCCAACCTGGCAATCTACCAATAGCGAACATAACCGTAAACATATCAGTAGGAATGCCTAAGGCGCGGTAAATAATACCAGAATAGAAATCCACGTTAGGATATAATTTTCTGGAGATAAAATACTCGTCGGCCAAGGCCAATTGTTCTAATTTTTTGGCAATTTCCAAAATAGGATCATTCACACCCAAGGTACTCAAAACCTCATCGGCAGCTTTCTTGATAATTTTGGCTCTAGGATCAAAGTTTTTATAGACACGGTGTCCAAAGCCCATCAATCGGAAGGAGTCGTTTTTATCTTTGGCTTTGGCCATGTATTTTTCGGCATCACCGCCATTGGCATGAATTTCTTCCAACATTTCAAGCACGGCTTGGTTGGCTCCCCCGTGTAATGGTCCCCAAAGTGCAGAAATACCCGCAGAAACCGAAGCGAATAAACCAGCATGAGAAGAACCTACCATTCGCACTGTTGAGGTAGAACAGTTTTGCTCGTGATCGGCGTGCAGAATGAACAATTTATCTAGGGCTTCAACCACAACGGGATCGGCCTTGTAAGGTTCTGTTGGCAATTTAAACATCAATTGCATGAAATTTTCAACATAGCCAATAGTGTTATCGTAATAATTCAAAGGATAGCCTAAGCTTTTTCTATAGGTCCAAGAGGCAATTACTAGAAACTTGCCCAATAGCTTACAAACCGCTTCATACAATTCGTCTGGGTGTTCCGGATTGACAGCTTTCGGATTGAAAGCAATCAAAGCGCTGGTCAAAGCCGACAGTACTCCCATTGGGTGAGCGGTGGTCGGAAAACCATCGATGATGCTCTTCATCTCCTCATTGACCAAAGTATATCTTCTAATATGGGTCTCGAAATCTAGAACCTGAGCTGCAGTAGGCAATTCGCCGTAAATTAGCAAAAAGCAGACCTCAAGAAAATTGGACTTTTCAGCCAATTCTTCGATGGAATAGCCTCTGTAATGCAAAATACCTTCTTCTCCATCTAGGAAAGTAATTTCGCTGGTACACGCTCCCGAATTTTTATACCCTGGATCTAAGGTAATAGCTCCAGATATATCCCTTAATTTGCTAATATCGACAGAGAGTTCATTTTCCGTTCCAACATAAATTGGCAACTCGTAAACTTTTCCGTCAATTTCTAATTTCGCTGTTTTTGACATGGTCTTTGGTAATAAAACTTTAATAAATTATTTCTCCAAATTTAGGCAATTACAAACGAATTAAAAAATGAAATTCTCAAAGAAAATGTTAAAAACCAAAAAAAAAGCCATTCACTTGACGCAAATGGCTTTTTAATAAAAATAGTGCGATTATTTTATTTTAAACGCATTTTTACCAGGAAAATACGCGGTATTTCCTAATTCTTCTTCAATTCTTATCAACTGATTGTATTTTGCCATACGATCAGAACGCGAAGCCGAACCTGTTTTTATTTGTCCACAGTTCAAAGCCACCGCTAAGTCAGCAATCGTATTGTCTTCTGTTTCTCCCGAACGGTGCGACATTACTGAAGTATAACCCGCATTTTTAGCCATATTTACAGCTGCAATGGTTTCAGTTAAGGAACCAATTTGGTTTACTTTTACTAGGATAGAATTGGCAATGTTTTTCTCAATTCCAGTAGAAAGACGCTCTACATTAGTTACGAATAAATCGTCTCCAACCAATTGTACTTTGTCTCCAATTCTTTCAGTTAGCATTTTCCAACCGTCCCAGTCGTTTTCGTCCATACCATCTTCGATAGAGATAATTGGATATTTCGCAGCCAATTCAGCCATATAGTCTACTTGCTCTGCAGAAGTTCTGATTTTTCCTGTTGGCCCTTCGAATTTAGTATAATCGTATTTACCATCAGAATAAAATTCAGAAGAAGCACAGTCTAAAGCGATCATTACCTCGTCACCAAAAGTGTATCCAGCCAATTCAACTGCTTTTTTGATAGTATCCAAAGCATCTTCCGTTCCACCAGCCAAGTTGGGAGCAAATCCACCTTCGTCACCTACAGCAGTACTCAAACCTCTATCGTGCAACACTTTTTTAAGATTGTGGAAAATCTCAGTTCCCATTTGCAAAGCGTGAGTAAAAGAAGTTGCTTTTACCGGCATAATCATAAACTCTTGGAATGCGATAGGCGCATCAGAGTGAGAACCACCATTGATGATATTCATCATCGGAACTGGCAAGGTGTTAGCAGAAACGCCACCAACATATCTATACAAAGGCATACCCAACTCATTTGCTGCTGCTTTGGCAACGGCAAGTGAAACACCAAGAATGGCATTGGCACCCAATTTTGCTTTATTTGGAGTTCCGTCCAATTCGATCATCGTTTGGTCGATCAAGTTTTGTTCGAAAACAGAAGTTCCAACTAATTCCTCAGCAATTACTGTATTTACATTTTCAACCGCTTTAAGAACTCCTCTTCCTAGAAAGTTTTTCCCTCCGTCGCGTAATTCTACTGCTTCGAATTTACCTGTAGAAGCTCCAGATGGAACTGCTGCTCTTCCTAATACTCCGTTTTCTGTAACCACATCTACTTCTACTGTAGGATTTCCTCTTGAATCGAAAATTTGTCTCGCGTGAATTTTAACAATAATACTCATTTTTTTAAATTTAAATGTTGAAATATAATTTATTTAGTTACAAATATACAATATCCTTAATTAAGAGAAAATTAAAAAAGTGTAATCTTATTAACGAAAACGATATACTATTTTAAAAATAAAGCAGTTGGACAATTTTAAAACAACCCGTAGGATGAAATTCAATTTGTAAAGTTTTTTAACCACATAGATTTTGTGATTTTTAAAAGACGTTTCACTTTAGTAGAGAAAACATAGCTATGCGAACCCGGGGATTGGGCTATGCAACTCTTTTTTTCTATGTTCCAATAACTATCGGAACTATGTGGTTTCATTTTTTATTGAATCGATTAATTGAAAATTGATTAATTACACCCAATGGCTTAAACTATTTTGATCCCTAATGTGAATTTTTTACAAAACAATTCATTTTTACAAAAAAGGACAGCCAAAAAGAGTGGTGAAATCAACCCCATACCAAGGCCCCATCAAAGCCCTATCAAAGCCCTATATAGCGTATGGAATCGGTATTCTTATAGTAACTATATAGTAACTTTATAGTAACCTTATAGTAACCTTATAGTAACCTTATAGTAAGTATATAGTAACTATTATCCTACCTTCATTAACGATCCATTCATACTAAGTACATACCCTATTCATCTTCAACAGATATCCATTTTTACAGCATTCCACTTCGATGAGCTCCTCGCTGAACTTATTACTAACTTTTAACCATTAAAAAAAGTAGCCTTTCTATCCATAGAGAATACTTTTTTTTTCAATTCGCACATTTAAATAGTACTTTTGCAAACTATTGAAAAAAATATGAGCTTTTTAGAAGAAATACAACGTAGAAGAACTTTTGGAATTATTTCGCATCCCGATGCGGGTAAAACAACATTGACAGAAAAGCTACTCCTTTTTGGTGGCGCTATCCAAGAAGCGGGAGCCGTTAAAAGCAATAAAATCAAAAAAGGAGCCACGAGCGACTTTATGGAAATTGAACGCCAGAGAGGAATTTCGGTTTCGACTTCGGTTTTGGCATTCAATTACAAAGAGAAAAAAATAAACATTCTCGATACACCCGGACACAAGGATTTTGCTGAAGATACTTTTAGAACCCTAACCGCTGTCGATAGTGTGATTGTGGTGATTGACGTAGCCAAAGGGGTCGAAGAACAAACCGAGAAGCTAGTCGCTGTATGTCGTTTGCGAAACATCCCCATCATTGTGTTCATCAACAAATTGGACCGAGAAGGAAAAGATGCTTTCGACCTGATGGACGAAGTAGAACAAAAACTCGGATTGACGGTAACACCCTTGAGTTTCCCGATAGGTATGGGCTATGATTTTCAGGGAATTTATAATCTTTGGGAAGAAAACATCAACTTATTTAGCGGAGACAGTCGCAAGAATATTGAAGAAACCATTGCTTTTCAGGATGTAAAAAGTCCGGAATTGGAGAAAATTATTGGCGAAAAGCCCGCTTATAAACTTCGAGAAGAACTCGAACTGATCGATGAAGTCTATCCTAAATTTGACCGTCAGGACTATTTGGACGGAAAATTGCAACCCGTATTCTTTGGCTCAGCTTTGAATAATTTTGGTGTTCGCGAAATCTTGGATTGTTTTGTAGAAATTGCCCCATCACCAAGACCCAAAGATTCCGAAACGAGATTGGTAGACCCAAAAGAAGAAAAAATGAGCGGATTTGTCTTTAAAATCCACGCCAATATGGATCCCAAACACCGTGACCGTTTGGCCTTCATCAAAATTGTTTCGGGCACTTTCGAAAGAAACAAACCCTACTACCACGTTCGCCAGAAAAAGAATTTAAAATTCTCGAGTCCGAATGCCTTTTTCGCAGAGAAGAAAGAAATCGTTGACATCTCCTATCCCGGCGATATTGTAGGATTGCACGATACCGGGAATTTCAAAATTGGCGATACGCTGACCGAAGGCGAAGTGATGAGTTTCAAAGGAATTCCGAGTTTCTCACCGGAACATTTTAGATACATCAACAATGCCGACCCATTGAAAGCTAAACAATTGGACAAAGGGGTAGATCAATTGATGGACGAAGGTGTAGCACAGTTGTTTACACTCGAAATGAACAACAGAAAAATCATTGGAACCGTGGGAGCACTGCAATACGAGGTCATTCAATACCGATTGGAGCACGAATATGGAGCCAAATGTACTTACGAAACCTTTCCGGTGCACAAAGCATGTTGGGTAAAACCAAATGATCCTAAAAGCGAAGAATTCAAAGAATTCCGTAGAATTAAACAAAAATTCTTGGCACATGATAAATACGTTCAATTGGTTTTTCTGGCCGATTCCGATTTCACCATCCAAATGACACAAAGCAAATACCCCAATGTGAAGCTGTTCTTTACCTCGGAATTTGAATAGAAAAAGTTTTTTGACTCTTGTATTAGATTAAAAACAACAAGCCGACACCCTAATAAACACAAAACCCTGCTCCAAAACGGGAACAGGGTTTTTATATTTGGACAAGCTTCGTTCTTATCCTTGAATTTTCTTGCTGTGCATCGCTCTGAACTTCATAAAGACAAAGAACAAACCTACTAGAGCTAAAACCCATAGATAGTCATCGATAGGCGCTGGAGGATCTGAACTTTCTAAACCGCCGCCTGTATCATTATTACCTGGCTGAGCAAACGCAAAAAAGGTGGAACAGAAGAAAACGACAGCGATACAATATTTTAAAAGGATATTTTTCATCTTTGATTCTTTATAAAGGTTTTTAATTCGCTACTTTTTTGGTTACTTCAGAGTTGTCATCCCCGCGAATTTGAACGATCAAAACCTGATTTGACGCTTTCAAATTGCTTATTACCGCTGTATTAGACTTGACTTCTTTTTGTTCTGCCAGAAGTCTACCTTGAACATCATAGACTTTGATTGAGTAGATCGCTTTGGCGCCTGAGTTGACATACAAACTTCCTTTATTTTTGTATACCCATACAGAATTGTTATTTGTAGTTGACGCTGGGACTTTCAAAGTTTTCTGATATTTCAAAGTAAATCTAGTATTATCAACACCAGCAGTAGCAGCGAAAGCATAACTTGATGTTTTCAAATTAGTTTCAATGCCAGTTTTGTTGTCAAAAAGATAAATGTCTTGTGCTGTGGCAAACAAACCATCAACGTGGTCTATGGCAATAGTAAAATTACCATCACTAGCGGTTTTAAAGCCCAAAGGAACTACATCGGTTCCATCAAATGGTAGACTTCTTCCTTGTACAGCAAATTCTTCATTGCCTATTAAAGAGTTCAAAGCGGTTGGGCTATCATTGATGTAAGCACCATCAATTGCAGGATCTATTTCCATAGTTGCTCCAGTCATGTAGGCCAATAACATTTGGTTTATTGGAGTAGTATCAGCCAAAAGATTCAACCAGATTCTATTTTTTTCTATTTGTTTGGTTTTGAAAAACTGATTGGTAGTATTGGCAATACGCATGGCATTAGTAAACTTCAGCGTGGCCTTTGTGGCTTTAACAATAAACCCTTGTCCAACTGAAATAAAATCCGTATTCGCGTAGGGATGCCCGTTATTTAGGGTACATCCAGCGGTGGTACAAGTGGAGTACGACGTACTGTTGGTTGCGTCATTTCTTTTTCTCCAGAAATACAATGGCCCTGAAATATTACTGCTGTTCCCTAGAATAAAATTATCCATAATTAAAGCAGATGGGTAAGGATTTCCTACGGCATTATACTTATTTCCAGCGAGTGACATGGTATAAGTGATGTCCCCATTATTTGGAGTTCCAGAAAAAGTTCCTGTCCAAGATGCCGGAATAGAGGGCGGTGAGGCTACATAATCTACCCAACTGTTTGGCATACGAATTAAGTAGCCTTTGGCGAGACCAAAGCTAATTCCATTGGAAACTGAGTTGTATACATCTGAAGTTGTATTGTATTCATAAAATCGATTGCTTAAAGTCAAAGGCGAAAACCCAGCTAAAGTTTGAGTTCCGGCAACTGGTGACGACCAGAGTGTATAATCCAATCGAAATAAAGATGAACTAGTACGATTTACATTAATATTTCCTAAATTAATAGAACTTTTGTTGGTTTGAATCAGATTGGCATTGCTGCTTAAAGTAAAACTGCTTCCAGATGCTACAATTATTGGTGCGTTTAGTGTTACGTTATAACCTGATGGAATGGTAACAATCGCTCCACTAATTACGGCCAAAGTACAGGCATTAATATTGGCAGGTTGACTGTAATCACCTGAGATAATTGCCGCGTAAGTTCCGTTCGTAGGTGCTCCATTATCCCAAGAACTTCCGTTCCAAATAGTAATCAAACTACAATCACAATACGAATAAGTTGCAGCGGGGTCTTTAGTCCAGTATGTTGATGGACTTTGCAAGGGATCAATGGTTGAAGCTTTAAGAGTTGCAGCATCCACATTATCGACAAGAATACACGATAGTGAAGAATTTGCAGCACATTCGAAATTAACTAAATTAGTCAATCCTCTTACATCTAAACCTGTTAATACATTACCACTGCAGTAAAATTGATTCAAATTTGTTAATGCACTTACATCTAAGGAGGTAAAAGCATTATCGTCACAATCTAAATAGTCCATATTTGTATTGGTACTTAAATCCAAAGAGGTTAAGTTGTTTTTCCAAACGATCAAAGTTACTAAATCCGTCAAGCCCGTGATATTCAAACCTGTCAAATCATTGTCTTCTAAATCAATATATCTCAGATTAGGCAGCACACTAAGATTTAAGGAACCTGTAAGTAAATTACCAGAACAATATAGATCTTTTAAACTTGAAAAAGCTTCTATCCCAGTAAGATTTGAAATATTTTTGCCGCTAATATCTAAAGAGGTTAAACTGCTTATATTACCGGTAAAAACTTTATTATCAAGAGTACAATCTAAATTTAAATCAATCAATGCCTGTTCGAAATTTAGGTCAGGAATAGCAGTTGTTGGTCCACCAGAAATAACGGTATACGAATAATTAGGACCACTGTTGTTATTCAAATTGATGGTGTATAGATCAGCATTAGTCCCATTAGTTGCCACATTTGAATCGCCGGCTGTAAACAAATAATACGAAACATTTGCTCCTAAAGCATTTATAAAGGAAGGAATTGTTCCTGTAAATGTGGTTCCAGAACCCGTAAGTTTCACAACGGTTGAATTAATATAGCCATTAGTTGTATAGCGCAAATAAACCGCTTGCCCAACGGCTAAATCCCCATCTAAAGTGGCTGTAATTGTTGTAGAATGACATTCCGTTACACTACTAGCCAATGGTGATTGAGTTACAGCAGTTATACTTCGAACTGCGCCTTGAACTTCAAAAAAGACAAAAGTTCCAGTTGGATTTGTTCCCGCATTCAAGGTTTTGAAAACGTAATTGTAGGAAGCATTGGGTACATTGTATTTCATTGCGCCATTTGTTGTACAAGCAGTGTTTAAGGAGTAGGTTGCATTAGGAATTACATCTACATCACTACCGGGAGTAATGGTCAATTGAGATGTCGTTCCGCCCCATTCTACTCCAAATCTAAAATATTTCAATCCAGGGGAAACCGATTTTGTCAATCCATACGTTCCCGACGCACCTGAACCCGTAGTTAAACCCAAATAATTAAAACCAGCATTACTAGGATTGGGACAATTACCGCCCCAACCTGATGCAAAATCACTGCCAACAAGCGCATTTTGACCAAAAGTTGCAGCAAAAACAGAAAGAAATAAGTACAAGAAATAATTCCGATTTAGGATTTGATTACAATGTTTCATATAATTAATTAGATTTTGTAATAAAAAAAATTATTCGCTACTGTATTTTTTAAACTGAGAAACAAACAACTTTAGTTTGTTCAATAAAAATAATTATTTTATTTAAATTACCAAAATTCGAGTTGTTTTTTTTGTGCAAAAAAAACCCTGCTCCAAAACGGGAACAGGGTTTTTCTATATAAACCGATTACGCAAAGAGCAGTAGTCGAAATTCTCTAGCTATTTCCTTTTTTGAAATCCGCTAAGAAAGTAGCCAAACCAATATCGGTAAGTGGGTGTTTCAACAAGCCTTCGATGGCACTCAAAGGACCTGTAATTACATCCGCTCCAATTTTAGCACAATTGATAATGTGCATTACGTGACGAACTGAAGCGGCAAGAATTTCAGTTTCATAGCCATAATTGTCATAAATCAATCTGATTTCTTCAATCAAAGCCATTCCGTCTGTAGAAATATCATCCAATCGTCCGATGAACGGTGAAACATAAGTTGCTCCCGCTTTGGCAGCCAATAAAGCTTGACCAGCAGAGAAAACTAAAGTAACATTGGTTCTAATTCCTTTGCTTGCAAAATATTTACACGCTTTAACCCCGTCTTTAATCATCGGAAGTTTTACCACGATTTGTGGGTGCAAAGCGGCTAATTTTTCTCCTTCGGCAACCATACCTTCAAAATCTGTGGCAATTACTTCGGCAGAAACATCGCCATCCACCAATTCACAAATTTTTACGTAATGTGCTAGGATATTTTCAGCTCCAGTAATTCCTTCTTTCGCCATCAGCGAAGGGTTGGTTGTTACACCGTCTAAGATTCCTAAATCATTAGCTTCTTTGATGTCTTTTAAATTGGCAGTATCTATAAAAAATTTCATTGTCTTTATTTTTGATTAATTATTTACTTTCTTGAATGTAGCTCAGGATTTCTTTAGCAGCACTTTCTGGGTTGAAACCAAATTTTTGGTCCAAAACACCCGCTGGCGCAGAATACCCAAAATGACCTAATCCAACCACTTTTCCGCTATCGCCTATCAATCCTTCTAGATTTACAGGAAGTCCAGCAGTCAATCCGAAAACTAATTTTCCTTTAGGAATAACGCTTTCTTGGTAGTCTTTGGATTGTTGTTTGAACAAGCCTTCTGAAATGATGGAAGCCACATTTACTTTTAGATTATTCTCTTTTTCTAACAACTCAGCAGCACCTATAAGTGTTGCAACTTCAGAACCATTGGCAAACAAAGTAATATCAGGATTTGAAGTAGCTTTTACTAAATACCCTCCTTTTTTGGCTTCAGTCGCTTCTTGATATCTTGAAGTTCCAGTCGCTGGAATGTCTTTGATGTTTTGTCTTGAAAGTATCAAAGCCGTTGGGGTCGTGGTGTTGTTCAACGCCATATCCCAAGCTACCGAAGTTTCGATAGCATCGGCAGGCCGAAGGGCTAGCAAACTTTGGTGACCTGAATGATTTTTGATTTTTTCCATCAAACGCATTTGCGCTTCTTGCTCGATAGGCTGGTGCGTTGGTCCATCTTCCCCTACTCTAAAGGAATCGTGAGTCAAAACATATTTTACAGGCAATTCTTGAATAGCTGCCAATCTGATAGCAGGTTTCATATAATCAGAGAATACAAAGAAAGTAGCCACCACAGGAATTACACCACCGTGAAGAGCGATACCGTTGGCAATAGCTGTCATAGTTAATTCAGCAACACCCGCTTGCAAAAAGCCTCCTTTGAAATTATTTTTTTGTAAAACCGATGATTTTTTCAAGAAACCATCTGTTTTATCACTGTTGGATAAATCTGCCGATGAAACGATCATATTTTCCACATTTTCTGCTAAATATCCTAATACCGATGATGAAGCTTCTCTTGTGGCCACATTGGCTTTCTGAACCACTTGACTCAAATCTAAATCTGGCAATACTCCTGAAAGGAACATTTCCATTTTTTGAGCCAAAGCGGGATTCGCTGTTTTCCAGGCCGCAATAGTTGCTTTTTTAGCAGCAGCATTCGCCGTTTTGGTAGCGATTACTTGAGTGTAATAGTCTTGAACCTCTGGATAGGTATCAAATGAACTGTCTGGATTGGCTCCTAAATTGATTAAAGTTTGATTGAAATCGGCTTTGGTGTCTCCAATTGGTTTTCCGTGCAATTCACATTCGCCTTCATACATATCGCCATTGGCTAGAACGCAACCTTTACCCATAATCGTTTTACCGATAATCAAGGTAGGTTTTTCAGTTTCAGCATTGGCATCGTCTAAAGCTTTACGGATTTGTGCGTGATCGTGACCATCGATATTGATCACTTTCCATCCCCAAGCTTCGTATTTCATCGTAGTATCTTCAGAGGATACTTCGTCGGTCATAGAGGAAAGTTGTACATCATTGGAATCGTAAAACATAATAAAGTTACTCAAACCTAAATGTCCAGCAATTCGACCAACACCTTGAGAGATTTCTTCTTGAACTCCACCATCGGTGATAAATCCGTAGATTTTATGTGTAAATAAACTTTCGAATCTGGCATCAAGGAATTTGGCAGCAATTGCAGCTCCAACTCCCATTGCGTGTCCTTGTCCGAGTGGGCCGGAAGTATTTTCGATACCTCTGAGAACATCTACTTCAGGGTGTCCCGGCGTTACCGAACCCCATTGACGGAAGTTTTGCAAATCTTCTTTCGAATAATTTCCAAATAAACTATATTGAGCATACATCAAAGCGGATAAATGTCCCGCATCCATAAAGAAACGATCTCTAAATGGCCAATTCATTTCGGTTGGATCAAAATTCAAATATTCTGAATATAAAATGTGTAAGAAATCTGCGCCACCCATTGCGCCACCGGGATGACCCGAATTTGCCTTTTCTACCATTGATATCGCTAAAGCTCTAATGTTGTCAGCGGCTAAATTGTCGATTTTGTTGTTCATGTTGTATGTATAGTTAATTGTTTTATTCTAAATAATAGGCATTCTGAGGATTGTAAATAAAAAAAGTCAGTACATTATCTAGTCTTTTAACAATTCTAATTTATTAAAATTCAAAACGTTCTGAAAGAATTATATTTATTTTTTTTCGGTGCAAAAGTAAACAAATATAGGTTTCAAAAAAAGTTTAAAAACACAATTAATGATTATTTATGAGTTTTAACTCGGGCGAGGGCTGTACTAAAAAAAATGCCGAAAATAATTAATTAATCCGTAACTATCTTCGACATCCTCTTCAATCCGTACCCAATTTTAAATGTATTGGTTGATGATATTTTCAAACAATTCTTGTTTGCCACTTTGTAAAGTAAGCTCCCCATTTTCTTTGGCGATTTCATACAAAGCTTTCAAATCCAATTTTCCTTCTTCAAATTCTTTTCCTTTTCCAGCATCGAAAGAACTGTAACGCGCTGTTCTTAGTTTGTCATAAGCCGATGAAGTGATAATTTTATCCGCAGTCAATAAGGCTCTTGCAAAAGTATCCGCTCCGCCAATGTGTGCGTGGAAAACATCTTCCATATCGGTTGAATTTCTTCTGATTTTGGCATCAAAATTAACGCCGCCACCTTGTAATCCTCCTGCTTTTAAGAATACCAACATCGCTTCGGTAGTTTCTTGAATGTTGTTTGGGAATTGATCGGTATCCCATCCGTTTTGATAATCACCACGATTCGCATCCAAACTTCCTAACATTCCAGCTTTGGCAGCCACTTCCATTTCGTGTTGAAAAGTGTGTTGTGCCAAGGTGGCGTGATTGACTTCGATATTCATTTTGAAATCTTTCTCTAAACCATATTGGTGTAAAAATCCAATTGCGGTAGCACAATCAAAATCATATTGGTGTTTCATTGGCTCCATTGGTTTTGGTTCGATGAAGAAATTCCCTTTGAAACCTTGGGCTCTTGCATAATCTCTGGCTTTTGCCAAAAAAGTTCCCATATGATCCAATTCTCTTCCCATATCGGTGTTTAATAAAGACATATACCCTTCACGACCTCCCCAAAAAACATAATTTTCTCCGCCCAAAGCAATAGTGGCATCTAAAGCTAATTTTACTTGACCACCTGCTCTTGCCACTACATTAAAATCAGGATTGGTAGCAGCTCCATTCATATAACGAGGATTCGAAAATGCATTGGCAGTTCCCCAAAGCAATTTTACACCAGAAGCGGCTTGTTTTTCTTTTAAATAGTCAGTGATTGTAAGCAATCTTTGCTCCGATTCTCCAAAAGTAGCGCCTTCACGAACTAAATCGTAATCGTGGAAACAGTAGTAACCAAATCCCATTTTAGTAATGAATTCGAAAGCGGCATCTGCTTTGTCTTTCGCTGCTTGCAAAGCATCTGATGATTGATCCCAAGCAAAATTTTGTGTCCCTGGCCCAAACGGATCAGAACCCTGTCCGCAGAAGGTATGCCAATAGGCGATGGCAAATTTAAAATGCTCGCGCATCGTTTTGCCAGCCACAATTTGGTCTGGATTGTAATATTTGAATGCTAATGGATTATCTGATTCTTTGCCTTCAAATTTAATTTCGCTAATACCTTTAAAGTATTCTTTATTGCCTAAAGTTGCCATTTTTTATTTATTTAGTGATTATTAATTCTAATTCGTTTTTCCAAAGTTGATACGCTTCTAAATAGGGTTGTTTGTCTTTAAAAGGCATATAAGTCATCACGTGATCATTGTCGGTAATGTACTTTCCGAAAGTTTCAAAATCGCCTTCGTGAAGTCCTGAAGCTCTTGCTGCTCCAATGGCTCCAGTGGTATTGTAGATTTCTATTTCATGACCAATAAGTGTTGCTACAGTATTCGAAAATATCTCGGAACGGAATAAATTATCGTTTCCGGCTCGCATTACATTCACTTCGATACCGTCGGATTTCATAATTTCCATTCCATAGACAAATGAAAAAGCAATTCCTTCCAATGCAGCGCGACAAATATGAGCTTTGCCGTGATTGTTCAAATTGATGTTAACCAACCGGGTTCCAATATCTTTATTGTTCAACATTCTTTCCGCTCCGTTTCCAAAAGGAATCATACAAACCCCATCAGATCCAACGGGAATTTCAGAAGCTAGAGTATTCATTTCTTCATAAGAACTAACCGAAAGATTATTCAGCAACCATCGGTATTGAATTCCGGCACCATTGATGCAAAGCAATTTTCCAATTCTTGGTTCATTGCCTTTTTTATAATTAACGTGAGCAAAATTATTGACTCTTGAACTTTCTTTAACGGACAAACTATTGGTCATGGCATAAACCACACCCGATGTTCCGCCTGTTGCAGCCACTTCGCCCGGATTGAAAACATTCAACGAAAGGGCATTGTTGGGTTGATCACCTGCTCTGTAAAATATTGGCGTTCCCTCGGCAAGACCACTTTCTTCGGCTCCTTTTGCATCTACTTTAGATTGAACACCAAACGTATCCACAATATCGGGAACCAATTCAGTTGAAATGCCATAATGTTCGAACAAGAAATTGGCGAAGTTGTCCGTTTTGAAATCCCACATAATTCCTTCAGATAATCCTGAGATGGTGGTATTGATTACATTAGATAATCTATAAGCGATATAATCACCAGGCAACATAAATTTATATATTTTATTATAAATTTCCGGCTCGTTTTCTTTGACCCATTTCAATTTTGAAGCAGTAAAATTTCCCGGAGAATTCAGCAAGTGTTCATTGCATTTTTTTTCTCCAATAGTTGAAAAAGCCTCATTTCCGATTCCTACAGCTCTACTGTCGCACCAAATTATCGATTTCCGCAACGGCTGACCTGCTGCATCAACCAAAACCAATCCGTGCATTTGATACGAAATTCCTATGCCTTTGATTTGTGTTCTGGAAATGTTGTATTTCTTCTTCAATTTGGCCACAGCATTGCACGCATGTAGCCACCAGTCTTCTGGTTTCTGTTCTGCCCAACCATTTTTTAGGGCGAGCATACTCATTTCAGTCTCGGGTTCTTGGGCTACGCCAATACTTTTTCCGGTTGCTATTTCTACGATAGCCACTTTCACTGAGGAGCTACCTATATCAAATCCAATGTAATACATAAATTTTTTTGAGAATTGAATATTAATTTATAAGGTTAAAGTATTGAATGAATTCGCAGGCAAGCTGACCTCAAAATGCTTTGACCCCACTTTTACTTTTAAATTTTTTGTTCTGTAAGAGGAGTTCACCGTAACCAAAACCGTTTTACCTTCAGGAGTAACAAATGCAAGTGAGTCTTCAGTCAATCCTTTGATTTCTAATTTAGTGGAACCCGGTGTTACAAAATAACTCAGGTGCTTGAAAATATAAAACTCCGGTGTGTAGGTTACTTTTTTGGTCATTTTATTGATGACCACTTGTGCATTTTGTTTCCATCCCCAAGAGCTTTCGCCTGTTTGATCTAAAATCATATTCCAATACATATATGATTTTACGCCTTTATCTAAATACGATTTGATGGTTCCAAAGGTACTTTCGGCATCATTCCAACTAAAATTTCCATCGCCACAAGGCGTTTCGGTTTGCATCAAGTTAAGTTCTGGATATTTTGCGGCAATTTTATCAATTACATCAAGACCTTCATATTGTACACCAACACCAGAAATGTATTTTCTAACAGTAGGATTAGACAAAACCGTTTCGAAAACGTCTAAATCTCTACTATTGATAGTGCTAAACCAGATTTGTGCAGGGTTTTTATCCTTTGCAAACTTTGGTCCTAAATATCCAGAAACAAAATCGCGCATTGCGGGAGCTGTCCAACTGCAATTCGGCCATTGATTATAAGTATAAGGCTCGTTCTGAAAATGTACTGCAAAAATATTTACGCCTTCTTTTTGATAGGCTTGTACGAATTTAGAAAGGTAGAGCGCATAAGCACTTAAGTATTCCTTCTTTTGAATAAATTGATCGACTGATTTTACAGCTTTATCTTCGGTAAGGTCGTTGAATGTGTTCGGTTTATTAGCGTAATGCTTGTTGGTTTTCATCCAAGTTGGCGGACTCCAAGGCGAGGCCCAAATTTTCAAATCAGGTCGGTATTTCAAAGCCGCTTTGATGTAAGGAATCAAAATAGTTTTATCCCTTTCGATATTGAAGTTTTTCATGGCAAAATCGCCATCAGTTTCATTCAGAGAATACCAATTAAACGAGTAATCATTCGCCCCAATTGGCATGCGACAATAATTGTATTTTAGTCCTTCGTTGGGATCGAAAAATTCCTTGATAACTTTATCTCGTTCTTTAAACGGCAAAGTATTCAAAGCCTGCCAACCCAATTCGTTGAAACAGCCTCCCCAACCATCGATGGTTTGTTGTTTTTTGTCGGTTAGTATTTCAATATCTACTGGCGTTGATGCATAAAAGTCATTTAGTTTAATGGCTTCTTTGGTTTTCCACGGTTGCTTTTCGGTGCTGGAAATCCAATTCACGTTTTGAGAAAATCCATTTACGGTAGTTAAAACGATAACTATTAGATTTACTATTATTTTTTTGTTTTTCACTTTTCAGATTATTTAAAAACTCCTGTTATGATTCACTAACCTGAGTTGCATGTTATAAAATAATTTACAATGATTCTCTTAGTATTAATTTTGTCGACACATAATGCTGCATCGGTTCGTCTTTTGTAATAAATTCTGCGGCTTTCGTTCCTAATGCTTCAAAATCGGTTGAAACGACCGAAATTCCTTTGTAGATAAATTTCTTCATCGGCGTTTCGTTATAGGATAAAATCCCAACGTCTTTTCCGGGCTCCAAATCTTTTTCTCTGCATTGTTCTAGAAAAACGCCCAACATCCTGTCGCTTACACTGATGTAGGCCTTATTTTTCTTGACTTCGAAATTTTTATGATTTTTGATGATTTTATATTGAAAGTCAAAATCTTTACAAAATTTTTCAAAAAACAGCACTGATTCAACGGGATGATTGGTAAAACTTGGATAAATAAAATCTATTTCTTCATACTTTCGGAGCAAATTATCAGCCTCTTTTAACGCTTCATAAAAGGCATTTCCAAAATCTTGATACACATAATTATTCTTCGGTTTGCTGTGAATATTCCAATCAATCAGCAGGAGTTTTTCGTCAGCGATATTGACCGTGGCAGCAGCCACTTCTTTATGATCGAAATTCATAACCACATATTTATAGTACTTTCCGATACTATTATTGATTATGGTTTTGAAATTGTCAATGTTATAATGATGAAATTGCACATCGGTAATGATGTTTTCAGGCAGATTATTGATAAAGGAATGATACAAAACCTCTTTGTAGGCCTTGAAAGTATCCAAAACCAGAAGCACTTTCCGGGTTTCGCCCGCCACATAATAGCCTTTATTCGGTACTGAATCGATCATTCTTTGTTCTTTCAAAATCGAATAAGCTTTGAAAACAGTGTCTCTAGAAAGTTTGTGCTCTTTACAAATACTATTTACAGAGGGTAGCAAATCTCCCTTACTCAAAAGGTTTTTAGCAATCGCATGCTGAATAGAATCGACCAATTGCTGATACTTTGGAATATCACTTTCGTGATTCATATTAAAAGCAAAATTGGTTTCATTCATAACTTCTGTACTGTTCTGTTCCGGTAGGCTAAATTAGCAATTATTTTTAAATTAGAAAATGTTTAAGAAAAAAAATAAAATATATTTTTCTCTGCTTTTGATCTGTAGTTACAAATCCTAGTAGCAAAGGCTTCTCATACTAAATCCAACCAATTCTAGATGTAAAAAATTTCCATAAAAAAGCCCCAAACTCCATCAATATGGTTTTTGGGGCATGTAGGACTGAAAAATCAACGGAGGTTTCCGTATTGTTTTTTAATTTAAATAGCATTTAACTCAATAGCGAAACTCGTATTTTTTTTGAATAAAAATCTACATCACTTTAATTAGTAGTGGATTATTGATAATCTGCTCCTGCTTTTCTAATTTTGCATCCCATTCTTCCTTAGATTGAATTAGACCCGCTTTAGTCCAAGTTGAACCTACATAGTAAACCAATACATCATTTTTTGGCTCGGTAATTACCAATATCTGACTCTGATCAGGATGAGAAGAATGATGATTGACGGCTTCTACAATCTGTTTCGGCGCCATAATTATCCCCTCGCCTACGAAAGCATCATCAATAGGCTCCCAATAGCGGAAGATCCCTTTGGGAGCATTCAACTTTACTGAGCCTTTTTCAGTATGCAAGGTGATTCCCACTGTGTAATTTGGGATTTTACTATTGGCAGCAATTTTATTTTCAAATTTTGTAAAATTAGCACCTAAATCTAGTGAAATTCTTTTGGTTTCCTTCACCCCAAACTGACTCCAAGAATCATAATCCAATTCGAAAATTGCTCTTAAAGGACCTGTTGCAATTACTCTGTATTTGACAAAATTTTTAGAAACATGTAAAGAATCTTTTAGCCAAATTCCAGTTCCTCCTGCCCCTCTACTTTTTCCCACGTGATACGGATCATAACCTTCGCCGTGGTCAATGTGATAATAGCCTGGCGTCTTCAGATTATTGGAATACCATTTATCGATAATCGAATACTTCACTTTTTTTAACCATATATCGATTCCACTCGAAAGTGTTCCCCCTTTTTCTCCCGCTTCAATCAATCGCTGTGCTTCAGGGCCATAGGTTCGAAAAGCGACAATATCATTCTCCCATGTAAAATCATCTGTTCTTTCGGGAACAAATCGTGCAAAAGTCGAATAGGAACTTACTGGTTTCTTATTCTGAGCATCTTGGTCTACAAAAACCGTATAAGTCACGCTAGAATTGGCCGAAACAGTGGCTTGAAAAAGCAATTCATCTGCTTTGCCATCTAAATTTGTATCGACAATTTGAGTAACTAAGAGTTTGCCTTTTTCATCTTTAACTAGTAAATCTTGGTACGATTCCGTAAGTTTTTTTAATTGTTTCAATTGAATTGAAACAACTTCATCCACTCGATTCATTGCCAGAGCATTCTTGACAACTATTCCTAAGGAAGTTTGTTTTTTGGTTTCAAAACTAGAAAAGAGAACAAGAGTTCCTAGCAAAAACAGCGTGGGTTTAAGATTCAATTTCATCATTTGAATTATGTATTAAGTTATTTATATCTATTCTTTGGTTATAAAAAAAGAGGCTGATTAGCTCATTAGAAATCTAAAAAAAAAAAATCAAGACCTAAATTCTTGATTAGAAAATAGACCTTGATTTAATACTATTCCATTAATTAAAAGTAGATTACAAAAATCATTAACAACCGAAATTGAGAAAATATAATCCAAATTCATTAATCATACTCATCAAAACTAAAAATGTTACTATTTTCTAATCCTCATTCGAAGGTTTTCCGATTGTAGCTAAAATTCCACCATCAACATACAAAATATGACCGTTTACAAAATCACTCGCTTTTGATGATAAGAAAATAGCAGCTCCTTGCAAGTCTTCTGGATCTCCCCAACGCGCTGCAGGCGTTCTGCTGATGATAAATTCATTAAACGGATGTCCATCTACTCGAATTGGAGCTGTTTGGCTAGTTGCAAAATAACCGGGACCAATTCCGTTGGTTTGAATATTAAATTTAGCCCATTCGGTCGCCATATTTTTGGTAAGCATTTTCAAACCTCCTTTGGCAGCAGCATAAGCACTCACAGAATCTCTTCCCAGCTCACTCATCATCGAACAAATATTGATGATTTTTCCGCCGCCACGCTGAATCATTCCTTTTGCCACATTTTTCGATACGATAAAAGGACTTATTAAATCCACATTAATGACCGCAGCAAAATCTTCTACTTCCATTTCTATAATAGGGGTTCTTTTGATGATTCCAGCATTGTTGATCAAAATATCGATAGGTCCGACTTCAGCTTCTATTTGTTTTATACTAGCAATTACAGCCGCTTCATCGGTTACATCAAAAATATAGCCGTAAGCTTCAATCCCAACCGATTTGTATTCCGACACTGCTTTATCTACCGCTTCCCAAGAGGAACGATCATTGACAACAATTTTAGCCCCAGCTTGACCTAAGCCTTTTGCCATAGCCATTCCTAGACCGTGAACACCACCAGTAACAAGAGCCACTTTCCCGGTTAAATCAAATAAGTTTATTGACATAATTCTATTTTTTTAGGTTTGTTAATTAATTTATTTTAAGTCTGTTATTTTGGCAATATCCATATCGCCATAATCTAAATTCTCGCCTGCCATGCCCCAAATAAAGGTATAATTGGAAGTTCCAGCTCCTGAATGAATCGACCAAGGTGGTGAAATGACCGCCTGATGATTGTTCATCCAAATGTGACGAGTTTCTTGTGGCTGACCCATAAAGTGGCAAACGGCTTGATTTTCGGGAATATCTAAATAGTAGTACACTTCCATTCTGCGATCGTGAACGTGAGCTGGCATCGTGTTCCATACACTTCCTGTTTTCAATTCCGTCATTCCCATTTGAAGTTGACAAGTAGTAACCACACTTCCAATAATCATTTGATTGATAGTTCTATGATTGGCCGTTTCGACGGAACCCATTTCAATTTTATTGGCTTCGGCCAAACTCACTTTTTTTGTCGGATAATTGGTATGAGCGGGCGCTGAATTCAAATAAAATTTCGCTGGAGTATTGGCATCATCACTTTTGAAAATCACTTCCTTATTCCCCATTCCAATATATAAAGCATCTTTGTGTCCTAAAGCATATTCCACGCCTTCAACCGAAACACTTCCGCTTGCACCAACATTTATAATCCCCATTTCTCTTCGGTCCAAAAAGTTTGGCATCTTAAGCGTTTCCAAAGTTTCAAGCTTAATAGGAGTCACCGGAACAGCAGATCCTACAATATAACGGTCATAATGTGAATAGGTAAAGTTGATTTTTCCTGTTTGCATCAGGTCATCCACTAAAAATTCGGCTCTTAACTGAGCAGTATCGTACTGCTTTACCGCTTCTGGGCTCGAAGCATAACGCATGTTAAAATTATTTTCCATAACTATTTGTTTGTCTATAAATTAGCAAATACAGTTCTACTAAATTTTGAATTATTTTTTACAAAAGTACTACTATTTTTTAAAAATCCAATCGATTGTATTTTTAATTTTGTACTTTTGAAAAAATAAATTTCAACCTAAACGAGGTGATTCATGAAAAACGGTAAAGTAACAATTCACGATATTGCCAAAGAATTAAATATAGACAGTTCTACTGTATCAAGGGCCTTGAGTGATAATTCGAGAGTGACTCAGAAAACAAAAGATAGAATTCTGGAAAAGGCCAATGAGCTTGGCTACCAAAGAAATGTATTGGCCTCTAACTTACGCAAAAACGAAACTAAAACCATCGGCGTCATCGTCCCGAGAATTTCGCGGCATTTCTTTTCATCTGTCATTGCGGGGATAGAAGAAACAGCTTACGAGGCGGGATATAATGTTATCATTTGTCAAAGTTTAGAGCAACTAAGCCGCGAAAAAAAGATCATTGATACCCTATCTGCGAACCGAGTTGACGGCGTTTTGATTTCCATTTCCATGGAAACTAAAAACGATTCGAATTTGCAAGTATTTCATAAAACCAAAACACCAATCGTATTTTTTGACAGGCATTTCGATTCATCAAAAACCAGCAATGTTATTATAGATGATTTCAAATCGGGATTTGAAGCTACAGAACATCTGATTTTAAAGGGATGCAAAACGATAGCTCATTTTTCAGGCCCACAAGAATTATCGATTTACAAAAACCGACTCAATGGCTATAAAGCTGCTTTGGAGAAATACAAAATTAATTTTGAAGAAAACTTGGTTATCAACTCCAAATTAATGGAATCGGACGGAGTCGAAAGTGCCCAAAAAATTCTAGCATTCGACTCAGTCGATGGACTATTTTCTGCCAATGACAATGCCGCTATTGGCGCCATAAAACACTTCAAGTCGGCAGGAATCCAAATCCCTGAAGACATCGCTATTGTAGGTTTTAGTAACGAACCCATTTCGGCTGTCATTGAACCATCACTCACGACGATCGATCAACCAGGATTAGAAATGGGGAAAATTGCCACTTCCTTATTGCTGTCGCAAATCAATAAAAAAATGGAAGACCAGGCGCCACAAACCATAATCTTGGAATCTCGATTAATAGAACGCAGTTCTTCACAAAAAATCCAATATCAGTAGCAATAAAAAAACCTCTAAATTGCTTTAGAGGTTGTCTTAGTAGCGGGAACAGGACTCGAACCTGTGGATTTATTTGTTTGTAAATCAGAACGATACGTGATTTTATTTTTTTTATGTTACCGAATTGTATGCCTTTTTTATTAATTTATTTATGTCCTGTCCAATATATAGATTCAATACTTAGACAAATATTTGTTTCAAATTAATCTAAAAGTATTTAAAATAGTATTTCATTGTTTTCTATTTTAATCAGTAGAAAATAAAGTGATTAAAATATTAAAGTTGTAACTCTTATTTTTAGATAGTTTTTGTAAATATAGATATTAATCGATTTTAGAATCTGTATATTTGAATTTATAATTATTAAACTTTTTTCTGTTAATGGAGTTACAATTAGAAAGCCTTAAATATCAAGACCTCGCTATTCAATCGGTTGTGAAACTTTTTGAAGGTACTGAAAAAAACACATTTGATAATGCTTGTTTTGAAGGAATTCGTTCTAATTACAGCAAACTTACTATTGATGAAGTTGAAACCAATTTAAAAAACATCTTAGTTGAAAATGGAATCCTTGAAGATGTCGCAAGACTTTCACAGGATAAAGATATTTGTATTGAGATGGAAACAGGTACTGGTAAAACACTTGTTTACATAAAAACCATTTATGAATTATTCAAACATTATGGTTTTACTAAATTTATAATTTTAGTGCCATCAGTAGCTATTCGCCAAAATATTATCGGAACTTTTAAAGCATTCAATAAACAGTTGGAAGACATTTATGGGTTTATCCCAAATGCATTTGAGTATGATAGTAAGAAACTTCAAAAGGTAACGCAATTTATTGAAGACCAACATCCACAAGTGATGATAATGACTTTGGCTTCTTTTAATTCTGAGGACAAAATTCTTAATCAAGCACAGAGAGAGGATTTGTTCAATAATATTCCTTTTATAGAAGCAATTGGTAAATGCAATCCAATTATCATAATGGATGAGCCACAGGAAGGAATGGATACTGAAAATTCTATCAAACAAATTGCAAAGCTTAATCCATTGTTTAAAATCAGGTATTCTGCAACCCATAAAGTGGTAAAGAACTTGCTATATCGTTTAACACCATACGATAGCTATAAAGACGGTTTAGTAAAGAAAATAGAAGTATTGACCGTTACGGAAAAGAATGACGAAGCAACCCTGAAAATTGAGTTATCAGACATTCAATTTGGCAAAGGAGATCCTAAAGTAAAATTGAAAGCTTGGCATTTAAATAATTCCACCAATAAAATAGATTTTAAAGTTACGGGATGGCTTAGTCAAAATGATAATCTTGGGATAAAAACTAACAATCCCAGTTATTTGAATTATACTATTGCCAACATTAACAAGAGTTTAAAAACAGGTAAATGGACAGTGAAGTTTTCAAATGGAACTGAAATACTAGAAAAACAAATTGCTGGTAGTTTAGAAAACATTTGGGCATTACAAATAGAATGGTTGATTCACAGACATTTTACCAAATCTCAAAAATTAGAATCTAAAGGAATAAAATGCTTGTCTCTCGTTTTTATTGACAGAGTTTCCAATTATATGGGTGAAACTCCTATTATAAAAAATCTATTCGTTGACAAGTACAAAGCCATTTATCCAGAATACAATGGTGGTAAATTACCTCCTACTGAACATATTCAAAGTATTCAAGGATATTATTTTGCACAAAAAGCAAGTGGTGAATTTGCAGACAATGAAGGTGGTGTAAAAGAACAAAGCAAAATTTACGAATTGATTTTAAAAGGAAAAGAAGAACTGCTTACTTTATCCAATCCTGTACAATTTGTATTTTCTCATTCTGCTCTAGGTGTGGGTTGGGATAATCCAAATGTGTTTAATATCGCCACTTTGAACAATTCCTATTCAGAGATTAAAAAGCGTCAGGAAATAGGTCGTGGTTTGCGTATTTGTGTGAATCAAGACGGAAAGCGAGTTTATGATGCTTTAGACGTTTCAGATGATGACCGTATCAATCAGTTAACCGTTATTCCTAATGAAACCTATGAAACATTCGTAACACAATATCAGGAAGAAATAAAATCAATTTATGGAACAGAGAATGCAGGTGCAGGAATGACTCATACTCATAAAGGTGTTGCAGTTGACGAAGTTAAATTTAAAAGAAACCCTTCTGCTGAAATGGACAAAGCTTTCCGCAAATACTGGACAGCATTAGCAAGGAAAACAGAATACACCATTTCTTTTAAGGAAGAAGATTTAGTTACCCAAGCATCTGAATTAATTTCAAAAATTACAATTCCTGATTTTGTAATTGAAGCTTTTAGTTTCTTGATTAATGCGATAACAGAAGACGGAAAAGAAGATTCTTTTCAAGGCTCAGAAAATGTAAAACAAAAATCCTTTTTTACCCCTTTGGATTTAATTGAAGAGTTAAGCGAGAATACAGGAGTGAGTTACACCACTTTGTTTAAAATAATGCAACGGTTAACGAACTTGAATGAAATGGTGAAAAATCCACCTCGTTTTGTTCACGAAGCATCCGCTATAATTCGCAATGTGGAATTGGATGAAATGATTCGTGGTTTAGATTATCAAATTACTGGAGAAAGCTATCCTTTCAATTTTGATGATTTTGTAAAGAACATTTCCAGTAAAGGATATGTTGAAACCCCGAACAAGGGTGTTTTTGACAAAATGCTTGTTGACAGTGATGTGGAACGTAATTTTTCTTTAGATGCTGATACCGATGCTGAAGTAGTTTGCTTTTTAAAACTACCCAGCTTCTATAAAATAAGCACTCCAATAGGAAATTACGAACCCGATTTTGGATTAATTATGAAACGCAAGAATATTAGGAATGGTAATGAAAATGAATTCTATTTTGTGATAGAGACCAAAGGCACTAATGACATTAATGACAAAAAAGCATTGACAGAAAGCGAAGTTTACAAAATACGCTGTGCTATGAAACATTTTGAAAAACTAGGTTTAGAAGTACAATATAAAGCACCTGTTAAAGAATACAACTATTTCAAAACGGAAGCTAACAAAACGATTAATACAATTATATAATAGGTCATCGTCATCCTGACATAAGGAGAATGATAAAACATAAGAATTAATATGGAAACCATCAATGACTATATGCCATTAAGCAACGACTGGAACGATGAACGTTTGCAGACTTTAAAACAACTTTATCCTGATTGGTTTACCAGTGAGGGAAGCCTTAATATCGATGAAGTAAAGAAAGTAGTAAATCCAGAAAGTGTTGATGAAACAGAGCGTTATGAGTTCCGATGGTTTGGTAAAAGCCAAGCTAAACGAAATGCCTTTACACCAAGTAATGCTACACTGGTATATGACGAAGATAGAAGCGTAAATCCTGATTCCAGTGAGAACCTCATTATTGAAGGTGAAAACCTTGAAGTTTTAAAATTATTGAGTGGTAGTTATCGTGAAAAAGTAAAATGCATTTACATAGATCCACCATATAATACAGGCAAAGACTTTGTGTATAGCGATAATTTCACACAGGACAAAAAAGGTTATTGGGAAGATGCTGAAGTAATTGAAAACGGAGTAAAGATAGATACCAATACTGAAACAGATGGACGTTATCACAGCAATTGGCTAAATATGATGTATAGTCGATTGCTCATTGCTAGACAGCTACTAAAAGAAGATGGTGTAATATTTATTTCTATAGATGATAACGAGGTCCATCATTTAAGAAAGATATGTGATGAAGTTTTTGGAGAAGAGAATTTTTTAGTAAATATTATTTGGGAAAAAAGATTTACCAAAAGTAATAATTCAAAACTATTTGGTTCTATAACTGAACATCTTGTTTGCTATAGAAAAAGTGATAGTTTGAATTCGGTTAAAGAACCAAGAAATGAAAAATCTGACTCAATCTATACAAATCCTGATAAAGATGAAAGAGGAGTTTGGACAAGCGTGTCGTATGTAAATCCTGCAACAAAAGATGAAAGACCAAATTTAGTTTATAAAATACAAAATCCTATAACAAAAATTCAAACTGAACACCCAACAAATGCTTGGAAATATGAATATTCAACCTACCTTAAACACGTAGAAGACAATAAGTTATATTGGGGTGTTAATGGTGATAATTCATTTCCCAGATTAAAAAAGTTTCTTTTTGAAATGGATGGAGGAATGGTGCCTTCAAATTTATGGAATCATAAAGATACTGGGACTACAGACCAAGGAAGTAAAATATTAGAAGATCTTATGGGAAGAAGTTTATTTGATTTTCCGAAGCCACCATCATTGATTAAACGATTTCTCAAATTACATTTGAATAGTGAAGAAGATAAAGATTTTATAGCCCTCGATTTCTTCGGAGGTTCTGGAACAACTGGTCAAGCTGTAATGGAACTCAATAAAGAAGATGGAGGTAACAGAAAATTTATATTAGTTCAAATTCCAGAAGCCACAGATGAAAAGAGTGAAACATACAAAGCAGGTTACAAAAAAATCAGTGATGTTACTATTGAAAGAAACAAAAGAGTTATAGCTAAAATAGAAAAAGAGTTAGCCGAAAAAGAGAAGAAAAAAGAAGGAGAATTACCATTAGACAAGGCTAAAGAACCACAAATTAATCTTGGTTTTAAAGTTTTCAAACTGCAAAAATCAAATTTTCCTAGAGTTGATTTTGCACCAAACCCAGAGTTCAATGAAACTGAAAATTTGGATTTACTTAAAAAATACATTGCAGAAAAAGAAAGTCAGTTAGTAAATGTCTTCAACAAAGAAGAACTATTAACGGAGATATTATTGAAAAACAACTTTACTCTCAATTACACAACAATACAACAAGAGCAGTTTACAAAAAATGAAATTCTCTTTGTTACTGATGGAGAAAAGGAAACTTTAATTTGCCTTGATGTGAGCATTGCGCCCGAGACTGCGAGCCATTTTAAAGCCCATACAGACACAAAGTTTATCTGTTTGGAAAGAGCATTAGATACCACTACAAAATACAATTTGAAGCACTATTTAGGAGATAAATTTAATGCGTTTTAACTATGAATAGGACAGCAGATTATGCGATTCAAGGATTTAAAATCATTTCATTCATATTATAAAAAAATTTACAAAGTCATAGTAATGCTAAAACTACTATAATTGAAATTACTAAAGGATCATAATAATATCGAAACTTATGGATTTAAAAAATGACCAAAATACTATTGATTTTCTTGAAGAGAAAATCTTTCAAAATATGTATAATGAAAATACTATTCTTTTTTTAGGAGCAGGATTTTCTTATACAAACGAGAGAAATTATTTAGGCACAACATTAGTTAATTATTATCAAGAAACACTCGGAGTTGATTTAGAAACAAAAGATTTAGTTGAATTTACGGATAGAGCGTCAAGACTAGATACTTTCTCTAGACAAAAGTTTGACCAATATGTAAAAAGTCTTTTAGAAAAATTAAAACCCGAAGATGCCCATTTAAAAGTAGCTTCAATGGGTTGGCGTCAAATTGTAACTACAAATATGGATTTGCTTTTGGAGAATGCTTATTCCCAAATTCACGGAAAAACCGATGAATATAAAGAGATTCTGCCAATAAGAAGTGTAGCTGAATACCAAAAAATAATTTCTAATGACCAGATTAAGTATATCAAACTAAATGGGTGTTTATCTGACCTAGCTAAATATAAGTTTGTTTTCTCAACTCAAGATTTTACAGATAATAAAGCTTTTTACAATAAAGTATTATCTAATTTCTCTTCGCTAACTACTGATGTTAGTTTTCTGTCAATTGGGTACTCTTTTACTGACGGAATATCGAAAAGATTACTAACAGAATTAAACAAAAACAATCTTAAAAAGGAAATGAAAATTTTTAATGTTGACCCATTTCCAAACGAAGCTTTAATACCCTTTTTAGAAGAAAATAACGTTATTACTATTAGAATGACGGCATCAGAATTTTTTGGGCATTATGATAGTTGGGTAAAAGAGAAATATACCAGGCAAGAAAAAAAATTGCCAAAAGTTTATTTTAACCCTAATAACAATAATCCGATACAAATTAGTGCTAAATTAAATCTAAGATTAAGAAATGTTTTAAAACAACTACACATAAATAATAAGGAAAACTCAATACGTGCTGTCAACTATTACAGGGGAGAGGAGCCAAACTACTCAATAATTTTAGACAATCTTGATGTTCACAAAAAGAAGCTTAATAGAACCATTTTAGATGCAATTTTATCTAATAAAATTGAAAACAATTTAATCCCCGTCAATTTTATTGTTGGTGCTAGTGGGGTTGGTAAAACAACTTCTGCTTTACGTGCAATTAATCAATTACAATTGCAACATAATTATATAGCTTTTGAATTGACTGAAATTAATGGCATTAGAGCGCAAGACCTTGAAGAACTCTTTAATGCTAGTTCTATTGAAAATATTATTTTACTCGCAGATAATGTTGAAAGACATACATATTTTAAAGAGTTAATGGCTTTTAGGCTTGCATTAAGTGAACATCAATTTAATAAAAACATATCTATTCTAGCCCCTATAAGAGAAAACATATTAGAGAAACATTTAAGAAGTTATAATTATCAAAATACACACAAAATTGAGGCTAATCACAACTTAACAGATGAAGAAATAAATGATTTAATCTCAAAATTGAAAACTCACAGATTAATTATCGTAAGAGATAAGTATGAAGAAAGTAAAATCAGAGATAAAATTAGAGAAACTTACGATAGTGATCCTTATGTAACAATGTTGTCTTTAATTGAAAATAGCACCTTATTAAGGGCTATTACAGACAATTTAAATCAGTTAAGTCCTGAAGCTAGAACGGCTTTTGAATATACCTCATTATTATTTCAATACAAAATTCCAATGCCTGCGAGTATATTGAAAAAGATAATAAATATGGATTGGGATGAATTTAAAATCAATATATTGAGAATAGACTGTAAAGGGCTACTCTTACACGAAATAACACCTCCAAGAGACATAAAAGAAGATTTAGTATTTAGAACAAAACATAGAATAATATCAGCTAAATTCATTGAAAGTAAATATAAAAGTGAGGATAAATTGTTAAAAGGTTTTCTAAAAATAGTAAGAGCCTTAAATCCAAATGATGAGCACGCTAAAATTGTGATAGATTTATTTAAAGCAATCAAAAAAAACAGAACCTTTAGTCAAAAAGAAAAATTACATAAATTATATGATGAGGCTTCTATAATATTTACAACCCACCCACTATTTAATATTCATTACGCTAGGGATTTACAACTCAGGAGAGGCATAGTTGATTTAAAAAAGGCAGCTGAAAGACTTATGTTAATTGATTCAACAAGTGACAGGAAAAATTATTCCATTACACATACAAGAGGTGTAATAGAATTTGAAATTGCTAAACATTATCATAAAGAGGGAGATACTTACATAAGAGATGAATATATTGATAGTGCTGAGGAATTTTTTGAGATAAAAAGAATAATGGACCCGTTCTCATCTTATAGTTATTATGAATATTTAGCTCTAGAAATGTGGAAAGTTCAAAATTTAGATTTGACCGAAGAAGATGTACTAAGACAACACATTATTATTCAGGATTTATTTGTAAAAGCCTATGAATCAGTGGTGGAAAATACAGAATATATTGAAAGACTTAGAGCTAAGTACGTTAAAGAGATTACAATTAATCAGTTCTCAAAAGCTGAAATTTTAAAACACATAGATGAATTGTATGGTAATCCAGATACTAGGGTACTTGCTTTGATTTTTAAATTAAACTCGTTAGAATATGGCATTTTTGACTTTGGGAATAAATTCCTAGTCAACCACACGGCTGAAGATGTAATTGACGAGTTAAGTAATTATCATCACTTAGATACTGTTGAAAAAGCATTATTTGATTACCACAGTAAAAGGTTATATAATGTAGATTCTCGAATGGCTTTAAATAATTTTAATCCAGAAAAATTTGAAGAAAATAACTTCTTTAAATACCACTATTACTCATATATTAAAGAATGCTATAACAAACAATTCTCTTATGCAAATAAGCATCTGATTGCGTTAAAAAAAGAATTTAAGTATTTAAACCCATCATTACAGGAAATTTGGATTGATCAGGAAACTGAAAATGAAATGACTTTTGTAGGTTTAATTAAAGAAATCTCTAATTACAAAATTTATATAGCTTCACTAGGAAGTGATTTTTATAGATTTAAATCTGAAATTGAAATCATGAAAGGCCAATACTATTATTGTAAATTAGTCTTTACAGTAAGAGGAATACGTGTAGAAATTATTGGTAAGCAATAAAAAACATTGCTCTTTTTTGAATTGTTGACATTGAAATGATTATTTAATTTTAGAACATAGTAGCTATTATGCAATCCTACTTCGGACACATATTTCTACCCAATGATGATGACTTTCAAAAAATAGAAGGTGTTCGTCTATTTATGGACGGAGATGATTTCTGGATAGAAGCTTCAATAAACCTACTAGGTGTAGAAAAGTACAATTTAATAAAAGGAGCTTTTACAGGGTTAGGATATGTTTCGTTATTAGAGTGTAATGTTCGAGGGGCTTCAATTGGTATTGGCGGATCTGAGGGGAAATTGAATGTAAAATATATAATATGTGGCATTCAAATCGATAATGTAGAAGATTTATTTTTTTCAAGTTTATCTATAATAATGCCCACTCTAAGGACGTGGCTAAATAAAAGAATTTTCAACGAAGTAAATATTTTTGAAAATAATTTGTCCCTATTCAAGCACAACCCTATTGATTTAGGTAGTTTTGAAAAGTTTAATTTAGAAATTGGATTTTATCTTACTCAAAGTTTAGGAAGAGATACAGGATTAGCAGTAAATGATTTTGTTACTTTAAAAATAAAAGCCAACAGTAAATTATCACTTTGGGAATTTCTTGAAGTATATAAAAAATTCAAAAAGTTTTTAGCTTTCATAGGGGTTTATGATAAAAACCCTGATTTTTTTACTTTTTTTGACAAAGACATAAAGTATGAAAATTTAGATTCACTAATTTCGATGAAATTTTTTATGGAAACATATAATTTTAAAAACTCGGGAATAGATGCTGTTAAATTTCCAAAATTTGATGATTTAGCACTTGATATAAATATGATATTGCAGGCTTGGTTTAAAAATATTGATTTGTCTGATAGTATAGATTTATTATTAGACAGGTATTTTCAAACTAGAATAAGCAATCATATTGCTTTTTTAAACAGTTGTTTTTCAATAGAAATTTTTCACAGAAGATATAGACAAACTGGCAAGGAGCTTTATTTTCAACCTAGATTAAAAGAGTTAAAAGAGGAATTTCTATTAGTACTACCCGAAAGAATCGAATTTTACAAGTTTATTAAAAAAGTAGTTGATTCACGAAACTATATAGCGCATCGAACTCCAAAAGATGAAACCTTTTCTGGACTTGAATTGTATTACGCTTCCATTTATATTGAAACAGTAACCAAACTGTGTATTTTCAAAGAATTGGGTTTTAATCCATTGATTCTATCACAAATGTTTATAAATTCAGGACATACAATTGATAATATGTTTCAATTTAATAATCGTTTACAAACAGGTCTAAAAAAGTTGAATAAATAGAAATTATTTTCTGTCCTGTCCGTAATATATTCAATATATTTGGACAAAATTATAGTTTATGATTGATGCATTAAAATCAAACTTTAAAAGCGCATTAGAATTATACGATACAGAAACAGAAGCAATTCCAAAGCTGTTACATCCGTTTCTACAAAAAGTGGGTTTGGCATCCTTAGTTGGAACTTCAGATTCTGGCAAATCTACATTTCTCAGGCAATTCAGTTTAGCGATTGCATTAAAACAAGATACCTTTTTAGGTTTTAGAATTGAAGGCACAACAAATAAGGTGCTTTACATCAGTACTGAAGATGATCCTAGCTCAGTAAGTTATAACATAAGAAGACAAGTAAATCGTTTTCATTATGAAAATGATGCTCTAGATAAAAGTTTATTGAAGAATTTAGAATTTCTATTTGAAACAGAAAATTTACTAAATAATTTAAAATTAAAATTAGAAAAAGAACCTGTAGACCTAATAGTTATTGATGCCTTTACAGATGTGTTTACTAAAGAATTAAATTCTAATATTCAGGTGAGGCAATTTCTAAATGATTATGATAAATTAGCTAAAGCACATAATTGTTTGATTCTTTTTTTACATCATATCGGAAAAAGCACTATGAAGTATGCTCCTAGTAAAGATAGCATTATAGGTAGTCAAGCCTTTGAAGCAAAAATGAGAGCTGTACTTGAATTAAGACCTAATAAATACAATAATAAATTAAAAGATTTATGGGTATTAAAAGCCAACTTTCTGGAAAGTAAATTTAAAGAGAAGAGTATTGTATTGGAGATGGATGACGATAGGATTTTTAATAATACAGGTAAAAAATCAGATAAAAATCAAAATTCAAAAACAAATAATCCACCATTGGTCAGTGAGGTTTTAAGGTTGTCATCAGAAGGAAACACAGTTCGAAAAATAGCAGAACTCTTAAAGGAAACAGAATTTAACATTAGTAAATCTTCAATTTCCGAAATAATATTAAAAAATTCAAAAACTAAATAATTTTAAATTTATTTAATATTTTTAAACAAAAAAGACGGCTTTTAGACCGTCTTAATTTTTAGGAATATTTCCATAGAAATCCCCCTGCTTGTTTTCTTTCTCTACGACAACATTTAGCGATACTGGATTTTGAAATACCTGTTTCCCTTGATGCTTCTGCAACTGAAATGAATTGAGCAAACAAATTACCATTTAAGTTGTATTGAATAACCACTTTTTTTCTGTTATCGGACTCAGGAATAAATCTTTCCATTTGTTCATAAGACCATAAATAACCGCCCAAAGTATGATTTACGTTCCAACAGGCTTTGCTTATACCTTTTTTAGTTGTATTTATCGAAATTGCTGCTGAAGTTAAGTCTTCAAATGAATTAACTGGAGTACCATCTAAATTGTATTGATAAACAGTTTTCTTTATACCACCACCTTTATCAGAATTGTAACCGTTCTTAAGTGAATCATTTTCTAAAATATATTTAATTTCTTTTTGAGCGAGTTCATCTAAAGAAGTTGCTGAATCAATTTGAACCCAATTAAAGGAATCGTGTCCATATGTGCTAATGGCATTATAAAATTTACGATTAGTCCCTGTATTTGATTTTTGAATATGATCTTTTTTTCTATTCTCAATTGTTTGAGTTGTTGCGCCAATATAAACCTCGTTGGTTTCATTATTAATTACCTTATATATTATTCCTGCTTTATTTTCCATATTATAAAAATTTATTAAATAAGGGCAGGTAGGGTAAGCAATTTTACTGAAAAACATATTTTTAAAATTATAAAATATAATAGTGTATTATATGAAGTCTTGAAAAGTACCTACCCTCCTTACCTTCTTACCCTCCTATTATTGTTTTAATCTTACTATATACTTCCAGCTTCCTTTAATTTTTTTTCTTTCAAATCCTTTGGAAGTCATAATTTTACCAATATCGATTGGACTAATTTTTTGGTAAAAATTTTTCTTTTTTTTGATATATTCAATTATTTCACTAGCGCTATAGTATAAGATATTTGCATCGCTATTAGATACAATATCAAATAAATCCTCAATCCACTCTTCTTCTTCGCAAGATTGTTTGAACATTTTATTGTTTTCTTCTAATCTGGCAATGTCTTCTAAATCAAAAAAATATTTAAAATTTTCCTCCTTTAAAATGTGCATTACTTGACTATAAACTAAATCCATATTTAGTGTATGATCTAATTCGATTGTTTTTGCTTCAAAACAAAGGAATCTTCTATTTCCTGTAACATCCATTAATATTTCATTGTGATTAGAACTGCCAACAAAAGAAGCTCTTCTAATATAGTTTTCAGTATAATGGCCATAAGCTCTTCTTTCTGAGACTATGCCTTTTGTAATCATTTCTTTAAACAGTTCAATTTGTTTTTTATTAAAGGAAGCCAATTCATCAAGGTTAATTAGTAGGCGTTCAGAAAGCAATAAATTGTTATCTTTATTATTGGGTTGAATTGTGCCACTAAAGAAATAATCCTTTAATGTGTCAGGAACTAATTTGCCCATCCAAGTAGTTTTTCCAATACCTTGACCTCCAGTGAAAATTAAAATTGCTTGGTTTGTAATATCATCTTCGATAGCACAGGCAACCATTGCAACTAGCCATTTTTTAAATGCCCACGCAAAATCTTCTTGATTTGTTGTTTTAACGGTATCAATTAATTGTTGAATATAATCTGTTTTTCTATTCCATTTAGGAAGTTTTTCGAAGTAATCTACAAACGGATTGAATTTTGGTACGTAATCCGACTCTAAAAGGGATTTTATGTCCGATTGAGAACAAGGATATTTATTATTGTTTAATTCACGTTTTATAGAATTAATTTTATAACCATCTAGAAGTTTAAAATCCTTATCTTTTTTAGCTTTTATAAAAGTTCTATTGGTTAATACGTTATATTGAAACGTATATTTATTGTTGAGATATTTCTCTATTATTATCATTATTTTTAATATTATTCTTTTCTTAAAATCTCTCCTCTTTATCATAATCCGTCTTTCATTTGGTCGAGAGTTCTACCGTACTTTACTTATCAAACGTATTTGAAAAGCATTGAGCTTCAATTATTGATTTTTAGTCCAATTGAATGAAATTATTTGGTTAATTGCGCTATGTCATATGCATATGATTTTGAGTTAAACAAAAATTTAGATGCTGAATGATTCAACAAAAAGATAAAATTAGTTGGTGAAGTTTTAATAGAAACCCAGATCGGGTTACTGAAGAATTGAACATAAAGATAATATATATTTTTCTAAAAAGCAAATTTTTTCTTACGTATTTTCTAATATGTTTTGATTATATATTATAATATTTTTAGATGATAATAAAACAAAGTCCTATGGATACTATAAAATAAGAATTTAGCATCCACAGAAAATCGCTTTAATCTAGATTAACGTTTTCAGTAGTTTTTTTATGAAGGAGAAACGGTCTCAAAAGTAATTGCTACAAAATACAATATAAACTCCTGTTAGCTATTTTATATAAGAATATCAAAGTGATAGTAATAATAGGCGTTCATCTCTATTATGTATACTGTTTTAATCTCCCTTGTTACCCTAATTTCAGTAACTAAAACAATTTCTCCTTTCAGCAGTAAGCCAACATTAGTTATAACTTCAACTCTGAAAGGGCATTTTAACCGCAATAAACGGTTGTTCCAAGTGACAACATAGATTTCTTTTGGATTGCTATGTTTCAGCAATTCCGCCAATTCTTGGTCAGACATAATTAATAATTTAGGAATAACTAAGCGACTACATAAAGTACTTGTTAGCTATATTATTTAATGTAGAAACCAATTGTGAGATTGATTTTCGATGCTTTTGGCTAGGTGATTTACAAAAGCATACGCATTAACGTTCCGTTCTAAGTTGCTATCTATATAGGTGCTTTTATTGGCTTCTGTTAGCAAATTGTACAACTTCCAGAAATTGATTGTCTTATTTTCTGATTTGCTGAAATGTGGATCTACATTGTAATCTCTTAGCACTATGTTTAGTTGTGAATCATTTACTGCTAATGGGAATAAGTTTTGTTTTTCCTCTTTTTCCAGATGAGAATACAACTTCATCTTTCCAACTAAATGACAAAATTGAGCTTCTGTTAAGCACAATTCATTCATTTTTTCGAGATTATTTAGATGCTCCTTTTTCTTGTAGTTATTTATTAACTCGTACACTTTTGCCTTTAATTCTGAAACTGAACTAATCCTTACATCTTCTTTTAAGCCATCCGTTGAGATGCACAAATTTGTACAAACAGTATTCTGGAAACCTACAAACACTTTGAATTTCTCCATAGATTTTTTACTAAAAAGATTCTCTTGATTGTAACTCCTAACTCCGCCGATGGTTAAGTTTAGTTTGTTACCATTAATTATTTCACTGATTTCTGGAACTTCAATAACAAAGGCACAACGTTCATAATAGATAGTTTTTTCCTCATCTAGAAGTTCTTTTGCTGGCTTACCAATGGCTGTTGGAACTCTACCTTTGATAACGTGAGATACTCTAATATCGGGCTTTAAAACCCCTTTGTAATCCAAAATATCTTCTACAACTTCTTTGGTACTGTTGATAAATTCGTAGTGTGAAATAGTGCATTCATTATCCTTGGCAAACACTGGAATTGTACAATCATTTTTAAGGTGTTCCATATCCACGCAAATAGTATTGGCTTCAATGAAGTTTCGTTTTGGAAATACAATTACTTCCGTTTCATCAATAATTTGATGCTCTTGGTTATTTAATACTAAATTCATTTTCTTGCGGATTAGGTTGTTGAATAATTTGCTCGTTGGGGATTACTTGGCTTGATAAGTTGTCTAATTCTTCTTTTCGTGCCACAACTATTGGATAAAGTTCTTTACTCAAATGTGGGTATTGAGCATATATTAATTTTAAACTCTCCTCAGTTGTACAGGAATTGATTTCGTTTTTAATTTGCTCGATAGAAATTCCTTCATTACACCAATCTATTAACTTTTTACCTGTTGAAGAATTGATAATAAACTCAGGTTTTCCAGCAAATAGCCCTGTTCTGTCTTTGGAAGCTGATACGAGATGATTATCGTTCAAAAATTCAAAGTTTACTGTAAGTTCATACTCGAATCCTTCTCTAGTAATCTCTTTCATTCCGAGTTTACTCACTTTAGTTTTGCCATCGGAACCCTTGTCAATGCTATAATCTACCTTTCTTCTGCTTGTGGTAATGACGTGGCATTTTGAAAGAATGATAGCATCTAAAAAAGCATTGTGTCTTGGAGTTACTTTTGCCCAGTCCTGGAACCTGCCCCCCAATTGTTCGTGGATTTCAAGGCATCCGCCCTTGCTTTGCCATTCGTGGCTGATAGAATCTATAATAATTACAGACATATCAGCTTGTTCGCATAATTGAATAGCTTTAATGTAGCGTTCAGGAGTAAAAGGTTCATCTAATGATAACACATTGAAATTTCCTAAATGTGAGTATAGGCTTGCACTATTGTTTTCAGTGTCAATTAAGGCTATTTTCTTCCAGTCGTTGGTCATTCCATAGGCTAATAATAATGCGGAAAAACTTTTACCAAATCCACTCGGACCTGAAAGTCCAATTCGTAATTTTACTTGATGTCGTTTTGCTTGTTGTAGTTTCATAATTATGATGTATTTGATTTATATTTTTTTTAGATTAATTGGGATCATTTAAGTTCGTGGCATAAAAAAAGGGATTCCATTGATTTGGATTCCCTTTTTGTTTTTATGTGAATCTGCTTATGCCACCACTTCTTCTGGAATCAGATTTTTGTGGAGAATCTCTTCCTCATTAGTAATGTACTCGTAACGGTGTGAAAGCTGAATGATTTCACCAGTATCCTTAACTGTGTAATCGTAGGAGTCACACTCTACTTTCTTAACACTTCCATCAAGTGTAGTTCCGATTAAACTTTTGCAAGTTGTTTCGTTAAATGTTGTTGGTACTGTTGCAGTTTTTGCAGTAAAGTACATTTTTCCAGATTGAAGGCTTCTTGTTGCTTCAATACCACCTTGAACTACTAGTCCGTAGAAATTTTCACCATTGTCTTTAGTGAATGTTTTAAAATCGATAATTGTAACCATAGTTTTTAAAATTTAAAGATTATTATACATTTTTGAGAATTCCCACATTCAAACGATGCGGGGCTATTACCCAATTCTACAAAAGGGTGGGCTGTGTTTGTTAGCTTAAAGTACGTACACGATAATTTTTCAAAAAAATTTCAAAAAATTTCAAAAAATAAAAAAAGGCTCAACTTTAATTAAAAAGCTTAGCCTGTAAAGTGTAGTATTCTAATCTAAGATTTCGAAAACTAAGAATTGTTATATGAATTGGATTTTATATGTTTAGTTTTCATTTTTGCTAAATTTTTGAATTCACTTTTGAATTTCAATACCAATAAATCATCATCCCCTTTTACTTGGCTTATAAAATTAATATATCCATCAAGACGATTCAAAAAATAAGATACATCTACAACATTTGCATTTCTATCTAATTTTAAATGCTTTATTGCAGCAATTGTTATTCCATTATTTGAAGCATCATAAAGCATAGCTCTGACCATCTTAATTGTCTTGCGGTCAACATTTACTTTTTTGTTAACCACCAATCCCGTAACAGTTTGTTTTCTATTAGAAGATTTAAGACGGGTCTTTTTAGGGTTTATTGAAAATTGATTTTTTTTTATGATTTCTGATATGATATTGATGGTTTCATCAGTGATTTCATTATTGGATGAAAAGGTCAAATCATCAGCGTATCGACTAAAATTGATTTGATTTTTATTGCAGAAAGCAACTAAATCAGCGTCTAATTCCAAACAAATAAAATTAGAGAGTACTGGGGATGTTGGCGCTCCTATTGGCAATTTTCCTTCGTAGGTAGTCAGTAAAGCTAAAGCAGTTGCTACGCAGTCGCTAAATTTAAAATATTCCGATAAAAATAATTCTTTTACTCTGTATGCTTTTATGGAAGGAAAAAAATCTTTCAAATCAAGATTTAACACATATTTTTGATTGGTATGGACTTTTGCATTTTCTACAATGTTGCAAATTTTCTCTTTCTTATTGGGATTAATTACAAAGCCATATATTCCATCAGGTCGTATCCAATGGTAATACTGTTGCAAGTAAAAATTCAACTTCATCTGAATCTTCTTTAAATCGGATTCTGGCGATTGAATTAAACGATTACCACCGTTTTTTTTTGGAATTAAAAAACTGGTGTAGTTCGGTTCGTTAATCACTTTTTCAATATAACTTAAATGTACCTTAAATAGGATTTTTAAATCTGGAATGGTAACGATAGAAAGCAGTTTTGTAACAAAGAATTTCTGCTCAAAACGAAAGATAACATCGTTTTCAGAACTATAGAAGTATCTATTGTAATCTTCTATTCTGGAATGTATTTTATCTAATAATAATTTGTGTTTCATTTTTTTAAAGCCGTTGTATAATTATCTTTGACATAGCTGTTTACGCAGTAAACTGCTGTCTTTAGTACCTAGCAACAATTTTGATTGGATTGCGGAACACAATCTCTAAGTCATTCTTTTAATGCTTGACTTCATAACTTTTTCCAACGGCTTTTTTATATTTTAAAAAGGAGCATCATCATCTGAAAACTTCTCAAATGGTTTTTCTATTTCTCGTAGTCTTGAAGGAAGTAATTCAAAATCATTACTTGGTTCTTCAATGTTTTTAAATTCTGTAAAATTTATATTTCTTTTAAAATAACATTCCCCATTGATTCCATTCTTGTTTTTTGCAACAATAAGGGTCAATATACAATCAGAAGGAGTACCACAATCATCATCAAGTTCATCTATTAAATAATATTCGGGTCTGTAAAGCAACCAAACTTTATCTGCTAATTGCTCTATAGAGCCACTTTCTCTCAAATCAATAAGTTGTGGCTTTTTGCTACTGCCTCTCAGTTCAACGGATCTGCTTAACCCACTTAATAAGATTAAGGAGATATTGAGCTCTTTGGCACAGTTTTTCAAAACTTTACAAATATGCCCTATTTCAGCTTCCCTGCCAAAATTAATTTTAGATGAACCCATTAATTGCAGATAGTCTATAACAACTACTCTAACGCCATAGTTTGTTACATAACTATGTATTTCTGCCAAAATGTTTTCTATAACAATACTGCTTACGTCACTTATAAAAACAGAACTATTTTTAAAATCTTTCGTTACTGATTTAATTTTTTCAATTTCCTCGCCCATAAGCTGTCTGTTTATTATTTTATTGACCGGAATATTTGTTCTGCACGATACAAAACGAGCAGTCAAATCTTTAGGCAATAAGTCAAAAGAAAAATACAAAACGGGATTCTGCTGGCAGATATTTGAAACTAAATTTACCGCAAACTGGGTTTTTCCCATACTAGGTCTCCCACCAATTACGATTAATTCCCCTAATGATATTCCGCCAAATTTTTGATCCAAAAGCGAGAATAACGTTGGTATTATATTTTTATTTTCCTCTTTGGATTCAATATTTTGTATAAGATTTTCAAATAGTGAATTAATGGATGTTGATGGATTGTTTATTTTCATTTGAGGGATGCTATTATAGGTTATATTTAAGAAGTTATTCTAGATGGAAATTATATTTGTTTTTTGAAGAAATTTTGAAAATGAATTTGTTTTTCAATAGGCGTCATAAATTTATCAAATAATTGCTTTAGAATAAAAGATATCTTTTTAATATTTTGCAGTTTTTGTAGTTCATAATGCTTTGGCTATTATTGAAAGATGATTTATAAAATAGTTTTATTTTCTGGTTTATATTCAATACCATTAAAAACAACGAGGTAAACTATTATATAAATCTGTGAATTTATAAACTAAATAGAGTTCTTTCGATTCGTATATAATATTTCCTTCTTTAAATCTGTATGTTTCATCACAAAGATATTCTGCGCAGGTATTACCAGGGATTAATTCACAGTAAAATATGTATGCATATCTTTTAATCCATTCCAATTCATCTGTTGTACGGTATTCGTTTAAAGCCTCTTCTGCTAAAGTATATTTTTGAATTAATTCTTCCTCATAACAGGTAGCTTCCCAAAACTCAACAAACTCTTCAAAATATCTAATATTTTTAATAATTGATTCCTCATTAATTTCTTTATATAAACAACGGAAAACGCTAACCCAATTATGAATAAATTCTGTGGTTAGAATTCTCCCACTAAATAAATTAATAGCATTCTTACAATTATTTTGAAGTATAATAAAATCAGCACTTTTTACAAAACCAATTTTCTCATCTTTGTATATTCTAAAGTGGGATTTAGAATGTAAATTGTTTTTTCTCTTACTAACAAAGGAAATGATTGAACCTTTACTTTCTGTAACTAGCAATCTGTTTTCCCAATATGTATTATTCCAACAAACAAATTTTATACAATTTTGATTCTTTTTTGATTTTTTAACTGCAAGAGTTTTATTATTTAAAGAGGTATTATATTTAAAAATACCTGCTAATTTTTCCAAGAATATCTTTTTTGTAGTGCCACAATAGGAAATGTCTTCGGTTAGAATTTCATCTAACATTTCCAAATCCATTCGTTCTAAAAAATAGATAAAAGCATCAAGTTGGGTCATTGTCTTATTATAATTTTAGTTTTAAAAGCTTTCTGTCATTTAAATTTGGGGTGAGAGTGTTGTTTTTTGCTCTGAGTTCATAAACCTATTTTTTTTAAAACGGCATAGTTTCTAAGTAAATTTGATTTTCAGTTTCTTTAATTCTTAGGCTCAGACGTGAATATTTATGTACACTATCGTATAAATTATAATATTTTACATCTTCATCTTTCTCCCAATGCACCTTTTCAATTTTAAAACTCATTGGCTCTATAGAATTGTCTTTTTCCGATAAAAGCATTTTCTGGAAAAACCAATAAAATCTTTTTTTATCTGGTGTATCCGTAGTAACTATTTCAGATTGTAAATAGGGTTTAAAAATCTTGGCATCGAAATTTAAGCAAGATTCAATGAGTTTGTTTATGATGATTTCTTTGGTGTATTTTTCTGGAGGTGGTTTCAATTTTGAGTAAATAAAATTATTTTTTATTTTAAATTTAAAAAAGCAAACTCAATGTCATTAAAGGCAGTTCCCACGACTACTGAGTTTTTATCATAACTAAAAAAAGATTCGTTCCGTGATAAAATTAATTTTTCATTCAATATTTTACCATACCAACTAAAAAATTTGTCTTCATCTATTTCATTATTTCTATGATTCTGTTCAAAAAACTTCATTTTGATTGTGTCATTTTGGAAGGATTCATACTTAGCTATACCTTCGAAAGGTTCATAAATTTCAACTTTAGAAAGCTCTTTTTTTAATTCTCTCAACATATTCAAATTAATTTTTATGTTAATATTTTCTTCTGTATAATCGGTAAAAATAACAAGCCCATTTTCATTGAATTTAAAAATAGCTATATATGTATTTAGTTCTTGTGTAAATCTGTTAGTAAATCTTTGGCTTCCGATATATAATCCATCAAACCTTAATTTCTTGTTAGTTAATATTCGTTCAGTAATAACATTTTTACCAGAATCTAAGTCAATCGCATATTTCAACATTAGTTCACGTCTTTCTATATCTGTAAATTCGAGAAATTGTTTTTCACGTAAACTATTATTAATACTTGCATTTTGTGATTTTACTTTATTAGTTTTTTTATTTACTCTAACACCTTTGTTATTAAATCGAAACATTACAAAAAATATTAAACCAAAAAGCAGCATTAATCCAAATAGTTTATAGTTTTTATATTTATCTATGGCTTTGTCACTTCTATTATGAATTATAGAACCTTCTATGTCATCAGCAATGATCTCGGTTTCTAAATTTATATTTTTATCCTTTTCAGATTCACCAATAGAAGTGTTTTTTAAATATTGACCGCTTGAAATTTTTAATTTATTATAATTTGAGTCTTGTGTAATCTTTAATTTACCAGTATTTTGCAAAAAAGCTTTATGTCTTAACTCTTCTTTTTTAGCTTGTTTTAATGAGTCTAATCCTTTCGTTTGTGTTTTCAAAACACGTATGTTGCTTAATATTGAAAACTCTTTTATTAATACATCTCTATTTTCGGTTAGATTCAATGCAATAATTTCATCATTTAGATTAAAAGAAATCAATTTTGTCGGATTTGATTTAAGTTCGTTTATATCTCTTTCTGTTAAATAATACATAGATGCTGCAACTTCTCTTCCATTCATAGTAACTAATCTATTATAAATTGGTTCTAAAGAAATCCCATTTTTGCCAGTTGTTTGGATCAATAAATTTCCGTTCAATTCTTTAGCAACTGCATTTTTAAACACCACTGAAATTGCAACAAAGTAGGTGTTATTGTCTGGGTTTTTATACAAGGATAGTCCAGCATCCCAGTTATTAGCTCTGGCTACCGGAATAGGATTAAAATAGTTGAGGGTAATTCCGTCAGGTCTTTTTACGGTTTTAACTTTATATTGTGCTAAGACAGTAAAGCTTGAAATAATCAAGCATATTAATATTGATAGTTTTTTCATTATGTAGTTTTAGATGGTTTTAATAACGCATATACAGCCCAAGAAATTAAAGCTATTGCTATTAAATGACCGAATAAATCGGATGCTTCATAAGTATTGACTTCTTTGAAAAAACTTATAATTGATCCCAAAAGACCTATTAGTAATAATACTCCAAAAATAATTTTTAATGTTTTCATATTTATTTTTTAAAAAGTTCGTCTATTTCATTATTTACAGATTTTCCATTTATTAGGTTTTGAAAATTAATTAACATTTCCAAATCATTAATTCTTATAAAATCTATAAAATCATCATTGTTTTTTATTTCAAATTCAAATTCCCCTGACTCTAATCCTTTAAATGTCATTATTAATTCATCTGAAAATTCATTTATATATTTTTGATAAAATTTATAAATTTCTTTTTCCATAACACTGAAACGAGAAATTTCTTTATTAAATTCTCTATTATACTTTTGGTTAAGTTCCGCCCATTTAACCGCTGTTTTGATTCCGTCTTTTAAAACTTTAGCACTTGACGGACCTAATCTATAAGCTTTTTGTAGAGAATAACTATCGTCAAACTCATAGTGTTTATACGTTTCAATATAAATCTCATTATTCCCAACTGAAGCTGAAATTCGATCTTGTGATATAGATATTATTGGAAATAATATTATAAAAAGTTGTAGTTTTTTCATTTATGTATTTTTTAATATAAATCTTTCATTACAATTAATTTATGATTTTCAATTTTATCACTAACTTCTTGAATTAGAATATTTGCAACTTTAATTTCCTCAAATGAACTTAAATTTCTAATGTTTAGAAATGATCTATTATAAATCATTTCTTTTTGGTAGTATTTATATTTCCAAGTAATTTGTAAATTGCCATAGCTATACATAATTTCTACAAAGTGTTGACTACCGTTTGGATTGAAAATATTCAAACATCCATTTATAGAACCTTTGGTTACGATTGCTTCGCCGTTAAATGCCTCATCATTAATTTTGCTGATTAGGATACTAAATTTTTCTTCTAAGCTTGTTCCTGCCAGAGATACTTTATCTTTAAAATTATTAGAAACAATATTAAAGATAAAAACTACTGCTATTCCGAATATAATTGCCCAAATCATATTATTTATTTTTAAAATGGTAAATCGTTATAATTTTCATCAGCTGTTTTGTTAGCTTCATATTTTGAGTCGAATATTTCAGCTTTTTCCTTGTCTTGCATTGCTCCAATTATATCATTAAGTTTATCTTTAATTTCACTTCTAGTTTTATAAAAACAACATATTTGATAAAAATTATCAGGAAGGTTCTTTTGTATTGACTCTATTGCTTTGTTCATATTTTCTAGCGCAAGAGTATAATTTGAAAGCTTCTCAAAGCAATCAACTTTTAATGAGTAAAGAAAAGGTTCCGTGTAAGGGTCGTTAAATTCTAATCCTAAATCAATTATTCTAAAAGCTTCTTTAAAATCATCATCATTCCACCTAACCTTAATCGCTTTTAAACGGCATCTTTCAGCTGGCTCATCCGAATATGCAAGTTCATCCATTATTAAATCTAACACAAAAGGATTGTCATCTAAATACTTTTCTTCTAATTCTTTATTACCCAAAATAATGATTTTTCCATATTCGGGATATAATGCCACTATATCTTCTATAACTTCAAGCTTTGTTCTTTTTCGATATTGGTATTCTTTATTTTCAATATATTCATTAATCCATTCCTCCATAAATGCAGCTGGTGTATCTTCTGGTTTAATAGTTAAATTCCGTGATTGTAGGTGTTTATGCATTTCATAAACTCTTTCGTCTCTTTTTTTTATAACAAACTCCAGTTTAAAAGTTCTTAATTTCTTAAAAAAAACCTCTTTTGCGTCGGATGAGTGGCAATTAAAACTATTCGCAATTTGTTGTAAACTAATTTGTTTTACTTGATCTTTTGAAATATAATGGTAAATCATAAGATGAAATTTATACTTTGAAGGATCATTACATATATAATCACATCGATCTAATTTTATGTCTATAGGAATTGCACCATCATAACTGGATCGTTTTAAATCCCCTTGTTTATTATTGTTTTTATTATTAGTTTTAGCATTGGATATAAGGAAAATAAACAAAGTAATAATTATTATAAATATTAAAATTGTTGTCATTTTTTTATTTTCTGTTACAGTGTTCTTTTATTTTTTGATATGCAGTATCTTCGCCCAATTCTCCTGCTTTTGATAAATCTTGACAACCTTTAGTTTTTTCTCCTTTTTTAATATATGCCAATCCTCTAACCAAAAAAGAGTTTCCATTTGCTTTGATGCTTATTGCTTTTGTACAATCAGAAATACATTTGTCGAATTCCCCTAGATTCAAGAAAATTTCTGCTCTTGTATCCCAGATATACCATTCTGTCTGGTCTAATTGCAATGCTTTTTGAATAAAGGGCATCGCTGTATTATATTCTCCAAGACATACTAAACAATAGGCTTTATTGTTATAAACAGTAGAGAATTTATAACTTATAGGCGTAATTCTTCCCTCCATTGATATTATCTTATCGTAGTCATTTATTGCTCCGTATCTATCGTTCATTTCGCTTTTTGACAATGCTCTTAAAAAAAGTATGTCGGTGTTTTCTGGCTCTATTTCTAGGGCTTTTGAACAATAGAGTATAGCATTAGTAAAGTTTTTATTTTTATAAGATTCAAAACCCTTATTTCCATAATTTTCATCTTCACTTGTTTGTGGATTTTTACTTTCAGTTAAACCTTGAGTTGTTTGGATTTGAGAGCTTTGTTTAGAAATGAATAAATTATATTCTGTAATAATTTCTTGAATTCCAATTTCTCTCTGGTTTAATAATTTGGTAGCACGAGCTAAATCATCGTTTTCCATTGAAGTTAAAACACTATATTCCCCTTCTAATCTCCCCAAAAAGGGTTCTATCTTAATGGATGTTTTTAATTCAAGCACCCATTTTTTTAATTGATACAAATATTTTTGATTATTATCGTATTTGGCTTGTAATGCCAAAGGAACTGCCATTATTTCAGCTTGTGTTAATGGTTCCATTTTAGCTGTTGAATAATTCGAATATCTGTTTTGTGAGTACCCAGACATTGCTAATAATATCATAAAGAGTAGGATTATTCTTTTCATAATGTTTTGTTTTTATTGTTATTTATTAGGATAATAAACCCAATTACCTAAATAGTCTTTTTTATAGGTTCCAAGTACATTTCCGTACTTGTCTTTTTTGACAATATTTCCAAGATAATCTTCAGATAAAGTATAAATAATATTCCCGTATTGGTCTTTTACTACTTCATTTCCTAAATAATCTGTAGATTGTGTAGTTTGAACATTACCATAACTATCTTTTTTTACTGTATTTCCAGTGTAATCTTTTGATTCAGTATTTATTACATTTCCATATTTGTCTTTCCAAACAAAGTTTCCTAAGTAATCTGTTGATCCTGTAGCTAAAACATTTCCGTATTGATCTTTTGCGACAGTATTTCCTAAATAATCTTTAGAATAGGTAATATTTTGACCAAAATTTGCAATTGTCATCAGCAAAAATGCTAGTGTGAAAATTAATTTTTTCATTTTAAAATAGATTTTTTTTTGCTTACTCTATTCAGTTTTCAGCTTCTCTGCTTTTATGTTTTCTTAAATTTAAATTTTACATTATTCAAATTGGAGTACAAGTAACTCCCACAATCGTAATTCTATTTTGTGTTTGATTACTTCTATTATTGTAAATGCTCCTGACTGTTTTTTCAGGGAGTCCCATAGTTCCATTTCCTTTTGAAGTTCCGGTATTATTTTTCCAATTGTATTTTACCATATAATTTGTTGAAGTATTGTTTTTAGCCATATAAACGACATAATTTCCTATTGTGACCGATATAAAATCTACACAAAATTTTCCTTGATTAGCATAAGTAACGGATCCACGTACCATTTGATTTGCTATTTCAAATTCCTTAAAAGTTGGAAACATAGCACTTGCACAACCTCCAATACCTCCAATATAAGATTGTAAAGCATCAGCTTTAGTTTTTAGCTCTCTTAGTTGGCTAATTTCATAGGGGGTAAACTTATTTGTTTCCTTTAATTCTTCTTCAATTTCATCAAAAATAGAACCTGCATTGTTCATTAATTTTTTACACTTATATTCGTCCATTATATCTTCTCTGAAATCTTTAACAATGTAATTTAGCTCATTTTCAAAGTCCGATGGCGATTTTTTAATTTCGTTTAATGGTATAAATAGTAACAAAAGGAAGAATAATTTCATAATAATTTAGTTAAATGACTGATTAGATGTGTTTTTAATTTTGATATTCAATAGTATATTGTACCTTTTCAACATTAAAATATAAACCATTAATGTTTTTATCGTTTTTTTCTAACAAAACATACTCGTAAATTTTATCAATTGTCTCTGGATTTTTAGTGGCTTTTAGGTCCAATAAATTAATTAAGAACCACTCAAATTGTACATTATTAATGCAATATGCCGTTTCTTTTGTTAATCCATCACCAGAATTCCTGACCACATTATGCATTATATCTAATTGATTAAAACAAATATTAATCTCATTCTGTCTTTTTAGTAAATGCAGGCTGTTTATTTTCCCCCATATATGACTAACATCAAATGGACTTTTTTCTAATATTTGATTTCTAAAATCTAATTGTTTTAAAATATTTTTAGGGTCTAATTTATCTTCATTTTTTTCATACTTTGCAATGCTATCTGTCAAAGCCTTATACCTAAAATTTTTAAAATTATCTTGAAAAGCAAAACCATAATATAAGTGTTCACATTGTTTTAATGTCATTGATTTATCCCCTTTTCTATATCTTTCTAATAAGGAAGTGTAGTAATATTCAGGATTTTCATCTTTAATATTTTTTTCAATAAGTTCATAGTTGGGTTTCTGTTGAGAGAAAACAACTGTTGAAAAAAGAATAAAAAAAGCAAGTGCATATTTTTTTATCATATCGTTTTAAATATTTATTAAAAGCTCTTCAAATATAAGCAAATTTGCCTATATAGTAATTCCTTAATTAATCGAATTTTATCTTGTGGATAATCAAGATAAAAAAAGCATATTAATTACTTTTGGAGCTAATCTTCGTCAGCTTCGTTTAGCAAAAGGGTTCACTCAAGAACAATTGGCAAACGAACTCGGTGTAGAAATCTCTCAAATAAGTAGAATTGAAAGAGGTGTTATAAACACTTCTGTAACAACTCTATATGCTATTTCTAAAACTTTACAAATTGATGTTTCAGAGTTTTTTATTTTTGATAACTAACTTCAAAAATTTTACTTAACAAACCTAAATGGTTATTTTTTATTCTCTTTACGGTTTTCCGTAAAGCCAGCTTTTTTATTCTAATTTAGAATCATTATAGGTTTGTGTTTATAGTTTGTTAATTTTAATTTGGTATTTTTATCAACCATTGCAATACTATAAAACCTAAATGCAGTCTATCTGCAATTTTTTATTTATGCCAACAAATTTAAATGCCCTACTGCGCTACAAGATTATAGACGAGTGCCTGTCTAATCCTCAATTAATTTGCACCATTGAAGTTCTAATGGATAAGTGTGCTGAAAAACTCTCCGAGCATCAAGGAATAAACAGCATTTCCGAGAGAACAATCCGTAATGATATTCGAATTTTAAGGAGTGATGCTTTAGGTTTTAACTCCCCAATTGTAATTAATCAGGGAGTATATACCTATAGTGAATCGAGTTATTCACTTTTTGGAAGACCTATTAAAGAATTAGATTTGTTAAAGGATATTCAAAGTTTACAAGTAGCTGAATTTGATGCCATCCAGAATGAAAATTTGCCGTATTTATTGATCCAATTAGCACATCTTACAGCACAGAAAATCCCAAGACGCTGCGCTCCCGAGGGCTATGAAATTCTCGAATCTAAAAAATTAATGGCAAATGTAAAAGTAAATCACTACAAAAGCAATATGGAATCTTATGTTTACTCTTTATGGAAAACTAACAAGCCATACCGTTGGTTTGAAAAGCCATTCAAAAAGCCTAAAGAACATATTTATTTTAAATGGGAATATGTTTTTGAAGCTTTATAAATTTTAAATAACTTTCAGTTTTTGTGATAGTTTAGACATTTCTTGACTTACTTTCTTTTGAACTACTTTCGCATAATGTTCCTGAGTTGTAGAAATTTTGGAATGTCCCAATAATTCTGAAACAATTTCCATTGGCACATCATTGTAAAGTAAAACCGTAGTAGCAAAAGTTTTTCTTGCAATGTGGTGTGTGAGGTTTTTTTCAATACCAATGATTTCTGCAATCTCTTTGATATATGAATTGAATTTTTGATTGCTGATTAGCGGAAGTATATTTTTATTATTTTGGTACTTTTCCAGTATTGAAATTGCTTTTGGCAGTAACGGTATAGTAAGTTGCTTTTTCGTTTTCATCCTAAACATATCAATCCAAAGTTTATCGTCAAATTTTTTTATAATATTCTTTTTTGTTAGAGTCGCCATTTCTTGATATGGCAATCCAGTATAACAACAAAATATAAATAAGTCTCTAACTTGATCTAACCTAGGCTGTGAAAAATTGTAATTTTCCAAACCAAGTAACTCTTCCGTAGTTAAATAAATAACGTTGTTAAATACTTTTTTAGGTTTGTAAAGTAAAAATGGATCTGTAACAATAAATCCCTCTGCAATAGCTAATTTAATAATTTTTCTTACCCTCTGTATACTTTTATTAATAGTAATTTGTTTAAATCCTTTTTGAGTTTTAAGATAAAAATCAAAATCATCTAAGAATTTTAAATTTATATTTTCAAGTAAAACATTTTTCTTCTTATAGTGATAGAACAAAAAATCCTCAGTATGTTGTTTGGCTTCAATAAATTTGGAATAAGTGGATTTAGTGTATTCAATTCCAATAAGTAAATTCATTTTGGCATTATGAATTGTAAAAACTTCCATTAATGTTTTTGAAGGTTTAACATCTACTCCTTTGTATTTTAAGTAAATATCATCAACATCAAATTGCATTTTTTGAACTTTTAGAAATAAAAAAGCCTGATTAATTTCTTGCTTAATCAGGCTCAGTTGAGTATTTATGAGATTATTTTCATTACCAGGCGGTTTAGCAATTTGAAGACTACTATGCCAGTTACAAGGATTGATAAAAATTCCCGAAGCAAATGATCTTCTTTTACCTATATACGTAATTCTGCAAATTAAAGGAACTAATCCTTTTTTATTTATTCTTGTAGCAGAAATTAGAAACAATATTTTAATTGATTGATTTTTCATTTAATTTGAATTGGTAGTTAATGATTTGGTTTAAGACTATTAATTGTACAATTTGGTTTGTTTTTGCAACCCAATTTAAAAATGGATTGCAACCTATTTGTAAGCCTAATTTTTAATGATTTTGAAGTTATAGAAAATAAGGAAGAAGCAAACAACCCTTATTTTGTTGCATAAAAAAAGTCACTCCTTTCGGAATGACTTACATAGTAGCGGGAACAGGACTCGAACCTGTGACCTTCGGGTTATGAGCCCGACGAGCTGCCTACTGCTCTATCCCGCGTTGTTTCGGGTGCAAATATACGACGATTTTTAACAAATACAAGGCATTCTTGGAAAAAAGTTATTAATTTTTATATTCTGCTGAATGGAAAGCCTTTAACTACAGCACAATTTTGACAAAAAAAAGACATCCTGAGAAACAAAAAAAACCGTGATGCAATGCAACACGGTTTAAAAAATATCTAAATTGAAAAAAAATTAATCTTCAGATGCGATGGCAGTATTTTTATCAGAGGTCACTTTCAACGCCTGTGCTATTCCTCGATCATTAACCATCGTCATATTTAACATATCTAATTTAGCTAAGTCTTTAGTAACAAAACCACTAAATTGATTGTAAGAAATATTCATTTCTTTTAAATTACTTAATTTCGCAATATCAAAAGGAACGTTTCCAACCATTTTATTGTCGAACAAACTTAATTGTTCGAGGCTAGTCATGGTAGCAATAGCCGCGTCCAAAGTTCCTGAAAGTTTATTGCTGTTTAAATAAAGTGTTTTCAGCTTTTTCAATTCGTAAAGACTCACTGGAATCTGACCTTGGATGTCATTATTATACAAAGACAAAGTCTCTAAATTACTTAATTTTCCGATTTCGGTTGGGATGGTTCCTGAAAGAGTATTCATAAACATCGACAAACTTTTCAATGAACTCAACTCCCCAATTGAAGCGGGAATAGCACCTGACAGTTTATTAAATGATAAATTAAGCATTTCTAAGGATTTTAAATCACCAATCGAAGAAGGAATCGTTCCCACTAAATTGTTTTTTTGCAATTGAATAGCAATTACCTTATCCTCCTGCACTTTTACACCAAACCAAGAAGAAACGGGTGCTTTCAAATCCCATTTTGTTATCCAGTTAGCTCCATTTGTAGCTTTATACAATTGAATAAGGGCATTTTTTTCAGTAACTGAAACTTCAGCCTTCGTTACTAACGAAAATACACAAACTAATAAAAAGGTAAAAATACTTTTCATAAAGCACTATTTTATGGTGAATACTTAAGCTAAAGTAGTAGTCAAGTTGATAAAAAGCAAAAATAATCGACGAAATACACGGTTTAAGAAAAAATTACTAGTTATATCTTACAAAACAAAAAAATAAAAACACAGTTTTTGCACGACATCAAGAAAAAGCAACAACCAATTGTATAAAATAGTATATTTGAATTCATAACGCAAACTGTAAATATATGGAATTTAACTTTTTAGCTATTTTAATCGCTGCAATTTCTACTTTTTTAGTTGGTTTTGTATGGTACAATCCCAAGGTTTTTGGAACAATTTGGATGAAAGAAGCCGGTTTGACAGCCGAACAAATGAGGAAACCTAATATGCTTAAAATATTTGGCCTCACCTTCATCTACTCGTTGATGTTAGCTTTTATTATGCCTGTTTTAGTAATTCATCAAATGGGTCCCTTGGGAATGATTGGCGGTTTTGATTTTATTACTTCGGCTAAACCATCGTACACGGCTTTTATGACAGACTATGGCGACGCTTTCCGAACCTACAAACACGGCGCTCTTCACGGCTTTATTTCTGGTATTTTTATCGGCCTACCCATAATTTCGATCAATGGTTTGTTCGAACAAAAAAGTTGGAAATATATGGCAATACACGCAGGATACTGGCTCGTAATTATGACCATTATGGGTTCAATCATTTGCGGCTGGAAATAATTTTAACATTTAATTACCACTAAATCGCTCTACATTTGCGGGCGATTTTTTTTATTTGAAAACACCACTAGACATAACCATTTACCAATCTGTTGCCGAACTTCCTGCAAGCTGGAATGATTTGGCCCATGAAAATATTTTCCTCAGCAAAGAATACTTAGAAGTGCTGGAACTATCCGCTCCATCTAATATGCATTGCCATTTTATCGGATTGTTCAAAGCTGGAGCATTGGTAGGTATTGCTATTTCACAATTGTTAGATTTGAACCAATTGGCTTCTTTTGGAGAACGCGATCAATGTGTAAAAACCGCAGTTCGGAATGTTTTTTTCAATAAATTTTGTTCCCATATTCTAATCATTGGCAACAATATGCTTACAGGACAAAATGCGTTTGCTTTTTCGAATAAAATAGAGGCGTCTGAGCTCTTAGTAGGACTCAAATTGGCTGCCGAAAAATTAAAAAACCTATTCAAAACCAAAGGATTGAAGGTCCACATTACCACTTACAAAGACTTTCCCGAAAAAGATTTAACCGCATTTCAGCAGGCGGAATTCCAAGACAACTTTCAATATTCTACCCAACCCAATATGATTTTCGACATTCCCAATCACTGGCAATCGGAACAAGATTATATTGAGGCTTTGACCAAAAAATACCGTGATCAATACAAACGCGCTCGTAAAAAAGCGCAAGGTGTCGAAAAAAGGAAAATGCATTTAGACGATATCATTAAACACGAAGAAACCATCTATGATTTGTATTATCATGTAGCTGAAAATGCCCATTTCAATACCTTTTTCTTAGCGAAAAACCATTTCAGAACCTTCAAAGAACTACTCAAAGACAAGTTTCTTTTTTATGGCTATTTTCTGGATGGAAAATTAATTGGCTTTAATACGTTAATCAAAAACGGCGCGGTTATGGACACCTACTTTTTGGGATATGACGATAGCATTCAAAGAGATAAAATGCTCTATTTGAATATGCTATACGACATGGTCGCCTATTCTATCAACAAAGGCTTTGAAGAAATTATTTTTGCAAGAACTGCCCTAGAAATAAAGAGCTCCATCGGTGCAAAACCACAAAAAATGTATGGATTTGCCAAACACAGCAACGCTTTTGCAGACTTATTTTTCGAAAAAGTGTATGGCTATTTGGAGCCAGAAATAGTCTGGAAAGAGCGAAATCCCTTTAAATAAAAAAAGGCATTAGACCACTACAAAGCATCTATCTCTTCCTGAACGATTTCCCAATCGAGAAGTAATTGATCTAAATCTGCCTTTTTCTTATTATATGCGACAAAAAAAGCAGCATCTTCAATGTGTTTATCATAATTGGAAGCTAGCATTTTGTCGTCGTGCAAAAGGTCCTTTTCCAATTGTTGAATTTGACTTTCTATTTTACTCAGGCGGTTTTGCAAGGCTTTTCCTTTTTTCTGATCTTCGTATGAGGCTTTACTACTACCTTTTTGATCTTTCGATTGGCCTTGTGAAGACGATTTATCGGTATCTTTCTTTTCCACTTCACGCATATTTTCGAGGTTGCGTTGTTCTAAGAAATAATTGATATCCCCTAAATATTCCTTGATCTTTTGATCTTTGAATTCATACACAATATTCGACATTCCTTGTAGAAAATCCCTGTCGTGCGACACCAAAAGTAAAGTCCCTTCATATTTTTGCAAAGCCGCTTTCAAGACATTCTTAGATTTAATATCCAAGTGGTTTGTAGGCTCATCCATTACCAAAACATTGATGGGCTGCAAAAGCAATTTGCAAAGCGCCAAGCGATTTCGTTCGCCTCCCGAAAGTACTTTTACTTTCTTTTCGACATCATCACCACGAAACAAAAACGAACCTAACATATCTCGTACTTTCGAGCGATTAGTGTCGGTAGCCGCATCTTCCATTGTTCGCAATAAGGTAATCTCCCCATCTAAATATTCCGCTTGATTTTGTGCAAAATAACCCAATTGTACATTGTGCCCGAGTTTGATATTTCCTTGGAATTCGAACTCGTTGACAATCGCTTTCATAAAAGTCGATTTTCCTTGGCCATTTTGTCCCACAAAAGCAATCTTACTGCCGCGTTCTACCAAAAGTGAAATGTCTTTCAAGATGGTTTTGTCGCCATATTTTTTAGTTACATCTTCGGCTTCAATAACCACTTTTCCGGGTTCTTTCGAAACAGGGAAAGAAATATTCATCACCGAATTATCGTCTTCATCCACTTCGATGCGTTCGACTTTGTCTAATTTTTTGATTAGAGATTGTGCCATAGAAGCTTTCGAAGCTTTGGCGCGAAATTTTTCAATTAATTTTTCGGTTTCTTCAATTTTTTTAGCCTGATTTTTTTGTGTGGCCAATTGCTTTTCTCGAATTTCGTGTCGCAATTCCAAATATTCAGAATAGGGTTTGTTGAAATCATAGGCTTTCCCTAAAGATATCTCGATGGTTCTATTGGTTACATTATCCAAAAACATTTTATCGTGCGAAACAATCACAACAACTCCGGGGTAATTACGTAAAAATCCCTCTAACCAAATGATACTCTCGATGTCCAAGTGATTCGTCGGCTCATCCAGCAATAAAACATCATTGGCTTGCAATAATAATTTAGCCAATTCGATACGCATTCTCCAACCTCCCGAAAAGGTATCGGTTTGATCGTTGAAAACCTCTCTTTTGAAACCCAAACCCAACAGAATTTTCTCAGTATCGCCAACATAATTATATCCACCCAACAATTCGAATCGATGTGTATAATCGGATAAATCTTCAATGATTTGGCCGTATTCTTCACTTTCGTAGTCCGTTCGGGTTACAAGAAGGTGGTTGATTTCGGCTAATTTTTTTTCTACAATTTTAATATCGGTAAATGCTTCATAAGCCTCCTCGAGGACGGTTCTACCTTGTTCAAAATCAATATCTTGACGCAAGAAACCCATTCGAACCTCCTTTTCCTGAGAAATCACACCAGAATCTGGGGCAAAATCTTTGGCTAAGATTTTCAGCATAGTGGATTTTCCAGCTCCGTTTTTACCGACAAGACCAACTCGGTCGCCGGCACCCAATCGAAAGGTTACTTCTTCAAATAAATAAGTTCCTCCAAAAGAAACGGACAAATTGTGTATGTTAAGCATTATTATTTTTTTTTAAAGTATCAGGTTTAAAGTTGGCATCGCCCGTTCGAGCATCCTATACGGTAAAGTTCCTCAAAATAGAACCCTATTTTAACTTAAACCCAAAGCTATTAGTTGTAAATTTGTGTCATTAAAATTAATGAAATCAAATTTTTTGCAAATGTTAAAAAAAGGATCCAAACTAAATAGTATTTTAACAGGAAGTTGTCCAAGATGTCAGCATGAGAGTATGTATACGGACAAAAATCCATTGCATTTTTCGAAAATTCTGAAAATGAACGAAAATTGCAGCCATTGCGGTTTGAAATATCAAATCGAGCCTTCTTTCTTTTATGGAGCAATGTATGTGAGTTATGCGCTGAATGTCGCGTTAAGTGTGGCCGTTTTTTTTATCGCTTATTTATTTATTCATGCTAGTTTGAAAACCACTTTTATTGCAATAATTATTTCCAACATCGTCTTATTCCCATACGTATTGCGTTGGTCCAGGAATATTTACATCAATATGTTTGTGTCTTATGATAAGAAATTCAAAAAGTAAATTTCGTTCTAATTCCATAAAACCAATCGCCTTTTGTAATTTGTGAAATTTGCAGTATAAATAAAATTCTAATATGAAATAAAATTTGTAGCTTCGTATATTAAACTACTACTTTATGACTATAATAATTAAAAAGAAAGCCAGCAAGAAGGAAGTTGAAAAATTACTTTTGAAATTAGAAACTCCTGCGAAGAAAAAGAGTTTGAGAAATGTATTTGGAATATTTCCAATCGAAGGTGACGCAGTCGAAATTCAAAAAAAAATGCGCAATGAGTGGGATTGACTTTCTTGCAGATACCAATTTTTTGATTTTTACCTCTCAAAAAAATCCAATTGTCGAACCCTTTTTAGATTATAATATTGGTATCTCATTTATTTCAGAAATGGAATTATTAGGTGTATTTAGCATTTCAAAAAATCAAAAAAACAGCATGCAAAGCATTATAAACGAATGTTTTGTAATAGAAATGAGCGCAGAAATCAAGAAAAAAGCAATTCAAATCAAACAAAAACACAAATTAAAATTACCAGACTCCATTATTGCAGCAACGGCCATTCTATATAATTTACCTTTTATAACCTCCCATACAGATTTCAAAAACATCAAAGACCTTAACTTGATTTTCATCGAACAGTAAAACAAATTCTATTTGTCATCCTTTTTTGTCAAATCTTCGGATATCGATGGTTTTGTCTAAAGGCTTGTTGTACTCGATTTTTTCAAATAAAGCCTTTGCCATTGCGGGCCCAAGCATCACGCCACGAGTGCCTAATCCGTTAAGAATGTGTATTGAATTTTGCGCCGCGTGAGTCCCCACTAGTGGTTTTCTATCTTTCACTGTTGGACGAACGCCAGCAAAATGTGCGATTATTTCGAAATCGCATTGTAGTATTTCTTTGATTCTTTCGGTCAATTCGGCTTTCCCCTCTTCGGTGGGTCTATCCGTTTTATCAGCCCAATTATAAGTCGCACCCACTTTGAACAAACCTTTGCCCAAAGGCAAAATAAATACGCTTGTATTGACAATGACGTCTAAATCTAATGCTGTAGCTTTGATAATAAAAAGCTCGCCTTTAGTTCCATCTAAGGGCAAATTATTAAAGTAGGGATTGGCGTGCATCCCAAAACCTTCGGCAAAAATGAGGTGTTTTGCTTGAATATCTTTATATCGAATCGTATTGTTTTCTTCCTTTACCAGCGCATAATCGAACGATTCTTGACGCAATAATTTATTAACAATAAGATACTCTTTGTATTTATTCAACAACAAAGCCGTGTCTACATAACCTGTTTGCAACACTTCGCCATAGCCAAAAGGAGAATCAATAGCGGCATATTTTCTTGAAATCAACTGGGTAGACAAAAAAGGAGCGAGATTTACCTTATCTGAAGCAGCGAACCAATTGTTTTGTTCTTCGATTGAAAAAAACTTTCGCAAAATAGGCAATTTATAATCTACTTTACACTCGAGTTTTTGTTCTATATTGGCAAAGAATTCATTCATTATTTGCAAATGTTCTTTGGCTTGACCTACTTCTGTAAATCGCTTTAGAATTACAGGATTGTACAAACCACCGGCAATCTTGGATGAATTTTGGGAGTCATTATCCAATACAATAATAGATTTGTTGTTTTGCAAAGCCATTTCGGAGAACGAAATGCCCGCTAAGCCTGAACCTATTATTAAGTAGTCTATCATTTGAAGTGGGAAGTTAGAAGTGGGAAGTGCAATTTTACGTCAAAATGACTATAAACAAAAGAACTCTTACGTTTATAGCAAGAGTTCTGTATTGAATTTGAAATAAATTAATAGTTCCACATATCTTCTTCGAAGTCACGGATTTTAGTTTTTACGCGTTCGGCTTCTAACAACTGATTTTGGGCATTATCTTTCATATAACTCATTATTGCCCTATCACCGTACACATTTTCCTCTTGATAAATGACCGCATTGAACCGCCTAGAATTCAATATTTGGTCAAAAGAAATAGGCATTGCCGAATTTTTATCATTAAATGCTTTGGCCTCATGCAACACATCTCTGGCCGCTGGGAAAAAGACCCAAAACAACTCGATAAAATCTTTTTCCTCACTGTTCATTGTGTAAACATCGGGTGTTACAGGACAAATACCTAATAATCTGTATTTCAATTCGCTTTGACGTTTGTCAAAATACCAATACCCTTTGATTTTATATTGCGTAACATCTTGAGCTGTTAGATCTTGTTTGACAATGTATTCCGGTGAAATTTTTTGTCCGGCATTGATTTGTTCTCTACCGGCATCTGTGGTATCAATTCGCGTCAAAGAAGCTTTGATGTCCTTATACGATTTCTTAGTGTTGAAATAACTATCTGAATACACCTCAGTAATTTCGCCGTTCTTAATAGCCTTGGTCAAAACATCATACAATGAGCGTCGGTCAGAACCAATATTGGCCGTATCTATGGGAAAATACAAAGGAAAATTAATTCTTTCACTTAAATCAATAATTTCCCAAACGGTTTTCCCCATCAATACATCACGATCATCAACATAACCATATTCTAGTGGTTTGTCATTGTCTGAAATGAGTTGCGCTGCAGACTTAAGCCCGATTTCTTCTGGTATTTTTGCATTGAGCAAATTGGGTTGCGCATAAATTGCAACGCTTCCAAATAAAGAAATAACTGCTATTAAAAAATTTTTCATATTCATCATATTATCATTGTACGCTATTGAAAACTTCGGGAAATATATCCAAGTTTATTGTATTTCATAAATTACCGGCGCAGTTCTAGGCAACAAATAGCTTCCTGCTCCTACCAATTTAGTCTTGATTTCTGAGATGGTAACTTGATCTCCTCTTCCTACTTTGGAAAGTACTGATTTACATTGTGGGTTCAATTTATTACCAACAACCACAACGGTAGGCTGCCCGGTCACTTTAAAATTAAATCCAACAACATCTAAACCTACTTCGAAGTCAAAATCGACTAATTTGGCTCCCACAGTTGAAATCTCTAAACTTGATTTAGGCCCTTTTACCACGCCCATCTCACCTCTGATTGTTCCTGTTGGACCAGGAATTCCTTTAATTCTATAGGTTTTTTTGTCTGAAACAATAGAATTATCTGGTAGTGTACCAGTTACATTAATGACTACCTCAGTTCCTGCACCTGGACGCATACTGTATTGCCCCGGTGTTCCTGTCGGTGCTAATCCTGGCGCAGTAGCTTTTACTTTATCAGCAGAAATTCCAGCGAATGAAATGGTCATTGGGTTTACAACGCCACGATAAACTACGTTCATTTTATCGGCAGAAATAGTAGCAGATTTTGGTCTGGCTACAACCACGTATTTGTCTTTAATGGGTAAGCTAATCACTTTTCCGTTTTCGTCAAAGTTGAAAGAACCACTAATAGGATGTTCTCCAATATTTCCCGAGCCAAAAGAGAAATTTGCTTGACCTGCTTGGGCTTGAACGCTAGATCCATTTACCACAACAGATTTTGCAGTTAGTGAAGGATCAAATTTTCCTAAAATAATTTTGCCTTTGACGGCTTCACCTTGAAAGAAAACTGACTTTTCAAGTACCACAATCGGCTGATAGGCCGTTAGCGAGGCTGCCGCCACTAAATCTGATTGAAACATGCCAGTCATCACATCGCTTTCGGTCGTTTTGATATCAGCTTGCAATTGGGTCAACTTTGTAATTGTGGCAATTAGTGGAAAACCGTGATAGTTGTACTCCATCCAAGAAATTTTTGCTCCTGCTTTAGGTGAATAAATAGGACTCACGTCAAAACGTTTTTCTATTTTTTTCATTTCTATTTCGGCAATCGAACTCCCTCCAATTTTCTTAATTTCAGCGGGAAATTCTTGAATTTTTGTAAAAAATTCTTTTCCTTTCTTGGATAATTTTTCTTGGTCGAAAAACATTCTATCAATCAAATCACCTTTGTCCATTTCTTCAAATGGGTAATTTCCAGAAGCATCTTTGGGGTATTTTTTGGTTACTTCAACTTTGATACTCTCAATATAATCTGAAAATTCTTTAGAAATTTTTCTAATCTTTTCAACTTTTTCTTTTTTATCACCGTATTGCCCTGGTTGATCGGTTGCTTTTTGAGCCAATTGCAAAAAAGAAGATTCATTCCTACTGTCTGTAAGCGAATTCGACTCTACAATTTTATTATTTAAAATTCCAAACGCTGATAAAACTTCTTTGGACATATTTAATGCTAACATCGCGATAAAAACCAAGTACATTAGGTTAATCATCTTCTGTCTAGGACTTAACTTTCCTGCTGCCATATTTTCTAGTAATTAGTTATTGTTTTTATATCGTCAGAACTAATTATCCTCTATTATTCATTGCAGAAAGCATTCCTCCATACACAGTATTCAATGAAGACAAGTTGGATGTCAAAGATTGCATTTGCTCTTTTAATTTGATATTATTTTCAGCAACTTCTTGATTGATTTGTGCATTCCTTGAAGCGCTTTCTAATTGAATTTTGTACAAGCTATTTAAGGATTCCATTTGAGCAGCTGCTAAGCTTAATTCTTCGCTGTATTTTTTAGTGGAGGCCACTGAATCAACAGTTGGAGATATTGCTTTAGCTGCAGATTCGAAATTTTTGATACTATTTCCTAAACTTGACATCAATTCTCCGTCAATTTTAGCGTCTTTTAGCATTGCATCTAATTTTTTAGACAATAAGCCTTGTGCATCTTCTGTAGGCGCATCCACTTTAGCAACTTTTTTACGAGCTTCTCCGTTGGCCAATTCAGGGTAAACCAATGTCCAATCCAAGTCGTCATCTACAGGTTCAAATGCGGACAGGGCAAAAATCCCAGCTTCAACAACAAGACCAATGGTAAGCATCAAGTTCCCTGTGATCGGTCCCAATTCTAAGTGAGTAATTTTGAATAAAGCTCCAATAATTACTACTGCTGCTCCCATTCCGTATGCAAAATTCATCTTTTGTTTGCTTATTAATGCCATAATTTTTAGTTTTTAGGTTAATTTAATTTGATTTCGGTTCTTTTATTTTTTCTTTTTATTTTTTTCGGTTGATTGGGTTCCCATATAATCTTGAACAGTTCTGAATCCGATGAAACTTCTGGCTGAATCAGCATATTCAAAAGTTCTGGTACTTACTTGTAGGAAGTAAGCAACATCTTTCCACGAACCTCCACGAACTACTTTACGTTTGTTTGAAGTATCGGTATTGTTTGGATTCATTGAGGACAGATATTCATAGGCGTTCGGATCGTAGGACGACTCGGTCCATTCTGCTACATTTCCAGCCATGTTATACAAGTTGTACCCATTTGGCTCGTAGGATTTGGCCTCTACGGTATAGAGCGCCTCATCCGCAGCATAATCGCCGCGCATTGGTTTGAAATTGGCCATAAAACAGCCTCTATCATTTTTAGTGTAAGGCCCACCCCAAGGATAAGTAGCTGATTCTAGACCGCCTCTGGCCGCATATTCCCATTCGGCTTCGGTAGGCAATCTGAAATTATTGACAAGGTCTCGACCTTTCTTCTGCGATTTAACGTACGTATTTTTATTCAAAGTTCTCCAAGCACAAAATGCTTTTGCTTGCTTCCAATTCACACCGACTACAGGATAATCGCCGTAGGCTTTATGCCAAAAATAATCGTTGTGCATTGGCTCATTGTAAGAATAGGAGAAATCTTTGATCCAAGTGGTGGTATCTGGATATACTTTTACTTGTTCGGTTCTAATGAAATCTTTTCTTTTACCCACTTTTGCTTTGGCAGCGGCCTGAATATCCATCCAAGAATATCTGAATTTCAATTTATCTACATCAATCGTTCTCAAACCATTGTAAGAAGCTTCGAGAGGCAAGTACATTGAATCCATCACTTCAGTGTAATATTCGTCTGGATACAATTTAGTATCTTTAATCAATTTCACTTTTCGGTTCAATTTTCTACCGGCATAGGGATCATCATCAGTCCCGATGCTATAATAATTATCATACATATATTTATCATAAGCAGTCATTTTCGCTGGATCTTGATCATTAAAAGCAAAATCACCGATACTTCCTGAGCTTTTTCCTTTTCCTTTTCCGTTTGCTGCACCAGCACCTGGTTTAATACCCGATTCTTCAGCCAAAATAGCCAAACGCACTCTCATAGTAGAATCTTTAACCCATTCTACGAACTGACGGTATTCTCTATTGGTAATTTCCGTTTCGTCCATATAAAAGGAACGAACTGTAACCGTTTTTGTTGTTGCATCACCCACACTAGCCACATCCGCATCGGGTTTTCCCATGATAAAAGAACCACCTGGAACTAAAGTCATTCCATAAGGTTTTTCAGGATGCCATTTTGCACCTTTTACACCGACTAACTCTCCTTTGTCGGATATTTTACCACATCCAATTAGTAAGGTTAAAATTGCAGTAAAAGCAATAAACTTCTTCATATTAATAGGGTTAATTATTCATTATTATTCAGTCCGTAAACCTATTTATTATTATTTAATAAAACAATTATTTAGAGTACTATTTATTCTATAGCCCAAAACTAAATTAAATTCGTTAAGAAAAAAATAATTTATCGATAAAATGCTAAAAATTACGATAAAAAACACAAAATATAATTTTACATAAGAATTAACTCACTATCAAGTCTAAAACTTTTTTTTGTATTTAATCTCTTTTAACCAATTTTTAGGTGTGTAAGCGCCGTTTTACAAGATGTTTTTTCGCTGCGCTTTCCACCATCTTTCGGGAATTTCATGATTACAAGCTCCCAAATACTCTTCATAAGAGCAAGGTAATAACGTACTTTTCTTTAACTTATTATTAGCAGTGGAAAGAAATGGTATTTCGATCCACCACCTATCGGTTTTATTGCTTTTATAAAATACCAATTCTTCTTCGAGCGGAATAATGTATTTTATATAATTTTCTCTGCTGCCAAAAGGATATTCGTTCGAACGATAATGATAGCCTTCGATAAAATACCAAATGATTTGGGCTATTAAAACGGATTCTTGGGCTGTATTATTGTGATTAAAAATACCCAAAAGCGACACTTTATCACTGATACCAGCATATCGAGACAAGGCACAAATTTCTTTTCCGTTAAAACCATTGGGCTCAAAACTAGTGAAATTAGCCGAATCACTGGATTTGACTGCTGTCAAGTCGAGACTTACCATATCGGCATCTCTAAAAACAGGTTCCGCTAAGGCAATAGTATTCGAAATTTCTCCCAAACGATAGGCTTCAAAAAATAATTTGTCAATCAAATCGATTTCTTCTTGTGAGTTATAATAGGTTTGATACCCAACATTGGCAAAATTAAAAAGATTGTTAGGCTCGTCTATAATAATTTTGGTCAAATAAGAGGAGGCCGAAACCGCATCTGATTCTTTACCAAAATCGAATTTACTGTCTATAGAAACCAAATTGACCATCTGTTCCAAATCGTCATAGCCTCTGTACAGCGCATACGTTAAGTCCTGAGAGCCACCAATTACTATAGGAATAATCTTCTTTTTAATCAAACTTGAAACTACTTTTTTTAGCGCAAAATGGGTGTCAGAAAGCGAGTTTCCGGGCAGAATATTTCCTAAATCCGCTATCGAAGCATCCCAGTTTCCGGGAAACAAAGCATACAATTCCCTACGAATTGCGGCTAAATCGACTTCGGCCGTTGGATTAATTTCACCTCTATTGTCTAAAACACCAATAATGGCAATTTTGATTTTATCTAAATCTGGAAAATCTTGAGCAGTATGAAAAACCACTTTACTCCCCAACTGTTGCGAAGAACAATTCTTGATGAGCTGAAGGATTTCAGCCTCTAGTGGTTTGAGAAAATCGAATTCCATAGTTTATTTCTCTTTCCTCTCTCCAACCGTCTCAGAAAGAGAGGCCGGAGTAATGGGAATAGGTTAGTATTATTTCTTTTTGCTTAGCGCTTTCTTAGCCGCTGGTTTTTTAGTAGCTGTCGATTTTTTGGCAGGCGTTTTTTTAGCAGGCGTTTTCTTGGCAATCATTTCTTGCACCTGTTCCAAAGTCAATTTTGAAGCATCGATATCTTTGCTCAATTCAATTTTTATTTTCCCTTTGGTAATCACCGATCGTCCCCAACGGGCTTTTTCGACCAATATACCTTCGGCTGTCCAATGATGCAACACCTTATCGATGTTTTTTTGCAACTTATCTTCAATCAATTCTACGATATCCGTTTGCGATAAATTATCGAAATTGTATTTCTTACTTACATTGATAAAAATACCATTCCATTTAATAAAAGGACCAAAACGACCGCTACCTTTTTGAACTCCTTCGCCTTTATAAGTAGCGATAGGTGCGTCGGCTTGTGCTTTTTCGTCAATTAATTCTTTAGCCCTTTCGAAGTTAACATCCAAAGGATTTTCGCCTTTTGGCAAAGAAACAAAGGCGCTTCCGTGACGGACATAAGGACCAAATCGACCATTGCTCACCTCTACTTCTTCTCCTTTGTAGCTACCCAAATTTTTTGGCAATAAAAACAAATCTAAAACTTCTTCTAGCGTGATGTTTCCAATATTTTGGTCATTCATCAAACTTGCGAATTTTTTCTCGTCGTCCTCAGCATCACCGATTTGTGCCATTGGGCCAAATTTCCCTAATCGAACCGAAACCGGTTTTCCTGTTTTAGGATCTGTCCCCAAGATTCGCTCGCCGCTTTCACGATCGGCATTTGCTTCAACATCGGCCACAGTTGGATGGAATTTATCGTAGAATTCCTGCATCATTTTTGCCCATTCGATATTCCCTTCTGCAATTTCATCAAAATCCTGTTCGACTTTGGCGGTGAAATTATAATCCAGAATATTTTCGAAATTTTTGACCAAGAAATCCGTAACAATAGTTCCAATATCCGTAGGAACCAATTTTCCCTTATCGGAACCGGTATTTTCTTTCAGGATTTTTTCGTCCAGCTTTCCTGAAGCTAAAGTCAGTTGCGTATATTTTCGTTCCTGTCCTTCAAGCGTACCTTTTTCGACATAATTTCTATTGATAATGGTCGAAATTGTTGGCGCATAAGTCGATGGACGACCGATTCCCAATTCCTCCAATTTCTTAACCAAAGAGGCTTCAGTGTATCTGGAAGCGGGGCGCGAATATCTTTCGGTAGCTGTGATATAATTGTTTTGCAGTTTTTCGTTGACTTTCATTGCGGGAAGCATACCTTCTTGCTCATCGTCATCGTCATCATTGCCTTCTAAATATACTTTTAAGAATCCTTCAAAAAGCAATACTTCGCCAGAAGCTGTGAATAGTTCACTGTGATTATTAGCAGCAATTTTTAGGTTGGTTCGTTCTAATTCGGCATCACTCATTTGCGAAGCCAAGGTTCTTTTCCAAATTAAATCATACAATCTGGCTTGGTCTCTGTCAATCTTTACGGTATGTTGTGACATATCGGTTGGACGAATTGCCTCGTGCGCTTCTTGCGCTCCTTTACTTTTGTTGGTAAAGGTTCGTGGCTTCGAAAATTCCTTTCCGTAAGATTTAATAATTTCCGCCTGCGCAGCCTCCATTGCTTCTTTGGACAAGTTCACGCTATCCGTTCTCATATAAGTAATGAGTCCAGCTTCATACAAACGTTGCGCTAATTGCATCGTGATTCCAACAGGCAAATAGAGTTTTCTAGCGGCTTCTTGTTGCAAAGTCGACGTCGTAAACGGGGCTGTCGGTGATTTTTTGGTAGGTTTAGTTTCTAAATCCGAAACCTTGTAAGTAGAGCCGATATTCTTTTTCAAGAAATCTTCGGCTTCTTTTTTGGTGTTGAAATTCTTTGGCAGTTTCGCTTTGAATGATTTTCCGGCTTCGTTCGTAAATTCGGCAACGACCGAATAGGACGCTACTGGAGTGAAATTCTGAATTTCTCTTTCACGCTCGACAATCAAACGAACAGAAACCGATTGCACACGACCAGCCGAAAGTCCACCTTTGACTTTTCGCCAAAGAACAGGTGACAATTCATACCCTACCAAACGATCTAAAACTCGGCGCGCTTGCTGAGCATTGACCAAATTATAGTCGATTTCGCGCGGATTATCAATAGCTTTTAGGATGGCATTTTTAGTGATTTCGTGAAAAACAATACGTTTGGATTTACTCTTGTCTAATTTTAATTCTTCGGATAAGTGCCACGAAATAGCCTCTCCCTCGCGGTCCTCATCACTGGCTAACCAAACCATTTCGGCTTTTTTGGCAAGTCCTTTCAACTTAGTAACCAAAGCTTTTTTATCGGCAGATACTTCGTATTTGGGTTTGAATCCATTGGCTACGTCTACACCAATTTCCTTAGAAGGCAAGTCGGCAATGTGCCCAAAACTGGACTCGACTTGGTAATCGCTTCCTAAAAATTTCTCGATTGTTTTTGCCTTTGCTGGGGACTCTACGATAACTAAATTCTTTGCCATAGGTATGTTTTTCTCGGACAAAAGTAGAAGTTTTTTTTAAATATCGCACTTTTGAGAATTTTAAAAATGAATTTTGTTTATTCAGCTACTCCTTGAATTGTTTTGAATTCGGAAATTTTTATCAAAATAATTTGAAAAAAATAGGCAAATCAGTCCTAATTAATGTGGCACTAATAACAATTACGATTTCTTCACATTCAAGCATCCTATTCCAAAATCCTAGTCTTCACCTCTTTGCTGTAATTTCGTCCAATTGGGATGGTATAGGAAAGAATTTGAATTCTATTTCCTTCGATAAATTTAACTTTGTCGATGGCAATCGTGTAGGATTTATGGATTCTAAGAAATCGCTCTGACGGCAATTCTTCCGACAAAGAAGTCAACGATTTATGGGTGATGTAGGTTTTGTCTAAAGTGACTACTTTGATGTACTCTTTCATCCCTTCGATAAAAAGAATTTCGTCGATATGTATTTTCACCATTTTTTTATCGACTTTGATAAAAATATGAGAATCCATTCGGACCGGTTCGATTTTAAGATTGTTTTTAACACTAAACTCGGTGGTGATTTTATTGATGCATTTGATGAATCTTGGCAAAGGAATGGGTTTCACCAAATAATCTAAGACTTCCAGATCATAACTTTCGGCTGCAAATTCTCGGAAAGCAGTAGTAATGACCACTTTCGGCTTATTTTCCATCAAACTGATCAACTCAAAACCCGTCATCATTGGCATATTGATGTCTAAAAACAAGGTATCAACAGAGTTATTATTGACAAAATCCAACGCCTCAAGGGAGTTATTGAATGTCGCAACAACTTCAAATTCAGGAAAATTGGCAAAATAATTTTGCAAGACTTTTATCGCCAAGGGCTCATCGTCAACCAAAACACATTTAATCTTCATTATATATAGGTATTTGCAAGCGGATGATGTAATAATTGAATTTCACTTGATGTTCAAGCGTATAATTGTTTTTGAAAATCAATTTGAGTCTTTTTTTCGTATTAGTCAAACCAATGCCTTTTGAGTTCATAAAACTTGGTGAATGTACAAAATTATTTATGATTTCGAACCGCAAGTAGCTACCAATGACTTTGCAGTTTATTTTTATTTTCAATTTATTATTGTGCAAACCGCCATGTTTAAATGCATTTTCAATCAGCGAAATGAATAATAATGGCGGCACCTTGACCTCATCGATATTCGATTCTAGATTGACATGCACCTCAACATCTTCGAAACGAAGTTTTTCAATTTCGATATAATTTTGGATATAATCGATTTCTTTGATCAAGGGAACCGATTTACTGCCTTGAATATCATATAAGACGTATTCCATCAATTTGGACAGTTTGATAATTACATTGGGCACTTTATCAGAAGACTCCAGCGACAAGGCGTACAAATTATTCAGCGTGTTGAAGAAGAAATGAGGCTGAATTTGATTTTTTAGGTATTTCAATTTAATTTTAAATTGTTCTTCTCTCAAAGCACGGTTTCGATCACGTTCTTTTAGCCAAGTCAAGGTCAAATATATGGAGGACGCCATGGCTAGAACATACAACTCTCCGATGCAAACCGCTACAATATGATTGATTTCAAAAGGTTGGTAATCTCGATTGGCTTCGGGCCAAATATTTTCTGAAACAATATAATAGGTCATTGCGGTTTTCAGCAAATAAACTACCATCAAACTCATTACAAGTGACAAAGCATACTTAAAATACTTTGACTTCAATACAAATTGGGGAACTAAAACAAACAAATTGAAATAGACCAAAGGAATATGCAAAGCAAATTCTACTAGATTCGATTTGAAAGAATACTCATAATCATTGAAATAAGCTCCCCAACGCAGAAAGTTAAGTAAAAAGTACACTCCCCAAAACCAAAAATGATTTTGAAGTTTTATTTCGAATTTCATTTCTTTTATTTTACTCATTGGCTAGCATACTTGCACAGTTCGAACGAAGGTCTTTAAAACTTTTGCAACTTTAAACAATTTGACAGCAATAATTGCCATAATCCACTAATAATTTACAAAAATAAACGAAATCGCTTCAAAACAAAAGCAAGAAAACGTTTTCGCAAAACACATTATTGAATGATAAATGTCGTTGGTTGAAATTTTACGACAGTTGGGAGAATTTTTTTTTTTTAGAAAAACCATCCCGATACTTTTACGCCATAACTAACAAATATAAATAAAAATGAAAAAAATTATTTTAATCTTTATGATTCTTTTTACCACGCAAGTGACCCTTGCCCAGGTAAAAACTGTCAAAGGAACTGTAAACGATGCCAATGGTTTACCAATCCCTATGGCCAATGTAAATGTGCAAGGTGAAACCAAAGGAACCACCACAGATATGGATGGTAATTTTACCATTCCTGTCGAAAAAGGAAAAACCTTGATCATTTCCTTCGTTGGACTTGAGTCGCAAAAAGTAGTCGTAACTGACGAAAACACCATCAAGGTACAACTAAAAGAAGGTTCTACCAATGCACTTACAGAAGTTGTTGTCACTTCATTGGGTATTAAAAAATCAAAAAAATCGGTTACTTCGTCGGTTCAAGAATTGAAATCGGAAGAATTGGTTCGTGTAAAAGATGCCAACTTGATGAATACTGTAGCGGGTAAAATTGCCGGTGTAGCAGTAACCAAGAGTGCTTCGGGAGCAGGTGGATCTACAAAAGTTGTTATCCGTGGAAATTCTTCGCTTACCAACAATCAACCGCTTTATGTTATTGATGGTGTGCCGTTGATGAGTTCAAGTTCTTCTCAACCCAACGAAACATTTGGTAGTTTAGCCGGAGGAAATACCGATGGTGGTGATGTTATCTCACTTTTGAACCCGGAAGATTATGAAGGAATGACCGTGCTAAAAGGTGCTTCTGCATCTGCATTGTACGGAAGCTTAGGAGCCAATGGAGTTATCTTATTGACCTCTAAAAAAGCAAAAGCTCAAAAATCTAATGTGAAAATTTCGTCTGTATCTACTTTTGAACAAGCGGCTTATTTACCTCAATTTCAAAATCAATATGTAGCCTCTTCGGCAGCTGGAGCTTCCACAACTTGGGGTAAAAATCCAGATGGAACCTACACTAAAGGTTCTTTCGAAAATGAAGTGGATGACTTTTTCAAAACAGGTTCCACTCAAATTACCTCTGTTGGATACACTGCTGGAACAGACAGTTCTTTTACAACTGTTTCCTATGCCAATACTACGGCAGCAGGAATTATCGAAGGCAATAAATTAAGCAAAAATAATTTTGCTATCAACCAAGTGAACAACTTCCTTGATGATAAATTAGTGGTTACTGCCAATGCTAATTATGTAAGTCAAAATATCAATAACCGACCTGTAAACGGATTCTATTTCAACCCAATTACAGCGGTGTATTCTATGCCAAGAGGCGGTCAAACTTTAGACTATTACAAACAAAATTTTGAAGTTTTTGATCCATCTAGAAATTTAATGGCTCAAAATTGGATTACAACTCCAAATGAAGATTCTCAAAACCCATATTGGTTGATCAAAAGAAATGCTTCAGTAAACAATGATCATTTTTTCAAAGGAAAACTAAGCGTAGATTATAAAGTAAACGAATGGTTGGATTTATCTGCTCGTTATAGCTATGACCGTTTAGAATCAGGTTTCGAAAAAGAAATATATGCTACTTCGGCTACTTCACTTTCTCACATCAATGGAACTTATATTAATGTAAACACCATTGGTACTCAAAACTACGGAGATTTATTAGCCAAATTCAACACCAAATTCAATGAAGATCTAAGCTTCAATGCTATTCTTGGAACCAGCTTTACTAAAACAGCCAATAGTTCTACAATTTTGAACTCAGGACGAGGCAGCGGAGGTTTAGTTTACGCTAACTGGTTTACTTTAGGAAATTTTGTAAACAACTCCGAAAACCAACAAGTAGCCGGTGGAAACAAAGAAATTCAATCTGTTTTTGCTACGGCAACTTTAGGATACAAAAACTATTTGTATCTAGATGTAACGGGAAGAAATGACTGGTCATCGACCTTAGTAAATACGGACACTAACTCGTATTTCTATCCTTCTGTAGGGGTAACTGGAATCATTAGCGAAATGACTAAAATGCCAGAATGGGTTAGTTTTGGTAAAGTACGTGCAAACTTTGCTCAAGTTGGTAACGATGTTCCTTCTTATTTGACTACACCTTCGTCAACTATTGTTGGAGGAATCCTTGTTCCGCCAGCAGTGGGACCTAGACCAGGTTCATCTTTGAAACCTGAAATGCAATCGGCTTGGGAATTTGGTACTGAGTGGAGAATGTTCAACAACCGTCTTGGTTTTGAATTCACCTATTATGATGCTACAACTGACAACCAATTGATTACTGTAGCTGCTCCATCTACTGATCCAAACGGATATGTAAACTACGCTTATAATGGTGGAAGTGTTCAAAACAAAGGAATCGAGATTATCTTGAATGGTAAAATCATCCAAAAAGAAAAATTCTCTTGGGATGCTACATTAAACTACTCTCAAAATAAAAACAAAGTAACTGGAATTCCATCTGAATTAGGAGGACAAATCGTTTTGACTCCTTCAGGATCGAACAACTACCGTTATGTGTTGAATGAAGGAAGACCTTTTGGTATCATCGAAGGAAAGAACATTTTGAGAAATGCTCAAGGTAAAATTGTATTGGATGGAACCGGAAATGTACAGTTAACAGACTGGGAAGAAGTGGGTAACGCGAATCCTGATTTTATGTTAGGTTTCTCTAACACTTTCAAATACGGTGCTTTCAATTTGAATGTACTTCTTGACGGAAGATTTGGTGGAGAAGTAATGAGTTTGACCGAAGCCATCAACGACTATAATGGAGTTTCTAAAAGAACTGGTGATGCTAGAAACAATGGTGGTGTAGTAAAAATCGATGCAGTGGCTGCCGATGGAGTTACTCCTGTTACTTCAATGGATGCTTTCCAATACTACAACAATGTTGGAGGAAGAAACAAAGCTACCGGAGAATACGTGTACGATGCAACAAACATCAGCGTGAGAGAGATTTCATTAGGGTATAATTTCAATACCAAAAAATTACCATTCTTACAGTCTGCTAGTTTATCATTAATCGCAAGAAACTTATTCTTTATCTACAAAGATGCTCCTTTCGATCCTAATATTGCTTTGAGTTCAGGTGAAGGTTTGCAAGGTGTTGATGTATATGGAATGCCTTCTACAAAAAGTGTAGGTCTAAATTTAAATGTAACTTTCTAATAACAGAATCATGATATTAAATAAAATAAAAACAACCGCTATCTGTATGACGTTGCTTTCGGCAATAAGTTGTACAACCGATTTTGAGAGCATCAATACCAATCCAGAAGGAGCTACAAATGCCCAATTGGAACAAGATTATAACACGATTAAAGCTCCATTTTCGCCAATGTTTAGCAATGTAATTTTGCTTACTGCTTGGCCATACCAAATTTTTCAAAACTTGCAAGGTGATATCTGGTCAGGTTATATGGCCACTCCAACAGGTTTTGCTAACGGTAACAATCCGCAATACAAATTAAACAATGGTTGGAACAACCAAGCTTGGGAGTCTGTATACAGAGGAGTGATGTCGAATGTATTGAAAGTAAAACAACAAGCCGAAGGTAAATATGATGAGTTTTATTATATTTCTTTGATTATCAAAGTGCAGGCAATGCATAGAATTGCTGACATTCACGGTCCTTGTGTGTACTCCACTTATGGTACGCCAAACACAACCGTTTTCTTGTATGATTCTCAAGAAGATGTTTACAAACAAATGTTTGCTGAATTGGACAAAGCTATTGTAGGTTTGACCCCTATTGCAAAAGCAAATATCGCCGGAAACAAAACTTCATTGTTTGCTTCATCTGACGTTTCTTCGTACGGTGGAGATTATAAACAATGGGTTAAATATGCGAACTCTTTGCGTTTGAGATTGGCGATGCGTATTGTAAAAGTAAATCCAACAGAAGCCAAAAAACAAGCAGAATTGGCTGTTGCCCACGAGTTTGGTGTTTTGATGACTAAAGCAGATACTTTTACATTGCAACCCAAAAACTACAGCAATCCGATCTCTGACATCAGTCAAGGTTGGGGCGATATCAAAATGTCTGCCGATATGGAATCGATTATGGGCGGATATAATGACCCAAGGTTGTCAGCCTTTTTCTTGACATCGAAACAATTTCCTGGAGAATACAAAGGAATTCGTACTGGTATCCAAATTGCTAATAAATCAGACCGTCAGGATTTCTCCTCTGTAAATACTAAAACTACAGTATGGATGACTACTGCCGAAGTGTATTTCTTAAGAGCAGAAGGAAAATTAAGAGGTTGGAATATGGGTTCTGGTACTGCGCAAAGTCTTTACGAAGCGGGTGTAGTTTCTTCATTCGAACAACACGGTATTTCTGGAGCGGCTACTTATTTAGCTTCAACAAGTTTGCCTAAAAACTATGTAGATCCAGTGGCGGCAGGTAACAATGCCAATGCAGTCAATTTAGTTCCAGTAAAATACAATGCTGCTGCCACTAACAAAGTGCAGTTGCAACAAATTATTACCCAAAAATGGATTGCTAATTTCCCAGAAGGACAAGAAGCTTGGTCGGAATACAGAAGAACTGGTTTCCCTAAATTGTTCCCAGTTGTGGTCAATGCCAGCGCCGGAACCATTGATTCTAACCTAGGAATCCGTAGAGTGAATTTTGTGGATTCAGAAAAAGCTGGAAACCCTCAAGGTGTAGCATCAGGACTTGTTAAATTAGGAGGTGCAGACAATGGTGGAACCAGACTTTGGTGGGATAAAGATGTTGAAATTATTCAAAATTAAGAATAGAGGACTATCGCAATGAGAAATTCCGATACAAATATTGAATTAGTTAATTAGTTGAAATTAATGGTATAAGTAATTCATTTGCTTATACCATTTTTTTAAAAAAAACTCGCTTTAAAAAAGCACAAAAACAAACCCAATGAGAACTGCTTTAGAAAACACACCAGACATTAGCTACAAAAGTCCGGGAAAATTTGAAGAAACAAGATTCGAGAAAATTCACAACGAAATTTTCAAAAACTCCGCCGAAGCTTCGGTTATCGTAGCGCGAGAAATAGCCCAATTGATCCAAGCCAAACAAGCCAAAAACAAACCTTGTGTTTTGGGTTTAGCAACGGGCTCTTCGCCAATCAAAGTGTATGAGGAATTGGTTCGTATGCACAAAGAAGAAGGATTAAGCTTTAGCAATGTGGTTACTTTCAATTTGGATGAATACTATCCAATGTCGAAGGAAAACAACCAAAGCTATTTCTATTTTATGCATCAGCATCTTTTCAATCATATCGATATTGATCCTGAAAACGTGAACATTCCCGATGGAACCGTTCCTTTCGAAGATTTGAATCAATATTGCATTGATTATGAAATGAAAATAAAAAGTGCCGGTGGACTCGATTTTCAATTGCTTGGTATCGGTCGAACAGGACACGTAGGTTTCAACGAACCGGGTTCCCATATCAACTCAGGAACTAGAATTATCACCTTGGACCACATTACCAGAGTCGATGCTTCCTTCGATTTTAATGGAATAGATTTCGTACCCAAACGAGCCGTAACAATGGGAGTTTCGACCATACTTCGCTCTAAAAGAATCGTTTTGATGGCTTGGGGACAAAACAAAGCCGAGATCATCAAAAGAACTATTCAAGGCGAAATCAGTTCTGAAGTCCCTGCGACATTTTTGCAAAATCATACTAATGCTACTTTTGTTTTAGACCAATCTGCAGCTTCTGAATTGACCCGATACAAAACCCCTTGGCTTGTGGGAGAATGTCTATGGACACCGGAATTGAAAAGCAAAGCAATTGTTTGGCTGTGCCAAAAAACCAATCAGTCCATATTGAAACTCACCGACAGGGATTACAACAACAATGGTATGTCCGACCTTTTGGCCTCGGGTGGTTCGGCTTATGATTTGAACATCAATATGTTCAACGTATTGCAACACACCATCACCGGTTGGCCCGGAGGAAAACCCAATACTGACGACAGCAACCGTCCCGAAAGAGCGAATCCAGCCAAAAAAAGAGTCATTCTATTCAGCCCTCATCCCGATGATGATGTGATTTCGATGGGTGGAACTTTCTCCAAATTAATCAAACAAGGTCACGAGGTGCACGTGGTGTATCAAACTTCCGGAAACATAGCCGTTACAGACGATGAAGCTTTGAAATTCGCCGAAGTATGCAACGATTTTGTGGGCGAAGACGAGAGCAAAATCAATTTCCAAGCGGTTATCGATTTCTTGAAAAATAAATCGGAGGATCAAATAGATTCTGTCGAAGTGCGCAAACTAAAAGGACTCATCCGAAGAAGAGAATCGTATGCTGCCGTTCGTTACATTGGCTTGAAAGACGAAAACACCCATTTTCTAGATTTGCCTTTTTACGAAACAGGACAGGTTAAGAAAAACCCAATTGGCGAGGAAGACATTGCCATTGTAGCAGATATTATCGAAAAAATAAAACCACATCAAGTTTTTGCGGCAGGCGATCTTGCCGATCCACACGGAACCCACGAAGTATGTTTGAACGCTATTTTTGCTGCTTTGAAAAGGCTGAAATCAAAACCTTATATGCGTGATTGTTGGTTGTGGTTGTACCGTGGCGCTTGGCACGAATGGGATTTGCACGAAATCGATATGGCAGTGCCATTAAGCCCTGACGAAGTAATGCTCAAAAGACACGCTATTTTGTACCATCAGTCGCAAAAAGACCGAGTGATGTTTCAAGGCAACGATTCCAGAGAATTTTGGGTTAGAGCCGAAGATAGAAACAAACACACCGCAAAATTATATGATGAATTAGGTCTCGCGGAATATGAAGCCATCGAAGCTTTTAAACGTTTTGATTATTAAAAAACGACACAAAATGAAATACATTTTCATCTTATTGCTGTCAAGCATTTTAGTCAACGCCCAGATTAAAACTGAAGCGTTACACCTAATGCCTTGGCCTCAAAAAATCAATCTAACTGATGGTAATTTTGCTTTAACCAAAAACTTTAAAGTAAACATTACAGGCAATCCAAATCCTCGAATTTTTGCAAGAACAACACAGTTTTTGCGAAGATTAGACGGGAGAACAGGGCTATTTTTCGAACAAGGTTTTGTGACTAAAATCAATGAATTCCCAACAGCTCAATTGCAAATCAATTGTGTTCAAAACGGAAAGATTGGCATCAACCAGGATGAAAGCTATCAATTAGAAATTAAATCTGATAAAATAAACATCAACGCTAGTTCCGATTTAGGAGCGATTCATGCATTGGAAACCCTATTGCAGCTGCTTCAAAACAATAGTACTTCTTACTATTTCCCAACGGCTACGATTTCGGATTTTCCGAGATTTACTTGGCGTGGATTGATGATCGATGCGGCTCGCCATTTTCAACCTATTGATGTTATCAAAAGGAATTTGGATGCGATGGCTGCGATGAAAATGAATGTTTTTCATTGGCATTTGACCGATGATCAAGGCTGGAGAATCGAATTGAAAAACCATCCTAAGCTAACGCAATTGGCATCGGATGGACAATATTATACGCAAGAAGAAATCAAAAATATCGTGCACTATGCCGATGAAAGAGGGATTCTCGTGGTTCCTGAAATAGACGTTCCGGGTCACGCTTCGGCGATACTTTCAGTTTATCCAGAAGTGGGAAGCAGAATAAAATTTGATCAAAACACCTATGCTGTCGAAAGAAATTCGGGAATTTTTACGCCAACATTGGATCCTTCCAATCCCAAAACCTATCAATTATTGAGTGAAATATTCGACGAAGTTTGTCCCCTGTTTAGCGGAAACTATTTTCACATTGGCGGAGACGAAAACGAAGGAAAAGACTGGGATTCGAATCCAAAAATTCAGGAATTCAAGAAGAAAAACAAGTTGGAAACCAATCACGACTTGCAAACCTATTTTACGATGCAATTGATTCCGATGTTGAAAAAACACAACAAAACCTTGATGGGTTGGGAAGAAATTATGACCAAAAATATGTCTAAAGAAGCTATCATTCATTCTTGGAAAGGAATAAACGAAGGAGTTCCTGCAGGACAATCGCTGACCACTGCTGCCAAAAATGGCTACAAAACAGTTTTATCCAACGGCTTTTATATTGATTTGATGCTTGGAGTAGAAAGTCATTATTTGAATGATCCAATGCCTAAAAACAGTACCCTTTCCGCTGAAGAAAAAGCACAAATTTTGGGCGGAGAAGCCACAATGTGGAGCGAATTGGCAACGCCAACAACAATAGATTCTAGAATTTGGCCCCGAACTGCCGCCATAGCCGAACGATTATGGTCCGATGAAAATGTGAAGGATTTGAAAAGTTTGTTCCAAAGAATGAATACTATTTCATTTCAATTGGAAGGCCTTGGAATCACGCACATCAGTAATAAAGGCGTGCTTTTGAGAAACATTAGCAACTATCAAAATACAGCTGCTTTAGAGGATTTTTCAAAAATTTGTGAACCGCTAAAAGTGTATTCACGAAATGCTGGAGGTACGGAATACAAGACCTACTCCCCTTTCACCCTATTTGCAGACGTTTGTACACCTGATGCCGTTGATGCCTTAGGTTTTAATGAAGCAGTAAGTAATTATTTGAAAAACAAAAGCACCGAAAACCAGATTCTGGTTACTGATTATTTAAAAAAATGGATTGATATCCATAGCAAACTGATGGCATTAAGCGCCAATGCGCCGCTGATTCAACCGCTTTTGCCCCTATCTAAAAGCGTAAGCGATTTGTCGGAACAACTGCTGTTAAAAATTGAAAAAAAGCAAGCTGTGAATCCAAATATAATGAACGATTTAGTAGAAAAATGCAATGCTAAAAATCATGCCGACGTAGAATTGGCGGTTTACAACAGTCTAAAAAAATTAAATTCGGCTGAGTAAAAATGATAGTGAAAAAGTTTAGTTAATTGAGTATTGATTAGTTTTGTTTAGAGTGAAATATTGTTTTCCTGACTTAGAAAAAAGTTAGTATCCTAGAAAATAATATTATAAACCTGGTATTTTTTTGCCAGGTTTTTTTTTGACCAAAAATTTACTTGACCAAAAAAAACTGCCCTCTAAAAAACCTATTAAATTTTATTTTGCAAATCAGGATGTTGTTGTAATTATTATTATTTTTGATACCCACGAAATGATAACTTTTCCTTATGATCACAATTCTTCTTGAACCTCGCAAAGCACTCAACAAAGCTTTCCTAAAAATCAAACCGAGTCGTTCTCAAATCGAAACTTTTAAAACCCATTTAATTGGAGTTTTAGATGCTATCAACGAGAAAGAAACAGAAGAATTTCACAAAAATTTAGTTATAGATTTTTTGAAGAAAACCTATTACGACCCTAACTATTCTTTGAATACAAAAGGGAGAAACGACCTTGTAATTCACAATGGAAAAGACGCCAAATCCAACGTTGGTGTTATTATAGAAGCCAAAAGCCCTTCTAACAAAACCGAAATGATTACCGGTGACAACCTCAACGGAAAAGCCTTGCAAGAGTTGGTTTTGTATTATCTGCGGGAACGCATTACACACAAAAACACCGAATTAAAGCATCTTGTTGTTACTAATATTTATGAATGGTTTGTTTTTGACGCCCAACTTTTTAATAAGTTGTTTGCCGAAAAGAAATCCTTTGTAAAACAATTTACTGATTTTGAAGAAGGTCGATTGTCTGGAAAAACAACAGACTTTTTTTATAAAGAAATCGCAAAGCCCTTTATAGAAAATTTGCAAAACGAGATTGTGTTTGCCTATTTTGATATTCGAAAGTATGAAAAACCCTTGCGAAATATAAACAAAGAAGACGACAAACCTCTTATCGCCCTATACAAATTAATTTCGCCAGAACATCTATTGAAATTATCTTTTGCCAACGACAGCAATTCCCTGGACAAAAACTTTTATAACGAACTCTTGCACATTATTGGCTTAACCGAAGTGAAAGAAAACGGAAAAAAACTGATAGAACGTCATAAAAAAGACAACCGCCATTCGGGTTCCTTATTAGAAAATACAATTGAACAATTGGACAGTCTGGATAAAATTTCGCGTTTGCAAAGTGCCAAACAATACGGTGAAACGTACGAAGAACGCTTGTTTACAGTGGCATTGGAGCTTACAATTACGTGGGTCAATCGGATTTTGTTTTTGAAATTGTTGGAAGCCCAATTGATTGCATATCATAAAGGAGACAAAAGTTATTCCTTTTTGAATTCGGATTTGATAAAAGATTACGACAACCTGAATAGCTTGTTTTTTCAGGTTCTAGCGCGAAAACCCCAAGACCGCACCGACAGGGTACAAACTGATTTTGCCAAAGTGCCCTACTTGAATAGTTCCCTTTTTGAACCAACTGATTTAGAACACGAAACCCTTTTTGTGTCGGGTCTTGAAGACAATGCCCATTTGCCCCTATTGAGTTCCACCGTAATCAAGGACAACCAAGGCAAAAAAATTACCGGCTCTAAAAAGGCATTGGCCTATTTCTTTTCCTTCCTTGATGCTTATGATTTTGCTAGCGAAGGTAGCGAAGACATTCAGGAAGACAATAAAACCTTGATCAATGCCTCAGTTTTAGGACTGATTTTCGAAAAAATAAATGGTTATAAAGACGGCTCAATATTTACTCCAGGATTTATAACAATGTATATGTCTCGCAATACTATTCGCAGAGCTGTAGTCCAAAAATTCAATATAATAAAAGGTTGGAATTGTCAATCATTTGAAGAATTGAAAGAAGATATTCAACAAGAATTGAAGGCTGGCGACCGCAAAGAAGTAAGAAAAAAAGCCAATGAGATCATTAACAGCCTTAAAATATGTGACCCAGCAGTAGGTTCAGGTCATTTTTTAGTATCGGTTCTCAACGAATTAATTGCCATCAAAAGCGAGTTAAACATTCTTGTAGATAACAATTGGGAACCTTTGAATAAATATACCATCGAGGTAATCAATGATGAATTGATCGTGACCGATGAAGACGACATAGCATTTTCGTACAAACCAAAGAATAAGGAAAGTCAACGTGTACAAGAATCTTTATTTCACGAAAAGCAAACCCTAATTGAAAACTGTTTATTTGGGGTTGACATAAACCCCAATTCGGTAAAAATTTGCCGCTTACGTTTGTGGATTGAATTATTGAAAAACGCCTTCTATAAACCGAATACCAATGAACTCGAAACCTTGCCCAACATTGACATCAACATCAAATGTGGCAACTCGCTTATTTCGCGTTTTGGATTGGATGCCGATTTGAAAAAAGCCTTAAAGCAAAGTAAACTTTCTATTGATGTTTATAAAAATGCTGTTAAAACGTATCAAAATGCTGAAAGCAAAGAACAAAAAAAGGAAATGGAGGGACTTATTCTTTCAATTAAGCAAAGTTTTAGCACAGAAATAAGACTAAATGATCCTGTTAAAACTAGATTAGAAAAATTATCAAGTGAATTGTATCACCGATTTACAGGTACATTCCTTTTTGAATCCGAAACTCCTTATGGCAAAAGTGAAAAAGAATTAGAGAAAAAAAGAAAATTAGAGAAAGAAAAACTAGAAAAAGAAATAAAAAAACTAGAAGCCCATATTGAAGAAATAAAAAACAACAAGATTTATGAAAACGCATTTGAATGGCGTTTTGAATTTCCCGAAGTATTGAATGAGGATGGCGATTTTGTGGGATTTGACGTGGTGATTGGGAATCCGCCGTATATTGATGCCAAAAAACTCGCCGATATTAGTATTTTATTAAAAGAAAAATTCAAAGTATATTATAGTAGTTCTGATTTGAGTAGTTATTTTTTTGAATTAGGAATCAATGTTTTAAAGGACAATGGCTTTGTTTCCTTTATCAATACAAACAAATTTTTCAGAACTGAATATGGTAAACCATTACGGAAATTCATTTCTGATAATAAAATTCATTCGATTGTAAATTTTGAACAAGTTCCAATTTTTGATGAAGCTTTAGTTTCAAGTTTGATAATTATTTTTGAGAAAAATAAAATGAAATCAGAATTTTCATTTTGTGAATTTTCAAAAGAGCCGTCCCCTCTTTTAGATTTTAGTAATCAAATTTCTATAAGAAATTCAATTATTTTGCCCGATTCTGTCAGTGAATCATCTTGGGCTTTTAATGCTAATGTAACTTCTAGCCTAATTGAAAAATTATATTTAAATTCTAATAAACTTAAGAACATTAATACTATTGATATTAAACGTGGAGTCACTACAGGATTTGATCCAGCATTTATTATTTCGAATGAAGTTGCAAATCAAATTTCTAACAACACAGTCATTAAACCCCTTCTTAAAGGTGCCCATATTAAGAAATATAAAACGGTAAATTCGGAACTTAGCCTTATTTTCACAAGACGAGGTTACGATATTGAAGAAGATATGCTAATTAAAGAACACCTATTTGCTTTTTATGAAGATTTAAGACCAAGAAAAAAAGATGAAATTAGAGGACGAAAATCTGGCGAATATAAATGGTATGAAATTCAAGACAATATTGCGTATTATAAGAATTTTGATAAAGATAAAATCATTTGGCCATTAACCGCAGATAAATGGGGATTTGCCTTGGATACTGAAAAAAATTATCTGTCAAGCGGCGGTTTTATGTTAATTTCAGAAACTTTAGATTTGAAATATTTATTGAGTGTTTTAAACTCAAAATTAATGAATTTTTTATTCACACAAATTGGAGTTATGACAGCTGGCGGTGCATACACACTGAAAAAAGCAACAATTGAAGAATTTCCAATCAAAGAAATCTTAAAAGAAAACCAAAAACCCTTCATTGATAAAGTCAACGAAATTCTTTCCTTAAAATCCGACAACCCACAAGCCGATACGCAAACCTTAGAGCACGAAATAGATGCAATGATTTATGAATTGTATGGTTTGAACGAGGAAGATATAGCGATTGTAGAAGGTTCGTAAACTAAAGTAAATGACTAGATATCCATATAACATTCTTATAATTGAAAGGCTTTAATATGCTTTTGGGTTCTGATGAAATTAGTTCTAGTTTATCCAATCGCTAGCCCAGATTGCAGAGAAAAGCCCGGAGCAAAAAAAGTAAAAGTCTCCTGTTCTAAAAAAGCGACCTACGGAAGCTCTTTTTAGGACTTTGGAAACTTTACTTTTTTTGTGAGGACTTGTAACGTAAAGCTGGAAATAGCTTCTAATAAAATTCTGTTAATTCTTCATCTGACAACTTGTCAGATTCATTCAAATAATTGTAACTTTGCCTTCTTATTAAAAATACACTTTTGAAAGTGACTATGGAAAAGATTATTGATGAAACCAAACAAGGCGAAAGCTTAGTTTTAGAGTTCAAACCCGAAAATACCAAGAAACTATTTATAGAAAGTTACGGCTGCGCGATGAATTTTTCGGACAGCGAAATCGTGGCTTCCATCCTATCGTCTAATGGTTATAACACCACACAAATCCTTGAAGAAGCCGATTTGGTTTTGGTCAATACCTGTTCGATTCGGGACAAAGCGGAACAAACGATTCGCAAACGATTGGAAAAATACAATGCCGTAAAACGCGTCAATACAAAGATGAAAGTAGGTGTTTTGGGTTGTATGGCAGAACGTTTGAAAAGTCAATTTCTTGAAGAAGAAAAGATTGTTGACCTGGTCGTGGGGCCTGATGCTTACAAAGATTTACCCAATTTATTGGCCGAAGTCGAAGAAGGTCGAGATGCCATCAACGTGATTTTATCCAAAGAAGAAACCTATGGTGATATTTCGCCCGTTCGATTGAATTCGAATGGCGTTTCGGCTTTTGTTTCGATCACTCGAGGCTGCGATAATATGTGTACTTTCTGCGTGGTGCCTTTCACCCGAGGTCGCGAACGCAGCCGTGAACCACAAAGTATTATGAAAGAAATTCAGGATTTGTGGGACAAAGGTTTTAAGGAAATTACACTTTTGGGGCAAAATGTGGACAGCTATCTTTGGTATGGCGGCGGACTGAAAAAAGATTTCGTCAACTCTTCTGAAATGCAAAAAGCAACTGCAGTAGATTTTGATCAATTGTTGAAAATGGTAGCCCTTGGTTTTCCAAAAATGCGCATTCGCTTTTCAACTTCCAATCCGCAAGATATGCACGAAAGTGTGTTGCACGTGATTGCAAAACATTCGAACATTTGCAACCACATTCACTTACCAGTTCAATCGGGAAGCAACAGAATCCTTAAGGAAATGAACCGCTTACACAGTCGCGAACAGTATATGACTCTGATTGATAAAATCAATTCTATAATTCCAGATTGCTCGATAACCCAAGACTTGATTGCTGGTTTTCCAACCGAAACCGAAGAAGATCATCAAGATACTTTGAGTTTGATGGAATACGTGAAATACAGTTTTGGTTATATGTATGCCTACTCGGAACGTCCGGGAACTTTGGCGGAACGCAAAATGGAAGACGATGTCCCAGAACCAACAAAATTGAGAAGACTGCAAGAAATTGTTGATTTGCAACGTGAACACAGCGCGATGAGAACCCAAGAATTTGTTGGAAAAACGGTAGAAGTTCTGGTGGAAAAAGCATCCAAAAGATCAGAAAACGATTGGTCTGGAAGAAATTCGCAAAACATTGTGGTGGTTTTCCCAAAAGAAGATTATAAAATTGGTGATTTTGTCAATGTAAAAATTACCCGTTGCACCAGCGGAACCTTGATTGGCGAAGCGGTTGGTTTGAGTGAGATGAATTAAAAAAAGTTCGCCACGAATTACACGAATTAGCACTAATTTTTTAATTTTTTTTGAATTACACAAATTTTAAAAATATTGAATTATGGAATTATATAAGCAGGAGGAATATTATAAGATAATTGGTCTGTGTATGGAAGTTCACAGAATTCTTGGAGGTGGACTTTTGGAAGCTGTTTATAAAGAAGCTCTTGAAATTGAATTTGATTTTCATAATATCCCTTATGAAAGAGAAAAAGAATTTGTAATTGAATATAAAGGGCATCGATTAAAGAAAAAGTTTTATGCAGATTTTATAGTTTATGATGAAATCATTTTAGAAGTAAAAGCAGCAAAATTATTAGTAGATGAAAACATAACTCAAACTTTAAATTATATGTCTATCACAAAAAGTGGGCTAGGAATTCTTGCAAACTTTTCTCATAAATCCCTACAACATAAAAGAGTTGTAATTTAAAAATTCGTGACCCGAGCAACAGTGAACAGGCGAAGTAAATAATTATGTGAAATTAAAATTAGTGCCAATTTGTGAAATTCGTGGCTAAACATTATGGAAACAGTTCAATCAATAAAACAACGATTTGAGATTATCGGGAACGACCCGAAACTCAATCGCGCGATAGAAAAAGCCATTCAGGTCGCACCAACGGATATTTCGGTATTGGTAGTGGGTGAAAGTGGCGTTGGAAAAGAAAGTATTCCAAAAATCATACATTCGCTTTCGCACAGAAAACACGGTAAATATATTGCCGTAAACTGCGGTGCCATCCCCGAAGGAACCATCGACAGCGAGCTTTTTGGCCACGAAAAAGGCTCTTTTACAGGAGCAACTTCTACTCGTGAAGGCTATTTTGAGGTGGCTAGCGGCGGAACAATATTTCTGGATGAAGTAGGCGAATTGCCATTGACTACTCAAGTTCGTTTGCTTAGGATTTTAGAAAATGGTGAGTTTCTGAAAGTAGGTTCTTCACAAGTTCAAAAAACCGATGTGCGAATTGTGGCGGCTACCAATGTCAATTTATTCGACGCCATCGAAAAAGGGAAATTCCGTGAAGATTTGTACTACCGATTGAGTACCGTGGACATTACGTTGCCGCCATTGCGCGACCGAAAAGACGACATTCATTTATTATTCCGAAAATTTGCTGCCGATTTTGCTCATAAATATAAAATGCCTCCGATCAAACTCGATGATAATGCAGTACAATTATTGCAAAAATTCCGTTGGGGAGGAAATATACGTCAGTTGCGAAATGTAGCCGAGCAAATCTCCGTTTTAGAAACCAATCGCGACATTTCTGCAGCAACTTTGCAATCCTATTTGCCAGCCGAAGCCAGTAATTTGCCTTCTGTAATCAAAGACAAGAAAGCCGAAAATGATTTTTCGACCGAAAGAGATATTCTGTACAAAGTGCTTTTTGACATGAAAGCCGATTTGCACGATTTGAAAAAATTGACTTTGGAATTAATGAAAAATGGTTCTGCAAAAGTGCAAGACATCAATACCAATTTGATTCAAAAAATATACGGCTCCAAAGAATCTGAAAGTGAAATTTCGTTTGAAGAAGAACCAAACAATGCCGTATTTTCGCCCGAGTCCCGGAGTTTTGGAACAAATCCAACTGAAAAAATCAATTTTGTAGAAAACGAAGACGATTTTCAATTTGCCGAAACAGTCGAAGAAGAAGAAATTCTAAAATTGGAACAAAGAGAAATCGAAATGATTAAAAAATCATTAGAAAAAAACAAAGGTAAACGAAAAGCGGCCGCCGATGAATTGGGAATTTCCGAAAGAACTTTGTATCGAAAAATAAAACAATTTGACCTATAAAAACAATTGAAATTCCAAAAAATAAATTCCAAATTCCAAAAAAAATAGAAATTCCAAAACAGAAATTCCAAATTCCAAAATAGTATATTTGTAATCGAATTAAATCATCGTTTAAATGATTGGAATTTCAAAAGTTTGGAATTTTAAAAATGATTGGAATTTGGAATTTTATTTTTGGAATTTTAAAAATGATTGGAATTTGGAAATTTCTAAATTGGAATTTACTAAACATCTTATGAAAAAAACACATCCTCTTTTATTGCTAATCTTGTTGTTTACTATAAACAGTTGCAATGTTTACAACTTTACTGGAACGGGCAAAATTGACGCCAAAACTTTTCAGGTGAATTTTTTTCCAAATACGGCTGAATTGGTTCAACCCGGAATTGACCGAACGTTTACCTTGAATTTACAAGATCTTATCCAAAATCAAACCAATTTGAACTTGGTTAAAAACGGTGGAGATTTAACCTACGAAGGCGAAATTATAGACTATCGTGTGACGCCTATGATGGCAACTGCCGACATCCAAGCAGCGCAAAACCGATTGACCATCAGAGTTAAAGTCCAATTCACTAATAAAAATAAAGAAGCCGATAACTTCGACAAAACTTTTGAATTTTTCTACGATTATCCCGCAGCACAGCAGCTTAGTGGCCCTACTTTAGACAGCGCCATCAAAGTTATTTTCGAAAGAATTACTCAAGATGTTTTCAACGAATCCCTGGCAAAATGGTAGTGTAAGGTTAATCGGTTAATCGCTTATTTGCTTAATCGTTTAACCAATTAACCAAATAAACAATTAACCTTTCTATGAACGTAACCGATTATACTTATCTAATAAACAAACCCGACGCTATCAACGAGAAGCAAACGGACGCTTTGGGAAGAGTGCTGGATGAATTTCCGTATTTTCAAAGTGCAAGAGCGATGCGATTGAAGGGACTTTTCAATCAAAATAGTTTCCGATACAATTACGCTCTGAAAGTTACGGCTTCGCATACCACCGACAGAACCGTTTTGTTTGATTTCATCACTTCGGATACTTTTGTTGCTATTCAAAAAGGATTGTACGACAAGAAAATTCTCGAATTACTGGACATTAGCGTCACCGATTTTGAAGTTATTGCGCCTGAAATTCGACTAGAACCCAAAATAAACACCTTAGAACAATCCATCCTAACTACAATCAAAGGAGCGGCGACTGTAGAAGAGGATTCCGCTACAAAACTAGCTGAAGAGAATCTCGCCATTGGTACACCATTGGGCTTTTCTAAAAACGAGAAACATTCCTTCCAAGAATGGCTTCAACTGTCCCGGACGCAGCCAATTGTTAGAGAAAAAGAAACCACGGAACGAATAGAATCTTCTGCTGTAGAGGATGACAAAAAGAAAAAAGCAGCGCTAATTGATAAATTTATTGAAGCTAGCCCTAAAATTTCACCCATAAAACCCCAGTCGGAAGCTTCTGTTCAAATTGACATCAATAAAACAGATAATTCCTATTTAATGACAGAGACTTTAGCAAGAGTATATTTAGAACAAAAAAAATATCAACGTGCTATTCAAGCTTATGAGATATTAATTTTGAAATATCCAGAAAAAAGTAGTTTCTTTGCAGACCGAATTGCGGATATCAAGATTTTACAACAAAATAATAATTAAACAATGAGCACATTTTCAATTTTTTTAGTATTAATAACAATAGTTTGCTTCCTACTTGTAGTAGTAATAATGGTTCAAAATCCTAAAGGCGGCGGACTTTCTTCATCCTTAGGCGGATCAACTCAAATCGGTGGAGTACAAAAAACTACCGACTTTTTAGACAAAAGCACTTGGACATTAGGCGCCATTTTAATTGGACTTATTTTGCTTTCTAGCTTGAGTTTTGGTGGAGCTTTAGGAACACCAGATTCAAAAATTATCGACAAAACAGAAGCTCCTGCGCCAAAAGCAGCAACACCGGCTCCGGCAACTCCTGCTCCGGCGACTCCTGCGACAAAAAAATAGATTGTACATCAAAATATACTGAATGCCAGCCTGTCAAAGCTGGCATTTTTTTTAAGAAAAAATGTCAGTTTTTTGCCCTTGGCATAATTTCTGAAATTGGCATTGCATCAAATTAGTAACAACAAACAATATATCATTATGGCTTTAAACATTAAACCGCTTTCAGACCGCGTTCTTATTGAACCCGTAGCTGCTGAAACCAAGACCGCTTCCGGAATTTTCATTCCTGACACTGCAAAAGAAAAACCACAAAAAGGAACTGTAGTTGCTGTTGGTAATGGTACAAAAGACCACGAAATGACAGTAAAAATAGGCGATTCTGTCCTTTACGGAAAATACGCCGGAACAGAACTAAAATTAGAAGGAAAAGATTATTTGATTATGCGTGAGGACGATATTCTCGCAATTATCTAAATTTTGTTTCAGGTTTCAAGTTTCAAGTGCGAAACGCAACCTTAAACCTTACACTTTAAACAATTAAAAAACAAAAGAAATGGCAAAAGATATAAAATTTGATATTGAAGCACGTGACGGATTAAAACGTGGAGTTGATGCTTTGGCAAACGCTGTAAAAGTAACCCTTGGACCCAAAGGTCGTAATGTAATTATTGGAAAATCTTTTGGTGGACCAACCGTTACTAAAGATGGTGTTACTGTTGCAAAAGAAATCGAATTGAAAGACCCATTAGAAAATATGGGCGCTCAAATGGTCAAAGAAGTAGCTTCTAAAACCAATGATTTAGCAGGAGACGGAACTACAACCGCCACCGTATTGGCACAAGCCATCGTAAAAGAAGGTTTGAAAAACGTAGCCGCTGGTGCAAACCCAATGGATTTGAAAAGAGGAATCGACAAAGCGGTTGAGGCTATCGTTGCTGATTTATCTAAACAAGCCAAAGTAGTAGGCAGCGATTCGGAAAAAATCAAACAAATTGCAGCAATTTCGGCCAATAACGACGAAGTAATTGGCGAATTGATTGCTAACGCTTTCGCAAAAGTAGGAAAAGAAGGTGTAATCACTGTGGAAGAAGCCAAAGGAACTGACACTTATGTAGATGTTGTGGAAGGTATGCAATTTGACAGAGGTTATCTTTCGCCCTATTTTGTGACCAATGCCGAGAAAATGGAAGCGGAATTAGACAGCCCATACATTTTATTGTACGACAAAAAAGTATCTTCATTAAAAGAATTATTACCTGTTCTTGAACCGGTAGCACAATCAGGAAAACCCTTATTGATTATCGCTGAAGACGTTGATGGAGAAGCTTTATCAACCTTGGTTGTCAATAAATTGCGTGGTGCCTTGAAAATCGCCGCTGTAAAAGCGCCTGGTTTTGGCGACAGAAGAAAAGCAATGTTGGAAGATATCGCTATCTTAACTGGTGGAACTGTAATTTCTGAAGAAAGAGGTTATACTTTAGAAAATACTACCATCGAAATGTTGGGAACGGCTAAAAGAGTCACTATAGACAAAGACAACACTACAATCGTTAGTGGCGCTGGTGAGGCCGAAATGATTAAAAATCGTGTGAACCAAATCAAAGGTCAAATGGAAACTACTACCTCTGATTATGACAAAGAAAAATTGCAAGAACGTTTGGCTAAACTAGCTGGCGGTGTGGCTGTTCTTTATGTGGGTGCTGCTTCTGAAGTGGAAATGAAAGAGAAAAAAGATAGAGTTGATGATGCTCTTCACGCTACTCGTGCCGCAGTTGAAGAAGGCATCGTTGCTGGTGGTGGTGTTGCTTTATTGAGAGCTAAAAACGCCCTTGCTGAATTGAAAGCAGACAATGCCGATGAAGCTACAGGAATCAAAATTATTTCTCGCGCTGTTGAGGCTCCATTGAGAACTATTGTAGAAAACGCTGGATTAGAAGGTTCTGTTGTTGTTGCAAAAGTAGCTGAAGGTTCAGGAGATTTTGGTTACAATGCCAAAACAGACGAATATGTAGATATGCTAAAAGCTGGAATCATTGATCCTAAAAAAGTAACTCGTGTGGCTTTAGAAAACGCTGCTTCTGTAGCAGGAATGATCTTAACTACCGAATGTGCTTTGATTGATATTAAAGAAGAAAATCCTGCAGCACACGCCCACGGTGGCGGAATGCCCGGAATGATGTAATTCGCAATACGAAGTTTGAAATAGGAGCAACACTTTAGGAAGTTCCAAATTTATAAACCCACAAGAATCAAAGTAATTGAGTTTTTGTGGGTTTTGTTTTTAATGAGATTTTGCAACAATTACAAATGTTGTAATTATTTTAATCTTCTTCTTTTACGTACCAAGTATAGTATTTTTTATTTCCCCAAAAACCTAATATTCTTTCGGTTTGTAATTTTCCAACTTCATTTATGACAATAAGCTTCTTTTTTCTAATTAAAAAAACTGTGTTTGGTAAAATTTTATTTTGTCCGACAGAAGATAAAGTCTTAATTGCGTTTTCAACTTCTGTAACTCTTTTAGGAATCTCATCTTCAGCTAAAACCAAACTGTCTTTATAAACATTTTGATTTTTATTAAATACTTTTAAAGTGTCATAAACTTTAATTATTTTAAGCTTTAAGGTGTCATTATTAACTACCCATTTTCCAACTGTCCAAGATGCAGCTAAATCAAAATGCCAAGTATGTCTAAATTTATTGTTTTCAAGAAGTTCTATTTTATTTCCAAAAGCATCTTTATAAGTTCCTAAATTTTCATTTTGAGAAAAACATATTGAACAGATAAAAAGAGTAAAATATTTTAGTTTCATTTTGTTTTTTGTTTTTTTCGGCACAATTTTATCTGTTAAGTTTTGAATATCAATAAATATCCCCGTCAACAACAATTCCTAACTCGTAAACTTCAACGGCAAATGCACCACTTTCTTCGTCTCGAAAAACTCATCTTCAAAAAAACCTTCTAATTTTCTTAGAAATTAAGGTCTCTTTTTAGGATTTCTTTTATTGTGAAAACAAGAAAGAACACGGACGGTATTTTGATTTTCATCAATCGTGTAGTAAAGAGAATAAGGAAAATTTTTTAGGTTTAATGATCTTACATTTTTGTATTGAACTCTGAAAAAAGGATTTATGGCTAAAATTCTGTAGCCTTTTTGCAGTTGCAATATGAAATTATTTGGCGCATCAAAACTATGTAGCGCATAAAAATCTATTGCTTTAACAATTTCATTTTGGGCACGAGGAGAGACGATGATTTTATAAACCATATTTAGATTTTAGCATACTAATAGACTCTTCGGCAGAAATATAATCGCTTCCGTCTTCCTGTAGTCTTTCGTCTAAAATCGCTTTCATTTCTTCGGTAAGTTCAAAATCATCATCTTCCACAATTGTAATGGTAATAGGTTTCGATTTAAAAGCAATTTTAATTGCATCTAAAATATCAGGAGTAATGTCTTGGGCAGAATCTAAATGATAGGTTGTATACATAATCGATTGATATTAAATTATATTGCTTTTGTTTTTAATTGTGACTATATCTATTATAAAAACAAATTTACAAAAAAAATGTCAAAACTGGCTTTGTTTTAACTCGTAAACTTCAATGGCAAATGCACTACTTTTTTAGTCTCAAAAAACTCATCTTGAAAGAAATCTGCTAAATTATATTCGGTGGCTTTGGGGAAATACTTCAATTCTTCGGTTAAATCGCCGCCTTTTAGATAGAGAATTCCGTTTCTAAGTTCGTGTTTGTTTTTCTTTTTGATTTTGTCTTTTACCCAAGATACAAAATCAGGCATATTGGTCACGGCACGACTCACGATAAAATCAAAATCACCTTTGACCAATTCGGCTCTCTTTTGTTCGGCTTTTACATTTTTTAATTCCAAAGCATCGACAACTGCCTGCACCACTTTTATTTTTTTGGCAATCACATCAATCAAATAAAAACGGGTTTCCGGAAAAAGAATCGCTAATGGAATTCCCGGAAATCCTCCGCCAGTTCCCACATCGAGAACAAAAGTTCCGGGTTCGAATTGAATTATCTTAGCTATTCCTAACGAATGCAAAATATGTTTGGTGTACAATTCATCGATATCCTTGCGGGAAATAACGTTGATTTTGGCATTCCAATCGTGGTACAAAGCATCCAGTTTTGCGAATTGTTGTTTCTGAATATCAGTCAAATAAGGGAAATACTTTTGAATCTCGTCCATTGTTATAAATTTTAACAAAAGTACAGTTTTTAGTTTTGAATATTTAACTCAATTTTACAGATTGAAAATTATTAATAATTACCTTTGCACCATATTCAAAATTTATATGAACAACGTAGCCCCTACATTTGCAAAACAAGATAATCTAAAGTTTTTTAGAACACTTAATTCGCGGGTAAACAATTATTTTAAAGAAAACAACATCCAAAAAACAGGCAACTGGAAACTGTATCTAAAAACAATAATTATGTTTGCCGTTTTCCTCACTCCTTATTTTGTGATTTTGACCCTCGATATGCCTTTTTGGTTGCATTTGCTTTTGGCAATTGTCATAGGAATAGGAATGGCGGGGGTAGGAATGAATGTAATGCACGATGGCAATCACGGTTCGTATTCGAACATCAGTTGGGTCAACAAATTTATGGGTGGAACCATTTATATTCTGGCCGGAAATGTCTACAATTGGCAGGTGCAACACAATGTTTTACACCATACGTACACCAATATTGTTGGCCACGACGAAGATCTAGATGCCGGTCGAGTAATCCGATTTTCCAAAGATGCCAAATGGTATAGTTTTCATCGATTTCAACAATATTATTCGGTGTTTTTATACGGATTATTGACTTTCAACTGGGCAATTACTACTGATTTTAAGCAAATGAAAAGCTATCTCAAAAGAAAACTTTCTTATGGCGAGGCTAAAAACCCAAAAATTCTTTGGACCACTTTATTGATCACCAAAGCTATTTATTTCTCTATTTGGATCGTTTTGCCGATGATCATCGGAATCACTTGGTGGAAAGTGTTAGTCGCTTTTTTTGTAATGCACTATACCGCTGGCCTAATTTTGAGCATCGTTTTTCAATTGGCACACGTGGTCAAAGAAACCACCAATCCAGTTCCAAATGAAGATGGCGAAATTGAAAACACTTGGGCCATTCATCAATTATTTACAACGACCAATTTTGCTCCAAAAAATTGGATTATCAATTGGTACACCGGAGGACTGAACCATCAAATCGAGCATCATATTTTTCCGAATATTAGCCATATTCATTACGGCAAAATTGCAAAAATTGTCAAGGAAACCGCCCAAGAATGCAATCTCCCTTATTACGAATACAAAACCTTTAGAAGCGCGGTGATTGCCCATTTCCAACATTTGAAAGAACTAGGTGTAAAACCTGCTTTATAGTAATAAATCAACAACCAACTTTATAAATTAAAATTTACAATTAATGAACAATTTGCTTTCAGACAGAATCAACAATTTAGCTACCTCGCAAACATTGGCAATGGCAGCATTGGCCAGAGAATTAAAAGCACAAGGAAAAGATATTATCAGTTTGAGTTTAGGAGAACCTGATTTCAACACTCCGGAATTTATCAAAGAAGCCGCCAAAAAAGCCATAGATGACAACTACAGCACTTATTCGCCAGTAGATGGATACGGCGATTTGAAAGAAGCCATTTGCAGAAAATTCAAAAGAGACAACGGATTGGATTACAAACCATCTCAAATTGTAGTTTCAACTGGAGCAAAACAATCTTTATACAACATTGCACAAGTAATGTTAAACGACGGTGACGAAGTGATTTTACCAGCACCATATTGGGTTTCTTACTTCGAAATCGTGAAATTATCAGGCGGCGTTCCTGTAGAAGTTCCCACTTCGGTAGAAACAGATTTCAAAATCACACCAGAACAACTAGAAGCAGCCATCACACCAAAAACAAAAATGATGTGGTTCTCTTCTCCTTGTAATCCATCAGGATCGGTTTACAACAGAGAAGAATTGACGGCTATTGCTAAAGTATTAGAAAAATATCCAAACATCATCGTCGTTGCTGACGAAATCTACGAGCACATCAATTTCTCTGGAACTTTTTGCAGTATCGGGTCCATCCCAGGAATGTTAGAAAAAACAGTTACTGTAAATGGATTGGCTAAAGCTTTCGCGATGACTGGATATAGAATTGGTTACATCGGAGCGCCAGAATTTATTGCAAAAGCGTGTACAAAAATTCAAGGTCAAGTAACTTCTGGAGCCAATTCAGTAGCACAAATTGCTGCAATCACTGCTGTAGATGCAGATCCAAGCGTATTGAATCATATGGTTCAGGCGTTCCATTCTCGTAGAGATTTAGTGGTTGGATTATTGAAAGAAATTCCAGGAATCAAAATCAACATTCCGGAAGGCGCATTTTATGTATTTCCAGACGTATCTTCATTCTTTGGCAAGACCTTAAAAGGAACCGAAATCAAAGATGCCAACGACGTTTCAATGTACTTATTAGCTGAAGCTTGCGTAGCAACAGTGACAGGCGACGCTTTCGGAAACCCAAACTGTATTCGTTTTTCTTATGCCACCAGCGAAGAACAATTGATCGAAGCCTTAAAAAGAATCAAAAACGCTTTGGCCGGATAGTCAAAACCTGATTTATATCACAAGCCTCAAGGAAACTTGGGGCTTTTTTTTGGGCGTGTTCGCCGCGGCGAACGGGCTATTCGTTGCAAACGGAGTTCACTGAACACCACTGAAAATATAAAATTAGTGAAGTAATCTTTTCCTTTTTAAAGAAAAAAGGAAAAGGATTTCCACTGCTATCCCTCACGCGAAACAGTACACAAAACAACATTTTTCCAAAAAATCCATTCCCGAATTAGAAATCCCGAATTTTTTATAAGACCTTTGCAGACTTTTTGGGCGAAAACTTAAAAACCTAAAATTCTATCCATTATAAAAAATATCATCCTCACGATGAAGAAAAAAATAGAAATACTGGCTCCCGCCAAAGATCTTATTCACGGTATGGCCGCCATTAACGCTGGTGCCGATGCCGTTTATATTGGAGCCCCTTTATACGGCGCTCGTTCCAACGCCACCAACTCGATTGAAGATGTGGCGAAATTGGTAGAATACGCCCATTTATTCAATGCACAGGTTTTTGTGGTGGTCAACACCATTTTGTACGACAGCGAACTCGAAACCTGTCGCCAAATGATTTGGAAATTATACGACATTGGTGTCGATGCCCTGATTGTTCAAGATATGGCAATTATGGAAATGGACTTACCACCTATCGTTTTGCACGCCAGCACACAAGCCAACAACCGCGATGCCGATAAAATCAAATTCTTGAAAGATGCCGGTATGAAACGGGTGGTTTTAGCTCGGGAATTGAACTTGCACCAAATCAAAGAAATTAGTGAAGCGAGCGATGTGGAACTCGAATTTTTCGTGACCGGCGCTTTGTGCGTTTCGTTTAGCGGGAATTGTTATATGAGTGTTGCCAATGGCGAACGTTCTGCCAATCGTGGTTCGTGTGCCCAAAACTGCCGCTTGCCGTATAACTTAATCGACGGTCACGGCGAGACCTTAATCAAAAATAGTCACTTGCTTTCCATCAAAGATTTTGATGTTTCAGACCAACTTCCGAATTTGATTGAAGCTGGAATTTGCTCTTTCAAAATCGAAGGGCGATTGAAAGATATTGTTTATGTAAAAAATAATGTGTCGTATTTGCGTCAAAAATTAGATGCTTTTCTTGAAAATGAAGGAAGTGACAAATACACCAAAGCTTCTTCGGGAAAATGCAGCTATACTTTTGATTCGGCATTAGACAAAACCTTTAATCGCGGGTATACCGATTATTTTGTCAATGAAAGACACCAAGCCATCGGCTCTTGGAATAGCCCAAAATCAAAAGGCGAATATATTGGCAAACTCATCAAAATTGTGGGCAATGCTTACGAAATAGAAAACGGACATTTACTGAGCAATGGCGATGGTCTTTGCTACATCAACGAAAAAAATGAAGCCGATGGCATTTACATCAACAAAGTCGAAAACGGCTTGGCGTATCCTTTTGTACTAAAAGAGGTAAAAGCAGGTGCCTTTATTTACCGAAATAATGACACTGCTTTCATCAAAATTGTAGAAAGAGAAGACAGTGCCATTCGAAAAATCAGTACAAACTTACTATTGACCGAAAACGAAAACGGTTTTGAATTGACTGCCACCGACGAAGACGGAAATGTTAGCAGCGTCAATTTGGTTCATCCAAAAGAAAGAACCAAAAACAACGAATCTATTGAAGAAAATTTCAAAATCAATTTGGCAAAAACAGGTTTCACACCTTACACCGCCGATGAAATAACAATTATGTTCTCCGAAAATTGGTTCCTTCCTATTTCTAAAATCAACGAAATGCGAAGAACCGTTTTCGAACAATTGTCTGAAATTCGTTTGGCAAACTACAAACGTGAAGAACACCAATTGGTCAAAACATCGCATCCTTATCCAGAAACCAAACTGGATTTTATGTACAATGTTTCTAACAAATTAGCTCGGAAATTCTACGAGCGTCACGGCGTAACCGAAATCGAAAAAGCCTTCGAATTGCAATGGGATCCGGGAAAATCACGTGTGATGACTACCAAATACTGCATCAAATACGAATTGGAAAAATGCCCAAAATACCATCCTAATATGGATGGAAAACTCAAGGAACCTTTGATTTTGAAACAAGGCGAACTGGAATACAAACTCAAATTCAATTGCAAACCCTGCGAAATGGAAATTTGGGAAAAAGATGCCGAATTCGAAATCGAAGAAGACCATTTTCATTAAAATATTTAACCACAAAGCACACAAAGGTTTACACAAGGTTCGCAAAGATTTATTTCAAAATCTTTGCGAACTTTGAGGTTAAACAACTATTTTTGTTTTGTATTTCGAACCATCCTATTTCTTTACCACAAAATGAAAAAAGTCCTCACCTTTTGCATCGCATTAATAAGTTTTACAGTTTTCTCACAAGAAATAATAGAACAACCTAAAAAACAAATTGTAGAGGCTTCCTGCGGACAATGTCAATTTGGGATGGAAGGAAAATCCTGTGATTTGGCCGTTCGCATTGATGGAAAACCCTATTTTGTTGACGGAACGCATATTGACCAGCACGGCGATGCGCACGGCTCGGATGGATTTTGTGCAAAAGTTAGAAAAGCTGAAGTAGTAGGGGAAATAGTCGACAATCGTTTCAAAGCCACTTTTTTCAAATTGATTCCAGAGACAAAATAAATGGAGTTAATTCTTCAAAATATTGCTAAAATCGTTTCCTTAACACCCGAAGAAGAGCATTTATTTTTGTCTAAAACCGAAATACATCATTACAAAGCCAAAACCATTTTGCTCAACGCTGGCGAAATTTGCAAAACTTCCTATTTTGTAAATTCAGGAGTGCTTCGAAGTTTTAACATCAATGACAATATTATGGAGCACGTCTTGGGTTTCGCTTGTAGTGGTTGGTGGATTGGTGATATGTATAGTTTGCTATCGCAGCAACCAGGCAACTTGTTTATAGAAGTTCTCGAAGATGCAGAAGTACTGTTACTTTCCAAAGAAAACCAAGAAATTCTCTATCGTGAAATCCCCAAACTAGAACGGTTTTTCAGGATTCTAACCGAAAATTCATTGGTCGCTCATCAAGAACGTTTAATGGATAATTTGAGTTTATCTGCTGAACAACGTTTTGAAAAACTGTGCAAAAAATACCCTGATTTAATCCAGAAAGTACCTCAAAAACATTTGGCTTCCTACATTGGGGTAACTCCTGAGTTTTATAGTAAGATGAAAAGCAAGCTTTTGAGGAAATAGTCAACCATTATTAAATAAAAATTAATTATTACATTTGCATAAAAATGATTTCAAATGATACCAAACAAACTCTTAAAAATATCATTAGCGGAACTATCATTGAAGGCAAAAATGATACACTCACAACAACCCGAAATCAATTATGCTCAAGCTTTACAACAGATACAACAACTAAAAGAGATTTCGACAAACAATGCGAAATCAAAAAAGAGCAGGCAAAACATCTAGATGATTATATTACTAACCATAATCTGTGGATAACTGATATTGCTGCTCAAGAAAACTATCTTACCGAAGGAGGAGAAGCTAAAATTTACTTCGGCAAAGACAATAAAAGTGTAATTAAACTTAACGATGCTGTTTATTATTTCACTTGGCTGGATTTTTTCAATAGTATCCTTATCCATAATTTATTCTTTGAGGGAACAAAATATGAATTACTTGGCTTTAATCGATCCAACGAAATGCTTTATGCAGTTTTAAAACAAGCTTTCATCATTTCGGATAACCCCGTAAATTTAAAGGAAGTAAAACATCTATTGGAATATAATGGTTTTGAAAACATTCGAAGAAATGATTATTATAACGAAGAATTAGGATTAATTTTAGAAGACATCCACGATGAAAATGTAATCGTAAACTCCAATGTTCTATTCTTTATTGACACCGTTTTCTTCGTCAACGTAAAAGAATAATTTTGATGTTTTTCAAAAAACTAAAAAGCAACATTTTGAGGAAGTAATCAGTGCTTAGCACATAAGTACTTAATGGCAATAACAGTATATTTCAAAGTGAGCGGCTTTATATTTTCCTTAACGATTCGCTGAATACTAAAAATCGGAACAGCGAACACTTTTTTCTTAATCTACATTAAGTTCCTTTTGTTTTCATTGTCCATAAATTTGTAACAAATAATCCATAAACTTACATACAATGAAAAATACAGTTTTACATACAGCAGACACAAGAGGTCACGCCGATCACGGATGGTTAAATGCGCATCACAGTTTTAGTTTTGGCAGTTGGTATAATCCCGAAAGAGTTCAGTTTGGCGTTCTTCGGGTTTTAAATGACGACGCCATAGCCGCAGGAATGGGTTTTGGCGAACACGGACACGATAATATGGAAATCATTACCATTCCGCTAGAAGGCGATTTGGCACACAAAGACAGTATGGGAAATGCCGAAACTATCAAAACGGGCGATGTTCAAGTGATGAGTGCGGGCACCGGAATTAGACATAGCGAATTCAACCCGAATGCCGACCAACAAACTAAGTTATTCCAGATTTGGTTGTTTCCAAGAACAAAAAATGTGGAACCTCGCTACCAGCAAATTACACTGAATCCTGCGGAACAAAAAAACAATTTTGCCCAAATTCTTTCTCCAAATGCCGAGGATGCTGGTGTTTGGATTCATCAAGATGCTTGGTTTTATTTAGCTGATTTTGATAGTGAATTTTCGAAAAGTCTATCTTTAAAAAAAGAAGGAAACGGATTTTACATTATGAATATTGAGGGAGAAATTGAAGTAAATGGCGAAAAATTAGAAAAAAGAGATGCTATAGGCATTTGGGAAACGAACGACATTGAAATCAAAGCCACAACCGATGCTAAATTTTTAGTAATGGAAATTCCTATGAACTAATTTTAATTTAAAAAATGAAAAAAATACTCGCTTTTGGAGCTTCATCCAGCAAGACTTCCATCAACAAACAATTGGCTACTTATGCAGCCAATCAATTCGAAAATGCAACCGTTGAAATTTTAGATTTAAACGATTACGAAATGCCAATCTATTCTATGGACAAAGAATCAGCGACTGGAATTCCGCAATTAGCTCAGGATTTCTATGCTAAAATTGGAAATTCAGACCTCATCATTATTTCATTTGCCGAACATAATGGAGCCTATTCTACCGCTTTCAAAAACATTTTTGATTGGACTTCAAGAATAAATGGCAAAACATTTCAAGAAAAAGAAATGCTTTTATTGTCAACTTCCCCAGGTCCAAGAGGTGGCGCAACGGTTTTAGAAATTGCCAAAGGCCGTTTTCCTTTTCAAGGAGGAGTGGTGAAAGGGAGTTTTTCACTACCCAATTTTAGCGCTAATTTTGATTCCGAAAAAGGAATTACAAATCCAGAATTGCACCGTGAACTGATGAAAATCGTAATGCTATTTAAAAAAATGTCCCCTCTTAATTAGCAAGATGGGACGCTTTTTTACTTCGATTTCAAGCTAATATTCTCAAATGTAGACACATCAACAATTTCTTCACCGTCTAAATCGAATGAAATTTTCACCATATCCCCAACTGCGGTAATGGGTAATTGATTGGATATTTGGGACGAACCTACAAAAATATTCGCATAATCTTTTACTGTAAAATAATAAAAACTATTCCCGTTTTTGACATCATTCTGAATACGAACCACCACCGATTCAACTACTTTTCGTGCGGATTTTTCGCCTGCATTTATTTTATTTCCCGAAGAGTTAAAGGCTGTTTTATAAGCCGTTAAAGCCTCGCGCATCGTATTTCCCGTGCCAACAATGGTGTAATCTGCAATTGAAACCATAGCATACATTTTTACCAAGCCGCCTTTGTCTTTTAAGGTCATTACATAGGTGGGAATCGTATTGATGTTATACGGAATAGGCAATGAAGCGCTAAAACCTTTTTCTTGCACTTTTCCTTGTGCCGAGCTTTGCGCAGCAAATTCTGTAGCACCACTTTGCTTGTAAAAAGTAGTTTCTTTAGTTCTTGTATCTACTAAAACAAATCCTACCGCAGATTCATCTTTTCCTACAGAAGTAATTCCGGTGTACCAATAGGATTTATTATCTTTTCCGTAAACCAAGGTTAAATCCTCTGTAATTTGAAGTTTGTTTTCGTTAGAAAAATTCCAATAGCCTTTTACATATTCGCCCCAATCATTCAACTGATCTTTAATAAATGAAATGGGCTGAATTCTATCTACCCAAAGCGGCGTGTTTTTAATATTGTATTCTTTTATAGCCCCATTTTGCGCATTGACAACTACAACGCCAGTAGCATCGTTTCCAGAAAAGCCAACTTTTTTAGCATATTTAGTAACCACCCAATACGGCACGCCTTCGTCGTCAATTTCAAAACTAAAATCCGTCAAACCTACAGTGTTATAGCCATTAAAATATAAATATCGGTGCAAATTACTGCCAAAATAAGCTTCTCTTTGGTATTTTAAAAATAATGGTTTTCCGTTTACTTCTTGTACTAATTTTACATCACGTTCATTTGTTGCCGACACCATCACATAACCTGTTGTACCGCTTTTGTTATTCATCCATTTAAAAAAACCGGAATGTTCTAAAGGCGCAACCCAATATAATTTGCCCTTCACTTTCTGGATAAAAAATTCTTGTAATTGCGCTTGACTTCCTAATGCAGGTTGCGAACCTAATATTTTTTCGCCCAATAAATACGCTAAACTTTCATCGACAACACGAATTTCATTCATAGAAATTGGAGCGATATGATTGGTTAATTTTTCGCCGTTTTCCACCTTTCCAATTAAATTTCGAAAGTCTTGATTTCGAAAAACAGGATGCGATGTGAAAAAAGGAAGCACAAATGAATATATAATCGAAATACCTACTAATAATGCTGGAATTTTCCAGAATACTGTTATTGGTTTGTAGCTTTTTCCGTCCGAACTAATAGTAAATTTAGAAAACGAGAAAAACAATATTGCGGCGATAATTAAAAGTAAGACAGTAACGCCTACAAATCCATAATTTAAAACCGGTAGCGTACTATAAAAATAAAAAAACGTGATAATTAGGATGATTGCGATAGGGAAAATTTTTCTCATTTTACTTTCTATTTAGTTTTACACTTATTAGACATTTGTTTTTTTAGTTTGTTACAAAGTAAGTATTTTTGCTCGATAGAAATAAGTCAAATCGATGAAAATAATAATCTCAAAGTAGTTTTCTTTACTTTAGATAAAAAGTCGTAAGGTTTATTATTCAATTGAATGACAACTTTTACTAATAATCAGTACACAATGAAACTGCAATAAATTCAATAAAATTATGAAAGCATACGTATTTCCTGGTCAAGGCGCACAATTTATAGGAATGGGCAAAGACTTATATGAAAACTCCGAATTAGCCAAATCACTTTTCGAAAAAGCCAATGAAATTTTAGGTTTTCGTATTACAGACATTATGTTTGAAGGCACTGCCGAAGAATTGAAAGAAACCAAAGTTACCCAACCAGCCGTTTTCTTACATTCCGTGATTTTGGCTAAAACTTTAGAAGATTTCAAACCAGAAATGGTGGCAGGACATTCTTTGGGCGAATTTTCAGCCTTGGTTGCCAATGGCGTTTTGTCATTCGAAGACGGATTGAAATTAGTTTCACAACGCGCTTTGGCAATGCAAAAAGCTTGCGAAATAAAACCTTCGACAATGGCTGCCGTTCTTAATTTAGAGGACAAAATTGTGGAAGACATTTGCGCTTCTATCGATGGCGTAGTGGTGGCTGCCAATTACAACTGTCCCGGTCAATTGGTTATTTCAGGCGAATACAAAGCTGTAGAATTGGCTTGCGAAAAAATGAAAGAAGCTGGCGCAAAACGTGCCTTGATACTTCCTGTTGGCGGTGGTTTTCACTCCCCAATGATGGAACCTGCAAGAGAGGAATTGGCCGCAGCCATTGAAGCAACCACTTTCTCTACTCCTATTTGCCCAGTGTACCAAAACGTGACAGCAACGGCCGTTTCTGATGCCAACGAAATCAAGAAAAACCTAATCATCCAATTGACAGCTCCTGTAAAATGGACACAATCTGTAAAACAAATGATTGCCGATGGCGCCACATTGTTTACCGAAGTGGGTCCCGGAAAAGTCTTGGCTGGATTGATTGGAAAAATTGATAGAGAAGCTGCGACGGCAAACGCTTAAAATTTTAGATTGCAGATTTCAGAATTTAGATTTCAGTTTGTAAATAGAGAATCCTCATAAACTTATGTTTGTGGGGAATTTTTCTTTTAATGTCGTTAATGCATTGCAGGAAGTTGTATATATTTACAGAGTTAGCAACAAATGAAAGAAAACACGAATAATGAACTTTAATAGAAAAGATAAAATAGAAATAGCTGAAAATGCAATAAGTTGGATTGTAGTATTTGCTATGTTCGTTTACGGTGGAGCAAAAGTAATACAGTTTGATGGAGCCTCTGAAATTGACAAAACGGTTTCAGAAATGACAGGAATGGAATTGATGTGGGCTTTTTATGGTTATTCTAAATCATACGCAATGACCTTAGGGCTATTTGAAATAGTAGGCGGAACTTTGATTTTGATAAAAAGAAGCAGAATTATAGGATGCTTATTCACAGCAACTATACTAGTAAATGTGATTTTACAAGACATTTTTTTCAAAGTTCATGTTGGTGCTCTAAAAGCTGCAATCTTCTACCTATTACTAATTCTATGTATTTTATGGTTCAATAAAGATAAAGTTATTCAAAGCATCGAGGATTTGCTAATTTTCAGTATATCGGAAGAACCTAAATATAAATTTATAATCAAACTAGTTATAGCTTTTATTTGTTTTGTATTCTTGAGGATAATAGAATACTATTTAACAATGAAATGGTAAAGTTAGTTATTGACAGCTGCTACTATGCTTGTAGAGATTTTTTGTTACAACTCATTCGCTTGCTCACAGTGATTATTAATAATTCTTGTAATCAAATAATTACTATTCTTTTTTTCAAAGAAAATATACCAAGTTGTTCAATTATTGGATTTGTAAAAAATGTAGCTGGAACCGAAGTGTTTTAGGTTTTTAAGAGATACTTTATGAGTGCTTAATTTAATATTCTCTGGAACTGCATCATAAATTTTCAAGACATATTCTTCGGCGGTTTCTATAAAACCAAAATATTCTTTTTTGTATAAAAAACGAACTAAATCATCTAAAAATCTATTACGTGTGGTGTGAAAATAACTTTTATTTTCCCCACCATTCTCTAATTCTTCTAATTGATTCTGCTTTGGCTTCAGCGGGAGTTAATCCATTTTTAAATTCTTCATCAAAATCAAAAGTGGTTCTATCAATACTTTTGAAGTTAATTTTCGAAGTTTCATAAGCCGCAGAAGTTACTTCCGCTTTGCTGATTTTCAAATTTTCATTTTTAGGATTCATAACTTTTGTTTTACGTAACGAATTTACAACTAATCATTTAAAACTTAAATTTTCATTTACAACATTTGAAATTATTACAAAACAACTCAAAAACGAATTTTGCTCATTCTTTATTCTTTCTATTTGTCACGCTGGAAGCGTCTAAATTATGTGGCTCGTGCGCTGAGACGCTTCCAGCGTGACAATTGGAATAGTGTATTGGGCTTCATAAGTAAACAATCAGTATACATGCAAAAATCCTAAACTATCTACTGATAATTTAGGATTTTAATTTTCACTAAACACTAATCTCGAAGCCTCGGAACTGAACACTAATTACTAGCTCCTAACTTTCTGTTCCCATTTCCAGGCACTTGCCATCGCTTCGTCTAAAGTAGATTGTGCTTTCCAACCTAGAACATTGTTGGCTTTATCCGTATTGGCGTAAGCTGAAGTAATATCACCTTCTCTTCGAGCTACGATTTTATAAGGTAGTTTTTGTCCGCTTACTTTCTCGAAAGAATGAATCACTTCTAGAACCGAACTTCCTGTTCCCGTTCCTAGATTGAAGATTTCGACTTTGTCCAAATTCTTTTTATCCAATAAACGTTGCATCGCGATAACATGGGCTTTCGCCAAATCGACTACGTGAATATAATCGCGCACTGCTGTTCCATCCGGGGTGGGATAATCATCGCCGTAAACCGATAATTCTTTTCGTAATCCGAAACCCGTTTGGGTAATGAATGGTACTAAATTTTGAGGAACTCCAATTGGCAATTCACCAATTTCAGCCGACGGATGTGCTCCAATCGGGTTGAAATAACGCAACAAAATCGCATTGATATTGGTCACTTTGGCTGTGTCTGTAATGATCTCTTCTCCAATTTGCTTGGTGTTTCCGTAAGGCGACATTGCAAGTTGAATAGAAGCATCTTCGGTAATTGGCATTTTTTCGGCTTGACCGTAAACCGTGCAAGACGAACTAAAAATAAAGTTGGCTTCCGGCAGTTTTTGTAGTTCTTGAAGCAAATACACCAAAGTATTGATGTTGTTTTCGTAGTACAAAAGCGGATTTCCAACACTTTCGCCAACGGCTTTGGACGCTGCAAAATGGATTACGCCTGAAATATCTTGGTGCTTTTTGAAAAAATCCTGCACTTTGTTTTTCTCGCGCAAATCCAACTTTTCGAAAAGGGGCTTTTTATTGCTGATGGCCACAATTCCGTTTAAAACATTTTCGGATGAATTCGAAAGATCATCTACAATCACTACTTCAAAACCTTGATTTTGCAATTCAACTACAGTATGAGAACCAATAAATCCTAAACCGCCTGTTACTAGTATTTTCATCATTATATTTTTTCTGGTGCTGGCAATTTATAGGCCTGTCTGGCTATCATTAACCATTGTTTTTTTTGTTTTTGCCAAACTTGCATTACTCCTATTTTGGTTTCCTTCTCTACTCCACCATCTTTAGTATGGGATAAATAAATATGTCTCACAATAGCAGTGTTTCCCGCGAATGAAATGGTCTGATTTTGAAATTCTAAAGAAATAACATTGGATTTCTTTTTTACCACATTTTCGATAAACGCCGATTGATTTTCAATATTTCCCCCTGAATGCCCATAAGTTAGACCACTTGAAGTTACTGCAGCTAGTTTTGTTCCGTCGGCGGTCATTAATCCTTGTCGCAATAGTTCTACTTGCGAAGCTACAACTGCTTCTTCTTTATTAGTAGTCCTATCCTGAGCCCATCCCGAGCATTGAAACAAAAGTACAGCGACAATTATCTTACTATATTTCATGAATTACTTATTTTAGAAATTCTAAAACTGAATCAGTAATAAATTGGATTTGTTCATCGTCTAATTCGGTGTGCATTGGCAAGGAAATCACCTCTTTTACCAACTGATTGGTCACCGGAAAATCCTCTTCTTTGTAACGAGGATCAAGATATGCTTTTTGAGAATGCAACGGAATTGGATAATAAATGGCACATGGAATGCCTTTGTCTAGTAAATGTTGCATCAACCCATTTCTGTCGGCATCAATAATTCGTAGGGTGTATTGATGAAAAACGTGGCAATCACAAATATCGCAAATACTAGGTGCAATGATATTTTTATGCCCTTCAAAAGCAGCCGAGTATTTTCTAGCCGCATTTTGACGCGCAGCATTATAGGTATCCAATAAAGGCAATTTAGCATTTAAAACCGCTGCTTGAATACTGTCTAACCTCGAATTGACGCCCACAACATCGTGATGGTACCGTTCGTACATTCCGTGATTAACAATTCCGCGAATAGTATGTGCCAAAGCATCATCGTTGGTGAAAATAGCCCCACCATCGCCATAACAACCTAAATTTTTAGAAGGAAAAAACGAAGTCGCTCCAACGTGTCCAATCACTCCCGCTTTCTTTTTGGTTCCATCCGAAAACTTACAATTTGCACCAATCGCTTGGGCATTATCCTCGATAACATACAGATTGTGTTCGTTAGCAATCGCCATAATTGCTTCCATATTGGCGGCACGGCCAAATAAATGGACAGGAACAATCGCTTTGGTTTTTGGTGTGATCGCTTTTTTGATGGCTTCGATAGAAATATTCATATTCACCATATCAACATCAACCAAAACAGGTGTCAGCTGTAATAAAGCAATCACTTCGACTGTAGCAGCAAAAGTAAAATCGGCTGTTATCACCTCATCACCAGGTTTCAGACCTAATCCCATCATCGCAATTTGCAAAGCATCGGTACCGTTGGCACAAGGGATTACGTGTTTTACATCGAGATATTCTTCGAGATTTTTTTGAAATTGATGAACCTGTGGTCCGTTGATGTACGTATTGCTGTCAAGAACTTCTTGGATCGAAGTGTTTACGGTTTCTTTAATTTTATCATATTGACTTTTTAGGTCAACCATTTGCAATTTTTTCATTTAATCTTGTGTTTAGAGTTCATTCGAAACAAAATTTTACTTCGATTCCTTTCGCTGAGCCTGTTTTAAATTCACAACAAAAATAGGGATTTTAGAAGAATGATTTTATAGATAATTAAAAGAAAACGTATTTTTGCCCAAGAAAATTTTTGATATGCTTTTTATCTACAACTTAATAGTTCAAATTGCGAATTTTTTATTGAAAATCGTCGCTACTTTCAGCCCAAAAATGAAACTTTTTGTCGAAGGTCGCAAGCCTGTTTTTGAAATTTTAGCCTCAAAAATTAGAACCGAAGACAAAACCATTTGGTTCCACGCGGCTTCATTGGGCGAATACGAGCAAGGATTGCCTGTTATCGAAAAAATAAAAGGAAAATTTCCCCATCATAAAATCGTGATTTCATTTTTTTCGCCTTCAGGTTATGAAGTGAGGAAAAACAATACTGTTGCCGATGCCACGGTTTATTTGCCTTTGGATACTCAAAAAAATGCGAAACAATTTTTGAAATTGGTACATCCAGAAATGGTTTTCTTCATCAAATACGAATATTGGCCCAATTATTTGAATGAACTTCGAAAGCTGGAAACCCCAACCTATTTGATTTCGGGAATATTTAGAAAAAACCAAATGTTCTTTAAATGGTATGGCGGTTTTTACAGAAAAGCACTGGAGGCGTTTACTTACTTTTTTGTACAAAATGAAAGTTCCAAAAAATTATTATTGCAATTAGGTAAAACCAATGTGGCCGTTTCGGGCGATACTCGTTTTGACCGAGTGGCAACTATTTTGGAAAAAGACAACTCTTTAGATTTTATCGAAACCTTCAAAAATGATACTTTGACCGTTGTTATTGGAAGTTCTTGGCCAAAAGACGAAAGTTTATTGGTGGATTTCATCAATCAAACCGCTAAAAAAGTCAAGTTTATTATCGCTCCACACAACATCAACAGCGAGCAAATTCAAGAATTGAAAAATGCTATTTCTAAAAAAGCGGTGTTGTTTTCAGAAGTAAGGACCGGTCGCGACCTGTCCCTACAAGATTTCGATGTTTTTATCATCGATACCATCGGAATTCTCACCAAGATTTACAGCTATGCCGATATTGCCTATGTTGGTGGCGGCTTTGGAAATCCTGGTGTTCATAATATTTTGGAACCCGCTACTTTTGGAGTTCCCATAGTTATTGGCCCCAATTTCAGCCATTTTGCCGAAGCTACTGCTTTGGTAAATTTAGAAGGCTGCATTTCTATTGCTAATAAAAATGAACTTACTAAAGTCTTTTCTAATCTAATTTCCGACGAAACGCTCCGACACGAAAAAGGCCATATTTGCAGCACTTTTGTGCAAATGAACAAAGGAGCAACGAACATCATTTTGAATCAAATTTCTTAAAATCAGAATTCGTGCATACTTAAGGATGATTATGAATTTGATGTTCCTACTAAATTAATCGATTTATAACACTCCAAACACTGCGGCCCATTCTGCCGAAAAAGTAAAATGGCTGCTTGTTTAATTGCAAAAAATTACTCTATTGGATGCCAATCAGGAGGTTTTGTCATTGGTACCAAACATAATTTGATAGTCTTAAATTAGACCGAGGATGGGAAATCACCAGGAGTAACCTATGTAATAACTGAACTATCTGTAGAAATAATATGGCCGATGTGCGCTATGTTAGACATTATGGATGAATTTGCAGGAGTCCAAATTTAATCAATGCATTGAAATTGGTTCATCCCAAAAAGTAGAATTCAACAATAAGCAAAACTCACAATTTTTTGATTTTTAATTAAAGAAAACCAAGTATTGAATCCCTGATTTATTTTTATTTCAGACTTATCGCCAATCTGTTTGTAATTCTTCAATAGGCTTTGAAACAAAAATATTTTAAAAAAAATAATGAAAAAATATTTTAACTATTAAAAAATTTATATCTTTGCCCCGAATTAATAATTAACCTTTTATAATTAAGTAAGATGAAAAAAGTACTTTTAAGTTTAGCTGTTGTTGCTGTTTTGACTGTTGTATCATGTAAAAAAGCTGAAGAGGCTCCTGCTGCTGAAGCTGTAGATACTACTGCTGTTGCTGTTGATACTGCTGCTGTTGTAGCTGATACTGCTGCTGCTGCTGTTGATACTGCTGCTGCTGCTGCACCTGCTGCTGCACCTGCTGCTGCACCTGCTAAGTAATTCTAAATTACAGTAAAAAAATAAGCTATTCGCCTTGGCGAATGGCTTTTTTTTGGTCTTATTTGAATTAAATTTCTGCTGGATTCAGATGTGATAAAAACCTACTTATATAAAAAAAAGCCATTCACGACAAGTGTAATGGCTTTTTTGCGAATAGAGTCTATAGTTAAAAAACCTGACTCGCTATTTGATGAATATTATCTGATTTCCCCATCGAATAATAATGCACACAAGGCACACCAAATTCGATTAATTCTTTAGACTGTTGAACGGCAAACTCCACTCCTATTTGACGAACTGCAGCGTTATCTTTAGCTTGTTCGATATCATGAATCAAATCTTGAGGCATATCCAACCAAAAAACTTGTGGCAACAATTGCAAATGACGTTTTACCGCAACTGGCTTGATTCCAGGAATAATTGGAACGGTAATTCCTATAGCACGTGCCGCTTCGACAAATTTGAAATACTTTTGATTATCAAAAAACATTTGCGTTACAACGTAGTCTGCTCCTGCATCGACTTTATCTTTTAGTCTTTTCAAATCGGCTTCCAAACTTGGTGCTTCTATATGTTTTTCAGGATAGCCCGCCACACCAACACAAAAATCAGGCGCATTTTGCATTGGCAAAGTATCGTGCAAAAACTGACCTGCATTCATCGCTTTGATTTGTTTTACCAAATCCACCGCATACCCATTTCCACCTTTGGTAGGTTCGAAATATTTTTCGCCTTTCATTGGATCGCCACGAAGGGCGACCAAATTGTCAATTCCTAAATAATGACAATCGACCAATAAATACTCGGTTTCTTCTTTAGTAAAACCACCGCAAAGTACGTGTGGGATTGCGTCTACGCCATATTTATGTTGAATAGAAGCGCAAATCCCAACCGTTCCCGGCCGCATACGAGTGATTCGACGATCAAAAAGTCCGTCTTTTTCGATATATACATATTCCTCTCTGGAAGTGGTTACATCAATAAATGGCGGCTTAAACTCCATCAAGGGATCGATATTTTGATACAAATCTTTAATATTTGTTCCTTTTTGAGGCGGAACAATTTCGAAAGAAAACAATGGTTTCCCATTGGCGTTTCCAATATGTTGTGTTACTTTCATAGTCAAGCCCCCTAACCCCCGAAGGGGGAATTCCTGATAGAGGGGTCAGGTGTTAATTTCTGTTTTTTTAAGCAGCTCCCATTCCCCCTTCGGGGGTTAGGGGGCTCTAATCTGCTATATTAGGGCTCAACCATTTCATTGCTTTATCGGTCGAAATACTTCGACGTTTGGCGTAATCAACGACTTGGTCTTCTTTGATTTTTCCGAGTCCGAAATACTTGCTTTCTGGATTGCCAAAATAATATCCGGAGACCGATGAAGTGGGCCACATCGCCATACTATCGGTCAGAGTCACTCCGATTTCTTTTTCGACATTCAGCAATTTCCAAATGGTTGGTTTTTCTAAATGGTCGGGACAAGCCGGATAACCTGGCGCTGGACGAATACCACTATACCCTTCTTTGATTAAATCTTGGTTCGATAAATTTTCGTCAGCTGCGTATCCCCAAATTTCTTTTCTAATTTTTAAATGCAAATATTCGGCAAAAGCCTCTGCAAAACGATCGGCTAAAGCTTTGATTAAAATCGAATTATAATCGTCTAAATCTTTTTCGAATTCTGCTACTTTTTCATCCACTCCGAAACCAGTTGTAACGCAAAAACAACCCATAAAATCTTGAATTCCATCATTTTTTGGTGCAATAAAATCCGCCAAGGCAATATTTGGAGCTCCCGCCGTTTTTTGGGATTGTTGCCGCAGAGTTAGAAACTTTTCCAATTCATTTCCTTTATCATCATACACTTGTATATCGTCATCATTGACCTGATTCGCTGGAAAAATACCGTAGATCGCTTTGGCAGTCAACCATTTTTCGGACAAAAGTTGTTGAAGCATTTTCTTAGCGTCAGCAAAAACGATTGTTGCTTGTTCGCCAACAACCTCATCGGTTAAAATAGCTGGATATTTTCCGAACAGCTCCCAAGATTGAAAAAATGGTGTCCAATCGATAAACTCAATTAAATCATTCAAATCTACCTCAATAGATTGTATTCCAATAAAGTTGGGCTTAACGGGCTTGAAACTGTCCCAATCCAATTTTAATTTATTTTTTCGAGCCTCTTCGATAGACAAGAAATTTTTATCTCGACTTCTGCTTAAATAGCCTTCTCGAAGAGCATCATATTCCTCTTTAATACTTTTTTTGTACGCCTCGTTAGTGTCTGCTTGCATCAAATTACTGGCGCCGCCAACCGCTTTAGAAGCATCAGTCGTATGCAAAACAGTATAAGGATATTCGGGCGCAATCTTGACCGCAGTATGCGCTCTAGAAGTAGTCGCTCCACCAACCATCAACGGAATAGTCATTTTATGACGTTTCATTTCCTTGGCCATAAAAACCATTTCATCTAACGAAGGCGTTATCAAACCACTTAATGCGATAATATCGACATTGTGCTTTATGGCTTCCGCAATTATTTTTTCAGGTGGGACCATTACACCCAAATCTATCATTTCAAAATTGTTACAAGCCATTACTACCGAGACAATATTTTTACCAATATCGTGTACATCCCCTTTTACAGTGGCAATAAGTATTTTTCCAGCCGATGATGACCTTCCTACTTTTTCTGCCTCGATAAAAGGCAATAAATAAGCCACCGCTTTTTTCATTACTCGTGCCGATTTTACTACCTGTGGCAAAAACATTTTTCCAGAACCAAACAAATCGCCTACTTGCGACATTCCGGCCATCAAATGGATTTCGATCACATCAATAGCTTTTGCCGAATTAAGCCGCGCCTCTTCGACATCTTGGTCAATAAATTCGTCGGTTCCTTTTACAAGCGAGTAAATTAATCGTTCTTGAAATGTATTATTTCGCCACTCTTGTACTGCTTTATCATTAACTTTTGCATCTCCTTTGAAACTTTCAGCTAAATCTAACAAACGCTCAGTAGCATCATCACGTCGGTCCAAAATTACATCTTCTACGTGATCTAATAAATCTTTTGGAATTTCATCGTAAATAGACAACATCTCAGGATTTACGATGCCCATCGTCATTCCGTTCTTGATGGCGTGGTACAAGAAAACCGAGTGCATCGCTTCACGAACCGTATCATTTCCTCTAAACGAGAACGAAACATTGCTCACTCCACCACTGATGTGTGCGTGTGGCAAATTCTCGCGAACCCATTTGGTTCCCCTGAAGAAATCCAAAGCGTTCAAGCGATGTTCTTCCATTCCTGTTGCTACGGGGAATATGTTCAAATCGAAAATAATATCCTGAGGAGGAAAGTTTACTTTATTGACTAAAATATCATAAGAACGTTGGCAAATTTCAATTCGTCTTTCGTAATTATCGGCTTGACCCACTTCGTCAAAAGCCATAATAATAGCCGCAGCTCCGTAGCGTTTGATCAATTTGGCGTGATGGATAAAAGCTTCTTCGCCCTCTTTCAATGAAATCGAGTTGACCACACATTTTCCTTGCACAACTTTCAAACCGGCTTCAATGATGTCCCATTTCGAGCTGTCAATCATAATCGGCACACGAGAAATATCGGGTTCGGCAGCAATTAAATTCAGAAATTTAGTCATTGCATATTCGCCATCAAGCATTCCTTCATCCATATTGATATCGATGATTTGCGCTCCTCCCTCTACTTGCTCTTTGGCAATGCTCAATGCTTCGTCGTATTTCTCTTCCTTGATTAATCGAAGAAATTTTCTAGAACCGGTAACGTTCGTTCGTTCCCCAATGTTTACAAATACGCTGTCCGGCGTAATGATTAAGGGTTCTAATCCCGATAATACTAAATTTCTTCTTTTTTCTGCTACTGCCATTTTTTTTATTTTCTTTTATTTACAACAACGGATTAAAATCCGTTGCTACAAAATGTGTCGTTCCTACGGAACTTTTGCATTTATTTATAACAATCCTTTCAACGTTTCAGTATCTGGCAGAATATTTTTATAGGCTTCTGGCAAATCATTGTAGGTTTTATAGGTCACCACTCCCATTGGTTTTGAGGTGTCTCTAAATGCAAATTCCACTATTTTATTGTTTTTTTCTTTGCAAAGAATTATTCCAATAGATGGATTTTCATGCGGTTGTTTGACCATTTCGTCCAAAGCCGAAAGATACAAATTCATTTTTCCTACATATTCTGCTTTGAACTTTCCTTTCTTCAATTCGATAGCGACTAGACTTTGAATTTTCCGATTAAAAAACAACAAATCTATAAAATACTCTTCGTCTTCTATAATCAATCGGTGTTGATTTCCGATAAAACTAAATTCAGAACCCAAAGCCATTATGAATTTTTTGATGTTCTGCACAATCGCATTTTCCAAAATACGTTCGTTTGGCTCTTCATCGGCATCTTCAATATTGATGAAATCCAAAAGCATTTCGTCCTTAAATGCCATTAACGCTTTTTGTCTAAAACTATTTTCAGCTAAAGTCGTTTGAAAATTATGCGTTAATTTCCCTTGTCTTTGGTACAAATCTGACTTTAAATGGTGTTTTAAAGTCGTATTATTCCAAAATTCGGTTGCTGTTTTTTGTATATAAAAAACACGTTCTTCTATATTTTCAGTGTTGTTTATTATTGCAATATGATGCGTGAAACCGTTTTTTAAAAACATAGTAACAAACTCATTTTGTAATTCGTCAGTTGGCAACTGACGAATTACAAAACCATCATTCAAATCGTCAGTCAGCAACTGACGATTTGAGTTTTTCAATTCGGCAGACGGTATCTGCCGATTTAATTCCTCCTCCGAAAATTGAAAAAGAGGTTCTTTTTCGTCTATCAAAAAAGGTTGCAAAAATTCCCATCCTTCATAAAAAAGACGCATATTCTTTATATTCGTAGCCGAAAAACCTCTCAAACCGTGCAATTCTTGTTGCAACAAATTCGAAATACTGTCAATAGCTCCTTTTCCCCAATTTTTATTTCGGCTATGGAAGGATACATATTGACCAATTCCAAAATACAACTTGAGTAATTCTTTATTAGCACGCGCAGCAGCTTCGTAACGACTTCGTAAAATCGCTGTTTTTATTTGCTGTACCGCCTGTAAATAATTATTAGCTCCTTGTATTTCCATATTTTTTAATTTTCAACGGAATGAATTCCGTTGCAATTGAAACTCTCATTATTTACAACGGATTAAAATCCGTTACAATTGACATTTTTATTATTCACAACGGAATAAATTTCGTTGCAATTGACATCTTCATCCAACGGATTAAAATCCGTTGCTACAAAATGTGACGTTCCTACGGAACTCTTATGTTGCTTGCGCGAGCGTCACGCTCGTGCCTATTTTATTTTTCAACTATTTTTGTCTGCCTTTATTTGTTTGCACGAGCTAGAAGCTCGCGCTATCTGGGAGTGTCACGCTCGTTCGTATTTTATTTTTTTCAAAATATTTTCCCTGCCTCTGTTTGTGGTCACGAGCGGGACGCTCGCGCTAGCTGGGGAGCTAGGTTACAAATTTACCTTTACTTTCTTTTTATTATAAGCTTTTTTTGATTTCTCATAAAAATATTCCAGATAATCTTTATAAACTCTGTTAAAATCAGGATCTAAATCTTCTGTTTTCAATTTTTTCAAAAGATTTGATTTAAACTTTTTTATTTCTTTTAAAAAATCACCTTTGTTTAAACTTAACAAACTATGAAAATAAATCGGATTGGGATAATAAGGGTTCTGAGTTAAAAAATTATTTTCAGCCGCACCCTTTCCGGAAAAAACTAGCGAAGTATGTGAATCCGAATTCATTTTTAAAGCTAAATTAAAATCATTTTTAAAAAAAACATGAAAAAGAACCTTTCCATACCACATATTATAAATTCTTGGAGTAGTATTAATAGTATCTTTAAAAACGCCATCCTTCGAAATCATAATTTCTTTACCATTCTTGGTTTCAATAACTAGAATATCTTGCATATTATTTATTATTTCCCCCTCAAAGTTCATTACCCTTTTATTTTGAGCATAAAAAAATGCGCTTACGAAGAATGAGAATACAATTATTAATACTTTTTTCATAAAATTTCAATATTATATTATAGACAAAGTAAAGAAAGATTTACAACGTGTACGAATTTCATTATTATCTACATCACCGCCTCTGAAACTCTCGGCTTATAATCCGTCGCAATATCAGCAATCAATTTGATGTGCTCGGGGGTTGTTCCGCAACAACCGCCTATGATATTTACTAAATTATCTTCGAGATAGCTTCGTATTTGCGCTTGCATTTGCTCTGGTGTTTCATCGTATTCTCCAAAGGCGTTTGGCAATCCTGCATTAGGATGTGCAGACACATTGAATGAAGTGTTTTGTGACAAAGTTTGCAAATAAGGTTTCAACAAATCGGCACCCAAAGCGCAATTGAATCCTACGCTCAACAACGGAATATGTGACACGGAAATCAGGAACGCCTCTACCGTTTGTCCTGAAAGGGTTCTTCCTGAAGCATCGGTAATTGTTCCGGAAACCATAATTGGGATATCGATTTTGCGTTCTTCTTTCACTTGTTCGATAGCGAAAAGTGCGGCTTTAGCATTTAAAGTATCGAAAATAGTTTCTACCAAAAGTAAATCTACGCCACCATCAATTAAGGCTTCTACTTGTTGTTTATAGGCAATGCGCAAATCGTCAAAAGTTACGGCTCTGTAACCTGGATCGTTCACGTCTGGCGACATACTTGCCGTTCTATTTGTTGGTCCAATCGAACCGGCTACAAATCGTGGTTTTTCTGGATTTTTTGCCGTGAATTCGTCGGCTACTTCACGAGCTAATTTTGCTGATTCGTAGTTCAATTCATAAACATACTCTTCGAGATGATAATCTGCCATTCCGATAGTCGTTCCCGAGAACGTATTGGTTTCTACAATATCGGCTCCAGCTTCAAAATACAAAGCGTGCACTTCTTTTATCGCTTTGGGTTGGGTAATGGACAATAAATCGTTGTTCCCTTTGAGCGGATGTGGAAAATCCTTGAATTGTTCTCCTCGGAAATCTTCTTCCGAGAAATTATAGCGTTGCAACATCGTTCCCATTGCTCCATCGAGTACGAGAATTCGTTTTTTGATTTCTTCTTGAATGTTTGGCATAACTTATTTTTTATTTTTTCACCGCAAAGTCGCAAGGACGCAAAGGGTTATGTTTTTTTTTAACACATAGAAACATAGTTTTTAATTAAATAATTCCAAGCGTTTCACTTTATATAGCACACATAGCTTTGTGAACCCAAGAATTGGGCTATCCCATTCTTTTTTCTATGTGTCTATGCGTTTAATTTATTTATTTTTAAAAAACAAAACGCAAAGGTGCAAAAGCACATACGCTAATTTTTGATGTTAATCGTTATTGATTAGCCTAAAAATGAACCATTTCAGTGCCATTTAATGCTAAAAAATAATCGGTGCAAAGTAAAGACATAGCGCGATGAATCGCAAACATAAGGAGTGTTTATTGTTTGCCTTTCAAGGATTGGGTAATTTCATTCATTTTATCCACTTTTTCCTGAAAATCGCCTTTGAGGGTTTTGCGGTATTCGTTCAGGTTTTCGACCATTTTGTTGATATCGTCGGGAATAATTTCTTCGAAAAACTCGCGTAATCTTTTGGCAGTAGTTGGGGATTTTCCATTGGTGGAAATGGCGATTTTTACATTTCCTTTGGTCACTATTCCGCCCAAATAATAATCGCACAATGGCGGTGTATCGGCGATGTTGCAAATCAAATGTTTTTTTCGGCATAAATCGTACACTCGTTTGTTGACTTCTAAATTATCAGTGCAAGCAATAACCAAATGTCGTTTTTTGAGCATTTTTTTCTTGAACTTGGATTGGGTCAATTTCACCGAAGGATGTTTTTCGACTAAGGCTTCTAATTCGGGTAAAAATTGTATCGCCACCACCTCAACATTGGCATTGGGACTGGATTTGAGCATAAAGGACAATTTTTCTAAACCCACATTTCCTCCACCCACGATGAGTACATCGAGTTGGTGCAGTTTTAGAAAAATTGGGTATAGTTCGTTCCTCACCCCCAACCCCTCTCCAAAAGAGAGGGGAGACGAGTCTGGATTGTTGTGATGTGATTTTTTTTTGTCCATTATTTTTATAAAAAAGGTCTTTATTAGCTTGAAACCATTAAGATATTAAGGTTCATTAAGACTAAACTTAATTTTCTTACTATCTTAATGGTTTATAAAAATACTGCTTTTTGGGTTTGCTTAACAGAAAATCCAATTGTTCTATTCTCTGGCGCAAACTTTATTGGAAATAAATTCCTTGTAAAATCCTTTTAATTCATTGCGTTCATTCACCACTTCGCCAATAACAATGATGGCTGGTGAACTCAAATTGTTGTCTTTTACGACTTGTAAAATCGTATCGATGGTTCCAAAACCCACTTTTTCGTTTGGCATTGTTCCGTTTTGAATAATCGCAATGGGAGTTTCTCCTTTGGATTCGTTTTGAAAAAGTGCTACAATTTGTTCCAATTTGCTCATTCCCATCAAAATTACGACAGTTGCCGTAGATTGGGCTGCCAAAGATACATCTTTTGATAAATTTCTATCCGAAGTGGTGCCTGTGATTACCCAAAAACTTTCGGAAACACCTCTTTTAGTCAAAGAAATTCCTTGATTGGCAGGAACAGCAATCGATGAGGATATTCCGGGAACCACAAATGTAGGAATTCCGAAACTCTCCACATATTCGATCTCTTCGCTTCCACGACCAAAAATAAAAGGATCGCCACCTTTTAGTCGCACTAGATTTCCATAAGTGAGCGCATTATCCACAATCAATTGGTTGATTTGATCTTGCGAATAGGCGTGACAACCTTTTCTTTTTCCAACAAATATCTTGATGGATTTTTTGGGTGCATACGCCAATATTTCTTCGTTTGCCAAAGCATCATACAAAACCACATTAGCTTCAGCAAGAGCTTTCACGCCTTTGATAGTCAGCAAATCTGGATCACCAGGACCAGCGCCTACTAAGGTTACTTTAGCTCCACCCCGACCCTTCCCAAAAGGGAGGGAGTAAGAACTATTGAAAGTTGATTTCGAATTCATTTGTCAGTATTAGTCATTTTTTAAATCTTTGGCTCTATACGTTTCAATATTTTCAAAAAAAGCAATTCCTTCTAGAATGTATTTTTTGGCAAATTCCTCAGACGGTTCGTTTTTATTAATTTGATACACTAATTCTTTGAAAGACGAATTCAAGGCAATTTTCTTGGTTTCGACAAAAACGGTATCGAATAAATCGATGATTCCGGCGTGGTGATTTGTTTTTTGATTTTCGGCAAGCAATAAGGCTTTGGCACCATTAACAATTCCTGCATAGGCTAAATATATAGCATCTGACCATTTTCCATCTTCAAAAGCTTCGTTTGCGAACGTCAATTTATCTTTGGCTTCGAAAATTAAAGTAGCCACCAAATCGATTACAACTCCGGCACATTCGCCTACTCCAATTGCTTTTACATAATTATCTGCATTTCCCCAATCGACGAAATCAGCGTCGGTTAGGTTAGAAATATTAGCAAGCGGTGTCAATAAATCGAAAAAGTATTTTTCGCCCTTGGCATCGTAATAATCTAAAAAGGATAAACCATTAGCATTCGATTCAAAATCATTTAAAATAAAACGCAAAGCATCCGGGCCACGGCGACTCGGAATTTTGATTACTTTATCGGCAAATCTTCCATTTCCGTTTCCTAAATTTCCTCCTCCTAACAACACCTGAAGCGCCGGAGCGACCAATTTTCCTGAATTGATTGACATTCCTTGAAAACCGATCTGCGCCATATTATGTTGGCCACAAGCATTCATACAACCACTGATTTTTATGGTAATGTCAGCATTATTATTGTATTGCGGATATTCGGCAGCCAAAACTCTTTCCAGTTCGGTGGCAATTCCGGTACTACTTGCAATTCCAAGATTACAAGTATCAGTCCCCGGACAAGCGGTAATATCGGCAGTCGAATTGTATCCTAAAGTCACAAAACCAAGTTTTTCTAATTCTTGGTAAAAAAAGACCAAATTATCTTCTTTTATGTTACGAATAAGAATATTTTGGCGTAATGAAAAGCGCAACTCATTGGCACCATAATTTTTAACCAAATCGGCCAACAATCGGGCTTTGTCTGTATAAAAATCCCCTACTGGAACTTTGATTCCAATGGCAACATATCCGGCTTGTTTCTGTGCAAATACATTCGCTTTTTTCCAAGCTTCGAAAGCGGCAACATCTGCAATTTCAACTTTAGGAGCAACTAATAATGGTTCTGGAATTGCCCCTTCAAAAGCGGTAGTATCTATTTCGAAAGACTGGCAAGACAAGGCTTTTTTCTCTTCGTCGACCAATCGTAAAAATTCGTCTTTCCCCAAATCTTTCACTAAGAATTTCATACGGGCTTTCAAACGTTTGGCTCTTTCGCCGTGACGGTCAAATACTCTAAGAATTCCTTCGGTGGTTGGAATTATTTGGTTTGCGGGAACAAATTCCGATAACAATTCGGCGTGATGTGGCTGAGAACCTAATCCACCACCTAACATTACTTTGAAACCTCTTTCGCCATTTACAATTTTTGGAATAAATCCTAAATCGTGCAAATAGCTCAAAGCAGTATCCTTGTCCGATGATGAAAATGACATTTTAACTTTTCGTCCCATTTCCTGACAAACCGGATTTCTCAAAAGATATTGAAATAAAGCATAAGCATAAGGCGATACATCGAAAGGTTCTTCGGGGTCGATTCCTGCATTTTCGCTAGCGGTAATGTTTCGAACCGTGTTCCCACAAGCTTCACGAAGCGTGATATCGCTTTTTTCTAATTCTGCCCAAAGTTCCGGCGTTCTGTCTAAACTTACGTAGTGAATTTGGATATCTTGACGGGTTGTAATATGCAAACGACCTCTTGAATATTCATCTGAAACATCAGAAATTCGATGCAATTGCTCGCTCGTTACTTTTCCGAAAGGCAATTTGATACGAATCATTTGCACACCTTCCTGACGTTGACCATAAACACCACGCGCCAATCGAAGGCTACGAAAACGTTCCTCATCAATTTTCCCTTCACGGAATAAAGCAATTTTTCTTTCTAAATCGATGATGTCCTTTTGAACAATCGGATCTTCTATTTCGGTTCTAAAACTTTGCATATTTTCTGTTTGTGTTTGTTTTTTATAGTTAATGGTTTGTAGTTATGTCGAACTACAAACCATAAACTATTAACTTATTTTATAAATCCAACTCCTGCGGTAGTGTTCGTAGCTGTATCAATTAATATAAATGCGCCATTCGATTTGTTTTCGCTGTACGCATCGAAATATAATGGCTTGCTCAATTTTATCTGTACTTCTCCAATTTCGTTGATGGCTAATTGTGACGCTTCTTTTGTTCCTGAATAATCAGTGGAAATTGTGTTTTTTACTGCATCAATTTTTGCCAAAACGCGGTTCGTATTGTGCTGAACGATGTATTTTGTTCCTGCCACCAATTTTTTACTGTCCATCCAACAAACTGTGGTTTCAATATCTTTTTCGACTCTTGGCAATTCGCCTGATTTTACAATCATATCGCCGCGAGTCACGTTGATGTCATTTTCTAATTCTAAAACTATCGAAGAACCTGCAACGGCTTCGTCAAATTGTTGATCGAAAAAATGAATTTTCGAAACTTTAGATTCTGTCAAAGAAGGAAGCACCGTTACGGCATCGCCTACTTTGATAGTATTGCCGTATATTTTTCCAGCATATCCTCTAAAATCGTGGTAATCTTCAGTTTTTGGACGAATCACCGTTTGCACCGGGAAACGTACTTTACCTTTTTCATAAATATCTTTCGCTTCTAATCCTTCTAAATGTTGTAGGATAGTTTGCCCTTTGTACCAAGGCATTTTACCCAAGGTTTCGACTACATTATCTCCAGTCAATGCACTTAAAGGGATATAGTTTACATTTTGTTCTTTGTATGAACTTTTCGCATTCAAGGCTTGAAAATCAGCTTTGATTTTGTTGAAAACTTCTTCGGAATAGTCCACCAAGTCCATTTTGTTTACTGCCACAATCACATCTTTTACTCTCAATAAATTATTGATGAAAAAGTGACGATAGGTTTGCTCAATAACGCCTTTTCGGGCATCAATCAAAATAATAGAAACTTGCGAAGTCGAAGCTCCCGTAACCATATTTCGGGTATATTCAACGTGACCTGGTGTATCGGCAATGATGTAACTTTTCTTGGCTGTCGAAAAATAAATGTGTGCTACATCAATCGTAATTCCTTGTTCTCTTTCGGCAACCAAACCATCAGTAGCCAAAGAAAAATCGAGATAATCGTATCCTTTTTGTTTGCTGCTTCTTTCTATTGCTTCAATTTTATCCGTCGTCAACGATTGTGTGTCGTATAATAATCTTCCGATTAAGGTGCTCTTTCCGTCATCTACACTTCCTGCTGTTGCTATTTTTAAAACTTCCATTCTTGTTTTGTTTATTGTTTGTAGTTCATTGTTTGTGGTTTATAGCTCTAAACTATAAACGAAAAACCAAAAACGTTTAAAAGTATCCTTGTTGTTTTCTTTTTTCCATTGCGGCCTCAGAACGTTTGTCATCGATTCTGGCGCCTCTTTCGGATATGGTTGATGTTCTGATTTCCCCAACCACTTCGGCGATTGTAGCTGCATACGATTCGACTGCCGCGGTACAACTCATATCACCAACGGTTCTGAAGCGAACAATTCGTTCTTCGACTTGTTCGTCTTCTTCTTGATACACATAAGGAGAATGTGACCAAATTAAACCGTCCCTCAAAAAAACTTTACGTTTGTGTGAAAAGTAAATCGATGGAATTTCGATTTGCTCTTGTTCTATATAACTCCAAACATCTAATTCTGTCCAATTTGAAATTGGGAAAACACGAACGTTTTGCCCTATTTCTATTTTTCCGTTCAATAAATCGAATAATTCAGGGCGTTGATTTTTTTCGTCCCATTGACCAAAATCATCACGAACCGAGAATATACGTTCTTTTGCTCTTGCTTTTTCTTCGTCGCGTCGCGCTCCACCAATACAAGCATCGAATTTGAATTCTTCGATAGCATCTAAAAGAGTAGTTGTTTGCAACATATTACGACTCGAATAACGCCCCGTTTCTTCCACCACTTTTCCTTGGTCGATAGAATCCTGAACATTGCGAACGATTAATTCTAATCCTAATTCCGCTACTAATTTGTCTCTAAATTCGATAGTTTCAGGAAAATTATGACCTGTGTCAACGTGTAACAACGGAAAAGGAATCTTGGCTGGGAAGAACGCTTTTTGCGCTAATCGCACCAATGTAATGGAGTCTTTTCCTCCAGAAAAAAGCAAAACTGGCTTTTCGAATTGAGAAATTACTTCTCTAAATATGTAAATCGCTTCGCTTTCTAAAGCATTTGTTTTTAATATGGAACTCATTTTATTTTGATATTTTGCCACCCATTCACGAATTATTTTTATTAACTACTAATTCAACAAAGTTCATTCAATCCGTGAAATTCGTGGCCGTATTTATATTAACATTCTATTATTTTTGGTGCAAACCGCACTCTTTATGACTGGATTCCCACCACCATCTTCCGGCTCTTATGTCTTCGCCCTCAGAAATTGCTCTGGTACAAGGCGCGCAACCAATGCTTACAAAACCTTGTTTGTGAAGTGCATTTTGTGGTACATTATTATCGTCTATGTAGTTCTGAACGTCTTCTAGAGTCCATTTCAATAATGGATTGAATTTGATAATATCAAAATGTGCATCGTATTCAAACAAATCCAAACTATTTCTATTCTCCGATTGTTCGGCTCTTAAACCTGTAATCCAAATGGCATTTCCTTTCAAAGCTTTGGTCAATGGAGCTACTTTTCGAATAAAACAACATTCTTTTCGGTTCTCGACCGAATCGTAGAAACTGTTTGGACCTTTTTCTTCCAATAATTTTTCTACTGCAGCTGCTTCTGGAAAATACACTTTTATGTCTTTTTTGTACTTCTTCTGAGTTTTATGAAAAACATCGTAGGTTTCCTGAAACAAACGCCCTGTGTCTAATGTAAAAATGTTTATTGCCAAATCATTCTTGGCGATTAAAGCTGTAATCACTTGGTCTTCCTGTCCGAAAGAAGTCGAAAACACTACTTTTCCTTCATATTCACTAGCCAAAAAAGCCAAGGTTTCCTCCATAGAGAAACTAGCTGTTTTTTCTAATAAAGTATTTACTATCGATACACTCATTTCTTTTTTTTTAATTTTTAAATCTATTACCCTATCGGTTTAGTAGATTAGTTGGCAAAAATAATACTTTTTACTGAACTACAAAACTTTATTCAAAAAAAATGAGGATTAAAATGCAATATCGGCAAGAGAGTTGTTTTCCAATATCATCAAGGTATTGTCGCGAACTTCCATCATCAATTTGCGAACAGCACAAATGGATTCATCGGTACAATCGTCGCATTTTTCGTAGAAGTTGTGACTGGCACAAGGCAACAAAGCAATTGGTCCTTCGAGAATGCGATACACTTTGGCCATATTGATGTCTTTGGGCTCTTTGATGAGATAGTAACCTCCGCCTTTGCCTTTTTTGGCACCCAAAAAACCGGAATGACGCAGGAGCAACAAAATACTTTCTAAAAATTTTAGCGAAATGTGTTCCGCTTTGGCAATTTCAGCAATTTGCACTGGTGTATTGTCTTTCTGGCGAGCCAAGAAAGTAAGTGCTTTGATTCCGTATTTTGTTTTTTTGGAGAGCATTTATAAGGTTTATGAATAGTTGTTAAATTTACAACAATTTCTTTTTATCCTCTAAAAAAGTTTTTGCATTTAAGTTAGTAACTACTTTTTTACCTGTTTGTTGTTCTAATTCTTTACGCGCATTTCCTGCAATAGTTCCGCCTCGTTTTGCTACTGTTGCGCTTTCAGTAAAATTTTTCGGATTCACGGCTTGGGATATATCTTTAGTCGAAGCTTCCGCCAGCATATTCAAAATCAATTCGGTGTTGGTCATATTGTCCCGAAGATTTTCTTTTTTCAACCCTTTTAATGTTTTGTATTCTTTGGTTGTTTTTCCAGACCAAGTTTTGGTAATAATATCGGTCAAACTAGCAAATTGTTGCCCCTCTTTCAATCCTAATCTTTTCCACTCATCAGTCAACTCTTTGCGGATTTCAATACTTTTCAAGCGCTGATTGATCCAATTTTCGCTGTATCCAAGATTCAGATATTGTTCCAAAGCTCTATCAATAGTAAGCTCTGGATCTTGCATTTCGTTTAATCGCTCGTTGGCTACTTGTGCTAACCACAACTTAAAAGGCTCTGCTTTGGGCGAAGGAATAGATTGTATTAACCGGAAAACATCTTGAGTTTCAAGACAGTCTGTTGCATATCTTTTTCCATCAGAAGCCTTGAATTTCAGTTGTACGATTTTCTCGTACAACTGGCTACCTTCCTTAAGAAGTTTCTTTTTTAAATCTGACCAATATCTTTTGGGAATACTACTTTCCGTCAAGGATTCGATTATGTCTATTACCGAAAAATACCATTCTTCCTTATCTTCACTCCATAAAGTGCGGACTTTTTTTTCTTCAAATAATTTTATTTCATTTGGACTTTGCATTGTAATTTATTTTGTTTTTTAACAATCCTCACAATCTATTAATCTTCCTTTCTTGCCAAAAAAGTCAGTGCTTTGATTCCTTATTTTGTTTTTTTTGAGAGCATTTTTTGATGTTTGATTTACGATATTATATGTACGATATTTATTATGAAATCCAAGTTCCTTCAATTTTATCAATAATCCATTTGTTATTTACTTTCTTTATGTAAATTCTAGAACCTTGACCAAATTTGCTTCCACAACCAAATCCAGCGTCTAAAACTCCAAATTTTTTGTCTTTGTCAAATTGTATCCTTGAGAAATCCAAAACACCTGAAAAAACAAAATTGTATTTAGTATTCCAAATTTTCCCTCTTTCTTTCGGGAATTCTGAAAGATTTCTCAACTTAAATTTATTGTTTAATTTAATGTCTTTGAAGTCAAAATCATACTCCAAATCTTGATTTATTTTTGAATATGCAACTTTAATTCCGCTAAAATGTTTAACAAAATCATCTTTTAAACTATAGTGACTCCATTTCATTTTGGTTTCAAAAGCAATGATTATTTTTGAGGTATCATTTTTAATTTTGACTAATTCCTTTTCCCATTTTTCTCTCTCAGCCTTTATATTAGAAGTGTCTTGACCGATGTAATTATCATTTTTATCATAAATTGATTTTCCCAATGGCATCGGAAGAAATAAAATTCTACAATCAACACAAATTGAATCAACCAAACTTGGAAAAATTTCAGTCATAACACTTTTTTCAAATTCTAATTCTGTTTGTTTCTTTTCGCAACTTGAAACAAAAATGAGTAAAATTAAAAGCGATGTTATTTTTTGAAAATTCTTCATAAATATGTAAGATAAAAACCAAATTTACAAAATTCTACATTCAAAAACCTATTTATATTTTGATGAATTGATAATTTCTCAACTTTAAATAAACACAAAACCCACGATTAAAACCGTGGGCTATTTGTATGAATCAATAATTATAATTTTTTACGACAAAGCCTGCTCCAAATCTGCAATAACATCTTTTACAGTTTCCAAACCTACAGAAACTCGCACCAAACCATCGGTGATGCTTACTGCCAAACGTTCTTCGACAGATAATTTACTGTGGGTGGTTGAGGCTGGATGTGTCACAATCGTTCTGGTATCTCCTAAATTGGGTGACAATGAACACAATTTTATTTTATCTAAAAAAGCTCTTCCCGCTTCAAGACCTCCTTTGATTTCAAAAGCGACAATATTGCCTCCCAATTTCATTTGCTTTTTGGCAATTTCATATTGAGGGTGCGATTTCAGGAACGGATATTTCACCAAACTTACATTCGGATGTTGTTCTAAAAACTCGGCTACTTTTAAGGCATTTTCGCAATGTCTGTCTAAACGAATAGATAAAGTTTCTAAACTTTTAGACAATACCCAAGCATTAAAAGGCGATAAAGCAGGACCTGTTAAGCGTGAAAACAAATAGATTTTTTGAATCAATTCGGCATCACCAACGGTTATTCCACCCAAAACTCTACCTTGACCGTCCATTAATTTGGTCGCCGAATGGATAACCAAATCGGCTCCCCATTTTATAGGTTGTTGTAAATAAGGCGTAGCAAAACAGTTGTCGATGATCAAAATTAAATTGTGTTTTTTGGCAATTGTACCCAACAACTCCAAATCAATAATATCTACCGCTGGATTGGTAGGCGATTCGGCAAAAAGAATTTTGGTATTTGGCTGGATATAACTTTCAATAGTTTCGGGTTTATTGATATCAAAATAGGTAGTTTCGATTCCCCATTTTGGAAAATAATTGATAAACAAAGAGTGTGTTGCGCCAAATACACTGCCTGCCGAAACGATATGATCACCTGAATTCAATAAAGCCGCCAAGGTGGAATACACTGCCGCCATTCCCGATGCAAAAGCAAATCCAGCTGCTGCACCTTCCATTTGACACACTTTATCCACAAACTCATTGGTATTCGGATTGCTGTAACGGCTGTAAATATTTCTATCTTTTTCGTCGGCAAAGGAAGCACGCATATCTTCGGCATCTTCGAATACAAAACTGGAAGTTAAGTACAAAGGCACGGAATGTTCTAAATATTGAGTGCGCTCTAATTGATTGCGTATGGCATTGGTTTCAAAACCAAAATCTTGTTCGTTCATTGTAACGTTTATTGTTTGTTGTTTATAGTTTATGGTTGCTGAAATTAAATTTTTGCCAATTCCACCCCATTTAAAACTACTTTATAATGAATTGTTGCTGTTGGTTCTACAGTTTTGGCCACTGAGCAATATTTTTCAAAAGAAAGTTGCGCAGCGGTCAATGCTTTATTTTCTTTGATATTTCCTTCTAAATAAAATACCACAAAAATATCTTTGAATGGTTTTGCATCGCCAACTTCCTCTCTCACGCCTTCTACATCTGCTTTGAAAGATGAGATTTCCTGACGTTGTTTTTTCAAAATCGAAATCATATCGATTCCGCTGCAGCCTGCAACGCCCATTAAAACCAATTCCATTGGACTTGGCCCCATATCATTACCCCCAAAATCAGGACGCGCATCTACATTTACTATATGTCCACGTTCGTTTTTTAATTCGAAGTGGAAGTTTTCGTTTACTCTCTTTAATGTTACTTTCATTGTCTTATTTTTTGGACACGGATGAAACGGATTTTCAAACGCAGATTTTTTACTTTTTTTCTGAATACTCTTTATTATTTTATTTCAATTGGAGTTGTATACTTGTTTTCATCCAAAACAACTCCTTTTTCATCAAACAAATTAGTTATTCGTTTTACTTCAGAAACTATCATTTCATCAAATGAATTCCACTCAAATAATGAAGTAGCATCCCATCTATCACAATAATGAACTTTATTAGTTTGCTTGTCAATGTATAAATTTGAACCATCCCAATTGTAACCTCCAATAAAAAAATAATGATCTTTCGAGTTTTCTGGCCTTTCAAATGAGTTAGGCGTAAAAATAGAAAATGGTTGTCTACTTGCTTCTACTGAACGCCCTAAAACTTTTCTTAGACCATATAAACTGAATGTTGCAACAAAAATATTTAGACCATTACTAAAATTGATTAAAAAATTCTTATAATCTAGTGGCACTTCCGTCTTTAATTCATTTTCAATTAATAAAATATCATCTTCATTTAACACAGGATATATTTTATTAAGCCACGCCAATGGTGCTATATGCAAAGCTTTCCCTATTAGGATTGTACCGTTTTCAAATTTCTCTATTCCTAGATTTTCATACTTATATAACTCTTTCTTTACTTCTTCAAAACTATTCATAAATAAAAAATCTATTATTAATTTGCCAATATCCTTCCAAAAAACTAAATTCTAAAATCGCAAATCTGCAATCTAAAATCCCTAACCTTTTTCCGACAATCTCAATAAATCTCCGAAAACACCTCTCGCTGTCACAGCCGATCCTGCACCAGCGCCTTGAATTACGATTGGTCGGTCTCCGTAGGATTCGGTGTAAATTTCGAAGAACGAATCAGAACCTTTCAATCCGCCCAAAGCAGTATCCGAAGGTACGGAAACTAATTTTACTTCTAGATTTCCTTTGTCATTTTGTAAATCGCCCGACAATTCACCAATGTATCTCAACACATGATTCGGTTCTTGGTCTTCTTTTATTTTGGTATAAATTGGGTCGAATTCTTTCAATTTATTCAAGAAATCGGCAACACTTCCTTCACGCAAATGTTCTGGAATTAAGTTTTGAATGCTAATTTCTTCGAATTCGTTTTGCAAATCCAGTTCTCTCGCCAAAATTAGTAATTTTCTACCCACATCATTTCCGCATAAATCTTCTCTTGGATCGGGTTCGGTGTAACCGTTGTCGATGGCTTCCTTCAAAATTTCGCTAAACGGAACATCTTTGGCAGAGAAATTATTGAACAAATAACTCAATGTTCCAGAGAAAACACCTTTGATTTTGGTGATATTTTCACCCGAAAGATGCAATAATTTGATGGTGTCAATCAATGGTAAACCTGCACCAACATTGGTTTCGTACAAATAATTCTTCTGGTTTTCTGCCAATACTTTTCGCAAGTCTTTGTAAAATTTATAACTCAATGTATTTGCCACTTTATTCGAAGAAATTAAATCGAAACTATTTTCTGCCAATTTCACGTAATTCTCAACAAAAGTAGCGCTTGCCGTGTTGTCTATGGCAATCAAATTCTCCATATTATTTTCATTGGCGAAAGCAATAACATCATCGATCGTATACGAAAAACCGTTAGTTTGAATTTCGTTTTTCCAATTTGGAGAAACGCCGTTTTTGTTCAAAAGCAGATTTTTAGAATTGGCAATTGCAAAAACATTTAACTTAATATCCTTCCTTTTTTCGATGGATGGAGCTGATTCTAAAATTTGATTAATCAAAGTTCCACCTACCAATCCGTGACCGAAAATAGCAATATTAATTTTCTTAGAAACTCCAAAAATCTCCCCGTGAATCACGTTCAACGCCTTGTTCAACTCCGATTTCTTCACTACCAAACTCACGTTTTTACCCGTTACCGTATTGTTGAAAAGAATAGGTACAACCTTGTTTTTTATCAACGATGTGTACGGTTTATGGAAAGTACTCAAATCCTGACCAATAATCGAAATCACCGAAACATCATCAGTAATGGAGATTTTGTTTACGTCTTTCGAATAGAAATCATTCTCGAATTCTTTCTCCAATTCGATCATCGCTTTGGTCGCTTGATTGGAATTAACCACAAGCCCAATTCCTCTTTCTGACGAACCTTGCGAAATGATGCTTACGCTAATGTCATTGTCACCCATTACTTTAAAAATACGCGCATCGACACCTGTTTTTCCCAACAATCCTCTTCCTTCAAGGTTGACCAAAGCCACATTTTCTAGAACCGAAAGGGTTTTAATTCCTGCTGCATTCGATTTTGACGTGATTAAAGTCCCTTGATTTTCGTGATTGAAAGTATTCAGAATTCGCAACGGAATATTTTTTTCCAATAAAGGGATTATGGTTTTTGCGTGTAAAATGGTAGCTCCAAAATTGGCAATTTCGTTTGCTTCGTTAAACGACAAACGGTCAATTTTTTTGGCATCGGGAACTAATTCTGGGTTGGCGGTATAAATTCCGTCGACGTGGGTGTAGTTTTGCAATTCTTCGGCATCAAGATAATTAGCAATCAGTGAAGCCGAGTAATTACTGCCGTTTCGTCCTAAAGTCGTTGTGTCACCACTAGCGTTGGAACCAATAAAACCAGTAATTATATTGACTGTATCGTTATTTTCTTTGAAAAAATGGACGATATTTTTCTTTGAAATTTGCTCCAAGGGTTGCGCATCGCCAAAGTGAGAATCGGTTTTGATCAATTCTCTGGTATCTGCAAAACAGGATTTAATTCCTTTTTCGTTCAAAACAGCGGTAATCAATTTTGCCGAAAGCAATTCGCCTTGTGCCAATACTAAATCTTTGATTTTTTCGCTATAATCGCCAATCAAACTTACACCTTCGAAAAGTTTGTCTAAAACAGTAAATTCTTCAGACAAATCAACGGTATACCCGTCTTGCTGATAGCTTTTGAAACTTTCTAACAGAGGTTTGTAATTGCCGTTTTTGGCAGCAATGGTCAAAATATCTTCTAATTCATCTGTGGCTTTTCCTCTAGCCGAAACCACAACTGCAATGTTTTCGCCTTTGCTTTTTTTATCAATAATAATATCTAAAACTTTATTGATTCCTTCGCCGTTGGCCAATGATTTTCCGCCAAATTTTAATATTTTCATTTTATCCTTTTTGTTTTTAAAAACAACATCCAGTAAATTGTTTAATTGTTCGTATTCCATTAAAAAAGCGTCGTGTCCGTGTTGCGATTCGATTTCGCTATAAAAAACATTGTGCTTGAATTTTTTGATTTCGTGGTAAGTTTCGCGGTTTTCATTGGCTGTAAAAAACAAATCCGAATTGATTCCGATGATATAAATATTGGCATCGACTTCTGAAATTAGTTCTTCAAACGAGGTTCTTCCGCGAGTGATATCGATGGTTTTCAACAACTGATTCATCATTTTGTAAGCCGAAAGCTGAAAACGTTTTTGCAACTTTTCGCCGTGATGATTCAACCAACTTTCCACTTGAAAAGAATCGGTAGAATCCATAGAGGTTCTTTGAAATTTTTCCTTGAAAGATTCGGGTGTTCTGTAACACAACATCGCGTGAATACGCGCGTCTTCGATGGGTTTGGACGAATTACAAAGAATTTTTTCTTGCAAATAACAATTGGCAATCAACCAATCGGTCGATTTCCAATCGGAAGCAATCGGGAAAAAATTATGAGTTAATTTAGGCTCCAAAGCTATCATTTCCCAAGCAATTCCGCCCCCGACAGAGCCACCAATCAGGGCAAAGACATCTTTAACTTTCAGCAATCGAATGCCTTCCAGAAAAAGTCTGGCAATATCTCGAGCTGTAAAATCCAAATAATTTTCAATATAGGTTTTATCGAATCCATTTCCCGGAACGTTGAAAGCTAAAATGGTGTATTTATTGGTGTCGATGGTTTTATTGTCGCCAATAAGATTATTCCACCAGCCGTTTTCACCCACAACTTGCGAATTTCCGGTCAAGGCGTGATTGACCAAAACGATAGGAGCTGTATTCAAAACTTGTCCAAAAACCTGATAACTTAGGTTGATGGAAGAAATGAGTATGCCACTTTCGGTGGTGAAATTTTGTAATGTGATGGTTGTTGGTTTATTTTCCAATTTTCAAATCTTTTTAGATTTTTTTGATTTGTGTTTGGAAATATTAGAAAGAAAACTAGAAGTAGGCTAGTGAATTCTTGTTGTTATCTGTTCCCGATAAATCGGGATAGAATGTAGCACCTTCTTCGTTGGCAAAGGGTTGCTAAGCTTTCAATGGGTCTATTCCCTCGGGCTTTCTTTATAACATTTCAGTACGTTCGTGAACTTAATGGCACAAATTAACCACTATTTTTTCAAACAACCAAATTTTGTGTTGCTTGGTTTTCCCATCAGTAGATTTGACAACTTTCAAAAAGCTGTCAAATCGTGCTAATAGTAATTAAATTCTTATTATTAGATAAAAAGGATTTCATTTTCTTCGGAATACATTTGAGTCAACAAAGATTTTGCTGATTTTTTAGATTCTGGACCGTGGTTTAAATTGATTCCCAATTTTGGGTATGTAAATTCAAAGTGGTCTAGGTCTTCAGTTATTACTTTTGTTTTACTATTCAAACTTTTGAAAAACTGAACTGTTGCGTTTGTTATATATTTTAGAGTTTTCATACTGTCTTATTTTATATGTTATACTTTCTTTATTTTTAAACATATTGAATTCAGTTTTCCTTAGTTCAAATATGTTACTTTTTATACTTCTAAATTTTCGAATACGGCTTTTAAATCCGCCTTTAAATCTTCAATATCTTCGAGTCCAACCGAGAGTCTAATTAAATCCTTGGTAACTCCTGTGGCGACCTGCTCTGCATCTGTCAACTGCTGATGCGTGGTACTCGCTGGATGAATAATCAAAGATTTGGTGTCTCCAATGTTGGCCAAGAGCGAAAAAATCTTGGTTTCATCGGCTACTTTCTTGGCTGCTTCGAAGCCTCCTTTCAGGCCGAAAGTTAGCAATCCGTTTTGCCCTTTAGGTAAATACTGTGTTGCCAAATTGTGATATTTACTGGACTGTAAACCCGGATAATTGACCCAAGCGACTTGCTCTTGATTTTCTAACCATTTTGCTAATTCCAAGCCATTTTCACTGTGCTTCTTGACGCGAACTTCTAAGGTTTCTAATCCTTGAATAATCTGAAAAGCGTTGAATGGGCTCAAAGCTGCACCAAAATCCCGCAAACCTTCGATTCTGAATTTGGCAATAAAAGCGGCAGCTCCCAAAGCTTCGTGATAAATCAAACCGTGATAGCTTGGCGAGGATTCCGTAAATTCAGGAAATCTTCCGCTGCTCCAATCAAAGGTTCCCGCATCAATAACCACTCCTCCGAGTGAGGTTCCATTTCCTGAAATGTATTTGGTCAAGGAATGAATTACAATATTTGCACCGTGCTCGATTGGGTTTAACAAATAGGGTGTAGCCACTGTATTGTCCACAATAAATGGGACTTTAAATGCCTTGGCTTCGGCTGCAATCGCTTTCAAATCCAAAACATCTAATTTTGGATTTCCTAAACTTTCTGCGAAAAACACTTTAGTATTTTCATTGGCAGCTTTGGTAAAATTACTGGCATCGGATGGATCTACGAACGTTGTTGTGATTCCCAATCGCGGTAGCGTGGCACTCAATAAATTATACGTCCCGCCGTATAAACTATTGGACGCTACAATATGATCCCCTGTTTTCAACATTACCAATAACGAGGTGGCAATGGCAGCAGTTCCAGATGCGGTTACTACTGCAGCAATTCCGCCTTCGAGCGCGGCTAAACGTTGCTCCAAGATATCATTCGTCGGATTATTTAATCTGGTGTATATAAATCCCGCTTCGGCAAGTCCAAATAAATTGGCCGCGTGATCCGAATTATTAAATACATACGAACTAGTTTGATAAATAGGTACCGCTCTAGTTCCTGCTGTTTTAGTCGTGTCGTGCCCTGCGTGTAAAGCGTTTGTTGCGAATTTTTGTGTACTCATAATGTATTATTTTTGGTTTTAGATTTGTTTTGACTTTTATTGATACTTTTTGACTTAAAAAACAAAACCCTTTTAGAAAATATCCAAAAGGGTTTTAAGTTTTGTTATAACTTCTACTTTCGGATTCACCTGACACAAACAAACATCATCGATTTTGCACAAATCATCGATTTGACAGTGTATTTGTTCATTTGTTTTTGTTGTAATTTCTTCATTGTATTGATGCAATTGGCTGTAAATAAGTTTCAAAAAAAAACCTCCCGTTCTTGTGGGAGGCTTTTGTTATATCATTTTAATTTAAAATTTAGACAATAGGCGACCCACAGGATTTTTCCTGCATCGATTTATAAATATTGCAAACATTTAAATTCATTATTTTTGATTTTGTTTGACAAATGTCTTTATTTTTATTTAGAAATCCAAACAAATTTTAAAAAATTATGCTGAACTTAACAATTATTTAAACAATCAACAAATTTATCTTAAAACTAATTTTATTGTAAAACATCAAAAAATAAGTTAAGTTTAATTTGCAATTCAATTTGGTTTCATACATTTGCAGCCGAATATTAGAGGAAAAATTTGAACTGATTGCAACCTCGTTAAAAAAATGCTAAAGCAGCAACTCTCCTTTAGTATTTCCCTGCAATCGTTTTTTTCTTCCTCGCTTAATTTAAAAATATAGTATTATGGCTTATTTATTTACGTCAGAATCAGTGAGTGAAGGACATCCAGACAAAGTAGCTGATCAAATTTCGGACGCATTAATTGATAATTTCTTGGCATTTGACCCGGAGTCGAAAGTAGCTTGTGAAACTTTAGTTACCACTGGGCAAGTCATTCTTGCTGGTGAAGTAAAATCGAACACCTATTTAGACGTTCAAACTATTGCCAGAGATGTCATCAAAAAAATTGGATATACGAAAAGCGAATATATGTTTGAAGCCAATTCTTGTGGTGTTCTTTCAGCAATTCACGAACAATCTGCTGATATTAATCAAGGTGTAGACAGAGCCAATAAAGAAGACCAAGGCGCGGGTGACCAAGGAATGATGTTTGGTTACGCTACTAATGAAACTGAAAACTATATGCCATTGGCCTTAGATATTGCTCACGCTTTATTGATCGAATTGGCTAATGTACGAAGGGAAAATACGGAAATCACCTATTTGCGTCCTGATGCAAAATCACAAGTAACTTTGGAATACTCTGACGATAACAAACCGCAACGAATTGATGCGATTGTTATTTCGACTCAACACGATGATTTTGCGCCGGAAGCTGAAATGTTGGCCAAAATCAAAACGGATTTGGTTTCTGTTTTGATTCCAAGAATTAAACTAAAATACCCGCAGTACGCACACTTATTCAATGATAAAATCACCTACCATATTAACCCAACCGGGAAATTCGTAATTGGCGGACCTCACGGCGATACCGGATTGACAGGAAGAAAAATTATTGTGGATACCTATGGAGGAAAAGGCGCTCACGGTGGTGGTGCTTTCTCCGGAAAAGATCCAAGTAAAGTAGATAGAAGTGCTGCTTATGCTACGCGTCACATTGCTAAAAACCTTGTTGCAGCTGGTGTCGCCGACGAGATTTTGGTTCAAGTTTCATATGCTATTGGTGTGGCACAACCTATGGGTATTTTTGTTGAAACTTACGGAACATCGAAAGTGAATTTGACCAATGGTGAAATTGCTAAAAAAGTAGAAGCTATTTTTGATATGCGTCCTTATTTTATAGAGCAACGATTGAAATTGAGAAATCCTATTTACAGCGAAACCGCCGCTTACGGACATATGGGAAGAACACCAGAAACGGTAACCAAAACTTTTTCTGCTCCGGGTGGAGAAACAAAAACAGTTACTGTTGAATTGTTTACTTGGGAAAAATTAGATTTTGTTGATGAAGTGAAGGCTGCTTTTGGATTGTAAAACCAGCGCTAATTCTCCAAAAAAAAATTCGAATTAAATCAATTAAGCTTTCTTGTTGTAGTAACAAGAAGGCTTTTTTGTTGAATCACTTTAGTATTTTGACTTTATTTTTGTCTACTACTATTTTGTAATAAGCCTATAGCAAAAAAACTATCACGTACAACAATTGTTAATATAGCTGTAAAATAGTTAATTTTTAACTAATATAATCGTCACACTTGAAGATTTTTATAATTTTGTCATAATTCAACCATTTTGTACGACGCTGGGCGATAATTCGCTCTGCACTTTTTACAGGTATTAATAGAAAAATTTATGACGAAATATTTAAAATTACTAGCTGCTACTTTAGCACTTATTTTGTTAGCACCAACAATCGAAGCACAAGGCAACAAAAACAAAAAATATGGCTCTGCAAACACTGTTGGCAGATGGGTTAAAATCGGAACCCAAACGGTACAAAAATTGGGAGAAAAGGATGATTTTAGACCTTCGAACAGAAATAGTTTTACCGCTCTGAAGGTAACGGTTCGAAAAAACAGTGTAAACTTCCACAAAATGACTATTTATTTCGAAAATGGTCAGAGACAAGAAATTGAAATAAGAAATACCATCAAAGAAGGCGGAGAGTCAAGAGTAATCAATTTACTGCAGCGCAGAAGAATTGATAAAATTAGATTTGAGTACAGATCAAGAAATTTAATTGGAAGCCGCGCTGAAGTAGACGTTTGGGCCAAAACCTAATATTGCCGATTTGACACCATTACTGGTTGCCCATAATACACCTTATCTTCAAAAGATGCCTGTTTCTATACTATTGGAATAGGCATTTTTAGTACCCAATAATTACAAAATAATCGATACGATTGGGACAATCTCTCTTGGCAAAATATTTTTTGATTGTTACCGACAACTTCTACAGAATAAAATTGCACTTTATATAAAAAGTGAAAGATGCTTTTCATTGTAATCCTCACCCCCAACCCCTCTCCACGAGATAGGGGAGCGAAAATTTTTAAACACAAAACCCTGACAAAATAAAATTTGTCAGAGTTTTTTATTGTTGGTGTTTTTCAACGAAATTCAATTAAATACTAAATATTATACTTCAAAGAGAAAATCAAGTACCGTGGCTGCACCGTATACTGTGATGTTCTGGTAGAGAATTGCGAGAAACTATCGTCGTTGATGGACTTGGTGTTCAAGAGATTGGTTCCGCTAATTTTATATTCGAATTTGCTGTCTTTCTTCTGATAAATTAGACTTGCACTTAGGAAATCGTACTCGTTATTTACCGTTTTGTCGGTATTGTAATAGTGGTAAAACTCGTATTCGGTCACGAAAGAAAACGCGTTCAAAAAGTAATAATCCAATTTTGCAAAGGGTTTGTCAGTATAAAACACATTATCGGCGTAATTGTTGATGACAATATTGTACCCTAACTCTAAATTAGGCATATTTTTATAATTCGTCGACGCTCTCATCGTATAGCTCTGCGTAAAACTTTCATTGGCTATATTAATGCCGTTTTGTCTGTTATTAAACAAAGACCAATTGATATTTGCCGCTAATGAAGCCTTATAATTTTTTAAAAAAGAACGTCCATAGGTGCCGTTTCCGGAAATGGTTTCGTCTGCAAAATCAGAATTGAATGGTGCCGAAGTTTGATTGACGCCATCGAAAATGGCCGCTGTTTTTATCGCATCGATCCGTTTTGAATAATTCAAAAAAGCCGTTATGTTTTCTAAATTGAACATATTGTACTTGAAATAACGCAACGAATGTTGAATATTGGTTGCGTTTTCGAGAATTCTACTTCCTTTTCGTAAACTATTGTAATTGGAAAACACAAAACCTTCGGCCAACTGATTGATATCGGTAAAATTATTGGTGTACGAAAAATTATAGGTCAATGATTCGGCTTTCTTGATTTGATAAATGGCCAATAAATCAGGTAAAAACCTAGTAAAACTTTGATTATAATCACTGCCACGTTGCGTATCGGTCATATTAAAACTATGAAAGCTCACCCCTGGCGTAAAAGTAAACTTACCCGCTAAAATTTTATAATGCAAGCCTATAAAGGCATCGTTGAATTTGTAACTCACATCGTTGGTATTGGCTTGACTATCCAATTCATTGACGGTTTTATCATCGAGAATTTGATACATATTCGAGTTGAAATTCTGGTCAGAAAAAGTATTGCCTAGGGTAATATTGATATTGCTTTTGGCGGTAAGCATATAAAAATAGTCGATTTTCGCATCAATTTTACTGGTTTTTACAAAACGATTTTGACTAATGTCATTTCTGTTTTGATTTTCGTCATAGCCCACCAATTTAAATGGCTGGCTCTTAAGATTCGCATTGTAAAAAGGATCTTCTTCTTGATACAAATGCTGGGTTTCGACTGCGAAAATGTTTTTTTCATTCAAAGTATAGAACAAACTAAGGTTTTGATTGACCGAAACAGGATCCTGGTTTTTAGTCGTATTGATAAGTTCCGTTTCAGAAATACCTTTGACAATGGTTTCCCTTAGTAAAGGGGAGTCTTCCTCTTGTTTTGAAATTTTAGTCAAAATATCATAATCCAATTGAAAATTAGTAGAAGGCTTGTACAGCGAACTCAATTTGAACATTCCCAAATCGCTTTTTTGGTGCGCCGTTTCTTTACGGTTTTCTGTAGATTGAATTTCGGAGGAATTGGGTTTCAAAAAATTGGTTTGCGAAAGGGTTTCGACATCTGTAATAGAAGAGGACATTATTCCAAAACCGCTCAAATTCCAAGCTTTATTCACATTATACGAGAAGTTGGCTGCTCCAAATTTCGTTTCAATTTCTTTGGCTCGATTGTTTCTTAGCAATGAAATCCCCAAATCATTTGACGAAACATTAAAGACAGAACCTCCTTTGGCCATCATTCCTCTAAAACCACCGGTCAATTTGAAATAATCTTGAACTGTTAATGGTAACTCGCCAATATTATTGAAATTGGTAATGAGGTTAATACTGTATTTCGGACTGTAATAAAATAATTTTGGGTTGGCAACATAGCGAAAATCGGTATGACCGACGCCAATTCCGCCCGTAATATCTCCGAACCAGAAATTCTTTTTACCCGATTTCAGCTTAATGTTCATAGCAACATTTTCCTCGTTGTTTTCAACATTTTTTAATATGGAATTCTCGTTGAAATTCCGAAGGACTTGCACTTTATCTATGGCATCGGCAGGAATATTTTTGACTCCGAGTTTGGTATCACCATCAAAAAAGTCTTTGCCTTCGACCATCAATTTGGTCACTTTTTTCCCTTCCACTTCGATTTCGCCATCGGCGTTGACCTCGACTCCCGGTAATTTTTTCAGTACATCTTCTAGCTTTCGTTCGGTTCCTGTTTTGAATGAATCGGCATTGTAAACAATAGTATCGCCTTTGATAGAAACTGGCATTTCGCGAATAATTTCTACTCCATCGAGTTCGGTAGCACTTTCTTCTAAAGCAATATTTTTGCTGATGGCAATAGTTGTAGTCTGAATTTCGATCTCTTTGCTTTGCATTCCCAAAAAACTGATTTTAACCGTATAGGTCGTATTGGGCTTTAAGCTCAGGGAATATTTCCCTTTATCGTTGGTAATAGCGTAGGAATCCATCGCTTTTGTCGTTTGGTTTACAGCCATAACATTGACCATTTCCAACGCGATATTTTTAGTATCCGAAACGGTTCCTTCTAACTTAACGGTTTGGGCAAAAGAAAATAAACTTACAAAGACAAGAGCAAATAGGAGTAAATTTTTCATCAGATTGTTGGCGTGAATTTTTAGAATGGTTACAATACAATTAATTAGGTCCTCCCATTCGGATTTGCATCGTTCCATTGCCTCCGCGACCGCGATTCATTTCGCGCCATTCTTCCATTTTTTTGATCATAATTTCATCAAATTCTGCTTGAGTTACCACTTTGCCTTTGGTTGAAGCTTTGATATCGGCTTTTTCCTTGGGATTCAGCACGACTTTTGAACATAAAATAACCGTTTTACCATCGTTGATTTCAAGAATCAAACCGGGTAATCCCCAATAATTTTCAGGGCCTTGGTTTACCGGAACTTCGGGCGTGTACCAAGCTGTAACCACTTGTTCTTTAGGAAGATTCATTTCGTCCATAAAGTTGGTTTTCTTATTGGCGTCAGCCGGTTTCGCTAATGCATCGGCAGTTTTCTTGGCATCTTTATCTTCCGGTTTGGGTCTAAAATTTCTAAAATCGGTCTTACTAACGGGACGAATTGCCGTCGCTTTGAAACAATTATAGCCTCCAATAACGCGGGTTTCCCCTTCCATTTTCCATTTCAAATTGGGTAATGAATCTTTGATTAGAAACTCTTTGCCCATAAATTCTTTATCGACAGTATAGGCTTTTTCTTTGACGTTTTTGTAATACGTTCCGCCACCGCCTGCCATTGAGGCCATAAAACGCATTCCTCCACCTGAACCGCCTTGTGTTGGCGTATCTAGCTTTTCTTCTTCTTTATATATAGAGGCCGTTTTATTGAAATTAAGAATAAATGTTTTTTCGAACATTTTCTTCATACGCTCCTCGATTGTTTTTTGCATTTCGGGCGTGAGGTCTTTATTGCCGGACAAACGTGCTTTCATATCTTCGGTACTCGTTTTAGACTGGTATACCGCCATTCCTTGAAATTCTTGGGCTTGTAGTCCTAAATAAGTGGCTAGCCAAAGCACCACTGTGAAAATAATTTTGTTCATAAATTTTAGGTTTAAATTTTGAATATCAAATATGACAATTAAAAACTAATATTGTTACATTTAAAATGTTAAGAATATTATAATAAGACCGCTAGATTATAAATAGGTTTAACGTAAATTAGCTTAAAATTCAAAATCCTTTACTAGTTCCAATTTTTTGCAATAGAATTCAATGTATGTCGTATAAACTAGGCCTCTTTTTCGTACTGTTCCAACTCGCATCACTATTTGCACAGGAACAAAATATACCGGCAAAACAACTTGCATCGCAGCAAATGGATATCGATGTTTTCGTAGGTTTTGACACTACAGGTGACCTTTACTACATCAAGAACAATGTTTTTTACAGAAAAAATGATAAAGAATTATGGCAATATAAAAATGTTTCATTGGGAAAAATCACTAAAATTGATTTTCAAAATCAACTTAAAATTATGTTGTATTATGAAAATTTCAATACCATTATCCTTTTAGACAATCAATTGAATGAAACGCAGAAAATAAACTTTTCTGAAAATGAGTTTCCTATACTAGTCGCTGCTTCCGGCATTGCCTCTCAAAACAGGCTTTGGATCTACAACAGTTTAACACAACAAATAGGTTTATATGATTTTTTGAAAAACAGCTTTCAGTCGATAACACCATCTTTGGAAGGGAATGTAAAATATTATGAATCCGACTTTAATACCTTTCGATGGATTGACGATAAAATGAATGGGTACGCAGTAGACGTTTTTGGAAAAATTACTACAATAAACAAGGTCCGTGATTTTGACCAAATTCAACTGATTTCTAATCAGGATGTTGTTTTTTCTAAGGACGGCAACTTGTTTTTTCAAGATGCAAAAAAGAACCGTATTTACAGCATCGAGAATGTGGATAAATCATTCAAAAAATTCTATTACAAAGACCAAATTTTAGCTATTTTTACCGACCAAGGAATTACGAATTATAAAATCACAATACCATAATGCACATAGCAGTCGCAGGAAACATAGGAGCAGGAAAAACAACATTGACCCGTTTATTGGCGAAACATTTCAAATGGGAACCACATTTTGAAGACGTGGTAGACAATCCCTATTTGGACGATTTTTATCATCAAATGGAGCGTTGGTCTTTTAATTTGCAGATTTACTTTCTCAATAGCCGTTTTCGTCAAGTGATGCAAATTCGAGAAAGCGGTAAAAAAATCATTCAAGACCGCACCATTTATGAGGATGCGCATATATTTGCCCCTAATTTACATGCTATGGGCTTGATGACCCATCGTGATTTTCAAAACTATTCTTCCTTGTTTGAATTGATGGAATCTATGGTCGCAGCCCCCGATATGCTTATCTATTTGCGGAGCTCCATCCCAAATTTAGTCAACCAAATTCACAAGCGTGGTCGCGAATATGAGAACACCATTTCTATTGATTACCTGAACCGATTGAACGAACGCTACGAAGCTTGGATTCAAACCTACACCAAAGGAAAATTACTGATAATCGATGTAGACAACATCAATTTTGTCGATAACCCAGAAGATTTGGGGATGATTATTAATAAAATCGATGCGGAATTGAACGGGTTGTTTTAGAAAACAATTCATTTTATAAACTATTATAATAACGACAGAAGTAAGTCTAATTTAAACAAAATGAGCCCGATAAAATATCGAGCTCATTATTATCAAAATTAATTATAAATCTGTCCAAACTTTTGGGTTCAGTCCAATTTTTAAAGGCATTTTTATATTTTTGAAGGCTATTAGTGATGTAACACTTCTTCTCCTTCTTTCATTGGTACATTTTGTGGTACAAAATCCTCCTCGTGAGCAGGATTGCTGTAATCATAAGGCCAACGGTGTACTTCTGGAATTTCGCCTGGCCAGTTGCCGTGAATATGCTCTACAGGCGCTGTCCATTCTAAAGTATTCGACTTCCAAGGGTTTTGAACTGCTTTCTTACCGTAGAAAATACTAGAGAAGAAATTGTACAAGAAAACCAATTGGAACGCACCACCAATTAAAGCGAAAGTAGTAATCAACACATTTACGTTTTGTAAATCATCAAATAATGGAAAGTTAGTGTTCGTATAATAACGTCTTGGCAAACCTGCTAATCCGATGAAGTGCATCGGGAAAAATACTCCATAAGCACAAACTGCTGTTACCCAAAAGTGAACATATCCTAAATTCTTGTCCAACATTCGACCGAACATTTTTGGGAACCAGTGGTAAATTCCTGCGAACATTCCGTACAATGCCGATATACCCATTACCAAGTGAAAGTGAGCTACAACAAAATACGTATCGTGAACATTAATATCTAAGGTACTGTCACCAAGAATAATTCCTGTTAAACCACCAGTGATAAAGGTCGAAACCAAACCGATAGAAAACAACATAGCCGGATTTAATTGCAAGTTTCCTTTCCAAAGTGTCGTGATGTAGTTAAACGCTTTTACTGCCGATGGAATGGCAATCAACAAGGTTGTAAAGGTAAATACCGAACCTAAGAACGGATTCATCCCTGATATAAACATATGATGTCCCCAAACAATAGTCGATAAAAACGCAATGGCTAAAATAGACATAATCATCGCTCTGTAACCAAAGATTGGTTTACGAGAATTGGTTGCAATAATTTCAGAAGTAATACCCAAAGCAGGTAAGATGATAATATATACTTCAGGATGTCCTAGGAACCAAAATAAATGCTCAAACAATACAGGCGAACCTCCTTGATAATGCAATACTTCTCCAGCGATATAGATATCAGACAAGAAGAATGAAGTTCCAAAGCTTCTGTCAAAAATCAATAATAAGGCTGCCGACAATAAAACAGGAAACGAAATAACACCAATAATAGCTGTTACGAAGAAAGCCCAGATAGTAAGTGGCAATCTTGTCATCGACATTCCTTTGGTTCTTAAATTGATTACGGTCACGATATAGTTCAAAGAACCCATTAATGAAGCAGCGATAAACACTGCCATAGAAACCAACCACAGTGTCATACCAGCACCAGACCCTGAAATCGCTTGTGGAAGTGCACTCAATGGTGGATAGATCGTCCATCCCGCATTGGCCGGTCCCGACTCAACAAATAAGGAACAAACCATCAATACACTTGACAAGAAGAACAACCAATAGGAAATCATATTCAAAAATCCTGATGCCATATCTCTTGCTCCAATTTGCAATGGAATCAATAAATTACTAAACGTTCCACTTAACCCAGCTGTCAATACAAAGAACACCATTATGGTTCCGTGTATGGTCACCAAAGCCAAATAAATATCGTTGGCCATTACGCCATTTGGAGCCCATTTATCACCCAACAAAACATTGAAAATCTTGAAGGATTCTTCAGGATACGCCAATTGCAATCTGAAAAGCATAGACATTAATACTCCGATAACTCCCATAATAATACCGGTAATCAAGTATTGTTTGGCAATCATTTTATGATCTATACTAAAAATATATTTAGTAATAAAAGTGTCTTTATGGTGGTGTTCGTGTTCGTGTGAATGTTCGTGAACTTCTGCTGACATATCTGTATACTTTAAATTTTTTCTTTACTAATTATTTCATTGCTATTTTTACAATAGCTGCAGTATCCTTCGCTTTGGTAGTATCTGCACCGACACCAGGTTCTGCAGGTTTAGGAGCATTGGCAGTTTTTACCTCCTGCACTAAAGTAGGCTTATCGCTCAACCATTTTTTGAAATCTTCTGGGGTATCGACAATAACTTTCATCTGCATATTGTAATGAGAGGCTCCGCAAATTTTATTACAAAGCAAAAGGTAATCAAAAGTGTATGGATCCAAAGCAGTTTTACCTTCGGCTACTAATACCTTACTCTTGGCTTCACGCAATGCATTAATTTTTTTGACTTTTTCCACCATAAATGGTAAGGCTCTGTACTCATCTGACGTTAATGTTGGTACGAACGCAAACTCCGTTACCATCCCTGGAACACAGTTCATCTGCGCTCTGAAATGAGGAAAATATGCCGAGTGTAAAACGTCTTGGGAACGAATTTTGAAATGCACTTTCTTTCCTTTTGGTATATGCAATTCCGAAACTACGATATCATCTTGCGCATTCGGGTCTGATAAATCCACTCCAAGGGTATTCACCCCTTCGATTAATCTTACATTGGCTTTACCAAGAACATTATCAGTTCCTGCGTATCTAGCCGTCCATTTGAACTGTTGTGCATACAATTCAATTTCAATTGTATCCTCGTTTTCATCAACGAACATGATATTGGTCCAAGCATATAAACCATAAAGAATCAATCCTGCTAATACAATAGCTGGAATACCACTCCAAATTACTTCCAACTTGTTGTTATCCGCGAGATAAAGAGCTTTTTGTCCTTGTTTCCCTCTATATTTAAAAGAAAAATAATGCACTAATACTTGAGTTACCGCTTGTACAAAGAAAATAAGTACCCAAGTAATATTCATTAAATTATCAACAGTAGCACCGTGTGCTGAAGCTGGAGTATGCAGTACTAATGGTCCCCATTTTATCAAACCGTAGATTGTAAAAATATAAATGAATGCCAAGAAGCCAAACATCAAATAACCCTGAGTGTTATTGTCGCCGTCATTAGCTACCTGTGAATCATCTTTCTCGCCCACCTGAGTCAAATCGAATATCTTAGTCAACTGCCACAACGCTATAGATAACAGAACTAAAACTAAAATTACCAACAAAATCTCCATATATAAATTACTTTTTAATAATTAACACCCGAAAATAATAATGAAAAATCATCATTAAAAAAATGACAAAAGTCATATTTTCGCCAAAATTAGCAAAATTAAATACACTAGCAAAACAAATTGAAGTTATTGGTCAAAAATAAATTTGCTTTCCCTGCATTACCAAAAACACTAGTCAAACTATGGGCTCAGGCATTTTAACTAATTGGCATTTTATACCTTAAATTATACCCCTTAAATACAAATCATCAAAGGGAAACCAATTCTCTCTATTGATAAGAAAAAAGGCTGTTCCATACTATTTGAAACAGCCTTTTTTCTAATAATATGCTCGATTCTAGTAATGAAAATGTTTACTTTCTTCGATAAATGGATTTCTCTTTGGCAACAACGGTGCTTTGGTTAAAGCTGTGAATACAACATAAATAAATAAACCAAAGAAGAACAGCACTGAAGAAATTTCAGGAACACCAATAAACCACTGATCTCCTACTGTTCCAGGCATAATCATATTGAAGAAATCAATATAGTGTCCTAATAAAATCACTGTTCCAGCCATAATCAATACCCACGAAATTCTTTTGAAATCTGTATTGATCAATATGAGCAACGGGAAAACAAAATTCATAACTACCGCTCCGAAAAATGGCAAATTGTAGACTTGAATTCGAGTTACAAAATAAGTTACCTCCTCAGGAATATCAGCGTACCAAATTAACATAAACTGCGAAAACCATAAGTAAGTCCAGAATACACTAAAACCAAACATAAATTTAGCTAAATCGTGAATATGACTGGTGTTGACATGCTCTAAATACCCTCTCGATTTTAAATACAAGGACACTAAACAGATCGTTGTCACTGCACTTACAATAAAGCTAGCAAATACATACCATCCGAACAAGGTACTAAACCAGTGTGGATCGATAGACATAATCCAGTCCCAAGACATAATAGATTCGGTTACAATAAAGAAAACTAAAAACCCTGCCGACATTTTGAAATTCTTTTTGTAGTAACTATCGTCTGTAGCCTCATCTTGTGCCAAACAATTTTTGCGAGAGAAATAACGGTAAAGATTCCAACCTACTAAGAAAATAGCGGCTCTTATTATCCAAAAAGGAAAATTCAAGTAACCTGATTTATTGGCGATGATTTTATCATAATTCTCATGCCCAACAGTTGTAACTCCTTCACCCAACCAAACAAACAAATGATTGAAATGCAAGCCACTCAACACCAAAATGATAAAGAAAATCACCGAACCAACTGGCAAATAAGCCGTAATACCTTGCATCACTCTAAACAATACTGGAGACCAACCGGATTGCGCTACTTGCTGAATTGCATAAAACGCTAAGACACCAAGAGAAACCAACATAAAGAAAATACAAGCCACATACAAAGCAGACCAAGGTTTGTTTTGCAATTGATGTAAAACGTGATTTACATGCTCTTCGTGTTCGGCGTGAGCATCTACATTGTGCTCGCTAGTTGCAACTTGCGCTTCAGCAACAGCCTGAGCTGGTTCTACTGCAGCAGCGGCAACCGCTGTATCCTTAACAGCCGTTTCTTCAGCTGTTATTTCCTTTGCCACTTCAACTTTGGCAGTATCTTGGCTAACTGCTGTTGTAGCAGGGGCCTCCGCAGCTGGAGTCTCTACAGCTTGAGCATGTTCTTCGGTCGCTGCAGCAGCTCCGTGATGCTCTCCGTGAGAATCGGCAGCCAATAGTGCCTCTACATCTTGACTATTTTTGGGTGCAGATAAAAAACCATATCCTATTCCTAAAAGTCCTACAACCATTAAGACAAGAGAAAATGTTTTTAATTTACTTGAAAATGTATACATATCTATTACGATGAGTTTGTTCTACAATTATTATTTGCTTTTAAGTTCCATCACATAAGTTGCCACCATCCAACGCTCTTTTTTACTCAACTGATTGGCATGTGACCCCATGTTATTTAGACCATAAGTAACCACGTGAAAAATACTACCTTCGTTTATTTCTCTATCCTTATAACCTGGAACTCCCAAAAACTTACCTTGTGTTACTAATTTTCCTTGACCGTCACCTGCATTTCCGTGGCAAATAGCGCAATAAATTTCATACAAAGCTTTTGCTTTCTCTTTCTCTTTATCAGACAATGGACCAAGAGGAGACTTCAAATTGGCTGCTTTCACAGCAATCAAAGCGTCTGGAGTATCAGGGTATTCATATACTTCGAATCCTCTTTTGATACTTCCTTCAGCCGGAAGCTGACCTTCTTTCCCTCCTTTAAAAACAGCTGCTTGAGAGTAAGTACCATAACTTACCGGCTCGTACATATTTGGCATGTATTGATAATTTGGTTGTGCGTCATCTTTACAAGAGGAAACCAAAATAGTAATACCTACTAAAAATGCAATTTTATATATGCTTTTCATATCCACTTTTAATGCTTATCTATTACTTTAACTTCTACCGCTCCTGTGTTTTCGAAAAATGAAACCAACTCTTTTTCGTTATTGTGTACTGCAACTTCCATCAAAAAATGGTCATCGGTAGTACGAACATCAGGATTTTCTGCTTCTTTAAAAGGCCATAATCTACTTCTCATATAAAAAGTAATAACCATTAAGTGCGCTGCAAAAAACACTGTTTCTTCAAACATAATGGGCACAAAAGCCGGCATATTTTCAATATAACTGAAACTTGGTTTGCCTCCAATATCTTGCGGCCAATCTTGAATCATTATATAATTCATCATCCAAGTTCCAAATGAAATTCCGATGCATCCATAAATAAAAGCACAGATGGCTAATCTCGTTGGTGCTAATCCCATTGCTTTATCCAATCCGTGAACCGGAAATGGTGTAAAAACTTCCTCGATATGATGATGAGCTGCACGTGTTTTCTTTACGGCATCCATCAATATATCATCGTCATTATAAATGGCGTGTATTACTTTATTACTCATGGTGTGAATCTTTATTTACTGCTCTCGCTTTTATAAAATTATCTCCAGTTGCTTTCAAAATTGTTTTTACCTCTGCCTGAGCAATTACAGGGAATGTTCTGGCATACAATAAAAATAATACGAAAAAGAAACCTATTGTTCCGATGAAAATTCCAATATCAACAAATGTTGGCGAAAACATTGTCCAAGAAGATGGAAGGTAATCTCTGTGCAACGAAGTTACGATAATTACGAACCTTTCGAACCACATTCCAATATTTACTACAATTGAGATAATGAAAGAAAACATAATACTGGTCCTTAGTTTTTTGAACCACATAAATTGCGGCGAAAATACATTACAAGTCATCATCGACCAATACGCCCACCAGTAAGGTCCGGTAGCTCTGTTCAAGAAAGCATATTGCTCGTATTCAACACCTGAATACCAAGCTACAAATAATTCTGTGATATAAGCCACACCAACGATAGAACCTGTAATCATAATGATGATGTTCATCAATTCGATATGTTGGATGGTGATATACGCTTCAAGATTTGATACTTTTCTCATGATAATAAGCAAAGTATTTACCATTGCAAATCCCGAGAAAACCGCTCCAGCCACAAAGTAAGGAGGAAAAATGGTAGTATGCCATCCAGGAATTACCGAAGTAGCAAAGTCCATAGATACAATGGTGTGTACAGAAAGTACAAGTGGAGTTGCTAAACCTGCAAGAACCAAAGATACTTCTTCAAAACGTTGCCAGTCTTTTGCTCTTCCACTCCATCCAAAACTCAAAATAGAATAAATTCTTTTATTGAAAGGGGTAATTGCTCTGTCTCTAAGCATCGCAAAATCGGGTAATAATCCAGTCCACCAGAAAACTAGGGAAACCGAAAGATAAGTCGAGATTGCAAACACGTCCCAAAGTAAAGGGGAGTTAAAGTTTACCCAAAGTGAACCAAATTGATTCGGAATTGGAAGTACCCAATATGCCATCCAAGGACGACCCATGTGGATAATTGGAAATAAACCTGCTTGAATTACCGAGAAAATCGTCATTGCTTCTGCCGAACGGTTAATCGCCATTCTCCATCGCTGACGGAATAATAAAAGTACTGCCGAAATCAAGGTTCCCGCGTGACCAATACCAACCCACCAAACGAAGTTCGTAATATCCCAAGCCCAACCTACTGTTTTGTTTAATCCCCAGGTTCCGATACCTACAGAAATAGTGTAGACGATACAACCCAATCCCCAAAGGAAGGCTGTTAATGCGATTGAAAATACAATCCACCATTGCTTGTTGGCTTTCCCTTCAACAGGTGCAGCAACATCTACTGTTACATCGTGGTAAGTTTTATCACCTATGATTAAAGGTTTTCTAATGGGTGCGTCGTATATATGAGACATAATCCTTTAAATTGATTTTTAAATTATCTTAAGTATTTCTAACTTTTACGTGATAGAAAACGTTTGGTTTTGTACCTACGTGTTCCAACAAATGATACATTCTTTCGTCCTCTGCTAACTTGGCCACTTTACTTTCTTTGTCATTCACATCGCCAAAAATCATTGCACCAGTAGTACAAGCACTTGAACAAGCGGTTTGGAATTCGCCATCCACAATTGCTCTTCCCTCGTTTTTGGCAGCCAAAATAGTAGCTTGTGTTTTCTGAATACACATCGAACATTTTTCCATTACCCCACGAGAACGAACACTTACATCTGGATTCAATACCATACGACCTAAATCATCGTTCATATGGAAATCAAATTCGCTATTTTTACTGTATAAGAACCAGTTGAAACGACGTACTTTATACGGACAGTTGTTTGCACAATAACGAGTACCAACACATCTGTTGTATGCCATATGGTTTTGACCTTGACGGCTATGTGAGGTAGCTGCAACAGGACAAACTGTCTCACAAGGTGCGTGATTACAGTGCTGACACATTACAGGTTGGAAAGCTACTTGTGGATTATCAGAAGCATTCTCCATTTCATTGAATGTAGAAAGCGAACTCGATAAACCGGCTATATTTTCTTTTCTTTCGTTGTCTCCAGCGAAAGTTTCTTCCGATGAATAATATCTATCGATACGCAACCAGTGCATATCTCGACTTCTTCTTACCTCAGATTTTCCAACTACAGGAACGTTGTTTTCGGCGTGGCAAGCAATAACACAAGATCCGCAACCAGTACAGGCATTCAAATCTATAGACAAATTAAAATGATGTCCAACAGAACGATCAAATGAAGTCCATAAATCTACAGTAGTAGCTTTTACTTCTTTATGGTCTAAAGATACCATTGGTTGTTCGTTCCAATGTTCAGCATCTTTGGTATTGAATATTTCTAAAGTAGTTTCTTTGATAATATCACCACGTCCCATTAAGGTTTTTTGACCTTGAACACAAGCAAATTCGTGTTCTCCGTCAGCCTTCGTCAATGTCACAGCTTGTACATTATTAAACCCTTTATATAATGAGTAAGCATTTACACCTACTTGCATTTCTTCTTTTAGTCCTGCTTTTTTACCATAACCAAAAGCCAAACCTACTGTTCCAACAGCTTGTCCTGGCTGCACAATAACTGGCACCTTTTCTAAAGTAAGTCCGTCCACAGTTTTGATAGTAGCATAACTTCCGTTCAAACCACCATTCGCAACAATTTCGTTGGACAAACCTAATTGCTTCGCATCTGCCGCGGAAACAGTCACATAATTGTCCCAAGAAACTCTTGTGATTGGATCTGGAAATTCTTGCAACCAAGGATTGTTCGCTTGCTGACCATCACCTAAACCTGTTTTCGAATATAAAACCAATTCTAAGCCCACAGCCGCTTTAGATTGCGCTAAGGCCGATGCAGCTCCATTATAATCAGCGGTACCTCCAGCTGCTGCAGGAATTGCACCAACAAAGATTCCATCGTGAAGCACTTGATTCCAAGAAGAACCTGCAATGATAGACGCCGCACTAGCTTTTAAATAAGTATAATAAGTACCAGGAATACCATTCAATGACAATAACACATCTTGAAACTGTTTGGTATTGAATAAAGGACGAATCGTAGGTTGAGTCAAACTATAAGTTCCTTTTGTGATCACCACATCACCCCAAGACTCTAAATAATGAGGAGCAGCTGCTGCAATTGTAGTAACAGAAGCCGTTTCGTCTTCTTTCAACGAAAATGAAGCTGAAAGACTTACTTTTTTCAATCCGTCTGCAAATTCTTTAGCATTTGCTAAAGTGTACACTGGATTCACACCACTCATAATCAAGGTATGAACGCTTCCTGCATTCATATCCGAAATCAATTGAGCTACTTTTTGGTTAGATCCTTTTCTAATTTGTCGTGTCCCAACGGTTGTAAAAGCTTCACTTTTCAACACTTGATTGATGGCCAAAACCAACAATTGTGCATTTTTATCTTGAATACCAGAAACCAAAACACCTTTGCTTCCCGCCTTGCCCAATTCTTGAGCAATCTTGGTTACTTCAGCTTTTACTTTTGCATCCAATGTTACAGGAATTGAAGCTCCAGCAACTAAATTGTACAGTAAAACCAATGCTTGCTTTTGATTGGCAGTTGAGATAGCCAAACGCTTATCGGCAGCAGCACCAGACAACGTCATATTTGATTCCAATTGGAAATGACGCGATATTTTTTGGTTTCCTTTTGGCCCTTGAGGAATTCTTCCTTTGGCGTAACCTGAATCATAATTTCCACCTTGCCAATCCCCTAAGAAATCTGCACCAACAGAAACTATTACCGAAGCTTTTGAAAAATCATAATCCACCAAAGCTCTTTCACCATAAACCATTTCGAATGCATCTAAAGTTTCTGATTCAGAAACCGCATCGTAGATGACGTGTTTTGCATTTGGATTTTTACCAAGAAAATCAGCAATCAACTTCTCAGTCGATGGACTTGCCAAGGTATTGGTCAAAAGAACCACTTGTTTGCCTTTGGCTTTCGCCTCAGCTAAACTAGATTTTAATTTGGCATCCACATCCACCCAAGTTGCTGATTTTCCAGCAATTTTTGGTTCTTTCAAACGCATACTATCATACAATGACAATACTGAGGCGTGGATTCTGGCATTGGCAGCAAATTTTGCACCTGCCATAGTATTGTTATCCACTTTGATTGGACGCCCTTCTCGGGTTTTTACTAAAAGATTAGCAAAATCGTACCCATCAAAAACTGTAGTTGCATAATAATCTGCAATTCCAGGGATAATTTGTTCTGGCTGAACTACGTAAGGTATTGATAAGTGAACAGGACCTTCACAAGCTGCAAGTGTGGCGGCCGCTGTGGTAAATCCAACGTACTTTAAAAAGTCACGACGTGTTGTAGCTGTTGATGATAAAGCACCATCATTTCCTAAAAATTCATCAGTAGGAATTTCTTCAACAAATTCGTTATTTCTAAGCGCCTCAACAATAGAACTATTTCCGTCTAGTTCTTCAACACTTTTCCAGTATTTTTTGTTTGATGACATATTCTATAAATGTTGTTTATTGTTTGTTGTTTATTGTTTATTGTTTGATACTACCAACCATAAACCCTAAACTTGATTTATCTTATTAATAATGGCATTTTCCACATTCCAAACCACCCATTTGAGCGGCGGTCAGTTTATCGACACCATACTTTTTAGAAAGCTGTTCGTGAATTTTTTTGTAATAGTCGTTGCCTTCCATTTTAACTTCGGTTTTTCTATGGCATTCGATACACCATTTCATAGTTAATGGCGCAAATTGTTTTTGAATTTCATAGGTTTGAACTGGACCGTGGCAAGTTTGACATTCCACACCAGCAACGGTAACGTGTTGCGAGTGGTTGAAGTAGACAAAACTCTGTAAGTTGTGAATACGAACCCATTTTACAGGCTCCGTTACCCCAGTATATTTTTGGTTATCCTTATCCCAACCTACTGCTTTGTATAATTTGGCAATTTCTTTATCGTAGAAATCTTTAGAATAATCCGCAGTAGCGGTTGTGTCAGACACTTCAGAAATGTTTTTGTGACAGTTCATACACACATTCAAAGAAGGAATTCCAGAATGCTTACTAACCCGAGCTGACGAGTGGCAGTAGTTACAGTTTATACCGTTGCTACCCGCGTGAATTCTGTGTGAAAAATGAATAGGCTGTACTGGCGAATAATTTTGATCTACTCCCACTTGCATCAAATAGCCATAGACAAAATAAGCACCAGACAATAATAAAAAGATAGCTGAAACTAATACTAAGAATTGATTTCGAGCAAAGGCTTTCCACAATGACAGTCTTGGCTCTTTAGAAGCTACGTGAATTCCATTGGCTGCAGCCACTTTTCGCAACACATTGTTTACCAAGACAAGCATTACGATAAGGATGGCCATCACTAAAGACAAGGCACCAAGAATTACACTATTAGAAATTCCGCCTGCATTGGCATCTGCTGTTCCGGGAACTTTTTCTCCCGCTACTGGCGCTGGCGCCACAGCTTTAGGTTCCATAGTATAGGCTATCACATTGTCAATATCAGCTTCTGACAATTGCGGAAACGCAGTCATTGGTATTTTGTTGTTTTCTTCAAATACTTTCACAGCAGCAGCATCACCGGATTTTATCAAGTCAGAACTATTATGAATCCATTTGTAAAGCCACGCTTTTTCATATTTTGCACCAACACCTCTTAATGCTGGGCCGGTAGCTTTCGCATCAAGTTTATGACAAGCAGCACAATTGGCATTGAAAATATCTTTTCCTTTGGCGGCATCACCACCTGATGTTGCTGCAGGTGCAGCTGCTGGAGTCGCTGTTGCTGCGGGAGCTGCTGTTGCAGCCGGAGCTGCCATTGGAGTCGCAGCTTCTTGCGCATAAGAAGTTAACGATAAGCTCAACATTAAAGCTAAACCTAAATATAATTTCTTTGAAATCGAACTATGGTTACCCATTTTTTTCATATAGTATAGTAATTATCTACAATTTGAATAAGCTTTTTATCAAACAAAAAAAATGACAAAAATCAGTTTTTAAAAATATTAGGCAAAAATACACTTTATGTACTATTCTCAAAACCTTAAAATAGCCTTAAATATAATTTATATTGATTCTAAATAACAAGTTTTTCTGTGGTTTAGTGTATAAATACTATTTTTGTATAAAATTGAAAGCATGAAAACTTTAATCACAAGAAAAAGCATTAGTTATCTTATTTACTTAGGGCTTTTTACGTGTGGTCTACACGCACAACAGGAAAAAACTTCTGTAAGTCAAGACCCAAAATTTGAACAATTACTGAACGAAAAAAGAAAAATAAACGCTTCACTTACGGTAAATGACTCTTATAAAATTCAGATTTATACTGGCGGAAGTGAAATGGCAAAAAAAACTTTGACTGAATTCAGACAAGAATTCACATCGATTGACGCCACTATTGTTTTCAATACACCCAATTATAAAGTGTGGATTGGCAATTTTAAAACCCGCATCGAAGCCGAAAAAACTATGGCAGCAATTAATGGCCGCTACAAAAACATGCTTTTGATCAAGCCAAGTAGATAGATTGTTTTTTACATCTCACTAACGGCGGCCGTCTACTCTATTTTAGATATCTTTTATTTACTATTAGGCAACTATGATTTATTTAATAAATTTCTATAATTTCAGGGAATGAAAGTCCCAAAGCTCCATTTCCCGATTTTTCTGCTTTTAGCTGTAGTTCTCGTCTTGCAATCTTGCGAAAAAAAGCCTCAAAACACCAGTAGCCAACCGAGCAATTTGACCGAAATTGACCGCCTCATTGACCGTGGCGATCACTGTTTCGAGAAAGTACAGTATGATAGTGCTTACTACTATCACAACAAGGCCAAATCACTTTGCGATCCAAACAAAGACCAGACCCGAATTATTTATTCGGTGGAACGAATGGCTGCCATTCAACTGAGCCAAGGCGATTATGCGGGTAGTGAAACTACGGCTATTGAGGCACTTCCATTGTTACAGAAGACCATAGATCCCGCTTACGAATGCTCCATCTATAATGTACTGGGGATTATTTATATGAAACTTTATGATTATGAAAATGCTTTGCATTACTACCATAAGGGCTTGAATCTAAAAATAGATTCTAGCCGCAAATTGATGTTTACGCACAATATCGCTGTGGTTTATATGGCGAAAAACGATTTCCGCAGCGCCCTAAAAATTCTACTTCCGTTGCGAATGAAAAAGGAGGTGATTCAAGATACTTTAACCTATTCGAAGGTCGTTGACAATCTGGGTTTTTCGTACTTCAAACTAGGAAATCCGAAGGGTATTGCCTATTTGAATCAAGGATTAGCAATAAAAAAAAGAATCAAAGGCCAGTGGGGCATAGTGGCAAGTTACCTGAATCTGGCTCAATATTACAAAAAATCTAATCCCGTTTTAGCTCAAGATTATGCGCAATTGGGGTATGAAAAAGCGACCCAATTCAATAATATAGACGACCGTTTGGAAGCATTGTCTTTATTAATTCAAACCAGCGCTGGAAACGAGTCAAAAAAACATTCTGAACAATACATCTTCCTCAATGATAGCATTACCAAAGTACGGCAAAACGCCCGAAATCAATTTGCCAAAATAAAATACGACGCTAAGAAGGAAAAGGAAGAAAATCAATTTCTAAAAACACAAAAAGTCCTTACCGCACTTGAATTGGAACAACAAAAAAGCAGAAACTTGCTTTTGTATTTTCTGATGCTCATTGGCGCTTTGTCCACTGTTTTTTTATATTATTTCTTAAAAGCCATCAACAAAAAAGACAAAATCCAAACCTCCTACGATACAGAAACACGGATTGCCAAAAAGCTGCATGACGAATTGGCCAACGACGTCTATCACACAATGGCTTTCGCCGAAACGCAAGATTTATCTTTGAGTCAAAACAAAGAATTATTGTTGAGTAATCTTGATACCATATACTCCCGCACCAGGAACATCTCAAAAGAAAATAGCAACATCGACACTGGACTGGACTTTGTGTCAGGTCTTAAAGAAATGTTGTCGAGCTTCAATACCGATTCGGTCACTATATTGCTAACCGGTATGGATTCCATCAACTGGAAGGCTTTGGAAGCCCACAAAAAAATTATTGTCTATCGGGCGCTGCAGGAGTTGCTCGTGAACATGAAAAAACACGCCAATTGCAGTTTGGTGGTCATCGCTTGTAAAAAAAATGAAAAAACTTTACAACTAGATTACAGTGATAACGGGGGTGGAGCCGCTTTAGACAAAATAAATTCGAAAAATGGACTGCAAAATGTGGAAAACCGTATTCTAGCTGTAGACGGAACGATTACTTTTGATACCAAACCCGGAAAAGGGTTCAAATCAAGTTTCAACATTCCACTATAATACCACATTATGTTTAAAAAAGTTTTAGTAGCCGAAGATTTAGACAGTATTAGCATCGCCGTCGGACAAGCGTTGGCAGAACTTTCCGTTGTAGAAATTCACCACGCTAAATATTGTGACGACGCCCTTCTGAAAGTAAAAAAAGCACTATTAGATGAGGCACCCTTTGATTTATTAATTAGTGATTTGTCCTTCAAAGTGGATCATCGAGAGAATCATTTAACTTGTGGTGACGAATTGATTGCCGCAGTCAAAAAAATACAACCTACTCTAAAAACAGTAGTTTTTTCGATTGAAGACAAATCTTTCCGAATCAAATCCTTGTTTAATGATTTAGGTGTGAATGCTTTTGTTTCTAAAGGTCGAAACAGTATTCCGGAACTCCAAAAAGCCATTCAAAGCGTTTTTGACAACGAATCCAAAATTCTTTCTCAGGAATTGTCACACGCCTTAAAAGACAAATCCCTCATTGAAATTGAAATTTATGACATCACTCTGCTCAAGTCCCTGTCGAAAGGCTTCACTTTAGAAGAAATCGCCGTAGATTTCAAAACTACCGGAATAATCCCCAACGGGAGCAGCAGCATTGAAAAGCGCATCAACCGCCTCAAAATATTCTTCAAAGCCAATAATAACGTGCATCTGATTGCTATTGCTAAAGATTTGGGGTTAGTGTAAGTGGGAAGTCGGAAGTTGGAAGAGGGAAGTTGGAAGTTTGGCTTCAAATTTCCCTACTTAAGCCGATTCGATTTTCTTGAATTCTTTTCTGATTCTTTTGATTTTTTCCATTTTTTAGCTTCTTTCGATTTTTTTAGCTTCTTTCGATTTTTTATTTTTTTTTAATTTTTTTTCCCTCTTTACGGTTTTACGTAAGGATGCACTTTTTATTGCGATTACATTTGAAAAAAATATATAAAAAACAATGAATCGATACACGGTAAACGACTGCAATATTATCTCTGTGGGCTATGACGAGATAAGTAAAACCCTTGAAATAGAGTTCAAACTTCAAGTAATTCATCAGTATTTTGATGTTTCACTAGACGAATTTGTGGCGCTGATGAAAGCAACAGCGATCGAAACGCATTATTTTAACCACGTGTATTGTCGCTATTATTTTGATGTAGAATAATTTTTTTTACCTCTTTACGGTTTTACGTAAGGATACGATTTTAATTGAATTTATTTTTGGCTAATTTAAATTTCTTCCTATGGAAATGAACCCAAATACATCCGCACACCATACAATCCAACCGAAACGATGTCCAACAAAATTGCTTCGAAACAAATGGGACAAACGACTTGATGATTACGAAAACTATTTAAAAGAATACGTCAAGCACTACAAAAAATCCTTGAAAGGAAATCTTATTTCACTGGCGAAGTATGCTTATATGCAAGCCAAATCGGAAGACCTCTTCGAGCTACTAACTCAGGCTCAAAATAAAGGCTTGCTTACCGAAAATCAACTCAAACGAATCGAAAAAATTCAATTGAAAACACTCTATTCTAACTGCACCTAAATACAATTTTATCCCAAAATGAAAACACTTAACCTCACTACATTAATAATTCTTGGCTGCTTGTTCCTTTCTTGTTCTCCAAAAACAGAAAAAACACGTCCCATCCCAGAACCGCAGTATATCAATAATACTCAAAACTACAAACTCGATGATGATGAACTTCTTAGGAGAAAGAGAAAAAATAGCCTGATTAAAGCACAACCTCTGAAAACAAAACTTAAAAAATCAAGTGCTACAACAAATTAAGGATTGAATTTATACCTTATAGATTTTTAAAAACAGACCTGACCTATGAGGTTTTAAAAACCTTATGGGTCCCGAGTCACTGTAGTACCCCTCTTTAGTAATAACCCTTCATCCGCATTGGCATTAAAAAACCTGAAAGGCAGCTTATTGGAGAATTAGAATTGTAAAAAAATTGCAGATTGGCAACTAACTTTGCGACCTAAACTGTATCCTTTTTGGATTATGGATTTAGTATTGTAGTAACAAATTCCCTCACGTTGTCTTTGATTTTTTGTGCAAATATGTATTGGTAAAAATTGGGTAATAGAAATCATTTAGCAGAAACATAAACGACTTGATTTGCTGGCAATTTTCCGAGTACACTAATAATACTGAACAAAAAAAATCCCGATGGATAGGGATATCTGAGCATTATATCGAAATTTTATTTCAATTTCTTTTTAATCACTCGTTCGTGGAAGTACTTAAAAATACTTTTCAATTATTTTAAATATTTCTAATCATTGCGGTCCGATTAATTATTTAATACAGTGAAGAAAACTTCCAACAAATATAGTCCCCAAGGGACATTGTAACTAGGTTGCCTTATTTTTAGTCTACCAATATTTTACTCCTAACGGAGCTGACCTCCTAGAAGTTACATTTTGATAGTAAGGATGTTTTGCATCAAAAATTTATCCCGTAGGGACTATGTTTGTATTTTTTGGGACTAAAATGGATCAAAATATACAAAAATCAGTATTAATTTAAAAATAACAATTGATCAGGCCGATAGTACTGATGGTGTACACCAATATTAGCGTTAATACAAAATTCTTTGAGCAAACGTAACGCTTGGGCTAGCGCTAGCAACTTAGATTGGACTGCTTTTTTATTCAATTTAGGTTTTTAATCTTTGAATTTTGTGATTCTTTTTATTTGAATGGTATCAATTCTGGCGGTAACTTTTTTTAAATTGAATATTTTTCTAACTGTATCGGTAGTTATGAAAATTTCAGATTCAAACTGAAATCTAATTTTTTTACCTCGTTCTTCAGCAGGAGTCCACTTTTTTGATTGCTTCAAAACACGAATCAGCTCATCACCTGTTCCAAAACCAAGGTCTTTCATAATGACTACGTCATTTAAAGTGCCTTCCTTTTCAATTACAAAAGTAGCTTGGATTTTGCCATTTAATTTTCTAGCCTTTTCGGGAATTAAATAATTGTTTTTGATAAAAGCGTTGAATTTTAACATTCCTCCGACGTATTCTGGGTATACATCAATTCCCATTCCACCATAGATTGTATTATCTTCATAAATAATAGAAGTTTCACTATTTATTTTTGCTTCTTTATTAAGGACTACCTCACTACAAATTGTAGTTTTTGGCTTAGTAAATTTTATTTGATTGATTTTTGAGTTAGGCCTTTGATTTCTGCTATTTAACGAGTCTTTTGATGGCTGTATAATCCCAACTTTTGACTTCTTCTCTATTTTGTCTTGAACAACTTCTATTGTCTTAAATTTTTGTTTCTCTCCATTTTTATCGGCGCAACTGAACAGTGTTGTTCCCGTTGCGATAAACAAAGCCAATAAAAACATTTTATGGTATTGTGTTTGAGAATATAAAACTCGACTTGGAATTTGAATTGTAATAGAATCTAATTGTGATTTTTTTATTCTTCCGCAAACATTTTTATTCTGTTGGAAGTAGATTTGAATTTCCTCAGGAATCATATTGGTGAAATCAACTACGTTTTTGGAGCAACTCCCACAAAATCTACCAGTATCATTTGGTGTCATTTTATTCCAATCCTCCTGACAAGGTTCGGGAATCGTGATTCTATATTTTCTTTCCATACGATTTGTTTCTGATTATAAAACTAACTAAAATTATTTCAAAATCGTACTTTTGCTTTATGGAAAACCCTTTCACTGACGAGTATTTTATGAAGAAAGCCTTGCAAGAGGCTGAAATGGCTTTTGAGAAGGATGAAATTCCGGTTGGTGCCCTAATTGTAATCGACAATAAAGTCATAGCTCGAGGTCACAATCTTACCGAAATGCTCAATGATGTTACCGCTCACGCCGAAATGCAGGCTATTACTGCTGCGGCTAATTTTTTAGGCGGAAAATATTTAACCGGTTGTACACTTTACGTGACATTGGAACCTTGCCAAATGTGCGCAGGTGCTTTGTATTGGAGTCAAATTTCTAAAATTGTTTTTGGAGCCAGTGACGAACATCGGGGTTTCGAAAAAATGGGAACACAATTGCATCCTAAAACTACCGTGGTTCGTGGTGTTTTGGCGAATGAAGCGAGTGATTTGATGAAGCGGTTTTTTGCTAGGAAGAGAAAATAATTGGTGATAATATTAAGATATGAACTGGATAGAAAGTACATTCAAAAATAGATTAAAGGATAAATTAGCAAAATTGCCGATTGAAAGTCTTCTTGTTGAAATGACTAATAGCAATTATTTCTTTCCATATAATATTTGGAAAAAATATTTTGATAAAAATTCAATTGAAAGTGGAAAATGGATTTCTTGGGTTGCTACTAGACAAGCTGAAAAAATTGAAGATTTAAATTACTCGGACAGATTGAAAAAAATAATAGAGAATGAAAAAACTGAAAAAAATTTTAAAAGTAGAGCATATTTTTGTTTAGGTCATTTATCTAAAAATTTGAAAAATAAAGAAATTTTTGAATATCTAGTTAATCGACTTGAGATAGAAACTGAGGAAAATCAAGAAACTATATTAATTTCTATCACAAACGCTATTAAACCAATAGATTATAACTTAGAGCCAATTGTCAGTATTTTAAAAAACGGAAAGTTAGCAATGAAAACTAACGCTGCTATTTCATTAAAGCATTCTGAAAATCCAAAAATAGAAACAGAATTATTAAATTCTTTTGAGTATGAAAAAAATAAACATTTACAAGAAATGATTGCTGTAACTTTAAGAAATATAGGAACTGAAAAATCTTTGCCAATTCTGATTGAAAAATTAAAGGTTGCTAAAGGGACTGATTATAAATATTTCTTAAAAAGTGCAATAGAAGAAATAGAAAAGAGAGAAAAATGACCAACAAGCTTTTTTAGTAAAAATTCTGTTTAGTAAAAAAATCATCTGTAACCTAAAGAAATAGAACGTTTTCTTAACTCGAAATCCTCTAGCCCAGATAGCAGTGGAAATCCTTTTCTTTTTTTCTTTAAAAAAAGAAAAGATTGTAACGGATAGCTGGATTAGCTCCTAAAAAAGAAAAGAAAAGAAAGCGTTCCTAACAATGACAATTAGACACAAAAAAACCGCCAATCTCACGAAAGGCGGTTTTTGATTTACTCTATAATAACATTCTTCTTTTTGTCGTAGAAATGGTATTGCAAGTACGTGTAAGCGTCACGTGGTATGATTTTCACCCATTTTTTATGTTCAAAAAACCATTTTGAACGTATTGATGGAAAACCTTTGGTAAGGTATGCGGCCACAAAGGGATGTACGTTAAGCACAACTTCATTGTGTGTTTTTAATATACTTTCTAGATCAAGAGCGATTTTATCAATGATTTGAATTGGCGCTTCAATTTCGCCGTTTCCATTGTTAGGATCTTCTTCTCTAGTTTTGATGTTGACTTCCGGTCTTACTCTTTGTCGGGTGATTTGGACTAATCCAAATTTACTCGGCGGTAAGATTTTGTGTTTGGCTTTATCGTCGTCCATTTCTTCCCTGAGGAAGTCGAACAAGACTTTGCGATTTTCGGGATTGCCCATATCGATAAAATCGACTACTATGATTCCGCCCATATCACGAAGACGCAATTGTCTGGCGATTTCGGCGGCGGCTATCATATTGACTTCCATGGCAGTGTCTTCTTGATTGGATGCTTTATTAGAACGGTTTCCGCTATTGACGTCTATAACGTGCAAAGCTTCGGTATGTTCGATAATAAGATAGGCACCTTTACTCATGGAAACTGTTTTTCCAAAGGAGGTCTTGATTTGTCTCTCTATATTGTATTTCTCGAAAATTGGAGTGTCTTTGGATTGATAAAACTTAACAATCGATGTTTTCGAAGGGGCTATTTCTTGTAAATAATCCTTCGTTTGGTTGTACAACTCTTCATCATCTATTTGGATGCCACTAAAGGTATCGTTGAAGACGTCTCTCAGTATTGATGAAGCTCTATTGAGCTCTCCTAATACTTTGGACGGATGATGAGCGGTTGGTAATTTTTTACACATTGCAGTCCATCTCTCTATGAGGTTCTGCAAATCTTTTTCTAATTCGGCTGTATTTTTGCCTTCGGCTACTGTGCGAACAATAACACCAAATCCTTTTGGTTTGATGGATTGTACGAGTCGTTTTAAACGATCCTTTTCTTTTTTGTCTTCTATTTTTTGTGAAATAGAAACACGGTCAGAAAACGGAACCAAAACAATAAATCTTCCGGCAAGTGAAAGCTCTGCGCTTATTCTTGGACCTTTGGTAGATATTGGTTCTTTGACAACTTGTACTAAGATAGATTGATTCGAATTGATAATATCAGTGATCGAACCATCTTTGTCTATCTCTTTTTCAAACTGAAAGTTTTTTAGGGAGAAATCTTTTATTTTACCTGCGCTTACAAGTTTTATGAATTTCAGTTGGGAAGCAAGATTAGGACCCAAATCGTGATAATGTAAAAAGGCGTCTTTTTCGTAGCCTACATTTACAAAAGCGGCATTCAGTCCAGCAACGGGTTTCCTAATTTTGGCAATAAAAATATCGCCAACTTGGAAATTGCTTGTTTCTTGTTCTTTGTGTAATTCAATTAGTTTTCCATCTTTTAATAAGGCAAAATCTACGGCATCTGAACTAGAACGGATGATTAATTCTTTATTCACTCTGTAAATTTTTATCCTGACTTTAGGTTTGTTGTTTATTGTTTGTTGTTTATTGTTAGAAACCATAAACTATTAACTCTAAACCATAAACTTTTCGGTAAGGATGGATTAAACAATAATTTTAACAGGTATTGAACCCGGGGAGATTTTAGATTTCTGAATTTTGATTCTTGATTTCAGATTTCTTAAATCTGCAATCTTAAATCGGTAATCTACAATCTTAAATCTCAATTTCAATGAACGTTTAAAAAGAAAAAAGTAGTTATAAACTACTTTTTCTTTTTGTGACGGTTAGCTCTCGCTCTTTTCTTGCGTTTGTGCGTAGCTACCTTATGTCTCTTCCTTTTTTTACCACTTGGCATAATCTGGTGATTTTGTGATTAATAAATATTATTTTGCTTCGTTATTCGTTTTCACTCCTTCTACAAAAACTTTTGCGGGTTTGAAAGCTGGAATATTGTGAGCAGGGATTTTGATTGTAGTATTTTTAGAAATATTTCTTCCTGTTTTTTCAGCTCTTGTTTTTACAATGAAGCTACCAAAACCTCTTAAATAAACATTATCCCCAGTTTCTAATGAGGTTTTTACTTCTGTCATAAAGGTCTCAACTGTTGCCTGAACATCTCCCTTTTCTAGACCTAATCTCTCTGAGATTTTTGCTACGATATCTGCTTTTGTCATTTTAATTCGTAATTTATTATTGTGTACTAATTTTTTGAGGTTGCAAAGATAGGAATAAAAAAAACAATTATTCAAGCTAATTCATTAAAATTTAACAACATAAACTTTTACTTTTGCTAACTAAAATTTAACGATGATCTTTTCCAACGTATTGATAAGGTGGTATTTAGAAAATAAACGTGATTTACCCTGGCGAAAAACCGATAATCCGTACCTCATTTGGCTATCAGAAATTATGCTTCAACAGACGCGAGTAGCACAAGGAACACCCTATTTTTTATCTTTTACAAATGCTTTTCCAAGCGTTTTTGATTTGGCTGCAGCCCACGAAGAACAGGTCTTGAAACTGTGGCAAGGTTTGGGTTATTATTCCCGTGCTCGAAATTTACATAAAACAGCTCAGTTTATCGCTACAGAATTATCAGGGAAATTTCCAAACAACTACAATGACTTATTAAAATTAAAAGGCGTTGGCGAATATACCGCTGCTGCTATAGCCTCTTTTTCGTACAATGAAGCCGTTCCGGTTGTCGATGGAAATGTTTTTCGGGTTTTGTCGCGCTATTTTGATGTAGAAACCGATATTGCTTCGGCTACAGCCAAAAAAGAATTTGCCGCTTTGGCTTTCGAATTGATGCCAAAAGAAAACCCCGCTTTGTTCAACCAAGCCATAATGGAATTTGGCGCTTTGCAGTGCGTTCCTAAAAGTCCGAATTGCGAAATTTGCGTTTTCAACACGAGTTGTGCCGCTTTGCAAAAAAAGAAAGTCGATCAATTGCCTGTAAAATCAAAGAAGTTGAAAGTCAAAAATCGATACTTTAATTATATAGTAGTTTCTGATGATGATGAAAAGACCATCATTCAAAAAAGAACAGCCAAAGGAATTTGGCACAATCTCTATGAATTTCCATTGATTGAAACGGAGCAAGTAGAAGATTTTGCATTTATTTCCCAACAAATTAAGACCGACTTTTTCAAAGAAAATACTATCGAAAGCCTATCCGAAATGAACCCTGAGAGTATTATTCATAAATTATCGCATCAGCATTTGCATATCAAGTTTTGGAAAGTTAATTTAAAAGGAACTGTAGCAAACGGTATTGACGCCGCAACTTTAAAAACATTTCCATTCCCTATTGCCATTCATAATTTTATCGAAAAGGATTTTTAGAACTTATTCAAAAATCATTATATTTGAAAATAGAAAACAAATCAAATGAATTCGACTCTGAATAAAGTAATGCTGATTGGCCATTTAGGCGACGAGGTGAAGATGCACTATTTCAAAAGTGATTCTTGTATTGGGAAATTTCCTTTGGCAACAAACGAGACCTATATTAATAAAGAAACGGGTGAAAAAATCACTTCAACCGAGTGGCATAATATTGTGGTGCGCAACAAAGCAGCCGAATTGTGCGAAAAATATCTTTCGAAAGGAGATAAAATCTATGTCGAAGGCCGCATTAAATCGCGTCAATGGCAAGCCGAAGACGGAACTACAAAATACATTACCGAAATTCAAGCCATCGATTTTACTTTTTTAACCACCAAAAAAGGTTTTGAACAAAGCAAGGAAAATAAACCAACCGAACCCACAAAAAATACTAACTTTGGCGCAGAAAACAACGGTTTACCTATCAATGATTTGCCGTTTTGATTGTTTAACTAATTCCTTTTAATTTGGACCCAGAGCCCAGTTTTTTTCAACAATACACTTTAGACACCCCATTTTTATTGGGTCTTATCGCGATCTTTGCCCTACTGTTTTGTTCTGCACTAGTTTCAGGAGCCGAAGTTGCGCTGTTCTCTTTGTCACAAAAAGACATCGACGATACTTTGCAAGAACACCCATCAAAGGGAAAAATAATTTCAGAACTTTTAGAAAAACCCAAAAAATTACTTGCTACATTATTGGTGGCCAATAATTTTATCAATATTGGAGTCGTGATTTTGTTTTCATACGTTGGCCACGAAATTTTCTCTGGAATCGCATCTCCAATTCTAAAATTTATTGTTGAAGTGATTTTAGTCACTTTTTTAATCTTGTTATTCGGCGAGGTATTGCCAAAAGTGTATGCTAGTCGAAACAACATAAAATTTGCAAAATTAATTGCTTACCCTATTTCAGGACTTGACAAACTATTATCACCCATCAGTTTGCCAATGCGAAAAGCTACCATTTTCCTGCATAATAAATTAGGAAAACAAAAAACAAGCTTTTCTGTCGATCAATTATCGCAAGCGCTGGAACTCACCGATTCTGAAGAAACTTCTACCGAAGAGCAAAAAATATTGGAAGGCATTGTAACTTTTGGCAATACAGATACCAAACAAGTAATGAGTCCGAGAATGGATATTTTCGCATTGGAAATCGAAGAATCTTTTACTGCAATTTTTCCAAAAATTCTAGAAATGGGTTTCTCGCGAATTCCAGTATATCGAGACAATATAGATCATATCGTAGGCGTTCTGTTTGTAAAAGATCTTTTGCCCCACATCAACAAAAAAGATTTTGATTGGAAAACCTTGCTAAGAGAACCGTTTTTTGTTCCTGAAAACAAGAAAATAGACAATTTGCTCAAGGATTTCCAAAGTATGAAAAGCCATTTAGCGATTGTGGTTGACGAATATGGAGGCACTTCGGGCTTGGTATCGCTTGAAGATATTATCGAAGAAATTGTGGGCGATATCAGCGATGAATTTGATGATGACAACACAAATTATTCTAAAATTGATGATAAAAACTACCTTTTTGAAGGAAAAACAAATCTCAAGGATTTCTACAGAGTGATTGATGTAGAGGAAGAATCATTTGAATCGAAGAAAGGCGAAGCCGAAACCTTGGCGGGATTTATTCTCGAGATTTTGGGCAATTTTCCCAAAAAAGACCAGAAAATAACATTCGAAAACTGTACGTTTACCATCGAAACGGTCGATAAAAAACGTATTAAACAAATAAAAGTCACTATTGAATAATCCTCCCCTAACCCCTACATAGGAGGGGAATATTTCAAAGTTTTTAAATAAAAATGTCGTATATGCTGAACAAACAAATTGCAATTCCCTTACTTTTTATAATGCTAATTTCTGTCTTTAGCTGTAAAGACGAGGTTTTACCTAAACCTGCGGCTTATTTGCGATTGGATTATCCTGAGGCGGAATATGCTCAGTTTGAAAGCCAATGTCCGTTTGAATTCGAAATGAATTCGGATGCCACTATCAAAGGTGGAAAAGATTGCGGATTTACCATTACCTACCCAAAAATGAAAGCCACCATTTATTTGACCTACAAACCCGTGAATAATGACATTGATAAATTGTTGCGTGATGCTCAAAAGTTGACTTATGAACACGTAATCAAAGCCGATGATATTCTGGAACAACCCTATTTGAATCCTTCCAAAAAAGTATATGGAATGTTCTATCAAGTGGATGGCAATGCGGCTACCAATTCACAATTTTATGTGACGGACAGCATCAATCATTTTGTAAGCGGCTCCGTTTATTTCTACGCAAAACCCAATTTTGATTCTATTATGCCCGCTGCAAGTTATATCAAAAACGATATGCAACGTTTGATGGAGACTTTGAAGTGGAAATAAATCATTTTTTTCGCTGCTCCGCGAAGTCTCCGACTTTGAGGATGTGTTAGTCAGTCTGTGACTGTCATAAAAAATAAAGAAATCTAAAACAAAATCGGTTAAAAACCGAAAATCACTACCGCAAAGTCAGAGACTTTGCGGAGCTGGTTAGAAATTTTAAAACAAAAAAAATCCCAAATTGCTTTGGGATTTCCAATATAATAATCTTAAAAAAATTACACGTTTTTCAAATTGATAATTTCTTGTTCTGTAAGCAATCTCCAGTTTCCACGAGGCAAATTCTTTTTAGTCAACCCTGCAAAAGCAACTCTATCAATTCTTAAAACGTCATAGCTGAAATTTTCGAAAATAGAACGAACCACTTTAACATTGGCCGATCTTAATTTCAATCCAATTTCACTTTTAGCTTCACCTTCAATATAACTTACATCTTCAACAAAAATGCGGTGTCCGTCAATAACCAAACCTTTTTGTATTTTTTCTAAATCCTCGAATTTCAAGTTTTTATCCAAAGAAACTTGGTAGATTTTAGAAGATTTATTCGTTGGTAACGTAAACTTACGAATCATATCGGTATCGTTAGTGAACAACAACAAACCAGTAGTGTTTTTGTCCATTCTTCCAACAGGGGCAATTTTTGCTGTTGTCGAACCTTTTACCAATTCCAAAACGTTACGGTTTTCTTGACCTTCGTCAAGAGCTGTGGTAAAATTTTTGGGTTTGTTCAACAAGATATATACTTTTTTCTCAGGAGTTAAAACAGCTCCATCAAAATTGACAACATCACCTGGTTTTACCATATAACCCATTTCGGTTACCGGAATTCCGTTTACTTTTACATTTCCAGATTGAATGTAAATATCGGCATCCCGACGCGAACACACTCCAGAATTAGAAATGTATTTGTTCAAACGAATTTCGTCTTTTACTTTCGGTCGTTTCGGTGCTTGGTTCGGTTTTTTTGCGTTTTTAGCAGCCTCTTGCTCCGCTATTTTTACAGATGGCTTTACTTTTTTAGGCCCTTGAGCTCGCTTAGCCATTGCTGGCTTCGGCTTATTTGAATTGGGTCTTGAGCTATTGGCTCTACCTCCACTTTTATTATTATTGCCTTCCTTGTTATTCATATTTTTATTTTATTTATTTTTTATAGGTAATATGTAATTCGCCAAAGCTCATTTCATAACCTTTTAAAATTTTATGCAAAGATAGTTTTTTATTGCTTATTAGTTGATTGTTTTTGGATTAGGTCTGCCTAGCCCTGATGGAAACGGCATCCTTTGTTGCCGGGGTTCGGCAGCAAAGATACAGTGTACAGCAGGATTAAGCTCCTGATTACCTCTCCCGATAGCTATCAGGATCAGAATAACAATTAAATCGATTGCAATAATTTTTTGCCGTGCCACAACACGCTGGGATTGATGAGGATGATACTAAAAACGCCTGCTACGATTAGGAATTTCAGGACATTATGAAGCAAAACATATTGCTCTTTAGTGTTTGATTTCCATAAGGAAAGCTGGAAAAAAATCAGAATAATTAAGCAAGTATAAAAATAGATGTCCATATAACCCACATCGAAAACTTCGATTAAGATGTATACTGGAATGATGGTGGAAAGGGATAAAATGGTTATTATTTTCTTCGAAACTTCCTCGCCATACACAATGGGAATGGTTCTATAATCGTTAGCTAGATCACCTTTTATGTTTTCTAAATCTTTGACCAATTCCCGAATCAAAAGCAATAAAAACAAGAAAACAGCGTGCCCCAAAATGACTTCGTAGAGATTTTTGTAATATAAAAACACGGCGAAAAAAGGCAATACCGATAGAAATGCAGACATTAAATTCCCAAGAAATAGTTGCTTTTTTATTCGATGTGAATAATACCAAATCAAGAAAATATATACCGAAAAATATAAAAAAGCGCGCCAAGACACAAAAATAGCTAGAAAAACCACAATGAAATTAAGCGCAAAATATACGTTTAGTTTTGTTTTTTGGCTGACCAATCGATCGAGCATTGACTTGTTGGGACGATTGATTAAATCCTTTTTGGTATCATAGAAATTATTGATAATATATCCAGAAGCAATGGCCAATGAGGATGCCAAAACGATGATAAATAAATCGAAATCTAGAAGAATGAATAAGGCTCTTTTTTCGGGAGCGAGAATGAAAATGGCTGAAAGATATTGGGCTATTACGATTATCGGAATGTTGTAGCCTCTAACCACAGAAAACAAACTGATGAATTTCATCACGATAATTTTGTTCTTTCGGCTTAGCATGTATTAGAATTGATAAACTACTTCGAGCTTATAATCTTTAAGTGAAATTCTTGCTTTTTCTAGATCTTGCGTAAAACCGAGGATGTATCCACCGCCGCCCGAGCCGCACAATTTGAGATAATAATCGTTGGATTCAATTCCGTTTTGCCAAATGCCGTGAAATTGCTCTGGAATCATCGGTTTGAAGTTATTCAAAACCACTTTCGAAAGTTTTTTGGTGTTGGCAAACAAAGATTTCATATCGCCGCCCAAGAAATTTTCGACACAAGCGTCGGTATGTTTGATGAATTGGGATTTCAACATTTTTCTAAATCCTTGGTCTTTCAATTTTTCCATAAAAATATTGACCATCGGAGCGGTTTCGCCTACAATTCCTGAATCGATTAAAAATACGGCGCCATTGCCGTTCAAACTTTGAGTTGGAATGCCTGTTGCCTCGATATTGTCTTTGGAATTGATTAAAATCGGAATACTCAAATAACTGTTCAACGGATCTAAACCTGAACTTTTTCCGTGGAAAAAGGATTCCATTTGAGAAAAAATCGTTTTAAGTTCTAATAGTTTTTCACGAGTTAAATTTTCTAGAACGGTAATTTTATTTTGGGCATATTTGTCGTAAATAGCTGCTACCAAGGCGCCACTACTTCCCACTCCATACCCTTGTGGAATACTGGAATCAAAGAACATTCCGGTTTCGACATCATTTTTTAAAGTCGCTAAATCGAAAGTAACCAATTCCGGTTGTTCGCTTTGCAAAGTTTCTAAATAAGATACAAAACGTTTCAAATGTCCATTGGATTTTATGGCTTCTTCAGAAGGATTTTCCTCTCTTTTGAGCGCACCATTATAAAAATTGTAAGGAATAGACAATCCTTTCGAGTCACGAATAATTCCGTATTCTCCGAAGAGTAATATTTTTGAGTAAAATAAAGGTCCTTTCATATTTATTTAATATCCTTATCAATTTTGTTTCGCAAAGAAGACTTTCTCTTTTCAGATTTATTAAAAACATCTCGTATTTGCTTTAAAATTATTGGGTTATTGCAATCCGAAATTAATTTCATCAACTCTGATTTTTCTAATTCAATGTTCATTTTATTTGCTTTTTTCAATTCCTAACTGAAAACATAAGGATTCAATAACCTCATTTTGCTTCTCAATAACACTAATTGTTCCAAATCTATTGGACAAACGACTTTTATCTAGTGTTCTAATTTGATGGCATAAAATTATAGATTCATTTTCTAAACCAAATATATTTGCTTCAATAAGCGATTCATTTGGATAAATTTGTCTTCCCATTTTCCGGCTTGTTATTGGTAAAACATTGACAATATTCAAAAGCTCGTTGATATAATCTTCGCTAATAATCAAAACAGGTCTTGATTTTCCTTGTTCAGACCCAACAATGGGATCTAGATTTGCTCTGTAAATATCCCATTTTTTGAAACTCATACATTTTCTGCATCAATGTTTTTGAAATCAGCACTTAATTCTTGAATGTCAGATAAAAAAAGTGAATCGGTTGCTGCTTTTTTCATTAAAATAATCTTATCCAATTGGGCTTCTTCTATATCTTCAACTATAACCATAACTTGCTTTCTGCCACGAAAATTTTCCGGCAAACTAATTGTCAATTGATTGTTGTTTACTTTATAGACTTGTTTCAATGTCATTTTGAGCTCTATTACTATTGATTTTTTTCAGATCCAATCCCAATCTGGTCACAAATATAATGACCATTTTGACAATAGCCAACTAATTCAGTTTTAATTAATTGCAAAACACTTTCTTTCACCGATTCTGGATATAAAACGTGAACATTGGCACCGGCATCAAGAGTGAAACAAACCGGTATTTTCGTCTCGTTTCTGAACTTCCAAATTCGATTAATAATCTCCAATGTGTTCGGTTTCATCAAGATAAAATACGGAATCGAAGTCATCATCATCGAGTGTAAAGTCAATGCTTCGCTTTCGACGATGGTGATGAATTCCTCTAGATTTCCACTTTCGAAAACGCTAATTAATTGATCCAAATTTTCGTGAGCTTGCTCGAATCGCCTTTCGGCAAATGGATGATTGTGCATTAAATTATGACCAATAGAGCTCGAAACTTGCTTTTCGCCTTTGTCCACCAATAAAATGGTGTCTTGAAAATTCTTGAAATTCTCGTGAATGGCATTTGGAAATTCCACGCCAAACAAATCCGAGCTTCCTTTTATATTTTTATGTTCGCCCCAAACCACTACTTCTCCTTTTACACTTCGGCAAGCACTTCCGGAGCCCAAACGCGCTAAGAAAGAGGCTTTTTGATAAAAATAATCTTCGGTCATTTCGGGGTTTAATGCTTTTTCTAAGCTCATCAAGTTCATTGCTAAAGCCGCCATTCCTGAAGCCGATGAAGCAATTCCGGAACTATGCGGAAAGGTGTTTTGAGTATCAATCGTAAAATGATAGTCTTTCAAAAACGGTAAATACACCAAAACTCTTTCAAAAAATTGTTCGATTTTGGGTTTGAATTCTTCTTTGGGTTTTCCTTCAAAAAGCAAGTCAAAAGAGAAAGTGTCTTGACTTTGTTTTTTGGCGAAAGCCAATTTGGTAATCGTTTTACAATTATTCAAAGTAAAACTCACCGAAGGATTAGCCGGAATTTGCTGCCCTTTCCCTTCTTTTTTGCCCCAATATTTCACCAAAGCAATGTTGCTTGGCGAACTCCATTCGAATTTTCCAGTTTCGATAGATTGGGAATATTTATGCGGAATAAAATCGTTTTCTGAAAACATCAATGTGAAATTTGCGCAAAGATACTGATTTCTTTATTTGTTGATTCCTTCAAAGTTTTGATTAATTTTGGAAAAAAATTAAAGATGAATAAAATTTCCAAAATTTTAGTTGTGGTGGTCACCTGTTTGGTGGTAGGTTATTTTTCGGGAATGGTCACCCGTTCTGCAATAGCGACTTGGTATCCCACCTTGATAAAACCCAGTTTTAATCCGCCCAATTGGATTTTCGCACCCGTTTGGACAATGCTTTATACGATGATGGGCGTTGCGGCAGGGTTGGTTTGGAACCGAATAGAACAGGAAAAAGATGCCGTTACAAATGCCTTAGTTTTCTTTGCAATTCAACTGGGATTGAACGCCCTGTGGTCGTATTTGTTCTTTGGTTTGAAAAACCCAATGTTGGCTGGCATCGAAATCATTGTTTTATGGCTGATGATTTATGAAACGTATAACAAATTTGTAAAAATCAATAAGATAGCTGGTTATTTATTAATTCCATACCTGCTATGGGTGAGTTTTGCCACGGTTTTGAATGCCAGTATTTGGTGGTTGAATCGATAACTTTCAAATTTTTTTAAAACAATGAAGCTCACCAATTGGTGAGCTTCATTGTTTTTTAAAGCATTAGTATTTACTCAATTTGGCCAATCGCATAAATTCTTCCGCTTTTTCTACCATATTGTAACTTCCACAGAAGAAAGGGGCCCTTTCGTGTAATTCAGTAGGTTGAATTTCCATTATTCTATTAAAACCATCCGATGCTTTTCCGCCTGCTTGTTCCACAATAAATGCCATAGGATTGCATTCATAAAGCAACCGCAATTTACCTTTTGGTGATTTTGAACTCGTTGGATACAAATAAATCCCACCTTTGAGCATATTTCTATGAATGTCCGAAACCAAACTTCCGATATATCTTGAAGTATAAGGTCTTTCCTCCTCTTCGAGCTGACAATATTTGATATAATCTTTCACCCCTTGCGGAAAATGCACATAATTCCCTTCGTTGATAGAATAAATAATTCCGTCTTTTGGAAATTGAATATTAGGGTGCGAAAGGTAAAATGTTCCGATGGCTGGGTTGAGAGTAAATCCGTTTACACCGTGACCTGTGGTATAAACCAACATCGTCGAGGTGCTATAAATCACATAGCCCGCTGCCACTTGATTGATTCCAGGCTGCAAAAAATCCTCGATTGTAACCGGTGTCCCGATAGGCGAAATTCTACGATAAACCGAAAAAATGGTTCCAACAGAAACATTCACATCAATGTTCGATGACCCATCGAGCGGATCCATCAAGACTACGTATTTATTATTATGGCAATTGTCATTCCCCTCGACGGTGATGTATTCGTCGTTTTCTTCGGATGCAATACCGCAAACAATTTCGCGATTTACGAGCGTTTGAATAAAAACTTCGTTTGCATAAACATCTAATTTTTGTTGGTCTTCTCCTTGTATATTTTGAGCTCCAGCTGCCCCAATAATATCAACTAATCCCGCTTTGTTTACCTTATAATTGACTACCTTAGCAGCTAGCCGAATGGAATTGATAATTCGGGATAATTCACCCGACGAATATTGAAATGCTGATTGATTTTCGATAATAAATTCACCGAGAGTTTTGTTGCGTTCTTCCATAATGAAATCGTTGTAGTTGTTTTGAAGTCACAAATATCGGGTTTTTTGTGAAATCGGAAATATTTTATTCCTTTCCTTTAACAGAATTGTATATTTGCCATTTATTTTACTAAATTTTCTCTAATAACCATTTTTTAGGTAAAAAATTATGAATATCAGAAAAGGAAATCCCACAGATATGCAAGCCGTTTTGGGACTTATTCAAGAATTGGCCGTTTTCGAAAACGAACCTGATGCCGTGCTTATTACGGCGGAAGATTTAATTCGTGATGGTTTTTCTGAAACACCTTTATTTCACCTATTTGTTGCCGAAGTGGCATCAGAGGTTGTGGGCATTGCTTTGTATTATTACCGCTATTCTACTTGGAAAGGAAAAACAATTCACTTGGAAGATCTTGTGGTGAAAGAAAAAATGCGCGGTTCAGGAATAGGTTTTGCCTTGTATTCTGAAATTATCAAACAAGGCAAGAAAGATAAGGTACGAAGAATTGAATGGGCAGTATTAGACTGGAACACGCCTGCCATAGATTTTTATATAAAATCAGGTGCAAAAATACTCGACGATTGGAGAGTGGCTCAAATGGACGAAGCGGGAATTGACGCCTTTTTAGAAAATAATTAATTTAAAAAACTCCAAATTTGGAATTTGGAATTTAAAATATTGAAATTTTAAGAGTTTATGAGAGTATTCAAATTTGGTGGAGCATCAGTAAAAGATGCCGCAGGAATAAAAAACGTTTACGACGTTTTACAAAAAGTAGGTTACGAAGATGTGTTGTTGGTAGTCTCGGCAATGGGAAAAACAACAAACGCTCTGGAAGAAGTAATAAAAAACTATTTTGAAAAATCGGAAGAGTTAAACGCCTCCGTTCAAGAAGTAAAAAAATACCACAATCAAATTTTGTTGGATTTATTCGAGGATGAAAAAAATGAAGTTTTTGCTGGTGTAAATAAGCTGTTTTCTGAATTAGAATATTTTTTGGCTCACAACAAATCGCCGAATTACAATTTTGTTTATGACCAAATTGTAAGTTATGGTGAATTGATTTCGACCACAATTTTGAGTCATTTTATGAATTTTATGGGCATCAAAACCCAATGGCTTGATGTGCGCAATTTCATCAAAACCAATTCGAATTACAGAGATGCCGAAGTTGATTGGGAATTGACTCAGAAAAACATTGCCAAAAATGTAAAGAAAAAAATGCTCAACATTACGCAAGGATTTTTGGGTTCTGACGAAAACAATTTCACTACAACACTAGGTCGTGAAGGCTCCGATTATACTGCCGGAATATTTGCGTATTGCCTCAATGCCGAAAGTGTTACCATTTGGAAAGACGTTCCGGGAGTGATGAATGCCGACCCAAGATATTTTGAAAATGCGAGCTTACTAAACCATATCTCCTATCGTGAAGCAATTGAAATGGCATTCTACGGAGCGACGGTTATTCACCCAAAAACGTTGCAACCGCTACAGAAAAAGGAAATTCCTTTGTATGTAAAATCATTTATAAATCCTATGCTGGCGGGAACTTGTGTTTCAAAAGGCTCTGATTCGGAATGGCAAATCCCTAGTTTTATTGTCAAAAGAAACCAGCTTTTGATTTCGCTTTCATCGATCGATTTCTCTTTTATTATGGAAGAAAACATCAGCGAAATCTTTGCTTTGTTTCACCAATTCAAATTGAAAGTCAATTTAATTCAGAATTCCGCCATCAGTTTTTCGGTTTGTGTGGAAGATAAATTTGGCAATTTCAAAGATTTAAATCCAATTTTGGCCAAAAAATTCAAAGTAGATTTTGATGAAAATGTGACACTTTACACGATCAGACATTTTAATGAAAAAGCTGCTCAAACTGTAGAACAAAACAAAACGGTTTTGCTAAAACAAGTAAGCCGCGAAACGATGCAGATTGTGACAAAGGAAAATTAGAAATCCTCACCCCAGCCGTCTCCAAGGGAGAGGGAGCCTAAACTATTAAAACAATTTCAACCGCAAATTCTCAAATTTAAAATTTGTGAATTTGTGGTTTTTTTGTAGATTAAATATCCAATTTCCCGATTTGTTTTTTCCCAATTATAAATACTACTTTTGACACTTTGGAGTTAAAGTATTTATGTTGAAATATTTCTTGATTTTGATGGCAATTCTTTGTATTTCTGAGCTCCAAGCTCAGGAAGACAATTCGTTGTACAAAACCAAAAAAGTTCCGATTTCTCGAGACAGCATTCAGATCGAAAATGAAAGCCTCAATCCCAGTTTTTTCAAATTGCTTGACGCCAATGACAAAATCATCGACAGCACCGATTACAAAATAAATTTCGAAAAAGGAATCCTAGTTTTAAGCGAAAAAATCACTTCGAATACTGGATTTGTGACGGCTCAATATCTTAAATTACCCTCTTTTTTAACTAAAGAATATCAAATCTATGATTCCAGTAAAGTCATCAGCAATCAGGCAGCTGCCGGCGAATTATATGCGGTAGAAGGCAACGCTACAAAAAAAACCAAGCCGTTGGAGGGCTTGAATACTTCGGGTAGCATCTCGCGTGGCATTACCATTGGCAACAATCAAAATTCGGTCTTAAATTCGAATTTAGATTTGCAAATCACCGGAAAATTATCCGATAAAGTGAGTTTACGCGCTTCCTTACAAGACAATAATATTCCCTTGCAAGACGGTGGATATTCACAAAAACTAGATCAATTCGATAATGTTTTTATGGAACTTTTTAGCAATCAGTGGAACATTCGAGCAGGAGATCTCTTTCTAGAAAATCGCGCCACCCAATTTCTAAATTTCAACAAAAAAGCTCAAGGTCTTTCGAGTAGTTTCAATTTCGGAAATGAAGATAGTAAGACTAACATTTTTGCCTCAGCAGCTTTAGTGCGAGGTCAATATTCGAAAAGTAGTTTTGTAGGTCAAGAAGGCAATCAAGGACCCTACAAACTCATTGGACAAAATGGTGAACTGTATATTCTGGTTATTTCCGGTTCCGAGCGGGTTTTTGTCAATGGGATTCTTCTGACCCGAGGCGAAAACAAAGACTACACCATCGATTATAACGCAGGAGAAATCATATTTACCCCTTTATTTACCATTACTTCCGAAATGCGGATCACGGTTGAGTATCAATATTCTGAACAAAATTACACCCGATTAGTGACTTATGCAGGAGGAACTCACGAAAGTAAAAAATGGAGTTTTGGCGGCTATTTATATTCAGAAAATGACCTGAAAAATCAGCCATTGCAACAATCGCTTTCGGCAGAGCAAACCCAAATTTTGGCAGATGCTGGCGATAATACCAATTTGATGGTGGCACCATCGGCCTATTTGGATTCATATTCAGATAATAAAATTCTTTACAAAAAAACTGTCGAAAACGGAGTCGAATATTTCGAATATTCCAATAATCCTCAGGATGTTTTGTACAATGTTCGCTTCAGTCAAGTAGCTCAAAATAAAGGAAATTATGTGCTAAAAAGCAATGCGGCCATTGGTAAAATTTACGAATACGTTGCCCCCATAAATGCCATTCCGCAAGGAAATTATGCCGCCGTGGTACAGCTGGTGGCTCCACTAAAAATTCAGGTGGCCACCTTTTTGGGAAAATACAATCCGAACGAAAAAACGACCGTGGATTTTGAATTTGGATTAAGTAACAATGATAAAAACCTGTTTTCATCCTTAGACGACACGAATAATAAAGGTTTGGCGACGAAAATAAATGCGAAGCAACGGCTGTTTTCAAAAAAATGGAACGTCGATGCTTTTGCCAATTATCAGTTTGTGCAAAAGAATTTCAGTACGGTGGAGCGTCTTTATAATATCGAATTCAGTCGAGATTGGAACCTTGGCGCAACCACAACTGGCAATCAAAGCTATTTGATTTCGGGCTTATTGATGGCATTACCTCAAAAAGGAAATTTGACCTACCAATTTGAAAAACTCGATTTCTCGGAAAGTTTCGCCGGTAGTCGTCATATTCTCAACGCTTTTTTTAACTTAAAAGATTGGAACATCAAGAGTCGAGGCAGTTATTTGAATAGTGATGCGAGCACCTCCACCTCAAAATTCTTGAGAAACCAGACCCAAATCAAATATCATTTCAAGAAAAACTGGATGGGCACGAGTCTGAACTTAGAAGATAATCAAGAAAAAGATAAAACCACCAATCAGTTTTCGGCTTTGAGCCAACGATTTACAGAATATGGTTTTTTTGCCGGTCGTGGCGACAGCACCAAAGTTTTTGTCGAATTGGGTTATTTCAGAAGGATGAATGATAGTTTGCAAAACGGAATCATTCAACGTGTCAACAACTCTCAAACCATCGCTTTGAAATCAAAATTAATTCAAACCAGCAAAGCAGACTTAAGCCTTTTTGCCAATTATCGTGTTTTGGATTTTGTAGCTGCAGACAAAAAAAATGAGCCGTCGTTGAATTCGAGAATGGTGTATAACGACCGTTTTTTCAATCAACTCGTACAATGGACAACCGTATTTGAGACCAATTCGGGTTCCATTCCACAACAGGAATTTACCTACCTAGAAGTCCCAATCGGACAAGGAGTTTATACTTGGAACGATTATAACGGCAATGGAATACAGGAATTAGAGGAGTTCGAAGTGGCGCCTTTTGTGGATCAAGCGAAATACATTAGAATCTATTTACCCAACCGCATTTATATCAAAACACATCAAAATAAATTCTCCCAGTCGCTTACTTTAAATCCCAATCAGTGGCAAAATAAAGCCGGTTTCAAAAAAATACTTTCCTATTTTTACAATCAAACCTCCTATCTTATCGATCGTAAAATAGAAAATAAAGGCGATAATTTTGATTTAAATCCCTTCAGTAAATCTGATGAAAATGTCTTGGGATTGAATTCCAGCTTTAGAAATAGTTTATTTTACAATCGAGGCAAACAAAAGCATTCGGTGACCTATACTTATGTGCAGAACCAAAATAAAAATTTGCTTTCCATAGGGTCACAAAATGCCAAAAATAGTTCGAATCAACTGCAATACAATCATTTGTATCGAAAAAGCTGGTTGTTCGGGATGTTTGCCAAAACCATTGAAACTGCATTGAACTCTGAGAATTATCCAGAAAAGAATTTTGAAATCAAAGGGTATCAATTGGCTCCAAAAATCAGTTATTTGTTCACCAAAAGCACCAGTTGGGATTTGTTTTATGAATTGCAAAACAAGGAAAATCGAATTGGAAATCTGGAAACTTTATTACAAAACCGATTTGGCACCGCCTTTACCTACGCTGGAAAAAAGAATTTTACAATGAATGGAGAAGTCTCGTTTTACCAAAATAATTATGATGGCAATGAATTCTCATCGGTAGGATTTCAGATGCTCGAAGGATTGCAAACGGGGCAAAACCTGACTTGGCGATTGCTTTTTCAGAAAAACTTAACCAATTTTCTTGATATCAACTTGAATTACCAAGGCAGGAAAAGTGAAACCAGTCAAGCCATTCATACCGGAAGTGTGCAGTTAAGAGCGTATTTTTAATAAAAAAAATTAAAAATTTACCTTGTACTACATTTTTTATTAACTTTAGTGTTCAAACTTAAAAATCAAATCATTATGAAAAAATTATTTTTATTATGCTTACTTTTTCTTTTTTCAGGCACTTTTTATGCCCAAGATTCTAAGTCGAAAAAAGAGCCTGCCAAAAAAGAAACTACCAAAAAGAAATCAGGCTATGATTATGATAAAGATGTACCTGTAAAATCAACCAAAAAAGAGAGTACAAAAAAATCAAGTACTACAAAAGAAACGGCTAAAAAAGAGTCGGCTTCTAAAGCAAGTGCTACAAAAGAAACAGCAAAAAAAGAAACCAGCAAAAAGAAATCAGGCTATGATCATGACAAAGATATTCCGGCAAAATCGACAGCTAAAAAAGAAAGCAGTAAATCAAAATCTGGCTACGATTATGACAAAAAGTCGAACAAATCGGATGTCAATAAAATTGATGCTAAAATAAAAGACGAAAAGTACACCAAAGGAAATGCTACTAAAAAAGAACCTAAACTAAAAGAATCTAACGAAAAAGCACCAAAAACTCCAGACAAAGTAACTGGTGAATACAAAGGCAAAAAAGTATATACCGGCTCAAGAGGTGGTAAATATTATATCAACAAAAACGGCAATAAAACCTATATCCAAGACTAATTTTGAAGAAATATAGAAAACTGTCCAAATTTAATTTTTTTGGGCAGTTTTTTTATACCTTAAATTAACAGTATGGTAATACTTTGAAAATATGATTCACTATTGATTTCCTATCTTTCGGGTATCAAATTACTTTACAAAAATGAATTTCACTACTGCCAATAAAACTATTTTGATAGCTCCGTTAAACTGGGGATTAGGACATGCAACGCGTTGTATTCCAATTATAAAAGCATTACAAGAAAATAATTATATCCCAATTATCGCTTCGGATGGGGTTGCGCTCGAATTATTGAAAAAAGAATTTCCGTACGTACAAACGCTCAAATTACCTTCCTATCAAATTGAATATGCCAAGAACGGAAAAAATTTTAAATGGAAATTATTGAAAAACGTTCCGGAAATGGTCAAAGCCGTGTGGAAAGAGGAAAAAAAGGTTCGGAAATGGATTAAGAAATATGATATCGACGGCATTATCTCCGATAACAGATTGGGCGTATTCAGTAAAAAAATACCTTCGGTTTATCTTACACACCAATTGAATGTGATGACGGGGAATACGACTTGGTTTACTAGTATTTTGCATCAGCATATTATCAAAAAACATAATGAATGCTGGGTTCCGGATGTAGAAGGACCAAAAAATTTAACTGGCAAATTAGGCCACATCGAACATCCTAATTTCAATTTGAAATACATTGGCCCTTTGAGCCGAATGCACAAAAAAGAAGTACCAAAACTATACGATTTGATGATTATCCTTTCGGGGCCTGAACCTCAGCGCAGTCTATTGGAAGAAAAGCTGAAAGAGGAAATTGTAAAATACAAAGGAAACGCGATTTTCATTAAAGGCATAGTCGAAAAGGAGCAAAAAAAAGAGCAAATAGACAATGTAACCTATTATAACTTTATGAATAGCAGACAATTGGAACAAACTTTTAACGAAAGTGAAACCGTGCTCTGCAGATCGGGTTATACCACAATTATGGACTTGACACAGCTCGGCAAAAAAGCCTTTTTTATTCCAACTCCAGGACAATACGAGCAAGAATATTTGGCCAAAAAACTAAAAGAAGAAGGCCTTGTTCCTTATGCGAAACAAGACCTTTTCTGTATTGAAAATCTGAATGAAATAGACAATTATCAAGGATTGACTCAGTTTGAAAACAGGATCAATTGGACTGCATTATTTCAGGTTTTTGAAACCTAAAAAATGCTAAAAACCCTGTACTACAATTTCTTGGTTGATTCCCGCTCTCTGAGTTGCGTTTTGATTACAAAAGTTTCATAGGGCAAATTCTCGTCCTTCGATTCTAATCTTTTGATCATTCTTCGGGCGGCTTCTTCCCCTATTTCGACACCATATTGACTCAAGGTTGACAAACTTGGAGACAATCTTCGGGAAGCAAGAATGCCATCGGCAAAACCAATAATCGATAACTCTTCGGGAACTTTATACCCTTTTTTAAGTCCAATTCTCAAAGAGGCAACCGAATCGTTTTCGGCCAGAGCGAATATTCCATCGACAGTATTGTTATCGAGCACAGCTCCTATTTTACTTTTTAAATCATCTTCAGAATCGGTGCGAACAATCAAATTAGGATTTACCGGAATGTTGTTGTTTTTCAAAGCTTGCAGATACCCTTCGACTCTGAGTTTTCCAACACTTAAATTGTCGATTGAAGAAAACAACGCAATATTTTTACAACCTGTATTAATAAGGTGTTGGGTGGCATTCAAGGCCGAATCAAAATCATCAACAATCACTTTGTCACAAATAATATCTTCGGCAATACGGTCGAACATCAAAATTGGAGTTCCTTCGTTAATAATTTCCTGAAAATGACTGTACTCTTGTAATTTTTGAGCTTCTTCAGAAATCGACAAAATAAAACCATCTATGGTTCCATTGCTCAACATATTAAGGGTGTTTGCTTCTTTTTTAAGCGATTCGTTCGAGATGCACATAATAACATTATATCCCATTTGGTCTGCAATTTTTTCGATTCCGCTGAATACTTTTGCAAAAAATGAATCCAAAATATTAGGAATAATCACACCTATAGTTTTTGTCGATCTGTTTTTAAGATTCAGACCAATTACATTGGGTTTGTAATTTTTAAGCTTGGCGTATTCTTTGATGCGAGTTTTGGTTTGTTCACTAATTTCAGGACTATCATTTAATGCTTTGGAAACCGTTGAAACAGAAACATTAAGTTCTTTAGCGATTTGTTTTAAAGTGGCTTTAGCTTTCATAAGAAAATTAGTTTTAAAGTGCTAAGGTAATAAAAAAACCATTGAATTATTTTTCTGTCTGTTATTAAAATAAGATAAAAATAGATTTTTATAGAAAACTTGAGGCAAACGATATTTCCTACCCATTATCACCATTTATCTGCTGGCGAGAGCAATTGATTTTGATTGGAAAAGAGCAAGAGTTCATAAATTTTTGGAATTTGTTTCTCCAATCGAAGGCTAGTTTCCAGCGGAATATTGGCTTTAGAAAACGGAACCGTTTGGATAAATTCTTGATTAGAACCAGCGTTTCTTCCGTATTTATAATCATACGTAAATCGTTTACCATTATCCTCGGTCACCACCTGAATATTCCTCAAATTAGGAATGCTAATATAAAAATCTGCTTGCATTTTTTTATCCAATTCGCTTAGCAATTTTTCGCGACGCAGATAATTATAGACTTCTTGTGCGGTAAAAACGGACGGATCAATCAATTGTACATTTTTAGAAAGAAGTTTGCGATACCTATATTTACCATCAACTTTGACTTTCCGCAGTTCAACTAAAACTTTTTGAATTTCATTTGTCAAAAATGGATAATGTGTACAGCCTAAAATTAGTGTCTTCAGCGGAAGCGCATCGGGAGTGGCTTTCATTTTTTCGAGTAAAGAAACGAGGTGATATCGGACATAGTTTTCGGGCGAGTTAATTTGCATTATGGTACATTGGTCCGTATGCTTAGCGTCGCAGAGCATTTTAAAATCAGAAAAATCAAAACCGTAAATTTTCAAAAGTGTTTTATTGATACTCAAATTATTTTGTTCCAAACTTGGTCCTTTATATAGGTCTCTGGGCTGGGTTGCTTTTTTGTCGATATAATTCAGGTCTTCATCCACAGCTTCGGCAAGACCCACACCGCCTTGGGTGAAAAATTGAATTTTTCCCTGGTATTTTTCGGATTCGATTAATTTTTTCAATGCATTTGTATATCCATTCGAAGCTACAGTTCCGGCAGTTGCAAAAACGCCAATGCTTCCGCTTTCGGATTTTTTGAAGGTAGCCAATGCGCCTTTGACACCGGCATTTATTACACCAATAACTTTTACTTTGGTTTGCGTTTTGTCTAAAAATTGCTCCATATCGGTCAATCCGTAAGCGGTTGCCGTATTGCAAGCGACGACCAAAACCTTGATTTGTTTTTTATTGGTAAACAACTCATTATTGTTATAGTATTTGTTTCCCAATAAAAATTGAGCGTCCTTAATAATATGTTCCTTCAGCAAATCGGTTTTGTTCATTGCCGCATAATTACCGTAAGGCATATTGGCTTGGTCGGCCAGATAAATAAAATCTTCAGCAGCAAAATCAGGAATTCCATCGCCCCCTTTTTGATGCGATGTATTATTATAGCTGTCTAAAGTTACAATAGCATTCAAAACCGTCAGTCCACCAGTCCCCGAATCAAAAACTCCAATGGGCATATTAGGCTGCAAAGCCGGGTATTTTTTGAAATCAGTATAATAAAAGCTAGTCTCATCCGATAAAATAGTGGTAACGATGGGCGTATTTTGGGGAAAGCCAAAATGGATTCCTAAATAGGTAGCAAGCAAATGGCAAAAAAAGATTTTAGAAAATTTCATATCCGGCGGGGTTTGTACTGCTTCAAAAATAAAACAAAATAACAACTTTGTGTTAAATAAAGTGATTTTACTAGAAATGTTGTGAAGTTTTTTTTACCACGTAGTTTATATTATGGTTCGAATTTAGATTTTATTTTTAGAAAGCTTCGCTTTTGCATCATAAACATAGCACTATCTGCAAAAAGAATTTTCTATGTCAATCTTTTTTAACAATTTCGATTACTTTTCTATGTGATTTAAAATAATATCAAATTTATTCTCATACCCAACCAAGTAGAACCAATAAAGTAAATAGTTCAGGCCAGTAGAACAAAAATTGAAACAATAAAAAGGCTTGCGATTCTCGGAAAGTGACGAAAAAGGAAATGAAAACAAATCATTCCAAAAAACAAAGGCTTTAAGAACTGATAATCAATATTAAATAAAAATTACCGACTATTTGGTTTTCAAAAAAATAATTGTACTTTTGCACTCCCTTTATTGGGAATGGAATGTTTAATTAAAATAAATTATTGTGAACGCATTAAGCTACAAAACAGTATCGACAAGCAAAGCAACCGCATCTAAAGAATGGATCGTGGTAGACGCTGACGGTCATAACTTAGGTCGTCTTGCAACTAAGGTCGCTATGATTCTTAGAGGTAAGTACAAGCCAAGTTATACCCCACACGTGGACTGTGGAGATAACGTAATTGTTATCAACTCAGAAAAAATCAACCTTACAGGTAACAAACTAAGTGAAAAAACTTATGTTCGTCACACTGGTTACCCTGGAGGACAAAGAACTTTAACTGCTAAAGTATTACAGGCAAAAAATCCTGCATTGTTAGTAGAAAAAGCAGTAAAAGGAATGTTACCTAAAAACAAATTAGGAGCAGAACTTTTCAGAAATTTAAATGTTGTTGTAGGACCAGAGCACAAACAAGGCGCTCAAAAACCTAGAACTGTTAACCTAAACGATCTTAAGTAATGGGAGTAATTCATAAAATTGGTAGAAGAAAAACCGCTGTTGCACGTGTATACGTTACAGAGGGAACAGGTGTAATCACTGTAAACAAAAAACCATTCGAAACGTATTTCCCAACTGCAACTTTACAGTACAAAGTGTTACAACCAATGTCTATGACGGAAAACGTAAGCAACTTTGATGTAAAAGTGAACGTTTACGGAGGTGGTTCAACTGGTCAAGCAGAAGCTGTAAGAATGGCTTTGGCAAGAGTAATGTGTGAAGTTGGCGAAGGAAACAGAGCTATCTTGAAACCAGAAGGTTTATTAACAAGAGACCCGAGAATGGTGGAACGTAAAAAATTCGGTCAGAAGAAAGCTCGTAAGAGATTCCAATTCTCTAAACGTTAATATTGCCTGTCTTGTGCAATTTGCGCAAGATTTACTGATAATAAATTTAAAAACAATGTTGTTGTTGCTCGCTGAGGCGAGAATTAGTTTAGCATCTAAATGGGTTGCAGAAGTTAGAAGTGAGAAGTTAGAAGTTGGAAGTTTTAAAAAACTACCAACCACAAACTACAAACTAATAACCTTAAAAAACACATTGCTAATCAACAGAACGTAAACTAAACAAAAAATGTCAAACAAAGTAGAAGTAAAAGAATTACTAGAAGCAGGTGTTCATTTCGGACACATGACTAGAAAATGGGATCCAAATATGGCTCCATACATATATATGGAACGTAATGGAATTCACATTATCAATCTATATAAAACTGCTGCAAAAATCGAAGAAGCTAACGAAGCTTTGAAAAAAATTGCAGCATCTGGTAGAAAAATATTATTCGTAGCTACCAAAAAACAAGCTAAAGATATCGTTGCTGACAAAGCAGCAGCTTGTAACATGCCTTACATCACTGAAAGATGGCCAGGCGGAATGTTGACCAACTTCGTAACCATCCGTAAAGCTGTTAAAAAAATGGCTACTATTGATAAGATGAAGAAAGACGGAACATTTATGACGCTTTCTAAAAAAGAGCGTTTGCAAGTAGATCGTCTTCGTGCTAAATTAGAGAAAAACTTAGGCTCAATTGCTGATATGTCCAGACTTCCTGCTGCCTTGTTCGTAGTAGATATCAAAGCGGAACACATTGCTATAAAAGAAGCTCAAAAATTAAACATTCCAGTTTTTGCAATGGTGGATACTAATTCTGACCCAAGAGAGGTAGATTATGTTATCCCTGCCAATGATGATGCTTCTAAATCAATCGACAAAATTTTGTCTATTGTTACCGCTGCAGTTGTTGATGGACTATCGAATAGAGGTGCTGAAGCTGACGTTCAACCTGAAGCCAATGCTGAAGAAGTGGAAACTCCTGTAGCTGCAGTGGAAGAAACTGAGCCAACAGCTGAAGTTGAAGCTCCTGCAACTGAAGAATAAATCAATTTTTAAATTCCAAATTTTAAATTCCAAATTCCAAAAAAATTAGTAACGTTAAGTTGTTAATTTGCTAAAGTTGGAGTTTAGGATTTGAAAATTGGAATTTTTACTTTTATAACATTAAACACATTATATTATGGCAACAATTACTGCTGCAGACGTTAATAAATTAAGAACAATCACAGGTGCAGGTATGATGGACTGCAAAAAAGCACTTGTAGAATCAGACGGAGATTTCGATTTAGCTATCGAAAACTTACGTAAAAAAGGACAAAAAGTAGCCGCAAACCGCGCAGACAGAGAATCTACTGAAGGTGCTGTTATCGCTATTGTAAGTGCTGACAAAACTACTGGAGCTATCGTTTCTCTCAACTGCGAAACTGACTTCGTAGGTAAAAACGAATCATTCATTAAATTAGCTCAAGATTTTGCTGAATTAGCATTGAATTTTGACACTAAAGAAGCATTTTTAGCTGCTGATTTCAACGGAATTACTGTTGCTGAAAAATTAATCGAGCAAACTGGAGTTATTGGAGAAAAAATCGAAATCCGTTCATTCGAAAGATTAAATGGAACATTCATTGGTTCTTACATTCACGCTGGTAACAAAATCGCCACTTTGGTAGCCTTATCTGCAAACATTGCAGGTGCAGACGAAGCAGCAAGAAACGTAGCAATGCAAGCAGCAGCTATGTCTCCAATTGCTTTGAACGAAGCTGGTGTAGACGCTGACACAATTGCTAAAGAAATCGAAATTGCCAAAGACCTTTTGCGTCAAGAAGGAAAACCAGAAGCAATGTTAGACAATATTGCTAAAGGTAAATTGGCTCGTTTCTTTAAAGACAACACCTTAGTAAACCAAGATTATATCAAAGACAACAAAATGAGCGTTGCTGATTATGTAAAATCTTTAGACAAAGATCTTGTTGTTACAGGTTTCAAAAGAGCCGCATTGGGATAATTATAATTCATATTTCAATTCAAAAAGGGAGGTTTGTTCATTCAAACCTCCTTTTTTTTAACCAATTTGGCTTGCTTTGAAATTGGATTGGGTATAGCAATTTAAAGAACAATTTTTTTATCTTTGCTCATTATAATGCGAGCAATATTTGAATATAAAATTCATCAGCACATTCCAAAAATGAGAGACTACAAAAGAATACTTCTAGTGTTAATAATCACCCTCAGCATCATCAGCTGTGGCAGAAATAAAGAGGAAAACACCTCAAATCCTAGTCCAGAAAATGAGCAAAAAACAGAAAAAGAAACAACCGGAATTTCTAAAGATACGACGGTTGTAACCACTTCAACAGAGGAAAACGAGACAAAAGGCTCGGTTTTAAACAACGCTCGTTTTACTAAAAAACCAAAGCAAGCCACTGCCAACGAAAATACAAACACAAAACCTGGCGACGTACCCGAAGGCAATGAGGTAACTACTACCAGACCGAACAGCACGGTCGACACCAAAACAAAAAAAACTGCTACACCTTCAAAATATACTATCCAAAAAATATTAATTGGATGTAAAATAGGAGAAACACTCACACAGGATGAATTGTCTCAACATTTAGAAATACCAAAAGAAGCCATAAAATTAGTCAAAAGTATTACTAAAATTTCTGAAGATGAAATTGATATAAAATGGAATTCTACTTGGCTAGTGGAGAAAGTGTCCGATGCAAAATTCAAAGACGGAAGGCTTAAAGCTAGCATTATAAATAATACAGTATACATTTCTGGAGGAGCTATTGCCATTAAATATGACAGAAAAATTTACACGGACTTAGTTGTAAAAGGTAGAAAAGCTTACATTCCAACAGTAGAAGGATACTACTGGAAAATTGGCAACGGCAAAGACTAATGCAAGAACCTACACGATGCGGCTGGTGTTTATCCAGCGATTTGTACAAAGAATACCACGACAAAGAATGGGGTGTTCCAGTTTATGACGACCAAAAATTATTCGAATTCCTGATTCTCGAAACTTTTCAAGCGGGATTGAGTTGGATTACCATCTTAAATAAAAGAGAAAACTTTCAATCTGCTTTTGATGATTTCGATTATAAAAAAGTAGCTAATTATCCTGAAGAAAAAATTCAGGAATTAATACTTGATGCTGGAATTATCCGAAATCAATTGAAGATTCGAGCTGCCGTTTCGAATGCTCTTGCCTTTATGAAAGTGCAGGAAGAATTTGGCAGTTTCAGCAAATATATTTGGGGCTTTACAGACGGAAAACCAATCGACAACAAAAGACAATCCTTAAAAGAAGTTCCTGCTACTTCCCCACTCTCAGACGAAATTAGCAAAGATTTAAAAAAACGTGGATTCAAATTCGTAGGTTCAACCGTAGTATATGCTCATATGCAAGCCACAGGAATGGTCAACGATCACATCGAAGATTGCTGGAGAAAAAATTAAATCTCTTTAAAAAACCAAAGCATCGCCAACACTAATTTTACCTTCATTCAAACAGATAACATTCGTTCCAAAAAGAATTGAGTTGTCTCTTTTTCGATACGTACTCAAAGTATTTAAAGGTTCTTTTTTTACAATGGCATTCTTTGGATTCGTATTCACCATAATACATCGCCCGCAAGGTTTTGCATTTTTGAATTGCACAGTTCCAATTTGGAACTCGCCAAACGAGTCTTCTTCGTGAGCCACCGAACTACTAATGACAATATTGGGTCTAAATCTTGCCATCGTAATTTTTTCTTCCAGTTTTTCGTTTAAAAAATCTAAACTTTGGGTGCCAATTAGCATATACGGATAGCCATCGGCCAGGCTAACATTTATGGTGGTATTCAGCTTTGTGCACTCGTGTTTTCTGTCGCCGCTAGTGTTGATTTTAACCAATTTACAATCGAAACCAAGTGCTTCGCTAAACCATTTCGAAGTCGTTTTATTCACTTCGACGACTTGGGTTTCGTCATCCCAAACTTTTGAAAATAGAGGCTCATTTAAAGTTTCATTTATCAAAAATTCATGTTTTTTGTCGTGATGATTAATAGAAATTTTGCTTCCAATAACCATCGGATAAAACTGACTCAAAATCGGATGGTTTCTTTGCGTAATAAACTGATTGTGTTCGTCGATTAACATCCAACGTCGGTCATTTTCAAAACCCATTTCTTCAGCTTTCGCGCTTTCAACACGAATTCCAGCCAGACTTTTTATGGGGTAGATGTACAATTCTTTTACAGAGTACGTATTCATTTAGTATTCGTTTTATTGCAATTTAGGTTTTTAATATCTTTGTCAAAGTTTTGCATTTTGACGAGGATTAAATTTAATAATCATTTACTTTTTAGAAGTGCTATAAAATCATCTCTGGGTATTTCACGACAACCCAAACTTTCAAGATGTTCGTTGTACACTTGGCAATCCAAAAGGTTGTAGTTATCCTTTTTTAATTGATTTGCCAAAGCTATAAACGCAACTTTAGAAGCATTCGAAACTTTAGAAAACATACTTTCGCCACAAAAAACATGTCCCAAATCGATACCGTACAAACCACCGACCAACTCATCGTTTTGCCAAACCTCAACTGATTTGGCAATGCCCATTTCATTCAATTTGCAATAGGCTTCTACCATATCATTGGTAATCCAAGTCCCGTTTTGGCCTTCGCGTTTTATCTTTTGGCAATTGGAAATCACTTCTCTAAAACTCGTATTAAAAGTCAGCCTGAAAACATTTCGATTCAGAATGTTTCGCATACTTTTGGAAACGACCAATTCGTCAAAAAACAAAACCATTCTCGGATTAGGCGACCACCAATAAATGGGATCCCCTTCTTCAAACCAGGGAAAAATACCACTTTTGTAAGCCAAAAATAAACGTTCCGTTGATAAATCTCCACCAATGGCGAGAATTCCGTCCGGATAGGCCTGAGAAACGGGTGGGAAAAATAATTCTTCGGATAAAAAATACATAATAAAGGACAAAAGTATACATTTGGCAATGCAATTTACGTTTTAAAATTCAAACCTAAAATTTTTATAAATTCAATGAAAACCAAACTCACGACAGTTTTATTCTCTTTATCGGTTTTTATGGGAACTGCCCAATCCAAAGACACGATTAACACAATAAAAAATCGCGACAAACTCTCGTACAAGCAGTTTATAGTTCCTGCTGCACTGATCACAACTGGCGCTTTGATGGTGAACACGGCACTAAATGAGGATTTGCAAAAAAATGCCAACAACTTTTTCGGTAAAGATTTTAATACTAGTGCCGATGATTACCTTCAATTTGTACCTATTGCTCAAATCTATTTAGGAAAAACTTTTGGGTTTAAACCAAAGAACAATTTCAAACAGCAAACGATAAATATAATTGTAGCCAATACCATTACCGGAGCCGTCGTTTTTGCTACAAAAAACATTTGCAAAGAAGAAAGACCCGATCAATCGGACAATTTGAGTTTTCCATCAGGCCATACCGCATTAGCTTTTACAAATGCAGCTTTATTATATTATGAGTACAAAGATTCAAATGTATGGTATGCAAGTAGCGGGTTTTTATTTGCAACGGCCACAGGAATTCTACGAATAGCGAACAACAAACATTACACTTCCGATGTTCTTGCTGGTGCAGGAATCGGATTGGCATCGGGATTGATCGTTTCATATTGGAATCCATTTCAATCGATGACTTTTGGAAAAAAGAGCAAAACAACTGCTTTTGTATATCCACAAATTGGGAGTGAAATTGGCCTAGGAGCCTTAATTCAGCTGAATTGATTTCGGGAAAGCGCAAAAAAAATCCTTGAAAAATTTTCAAGGATTTTGACTCTTTATTTAGAAAGGCAAATCGTCTGGCTCTTCCTCGTTTAGACTATTGGCAGGCGGAAATGCAGCCGCTGCTGGCATCGGTGGAGTTTGAACTGGAGCCGCAGCCTCAGCCTGAACTTTTCCAATTCTCCATCCTTGAATAGTGTTGAAATAAACAGTTTCTCCTTGTGGATTTGTCCATTCACGACCTCTTAAATTGATATCTATTTTCACCGATTCACCTACTTGGAAATTGTTCAATAAATCGCATTTGTCTTGAACAAACTGAACCAAAATATGTTGTGGATATTGTTCGTCTGTTGTAACTACAACATCTCTTTTTTTGAAACCTGCTGATCCCACCTCTTTGGTTTGATCGATCATCTTAATTTTTCCTGTAACTTCCATCTTAAATTGTATTATTTGTGATACACAAATATAGTATTTTATCAATTAGTTTCAAATTAAAAACAGATTCAGAAAATAATTAATTCTTGTTTTTTTCAAAACTCATATAGTCAAGAATAAGTCTGTAAAAAATATAATCTTAAACCAATAATTTCGTTATATTTATGCCACAAAAATCAATTTATGCATTTTTCCAAAAGTCGAAACACCAGTCGTTGGATTATTATTTTTGCTTCTTTTGTCATTATTTCATTAATACTTTGGAATACCTATACCTTTTTTCAAATATTCAAACAGGAGGAACGTTTGAAAATGAATCTTTGGGCTAATGCACAAAAAACCCTTATCAATGCAGGCGAAAACACAGATTTAGAATTGCCTTTGCAAATATTTAAAAACAATACTTCTATTCCAATAATGCTTACTGAAAATGACAGTATTATCAATTACATAAATATTGATGAAGCCATTGCCAAAGACCCCAGAAGGTCCAGTCAGTTTTTGTCGGGTTTAAAGAGTGAAAATGACCCCATAGTTATTGAATATGTTCCGGGAAAATTTCAATACTTATACTATGGCGATTCGGCTTTGTTGAATAAACTTAAATACTATCCCGTGGCCTTATTGCTCATTATTTTTTTGTTTGCGGCCTTGGTTTATAATTTTTACAAGAGCACCAAGATGGCGACTCAAAACAAACTTTGGGCAGGAATGGCAAAGGAAACGGCACATCAAATTGGTACGCCGCTTACCTCATTAGTGGGATGGGTAGAAATCCTGAAATCTGAAAATGTCGATGAAGCCACCACCAAGGAAATCGAGAAAGACATTGAACGCTTGCAGACCATTACGGAACGATTTTCGAATATTGGGTCGGAACCCAAATTAGAAAACAAAGATATCATCGAAGAAACTCAGAAATCGTATGACTATTTACAATCCCGATTTTCGAAACAGATTGAATTTTCATTCAAAGGGCCGGAAGCAGCAGTTATCGTGTTATTCAATCCGACATTACACAGCTGGACGATTGAAAATTTAGTCAAAAATGCTATTGATGCGATGAAAGGACGAGGAAAACTAGCCCTTGAAGTATTGCATGAAGGTGGATTGGTCAAAATAAATATTTCGGATACCGGAAGCGGAATTCCTAAAAACCAATTCAAAAGTGTTTTTGAACCTGGATTTACTACCAAAAAACGCGGCTGGGGATTGGGATTGTCTCTAACCAAAAGAATTGTCGAAGAATACCATAAAGGAACCATAAAAGTTTTGCATTCCGAAATAGGCAAAGGCACCACGATGCAAGTAAGTTTTAAGGTAACCGAGTTAATTTAAGGGAACTCCCATCCAGGACACTTTCGAGAACATCGTTTTACGAACCAATTTAGACTTACTCAAATAGTTTTTCACAAACAAAGCGTGCTCTTCGGCCAATGCCAAGTTCGATTCTATCGATTTTTTTATCGCCGTTAAATTGGCTTTGTTGTCGGTACCTGTTGAACCAACGGTATAAATATCATTTTGACATTTGATTAGTTTTTCTCTAGGTTTTTGGATCATCCTATTGATTTCTTCGTCAGGAAAAGTGGGTTTGAACTTGTTGTTTCTATAAAAAATAAAATCATTTAATAACAAAACCGCTTCATTCATTTCGGCCACTACCTGATTTAGTTTTTCTATATTTAAGTTCTCTCGAAGTACCGTTGAATGCTTTTTTTGATTTTCATAAAATGCCACAATCATCGCGTTTTTCAAACCGTTTTTTTGCACACGTTCAGCCGATTCAAATAACTGATCGATTTCAGACAAAGCACTTTGTTTGGCTATTTCATTTTCGAAGTCGAAGTATTTCTTGGATGTATTGATTTGAGTTTTCCCTTGATAAAACTCGGTATTGGTAATGGGATAATTCAAAAACTGCCATAAATAATCAAAAGGCATATGAGAGGTAATCATCTTGCTAGGCTCCCCTTTGAAATAATAAGTGTTGATTTTCTTGACAAACTTACCATTCGTCAACGATCCTGAGCCCCATGTTGGGTCAAAAACATACCATTTATTATCAATTTTTGCCGCGCACCAAGCATGGGCTAAATCCGCTATTTTTCCGTTTTGCTTAGTATAACCTGAAATAACAACCGATTTTATGCCAACCAAATTGGCTATTTCATTAAAAATCGCTGCATAATCGCCACAAATCCCTTTTTTTGTTTTTAAGGTTTTTGTAATTCTATCTTGCGGGGTTTCTTCAAAATTAACGGCAAACATATTGGCCACATCATAACTTATGCTGGACGCGGTCCAATAAAAAACGGCTCGAATTTTTTCGTTATCGGTTTTGAAATTGGCAGCAATAAACTTAGCAATTTCCTGAGTTGAAGTAGTGGATTGCAGTGGAATCAAAGCCATTTTTTTATCTAGGAGTTCATACCCCAAATTGGCTTGAGCAAAACTAAATACAGAAAAAAATAAAGTGAAACTCACTACATATTTTTTCATTTTGGACTGCAAAAAATAGTTACAAATTGGCTTGAATTTCTTTGGCTAAGGATTCAAATTCTTCCTGGGTCAATGAAACTTTTTTCTGAAAACGCATTTCATCCATTTCGTTCAAAGGAATCAAATGAACGTGGGCGTGAGGCACTTCGAGACCTATGACAGCCATTCCGATTCTATTACAGGGAACTGTTTTTTCGAGTGCGGTGGCAATTTTTTTGGAAAACTGCATCAAACCTAGATATAGTTCATCTTGAATATCGAAAATTTTATCTATTTCTTGTTTTGGAACACATAAAGTATGGCCTTTGGCATTAGGATTTACATCCAAAAAAGCCAAAAAATTAGCGTCTTCTGCTATTTTGTAGCAGGGTATTTCTCCGTTGATGATTTTGGTAAAAATGCTCGACATTGTTGAAAAGGTTAATTGTTTATTTGGTTAATCGGTTAATCGAATAAACAATTAACTGATTAAATGTTTTAGTCTCTAGACACCTCGAGAATTTCAAATTTTAAAACACCGTTTGGTACTGAAATTTCAGCTACTTCTCCCACTTTTTTACCTAACAATCCTCTTCCAATTGGTGAGGTAACAGAAAGTTTTCCTGTTTTCAAATCGGCTTCGCTTTCAGCTACAAGGGTATATTTCATTTCCATCCCATTGGTTTGGTTTTTGATTTTTACATTCGACAAAACAAGCACTTTAGAAACATCCAATTGTGTTTCGTCGATAAGTCTCGCATTCGAATGAATTTCCTCTAGTTTGGCAATTCGCATTTCGAGCATCCCTTGTGCTTCTTTGGCGGCATCGTATTCGGCATTTTCGGATAAATCTCCTTTATCTCGGGCATCGGCAATGGCTTGTGACGCTTTGGGTCTTTCGATACTTTTTAATTGATCTAATTCGTCTCTCAATTTTTTTAATCCTTCGGCAGTGTAATAAGATACTTTAGTCATAACTTCGTCGTTTATATAAAATACAAAAAATCCCATCAGGACGGGATTTCTTTGCACAAAGATAGTATTATTTTTATTTAAACGATAAATATACGTTAAACATATCGATTCGATAGTTAAATAAATTAATTTTGTACGGCTAATTCTTATACTTTATTTGGATAATGAAAAAATATATTCTCCTTTTGATTGTCTTTCCTATTCTTTTTGGATGCAGTACCAACTCTCCTAACAACAATAATCCCTACCTACCCAGTTATCAGGTGAACACCGAAATCAATTTGAGTTTACCTCAATATTCGGATCTTAAATTTGTGAGTAATGGGGTTTACATTCCCAATGTAGGCGTTCGCGGTATTTTTGTTTTCAATACTTCTGGTACTTCTTACAACTCCTTTGACGCGGCTTGCCCAAATCAAGCTTTGAGTTCGTGCTCTACTATGACTTTTAAAAAACTAGATCCTTTAGACCCATTAAAGATTGATAAAACTCATGTAGTTTGTGCTTGTGACAATGCCGAATACAGTATGTTTTCAGGTCAAAGTGCGGGCAAACAATATCCTTTGAGACAATATCGAGTGGAAGTAAATGGAAATGTGTTACGGGTTTATAATTAAAAAGAATTTATAAATCACGGCATTTTTTGTGTTGTGCCTACAGTAATTTACAAAAATTTTATTTTTTTCGATCACCGGTTACTAATAATTGCGGATATGGATTTGAAGCTTCATCTATAAGCACCGTTGGAACCCCTGATTTTAAGTTGATTAACAATTTATTAAATGATGGATTTGCAGTAAAATAATTATTGACTAGCATTCCATTACTCATATTACTTGTGCTTCCGGCTATGTTTGAGTCGATTAGATATGCGGTATTTATTGATCCAAATACAGGAATTTCGTCTTGAAAATTACAACCCTCAATAGTTGCTACATCTCCATTAAGAATCGAATTTGTGCTATTGTTAGAGAAATCGCAAGAATAAATTCCTACGCCATACAATGCATTAATAACAATTTCTCCCGTACTATTTTTAAAATCGCAGTTGGCAATCAATGGAGCATTATGATTAAATAAATCTAAACTAGAATTCGTATTGCCATCAAAATTACAATTTATCCAAGCATTTAAATTATCAGGCCTTGCTGTCCTAAGTGAAAAACCTATTCCACAATTTACCGCTTGGCATTTGTAAAATACAGTTTTATCAATGTAGGTCATATGATTTGTTTCGAAGCCCCCATAGTTGGGGTCTGGGGTTTGCTTAAATCCAACCGGAATGTTAAAAAAATGTACTTGTTGGAACAAACAGTTATCCATTCCGTATAACTGTGCAACTTCTATTCCGTAGGTAGCCTGATTCCTAAAGACAACAAATTTAAAGTTTATAGCATTAGGCTGAAACCAAACGTCGAAACCGTCTGAGGTAATATGAACTCCTTTATCTCCACCCTGCAATGTTAAATAGTTAAGTGTAAAAGAACCTATTCCGGCTCCTCTTACATTAATTAAATTAAAATCATCTGTTAAACCAATAATTACGGTCTTCCCTGTTCCTGAGCCGATAATCCCTTCTTCTTTATTTACTAATAAGGGCGCATCAATATAGAAAATACCTTCAGGTAGATTTGCGATGCCGTTACTATCTATAAGTCCCTGAATATAGGCTCTACTACTTGGTTTTCCAACTCGTTCGGCTTGCCAATTTATTCCTGCGGGATTTGCAATTTCGGGAAAAACAGGTCGCAACCAAGGTTTTCTGCGCAGACCTAGTAAATGATTTTTAATATTTGATGCGACGAGAGGATCTGCAATTGTATTCGATTGCTCTATCCCATTGTAAGTTACGCGGTTATCATTAAAATACACCCTAGTATCGGGCTTATCTCCATTAACAGTATATGAACCATCTTGAGAACTAGCAGTTGAATTTACGGTAAGTGTATTGGCATTAGTGACACTCGCAGGTCCTATAGAAGTAAAAATTCTTTTGTCCAACATTGTTAGATATTCAGACTCAATATCAAAAACTGCGGGGGAATTAGAAGCATAACCGTTTCCAGACATCCCTACTAATCTAACATCGGTCATATTCCGCATATGTAACAATGCTTTTCCAGTACCTAAATTTTCATAATTCCAGGCCTCAGCATCTAATCCTACTATATGAATATTGCCAAAATTATCGATATCAGTTGCATCTCCATGTGCTGTTAAAAGATTCAACCAGACCCAAATGTTATTGTAACTTGGGGTAGCATCATTGCCTTTTAAAAATAATTGAGGATAAGAAGAAGTAACCCAGTGTTTTACAAAATAATTATTTCTAAAATAGCCACTAGCTGTATTATCAATATGGAGATTACTTCCAATAATATTAAAAAAAGTACAATTTTCGATAGAAGCATTCGTGGCTGAAATATCTCCTCCAGATATGTGGCTGATAACACATTTGGATATCGGACCACCACTTAAAAATTTAAGACCATACCAAACTTTGACACTGGAAAGAAGTACATTTTCAGAGCCCGCTGCAATGTTAATTTCTGGGACCACATTATAGGTATGGTGACCATATAGCTTCATGTTGCTTCTAAGCGTTATGCTCGGCACACCTCCTTCTCGGTAATCGCCCTCCTCGAGCCTTACCGAACCATAGGTGTCTAAAGCGGTTTGTAATTCAGCTTTTCTAGACAATGGAAGTAAATAAGAATTGAAATATAAAACTTCTTCAAACTGATTAAAGGAGGTCTTCTTATCTGAATTTGTGATGTTTTCTGACCCCGCAATATAGTAGTAATTTTGCGAAAAAACTACAGTTGAAAAGAGTAACGTATAAATTAGGTATTTCATTGTCCAGAAATTATATAGTCATTATCCCCCGATTTTCTCAAAATCCCAAACTTCACATTTTCAAGAACGCTAGTGAAAGTAGCAACACCGCTTCTTTTGTAATTAATTGTTGTGCCACCGTGCGTGAGGATAGTCAAAACTGCGCCATTATGTGCCTCCAAATTTATTATATCCCCTATTTTCATTGCTGCAAAATCAGCAGTTAATGTTAAACTAGCTGAATTTGTACATGCAATTGTATTGTTTATATCTGAAATTTGAATATCACGATCGGCAGTAAATGGAATTATTGTTGGTTGGTAGACAATGTTTCCATTTGATCCTGCTAATCTTTCAGCTGACTTAGCGTGCAATGCATAAGGTACGCTTAAGAGCTGGGTAGTTCCACTCATAGAATAAGTTGTCCCTCCAGCAACATCTGCCTGAACCTCAATAAAATAAGGTCCATTTTCCCAAGCAATAGTACTAAAATTTCCGGATTGGATCGTCCCTGTTCCAATTTCTAGACTAACTAGTCCATTAGCATTTGTTGTTGCAACATGGGATTCTTGGTATACACTTGTACCCGAAGCTGTTCCTTGGCGTATAATAATTTGCAGACCTATAGGAGAACTTTTTACCAATTTATTGTCTTGCGAGCGAATAACAGCTTGATAACTCATTTTTTCTGGAGCCTGCGCAAAAACTGTAATTGTAACAGTTAAAAGTAATAGAATAGTTTGTGTAATTTTCATCATTTTCTATTTTAAATATTTTTAAAACTTAATTGTTATTAATCATTCAAATAATTAATTCAGCTTTTAAAAACTCCAAATTAATTTAAATTTCCTCACTAATTTTATTTCAATCTCTATTTGTTCTCAGTTTATTACGAAAATACAATTTGGTATCCAAAATAAATTCAATAGCAACACCAAAACAATTTTTATATTTTGACTATAAAAGTTCAATTACCATACATTCCATAAATATATATAAACTTACAAATACGATAGGTCACACATTATGCGCCGGTGTGTATATTAATTTTTATTGACGCTTGATTGATTAATTACTTTTTTATTAATCAACTGATCATTGTCCAATCTAATTTTAACAATCAATACTTGCTCCGCAAATTTTAAGTCGTCGAAACTGATTTCTTTAGCATCTATTTTGTCTTTTTCGGCCAATAATCTACCTTTTAAATCATAAATTTTTACATTTGTAATGGTAGACAATTTGGATAAAACATTGATTTTTTCTTGGTTTAAGTAAACTAAAACATCTTTTTCATCCAGGTTCGGAATTTCAAGTCCCAAGGATTTTTGGTATTTCAGTGAGAACCTGGTATTGGTCATGCCAGCCGCGGCAATAAAATTGTATGAGCTCAATTTTAAATTAGTTTCTATGCCGTTGTCGTTGTCTTTAAGGATAATCTCTGGTAGGCTTGAAAAGAGGCCATCTAAGTGGTCAATTGCTATTGTGTATTGACCTGAGTTTGTTGTTTTAAAACTTAATGGAACGGCATCAGTGAAGTCAAATGGCATGGGCCTACCTTGAATTGCATAGTCCGTATCATTTAAAAATGAATTTAAAGCAATTGCTCCATCGTTAAAATATTTTCCATCTGACGCATCTACACCCAAAGTGGCGTTAGTGGTATAACTTACTGCCATTTGCGCAAAAGCACCCGCAGGGCTTGTTGCATTAAGCCAAATGGTACTTCGATTAGTAGATTTTGTTTTAAAGAATTGATTGGTGTTATTTGCTATTCTTTGTCCATTATTGAAAACAAGGGTGGTTGCCGATCCTAATGCTTCTACAAAAAATCCTTGACCAGTTTGAATAATTCCACCAGGATCTGTAGCTTCGGGTTCATTATTGCTAACAAATACTCCTCCAGCCCAGGTGCAATATGCTCCGCTACTTGAACCATTTGTTTTCCTCCAAAAATATAAAGTTGGAGTAATATTAGCACTATTATCAGCCATAAACTGGGCAATATTGATGGGAGATGGATAGGGATTTCCAACTAAATTAAAGCGTTCTCCATCGCCATTATTCACCAATGCAGTCGTAATAGTACCATTATTAGGGATTCCTGCAAAAACCCCTAGGTATTTAGATCTAACAGCCTGCGAAGCATCATTTGGCATTCGAACCAAATAACCTTGGGCTAATTCAAATGGCGTGAGCGCCGGATCGCTTATAACATTATAAAAATTTGTAAAGGTATTGTACTTATAAAATCTATTGGTGCTAGTTGCGGGGGAAAATGCCTGCAAAAAGAATGTTTCATTTTTTACTGGTGATGACCACAAGGTGTAATCAAGTCTCAATAAACTTGCGCTTTCGCGCTCCACATTAATACTTCCTAAGTTTATCCCTTCAGATGTTTGGATCAAATTGGAATTATTTTTAAGAGTAAAACTTCCTGAACTTATCTTTATAGTTTCATTTATATTTACATTGAATCCAGAGGGTATAACCGCCACGGCATCATTATCTACTGTAAGACTGCTAGCGATAATATTATCAGAAACATTATAACTACCACTAATAAAAGCATCAGTCGCTATTGTTGGTACTCCGTTATCCCAAGTAGAACCGTTCCAAACAGTTTGATCCGTATTATAATGTTGAGCTCCTTGGCTCACATTTTTTCCCGACTGTACAATATCAGTATAAAATACTTGACCAATTGAATACGAAATTGACCCAGAACTACCTGCTAAATTATTTCCAGTTGTATTAATAGTTTCCTGCAAACTGAAAGAGGGAGGTGAGCTAATTTGACTTGTAACTTTAACAGAAAAAATCAATGCGAGGACAATACTAATATTTTGACTATGTAAGATAAAATGTTTCACAATGACAGGGTTCTTTATATACATTTCTATTAAAATTTTTACTAAACTAGCAAAATCTCTGAATAAAACCAATTTTATTAACATAAATTTCAAATGCGACAATCAAACGCTTGGCTTTAACAAATATAAGTTTACGAACTTTATATGTTTTTTTAAATCAATCGATTAGCAACTTTTTTTACAAATCATAGTTATAGCGAAATCGAGGTCTTGACTACAATTACTTCTTGCATTATGAAGAAATTACCTTCGGAGAAATGAAGCGTTTATTGAGTTTTAAATCAAAATTAATGAGTAGAGAATTTTGAAGGATTTTTTAATAACAGAAAATGGTAAAATCAGATTTTAAAGCGTATCCCGACGCAAAAAAACTATGGGGCTTAAAGGCAAGTTCGTTCCAAATACCTCGATACTGAACAGGCATTTCAAAAAGAATAGTTAGACCTACCCAAAGTTTGATTTGATCATTATTACTTTGGTAAAAAATGATTTTTGAATTGCTCAATTCCAACCAATGATCTAATTAGTATCTAACCGATAAAAAGTTAAATAGAAAATTAACATTTTTTTATTAGTAAATACGCTTTTTTGTTGTAATTCAAGGCGTTAACTAAATAATATATTCTATTAAATTGGTGTCGATTATGTATTTTTTATCGTCATTGATTACGAAATAAAAATATAAATCTAAGGTATATTAAAGATTAAATAAAAAACGGAGTGGCACACAATTCTTGAGATAAAATATCGTTTATTTGCAAAAATAACGCATTTCATCGACAATATAAGATATTTCATCTATTTATTTTTAGTTTTAAAGTATTTTCTGATATATAATTATATTTTGTTTTTAAAACCTTATTCACAATATTTTTTTTAGTGTTTTTATAAGTTTAATTATGTTAAAAGTATTTGTTATATGTATTTCATCGGAATTATTGTAAATTTTGTCGATTTTATTTTGTTTTTGAATAATATTGCAATTGATATTATTGCATATTAATTAAAAGTTCAGAAATTGTGAAACATTTGTACCCCAAACTCATAAACCTATTCATTGTGATGATCTTGTTTTTTTCTTTGAAAGGGATTAGTCAAACTTCTCAGCCTATAACCAATGATACTATGGAAACCTTTATTTCATCGGGCGAAAATGCAGCAGGCACCGCAGGTTCAGTCACTTATTCAATAGGACAAGTATTCTACACCTACATTGGTGAGTCTGTATACAATGTAACGCAAGGTATTCAGCAAGAAGAAGCAATTACAACTTTATCTTCTGAAGAAAATAGCATTCAACCTAGAACTGAAATATTTATTTTTCCTAATCCAACAACAGATTATATCAACATAAATATGGATGGGTACGAACCACAAAGTACGCGGCAAGCTTATCAGCTGTACGATCTTCAAGGCAGGCTTATAAAACAAGAAACCATATCACAAAGTGAAACTCAAATTGATGTAACAAATCTGAGCTCCGCCATTTACCTCTTACAAGTATACAATGAGAATAAAATATTGAAAACATTTAAAATAGTTAAAAACTAAATTAGTAAAACATGAAACTACCTCTTACCCTACTTTTATTTATGACCGTTGCGCTTACGGTGTTTGCGCAGGCACCAGAAAAAATGAGTTACCAAGCTATTATTCGGACTAAAAACAATAACTTAGTGACTAATTCAAATATAAGTCTAAAAGTTGTAGTCCATCAAGGCACTCCAACTGGAACAATTACTTTTGAAGAAAATCATTTCGCTAAAACAAATAACAATGGCCTAGTTTCACTTGAAATTGGAACAGGAGCTATAACTACCGGAAATTTCAGCACTATTCCGTGGGAAAAAGGTCCTTATTTTATAGAAACACAAGTTGACCCGGCTGGGGGTACGAACTACAATATTATCGGTATTACGCAACTATTGAGCGTCCCATACGCTTTGCACGCTACTACAGCCGAAAGATTAGTCGGTACGAATGGATCCAATCCGTACAAATCACTCATCATCGCTTTTCCAGCATCGAGAAGTATCAGTAATGGAGATGTAAACAATACAATAGAATGTACAAAATCTGCTACGCTAACCCTAACAGCAGATTTTAGTTCGATGTTAGTAGGTGATATTATCAATTTAGAAGCTCACAATGGCGCCGTATTGACCATACAAGCGGTATCAGGCGTAACAATTAACTACAATATAAATGGCAATGCGCTATTTGAAAGTACCACAGGCAAGGTAAGCTTTGGACTAATGAGAAAAACTGGCGCAAATGCGTACATAATATCTGGACAATGAAACATTTAATTTACTTGTTATTTTTTTTCGCAGCTGGTGTTCACTCACAGAACTACAATTATGCTGTAAAAAAGAACCAAAAAAGCACGGTCGCAGTTTCCCTTGTCAGTAATAACCTGCCAGAAGAAATTGAATATTTCAATGCGTACTTATTGCCTTATTCGCAAAGAGCCAACCTTCAAGCTGCTTTAAACACCTATGGAGCTGTGCGGTTAGAAGCTGGGAATTATAGACTCGGTGGCCTTGCAAGAGTGACATTAAACAGCAATATGAAATTATTTGGACATCAGTCTTACAATGAAATGCCAGAAATTAATATTGCTGCTGGCGCAAAAAACGTTTTAGTCACTAGTGTAAAAGTATGGTATGGTCTTAATTTTATGAGTGGAGCTGCCATCACTAATTGCACTGTTTCGCACGTTTCAGGCGGTTATATTACTGCTACGAATGCACAAATCGAAAATTGTAAGTTTATTGATATTATAGGCAGTAAACTTAACATCAATAATGTGGTTAGTGGTTACTTTAGGAATAATAAAATAATAAAGCATTGGATAACGTCAGATTATCCACAATTGTCCTTAAAAGGCAATAATACAACACCAAGTTCAGGCAATACTTGGGCGTGGTTGAACTTGTTGACCTCTCACGGTGACGCTACAGATATTGATAATTTTGGGGATTTAAACTTGATTGGTTTAGATGCTGAAGCCTGGAATTTCAAAAGTTTGGGCACTGGAAAGGCTCTATTACATATGCGAAATATGAATGATGTTAAATTAGCAAGTATGGCGGGCTTGGGATATGCCGTGACCTCAACTCCAGTTTTTGATATTCAGGCAAACAATTTACTCCTACTAAACAAAGAGATTTCTACAAATGGTGGAGCAAGTACCACAACTGCCAAAACGCTGACCATAGACTCAAATGCTTCTCCATACGCCGTTAGTGGAGGAAATTACGATATTAGATCTTTTTTTGATGGTTCTAATGTAAGCTATAATGGAACAAATCAAACTTCGCCCATAGTAGGAACCAATGCCACTAATATTACCTCTTCCATTTTAGGCCCCCAAAAACAAAAATGGGATAGGCCCATATTTTCTGAATTAGCAGACCCTACTGGATCAAATTGGAGCGCAAACAGGACTGGGCAGGCCAGCAGCAGAGCATATATTCAAGGTTTAATAGATGCAAATGGTATTGCAAATTTACCAGAAGGTATATTTTATATTGACGGCCCCCTATTGATTAATAAAGACGAGGGTATTGTAGGTGCGGGTACTGGAAAAACAGTAATTGTAGGCTTGAAGGACGACTTTAATTTGATTAACGTTAGAGGAGCAGGTGTCGGCGCATTTACACTCAATTACATTACCTTGCAAGGAGGAAGCAAAGGACTGCATATAACGTCAGATGGATTAGATACCTGGTTTCAACCCAATGGAATTAATATGAAATATGTTGTATTTAGAGATCAATCGTTATACGGAATAGAAGTGGCGCAAATGTATGGAATGGACAATAATATGTTTGAGCAAGTTCATTTTTTTAACATTCCTACTGCTTTTAAGCAAACTCCTGACCCGGCATTCAGCGGAAATGAAACCAATCACATGACCTATATTGATAAAACGGTTTTTTACAACTGTCAAGTGATCAATTGTGGCACTGGATTTTCATTACGAACCACTAGAGTGGATAATTTGAACGCTTGGATAAATTGTAATTTTGAACGTAATGGAGTAGCAATAAACCTAAGTGCCCATAATGCACCTGTATTGATCAACTGCGATTTCAAAAACAATGCTGGAAAACATATTATTGAAGCTACCCCGTCATTGGGACTATATTCTTGTAATTTTTCTAACAATACAGCCTCGACGATAATCAAGGGAGAAACTGTGATTGTTGAAGGCTGTAATTTTCTAGATAATATTCCATTATTCGAAACCAGCATTAGCGGATATCTACTCAATTCGACAGTTACGGGCGGGCTTGGCAATATGCCTTCCGGAATGATTGTCAATAGCAAAATGATTTCAGAGGTTGGTTTGGATCATTTATTGGTCAAAAGAGTCAATAATATCAGTTCAGTATTATTGAATGCTATACCTACACCCTACCCCCAGCTTTTAGTAGGTCAATAAGAGAATTTTCGCCGTTTATAGCGATTTGCCATAATGCAAATTGGTTTTTTCAGTAAAATTCCTTTCAAAATTAAATAGGGTATTGTTTGTTTCAATGGTATATAATTGGAAATAAATTTTGCCCTATTTTTTACTTTAACCCAATTTAAGGCTATCGCACACTTTTCAATTCATCAAATCTGGGCTGAATTTAATAATCATAACCCGTTGGGTGTAATTAAATTGTTTGATTCTTAATATTATTTATTGGTCTATCAAAAATAAATTTATTGATGAATTGAACCAATGTTAATGCCGTTATTTTTGCTAAAATCCGTGTTTTAAATCCTTCAAAAGATTTAGCATAATTGTTTCTAATTTTGAACTGGTCACACAATTGTGAAAATAATGTTTCAATTCTTTTTCTTGATTTTCTAAAGACATAAGGTTGAGGCGTATAGTCTTTTTGATTTGTTCTTTTTGGCGTTTCCAATTTGATATTTACTGTTTGAAATAAATCTAACTGAATTGATTCAGATAAATATCCTCTATCGCCAAGAACCACACAATCAGACATTTGTTCTTTTATATTTTTTAAAAAATTGACATCGTGAACTTCAGCTTTTGTAATATCTAATGAATGAAAAACACCATTTATTGAACAAACACCGTGAAGTTTATAACCATAAAACCAATTGTTTTGTGAGGCACAAAATCCTTTAGACGGAGCAGTTTCAAAATCTTTTTTACAGATTTTAATTCTGTTATGACGAGCAAATTTGCATATCTCCAATGGCATACTATCAACAATAAAATAATTTTCAAATTCTAAAAAATGAGAAGCAAGTTTTACTCTAACTTCCTCTAAAAAGAAAAATAATTTTCTCCTTCTTTTATTGAACTGACTTCGGTCAATTAAGTTAGGAATTTGTTGTTTATTTATCTCTTTAAATAAAGAATTTTCACTGTCAATTGACATAAATTCCGCAGTTAAACTCAATGCAACTATCTCTAAATCAGACATTTTTTGTTTTCTTCCGACGCCAGACTTAAATTCTAATTCACAATTTAAAGAACTTATAACTTCTAAAACTCTTAAATATTTTTTTACTATATTTGACATAAATATTGGTTTGTTTGGCGACTTCAAGATACTGAATTTCAGTATCTTGACCAATATTTATTCAATTTATTTTACTTCAAATAATTACACCCAACGGGTTAAAATTAATAAAAAACTATGATTCTATGTGTTTAAAAAAAATTAAATTGAATTACACCCAACGGGTTAATCATAAATGATTATATCTTTGTTTATTAAAAATCGAAAATCTATTTCAACTTCAGCGTCAAAAGCGCTTTTATTCTTTTAGTTTATTAAACTTATATCATTCGCATTGTCGTGCTACTAAAAACTTTTGCTTTATGCAATTCTCTTCGCAAAAATGGCAAAAATTGATTTTTTTAAGTTTCCAAATGACTTTTTAGCTACCTTATTTATCCTACACAAGGAAACTTTTGGCGCATTTTACTAGCTTGTCTTGATTTTTAATCTCTACGGATATTGTGATTTCATAATTTAAATTTCAATAATTACATCCATTTTACATTAGTTCTAGAATCGAAATAGTTACAAAAAACACTTCTTATGTCCTTTATCGATTTTTAAAATCCTTTGAACAGATTTATTATTCTAGTTGTAAAATCATATCTATTTTTGAAATCGAAATTGTTGGAGAATTGTAATTCTAGTTGTTACTTTATTATCAAATGCAAGATTAGAGGAATAGACAAAACAATTAATATTTTTTTCTATTCTATTTTGAAGGCTATTTATGACCAAAAAAAACACTTGATAAACTTGACTACGATGCGATGTTTGTAGTTTTAGTCGAAGCTAATCGAAATTAATATCCAACCAATTTATAATTTTCTATACGCAATGAACTATAAATCAGCCCTTTTAAATTTTGTTGACTATAGGCACATTCCAAATAGGAATTTCAATTGCTTTTTTTTAAAAACAAAATTGTAGAATAGTAAGCACCAGATATACCTAAATAATTTAAAAACTAAAAAGATGAAAACAGGAATTACCTTCAGCGCCTTTGATCTATTGCATGCAGGGCACGTAAAAATGCTTGAAGAAGCAAAGCTACATTGTGATTATTTAATTGTTGGTTTGCAAACAGACCCAACTTTAGATCGTCCAACAAAAAATAAACCAACTCAAACTGTAGTCGAACGCTACATTCAGCTTAAGGCTTGTAAGTTTGTAGACGAAGTTGTTCCGTATGCTACTGAACAAGATTTGGAAGATATATTAAAATCATTTGCCATTGATGTTCGTATCGTCGGAGATGAATATAAAAACAGGGATTTTACCGGTAGAAGCTATTGTGAAGAAAAAGGAATTGAACTTTATTTCAACACTAGAGACCACCGTTTTTCAAGTTCAAGTCTAAGGCAGGAAGTTTATAAAAAAGAACTTTCAAATATTTACTAACCCCTTCTTGATAAAGCATTTGTAGTTTAAATCGATATAGAAATCTACTTCGATTCTTTTCTATGCGGGTCATAAAAATGACGAAAAATGCTTTATCTTTCCTCATTTTCGAGTATATTATTAAATATATAAATATATTTGAAGAAAAATTATTAGAATTAATGAAAATACAAAATATTTGTTGTCTCGGGGCCGGTTACGTTGGTGGCCCAACAATGTCAGTTATCGCTCTGAAATGCCCAGAAATTAAAGTTACGGTTGTGGATTTGAATCAAGCACGAATTGATGCTTGGAATGATGAAAACTTAGATAATTTACCTGTTTACGAACCTAGGCTAGCCGAGGTAGTTGCCGAAGCTAGGGGGCGAAATCTTTTTTTCTCTACAGACGTAGATGCCGCAATCGATGCCGCCGACATGATTTTTATAGCGGTAAATACCCCAACCAAAACTTATGGTGAAGGAAAAGGTATGGCTGCCGATTTAAAGTTTGTTGAATTATGTGCTAGGCAAATTGCCAGAATTGCTAAAAATGATAAAATTATCGTCGAAAAATCAACATTGCCAGTGCGTACTGCTGAAACCCTACAGACTATTTTAGAGAGCACTGGATGCGGTGTGCATTTTGAAGTATTATCCAATCCAGAATTTTTAGCAGAAGGTACAGCGATCGAAGATCTATTCAATGCAGATAGAGTACTTATAGGAGGAAAACAAACTCCAAAAGGTAAAGAAGCCATTCAAGCCTTGGTTGATGTTTATGCCCATTGGCTAACACCAAAACAAATTTTAACTACTAATGTTTGGTCTTCGGAATTATCTAAATTAACCGCAAATGCTTTCTTAGCGCAACGTATTTCGTCTATAAATGCCCTTTCGGCTTTGTGCGAAGCTACTGAGGCTAATGTCGATGAAGTTGCCAATGCCATTGGAACAGATAGCCGCATAGGCCCTAAATTTCTCAAAGCATCTGTAGGTTTTGGAGGTTCTTGTTTTCAAAAAGATATTTTAAATTTGGTTTATTTATGTCGTTATTTTAATTTACCAGAAGTAGCAGATTATTGGGAGCAAGTAATAATTCTAAACGATTATCAAAAATCCCGATTTGCGAAGAATATTATTAGTTCATTGTTTAACACCGTCAGTGACAAAAAAATCACTTTTTTAGGATGGGCTTTCAAAAAAGACACGAATGACACCCGTGAATCTGCAGCAATTTATGTTGCCGATTATTTGATAGAAGATGGGGCTCAAATACATGTATATGACCCTAAAGTTTCTGAGGCGAAAATTAAGGCGGATATGGCCTATTTATGGGAATTAAAAGGCCTAACTGAGCAAAAAATAACCTCAAAACTAAAACAAATTTTTGTTTACAACACCTCAATGGCAGCTCTACATCAAGCACATGCTGTCGCTGTGCTTACGGAATGGGAGGAATTTAAAACTTACGATTGGAAAACCATATATATCAATATGTTTAAACCTGCATTCGTCTTTGACGGTCGTAATATTTTAGATTCTGAACAACTAACAGCAATTGGTTTTCGGGTAAAAGGGATTGGAAAAGGCTAAGAAAAACGAGTATAAAAATCTATTTGTAACTAATTTATTTCCATTTCTTGAAAGATATTTTGATCAAACTCAAACAGCATCCTAAATACGATACCATCGTGAGTTGGGGCAGATTAATTTCGATCACTGGAAGTGCACAAATTATTGTGCAGGCGGTTGGCTTTGCTTCCGGAATTCTTATTATTCGTTTGTTGCCGGTTCAGGAATATGCTTTTTATACTTTAGCAAATACTATGCTGGGCACGATGACAGTACTTGCGGATGGTGGTATTACCACAGGTGTTATGGCACAAGGCGGAAAAGTTTGGCAGGATAAACAAAAACTGGGGATTATATTAGCGACAGGTTTAGATCTTCGAAAAAAATTTGCAATAGGAAGTTTGCTCGTATCTGTACCTATTTTATTTTATTTTTTATTGCACAATGGCGCTAGTTGGCTAACATCGCTATTGCTTGCTTTAGCGTTAATCCCAGCTTTTTATGCTGCTTTATCAGATTCCTTATTAGAAATTATACCCAAATTAAATCAAGCTATTTTGCCGCTGCAACGAAATCAAGTAGAAGTTGGAATCGGTAGATTAGTACTTTCTGGACTTGCAATGTTGGTGTTTCCTTGGGCATTTGTTGCTATTTTGGCAGCTGGAATACCTCGCATTTGGGGAAATTTTGGTTTGCGAAAAATTGTATATACATATGCCTCTAAGGAGGAACAACCTGATCCAAAAATTAAAAAAGAAATATTGGATTTAGTTAAACGTATTCTACCGACATCCATCTATTACTGCGTTTCGGGTCAAATTACAATTTGGTTAATCTCTATCTTTGGCAATACTACCTCCTTGGCTCAATTAGGAGCGTTGACTAGATTAAGTGTTATACTTAGTGTCTTTGTCACCATAATTACGACCCTAATTATACCGCGTTTTGCTAAATTGCAATTAGAAAAAAAAATATTATTGCAACGTTTTTTTCAAACTATGTTTTTTCTGATGCTAATTTTAAGTTTTATTGTTTTGATAGTTTATTTTTTTCCTGCACCAATACTTTGGATTCTTGGCAAAGATTATAACAATTTAGATTACGAATTATTGCTAAGCATAATTGGAAGTTGCGTTAGTTTATTGTCGGCAATATCATTTGCGTTATACAGTAGTAGAGGTTGGGCATTGTCACCTATTATTTTAATTTCAATAAATTTGTTGGCGATAATTATTTTTGCTAGTATATTAGACCTAAGTAATTTAGAGGGAGTTTTATTTTTTAATATTGGGCTTGGGTTAGTTGCTTTATTGCAAACAACTATCTTCAGTATATTTAAAATTCTACAAATTAAAAATGACAGCTATGAAACAACCCACTAAATTAGCCTTAGTCTTCAATAAAATTCAGAATTTTACAAATAAAATATCTGTTTTTTCTCTTAAAATAAGGGGATTACAATATGGAAAAGGTACTCGAATTGGCAAAGTTAGATGTGATTGGCCTAACAAAATAATTTTAGGAAGCAACTGCGAAATTCAAGACGACGTTGATTTTAGATTATGGCAACCATTCAACGATAATTCCTATATTAAATTAGGAGAAAAAGTATTTATCGGCCATGCTTGTGAGTTTGTTTGTAATTCAAAAATAATCATTGGCAATAATTGTTTAATTGCAAGTAAATGCACCATTAATGATACGGGACACGAGTTTAATCGCAATTCATATATTAATTCACAAGCAATTACAAGTAAGGAAATCAACATTGAAGATGACGTTTGGATTGGAACTTCTTGTGTTATTTTGCAAGGCGTAACTATTGGACAAGGATCTGTAATTGCAGCGGGATCACTAGTAAATAAATGTATTCCACCGTATGAAATTTGGGCTGGTGTACCCGCTCGTTTCATAAAAAAAAGAATGTAAATACATTTCACATTAAGTCTCGTATCGTTCACAATATCTGTTTAATTTATAAATATTAAAAATAAAAACTATGTTTCTTTCAGTAATAATACCCACTTACAATAGATATGATTTATTAAGAAAGTGTCTGGATAATTTAGAACCCGATTTTCAAACTATCGATGCTAAAAGCTATGAAATCATTGTAAGCGATGATAGTAAAATCAATGAAGAAACAGAAAAATTAAAAAAAGAATATCCCTTCGTTTCCTTTGTGGCAGGCCCTCAAAAAGGACCTGCATCTAACAGAAATAATGGTGCAAAATATGCCAAAGGGGATTGGCTTGTATTTATAGATGACGATTGTCTTCCAGACCAAGACCTACTATTATCCTATTTCAAAGAAATAAATAAAGGCATATACCAAGGCATCGAAGGATATATCAATGCCGATAGACTTCAAGAGAGATTTGATGAAATATCCCCTTTAAATTTGACAGGTGGCTGTTTTTGGTCTTGCAATATCGCTGTCGATAAAGAAGTATTTACTAAATTAAATGGATTTGACGAAGGTTTTCCGTTTGCAGCGCTAGAAGATACCGATTTTTATGAAAGACTGAAAACAGTAGCAAATACTACTTTTCTAGCTAGTGCAAAAGTGATACATCCGTGGAGAAAAGTCACTAATTGGGTTAGTTACAAAAAATGGGTAGGAAGTCATCAATATGCAATTAAAAAAGCAAATATCCCAAAGAATTTAAAATATCGCATTAAACGGTTAAATTTGTTCATAGGTTTAGTATTTAAACACGGGAAGGAATTGATAAAATATAGATTTAAAGGATTTTATTATTATCTCGAAGTTTTATACTATAACTTTTTAATGATTTTTTGTTAGACCTTTTCAAATAATATATGACAGATTTACTATAAATATAAGTAATGCTCAAATTGCATTTTTTCTTAAATTAAATTTTTTGAAAAAACTGTTTCGAAATTTAAATAATTTTCATCCACAAAGACTAAAACGTATTTTTTTATTTTGAATACAAAGAACAGTTCAATAAAGTGTAAATAGAGTAAAGGAAACTAATTATAGATCTTTAGCTTAAATTTGATTTTTAAAACAGTCCTCATCAGGTGCGGCAAATAACATTTTTACTAAATAAATTTAAATAGTTCTGGATTAATTTTTAACCAACATTTAAAAAAAATAAAATAAGTAGTATGCAATACAGTTATTTTCTTTTTGGATCAGGTAATTCACCAATCTTTATTAATCGCTTTAAGGAAAAACTTAAAGAGAAAGGTTTTGTTGAAAAGAAAAATCCTTTTTTTGCAAAATTAATTATTTGTAGAAACATTGAAATTGCGAAAAAAGCGGCTTTGCTCTTTCCTTTTAAAAAAATTATTGTTCATCAGTATGAGTTATTCATCGATACCACTAAAACAGAAATTTATAATTATTGTAAAATAAAGCCGATATACATAATTAATGGTTTTAATGGCGGAATATTTTTCAATAATTACCATTTTCTATCAAGTTATCTTTCAGATGATGATTGTGATTTGGGAATGAAAAAAGGTGAACTAATACCAGCATCAAGCATATTAAGCAAAAAAGAATTCGAGAATGCTAAACATATTATTTTTATTGGTCAAAAAAGAGATTTTAGTGAGATTAATAAAAGCAACGCAAAGAATGGCATTGATTTGAATGCAAAAAGGCAAGAAATTGCACAATGCGCCTATAATAAAGGAGTTGGAGTGGTAATAGGCAATGGATGGAATGAAATTTCAGGAATCAAAAATTCTGGTTTTGATTCAGGAAATACAAATTGGTGGGATTCAAAATTAGAATTACTAAAGGGGCATCGTTATAATATTGCACTTGAAAATACGCTTTGGAAGCACTATGTTTCAGAGAAAATTTGGCATTCTATTAAAGCGGGTTGTTTGCCTATTTATTGGGGCAAAGATTCATCTATTTACGAAACTTTTCCAAAAGATTCTTTTATAGACGCCTCCGAATTCGAAAATAGTGATGATTTGATCGACTTTACTATCAATCTAACTTATGAATTATGGCGTGATAGGTTGGAAAAATGTATAATTGTATATAATGAATCTATTATGAAAATGAATTATTCTAAGTTTGAAGAGGCTATTACTAAATTTTTAGAGCGAATTAATAAATGAAACTGCTTTTCATTTGTGGCTCAGTTGAAATTGGAAAAGATGGCGTAGGTGATTACACCCGCCGCTTGTCTGGTGAACTCCTGAGGATGGGTCATAATGTGCAAATTTTGTCATTATGCGATTTTCAAGTGGCCATATATGCGTTAGAGTTTCAGCAAACGGAAGGAACCGCAGTAAAGGTCTATCGAATTCCTAATGCAACCGCAAACAAACAGCGATTCATTTGGGCACAAAACATTATAAATGATTTCCGACCCGATTGGATTTCATTTCAGTTTGTACCGTACGGTTTCAACCTAAAAGGGTTGCCGTTTTGGTTGCCGGGATTCTTAAAGAAATTAACGGGCAATCATCGATGGCACATCATGTTTCACGAATTGTGGTTAGGAATTGACAAGGAGTCATCGCTGAGACACAAATGCATTGGTAAATTACAGCAATTAATAGTAAAAAAAATGATTCATAATTGGAAACCCTATTATAGCACTACACAAAATAAATTATACCAATTCTTCCTTCAATCACACGATATTAAGACCGATGTTTTGCCTATTTGCGGTAATATTCCAGTGGTAGCTATAAAAAGTAAAGTGAATGATTTTACACAGTTTGTTTTGTTTGGAACTATTCATCCCGGAGCTCCATTTAAGGACTTTGTTACTGATGTAATAGCCTGTAAAAATAGGTTTAAAAACCCAATAAAATTTGTTTTTATTGGCAAAAATGGTCCTGAAATAACTACTTATATATCAATACTTGAAAACCTGAATATGTATTATGAAGTTATGGGTATTCAATCGGAAGAGATTATATCGCAAGTGCTTATAAACAGTACTTTTGGGATATCGACTACACCATATTTTCAAACTGAAAAAAGCGGGGTCTATGCAGCTTACAGAGAGCATCAAATTAGCACAATTTGTGTTTCGCGCAATTGGACACCAACTCAAGGACAATATACTATTCCGCATATTACAAAATATGAAAAAAATAATTTGAATTTAAACCCTATGGGAGCTGAAGTGTTTGATTTACGCAGTATGGCAACACAATTTATTAATTCAATTTCCAAAATATGAAACTAATTGTATCTCATCCAACTTTAAATGCAAATTCAAAAAATTTGGTAATTGGATTGTTGAAAAACAAACAACTCTATAAATTATTTACTTCAATTGCGATATTTCAAGGTCAATTGTTATTTAAATTGGGTAACAATCCAAAATTGAAGGATTTAAAAAGAAGAAGTTTAGATACAACTTGGCAACCATTTACACGATCGAAATCTTTTTTTGAGTTTGGGCGTTTATTGGCTTCAAAATTTCATTTAGAGTATTTCATAAAACATGAAAACGGTTTTTTTTGTATTGATAAAGTGTATCAAAAAAACGATAGATGGGTAGCTAATAATTTAGCTAAAGCAAAAGAAGATGGAATTACGGGAGTATATGCTTATGAAGATGGTGCTTTAGCCACTTTTACGAAAGCAAAACAATTAGGTCTTCATTGTATTTATGATTTACCTATTGGTTATTGGAAAAGTGCTCGTTTATTAATGCAAAAAGAATTTGAAATCAATCCTGATTGGTCAATTACACTTACAGGTTTTAACGACTCGGTTAGCAAGCTGAATAATAAAGACAAAGAATTGGCCTTAGCCGATGTTATTTTTGTGGCTAGCAGTTTTACAAAAAAAACTTTAGAAGAGTATTCAGGAAATCTACCTGAAATAAAAGTAATCCCCTATGGTTTTCCCGAAGTGACGCAAAAAAAAGAATATAAAAAACTTGCCAATAGAAAACTAAAGGTTTTATTTATTGGAGGTCTGTCGCAAAGAAAAGGGCTTTCCTATTTGTTTGAAGCTGTTGAGGAACTGCACAATCAAGTAGAGTTAACCATTGTAGGGCATAAAGCAGTAGCGAATTGTGAAGCATTGAATCTAGCCTTAGAAAAACACGAATGGATTCCTTCCTTATCACACGATCAGGTATTGGCTTGCATGCGTGAACATGATATTTTCGTTTTTCCGTCGCTTTTTGAGGGTTTTGGCCTGGTAATTACGGAAGCAATGTCGCAAGGTTTACCAGTTATCACAACGGACCGTACAGCTGGACCAGACCTAATCAAGGATGGCGAGGACGGATGGATAGTACCAGCCGCTTCATCAATTGCTATTAAAAAAGTATTTACCAAAATACTTGAAGCTCCAGAATTATTGGAACATTATGGTCTTGCGGCGCAAAATAAAGCTCGAACTAGACCGTGGTCGGTTTATGGTCAAGAAATGGCTGATGCCCTTTCGACTTTGAAAATTTTATAATTAATTAGCCCTAATGAATACAATTACAGAACAAGAGGATAGTTCAAAATACAATTCAATAAAAATAGCCATTTGGTTGTATTTTTTACTTTGGGTTTTTGAAGGAGCTTTGCGCAAATGGGTTTTACCTAGTTTGGCTACGCCCCTATTGGTGGTGCGTGATCCAATTGCTATTTATATAATAATCAAAGCTTTTACGTCAAATGTAAAGTTTATGAATGGGTACATTGTTGCCAGTTTTATTATAACCCTATTAGCTTTTATCATCACTCTTACTTTTGGCCACGGAAATATATTTGTAGGCCTATATGGCGCTAGGATAATGTTGCTTCATTTCCCATTAATTTTTATTATTGGCGCTGTTTTTACAAAAGAAGACATCCTAAAAATAGGACGTGTGCTATTGGCAATCAATATTCTAGTTACATTAATTGTCTATTTACAATTTATTAGTCCACAGACAGCCTTTATCAATATCGGAATTGGTGGCGAGGGGAGTGCAGGTTTTAATGGATATAGGGGTTATTTTCGTCCCTCGGGTACTTTTTCATTCACGACCGGATTGTCAGCTTATTATATCTTAGTTTCTGTGTTTGTATTTTATTTCTGGCTATCAAAAGAGAAATGTTCTAAAATTTTACTTATATCAAGTAGCTTGGCATTGTTGATCGCATTGCCGATTACGGTTAGTAGAACTGCAGTAGGTGGAGTATTTCTTGTTGCTTTATTCGCTTTTGTTGGATCTACCACCAGTTTTAAATCAATATTTAAGATTTTATCAGTGGTAGTAGTAATAACCATTTTATTCATCGTTTTGCAGAAAACAACCTCAATTTTTAATCTCGGAACTGAGGTTTTTATGAGTAGAGTTGATGAAGCCGACCAGTTCGAGAAAAGTCAAAATAGTTCTTTCGTCGAAAGAGCATTAGAAGGTTTTACCCAACCGATCGTTAATTTATCTAAGTCGGATTTATTCATTGGAAATTTGGGCATGGGCACTAATGCAGGAGCGCAAATGTTAACTGGCAAGGTAGAATTCTTAATTTCAGAAGGTGAGTTAGGACGAGTGGCTGGTGAGCAAGGTCTAATTTTAGGCGGAGCTCTTATAGCATTAAGGTTGCTTTTAGCAATAAGTTATTTTTATAAATCAATAACCTTACCGGCAACATACAAATTACTGCCTTTAGCATTTTGTGGATCTGCTCTTTTTTTAATAACTCAAGGGCAATGGGCACAACCTAGTATGCTCGGTTGTTCCATTGTTGCCGCTGGTTTGCTAGATGCAAGTATAAATATAAGAAAGAAAGCTGAATAAATGAAAATTATACTTTTTGCCCATCCGTCTTTTTTAGCCCACCAAAGCATGCCACGTTTCGCCAAAATGATTGAGGAAGGAATGTTGCAGAAAGGCCACGAATTGACAGTATGGAGCCCTAAAGCTATCTTTTTTCAACTAGCTTTTAAAAAACCATTTCTCGAAAAGTGGCTGGGTTATATTGACCAGTATTTGGTTTTTCCAATTATTGTAAAATTGCGTTTATTCAGTTGTAGCAAAGATACTTTATTTGTTTTTGCAGACAATGCATTAGGACCTTGGGTACCTCTGGTTAGCGATAGAAATCACGTAGTGCATTGCCACGATTTTCTAGCACAACAATCAGCTTTTGGCTTATTACCTGAAAATAGGATTGGTACAACAGGGAAATATTATCAAAAATTTATCAGATGGGGCTATCGTAAAGCAGAAAATTTCATCAGTATTTCTATTAAAACTCAAACGGATTTACATTTTTTATTGACTAAACCACCAAAAATTTCAAAAGTGGTTTATAACGGTTTAAATCAAAATTTCGAACCTGTAAAAAATAAAACAGAGGTACGCGAGCTTCTTACAAATCAATTTAATATTAATTTATCCAAAGGCTATATTCTTCACGTTGGCGGTAATGCTTTTTACAAAAATAAGATAGGGGTCATTGAAATTTATGACCAATGGGCACAAGATTTTATAGCAAATATACCTTTAATTTTAATTGGGGAACCCCCGTCTGAAGCGCTGATTTCCTGCAGAGAAAACACTATAGTTTCACAATCTATTTATTTTATAACAAATATTAATGATTATCAATTAAAGCAATTTTATCAAGGAGCCTCTGTTCTTCTATTTCCCTCTTTGTATGAAGGTTTCGGCTGGCCAATAGTTGAAGCAATGGCCTCGGGAAGTTTGGTAATTACAACAAATGAAGATCCGATGAAAGAAGTAGCGGGAGATGCAGGATTTTATATCCCAAAAAAACCAAATGACATACAAAAAGTACTGGATTGGAAAATAATTGCTGCCAAGGAATTGGAAAAAGTAGTGCGTTTAGCACCACAGGAACTCGAGAATGCAACAGAAAAATCAATTTTACGCTCAAAAAAATTTTCGGATGAAGGTTTTGTCAATTCAATCGAAAAAGTATATCAACAAATTATACTAAACAAATGAAAGTAATCCATTTTATCGATACTATAGACAAAACTGCTGGTGGTACAACCGAATATATGCGTCTATTAGGTAACACCCTAAAATCAAAAGTTGACTTGGTCGTAGCAACCGGAAAGTCAGAATCACCAATAGCTTTAGAGGGAATTAAAATTCAGTTCTTTGATTGTAAAGTTTGGCGGTGGTTTAATCTTTTGAATGAATTTAGATTTTTTTTAAAAAAAGAAAATCCTGCCATTGTTCATATTAACGGTATCTGGACGCCGCAAAACTGGGGCTTTCAAAAAGTAGCGCAAGAATTAGGCATTAAAGTAGTTTTATCACCGCATGGTATGCTAGAACCTTGGATTTTGGCGCATAATCCTTGGAAAAAAAAATTAGGCCTTTTTTTATACCAAAACAAAGCAATAAAAAATGCCGAACACCTGCACGTTACGGCACCAATGGAAAAGGAAAGTGTTAGAAACTTAGGATACACAAACGAACTAACCATCATTCCTAACGGCATTGATTTAAGTGAAATTAAAAAGAAAAAAGAATTATACGGAACTAAAAAAGTGATATTTTTATCGCGCATTCATCCCAAAAAAGGAATTGAAATATTGTTAGAAGCTTGGCGCGCAACCAATACTCGAGGATGGACATTAGAAATTGCTGGAAATGGCGATGCCGATTATATACAAATTTTGACTCAAAGTGCCAAAGATATTCCCAATGCACATTTCGTAGGAGCAAAATATGGTGAAGAAAAATGGGATTTTTTGAAATCAGCTGACATAATGGTATTGCCCACTCACAGTGAGAATTTTGGTATTGTTGTGGCCGAAGCTTTAGCCGTTGGTGTACCAGTCATTACCACAAAAGGGACTCCTTGGGAGGATTTAAACATAAATCATTGCGGTTGGTGGATTGAATTGTCTGTCACAAGTTTAAGCAGCACTTTAAAGAATGTATTTTTAAAGAATACTCTTGAACTGAAGGAACTGGGAGAGAATGGGAGAAAATTGATTGAAGACAAATACGACATAAATAAAGTGGGAATAGATATTAAAAAATTATACGAAAAAATTTTAAATAATTAAAACTCTATGACGGTAGCACTTAAAACATTTAAAACAAATAATTACGACAAAGGCAGAGGTAAATTGATCCAATTGATTTGGGTTATTTTAAATGCGCTTTTTTTGAAAAATTCTTGGTTCATATTTATGAGCTTTAAGGTTTTTTTATTACGCTCTTTTGGCGCTACAATAGGACAAGGTATCGTAATAAAACCCAATGTAAATATTAAATTTCCCTGGAAGTTAGTTGTTGGTAATGATGTCTGGATTGGTGAAGGAGTTTGGATCGACAATTTAGATAAAGTAACCATTGGTAATGATGTGTGTTTATCACAAGGCGCATTGCTATTAACAGGGAATCACGATTATAAATCTACCTCTTTTGATTATAAAAACGAACCCATTTGTATTGGAAATGGGGTTTGGATCGGTGCTAAGTCTGTGGTTTGTCCTGGGGTAAATTGTGGAAATGAATCGATTTTGACTGTTGGATCAGTTGCAACTAAAAATTTAGAACCATTGGGTATCTACCAAGGTAATCCCGCCATATATATAAGACAAAGAAAATACTAAACTATCAAAAATGAAAAAAATATTAATAACCGGAGGAGCTGGATTTGTGGGTTCCCATTTGTGTAAAAGATTATTGAATGAGGGAAATGAAGTGATTTGTCTTGACAATTACTTTACAGGAGCCAAATCGAATATCATCGATATGTTGGATCATCCTTATTTTGAAATGGTTCGTCACGACATAACGGAACCTTATTATGCTGAGGTTGATGAAATCTACAATTTGGCTTGCCCGGCATCGCCAGTACATTACCAATACAATCCCATAAAAACAATTAAAACCTCCGTAATGGGAGCCATAAATGTTTTGGGACTGGCAAAAAGGGTTCAGGCTAAAGTGTTACAAGCCAGCACTAGTGAGGTTTATGGAGATCCGCTAGTGCACCCCCAACCAGAAAGTTATTGGGGACACGTAAATCCGATAGGAATTCGTTCTTGCTATGACGAAGGCAAACGTTGTGCCGAAACATTATTTATGGATTATCACAATCAGAATAATGTGGCCATCAAAATTATTAGGATTTTTAACACCTACGGCCCTAATATGAATCCGGCCGATGGGCGCGTGGTATCAAATTTTATAGTGCAAGCCCTACAAGGAAATGATATTACGATCTTTGGCGACGGTTTACAAACCCGCTCGTTTCAATATGTAGACGATTTGGTTGAAGGAATGATCAGGATGATGGCTTCTGGTCCCGATTTTTTGGGGCCCGTAAATTTGGGAAACCCTAATGAATTTACAATGCTAGAATTGGCACAAGCCATCATCGAATTGACAGGATCAAAATCGAAAATTATTCATCTTGATTTGCCTCAAGACGATCCAAAACAAAGACAACCCGATATCACTTTAGCGAAAGAGAAGCTGCAGGGTTGGGAACCGAAAATACAACTACGAGAAGGTTTGATTGCTACTATTAGTTATTTTGACAAACTTTTAATGAATATCTAATAGGTTAGATAAACCTTTTTACGAACTAACATGCTCGGCTCAATTTGAGCCGAGCATGTTAGTTTAAAGAGTAGCATTACTTGGCAGTTCATTAAAGATGTAGCTTTTTTTATTACAATAATAGGGCTCAAATTTTCAGGTTTTTGCCTTTCAGTGACACGGTTTTTGTGTTTTTAACGAGTATTGTGGTGTTTCATCGAGAACATTTTTTTGTAGCATCTCTTTCCTATAATTTTACCCTCAGTTAAGATGAATTATTCTTAGGGCTTTAAAAAATATTATTATGAGAGTTACTATAATCACGGTTTGTTACAATAGAAAAGCGACGATAGGGAAAGCCATTAAAAGTGTATTAGAACAAAATTATGATGATATTGAATACATCATTGTAGATGGTAATTCCACAGATGGAACAAAAGAAATTATTGAATCATATGGAAATCGTATTAGTCAATTCATTTCTGAGCCAGACAAAGGAATGTACGATGCTATCAACAAAGGTCTCAAATTGGCCACAGGCGACGTCATTGGTTTGATGCACTCTGACGACGAGTTTTATGATGTGAATGCAGTACGTAAAATTGTAGCTAGGTTCCAGTATGATTCTAGTTTAGAAGGCGTGTATGGTGATGGAGTTTATGTTTCAAACGATTCTAGTGAGCGCTTAATTCGAAATCGAATAGGAGGGATTTTTAGTCTTAAAAAAGTAAAAAAAGGCTGGTTGCCGTTGCACCCCACTGTATACCTAAAAAAATCGGTAATTGATAAATATGGTGTTTATAATCTTGATTTTAAAATAGCTTCGGACACTGAGTTTCTGCTACGCTATTTGTATAAATATAAAATTAAGATGAGCTACATCAATTCCTATATTGTCAAAATGAGAATGGGCGGAATGAGCACCAACTTAAAACAAGCCTTAGAAGTTTTATACGAAGACTATAAAATTTATAAATTTCACGGTTTGACTGCATTTCTAGTTGTTTTTCAGAAAAAAACTATGGCATTAAGACAATATATGGTTCAATTGTAAAAAGCAGCATCGAATACGTTACATTTCTAAACTCGGAATTATGCTATAAATAGTCTTGAAAATTTTTATTAATTGATTTTTTTAATTTTTATATAAACCCCAAATTTTATGAAAAAAAAATTCTTTACAATAGTTGCTTTACTTTTTTTATTATTACAGTCATGTACAACCAAGAAAAATATGTTGTATGTACAAGATTTAGATAAATTTTCTAATTCTACTTTAAATTACGCAGCTACAAAAATACAGCCCAACGATATCCTTAAGGTGGATATTAGCGACCTTAACCCATTAGTATCTGCACCGTTTAATCTGCCAACGGCAAGTAATACAAACAATTCGGTCGACATGATGAAATTATCCGGCTACTTAGTGACCCCGCAAGGAAATATCACTTTGCCCGTTTTAAACGAAGTCAATGTGGGCGGAATTACCCCTACAATGGCTGAGGCAAAAATAAAGGAACGCCTCATCAGCGAAGGATATTTGGTTAATCCTACTGTAATGGTAAGAGTTCTTAATAACAAGTTCACTATTTTAGGAGAGGTAAAATCTCCAGGAGTCATTCCTTTTACTGAAGAATCAATAAGCCTCTTAGATGCAATAGGCTTAGCTGGAGACCTTACTTATTCGGCAATTAGAAAAGATGTAAAACTGATTCGAGAGTCCAACGGAAAGCGGTTGATTTACCACATCGACTTAACTACAGCGTCCTGGATGTCTAATCCAGATTACCGTATCAGACAAAATGATGTAATATTAGTAACGCCCAATAAACTGAAAGTAAATAGTGGTGGACTAATTACCGATCCAATTCAAGTATTGGGTATTATTGCTTCCCTTACGGTCTTGATTTTACTTATTCAAAACAACTAACACGTTAAAATACCCTAATTATCAAGCCTTAGATCTGCTGTAAGTCTTGAATCACGGCTATTGTACACTTGACAATAGCATTCAATTAAATACTATATCATGGATTTTAAAAACGAATTTTTTAAATATTTCATACATTGGAAATGGTTTTTGCTTAGTTTGATTTTGTGTTTGGGAATAGCTTTTTATTTTATTAAAACAATTCCACCGACATACGAAACATCAGCATTACTTTTCATTGATAAAAAGCAAGATGAAAAAACAAAAATAATTTCGACCAGCGCCAATACTACCAACGAAAGTACTAAGGAAGAAAATTTAGAAGAGGAGGTACGACTAGTTAGCTCGAATGACTTTTTGATGAAAGTGGTCAGAAGTACCAATTTAAATATTAGTTATTTCGAAGAAGTATATAAAATACAAGGAAAATACGTAAATGAAGTTCCTTTTATTGTAATTCCAACAGTAGGCAACGATGTCTTGCCGCAAATTTCTTATAAGGTTAAAATAGACAAACAAGGATTTACCTTGACAGACATAGATTCTGAAAGAAAATTTGTTGTGAACGGATATTATGGAAGCCAAACAGCGGATGGTTTGCCCTTCAAAATTCAATTATCACCCAAAGCCTTGAAAAATCCCTCCTATTTTTTCGATACGGAGTACGAAGTAAGTTTAGAGCCAGATGAAGTTGCATTAAAAAAACTAAAGAAAGCGCTTGACGTAGTAACGGATGAAGACTCTAAGGGAACTTTAGAAATAAGTCACACCGGAACCAGTCCTTATCGTTCAAGAAAAATCTTAAGTGATATTATTGTTTTGTTAGATAAAAATATCATTATCAATAAGCAAAAATTATATGTTAATACAGTTTCTTATTTAAACCAAAGGATAAAAAGTTTTACTAAAGAAAAAGATTCTATTGAAAGTGTAAAAGAAAAGTTCTTGAAAAACAATGACATCCTAGTGATGGATAGTTATATTGTTGAAAAAACAGCAGATAGAAGTGTAAAGAATGAAAACTCTGCTATTAACGAAAGACAAATAGCTTTAACCAATTATGCCATTAATGACATTAGAGATTCCAATGGTTTAAGACCTTTGGGGACAGATTACAAATTAGAAGCACCCTCAGTAAACCAGATGCTTTTGAATTACAATACGAAGCTTATGGAAAGTGAGTTGATTTTGCAAAGAGCACAAAAAAACAATCCTGCCTATATAAGTTTAATGACACAGCTTAAATCTCAAAGACAAGAGATCTTGAATACATTAGAAAGTTATTTAAGCAGCTTAAAACAAACTAGCAGAGCCAATAGAGCAGAACAAAATATTGCTAATTCAAAAGCGAAAAACATACCGACAAATGATAAAATTTTAGGTAATATTAATAGTAATCTAAACACAAAAGAGGGCACTTACGTGGCATTATTACAAAAAAGAGAAGAGGCTATCTTGAATGGTGCTATTTTAGAGTCAAATTTAAAAACGCTTAATTCACCAGAAACAAATTATTCGCCTATTTTTCCGCAACCAAGATCATTTATGTTGGGCGCATTTTTGTTAGGGCTTCTCATCCCTTTTGGAATAATCTATGCCAATTTACAATTAGATTCTAAAATACATAATGAGGAAGATATTCATAAAATAAATCCTAATATGCCTTTTCTAGGTTATATTCCTAGAATAAGTTCTAAGGATAAGTTAGACAATACAGCAAATTCCCGTTCATTGATAGCCGAAGCTACTCGTACGTTAGTTTCTAATATAAATTATTTATTGCCAGGTAAAAACGACGATAAAGCTAAAATAATTTTGGTCACTTCGGCCATTCAAGGAGAAGGAAAGTCCTTTTGTGCTTTTCATAACGCGATAACCATTAGTAATCTGAATAAAAAAGTTTTGCTCATCGGTGTCGATTTGAGAAACCCTCAATTGCACGAATATTTTAATTTAAATAAAAATGAATTAGGCTTAGTAAACTATTTATTTGATAAAAAAGTTGACTGGAAAAGTTCATTACGAAAAGCGAATGATTTTTCTGCAAACCTGGACGTTTTAATAGCTGGAGAAATCCCCCCTAATCCAACACAATTACTAACTAATTCTAATTTTGAAACATTGATTGAAGAGGCAAAAGACCTTTACGACTATATCATTTTAGATACCGCACCTGTCCAAATGATATCCGACACACTCAATTTTAGCCATTTAGCCGATGTAACTGTTTACGTCACAAAATTTAATTATACCGATAAAAGTTCAGTGGCACAGTTCAATAAATTTAATAAAAAAAATCAACTCAAAAATGTTGGATTTATCATCAACGAAGTCAACATGAAAAGTGCTTACGGATATAAATATAATTATGGCTACCAATATGAAGAAGCGATTAAAAAGAAGCCATGGTACAAAAGGAGCCTTAGCTAATACTTGTTTGTTTTTTTTAATTGAAAATCTATTTCATGCTTTAAATGAAATATTTGTTAAGTCAAAACGAATTAAATGTTGAAAAAAATATTGTTAGGGCTTTTGCTATTAGTTATAATTGCTGTGTTTTATTTTTCGTGGTTGCCAGATCCAACTTTCAAGAACGAAACCTATTTACCAAAGTGGCTTGTGGACTGGGGTAATAATAACTACAATGTACGAACAGCTATCCCCTTTTTAGGTTTAGGCTTTCTATTAGAAGCGTATGCACAACCCAAAAGAATAAATAAAATCAATAGTAATAATTATTTGGGGTTACTAAAAAACATAGCTATAGCAGCCGTTATCGTTTGCATTGCAGAAGCAGGGCAATTTTTTATTCAAAAAAGAAATCAAGATTTAGCAGATGTGTTTTATGGAATAGTAGGAAGCTCGATAGGAGCCGCAGTTTACAATTTTTTAAGAAAAATAAGACATGAAAAATAGTTACAAATACACGTTTATAATTTTCTGTGCCATTGCAGATATGATTGCTATGGTATTGGGTACCATCCTGTTTTTCGAAATTGCCAACGCTGAGGGTATTGTTTGGAATACTTTGTATCTCAACAAAATGATTGTTATTACATTGGTAAGTTGGTTATTTGCCGTAATCCATTTTAAATTGTATGCTGTAGATGCCCTTTTTAGTTTAGAAGGATTTTACTCTAAGAGCTGGCGTGCCTTGGTAACACAACTATTATTATGGTATTGTTGCGTTTTTGTTTTGCAAGATAATTTGGTCTTCTTCCTAGGAAGTAATGCCAATTTGATTCAAATGAGTTTCTTAATGGGCTATTTTTTGTTTTCAAGAATTTTGTTTACCTTATTGCTCGAAAAAATCAAAAAACTAGTTGTCAATACTAATACGGTCGCTATTTGGGGATTTAATAAAACCAGTATCGAATTAGCTTCGCAATTAGAAACAAATTCCTATTTTACTGACTTTAGAGGAATCCTCAACGAAAATGCTTCAACTAATTATGCCACTAATGAAGACTTTGCGTTAGCACTTGCCGACGGCATTTACAATGCTTCTGAGCAGCATATCAACGAGTTATATATTGTAGCCAATCCTGATTTTATAACAGATTTGAATTATTTCTTTGGTCTTGGTGATAAGTATTGTATGTGCTTGAGATTTATCCCGGATTTCTCAATGATTTCAAAAAATCAGTTTAGTTCAAGCCATTTGAATAATTTTCATGTGATAAAACCTCGTTTTGAACCCTTGCAAAACTCCTATAACAGATTGATCAAAAGAGTATTTGACGTCATTTTTAGTAGCTTAGTAATTATTTTCGTTTTGTCTTGGCTTTATCCGATAGTAGCTATTATAATCAAGAAGCAAAGTAAAGGCCCTGTTTTATTTAAACAATTGCGGTCTGGCTTAAATAACGAACCTTTCTGGTGTTATAAATTCCGCAGTATGTATGTGAATATGGGCGACGAAAGTCAACAAGCTCAAAAAGGAGATGCCCGAATTACACCAATCGGGAAATTTCTTAGATGCTCTAGTTTGGATGAAATGCCGCAATTTTTTAATGTTCTAATCGGAAATATGAGTATCGTTGGTCCAAGACCTCATATGATTAAACATACCTTAGACTACAATGCACAGATTGATAATTTTATGGTGCGTCATTTTGTAAAACCAGGAATTACAGGTCTGGCTCAGGTTTCAGGACTCAGAGGCGAGACAAAAAGAATATCAGATATGATTCGTCGAGTGAATAAAGATATCGAATATGTGCAGCGTTGGAGTTTATTCACCGATATCAAAATTTGTTTTATGACTGTTATTGTTACTCTGAAAGGAGATGTAAATGCTTTTTAACTAAAAAAAATAGAACTTATGATTACTTATTACATTATTGGTTTGTTCACTGGAGTTTTCGTGACTGCTTTTTTTACAGGTAAAGAATTGTATAAATACTATACCAAATATAGTATTTTACAAAAAAAATTAGATCGAATTTTGAAATTAGATGACGATGTCAAAGAAATTAAAACCTTGAAATCGACGATAGTTCGAAGTATTAACGTAGGATAGCTTGATGCCTTATTAAGGATTGCTACTAGCAGTAACTTGTATTTTAATCACTTAACTTTTCATCAAAAAATAGATCTATCACACCATTTTGTGCCTAGGCAGTCCTATTTCGTGTTCCTGCGGATAAGGCGCACGTTGTGTTAAACTTTTGTCTTCGCGAAGTTGTTCTGTAGCTTTGAACTGTAATGTGCTTGCGTTTGAATAACGTGGATCGACAACAAAAGGCATCTTGGCCATTTTCAAAATGGTAATTGTTGGAAAATGATAATCGATAGCTACTGTACCCAATAATAAGTAACAACCACCGCCTTTGAACGGATATTGAACCACGCTTTTTGGAAAATGAGCCGTATCAAAATAATCGCCATCGCAATCGATCCAAGTACCGAAAAACATCATCCCAAGCTTGGTAGGCACTTGTTTTATAGAAACTAAATAAGCGATGAGTTTTACTTCTTTGTTTACAAAATGGTTTAAATTTTTGGCTACCACAGTACTGCGAAATTTGGTTTGCAATAAATCAAATGGTGAACAAGATACCGGAAAGCCTAGAATTTCTATTTCATCGAAAGCATCTTCAAAAAAAGAACGTTCCACAACAGGCAGTTTGAACTCTTTTATGGGTTCTTGAATTAGCATTGAATTTTTGTTTTCAATTTTGAAATTGACCAACAGCATTCGAGCTATAATGATCAATTGACTTTTTGTTTGGCCTGTAAACCGAAAAGCACCAATAAAAATTAAGGTTTGAATGCTTTCTAAACCTACTTGAATTCGGTTGATAAAATCTTCCAGTGATTGAAAATCTCCATTTGAACTGCGTTCTTTAATAATAGAATCAATCAAATCAGCATTCAAACTCTTAAGCTGCATTAAACCCAAATAGACATCGGTGCCATAAACCGTAGTTTGATAGCTGCTTTTATTAACGCACGGATTGTGAATGCTTGCTCCCGACATTTTGGCTTCGTGAATGTAAATTTCGGGTCTGTAAAATCCGCCTCCGTTATTGATAGCCGCCACCATAAACTCGATACCATAATAGGCTTTTAGGTATAAACTTTGGTAACTTTCTACCGCGTAAGAAGCCGAATGTGCTTTGCAAAACGAATAGCCTGCAAACGATTCGATTTGTCGGTACACTTCTTGGCTGAGTTTTACCTCATAGCCTTTGTTTTGACAAGATACAAAAAACTGGTCTTTTACTGATTGTAATTCTGCAAGCGATCTGCCTTTGCCGCTAATGGCTCGACGCAAAATATCGCCATAAGCAGCCGAAAGTCCGGCATAATGAAGCGCTATTTTGATCACATCTTCTTGATAGACCATTACCCCGTAAGTTTCGCCCAATTGTTCTTTGAAAACCTCGTGAAAGTATTCAAACTTATCGGGATGGTTGTGTCTGAAAATGTATTCGCGCATCATTCCACTTTGAGCAACTCCCGGACGAATAATGCTCGATGCCGCCACTAAGGTTTTGTAATTGTCACATTTGAGTCTTCGGAGTAAACCACGCATTGCAGGACTTTCGATGTAAAAACAGCCTAATGTTTTGCCAATACTTAGAAATTCGTTGCATTTGGGTTCATTTTTTGACAGCGAAATATCTGTAATGTCAATTTTAATACCTCGATTTTGCTCAATAATTTTCACGGCTTCGTCGATAGTACCTAAACCACGTTGGCTTAGAATATCGAATTTTTCAAAACCAATATCTTCGGCAACGTGCATATCAAATTGAACTATGGGAAAACCTTTTGGTGGTAGTTCCAAAGCAGTAAAATTGGTAATAGGCTCTTCAGAAATGATAATTCCGCAAGAATGCATACTGCGCTGATTGGGGTATTTTTCGAGCATCATACCATATTCTTCGACGTAATTTACGATAGAATTTTTATCGATTGTTTTTCCTTTTGATTTTGCCAAATGGTCTAATTCCTCTTTGGCTAAGCCAAAAACTTTGCCAACTTCTCTAAAAATAGAACGGTATTTGAACTGTACATTGGTACCGCAAAAAGCCACGTGATTGGGATCAAAACGTTTAAAAATATAATCGAGAATAAAATCACGTTCGCGCCAAGACCAATCAATGTCGAAATCGGGTGGACTTTTTCGGTTTTCATTCAGGAAGCGTTCAAAGTACAAATCCAATTCAATGGGGCAGATGTCTGTAATGCCAAGACAATAACTCACAATGCTATTGGCACCGCTACCCCGACCCACGTGCATAAATCCGCAACTTTTGCTGTATTGAATGATGTCCCAAGTGATGAGAAAATAACCGCTAAAGTTCAAATCGTTAATGACTTTGAGTTCTTTTAGGACTCGTGCATTGGCTTCGTTATTGTTGTTTCCATACCTTTTTGTGAGTCCGCTTTTGGCTAGATTTTCTAATAGTAAGCGGTCGCCTTCTTTGCTTTTGGTATAGAATTTTTTGTTTCTAGGCGTGTTGAATTCAAATTCGAAATGGCATTGCTCAATAATACATTCGGTGTTTTTGATGATTTCGGGATAGTCACTATATTTTGCGATTAAATCATCTATTGGTGTCATTATTTCTGATTTTGCACAAGTGTCGGCCTCGGTGAGTTTTGATAATAACGTATTGTTGTCGATGGCGCGGAGAATTCTATGCAAATTGTATTCTTTCTTGGTTCTGAAAGTAACGGATTGCAAGATGACAGCTTTCGAGATTTTATCTTTCCATTCTGTTTTGAATAATTTGATGATTTCCTCTGGGCGAATGCCTATGTATTCGAAATGCCGTAGTTGAGTTGGGATGTTTTCTGTGGGGTAAATAACGATTACATTTTCGAATTCTGGTGCGGCTTCAGGCAAGTTGGTTTTTTCGAGATTGTGTCGGGTCAAAAGTCGGCACATTTCGCCAATTCCTTTTTGATTTTTGGCTAAGCCAATGAAAAGGAGCTGGTTGTTTTGACGGAATTCTACTCCGACGATAGGTTTGATATTCGCTTCTTTGCATTGTTTTGTAAAGTCATAAATGCCCGTAACCGTATTGATATCGGTTAGTGCCAAAGATGGTAAACCACAAGATTTTGCTTGTTCGACGAGTTCGTTTAGCGGAATCGTGCCATAACGTAAACTATGATAGGAGTGGCAGTTGAGAGGCCCCACCCCAGCCCTCCCCGAAGGGGAGGGAGTTGAAATTGTTGTCGATTTTTGCTCACTCATTAATTGATTTGTTGATTGATAGTTGTCCACTATGCGACTAGTAACTTAATAATGGCACACGGATGGGGCGGATTTACACAGATTTTTTTTAAGTTTTATTCGTCAGAATGACAAAGCCGTCGATAAAATTCTTCCCTTTTTTGACATTAGTTTTTGCCCCGAGGCAGTTTTTTGAAATCTGTGATAATCTGTGCAATCTGTGGCTGAAAAGTCAGTATGCTAATTCGCCTATTTTTTTCTAAATGTTCCTTTTTGAATTTATAATTTTTTGTTGTTACCGCGATGCTCGCGTTAGGGATAGAGTGGAGCTCTTTTTAGGGTTGCTTTTTTTTGCCAATCCTAAAAAAGCGGGAACGGCAGCCCGACCCAAAGGGGAACGCCCCAATTATTTTTATTTTACTTTTTTTGTTTGATCCTAGCGCCTGAACAACGCGAAACGGCATCGGAGCCAAACCGATTTTTGATTCGATCAATGGCTTGATAGAGCGATACCATTTCGGTGGTGTCTTCGAACATATTGATTTGGTAGCTGCCGCGAACCAAGCCTGTAAAACGAATTCCTATCAGTCGCAAACGCATTCTTCGAGTGTATAATTTTTCGAAAAGTTCCATAGCTGTTTTGGTTAAAATATGGTCGAATGAGGTGTAGGGGATTTTGAGTTGTTTGGTTTCGGTGTCGAAATTATTGTATCGGATTTTGAAGACTACTGTGGAGGTCAAAAAACCTTCTGTTCGCAATTGATAGGATAGTTTTTCGACCATTCCTGTAATCAACGATTTGATGAGAAAAATATCGGTGGTGTCTGTTTCAAAAGTATGCTCGGTTGATATCGACTTTCGTTCGGTGTAGGGTTCTACGGGGTTGTTATCGATGCCATTGGCTTTTTTCCAAATTTCAACACCGTTTTTCCCGATCATTTGTTGTAAGACTTCGACAGGCATTTCGGATAATGTTTGGATGTTTCGAATGCCAATTCTTGATAATAACTGAAAAGTGACGTCGCCAAGCATCGGTATTTTTTGGATGGGTAATGGGTTTAGAAATGGTTTTACGTTTTTTTCTGTGATTTCAAATTTGCCTAGGGGTTTGGCTTCGCCAGTTCCTATTTTTGAAACGGTTTTGTTTACCGAAAGCGCAAAACTGATGGGCAAACCACTTTCTCGGATGATTTTTTCCGACAATTCCGAAGTCCATTTGTAGCAGCCAAAAAATTGATCCATTCCGGTTAGGTCTAAATAGAACTCGTCGATACTGGCTTTTTCTACTAGTGGCGCGGCCTCTTTTAGGATGGAGGTGACTTCGTGCGATTTGTTCGAATAGTATTCCATATCGCCTTTGATTATCGATGCTTGGGGACACAATCGGAGTGCATATTTTACGGGCATTGCGGAGCGTACGCCAAACTTTCTGGCTTCGTAGGAACAAGATGCCACCACGCCACGATCAGAACTACCGCCAATAATGAGCGGTAAGCCATTTAGCTTCGGGTTAATCAGTCGTTCGCAGGAAACGAAGAAAGTATCCAAGTCCATATGTACTATTGCTCGCCCCACCCCAGCCCTCCCCGAAGGGGAGGGAGCAGAAGTTGTTAAATTTATTTCCATAGATTTTTATTTTTTAGGTTTTTATTCCCCCTTTGGGGGTTAGGGGGCTGATCTTTTTTTTTACAAAATTAGAATCATATTACCAAAAAATAGTATATTTGTTGTGAATTAAATTCACATTAACATATGTCTATATTTTCAGATAATCTCAGATACCTTCGTGTTAAAAGCGGAATGACACAGCAAAAAATTGCTGATGAATTAAAAATACCTCGTGAACGTTATGCAAAATATGAAGGAACAACAGACCCGCCTCTTGATTGCTTACAGAGGATTTCTCGTTATTTTCACGTCAGTATTGATTTACTTTTATCTTTTGATATTCGACGTGTTCCTTATGAGAATTTATTGCAGCTAGAAGAAAACCGAATTTTACTCCCAATTACTGTTGATAGTGACGGCGAAAATAAAATTGAAATTGTTACAGCAAAAGCTAGAGCTGGATATTTGACAGGTTATGGGGATCCAGAATTTGTCGAAAATTTGCAACGCATTTCTTTACCATTTCTATCTAATGGAAAATATCGTGCTTTCCCAATCGAAGGCGATTCGATGCCGCCACACAACGATAAATCTTTTATAGTGGGCAAATACCTTGAAAAGTTAGCAGATATAAAAGACGGAAAAACCTATGTGGTTTTGAGCAGAAACGATGGCATCGTTTACAAAAGGCTTTTTCGGAAACCCAAAAGAGAAACTATTTTTTTATTTCATTCGGATAATAATATTTACAAGCCTTATGAAGTGAAAGCCAATGAAATTCTCGAGATTTGGGAGCACGTTTGCAGCTTTTGCACCCAAGAATTTCAACCCGACGATTTGGGTGTTATGAATGTAAAAGATATGTTTCAGCAATTGCGATTGGAAATTAGCGAATTGAAGAAAGGCTAAACGGATTTTAAAAAATTAGAGACACTGCAGATAAAGTCCTTTCACGAAATGATGTAAATTTAATTTACTTCAACAATTCTGACATTTTCGTTACTCACAACAACAAAATTATTTTCAAGTTTGTCTGAATAATTTTTCAAAAGTTTGGATAAAACTTCTATACGTTTAGCGAAATTATTTGGACTACAACGCAACAAAATTATACCGCTATGCACTTTTTGATTTCTAAAAACCATTTCACCAAAATCCTTATCCGAGCTAATAAGAATATAATTTTCTTGATGACACTTTTCTAAAATAGCATCATCAGAAGCACCGCGCCATTGTTCAAAGACCGAATAAACGTCGTGGTTTTCATTTTTAAGCCAATCGGCAACAGAAGTCCCTGTGCATTCATCAACTAAAAATCGCATTTAAGAAGCAATTTTATCTAAATCCAGCGTAGTTGTTTTTTCAAGAATTTTTTCAGCATATTGCAAACAAGCTAATACCTCTGGCTTGGTCAACCCTTTATATTCTTCCAATATTTCATCAATAGAAATTCCTTGAGCCAACATAGAAATAATTTGCTCAACAGTAATCCTGGTCCCTTTGATTACGGGTTTTCCAATCATTATTTTTGGATTAATTTCAATAAATTCCATATGAACTAACTTAAATTTATATCAAATATAGTAATTAAAAAAAATGAAATTATAACTTTTAAAAAAAATCCCAAATAGTTCTCTATTTTTACACCTCTAAATATATTTCAATGTCACAAAAACGCCTTTTCCTACTCGATGCTTACGCCTTAATCTTTCGTGGTTATTTTGCTTTTATCAAAAACCCAAGAATTAATTCTAAAGGAATGGACACTTCGGCCATTATGGGATTTATGAATGCCTTGATGGATGTTATCAAACGCGAAAAACCCGATCATTTGGCTGTAGCGTTCGACAAAGGTGGAAGTGATTATCGTTATGAAATGTACCAAGAATACAAAGCCCATCGTGATGAAACCCCAGAAGCCATAAAAATTGCTGTTCCTTATATTCAGGAATTATTAAAAGCAATGCACATTCCAATCATTGAAGTGGCCGGTTTTGAAGCCGATGACTTGATAGGAACTTTGGCCAAACAAGCTGAAAAAGAAAACTTCCAAGTATTTATGGTGACTCCCGATAAGGATTTTGCACAGCTAGTTTCTGAAAATATTTTTATGTACAAACCTGCTCGAATGGGGAACGACATCGAAATTTGGGGCATTCCTGAAGTTTTAGAAAAATTCGAAATCGAACGTCCAGAACAAGTAATTGATTTCCTTGGAATGATGGGCGACGCTGCCGATAATATTCCAGGATTACCGGGTGTTGGCGAAAAAACAGCCAAAAAATTCCTGAAAGAATACGGCTCAATGGAAAATCTTTTGGCCAACACGCATCAACTGAAAGGCGCTATAAAAGATAAAATCGAAGCCAATGCCGAATTGGGTTTATTGTCTAAAAAATTAGCCGCCATTCTGCTGGATTGTCCTGTGACTTTCAATGCCGAAGACTACGAACTATCAAAACCTGATGTTGAAAAAACAGACGAATTATTCCAGGAATTGGAATTCCGCCAGATGAAAGCGCAGTTTGATAAATATTTTGGAACCGGAAAAGAATACGACGAAATCGATACGAATGGAAGCCTCACCCCAACCCTCTCCAAAGGAGAGGGAGCAGAAATTGCGCAAGACAATGTTAAAAAAGTAATTGCCAAAAAATCGAATGAAGATCAATTTGATTTATTTGGGTTTTATGAAGATAGTGAAGCTTCTCCTTCCCCTTCGGGGAAGGTTGGGATGGGGCTTGCAACATTAGAAAACACGGAACATTTTTACCAAAGTATTCAAGGCGATTTTGCGGTAAAATTGCTCTTACAAAATTTAATGAATCAAACTTCGGTTTGTTTTGACACCGAAACCACAGGAATTGATGCCTTGAATGCCGAACTCGTTGGAATGTCGTTTTCTTTCGAAAAAGGGAAAGCTTTTTACGTTCCGTTTCCCGAAAATCAAGAAGAAGCGCAAGTTTTGGCAGATAAATTCAAACCTTTTTTCGAAAGTGAAAGCATCGAAAAAATTGGTCAAAACATCAAATACGACTTGAAAATTATGTCGCATTACGGCGTTCAAATCAAAGGAAAATTATTCGACACGATGATTGCGCATTATTTGATAAATCCCGATATGCGTCACAATATGGATGTTTTGAGTGAAACTTATTTGAAATATTCGCCGAAATCTATTGAAGATTTGATTGGCAAAAAAGGAAAGAATCAAAAATCGATGCGTGATGTAGCATTAGAAGAAATCAAAGAATACGCCGCCGAAGACGCTGATATTACCTATCAATTAAAACAAAATTTCAGCCCGATTCTCGACAAAGCCGAAACCAAAAAATTGTTTGACGAAATCGAAATTCCGTTGATTCCTGTTTTGGCAGCAATGGAATTGGAAGGAATTAATCTGGATGTTCCGTTCCTAAAAGAAATGTCGGTTGAAATGGCAAAAGAAAGTGCCGCTTTGGAGCAAAAAATCTATGAAACGGCGGGTGAGAAATTCAATTTAGCTTCGCCAAAACAACTCGGCGATATTTTATTCGACAAATTGAAAATTGGCGGAGCGAAACAAAAGAAAACCAAAACCGGTCAATATGCGACAGGTGAAGAAATTCTCTCGTATTTGGCAAACGACAACGAAATTGTACGCGACATTCTCGAATGGCGACAAATGGTGAAATTGCAAAGCACCTATATTGATGCTTTACCAAACCAAGTCGATAAAAAAACAGGTCGTGTTCATACCGATTATATGCAAACTGTTGCCGCAACGGGTCGATTGAGTTCCAATAATCCGAATTTGCAAAACATCCCCGTTCGAACCGACAGAGGCCGATTGATTCGAAAAGCCTTTATTCCTCGTGACGAAAACTACACCTTGGTTTCTGCGGATTATTCCCAAATAGAATTGCGAATTATTGCTGCACTATCAGGCGAAGAGAATATGATTAAAGCCTTCCAAAACAACGAAGACATTCACAGAAGTACAGCTGCCAAAGTATTCAACGTGCCATTGGAAGAAGTAACCAAGGAACAACGTAGCAATGCCAAAACGGTGAATTTCGGGATTATTTATGGCGTTTCTGCTTTTGGACTTTCCAATCAAACTTCACTTTCGCGAAAAGAAGCTGCTGAATTGATTGATGCTTACTACGCAACTTACCCAAAACTAAAATCATATATGTCCAATCAAGTCGATTTTGCAAGAGAACACGGTTATGTGCAAACCGTTTTAGGGCGAAGACGTTATTTGAAAGACATTAATTCTGCCAATATGATGGTCAAAAGTGGTGCCGAACGAAATGCGGTAAACGCCCCAATTCAAGGTTCCGCCGCCGATATTATCAAAATTGCGATGATCAATATCCACAAGAAATTAACTACGGAGAATTGGAAATCGAAAATGTTATTGCAAGTACACGATGAGTTGGTGTTTGACGTTCACAACTCGGAATTGGAAAAAATACAACCAATGATCAAACACGAAATGGAAAATGCCTTTAAAATGGATGTTCCGTTGGATGTTGAAATTGGAATGGGTAAAAATTGGCTGGAAGCACATTAAAAAATAGTGTTCAGTTGGCAGTTTTTAGTGTTCAGTTAGAGTTGGATTTTTAAATCTTTAATAAATGAAAAATAGAATAAAGCTACTTTTTGAAAACAAAATGTATTTGATTTCATTTTTACCTTTTTTATTTCTAATTCGATTTTCTTCTGACATTGAGAATTTCGGAATTAACAAAACAGTTGGTTGGGCTTATGATTTAACTAATTTTAGCTATTTCATTGTTTATATTTTATTAATGTTTTTTGTGTTATTTTCTTTTTTAGCAATAATAAAAGCAAAAACAAACTTCATTTTATCTCTAATTTTCTTTTTATTAATATCTTTTTGTTCCTTATTTCATAATGGCTACCAAAATGTTCTTTTGATAGATTATATTCTATTGTTTTCAATTTTTCTTTTTATTATAATTTTTTTTAATTCCATTTACATTAAAATTAAACAACGAGTTCAATGATTGACAATTTCAAACCTCCCATTAAATCTAGATCAACAGAAGAATTACTCGCAATTGCCGGTGCTCCAAAAAAATGGAATGAAAGAGCATTGAAGTTAGCTTTGGATGAACTTTACAACAGGAAAGTTGACACCAAACAAATTGACCACGCAAAATACCTTGAAAAAAGACAAGTTGAATTTGAATCTTTAAAAAATGCCAAACAACGATTTGATTTTTTTTGTATAAACCCTGCTCGATTATTTATTAATTGGTCAGAGGTTTTTATGTTTCTATTTTCTTGGGAATATAAAAAAGATGGATTTTTACATAAAGCTGAAATTCAAAGAAAGTATCGACCAATCATTTTAATGGTTATTCTAGTTCTACTAATTTACAGTTCTATTTGATATTGATATAAAAATGTGGGCAATAATCTTTCTATATTTGCCTAAACACAATTGGATGAACTCAATTTCACTCTCCGAAAAATCGATACTTACCATAAAATCAATAACCAATAGTACTTATTTGGATATTATTGGTTTAATCATTGTTGTTACGGCTTCCATTGTTTTAGAATATCATAAAACGGTTTTCAGTTTTACATTTCAACAGCAGAACTACGTTTTTTATTTAGGATATCTTTCTATTTTGAATACCAGCTTTTCGATGATGGGAAATCGATTGGTTACCAAGAAAAACAATATTGGAAATTTCATTACCACCTGCAATACTTTCTTAAGCGGTTCTATTGATTATTTACTGGGCAATGCCGGAGCAATTCTTACGTATCCCGTCTCATTTATCGGAAATTATCTCGTTTTCAAGGCTTGGAAGAAAAGCAAAATACTGCGTTCTATCGACTTTATCTTTTACAGAAATATCATTTTAGGTTTTTTCTTTTCTTTAGTTTTAAACTACATTGCCTTTCAATACTTATCTGAAAAACCAATAGATTGGAAATTATTTTTTGCTATCACAATACCGGCAGGATTGACTTTTGGTGGAACATTCAACACGGCAAGAATGTACCCTGACAATTGGTTTATGTGGCAATTTTACAATTTAACAAAAGCCATTCAGAACCTAATGCTAATGAACATTGCCAATGTTGCCAAATATACTTTCTATTTTTTCAATGCTATTTTGGGATACATCACGTGGAGAGACGACAAGAAAAAAGCAGCCTAAATAAATTGACTGCTTTTTCGAAGTTGAATCGGATTATCAACTTTATTCTATTGTATCAATATTCAAATCTTCGAATTTATCGTGCTTGATAATTTTGGCATTTACTACAAAATAAACATACTCCGCCACATTAGAACAGTGATCTGAAATTCGCTCGAGATGTTTCAATGCAATAACCAAATTAGTTCCTGAAACTACAACTTTCGAATGTGATTTCATCTCATCGATAATTTTATCGATAATTCTGTCTCCATTTGCTTTAATGTTTTTATTCAACAGCAAAATTTCCGCGATCATTTTTTCGTCACGCAATACAATACATTCATTGGTTTTCTGCGCAATCAATTCAATATCTTTGGCAAAACTTGCTATTTCAAACTTGGCAATCAAATCGTGTTTTTCCTTGATGTTCTTCGCTCTTTTTATGACACTCATGGCCAAATCACCTATTCTTTCAATCTCATTACTGATTTGAAGCGAAGACATAATAAAACGCAAATCCGAGGCTACGGGCTGTTGTAAAGCAAAGATGCTTTGACAAATTTCGTCGATTTTGACGTCTAATTTATCAATTTTCATTTCAATTTTCTTTACTTCTTTCCCTTCGATAGGCTCAAAAAGAAGCGCCTTAACCGATTCGCCTACTTGTCCCACGGCTAGGGTGCCAATTTTTATCAATACGCTTTGTAGTTTATCTAGCTCTATTTCAAAATGTGTCATTTTCTACTATTTAAAATTTTTAACAATGCAAATATACCGTCATTATCCGAAACGACCCGTGATATAATCTTCGGTTTGCTTTTTTTCTGGTTTGGTAAATATAGTATTTGTTTTGCCCATTTCTATCAATTCGCCCATATAAAAAAAGGCGGTATGATCACTGGTTCTAGCGGCTTGTTGCATATTATGAGTCACAATAATTATGGTGTATTGCTCTTTTAGTTGATGCACCAATTCTTCGATTTTCGAGGTTGAAATTGGATCTAATGCACTAGCTGGTTCGTCCATCAAAATAATATCTGGGCTTACCGCCAATGTACGAGCGATACACAAACGCTGCTGTTGTCCTCCTGATAATCCTAAAGCAGAATCGTCTAATCGGTCTTTGAATTCATCCCAAATGGCGGCTTGACGCAAAGAAGTTTCCACAATTTCATCCAATTGCGTTTTGTCGTTCAGACCATTAATTCTTGGTCCATACGCCACGTTTTCGTATATTGATTTTGGAAAAGGATTTGATTTTTGAAAAACCATTCCGATCTTCTTTCTAATATTGACAACATCCACATTTTTGTCGTAGATGTCGATTCCTTCTACAAGCATTTCTCCAGTGATTTTTACACTCGGAATCAAATCATTCATTCTGTTGATGCATCTCAGAAAAGTAGATTTTCCGCAACCAGAAGGGCCTATCAATGCCGTTACTTTATTGGCTGGAATTTGCATCGAAATTTCTTTCAACGCTTGTTTCTCGCCGTAGTATAATGACAAATCATTAACATGTATTTTTATATCTCTCATTTTATTATTATTTAGTCTAAAATATAACTTTTTGACTTAAATTATTTTGCTTTTCTTCTAATTCTTGATCTTATTACCACTGCAACTAAATTTAATGATAATGTTAGCATTAACAACACTAAGGTCGTTGCAAACTGAATAGGCATTGTTTTTTCAACATCCGAAGACTGCGTTGACATAATGTAAACGTGATACCCCAAATTCATAAATTGATCACTCAATGAACCCGGTAAAGTTGCCAAATAATAGGCAGCTCCAGTAAATAATATCGGTGCTACTTCGCCAGCGCCTCTACTCACGGCAAGTATTGTTCCTGTCATTATTCCCGAAATAGAACCCGGCAAAACTACTTTTCTTATGGTTTGCCATTTGGTTGCTCCCAATGCTAAACTAGCTTCTCTTAATTCCCTCGGGATGGTTTTCAAGGCTTCTTCAACCGAAACAATTATCACAGGAAGTGTCAATAAAGCCATGGTTAAGCTTGCCCAAAGAATATTGGGTTGCCCCCAACGCAATTCTCCACCATTGAAAGTGGAATCCATTCCCGTACCTATAAATTGAATAAAAAATCCGAGTCCGAAAAGCCCAAAAATAATCGAAGGCACCACCGCCAATGTTCGAATTGAAAACCGAACCGCAGCTGCAAATTTTGATTTTTCGTGCGCGTATTCAGTCAGATAAAGCGCTGTAATCGTTCCGAAAGGCACTGCTGCAATCGACATCACAATAACCAGTATAAAAGTACCTATCAAAGCTGGAAATATTCCACCTTTGGTCATCCCATCTGTGGGGAATGAACTGATAAATTCCCAAGAAAATTTCTCTCGCCCTTGATAAATGATAATTCCTAAAATAATAAATAGGATTGCAATAATTAAAATCACAGCCAATTGGGTCAAACCCACAACTGCTTTTTCTTTGATGCCATCTCCTTTTACTTTGGATTTAGAAAACGGATTTTCTGATAAAGTTTTTGATTTTTTCATATCTATTTACCTTGGAATTTTTTGATTAATTTTCCTTTGACATAAAATTCTGCTATTGCATTTAATATGAAAGAGAAAATGAAAAGTAAAGATCCTATAAAAAACAAAACACTATAATGAGTTTCTCCAAAAACAGTTTCAGCCATTTCAGATCCAATTGTTGCCGCAAAAGTTCTCACGCTTTCGAATGGATTCGCTGATAATAAAGCCGCATTTCCAGTTGCCATTAAAGCAATCATTGTTTCGCCAAAAACACGACCCACTCCCAAGAGCAAGGCGGCAAAAATACCTGGAGTAGCCGCTGGTAAAATAACTTTGAAAGCGGTTTGCGCTTTACTTGCTCCCAAGGCCAAACTGGCTTCGGTATACGTTTTAGGCACTGCCGACAGAGCATCTTCTGAAATAGTATAAATGATAGGGATTGCCGCCAATGCCATTGCTACGCCACCAATAAAAGCATTCAATCTGGAATCATAACCGAAAACATCTTGAAAAAAAGTAGCCAAAACCATCATTGCAAAAAATCCAATAACAACGGATGGAAAAGCGGCTAACATTTCGATAATGGGTTTTATGATTTCTTTTCGTCTATTGGATGCAAAACATGAAGTATAAACGGCTGCCAATATAGCTAATGGTCCTGCAATCAGGATTGCGATAATCGTAACTTTTAAAGTCCCTATTAAAAGAGCAATCAATCCAAAACGGGGATTATCAGAAACGGGGACCCATTCGGTTGAAAAAAAGGTACTCCAAGTATTGTCTGCTCCTTCTTTATTTTCGGAAACTGCGTCCATTGGTTCATCGGCTAAGGGAACGGATAAATCTTCTTTTTTGCTTTCTCCATAGGTTTCAGGTTTCAACTCTTCATTCGAGACGGGTTCTGAACCATAAATTTCAGGTTTTAATTCCTCGGTAGTAGTTGCTCCGTAGGTTTCAGGTTTTAATTCCTCGGTTGCTGCTCCGTAGGTTTCGGGTTTGTCAGTGTTCGATTGAATTTCAGTATTTGGTTTAGCTTTATTTCCAAAACTAAATAAGGGTAAGGATTCTTTGAAAACAAAAATAAAAATTAAAAAAATTATAGCAATCGATAAAAAGGCCACCGATGTTATAATTTTTTCAGAAAGAAACTCAGAAAGTCTGAATTGCTTTTTTAAACTTTCTTTAGTAAAAGTTTGTTTGATTGGTGATTGGGAATTCATCTACTGTTTTTAAGAATTCATATAGTTTAGATATAACTATCCCCCACTTTAAAAAAAGTAAGGGATAGTTTATATTTATTATTTCAACGGATAATACCCTACTTCTTCTATTAATTTTTGACCTTCAGCACTCAAAATCCAATCGATAAATGCCTTAGCTTCGCCTGTTGGTTTTGATTTTAAGTACATATACAAGTATCTTGAAATAGGATAAGTATGATTTTTGATAGTTGCTCCTGTTGGCAAAACTGCAGGACTTTTATCATCTTTCTTTACAGCACAATCTTTTACACCTTCAGCATATGCAGCTCCACCGTAACCAATTGAATATTTGTCTTTTTTAACGGCATTTACAATTGCAGCAGTTCCAGGCAAGGTTTGACAAGATGGAGAAAAATCGGTTCTAACTACATTATCTTTAAAGAAGGTAAAAGTACCTGAGCTACTTTCTCTACCGTACAATTTGATTGTAGCATCTGGACCGCCAACTTCTTTCCAATTGGTAATTTTTCCTGCGAAAATTAGTCCAATTTGTTTAATTGTTAGTGTTGTAACCGGATTAGCTTTATTTAAATATACAGATAAACCGTCTTTAGCACAAGGAATTTCAACACCCATAGAGTTGTATCTTGCCTTTAATTTTTCGATTTCAGCAGGTTTGATAGGACGACTTGAATTTGCAATATCTGTAGAGCCATTGATTAATGCTGCCAAGCCTACACCTGAGCCACCACCAGTAACTTGAATAGAAGCGCCTGGGTTTTTCTTCATATAAACTTCTGCCCATTTTTGAGACAGAATAACCATTGTGTCTGAACCTTTTACAGTTACTTTATTGCTAGTGGTAAAAGAGAAACCAATTCCCATAACCACCAATACAATTAATGCTACATTTAATTTAGTTGTTTTCATTTTATACTTTTTTTAGATTTTTTATTATTTATTAAAAACTAGCTTGGAACCTTATTGTCGCAACGTTGTTTTTCACATCATTTAGGAAAACGCCACCTATTTTTGCGCTTGTTTCGTTTATTGGCAATGTATAACCCAAACCGATTTTAGTATTATTGGTAAAGAAGTAATGCATAGCAAATCCCCAAGTATGCACTTTCAAATCGTGAGCATCTGTTACTTTATCAGTCGATAATTTAGTGTTGGGATCCCAAGAATCATATCGAATTCCTCCTTGAAATTTTGTTCCAAAGTTTTTCTCTAAAGTCACATAATACCCCACGAAATATCTTTCACCACTAAAATTGAATGACGGATTATTATTTAGTATGGCACTACCGGCAGTTCCCGAAATGATTCCTTTATTAAATTCAGACTTCAAGGCAAAACCTCCTAAAATATCGTAAAATATTTGCATTTCCGCGCCAAACCATTGTTTTCTTAGTTTATCTCCAACCGCTGCTTGAAATGGATTATTATTGACGTCGCTATAGGTTCCTGCAGCAAATACGGTGTTTTTACCATAGTAATAACTTCCTCCGAAATCTACTCCTAACCCAGCACTTGGAAACTGTAACGAATAAGTAGTTCTTACTACAAAATCTTTTTCGCTATCGACATCTGTAACTTGAGTAGCTATTGGACCTTCACCAAAATTACCATTAAATGCTGCTAAATCGATTTTCAATGGAATATTATACTGAGTACTGAAATTAGCACTAATCTTAGCTCCTAAATCTCTTTCTTGAGGATATAAAATACCGGACATTCTGCTTCTTTCCATCAGAATTCTGTCTCGCGAAGAGAATTCAACTTCATAATCGGGTCTGTTGAATTGTCCAATCCATAATTGAAAAGTATTGATCCAAGGATCGTTCAATTGAACATAGGCATCTTTGAGCGTTACAGCGCTAAAGGAAAAGTTAGGTTGTAATACAAATATAACTCCCTCAATAGGCTGATAAGTAAATTTTATCCTCGCTCTTCTTATTACAAAAGAATTGTCAACTGCAACAGCATTTGTATTCGCGGCTGTAAAAGGCGTATTAGTTTCTCCTGAGTTTGGTTTCAATTGATACCACGCAGTTCCGACTGGGACATCTTGATATTTATACATATCAAATTGAACTTGCATATACCCAGAAATTTTCAATTTTACCAATCTGTCTACATTTTCTTGTAAGGGAGATAACTGCTCCGTTAGGGCATCAAATTTTAATTGATGCTGATTTATAGCGCTTTGTAATGAATCAATATTTACTGGACTAATCGAATCTTTTTTAACATCTTGTGAGTGAACTACCCCGAAACTTAGTAGTAAAATTGAAACTATAATTTTTTTCATCTTTTTTTAACTTGTATTAATTTGCCGCAAAGGTGATGCTTCAATGTTAAGCTAACGTTAACTCAATGTTATTTAGATGATAATTTAATGTTAACAGGTTTTTCCTTCCACTAAATAATAGATGTACAATGAGACAAATTTAAATTATTTTGTAGATTATCAGATGGTTATATTCATTAAGAAACCATTAAGAAATGTTTCGTTTGACTTTTTGACAATAAAATCCAGCTTTTTTTACCAGTTCTGCTGTTAAAAAACCAGATGTTGTGTAATGAAGATTAGCTTTGCTTTCAATGCAAAACCATCCTTGAACCCATCGAATAGCTGCTTTTTTTAAGTTGAATAAAGGTGTTATTTAATTTTTTAAATACTGTAGTACTAAATCAATGCGAAAAATATCTAAAAATTAAACTGTACTTGTAATCGCAACAAATTTCCTTGTTGTCTATTATTCTTCAAAGCGCTGTCTTCAAATGTTCTGTCGGCTATAACCCACTCTGCCGTTAGCTCCAGAGCTTTAAATAGTTGCCATTCTACTCCCAATTCATAATCTCTTACAATATAACTTCTGGAGTCTTTTTCAAATTTTTTCCCACCATCGTAGTATTGAAACTTGGCAAAAGGATATAAAAAATGTTGCTTTGCTAAATTCAAATCCCATTTGTAGTTGAAAGTTAGGTAGCCTCCTTGTAAATCAGAAACCTCGACCGTATTGGTAAGCTTATCATAGCGGGGTCCTTTACCAAAATTATATTCTGTTTGGATTCCAAATGGTTTTGGATACCATACAAAAGTAGCTCCTACCCTTTGATCAAGTGTATTTATTTTATTTGGCGTTGTCACTCCCGTCGATAATTCATTGGTGAAAGCCCATTTTCCTGTATATGCTTGTAAACCTGGTTCTATTATTTGATTTCCAATTACAAAAGGATAGGTAACCCTTGTCACAATATGTAAATTTCTATTTCCTTCTGTTTTATTAGCCGTTTGCCCATTGTAGGCACCAAAAGCAAAAACGCCATAATCACCAGAACCTTTATAACCGTCTTTAACCAACATTGCAAACCGCTCTCTAATTTCAGCAGGTGCCCAATAAAAAAAAGCGCCTAAATCTCTTTCGTTGGCCACAGCACTATTTAAACCATCGTTACGATCTAGGGTTAATCGGTTCTGACTTGATTGCATATTCTCAAATCCATAAGGAACTTTACTTTGACCAATACGTACTCGAAATTCTCTTTTTTTGTCGAAAGAAACATCTGCATAGGCATCCCTGAGTTGAACAAAATGATTGACTCCTGAAGCTGGCGAACTGGCAAAATCGGGCTGAATATATACAAACACATTGGGATGAACTTGTCCAGAAAAAATAATACGAGCCCTCCGTATAAAAAAACCATTATTCGACTTGGCCTCTGGAGCAGTAGATGTTGTTCCCCAAGACCTGTCACATTGCTCACAAGATACTTTATCGTTTGTGGAGAGCAATCCATTATAACGAACTTGAACGTATCCCCTGATAGAAATTTTATTATACCACGCTTCTTTGTCGGCTTTCTCTTTTTCGGCTTTCTCTTTAAAAGCTATTTTATCTTTTTCTACTTGTTTTTCTTTGTTTACAGAATTGATAGAATCTAAAATACGCACTACTTCATTTTTGATTTCCTTTTTTTGGATATCTTGCGCACGGGTTACAATTGAGATCATCACTAGAATTGCAAATAAAATCTTTTTCATTAGTTGATTTTTTTTTGCAAATGTAGGTGGTAATCTTAAAATAACATTAGGTTGATGATAAATTAAAATATGTTTTAAGAAAAATAAATACAACCAAATTAATGTGATAGGCCGTTCCTGTTCCTATAAAAACACAATAAAAGCTTAACTAAACCGCTCCGCTTGTATTGAGATTTAGCTTAGCTTTATGTAAAGTAAAAGAAAATTCTGAACCAATACCGAATTCACTTTCAACATATATTTTTTCTTTGTGAGCCTCGATGATGTGTTTTACAATGGCAAGACCTAGTCCTGAACCCCCTTCTGATCGGGCACCACTTTTATCCACTCGGTAGAAACGTTCAAAAATTCTTGGAAGATTTTGTTGATCAATTCCTTCGCCGTTATCGGTGATTCTAACCAAGACTTTTCTTTTAGTTAAATTGATGATGCTCACTTCGGTAGTGCCTCCTTCTTTTCCGTATTTAATAGAGTTCACTATTAAATTCTCGACTAACTGCTGCAATTTGTCCTGATCGCCTTTGACAAAAATGGGCTGAATATGATAATTTTCAAAAGCCAATGTAATTTTCTTTTTATCGGCTTTCATTTCTAATAGGTCGAACACATTCTGAATTAGTTCAACGATATCAAATTCCGATATTTCAAGGTTCAAATCACCCGATTCCAATTTGGTAATCATATCTAAATCTTCGACTATATAAATCAATCGTTCGACTCCTTTTTCGGCTCGTTTCAAGTATTTTTTTCGAATGGTTTTATCTTCCATTGCGCCATCAAGTAGAGTCGAAAGATAGCCTTGGACGGTAAATAAAGGAGTTTTAAGCTCGTGCGAAACATTGCCCAAAAATTCTCTGCGGTATTTTTCTCGGACTTTAAGCATTTCGATTTCTACTTTTTTGTCTGTAGCAAACTTTCGCACCTCGCGAGTTAGCGCTTCCATATCAGTGGTGATGGGTTGATCTATAAAAGTACTCGATTCAAGTAAAGAGATATCATCATAAATCTTTTTGACTTTACGGTATATAAATTTTTCAACCCTGTATTGAAGTAGGAGAAAGGAAAAAATATAGCTAACTATAAAAACCAAAAAACCAAAAATAAGAAGGTTTTGAGATGGTTTGAATACAGCTTTTGTTAATAAAATCGTTGAAAAAGAAGCAAAAATACTAATGTAAAGTGCCGAAATTACAGCAAACTTATAGGTTTTCTGGAAACTGATTTTCATTTTTTTTGAAGTAGAAGTATTGCGCAAATTTAACACAAAAATTATACTTCAAATTTATATCCAACCCCTTTTATGGTTTTAAAGTAATCATCGCCAATCTTTTCGCGAAGTTTACGAATATGAACATCGATAGTACGCCCACCAACCACAACTTCATTGCCCCAAACTTTGTCCAGGATTTCGTCGCGTTTGAATACTTTTCCGGGTTTTGAAGCCAATAAATAAAACAATTCAAATTCTTTGCGAGGCAAGGCAATCACAAGTCCATCTTTTACAATTTGATATTCTTCGCGGTTGATTTCTATCCCACCAACATTAAGAGTTTCACTACTTTTTTCTTGCTCTTTCAATCTTCGTAACAAAGCTTTTACTTTACTGACAAGAACTTTTGGCTTAATAGGTTTAGTAATATAATCATCTGCTCCAGCATCGAAGCCGGCTACTTGGGAATAATCTTCGCTTCTTGCAGTCAAAAAAGTGATGATCACATTGTTCAATTCGGGTATTTTTCTAATCATTTCGCAAGCTTCCATCCCGTCCATTTCTGGCATCATCACATCCATAATAATAAGGTCTGGAATTTCTTTTTTGGCTTTGACAACAGCTTCTTTTCCATTCGAAGCTGTAAAAATCTGATAGCCTTCTTGACTCAGATTATACCCCACTATTTCGAGAATATCTGGTTCATCGTCGACCAATAAAATTTTAGTATTTCGTTTTTTCATAATAAAACTGTCCCTAATTAGGATTGTAAAGATAAAACAATTCTATCTTATGTATTAAATAGGTTTTATATGTTAACAATTTGGTAATATGCTACAAACAATTTAGTAACAATTATAGAATTACCCTATCTTTAGCACTACTCAATTTTTTAATTCGGGAAAAAAAACACGATCTCAAATTCGGTTTTCACTTAAAAAAAGGTGGATTAACGTATTTTTATACATTTTGGTATACAATTTGAAATGTTTTTTTATATCTTTACAATTCCAAATCGAGATGATGGCTAAAAATTACTTTTATATTACTCTTTTATTGGTTTTTTTCTTCAGTTTGAGTATTTCAGCTCAAGACAGTAAGCAACAATCCAAACTTCCAGAAACTACGGTTATCGAAGGATTGAACTTGTACCCTAATCCGGTGAGTAATGGCAAAGTATACATCAGTTCGAAAAACGACTTAGATAAAAACATTATTATCTTTGATGTTCTTGGAAAAAAAGTACTTCAAACTACTATATCTTCTAAAGAGTTGAACATTTCTAATTTGTCTCCTGGAGTTTACATTATCAAAATAGACGAGGAACAAGCTACTGCCACTAGAAAACTTATTGTTCGCTAACTATCTCTTCTTTTTTTTAAATTTTACGTTTTTTTTACATAGATTTTTCCTGTAAAAAAAAGATTTGTCGCTACATTTGTGAGACTAATTTTTAATTTTAAAAAAAATGAAAAAACTTTACACTTTATTATTTCTTTTATTGACTACTTTGTCTTTCGGACAGACAATTTATTCTGAAAATATGGGAACTCCTTCAGGAAATACATTGATACCCGCCTATTCAGCAGGTACTACTCCTGCAACATTTCAGAACTCTTCTCCCATAATATATAGCGGAAATGGAGACGTTAGGACATCTTCACCATCAAACTATCCTGGTGCGTCGGGCAGCGGTAACGTTTGGTTTTCAACATCGGCACCAATTCGTACGTTTCAAATTGAAGGAATTAACACCTCTTCCTATAACACTGCAGAATTACAATTGAAATTTGGCTATTTAACTAGTAATGTTAGTAATCACTTAATTGTGGAACAAAGTTCAGATGGAGCCACGTATACTCCTATATCTTATACTCAAAACACTACTACCAACTGGACATTAGTAACTGTAACTGGCGGTATTTTATCAACTCCTAATTTAAGACTTAGATTTACTCAATCTGCTCAAACAGTTTCGCATCGTTTAGATGATATTAGTTTAACGAAAATCTCCGCTTCTTGTACATTAGTAATCGGAACGGCAACAACCAATTGCAATGCTTCAACATTGGGGACCGATACATATACTGTTACTATTCCTTACACTGGAGGGGGCAACGCAACTTATACAATTACACCAAACTCGGGAGTGGTAAGTGGTGACAACCCAACTTCTGTAGCTGCCGGCAATATTACCATTACAGGAGTTTCAGAAGGAACTAATTTCTCAGCAACCATTACGGGTGGCACTTGTAGCTTGTTAAGTACGGCGCCATCCCCTGAATGCAAACCAATAAACGCATTGCCTTTTACCGAAAACTTTAATTATACTGTTGGAAATTCATTAGGCGCAGAACAAAAGTGGACTAATGTCAATACTGGCGATATTGTAGCTGTTACTTCAGGTAATTTAGCCTATACAGGTATAACTTCTTCTGGAAATTCAGTTTCATTTGTAGGCGCAGGAATGGATCCATTTACACCATTTACTGCAGCTACATCAGGCACAGTTTATTATTCATTCCTAATGAATATTACTGATTTGTCTAATGTTACTGTTGATTTAACAGAAACTTATTTTGTAGGCCTAACTGATGCGCAAAAAAATTATATGGGAAGATTATTTGTGAAAAAAAATGGGACACAATATAATTTAGGTTTTGATTCTGCTTCAACGACCACAAATTATGACGCAACTTTAAGAAATGCAGGTGAAGTTGTTTTAGTCATTATGGGTTATGATTTTGCTTCAAATAAACTTAGCGCTTGGTTCAATCCCGATTTGTCAACTTTTTCTGCTGCAACACCAGCTACACTAGTAAATACTCCTTCGACAGCAGTTGTAAATTTAGGAGGGCTTATTTTAAGGCAAGATTCAGACACTAAAACACCTGCAATTACTATAGACGAACTAAAGATTTCTACTAGCATCCCGCTATCAACAAAACAAAACACAATCTCGGGATTAAATGTATATCCAAACCCAGTAAAAGATGGCAATTTATACCTGACATCCAATAGCAATGAAGTCAAAACAGTAGCCTTTTATGATGTTTTAGGGAAAGAAGTTTTAAACACTAAAACTTCAAACAATGCGGTAAATGTTTCTAACCTTAAAAAGGGAGCATATATTCTAAAAATCACAGAAAACGGAAATACAGACACAAAAAAATTAATAATTGAATAGTCCTGGCAATGGATAAAAAAATTGTTTTGTACTATATAAAAGCTCCATCGCTAGCCTGATGGAGTTTTTTTTGATTTTCAATCAATACTTTATAGTTTTTTATTTACAATTAATCGACCAAAGGCAAATAAATCGGATGAAAAGCATTGTTTTTAATAAAAAAGTTTTGTTTTACGAAATTACTGACTATATTTGTTTGTATAATTATAAATGAAATTCCTATGAAAAAAATTTACACATTAACTTCTATTTTATTGGTTAGTCTGTCTTTTGGGCAAACCCCTATTTCACTTATTGGAGTAAACGTTCCTTATACCGAATCTTTTGATGGAATGGGATCAACTGAAACTTCTTATCTTCCCGGATGGACTGCCATTAACAGTGTCAACGGAACGACTTTAGCGATGCAATTATCCGACGGGAACACCAGCGCTGGAAATGTTTATAATATTGGCACAACGACTTCTAGTTCTGAAGATAGAGCTTTTGGCTCTTTGGCAGATGCAATGGTGATACCCGCTTTCGGAGCTGTTTTTCAAAATAACACCGGTAGTGTGGTTTCAAAAGTATCTATTCAAACTAGAATGGAACAGTGGAAACAATCAGGAAATGCAAGTGTTAATGAAACTGTCGCCTTTTATTACAGCACAGACGCCACAAGTTTGAGCACCGGAAACTGGACCGCAGTTAGCACTTTAAATCTTAATGAAAAATTAACTGCTGCAAACACAAATCTCGCAGTCAACGGAAATTTAGCCAGCAATTACACGAATATAACTACCATAATCTCAGGATTAAACTGGGCTGATGGAACAAATATGTGGATAAAATGGGTAGATACCAATGATGCAGGTGCCAATGGGATGTATGCTATAGAAAACTTCATCATAAGCGTCAATCAAGTCTTAGGGCTTAAAAAAAATGCTATTGAAGGTTTGAATATGTATCCAAATCCAGTTGCGAAAGGAACTTTGTACATCACTTCTAACAGCAGCGAAGCAAAATCCGTAACAATTTATGATGTTTTGGGCAAACAAGTTTTGAACGCCAAAACCGCCAATGGCGCAGTAAATGTTTCCAATCTGAAAGCAGGTTCTTACATTGCAAAAATTACCGAAGATGGAAAAACGGACACCAAAAAATTAATTATTCAATAATTGATCTCCATCCCTATTTTTAAAACTCCAATCGCAAGTTGGAGTTTTTTTATTTAATTATATTTGCAAAAAACACTACTTGAATACAATTCCAGACATATTCACGATTTCAAACCAAAAGCAATTTGAGAAAATAGCACTGAAAGTATTTCGCTTTCAGTACGAAAACAACATGGTGTATCGAGAATTTTGCGATTTTTTGAAAACTAATGTCCAAAAGGTAAAATCATTGGAGCAAATTCCGTTTTTGCCCATTCAATTTTTTAAAAGCCATAAAGTGGTTTCCAGTACCAATCTAACCGAAGAAACCTTTACCAGCAGTGGAACGACAGGAATCTCAACTAGCAAGCATTTCGTTACCGACATCTCATTATACGAAGAAAGTTATCGAAAAGGTTTCTCACAATTTTATGGCAACATCGAGGACTATGTAGTTTTGGCTTTGCTTCCATCCTATTTGGAGCGTGAAGGTTCATCCCTGATTTATATGGTCGAAGATTTGATTCAAATGACTCAAAATCCTGAAAGTGGTTTTTACCTTCACAATCACGGGGAACTGATCAAAAAATTGACAGGTATAGACCAATCGGGACAAAACGTAATTTTAATTGGTGTTACTTATGCTTTGCTCGATTTAATCGAAAACCACCCTTTTCAATTGCAAAACACCATTATTATGGAAACGGGTGGAATGAAAGGCCAACGCAAAGAAATGATTCGCGAAGAATTGCACGAACAATTGTGCCAAGGTTTTGGCGTCACGGCCATACATTCAGAATATGGCATGACCGAATTACTTTCGCAAGCCTATTCATTAGGAAACGGCGTGTTTGAATGCCCATCTTGGATGCAAATCCTCGTTCGTGACACCGAGGATGCTTTGGCTTATGTTACTGAAGAAAAAACCGGCGGAATCAACGTCATTGATTTGGCCAACATCAATTCCTGTTCGTTTATTGCTACTCAGGATTTAGGCAAAAGAAATCCTAATGGCACTTTCGAAGTTTTGGGACGCTTTGACAATAGTGATATTCGCGGTTGTAATTTGATGGTGATTTGACCGCAAAGAGCAAAGATACTAAGCACCCAAAAATGCCTTAAAAGAACTGATAGCGCGGAATTACTTCTACTCAATCCTTCACAAATCCGTTGATGTAATTTTGCCAAACAGTGTATCCAGCCTCCGTTAAATGCAATCCATCTGTAGTATAAGAAGGTATCATTAAATCATTTGCATCAGCAAAAACCGAATGTAAATCAATTATTTGAAGATACCTAGTTCGCGTTATCGCCTTCAAAATGGTATTTGTAGCTTCAATTCTTTCTTTCGAAGGATTATTATTGGCAGTGGGCAAAATCGTTTGAATATAAATTTTGGTTTCTGGCGAATATAAATGAACTTTTGCCACAATCGATTTGATATTGTTGGCGACATACTCCGGCGTTAATTCATTGTGAAACAAATCATTAATCCCAATTTTTAGGAATACTTTTTTCGGTTTATAATAATAAATTTCTGCCAATCGGTTTAAAACTCCTGCGGTAACATCGCCCGCAATACCTCTATTTTTAACTTTAGGATTATTAAATCGTTGCCCCCAATTCCCGCCTTTTTCAGTCAAACTATTGCCGATAAAAACAATATCCCCAAATTGGAGCGGCTGGGATTGAAATTCGGCAATTTTTTCGATATAATGTAACTTGGTCCACTCGGTATGGTAAGAAACTACTACACTAGGAGAAGGATATAGATTATGGCCGTCTAGTGCAGCATTATTACTGATTTGGTTTTGTGCGTATGAAGAAGATACACTCAAAAAAAATAAAAATAAGAAAAAAGATCTTCCCATCGGAAACTATTTTAGTGAAGGCTTGATTTCTACTGTTGCAGTTTGCAAATTCAAAGATGCAGCATTAATAGCAATCGCCTTTTTGAAATGAGGCGTTTTTAGTATAATTGTCGCGATTCCCGCCTCGGCTTTGACCGGATTTGCTCCAATTAATTCGGCTTTGCCATTCCATAATGAAAAAGTTACTTCATTGGTTGCCGTCGGAATTACCGTACCATTTTCGTCCGTGATTTTGGCATAAACAAAAATCATATCGGGAAAATCAGGATTTATTGGCTTAGAAGAAATATCATAAGCTAACTCAATTTTGGATGGTTTTTCGGGAGTTTTGACCAAATTAGAAACTACTTTTTTACCATTAATAAAACCTTCAGCTCGCAATGTTCCTGCAACAAATTTATCCATCTTGAAAACAAATGGAGGATGGTTCAATCTATCGCTGCTTTCATTAATCAAAGGCTTTTGTTTGCCAACCAAAACATCATTCAAATACAACTCGACCTCATCACAATTGCTGTAAACCGCAACGTTCAATGGGGAAGTTTCCGTCCAATTATTGGCAATGGTAAGCAATGGACCTGCAATTAAATTTGCATCCAAAACTACATTGGCATCCCGCTGGCTTTGATAAAAGGCATACGCAAACTTTGGAATTCTAAAAATGTCGCTAATTCCTGAACTTTCTAAATCAGGACTGTAACCTCGATTGTAATCAAACATTACCCAATTGGCTTCGCCTATCGTCTGCTGTCCTTTTCGATTTGAATTGGCAGCTTCCTGAAAATTATAGGCTTGTTGCAACAATCTTTTTTCGCCGTGAGCACGCAATTGTCGCGAAGTTCTTTCTTCTTCTTTTAAATTGGCAAATTCCGTTTGATTGAATCCGGCATTTTGAGCATAATATTCCCAATCACCATATTCTGCAATGAAAATTTTGCGATTTCCTTTGTTGTATTTTGTCCAATAATCGGGCGCCTTACCGTGTTGCCGGGCGGGAATAAACAAATCGTAATTGTCATTATCTATCCAACTGGCAGTACAATTATTACCTAAAGGCAATTCTTCTTTCAGTGCTTTCGAAGCCAATTTCATAAAATCGTCCGTCATTTGAGTTTCATTCAAAGAAGCTTCCCAAAAAATAACACTAGGATGATTGCGGTCTCTTCGCGCCATTTCGCGAATATCCTGAATGGCATTTTTTTGAAAGGTTTCGTTACCAAAAAATTGCCAGCCTGTTAAACTGTTCATCACCAAAATTCCCAATTCGTCACAAGCATCTAAAAAAGCTTCGGCGTGAGGATAATGAGACATCCGAACGAAATCGAAACCTGCATTTTTAATTTTAATCGCATCGCGATATTGGGCTTCGTCCGAAATAGCATAACCCAAGTAAGGGTATTCCTGATGTTGGTTCGTTCCTGTAATATATAATTTTTCATCATTAAGATAGTAGCCGTCTTCTTTTATTTCGGATTTACGAATCCCTATTTTTTCGGAATATACGTCTGCAACTTTATTATTTGAAATCAGTTGAACTTCTAGATTATACCTATTGGGATTATAAATCGACCATAATTTGGGGTTTTCAATCGCAATATTTTGTGTTATGGTTCTACCGGAATTGGCATTTACCCTGAATGCTTCCGACTTGAATTCGAGTTTTTTTCCTTGATTATCTGTTAAAATAAATGTCAAATTTGCGTTTTTTTCAACAGCAAATTCATTTTTCAAATGCACCTGAACTATTCCCGAAGCCTTACTTTTGTTGATGTCATTAAAATTGACATAGATTCCACCACTTGCTTTTGTATTGGCTTGAATCGGATTGGTAATGTATAATTTATCGGTGGTGATGAGATACACATTTCTATAAATACCACCGTAATAATTGAAATCTAAATCTTTCAATGGCTTTCCGGGAAGGAAGTCTGGATTGTCTTCGTTATTGACTTTAACCTTAATGGTATTGCCTTTCGATTTCAAAAAAGGAGTGACATCGACCATAAAAGGCAAATAACCGCCTTTGTGATTTGTCGCTTTTTGGTCGTTGATCCATACATCGGCTTCCTGCATCACACCTTCAAAATAAAGGAAGACTTTCTTATTTTTTGAATTGACAACATCAAACTTTTTTTGATACCAGCACGTCCCTTGAAATTGTTTTATGACCACTAAATTTTCAATTCTAGCTGTATGTGGAATGGTGATTTTCTCCCAATTGGAATTTGTTTCTTCACGTTTGAATTCCCAATCTAAACCAAAATTAACTTTGGTTCGGGATTGTGAATTTATGTCTTCAACAAAAAAAAGGAGTATTAAAAAAAGTACATTTCTTAAAATAAATTTCATTATTATCTTCAATTAATTTTTAAAAGCATCAAGTGCCGGTGATGGTTTACCGTTAGATTGCCAGGCATTCAATTGATACCCACTCCAACTTTTTTCGCCTTCGGGCTCCCAATAAATCACGCCAAGCCCTTTGTTATCAGGAACCGATTTTACTGCTTTGAGTACGGCAACCAACATGTCTTTGGTGTTTTGAACCAAGGTATAATCGCCTCCAACTTCTACCACCATTACTTCTTTCCCGTAGCTCGAAACCATATCTTTTAGATTATTTTCCAAATCAAGAATCGTTGCTGTGTAATCGCTCTTGATCCAATACGGGTAATACGAAAGTCCAATGACGTCATATTTAACACTATTGGCTTTGGCACTATCAAAAAACCATCTGAACTTTGCATTATTATTTCCTTCGTCAACGTGCACGATTACTTTTATATTTGAATTTACCGCTTTTGTTGCTTCATAGCCTTTATTTAATAGTTGTGCCAATTGACTAAAATTTGAGGATTTACCTTCTGGCCATAACATACCTCCCGGAATTTCATTACCCACCTGCACCCATTCCGGAGTTACTCCAGCAGTTTTCAATGCCGTCAAGACATCAAAAGTGTGTTTGTACACGTCGTTTTGCAACTCTGCAAAAGAGTGATTTGTCCAAGCAGCGGGTTTTGTTTGATGTGCCGGATCGGCCCAAGTATCGCTGTAATGAAAATCAATCATAATCCGCATTCCCATTTTTTGGGCGCGAACCGCCATCACGACTGTTTCGGCTGGACTGCAATGACCGCTAGCTTTATCGTTTGATGGATTTACAAATACCCTAAGACGAATGGTATTTATTCCTCTATCTTTCAGCAATTGCAAACAATCTTTTGCTGTGCCGTCGGTATCATAAAATTTATATCCGGTAGCTTCCATTTGGGGCAACCAACCCACATCTGCACCTTTAGAAAAAGCAAAACTTGCTGGCGGTGGTATTGGTTCGGGAGTTGGCTCCGTAGTTTGTGCTCCACTGCAAGCCATAAAGAGTAAAGTGACTATGGCCACCAAAACAAATCGGAATCGTACCGTAATTTTCATCATGTTTACAAAAGTATTTAAACCCAGACTCCCTTGCAGCATTGCAAAAAAGTCTGATTCTAAATTTATTACTTATTTTTTAAAAAGCGTTCCGAAATTTATTTTTTTTGAAATTTAAACTGCCTTGCCCCTTCTTCTGAACTTATTGACAAGACATAAAACCCTGAATTTAAGCCAGAAACATCAATGCCACTATTGCTTAAAGTCTTGGTTTGAACAACAGTCTTGCCTAAAATATCAATAATTCTAAATGAAGCGTTAGATAAATTATTGGCATTGGCAATTTTTAGAATATCGGGAGCTGGATTTGGATATACAGACAAAGCTTCAACTAAACTCTTTTTGCTAATACCCAATGGCGACGCAGTGAAATTTAACTGTGTTGCAGGATAATCACCGGCTATCCAAGCATAAGTTGGAAGAGATTTCAGCTCAATGGCTATTTTATAATTTTGTGGTGGCGTTAAATTAGCCGTTGGCGTCGTACCACTAGGTATAGTAATATTAAAAGAACCTGTAACATCGGTGCCTGCTACTGCTAGATCCAACCCTTGACCAGCAACGTAAGAAATATATGTCCAGTCATTTTGTAAATTGATGCCACAAAAAATATAACTATCCGCTGCAACGGTGTATTTGTAGTCTACTTTGAGTACAGTTCCAATAGCTATAGGAGTGGAAATGACTGATGTAATTGTAACAGATTGCGCCCATCCAGTCAACGAAATTGAAGCAAATAGTAGCCAGAAAAGTAAATGTTTTTTCATAATTGTTTGTTTTTAGTTGTTAGTAATTTTAATTGTTATTCTTAAATAAATCCGAAGGAATAAGGAGGTTCATTCCTGCCGAATTATTTTTTAGATTTTGCAACGAGCTTATTTCTGAATAATTTCATTCATCCAATTGACACCATCGTGGAGGTTGTAATTGAAATCCCAAAAGGCTTTGTTTTCCCAAGATGAACCCGCTCCGTATTGATCCGGAAAAATCAATGTTTTTGAACCAACCCATTCGCCACCCCAATAAATGATTCCGATACCACCTGCATTGTACAATTCTTGTCCAAAATCTTTCATATATTTTTTTTGAGTATTTGTCGTTGGTGGATTAACATAACCCGCAGGAATATTTTCGACACCCAAAATATCAACGTGTGCATCATTGCCACCCGTTCTAAATAATTGTGCGGTTTCCATAATTAGAAAATCCTTTTGGTAGGTCGTCTTCACAAATCCGATCACCTCTGTCCAACTCTTGAAATCTCCTAAAGAATGCCAAGCGTGATAATGAGAAATTGCCATAATATCGAAGTCCAATCCATTGCTTACGTGGGATTTTAACCAAAATTTTAAACTGGCGGCATCAAAAATATGGCAGGCAATCTTAATATTTAATCCATATTTTTTGTTTAAATCTCGAACTGCTTTCGTTCCAGCATTCAGCAATTTGACGGAGCGCACAACACTGTATGCCGGCAAATCACTTTCTTTCAGGTTCGGTTCCAAAAATCTTTCGTTGGTTTCGTTACCAATAGCCACAATTTCTGGAATTAGTCCCGCTTTGATATACTCTTCTAATACGGTGGTGGTGTGTACATAAACCGCTTCTTTTAACTTTTCAACATCAGTAGCGATACTTTGCCACGCTAATGGAGCGACATAACTGTTTAATCTTTGAGCATCTTCCAGAGCCATCGATTGATACCCAAAAGTTAATAAAGTTTTTAGACCTGCATTTTTAGCCCGTTGCATTTGTATTTTTACTTTTTCGGGCGATCCAAAATCCACATCTGCATACCCTTTGGTATAGCTACTTTTGTATGGTGGCATATCAATTCGAAGTCTGGCAATGTTTCCTCCGTGATCTGCTATACTTTTAAAAGCATCTTTTGGCACTCCATTTTCCTTGAAAACCACGCCACCATAGGTTTCCTGATGGGCTACATAAGCCATATACGTTCCCTTATAAAACACATTACTGGGTTTGGGTATATAGGTAGTTGGAGTTGGAATAGGGTTTTCCATTGAACAACCATATTGCGCCAGTAAAGTGAGCAGCACTATTACTTGTATTATGCGGGATTTTGCAAACATTTTATATCTGTGTTAAATTAATTATTTTTTAAGCCTAAACGGACTTCCTATCCTCTTTGAAATGAAAACCTTCTGTTGATCATTTCGTTTCTAGTAAATCTTCTATGGTTTTAAGGTTTTAGAACATAAGTTCCTGATTTAAAATTGACCGTGATGGTATAATTTCCGGGATTAGGAGCGGTTATACTAGTTCCTGCCCAGTTGGGAGCTTGATTCAAAGTTAAATTACCCCCCAACAGTGGTTCAGCATCTGTTTTGCCCAGATAAGCAGGAGTCGACCAGGTTGCATTCGCATTGAGAAAAGCATATTTACCCGCTTTGAGTGTTGTGGTAAGGGTAAAAGTGTGCGCATCTACTTTTGTAAATTTCTGGCCAGTTCCAGGAGCATTCCATCCATTGGTAGTAGCATCGCCTATAATGTATAGTTCGGCTGGTGAAGTCATTAAAACCGAAGGCGTTATGGAATAAGTTCCCGTGGTAAAGTCAAAAATAACTTGATAAACTCCAGTACTAGCAGGTGATTTTATAGGAGTACCACCCCAATTTGTTGATGAACCTCGAGGTTCAAAAGTACCACTAGTTTGCGGACTAGCATTGGCCTCCATTGTTACATACGCAGGGTCTGACCAAGTGGAAGCAGCAGAAATGGCAGCAAAACTTTTTCCGCCGGTTAATGCTACGATTAAGCCAAAACGATGGTCGTCTATTTGAGTCATTTTTTGTATATCGGTTACAGGAGTTCCCCAATTAGAAGGCACGGCATCACCTTGAAGATAAAGTTCCGTTGGCATTGGATATTTGAGAATAAGCGTACTGTAAGGTGTTATTGTTAATGTGCTTACGTTCGAATAAATGGGTACAGCACCATATCTCAAATTGGCTTTTAATCGCACTTTTATTTTTGACGCAACTTCTGGCTTCAATTCCAATGCAAATGCCTGAGCGTTCAAGTCGGCGTGTGTCAAGGATATATTATTGCCCGATGCAATAGCCATTTCCTGAGGGCTTACAAATACACCATCACTTTTGTCTATTTGCAGGGTATACGTCAATGGTGTATCGATGCCGTACCAAGATTTATTATCCCAGTTTAAAGTAACCGCAATGTTTTTGTCGGCATTCTTTTTGGCAAGTACAATTTCGCTGGTACTATTGGTCAATAAAAATTGACCTTCCGCGGGTGCTTCTGCCACTGATTGCAGGGTATCGTCGGCACAAGAATAACCCAATACCATAATCAGCACAATGGCGAATATTATTTTAAAAAACTTTTTCATAATTAAATATTTTATATTTTGGTTATCGACTTTTTTAGAAACCATCAATTTGTTTTAAATTAGGATTTACCAATAAATCGGATGTTGGAATGGGAAATAAATTGTATTTAGAATCCACCGCTGTTCCTGCTTTCACGCCCCCTTTCCAAGCCCATAAATACGTGCCTGTTGTTAGTTTATTATAGCGAACCAAATCGGTTCGACGATGGGTTTCCCAATACAACTCTCGAGCTCTTTCGTCTAATATAAAATCAAGTGTAAGTGCAGCAGCCGAAATATTGCCACTGGTACTTGATGGATTATTGGCGTAGGCACGACCTCTTATTTTATTTATGTAAGCAAGAGCCGTAGCATTACTGCCTCCAGCACCGCCTCGTAAAACCGCCTCGGCATAAGTCAAATAAATTTCGGCTAGACGAAATACGGGAAAATCAATATCGGATAAGTTACCAAAAGAATTATTTTGAGTAAGTGGTGTTCCGTCTCGTTTAACGTTTCTGTATTTGTAAGCAGAGTAACCATCTGTACTCGTGGTCACTTTATTGACTTCTAAAGTTTGTCCCGTGGTATAAAACAGGGCACGTTTGTCGATAGTTGGGCTTGCTGATGGGAATAATGCTGGGACTTGCTGTGTAAATCTAAAAGCACTCCAACTTCCCGACATTCCATTTATCGATGCTGGAACTCCTGCTGGTCCTAAAGCCAAAAAGTTTGTACTATACCAGGTTTTGTTGGTATTATCATAATTAATTGTGAAAATAAATTCGTTGGTATTCAAATGGTTATCCCCTAGCATTAACCAAGCATAATTTGATTCTAATGAGTATCCAGAATTTATAATTTTATTGCAATAGGTGATAGCATCGGTATTACGTTCCTCTCCGGTATATACTCGGGCATTCAAATACATTCTGGATAGTAATGCCCAAGCGGCTGCTTTATCGGGTCTTCCTAATTCGTTGGTTTTCGGTTCTACCAATAAAACATCTAGTTCTTTTAACTCGGATTCGATAAATTTAAACAAATCGGCACGCTTAATCTGCGGAGGATAGGATTTTGCCAATGTTTTTTCAGTAGGAAATGGAGGATTCCCGTAACAATCCATCAAAATCCAGAAGCAATAGGCTCTTAAATAACGTGCTTCGGCCTGGAATTTTTTTATCTCAGCAACATCAGCCCCAAAAAAGCCTCTTTTGGTTAGCAATTCGTCCGATGATTGATTGATAAAATCGTTGCACAATGTGATCATCGTAAGTGCAGAAGTATAAACATTTGCAATTGCTGGCGAATCAGCGCTCCAAGCCAGTTCGTGATAAATACCATCTCCGCCATCATTCCAAGTGCTTACTGCCATATCAGTAGAATATTCTTGCATACTCCAATAATACCTTAAGAATGTGCTGTACGCCATTCGAGAATAAGCACCCGCCAAACTTTGTTTGTAGGCAGTTACGCTGGTAAAGTGAACATCGGCAGTTGCCTCATTTAGAGGGACTTTCTCTAGATCGTCGGTGCAAGAATGTAAACTAAACGTAGCAATTGCAAGCACCATTACTAAAAGAATCCAATTTCTATTCAATTTTTTTAAAGTTGCCATATTATATTTTTTGATAATGAATTAAAAATTAAGGTTTAAGCCTATTGAAAAAATACGGGGAACAGGATACGCGTTTTCGGATCCGAAATTAGCTTCAGGATCAAGCCCTTGATAATTGGTAATGATGAACACATTTTGTACCGCAACATTAAGGTTCAATCCTACTCTAGAATTGGCCAATATTTTACCAAAATCATAACCAATACTGATATTATCCATTTTTAGAAAAGACGCATTTTGCAAATAGAAATCGCTGTATCCTTGTGCAGGATCATTATGACTAAAAAGAGTATCATAATACAAAGTACTGAGGTTTTGTGAAGTCTGCCATTCCGTAATAGAAATGGTGTTGTCATAGGGGTGAAAAAACAAATAATGGTCTAAATTGGCGTGAAAAGCAGTGCTTAGATTCCATTTTTTGTATTGAAAATTGGTGCTAAAACCCATAAGGTATTTGGGTGCAGCCGATTTATTTGTGATGTAGCGGTCACTGGCATTGAGCAAGCCATCATTATTTAGATCTAACATTTGACCCTCAATTGGCATACCGTTGGCGCCATAGACTTGGTGGTACAAATAAAAAGTGTTTCGTGGATAACCTACTGTATTGACCAAAATAGCATCGCTAAATAGTCCGATTCCTTCATCGGAAACATCATTCAGGTGTGTAATTTTATTTTCGTTGTAAGTGAAATTAAAATTGAGGTCCCAAGTCATATTGTCTGTTTGTATCGGAATTGCTTTCAAGGCAAACTCTACGCCTCTATTTTCCATTGTTCCGATGTTGAGCAGCAATTCACTGCCTTGATTAAAGCCTAGAGGAACTCGAGTATTATTCAACAAATCTTTCGTTTTTTTTAAGTATACATCAACACTTGCTGTCAGCCTATTTTTTAAAAATCCAAAATCTAGTCCAATATTCGACGATGCTGTCTCTTCCCATTTTAGGTTTAGGTTGTATGCTCCAGGATTAACGGTTAAATAGCTATTGTTTCCAAAAGTGTACTGCTGGTCTGTAAATCCCGAAAAATAACTTGGTCTATAATAATAATTCGCAATCCCATCTTGTTGCCCAGTAACACCATATCCCAATCGTAATTTCAAATCAGAGAAGGTGCTATTGTTTTTAAGAAAACTTTCCTCTTTAATTTTCCAGGCAAAAGCGGCAGAGGGGAACAAACCCCATCTGTTATCTTCTGAAAATCGAGAAGAACCATCTTGACGTAGCGTTGCTGTTACCAAATATTTTTCGTTAAACACATAATTAAGCCTACCATAAAAAGAAATGATGGAATGACTGGGCTTGTCAAAAGGAAAAACAGGATCACTATTGGGTTGTTTTACTCCATCAGGCCTAAAGGTCGGATAAGAATAGTTGGTGGTCAAGAAATCATTATAGGAATAACCCGCAGTAATATCAAACCTGCTTTTTATCGAAGCTATTTCTTTACTGTAAAACAAATACGATTCGAATAAGGTGTTTTGAACTTCACGAGAAGGATCTCCATAATAAATATAACCTTCTGAAAGATTTGCCGGAAAATAGCTCGCAGAAGCAGAGCTCAAGTATTTTCCTTTAGAAATATCGTAACCCGCATTGACATTAAGGTGTAAGTCCGGTAAAAAATGCATCGAATAATCCAATTGTAAATTCCCAACGCTTCTGATATTCTCATTTCGAGTATTAACTTGCTCTAACATACTTACTGGATTAATGATGGCCAATGCTGGATTGCTGGCGAACTGTGTATATTGAAAATAGCCTCCATAGGTTTGGTCTTCAACACGAACAGGTTGTGTAGGATCGAATGCTCGTGCATTCCACAGCGCACCTTCGTTGGCGATATGCTCATCCTCAAACGAACCCTTTAAATTTAAATTTACTTTCAAGTGGTTGTCAAAAAATTTTGGACTTAAATTAAGTAAGGCTGTGAATCTTTCATAATTACCCGTTCTTAAAACGCCATCCTGATTAAGATACCCAACGGAAACTCGGTACGGCAATGATTTTATGGAACCGCTCATACTCAAATTATTTTCAGTGGCCAATGCCACTTGATAAATTTCATCTTGCCAATTCGTGTTGGCTACACCTGGCGGGGTTTTGGGAGGAGTACCTTTAGTTTGAAGTGTATTCACAAGACTTCTGTACTCATCTGCAGACAATACGGGCGCTTGTTCCATAATGCTGGTCACTCTAGTTGTTGATGAAAAATCAACCTTGGTTTCTTTTAAATTTCCTTTTTTGGTAACGATAATAATAACCCCATTCGACGCTCTAGAGCCATAAATAGCCGCCGCCGAAGCATCTTTCAAGACGGTAAAACTTTCAATATCATTAGGATTCAACTGACTAAGAACACCAGGTCCACCATTGGATCCTTCAAGAGGAACTCCATCAATGACGTATAAAGGATCGTTACTCGCATTTAATGAAGAGCCGCCACGGATTATGATGGAACTACCTGCACCTGGTCTACCGCTTCTTGGTGTTATTTGTACTCCAGCCACTTTATTGGCAATGAGCCCTTCTACATTGGTAACAGGAGCTTTATGAAAATCCTTTGAATTTACTTGAGCCACTGAACCCGTAAGATCTTTTTTCTTACTGGATCCATATCCTATTACTACAACTTCATTTAGTGCTTTAGTAATTTCCTGAAGTGAAACATTCAAAATGTTTCCCGTAATCTTTTTCTCGACCGTTGCGTACCCAACAAATGAAAAAACGGCAATATCGCCATTAGCTGCTTTAATTTTGTAATTCCCATTGCTATCTGAAATAACGGCATTTGTACTGTTTTTTATTGTTACTGTAACGCCTGGGATAGTTGCCTTGGTAGCTTCATCAATAATGGTTCCTTTAACCTCCACTTTTTGTCCAAAAAACAGCAGCGGTATCAAGAAAATAATCAATGAACTAGATAACTTTTGTATTGTAAAAGTTCTTTTTCGTTTTAGTTTAGTATTCATATTTGGTTTTGATTGTAATAGTTTGATTTTTTGATTTCATTTAGGATTGGATACTTTTGATTGGTTTGTTCATAATTTAATTTTGGTTTAGTTGTTGGTCAGTATAGTTTATTTTTATTTTTTTTCAATTTAGACATTGGATAAAATCGCTTTAATTGAAATGTAAAATTATAATTGCTGTCACAAAAAAAAGGGGCACGAAATCGTTTTTTTAGGGGTACGAAATCGTTTTTTATTGCAGAATAACAGGCGTAAAACCTTGAAAAAAAAAGGAGGAAGAATAAGATTTAAAAGATTGGCTCTACTGAAAATGTTGTAAACATTCATTTTTTTTAACCATCAAGAAAAATAAGAAAGTTAAGAACACTGCAAATCTTAATTCTCTTATTTTTCTTAATGGTTTACATTGTTTTCAGTTTCACACCAATACTTTAGAAACTTTAAAATAAAAAGAAGGATTCTATTTTTCCTTCATATAAAAAGTGGGAGGATTACCAAAACGTTCTTTGAATAGCTTGCTAAAATATTTTCGGTCGGAGTAGCCTACTTGATAGCAAACTTCGTTTATGGAAAACTGTTTGGTTTTTAGCAATTGCTTGGCTTTCTTCAATCTATAATCTCGCATATATTCTACAAGCGATAAGCCAGTTATTATTTTCAATTTTTTGTAAAGCACAGAGTGACTCATCCCTAATTCTTTGGCCACAAGATTGGCACTTAGATTATCTGAATCAATATTTTTTTCGATAAACTGCCCTAAATTTTCAAGAAACTCTTGGTCTCTTTTGTTTTTCACCAATTCTCCAAAATTGGTACTGTCGTCTGAATGAAACTTTTCGTGTAATAAACTTCGGTTTTTAAGAATGTTTTTTATTCTAGCCCGAAGCAGCGACTCATTAAAAGGTTTGGTAACATAATCATCGGCACCGGTTTCAAAACCCTCCATTTTATTCATAAAAGAAGCTCTGGCCGTGAGGAGAATCACCGGAATGTGACTTGTAGCAACAGTTGTTTTCAAAGTATGGGTCAGCTCTATTCCATCCATAATTGGCATCATCACATCACTGATAATGAGCTCTGGCAGCTGTTTGATAGCTAATTCCAAACCTTGCTGACCATCATAAGCTTGCAAAATCGAAAACTCATCCGACAAAAGTTCTGCTATATAATTGCTTATATCTACATTATCTTCTACTATAAGTAGCGTTTGTTCCTTTACTATGGGCGTTTCCGTGCTTTGCGCAAGTACCTCAACCTTGTCTTGTTTAGTGGTGAAATAATTATCGATCAGTTCTTCATTGGCCTCGCTACTTCCAATTTCGGTTTCATCGAAAAATGAATTTCCTTTTTTCAGTATAATGGTAAACGTGCTGCCCGATCCTTTTTTACTTTTAACGGTAATTTCTCCTTGATGCAATTTTATAATTTCATTCGAAATAGTTAATCCTAATCCGAAACCTCTTCCATTTGCAGTATCAGAATTATTGGCTTGATAAAACCGATTGAAGATTTTGGAAAGATGTTTTTTTGAAATTCCAATTCCTTCGTCAGTCAATTCTAATTGCACTTCTGTTTCTGTTTCTGAAATAGAAATTTTTATGGAACCTCCTGTACTGGTGAATTTCAATGCATTGGAAAATAAGTTATACAGTACTTTTTCCATCTGGTTTTTGTCGAACCATAATTCCATCATTGGACTTGAAGTCTCAAATTCAAATTTGATGTCTTTTTGATAAGCAAATTCTTTAAAAGAAAGATATATTTCTTTGCAAAACATTACCCAATCTCCTTTGAAAAACTTAAGCTTGATTTGCTGATGCTCCAACTTCCTGAAATCAAGCAATTCATTGACTAAATTCAGTAAATATTCTCCATTTTTTTTGATGGTACCGAAAGGATTTTGTTGCCCAGTTTCAAAAAATTCACCATTTTTCAGGATTTTGTTTATCGAACTTAATATAAGAGTTACGGGAGTTCTTATTTCGTGTGAAATGTTGGTAAAGAAATCTTGTTTCAAATTATAAAGCTCTACATCTTTTTCGTGTGAAAATTTTTCAAAGCGCAAATCTGCTTTCATTTTCTCCCACGAAATGATGTACTTTATCAAAACATAGAAGGTTGCAATTGCCAAAAGGACATAAATCAAATACGCCCACCATTCTGCCCAAAAGGGTTTTTGTATTTTGATATTTATGAAACTGTATTCCTTAGCCCATTGGCTTCCTAACTGTCTGCTTCGGACCTTAAAGACATAGTTACCGGGCGAAAGATTGGTATAAGTCGCTGAGCCTTCTTTACCGATAGATCGCCAGTTTTTATCAAAATTATCCATTTGTATCTGGTACTCGCAATTGGCAGAAGACGGAAATAGCATTGCGGCAAATTCAAAAGTGATTACATCCTGATCGTGCTCTAAAGTAATTTTTTTTGAAAAAGAAATATCATTTTTTAATATTTCGTCTTCGCCAATAGCAACTTCTCTATTGAAAAGCTTAAAGCTGGTAAATCTTACTTGGGGTGTGACATTTTTTACTTTGATAGTTTCGGGATTAAACTTGACAACCCCTTTCGAACAGCCAAAATAGAGCATTCCGCTGTTGTCCTTGAAACAGGAATTTATATGATAATCTTCTTTTAGACTAGAAAAGCTTTTGAACGTTTTTGTGGTATAATCATAATTAAAAATCCCTTGCTTGGTGCTAAACCAAATCACTCCTTTATTGTCTTCTATAATCGCCGTTACAGTTTGATAACGGACATTTGCATCACCATCAAAACGATTTACTTTTTGCGTTTTGATATCCAGCCTATTGATTCCTTCACCTACGGTTCCCATCCAAATATTCCCCTTGGAGTCTCTGAGAATACTATACAAATAATCACTACTGATAGAATTTGGGTCACCGTCCGTACTTTTATAGACTTTAAATTGGTTGGTCTTGCAGTTCAAAAGATTCACGCCTCCGCCAAAAGTAGCCATCCAAATATGATGTCCGTCTTTTTGAAGTGATAACACATTGTCACTGCTGATGGTATTTTTAACTCCTTTTCTCTCCTTATAACTTGTGAATGCGTTTGTAATAGTATTATAATAATTTAGACCACCACCCCAAGTAGCAATCCAAATATTTTTTTTCTCGTCCTCGATTATGTAGCGAACATCATTAAAGCTTAGAGATTTTGAATCAGCTAAATTTTGTTTGAATTGCGTAAAACTTCCCGTTTTGTACTTAAAATTAACCAATCCGTTGACAAAAGTTCCTATCCAAAGCGTTCCATCTGCAGCTTCGTAGATATATTGAATATAATCGTCGCCAATTGTATTTTTATTTTTGCTATTATAATGCTTTGCCACTTTCGTTTTTTCGGGCAAAACAGTCAACCCTTTGCCATCCAAACCCATAAAAAAAGCTTCCTTGTTTTTGTAGATAGACAGTACCGAAATGGGAGATTCTCCCTTATTATTGCTCGGTATAAAGGAGTAATCTTTGTTGAGGCTTAGTACGTCAACTCCATTCCAAGCGGTCCCCAACCAAATATTGGAGTCCTCATCTTCCAGAAGATCATAAATGGCATTACTGGAAATCGTGTTGCCCAATTGGGAGTCATTGTTGTAATTTGTAACGGTTGGAATTGCAGTATTTATGTTTTCAATTTTAAATAGTCCCGTGCCATCGGTTCCAATCCAAATTACACCCTTTCGATCTCTTTTAATAAGGCGAACAATATTGATTGTTTTATCGATATTGTAGGACTTTTTCTGAAAACGCAAAGTATTCATATCAAATGTCAGTAATCCTTTTCCGCTGCTTCCTATCAAGATTTCGTTCTTGTTTATTCCGCATAAAGAATGAATATAATCGGGCGAAATAGCAGTTGACGACTTCATTCGGTAAAACTTGCCCGTCGTAGGATCGAGTTTATTCAATCCTCCTCCAAAAGTTCCTATCCACAACTTTTTATTGGCATCTTCATAAATGCTTCTTACATCATTATTACTGATTGAAAACCTATTTTTACTATCGAATTTAAAGCTCGTAAAAGTTTGCTCTTTTTCGTTAAAAAAACAAAGCCCATTTTTAGTTCCAAGCCAAATAACGCCTTTAGAATCCTCAAAAACGGCATTCAATTCATTGGAAGAAATAGATGAATTATCGGTTGGACGGTTCTTAAAAGCAACAAAAGTATCCTTCGAGGGATTGTACACGTTTAATCCACCTCCAAAAGTGCCAATCCAAATTTTACCTTTACGGTCTATTACTAAATCGGAAATATCGTTAGAGCTTAAGGCACTATTTTGTTTGTTATATATTTTAATTTTAGTGCCATCAAACCGATTTAATCCGTTGTCGGTACCGATCCAAATAAAACCATTTTTTTCTTTTACAATAGTTCGAACTCGATCAGTAGAAAGCCCATTTGCTTGATTTATTTTCGTAAACAACACTTGTGACTGTCCAAAACAAAGGGAGAAAGCACAAAATCGTAATAGAAAAAATACGGTTAAATAAGACTTTATTTGTTTAGTTTTCAAAGTTAAGTTCGAATTAAGAGGATTCCGATTCTAAATTGAGTCTTTCTTTTTAGTCCAGATAAGTCACTTTAAATTTTGCACTAAAAAGAACAAATATAAACAATAGAAATTTATTGGATTGTTTTTTTATCAATTGGTCATTTGGAATTTTTGTAAAAACTAAAAACGTCCCAACAACTCTTTCGAGGTATTGGGACGTTTTGATAAAAGTGATATTCGTGGGTGTAATTTGATGGTTATTTGACCCTAACTACAAAATAATTTTTCTTTCCGCTTTGCAATAATACAAATTGATTGTTGATTAAATCTTTGGTCGAAAGCACGAATTCTTCGGTTACTTTTTCGCGATTTACCGAAATTGAATTGGCGGTTAAGGCTCGTCTTGCTTCGCCATTCGATTTTAAAAATCCAGTTTTTTCGTTTAAAACGTCAACTATATTTATTCCATTTTCAATTTCAGATTGTGCGATTTCCGCTTGAGGAACTCCATCAAAAACTTCTAAGAAAGTAGCTTGGTCCAATTGTTTCAAATCTTCGGCTGTCGCATTTCCAAAAAGAATTCCCGACGCTTTAATCGCATTTTCTAAATCTTCTTTTGAATGCACCATAATTGTAATTTCTTCAGCCAAGCGTTTTTGCAACAAACGCAAATGTGGCGATTCACTATGTTTTTCAGTTAAATCTTCAATTTCTTCTTTGGATAAAAAAGTAAAAATCTTGATGTATTTTTCGGCATCCACATCGGAAGTGTTGAGCCAATATTGGTAAAATTTATAGGGTGAAGTTCGAGCAGCATCCAACCAAATATTTCCGCCTTCGGATTTACCAAACTTGGTCCCATCGGCTTTGGTGATTAATGGGCAAGTCAATGCGTAAGCTTTACCACTGGCAATTCGTCGCACTAATTCGGTTCCAGTAGTGATATTCCCCCATTGATCGCTTCCGCCCATTTGAAGTGTACATTTTTTATCTCTATACAAATGCAAAAAGTCGTAGCCTTGCACCAATTGATAGGTAAACTCGGTAAATGACATCCCCTCGGCAGCTTCGGACGACAAACGTTTCTTTACCGAATCTTTGGCCATCATATAATTAACCGTGATATGCTTTCCAACATCACGAATGAAGTCCAGAAAAGAAAAAGTCTTCATCCAGTCGTAATTGTTCACCAACTCGGCCGCGTTCGGCGCATCGGAAGTGAAATCTAAAAATCGGGCCAATTGCCCTTTTATGGCTTCTTGGTTGTGACGCAAAGTAGCTTCATCCAACAAATTTCTTTCGTTCGATTTTCCAGATGGATCTCCAATCATTCCTGTCGCCCCACCGACCAAAGCCAATGGTTTATGCCCTGATATTTGAAAATGTTTCAACAACATCACACCAACCAAATGTCCTATATGCAATGAATCGGCAGTTGGGTCAATCCCCACATACGCCACGCGTATTTCTTCCATCAAATGTTCTTCGGTGCCGGGCATTACATCGTGGAGCATTCCTCTCCAAGTCACTTCTTCAATAAAATTTTTCATCTTTTTTAATCAATTTACTTTCGTCATTTCAGCCATTGGGCTTCAGGTGCACAAAGATAAGAATTTCAATGGCAATGGCAATTTGAAAATTTCAATGACGATAGCAATTTCAATAAAATATCAAAAGTAATGGCAATTTCAATTTATAAAATAAAAATGATAGTTCATAGTTCCTTATTCGTAAATTCGCAAAATGGTTTTAGTCACAGGAGGAACAGGTTTAGTCGGCTCACATTTACTACTTCATTTAATTGAAAATGGAGAAAGTGTTTGTGCCATTTATCGAAAATTACCAACGATCCAAAAAACCAAAAAATTATTTTCATACTACAAAAAAGAAAATTTATTCGAAAAAATAAATTGGATTGAAGCTGACATCCTTGATGTTCCTTCTCTGGAAATTGCTTTCGAAAACGTAGATTACGTATACCACTGCGCTGCATTTATTTCATTCGACCCTAAAGATGAAGATGTAATACGAAAAACAAATATTGAAGGAACTGCCAATATCGTTAATTTTTGCCTTGCCAAAAACGTAAAAAAACTTTGTTTCATAAGTTCAATTGCCGCTCTTGGTGATTTGAAAGAAAACGAAAAAATCATCACCGAAGAAACCGAATGGAATCCCGAAAAATCGCATACTGACTACGCCATTTCGAAATTTGGTGCCGAAATGGAAATTTGGCGCGGGCAGCAGGAAGGCCTTAATAGCGTGATTGTAAATCCTGGAGTTATTCTTGGACCCCGGATTTGGGAAGAAGGAAGCGGCATTTTTTTTAAGAAAATACAAAATGGATTCCCGTTTTATTTCAAAGGAACTACCGGATTTGTTGCCGTAACCGATGTAGTGCAAATTATGACACAACTGATGAAAAGTGAAGTAAAAAACGAACGGTTTGCACTAGTAGCGAACACCATCAGCTTTCGAGAATTGTTTAATTCAATGGCCGATGCGCTAAAAGTAAAAAGACCTGCAGTGCATATTAGTTCATTCGCAACCAAAATTTTGTGGAGAATCGATTGGTTTTTTTCGACTTTTTTTAGAACAAAAAGAAAATTGGATAAAGAAACTGCTATCGCTTCGTATTCAAAAAGTTTATATTCGAACCAAAAAATCAAAGACACTTTGAAATTCGAATTTACCGATATCAATCGCTATATAAAGGAGAATTCAAAACCATCATAAAGCTGATTTATTTCGCAGTTTTCGTTTGCGAATCTTTTGCTTTTGAAGATTGGCTTGTTTTTGATTTTTTCAGAGAATCGACTTCTTTTTTTACTTTTAAGTCTTTTTTAGCCTTTTTAATGGAGTCGGCTTCTTTTTTTAATTGTAATTTTTTCTTGCGAACTGCTGCTAAACTATCTTTTTTGGCTTTTGCTTTTACAAGGGCTGTAATCTCCAATTTATTTTTATCAATTCTCGCCTTAACCTGATTATACATTTTTTCATACGCTTTATAATCGGCGGCATAATAGATATTACTCTGCGCAAATTGTACACTGTCGATTTTATATTTTTTGTAGAGGTATTGGTTCGTACTGATTTTTAAGGAGTCTACCAGAGTCGGATCCTGCACTTTCATTCCATCCAAAAGCGACAAATCATACATTATATCCACCATTTTCTCTTTCGGAATTAGGTTTTTTGGTTCTTTGACAAGCTCCTTTTCGCAGCCGATCAGAAGAATCAATAGGATAAAAAATGGTACGATTTTCTTCATTTGTATAAATTATCGATTAAATAATAATCGCTTTCCGGCACGAATATCTTTCACTTTGAAAGGAGAATAAACTAATTCTCCATTGACAAAAGTGTGGGTAATTCGAGATTTGAAAGTAAACCCTTCGAAAGGAGACCAACCACATTTTGCTAAAATATTCTCTTTCTTGACACTCCACGGCAAACCAGAATTTACAATAACCAAATCGGCATAATAGCCTTCTTTGATGAAACCACGTTTTTCGATTTTGAAAATCTTTGCCGGATTATGACACATTTTTTCTACAATTTTCTCAACGCTGATTTTTCCTTGATGATAGGCTTCAAACATGGCTACAACGGCATGTTGCACGAGCGGCCCGCCTGAAGGGGCTTTCAAATAAGATTGTTTTTTTTCCTCGAGGGTGTGTGGCGCGTGGTCTGTAGCGATTACATCAATCCTTCCATCATTCAAAGCTTCCCATAGCACTTTGCGGTCATTGGCGGTTTTTACAGCTGGATTCCATTTGATAAAATTGCCTTTGGTTGCGTAATCATCATTGGTGAACCACAAATGATGAATACAAACTTCGGCGGTAATTTTTTTCTCTTCCAAGGGGATTTTATTGGTAAAAAGCTCCATTTCTTTTGCCGTAGACAGGTGGAATACGTGCAATCTAGCACCTGTTTTTTTGGCCAAATCAATCGCTTTGGATGACGAAAGATAACAAGCTTCTTCGCTTCGAATGAGATGATGCGCTGTTACAGGAATATCGTCGCCAAACTCGGTTTTGAATTTTTCTAAATTGTTTTTTATCGTGGTTTCATCCTCACAATGCACCGCAATAAGCAAGGGGGTACTTGAAAAAATCTTTTCTAAAACCTCTTCATTATCAACCAACATATTTCCGGTTGACGAACCTAAAAATATCTTGATTCCGGCAACATTTCTTGGATTTGTTTTTAAAACTTCATCGAGATTATCATTGGTAGCACCCATCATAAACGAATAATTCGCATAGGATTTTGAGGCAGCAATTTGATATTTTTCCTCTAAAATTTCCTGGGTCACAGCATTCGGGACTGTGTTAGGCTGCTCGATAAAGGAGGTAATTCCGCCAGCGACAGCCGCTTTCGATTCGGATTCGATATCGCCTTTGTGTGTCAATCCGGGTTCTCTAAAATGTACTTGATCATCAATCGCGCCAGGAATGAGAAAATTTCCTTCGGCATCAATAATTTTGCAAGAGGAAGACTTTGCACTTATGGTCTCCGCAATTTCAACAATTAGATCATTTTCTATTAAAACATCTCCTTCAAAAATAGTTCCTTCGTTGACTATTTTTGCATTTTTGATTAAAACCTTATTCATCTTGATTCTCCTTTTATAAGGTGTTAAATAATTTTTTTATTCGCAAAGCAATTACTCCAAAAACAGCTTCTTTAAAAATTGCTGAGCTCATTTTGGATTGCCCCTTGGTCCTATCGGTAAAAATAATCGGAACTTCTGTAATATCAAATTTCTTGCAAAAAGTTCGGTATTTCATCTCGATTTGAAAAGCATAGCCCACAAATTTTATTTTATCTAAATTGATTCCCGCCAAAACTTCACTTTTATAACAAATGAATCCTGCCGTGGCATCGTGAATTTGCATCCCGGTTATAAACCGCACATAAACCGAAGCAAAATAGGACATCAAAACACGACTCAACGGCCAGTTTACCACATTGACTCCAGTGACATACCGCGAGCCTATGGCTAAATCTGCTCCGCCAAAATGACAAGCATCGTATAATTTTTCTAAATCATTAGGATTATGCGAAAAATCGGCGTCCATTTCGAAAATATAACTGTAATTGTGCTCTAAAGCCCATCTAAAACCGTGAACATAAGCTGTTCCTAAGCCCAATTTACCGACCCTTTTTTCTAAAAATAATCTACCTTCAAATTCAGATTGAAGCATACTAACTTTGTCGGCGGTGTGGTCTGGTGAGTTGTCATCGATTACAAGGATATGAAATGGTTTGTGTTGCGATAGCACAGCCCTAATTATACTTTCGATGTTTTCAATTTCGTTATAGGTAGGAATTATAACAATACAATCATTCATATTTCGAGAAATTTCACCGCAAAAGTAAACTTTTTATACCATTTGACTCCTATGTGCGGGTAATATTTCTAATTTTTCGCTGCGGCTGTGCACTATTGTTGGATCGCAATCTGTTTTTGTTTCCTTTCGAATTCAGAATAATTATTTAATAAAAAAATGAAATAAAAAATTAGTAATTTTGCAATGCTATGATTGATACTGTACTTCATTTTAGGGTTGTTGAAAACAAAGATTGGGCAACCATCTTGTTTGTCATTGCATTTGCCACCATTGCATTGACTAAATCAGCGTTTGAAAATCGATTTGCTGAATTTGCCAAATTGATTTATTCTGACAAATACACCAATGTGTACAAAGACGGAAGCCATCTTAATAGTGGATTTACCATCGCCTTATTTTTTGTCCAACTCATTTCTTTTTCCTTTTTTATTCAAATTTCTTTGGCCAACTTTGGTTACGGCTCTAAAACAGATTGGATTTTATTTATTCAAATAATTACGTTCCTCATCTATTTTGTTTTCTCAAAATTTTTAATCGAAAAAATCATCGCAACCGCCTTCAGCATTGAAGAAATTATAGAACAATTCAACCTTCAGAAAGTAACTTTCAGAACATACATAGGGATATTCTTATTGCCAATTAACATTATTCTGTTTTATTACGATGCGGTTTCAAGAGAATTTATGCTAGTATTAATATCTATACTCCTGATTTCAAGTGTTTTAACCTATTTGGTATCAATAAAAAATTATCAAAATATAATATTTAGTAAGTTGTTTTATTTTATTTTATATCTTTGCGCTCTCGAAATAGCACCGTATTATTTCATGTATTATTGGTTTACAAAAGGTATTGCTTAGAAAATGTCAAATATGAAAGTAAAAACAATTTTGGTGTCACAGCCTGAGCCCAAAGTAGAAAATTCCCCTTACTTTGAACTCCAAAATAAGCATAAAGTTAAAGTTGACTTCAGACCTTTTATCCACGTTGAAGGGGTCAGTGCCAAAGAAATTAGACTTCAAAAAATTGATCTTAATAATTTTACTGCGATCATCCTAACAAGCAAAAACTCTGTTGATCACTTTTTTAGAGTGGCTGACGAAATGCGTTACAAAGTGCCTGAAGGTCTGAAATATTTTTGTCAATCGGAAGCTATCGCATTTTACTTGCAAAAATATGTAGTGTATCGCAAGCGAAAAATTTACGTAGGTCCTAAAGATTTTGCCGATTTATCGCCGCTGATTAAAAAATATAAAGACGAAAAATTTTTATTGCCCGCTTCAGATCAACTCAACCCTGATGCGCCAATAACATTAAACAACCTTAAAGTAGATTGGACTCAAGCAACTTTTTACAAAACAGTTATTAGTGATTTGTCAGACTTGGCCGATGTTTATTACGATGTATTAGCCTTTTTTAGTCCAACCGGAATTAAATCATTGTTTACTAATTTTCCTGATTTCGAACAAAACAATACCCGAATAGCCGTTTTTGGAAGTACAACTCAGAAAGCAGCTTTAGAGAAAGGTCTACGAATTGACATTCTCGCTCCAACTCCCGACACTCCTTCGATGACGATGGCGTTAGAAAAATACATTTCAGAAGCTAATAAAGGGAAATAAATATTCTAGAATTTCCAATACTAAAAAATTCCAAATTCCAACTGATAAGCTTGGAATTTGGAATTTTTGTTTTAACTCCGCAAAAGAGATGGTAACTCCAAAATTAAAGGCATAAAAAAATCCAAACTCCAATGAACCGCAAAGTTTTTGGAATTTGGAATTTAAAATATTAGCATTTTCTTTTGAGTTGAAATTTGGAATTTTTCTATTCTCTTCTGCCTCCCATATAAATAGAAATGTAATACAACAAGGTTGCAATCGAGCCCAAAGCAGCCACGACATAGGTTCTAGCAGCCCATTTCAAAGCATCTTTTGCCCCAGCCTGTTCTTGTTGCGTCAACATTCTTTTGTTTTCCAACCAAGCCAACGCACGATTACTTGCATCATATTCTACCGGCAAAGTCACGATGGAAAACAAAGTCGTGGCAGCAAAAATCACGATTCCTATCAACAAAAGCGAAGGAAATGTTTTAATCATCAAGATTCCTGCTAGTAAAATCCATTGCATATAAGAGGAAGCCACATTCACAATGGGCACCAATTGCGAACGCATCGTTAGCCATTGATAACCCACAGCGTGCTGCACCGCATGTCCACATTCGTGAGCAGCAACAGCGGCGGCCGCAGCATTTCTTTGATTGTACACTGCCTCGCTTAAATTCACCGTTTTATCCACTGGATTGTAATGGTCGGTCAATTGCCCCGGAGTAGAAATTACTCTTACGTCTCGAATCCCATTATCGGCAAGCATTTTCTCGGCAATTTCGGCACCACTCATTCCGTTTTGCAAATGCAGTTTCGAATATTCCTCGAATTTGCTTTTTAATCTTGAGCTTACTAACCAACTGGCGAGCATTATCATACCCGCCAAAATCATATATCCCATTCCCATAATTTATTTTTTTAATGTTTAAATCTAATCCAACAAATTTTAAACCAAATTTATAAAATGCCAAATTGACATCTGTTAAAAAAATTCCAAATTTTGAAAATTTCAATATCCAATTACGAAAAACAGATTCCTACGGAATGGCAAACTACTGAACAAAAAAAATCCAAACTCCAATACGAATTGGAATTTGGATTTTTTAAAATTTGGAATTTCACTTTTTATCCCACCAAATTGATGATTTTCCCGGGAACGATTATTACTTTGTTTGGTGTTTTTCCGTCCAATTGTTTCAAAGTTCTTTCGTCTTTCATTACGATTTCCTCGATTTGTTCCTTGGTTAAATCCAAAGGCAAAGTCATTGTAAACCGCATTTTTCCGTTGAATGAAACTGGATATTCCTTCTCTGATTCTACCAAATGCTTTTCTTCAAAAACAGGGAATGCCACCGTTGAAATCGAACCTGTATTCCCTAATTGAGCCCATAATTCCTCGGCGATGTGTGGCGCATAAGGCGAAATCAAAATCGCTAAGGGTTCTAAAATGGCACGAGAATGACAATTTTGAGTTGACAATTCATTCACACAAATCATAAACTGTGAAACCGAAGTGTTGAAAGAGAACCCTTCGATATCTTCTGCCACTTTTTTGATGGTTTTGTGCAATGATTTTAAGTTGTCTTTTGTTGGCGTGTCGTTGGTTACAATTAAACCATTATCGTCAAAATACAAACGCCATAATTTTTTAAGAAAACCAAAAACTCCTGAAATTCCTGCTGTATTCCAAGGTTTCGCTTGTTCCAATGGCCCTAAAAACATTTCGTACAAACGCAAGGTATCGGCTCCGTACTCGTTACAAATATCATCAGGAGTTACCACATTGTATTTGGATTTCGACATTTTTTCGATTTCGCGACCTACAATATATTTGCCGTTTTCTTCACAAATGAATTTTGCATCTTTATATTCTTCTCGCCAATTTTTAAAAGCCTCAACATCTAGTTCATCTGAAGAATTTACAAATGAAACATCAGTATGTAATTTATCAAAAGAATTTTCATAAATTCTTATTGAATCTAAACTTGAGTTTGTTATTTTAAAAAACTCTTTACTTAAATTGTTAAGAACTTCATTATTAATCTTATATGGGTTATAATAAGCTCCATCAGGCTTAAAATCTATAAATACTTCATTTCCATAATCAACACTATCAAAAAACTTATTTAATTCTTTTATAGAAGAATGTGAAAAATAAATTCCTTTTAAATTATTAAATTCTGAGTTGTTTGAATGACCATCTGCTATTCCATATGAAAGCCTATAAACAAAAGCACTAGTTCCCAAAATCATTCCCTGATTAATCAGTTTTTTGAATGGTTCTTCGGTTGGTGCAAAACCTTTGTCTTTTAGGAATTTGTTCCAAAAACGGGAATACAATAAGTGACCGGTGGCGTGTTCGCTTCCGCCAATGTATAAATCCACGCTTTCCCAATATTTCAAGGCATCTTGACCGGCAAATTCTCCGTCGTTGTGCGCATCCATATAACGCATCCAATACCAAGAACTTCCTGCCCAACCTGGCATTGTGTTCAATTCTAAAGGAAATATTGTTTTATTGTCAATCAACTGCGTACTGACCACTGAACACTGAACACTATCCCAAGCCCAAACAGCAGCGTTCCCTAAAGGAGGCAATCCGTCTTCGGTTGGCAAATATTTCTCAACTTCCGGCAAAACGATTGGCAAATGTTTCGCCTCAATCATTTGTGGCAAACCATTCACATAATATACCGGAAACGGCTCTCCCCAATATCTTTGGCGAGAGAAAACGGCATCACGCAAACGGTAATTTATTTTTCCTTTTCCTTGACCTATTTTTTCTAATTCTTCGATTATTTTCTTAGTTCCTTCTTTGTATCCTAATCCATTTAAAAAATCAGAATCTATCAATTGAAAACCTTCTTTGGCTCCAAAAGCTGCTTCTGAAATGTCTTTATCAAAAATGTTTTTAATGGGTTGCATTCCTCCCGAAGCCTCGGGATTGCCTTTGAAGAAATTGGCAAAAGCATAATCTCTTTCGTCGCCGCAAGGAACCGCCATCACAGCGCCCGTTCCGTAACCTGCGAGAACGTAATCACCAATCCAAACCGGAATCGGTTCTTTGGTAAACGGATGCTCGGCATAGGCTCCCGTGAAAACACCCGAAATGGTTTTTACATCCGCCATACGCTCTCTTTCAGAACGTTTTGCGGTTTTTTCGACATAGGCTTCCACTTCCGCTTTTTGTTCAGGCGTGGTGATTTGAGCTACCAATTCGTGTTCCGGTGCTAGAGTCATAAACGTAACTCCAAAAATCGTGTCGGGTCTTGTAGTAAAAACTGAAATACTGCTTTCTGAATTCTGCAATCTGAAATCGACCATCGCTCCCACACTTTTTCCAATCCAGTTTCTCTGGCTTTCCTTGATGCTTTCGCTCCAATCTATTGTATCTAAACCTTGTAACAAACGTTCTGCATAAGCGGAAATTCGCATACTCCATTGGGTCATTTTCTTGCGAATAACCGGAAATCCACCACGTTCTGAAACGCCGTTTACAATTTCGTCATTCGCTAAAACCGTTCCTAGTCCGGGACACCAATTCACTTCGGTTTCGGCCAAATAGGTTAATCTATATTGTAATAGTATTTTTTGTTGGTCTTCAGGAGAAAATGCATTCCATTCGCTTGACGAAAAAACAGAAATATTGTCGTCGCAAACTGCATTTAATCCCGAAGTTTCGGGACTATTTCCTTCTGTTTCAAAAATGGAAATCAAAGTCGAAATATCCTCAGCTTTGTCGGTGTTTTTATTGTACCAAGAGTTGAATAATTGGATGAAAATCCACTGCGTGTGTTTGTAATAATCAGGATTTGAAGTACGCACTTCACGGCTCCAATCAAACGAAAATCCAATTTTATCCAATTGTTTGCGGTAACCGGCAATTTTGTTTCCTTCTTTGTCCACGCCACCATCAATATTTACTGAAGTGGTGTCTTCTGGGCGTTGACCCGTTTGAATTGCATATTGTTCGGCTGGCAATCCAAAACTGTCATAGCCCATTGGGTGCAAAACATTGAAACCACGATGTCTTTTGTATCTCGAATACACATCCGAAGCGATGTAACCCAGCGGATGCCCCACGTGCAATCCCGCTCCAGATGGATACGGAAACATATCCAAAACATAATATTTTGGCTTTTCGGAGTTGTTTTCAGCTGCAAAAGTTTGATTTTCTGCCCAATGTTTTTGCCATTTGGCTTCGATTTCGTTCGGATTGTATTTCATTTCAATGTTAGAAGTTAGAAGTTAGAAGTTAGAAGTTTTTGATGTTAAGTTGAAACAACCACCAGCAAAAAAAAGGCTATCTTTTAACTAATTTTTTGCGCAAATTTACATTTATTGTACGAAAGTTAAAAGTTTGAGCGTTATTAACTTTATATAAAGAAATTCTTTGCTATTTTTACCCCATAATTCCAATAAACTATGGCTTCTTCATTTGATAAATTTCAAAAACGCAGGTTAATTTCCTCTTATTTCTCAGTTGTACTAAGTGTATTCTTGGTTTTGTTTCTTTTAGGGATACTAGGTTTTTTTATTATTAATTCTCGAAAATTGGCTGACAATTTTAGAGAAGAAATTGCAATGACCGTTTTTTTTAAGAACGATGCCAATGACACGATCCTAAAAGCTTTTGCAAAAGAATTGAAAGTTGCTCCTTTTACCAAATCGTTTGTTTATGTTTCTAAAGAAGCAGCTGCAAAACAACATACTGATATAATTGGGGAAGATTTTATGACATTTTTGGGTACAAATCCTCTGCAAAATTCCTATGACATTCACCTAAAAGCCGATTATGTAGAAAAAGATAGTATTGCAAAAATTGAAGGTCAATTGCACAAAAATCCGATGGTTGCCGACATTGTTTATGACAAACAATTGGTGAATTTGGTAAATGACAACATCAAAAAAGTGAGCCTTTGGATTTTGATTATCAGCGGGTTTTTGACCGTAGTAGCGGTTTTATTGATCAATAGCTCCTTGCGACTATCTATATATTCTCATCGTTTTATTATCAAAACGATGCAGATGGTTGGTGCAACAAAAGCCTTTATCAGAAAACCTTTTGTGATGCGAAGTGTAAAATTAGGTATGATGGGGGCTGGATTAGCTATTCTTGCGTTAATTGGAGTTTTAATTTATCTCGAAACTAACTTTCCTAGTTTAGGCATATTCGATGACCCATTATTAGTTAGCATAGTTTTATTGTTAGTTTTTGGGCTTGGAATATTAATTACTTGGCTAAGCACCTATTTTGCTACGCAACGATTTTTAAATTTACGAACCGACGATTTATATTAGTGTTCCGTAAAAAACCAGATTTAAATGAAAAACGAAGAACAAAAACACGAATTTCTTTTTGAAAAAGTAAACTACAAAATTCTACTCATTGGCATTGCTGTAATCGCCCTAGGGTTCCTATTGATGTCTGGTGGCGCTAGTGATAATCCTAATGTCTTCAATGAAGAAATTTTCAATTTCAGAAGAATCCGATTGGCACCAACCACCGTTTTAATCGGTTTTGGAATCACCATTTATGCTATTCTTAAAAATCCTAAAAAAAAGTAAACAGTATTCAGTTCCGATAGCTATCGGAATTAGTGTTCGGATAGAAACACACTGAAAACTGAAAACCGAAAACTTTCCCCTAAATGAACACAATTCAAGCTATAATTATTGCCATAATTGAAGGCATAACAGAATTTTTGCCCGTTTCTTCTACTGGACATATGATTCTCGCTTCTTCCTATTTTGGCATAGAGCACGATGATTTTACAAAACTCTTCACCATTGTTATCCAATTGGGCGCCATACTTTCGGTGGTGGTTTTATATTTCAAACGCTTTTTTCAATCTTTCGATTTCTATTTTAAATTATTAGTAGCCTTTATTCCTGCGGTGGTTTTTGGATTGCTTTTCAGCAAAAAAATCGATGCTTTATTAGAAAGCCCTTTAACAGTAGCTGTTTCTCTTTTAATAGGCGGCCTAATTTTATTGAAAGTTGACGATTGGTTTGCAAATTCTGAAGAAGTACAATCCTCTAATGAAATCAGTTATCTTCAAGCTTTTAAAATCGGTTTATTTCAATGTTTGGCTATGGTTCCGGGAGTTTCCAGAAGTGGTGCCTCAATAGTTGGAGGAATGTCTCAAAAATTATCTCGCACCACAGCGGCAGAGTTTTCATTTTTTTTAGCAGTTCCTACGATGCTCGGTGCGACCGCTAAAAAATGTTATGATTATTACAAAGAGGGTTTAGTACTAACTGACGACCAAATCAATATATTGATCATCGGAAATATTGTTGCTTTTATTGTTGCCCTTATCGCTATTAAATCTTTTATCGGATTTTTGACCAAACACGGTTTCAAAGTATTTGGCTACTATAGAATTATTGCGGGAATTGTTTTACTAGCAATTCACTTTTTCATTCACCCTTTGACCGTAATTTAATGTCTACCGAAGAGTACTTAAATGGACAAATCATCCTTATTGACAAGCCCTTGCATTGGACTTCGTTTCAAGCGGTCAATAAAATGAAATATGCTTTAATTAACAAAAAAGGGCTTCCGAAAAAATTCAAAATTGGTCATGCAGGAACTTTAGATCCATTAGCAAGTGGTCTTTTACTAGTTTGCACAGGCAAGTTCACCAAAAGAATTTCAGAACTTCAGGGTCAAGCCAAAGAATATACTGGCACTTTCTACATTGGTGCGACAACTCCGTCTTATGATTTAGAAACCGAAATCAATGAAACTTTCGATACTTCACATATCGATGAAGCCTTGATTCAAAATACAGTGAAACACTTTTTGGGGGAAATCGACCAAAAACCACCTATTTTTTCGGCCATAAAAAAAGACGGAATCCGTCTTTATGAACACGCTCGTGCTGGAGATAGTGTGGAAATAGCCAGCCGAAAAACCAGCATTCACGAATTCGAAATCACTCGCATTGCACTTCCTGAAATCGATTTTAGAGTAGTGTGCAGCAAAGGCACCTACATTCGTTCTTTAGCTTATGATTTTGGCAAAAAAATGAACTCCGGCTCACACCTCACGGCGTTGCGGCGAACAAAAATCGGAGAATTTAATGTTGATAATGCAATTGACATCACTTTATTCGAACAAAGTTTGTCTATGTAAATAGCAAAACAAACAACGATACACAGTTGAGGTTCAAATGCGTTTTACGAAATCAAGGTAATTTTATACCATACTAATTGCTTTTTTATAACTATCAAAGTCGTTGATTAATAATGACTTGTGCGCTTTCCTCCGAACAAAACAGTGGAAACATAATTATAAAATTTTTCAAAAATAGTTTTCATTTGGCTGTTTTTTAATTGTGATACAATCAGTTAGCACCAATAAAAAGTAAATTGAAAACAGTAGATAAGGTTGGCGTTGCTAAATTACAATTTATTTTTAAATTAAAAAACTTTTGACTTATAAATAACATTGAAATTAATTCAGAAGTTATTTTTTTAAAAACGTTATTTAAAAAAAACAGAATATGCCTATATTTGCATAGCAAAAACACAACAAAAAGTATGGTACAATTTCCAACAACTATACTTGAAATTTTAAACAAACTAACAGAATGAAATATAAAAGAATTCTTTTGAAATTAAGTGGCGAAGCTTTAATGGGCGAAAGACAATACGGAATTGACCCAACTAGATTGGCAGAATATGCAGATGAGATAAAAAAAGTTCAGGAAAGAGGAGTTGAAATTGCCATCGTCATTGGTGGTGGAAATATTTTCAGAGGAGTTGCCGGAGCCAGTAACGGAATGGATCGCGTACAGGGTGATTACATGGGAATGCTAGCCACGGTCATAAACGGAATGGCTTTGCAAGGAGCATTAGAAGACAAAGGAATGAAAACCCGTTTGCAAACAGCTTTAAAAATGGAATCTATTGCTGAGCCCTACATCAAAAGAAGAGCCGATCGTCATCTTGAAAAAGGTAGAATCGTAATTTTTGGAGCAGGCACAGGAAACCCTTATTTCACAACAGATACTGCCGCAGTTTTGCGTGGAGTAGAAATCAATGCCGATGTGATTCTAAAAGGGACTCGTGTTGATGGCGTGTACACTGCCGACCCTGAAAAAGATCCTTCTGCAACAAAATTCAATTATATTTCATTTGAAGATGTTTTGAAAAAAGGATTGAATGTTATGGATACTACCGCTTTCACTTTGAGTCAAGAAAACAAATTGCCCATCGTTATTTTTGATATGAACAAGGAAGGTAATTTATTGAAAATTTGCGAAGGACAAAACGTAGGAACAGAGGTTAATATTTAAAGTTTACTGTTTAATGTTTGTTGTTTACAGTTAACAACAAACTATAAACAACAAACCATAAACAACAAAATTATGACTGAAGAAATTGAATTTATTTTAGACAGCACCCAAGAATCTATGGAGGGTTCGATTGCGCATTTAGAAAAAACATTCTTAAATATTCGTGCCGGAAAAGCTTCGCCCGCAATGTTAGGAAGCGTTTTTGTTGATTATTATGGTTCTGCTTCACCGCTTTCACAAGTATCCAAAATTAGCGTGCCTGATGCCAGAACTATTACGCTTCAACCTTTTGAAAAAAACATGTTGCACCCTATAGAAAAAGCGATTATGGTGGCCAACCTTGGTTTTAATCCAATGAATAATGGAGATGTAATTATCATCAGTGTTCCGCCATTGACGGAAGATCGCCGACGTGAATTGGCAAAACAAGCCAAATCTGAAGCTGAAGATGCCAAAATTGGAATTCGAAACGCTCGTAAAGAGGCTAATACCGAAATTAAAAAACTAGAAAAAGACGGTACTTCGGAAGATATTTGTAAAAACGCAGAAGAAGAAGTTCAAACGTTGACCAATAATTATATCAAAAAAATAGACGAGCATCTAGCGCTGAAAGAAGCCGAAATAATGAAAGTCTAATGGTAATAAAAGATTAAAAAATCCGCGTTTGCGGATTTTTTAATGCTTGAATATCAAAACCGAAGGCACTCGCCTCAGCCAAATGCTGTATTTATCCAAAAGGATTTTCCAACTGTCGACACTGATAATCATCAAATCTAACTTGGCTAAAAAATCCTTTCTAATAATTCTGTTATTGATTAAGGTAACGTTTTGAGGATATTTTTGCTCTAAAGAATTCAAGGCACTTTTGAGCACAAAATTGTTATTCAAATTTTCATTTACATCCAAAATCATGATTTGAGAACCGTTATTGTAAATCATTTTTTGAGCATAATCCAATAAGAAGGTGTCTTCAGCTCTAAAAATCGGAATAATAACTTGTTCCACTTTACGTAAGTCTTTATCAATCAAAATGCCTAATGGCTTTTTAGTTTTGGCAATAATCTGTCTGGTTCTTTCATCAAACGGGGAATTTTCAAAAAGTCCTTCTTTACCGGTAAATTTATCAATCAAACGGTCCGGATTCATAATTCGGGTTGTAAAACCCAATACCTTTCCGAGTAAAGAACCTTCAAAAATAGATTTCCCTAAACCAACCAAAAGCAGATCGTATTCGCCGTTATTAGCCACTTCGGCAATGTTAGATTCAATGTCGACAGTAGCTTGAAACAAAGTTGTTATTTCCTGTTTCAGACTTTTGGATTCTGCCAAAATAGGTAGAAATTTATCTTTTTCGTACTGTTCCAAATTATAAGCGTGCATCTCGTCACTCAGGGTGAGGTGCATTGCAGTAACCGATGTTTTATCTTTTTGTTTTTTTACTAAACTATTGGCCAATCTCAGCAGGGATTTCCCTTTTTCATTGTTACCAAATGATAGTAAGATTCTATATTTTCGATCGGTAGCCACTTCCTCAACTGGACTAACATCTTTAGTTTTGAAAATAAAATTGATGAAGTTTAAGGCCGGACCCGTCATCGAAGTGGTCACCAATGCCATAATTACCATCATCGTAAAAACTTCGGGCGAAAGCACTTTCAAATCCAAACCTATATTCAAAACTACCAATTCCATCAATCCTCGAGTATTCATCAAGGCCCCTATCGTCAGGCTATCTCTCCAATTTTGTCCCACAAACTTTGCCGCCAATGCGCTTCCTAAAAATTTACCTATGACCGCTACGAGAATAATCCATCCTGTGACTCTCCATAAAAAGGGATCATTTATCAATCCGATTTCGGTTCGCAAACCAGTGTAAACAAAAAACAAGGGAAGTAACAAAATCACCGATACATCTTCCACTTTTTCGATAAATAAATTTCTAAATTTGGTGATATCTGGCATGATAACTCCTGTCATAAAAGCACCAAAAAGAGCGTGAATACCAATAATTTCGGTGGTATAAGAAGAAATGATTAAGGTCAAAAAGAAAATTGCCACAATCGGTTTATTCAAAGCATCTTTTGTACCGTATAATTCACCGATTTTTTTCAAAAAGGGCTTTACCACAAAAATCATCGTAAGAACATAAAGGATTGCCAAGGCAATAACATAAAGCGAACTCACTACTGTACCCGCTTTTACAATAGCAATTACCGCTGCCAAAATGCACCAGGCTGTGATATCATCGGCTGCCGCACAAGTGATGACAATTGCTCCTAATTTCGTTTTGTGAATTCCGCGTTCTTGTACAATTCTAGCCAAAACCGGGAAGGCTGTAATACTCATTGAAATCCCCATAAAAAGTGCAAATGGCAGAAAGGCAACATCGACGGGAGCAAATCGGAAATAAACAAAATAAGCTAGACCAATTCCCAGTGCAAAGGGAAAAACAATACTAGCGTGACTTATGACAACAGCTTCTTTGGCACGGTTTTTCAGGACTTTCAAATCGAGTTCCATTCCAATCACAAACATAAAAAGAATCAGCCCTATTTGGCTTAAGAACTGTAGATTGCCTAGTGATTCAGCAGGAAACAAAACAAGGGAATACTCCGGAAAATAATACCCCAGCAAGGAAGGTCCCAAAACAATTCCAGCAATAATTTCGCCGATGACCGAAGGCTGCCCAATTTTCCTAAAAACCCAGCCACAAAAACGTGCCACCACAATTATGGTAATAATCTGAGCTAAAAGAATGGCCAAGGGATGATGCAAATTCAGGGATAAGGATTCGACAAAATCATTCCAATGCCCTTTTTCTATTACGGGTCGGATATAATTTTTGCCAATTTCTAAACTTTTTCCTTTTTGCAATATCCAATAAATCAAAGCTGTAAAACCGCCAGTAATAACAAAATAAAATATAGTATTTCTATTGTTTTTCATATTTAAAGCCTCGATAATTTCCTTACAAAGATGAGAATTCCAAATATATAAATAACATCTCATTAAATTATTTTATTGTAAAATAAAAATTTCAACAAATATCAGCTTAAAAACAAAAAGATTGTATCAAAATAAATGACTTAGGCCTGATTTAATTACCTTTGTCACATTTAAAAATTGATAATGATCAAGTGGTTTAGTTTAGGTTTTTGGGAATTAATAGCCCGAATCGTCCTTAGAAATAGAATTTTAATGTTGTCGATAGTCATAGCGATAACCGTTTTATTGGCAATGCAATGGAAAAACATTCATTTCACCCAAACCGAAGCCAATATGTTGCCCGACGACAATATCGTCAATATCGAATACAATGCCTTTTTGCACCAATTTGGCGAAGAAGGAAATTTAGTGGTAATTGGCGTCAAAGACCAAACTTTTTTTACTCCAAAAGCTTATGCTGCTTGGGGAAAATTGATGAACAGTCTCAAAGAAGACGAAGCGGTCGATTTAGTGCTCTCGATCAATGATTTAAAAAAACTACAAAAAAACGAAGCTCTCGAAAAATTTGAACTCGTTCCCTTTGTCGATCAAAATAAAACTACTGACAAGGTTTATTTAGAAAAAATAAAAAAAGAACTTTTCAACGATTTGCCTTTTTATGAAGGTTTACTTTTTAACAAAAAATCAGGCACCATACGTTCTGCTATTTATTTAGATAAGAAAATTGTAAACACTCCAGCCCGAAAAGATTTCATATTAAAAAAATTAGTTCCAGCTGTACAAGCATTCGAAGAGGAAACCAAAATTGATCTTCGCGTTTCGGGAATGCCCTACATTCGAACACTCAATGCCCAAACTATTATTGGAGAAATCGGTATTTTCATCGGTGCCTCCCTATTGGTAACTTCGCTACTTTTCTTTTTCTTTTTTCGAAGTTTTAGAGCTACCTTGATTTCGATCATCATTGTGATCATTGGAGTAATGTGGTCATTTGGCTTCCTAGGATTATTGAATTATGAAATCACGGTTTTAACCGCCTTGGTTCCTTCCTTAATCATCGTAATTGGAATTCCGAATTGTATTTTCCTCACCAACAAATACCATCAGGAATATAAAGTCCACCGGAACAAAGTCAAAGCCTTGCAAAGAGTAACAACCAAAGTAGGTATGGCGACTTTGCTCACCAACGTAACCACTGCCATCGGTTTTTTTACCTTTATTTCCTCCAACAACAAGTTACTAATTGAGTTTGGCAATGTGACATCCATCAATATATTGGCGCTTTTCTTTTTGTGCATCATCGTCATTCCTATTTTTCACTCCTACATTCCAGCGCCTAAAGATCGCCACATCGAGCATTTAGACCGTGGCTATGTAAAATCGTTTATGGATTGGATTTTACGCAATGTGAAATACAATCGTTTTTCGATTTACGTAGTGGCCATTTCGCTTCTTGTTATCAGTATTATTGGAATTTACAAAATGCGAATTTCAGGCAGTATCATTGAAGATATGCCCAAAAAAGAAGCTTTTTTTCAAGACATTATTTTCTTCGAAAAAGAATTTGATGGTGTTATGCCACTCGAAATTATGATTGACACCAAGCGCAAAAAAGGCGTGATGAAAATGTCAACACTCAAGCGAATGGAGGAACTAGAATCCGCCATCGATGAAATTCCAGAATTGTCAAAACCTATTTCGGTGGTCAATTTGGTCAAATATTCCAAGCAAGCCTATTATAACGGAAATCCCGATTATTACGCCTTACCCACTTCACAAGAGCAATCTTTTATTTTGTCGTATGCCAAAAATGCAACCAAAAATTCAAAAGCAAATCTGATGAAAAGCTATGTGGATTCGACAGGACAATTTGCCCGAATTACCACATTTATGCGTGACGAAAACGGCGATGCCATTCCAAGGATTGAAGCTGAAATTCGCAAAGAAGCCGATAAAATTTTTCCAAAAAATCAATACAAGGTTTCAATTACCGGCAAAGCTTTAGTTTTCCAGAAAGGAACGAGTTATTTGCTAGACAATTTACTTTCGTCTTTGATTTTTGCCTTTTTCCTAACCGCGCTATTAATCGGATTTATGTTTCGTTCGTTCAAAATGATTTTGGTTTCCATCATCCCAAACCTACTGCCCTTGTTGCTCACGGCGGGAATTATGGGCTTCTTTAACATCCCATTAAAGCCATCAACGATATTGGTTTTCGGAATTGCTTTTGGACTTTCGGTCGATGATACCGTTCGATTCCTAGCACAATACCGACAGGAATTAAAGAAAAACAACTGGAGAATACGCAAATCGGTTTATGCGACTTTCGATGATGCCGGATTGAGTATGTTTTATACTTCGATCGTTTTGTTCTTCGGTTTTTCGGTCTTTATGTTGTCTAGTTTTGGAGGAACCATAGCTCTTGGAGGATTGATTTCATTGACCTTATTATTTGGAATGTTATCCAATTTGATGCTACTACCCGCTTTGGTTTTGACCCTAAACAAAACTTTGGCCAACGAGCAAGAATTCATCGAACCTAAAATTGACATCATCGAACACAGCGATGAGGAAATAGATGCTTTGAAAAAAGGATAAGTTGTTGTATAATTTCTTCGAGAATCGGTTAGATTTGCCAACTTTTTGAAAGTTGTCAAATCTTAAAACCAACGCAAAATAGTTTCTTGAAAAAGCACCCAAAATCCAAATTAGTGGTTTTTGGGTGCTTTTTTTATCATTTTATGATTATATTTGCCTATGAAAAATAGCATTTAACTAGTTTTTTTGCCTATGAAAAATACTAAAAAATACTTCAATAGACTAATTGACAGTCATTTATTAAATTGGAAGAATGATGATTTCAAAAAACCACTAGTGTTGCGCGGCGCACGACAAGTTGGAAAGTCTTCATCGGTTCGGAATTTAGGGAAATCATTCTCCTATTTCATCGAAATAAACCTCGAAGAAAATAATGGGCTTCACACTTTATTCACCGAAACCAATGCTATAGAAAGCATTTGCGCTAAACTCGAAATTGCTTTCAATATTCCGATTATAGAAGGGAAAACCTTGTTGTTTCTGGATGAAATTCAATCGTGTCCAAGTGCTATTATGGTATTGCGTTATTTTTATGAGCAAAAACCCAATTTACACGTGATAGCGGCAGGTTCTTTATTAGAATTTGCATTAGAAACTTTGCCTTCTTTCGGAGTTGGACGCATTAGAACCTTGTTTATTTATCCCTTTTCGTTTGACGAATTTCTTATAGCAATGCAGGAAGAACGCTTATTAGAAATGAAAAAGAAAGCGACAACTGAGCATCCTTTAGATCTTATTTTTCATCAAAAACTAATCGAGTATTTCAAACAATTTCTCATTATCGGCGGAATGCCCGAAGTTATCGCGCGATTTGCCATTCATAAAAATTTCCTAGAAGCACAACAAGTTTTAGACGATTTGCTTATTTCATTAAAAAGTGATTTTGTAAAATACAAAAAGCGGGTTCCATCTAACAGAATCAATGAAGTATTTGAATCCGTTTCCAAACAAATGGGAGCAAAATTTATATACACAAAAATCGGCAACCACCTTTCCAATATTCAGATCAAAGAAGCTTTGCATTTGTTAATCCTTTCGGGATTGGTAATTCCGGTAACCCACACAGCAGCAAATGGAATTCCGCTGGGCGCTGAAATCGATATGAAAAAACGCAAAATGTTATTACTAGACACCGGTTTGTTTCAACGTATTTTAGGTTTGGATGTATCGAATATCGTAACGGAAAATAATTTTGAAATGATCAACAAGGGTGCCATAGCCGAATTATTTTTTGGACTGGAATGGTTAAAATACAGCAGTCCTTTTTCGCAAAATCAATTGTATTATTGGCATCGCGAAAACAAAACCGGAAATGCCGAAGTGGATTATATTGTTCAAAAAAACAGCACAATACTTCCAGTAGAAATTAAATCTTCAACCAGCGGAGCGATGCAAAGTTTACGGGTATTCTTGAGGGAAAAAAATAGTCAAAAAGGAGTTCGGTTTTCATTGGAGAATTTTTCAAGTATAGACGATATTGCTATTTATCCTTTGTATGCGGTAAGCTCGTTTTTTGAATCGAAGGATTTCTAATAATGCAATAGAACCATTGGAACAAAATCTGAGAAATAGCCCCAATTAGACCATTACTAACTTCCACTTTTCCGCAGAAATCAATTATATTTGTACTCTGATTGAAAAATCAGAAACCTACAATTTAATATCAATACTTATGAGAAGACATACCAGAGTTAAAGACCTGCTAAACAGCACCAATACGCTTCACGAAGTAAACGCAAAAGGCTGGGTTAGAACTTTTAGAAACAATCAATTTATTGCCCTGAATGACGGTTCGACCATTCATAACATACAATGTGTGGTCGATTTTGAGAACACTCCCGAAGAAACTTTAAAAAGAATTACCACGGGAGCTGCCGTTTCAGTCACCGGAGATTTGGTCGAAAGCAAAGGTGCTGGACAGAAATATGAAATTCAGGTTCGAAAGTTGGAAATTCTTGGCGACTCTGATGCGGAGAAATTCCCGATGCAACCAAAAAAACATTCCTTAGAATTCTTGCGTGAAAATGCGCATTTGCGAGTTCGTACCAATGCTTTTGGCGCGATTATGCGCGTGCGTTCGGTTTTGGCTTTTGCCGTTCACCACTACTTCCAACAAAAAGGTTTTGTATATGTCAACACGCCGATCATCACAGGTGCTGATGCCGAAGGTGCTGGCGAAATGTTTCAGGTAACCGCGTTGCCATTAGACAATTTACCTAAAAATGAAGAAGGCAATATCGATTACAAAAAAGATTTCTTCGGACAACATACCAACTTAACCGTTTCTGGGCAATTAGAAGGCGAAACATTCGCTATGGCTTTGGGTCAGATTTATACTTTTGGACCAACATTTAGAGCCGAAAATTCAAACACATCGCGTCACTTAGCCGAATTTTGGATGATTGAACCCGAAGTAGCTTTCAACAACTTGGATGACAATATGGATTTGGCCGAAGATTTTATCCAATACGTGATAAAATATGCGATGGATCACTGTGCTGATGATTTGAAATTCCTAGAAGGTCGATTATTAGAAGAAGAAAAATCCAAACCACAAGCCGAGAGAAGCGAAATGGCTTTATTGGAAAAATTAAACTTTGTGTTAGAAAATAATTTCAAACGCGTTTCATACACCGAAGCGATTGACATTTTACGAGATTGCACCCCAAATAAAAAGAAAAAATTCCAATACCTCATCAACGAATGGGGTGCTGATTTACAATCGGAGCACGAGCGTTATTTGGTCGAAAAACATTTTAAATCTCCCGTAATTTTATTTGATTATCCAGCCAATATCAAGGCATTTTATATGCGTTTGAACGAAGACGGAAAAACCGTTCGTGCGATGGACATCCTTTTCCCAGGCATTGGAGAAATCGTAGGAGGTTCACAAAGAGAAGAACGTTTTGATGTTTTGGTCGAAAAAATGAAAGCCCTAGGAATTGACGAAGAAGAACTATGGTGGTATTTAGACACACGTAAATTCGGAAGTGCAGTTCACTCCGGTTTCGGGCTTGGATTCGAAAGATTGGTACTTTTCGTAACGGGAATGACCAATATTCGCGACGTAATTGCTTTTCCGAGAACACCGCAAAATGCGGATTTCTAAGACACTAGGGATTTGCCACAAAGACGCTAAGGCACAAAGTTTTTTGTGTTTAAGAATACAGCATTTTTCATTAAATAAATGATTTATATTTTAATCTTTCATTGTAAAATAAGACAATAATAAATAATTGGATTTTAGTGTCTATGTATCTTGGTAATAAAAATTAATTAACCTTTGTGACTTAGTGCCTTTGCGGCAAGAAAAAAAATGATAAACGAAAGAACAGAAGAAATTGCCAAGATAATTGTAAATTCAGCTTTTAAAGTTCATAAAAATCTCGGACCAGGTTTACTGGAAAGAGTTTATGAAGTTTGTTTGGCTTATGAAATAGAAAAAGCAGGATTAAATGTTCAACGTCAAATTGATGTGCCAATTATTTATGATGGAGTAACTCTTAAAGAAAAATTAAGACTCGATATAATAGTTGAAAACACTGTGATTGTGGAGGTAAAAGCAGTCGAAACCGTAAATCCAGTTTGGCAAGCACAAATCATAAGTCATTTAAAACTAACAGATAACCAATTGGGATTTTTAATTAATTTTAATGTTCCATTAATAAAAAACGGAATAAAAAGATTCATAAACACTAGATGAAGTTGCGACAAAGACACAAAGATTAATTATTGAAAATTTAAACCTCAATATTAAAAACAAAAAAATTATTCCTTAGTGTCATTGTGGCAAAAAAGCATCGAAAATAAAAAAATATAAACATTTGCGCCTTAGCGTCTTTGTGGCAAATTACAGCGGCAATAAAATTAGTGTCTTATTATGTTAAAGCAATTTCTAAATCTTAAACTTTCTCAAAAATTATCTCCACAACAAATCCAGTTGATGAAGTTAATTCAATTGCCTACGCAAGCTTTCGAACAACGATTGTTGGAGGAAATGAATGAAAATCCGGCATTGGAAACAGGTACTGAAGAAGAAGAAATTTACCAAAAAGACGAATTCGACAATGATGACACCAATGACGAATTTGACGATTATGATGATCACGACAGCGAAGATACGAGCGACATCAACATTGACGAGTATTTAAGCAGCGACGAAACACCCGATTATAAAACCCAAGCCAACAATTACAGTGAGGACGACGAAGAACGCGAATCGCCACTGGTCGCTCCGATTAGCTTTCACCAGGACTTGATCAATCAGTTGAATACTTTTATATTGAATGATGACGAGCGAGAAATAGCCGAATTCTTGGTCGGAAGCATCGATGATATGGGTTATATCCGAAGAAGCATTCCCGATTTGGTTGACGATATGGCGTTTACGCAAGGTCTTTATACCGATGAAAAAACGGTGGAGAGAATGTTGCACATCATTCACGAACTCGAACCTTCGGGGGTTGGGGCTCGCGATTTGCAAGAATGTTTGTTATTGCAATTAAAACACAAAACACCCACGGAATACATAGCTTTGGCTAGCGATATTATCGAAAATCAGTTTGAGGCCTTTACCAAAAAACATTATGAGAAACTCCTACAAAAATATGCGGTTTCGAATGAACAACTCAAAACTGCCATTCACGAAATAGAAAAACTAAATCCAAAACCGGGTGGTTCTTTTACCGGCAGCAACAAAATTACGGAACACGTAGTGCCCGATTTTGCCATTAGAATTGTAGATGATGAATTGGTTTTGACTTTAAATGGGCGAAATGCGCCTTCCCTACACGTTTCCAAAGACTATCAGGAAATGATGCAGACCTACAAAAGTTCTCGCGATAAATCGAATGCGCAGAAAGATGCCGTGCAGTTCATCAAACAAAAATTGGATTCGGCCAAATGGTTTATCGATGCTATCAAACAGCGTCAGGAAACACTTTACGTAACGATGAATGCCATCATGCATTACCAAAATGAATACTTTTTGGAAGGCGATGAAACCAAACTGAAACCGATGATCTTGAAAGATATTGCCGATAAGGTTGGTTTGGATATTTCGACCATTTCGCGTGTGGCCAACAGCAAATATGTGGAAACGCCTTATGGAACCAAGTTGATCAAAGAATTTTTCTCCGAAGCGATGAAAAACGATCAAGGCGAAGATGTCTCGACCCTCGAAATCAAGAAAATTCTACAAAACACCATCGAAGAAGAAGACAAACACAAACCGCTACCCGACGATCAATTGGCCGAAATTTTAAAAGAAAAAGGCTATCCGATTGCGAGAAGAACCATTGCAAAGTATCGTGAACAGCTCGATATTCCTGTGGCGCGAATGAGAAAAAAGATTTAAATCCCCCTAACCCCTAAAAGGGGAATTTAAAAAATGAATTTAAAAAAACTACTTCCTTTTTTTTCTTATCTATTCCACCCGATATTCATACCGGTTTATGCCGCTTTGTTTTATTTTGTTTTTAACGATACCTATTATTCCCATCCGGAAAAATACTTCGCAATTTTTCAAATCGTCCTGCTCACTATTGTACTCCCATTGTGTATTTTTTTGATATTGCGTGTGACTGGACAATTGAACTCTATAATGATCGCCGATATTTCACAGCGCAAAATTCCATTAGTGCTTCAATGCTTTTTAACGATTTTCCTCATTCGGAAATGCATCACTTTAGAACATTTTCCTGAATTTCACTTTTTCTTTTTAGGAGGATTGTTCAGCACAATTATTGCCTTGATTTTATTGTTTTTTCGAACCAAAGCAAGTTTGCACATGATCGCGATTAGTGCGCTGACCATTTTTGTGATTGGCTTAAGCATTCACAATGAGAGTCGAAACATCAATTGGATTGTATTTTGGGTACTCATGAACGGATTTGTGGCTTCGTCAAGACTGGAAATGAACGCACATACTCCCAAAGAATTGGTCATTGGATTTTTATCCGGAATAATTCCGCAACTTATATTGTTGCCGATTTGGCTATAAAATATAAAACATAATGCCGACATTCAACGCATTCATATCGATAGTTTCCGTTGCAGTTTTAGCGTTTTGAAACAACGCATTCAGACCATAATACGCAAAAATATTGATCGAATTATAGCCCGCCGCAATATAGGTGCCGTACTGAAATTTGTTAAAATCTTCGTTATTATCTACTACAAATTTATCACTAGCATCCTTAAAAATCGATTTGTCATACAGCAAATAGCCCACTTTAAAACCCGCATAAACTCTCCAAAATTTATGACTTTCGTAGGTTGACGTCCTCCATCTAAACTCGATAGGCATTTCGACCAAGAGCTGCGAAAATCGGTTTCTGTCAAAATCCACCTCCGATTCGATGATCGAGTAAACGGAAATTTGATTCGATTCTGAAATTTTAAGATTTTGATTATAATTATTGTAAGCCAAACCTATTCCGGGTGCGATGGAAATTGTTCGATTTTTATTTATGGGAAAATCCCGAAGAAAGCCCGTTGAAAAACCCGCTGAAAATTTATCCTGACTAAGTCCTGCAGGTTTGTTTTGCAGTGTATTTAAGGCAAAACTAAAATAAAACTGATCTTCCCTATACAACGAATCGATTTTTATTTTCGGTGCATCCTCCAAATTGGTCTTCTCTTGCGAAAAAACGGGAAGAATTAGTATAAAAAGGAAAAAGCCAAGTGCTACTCTCATGGTTTGATTTTGTGGGCTAAAATTACAAAAAAAAGATTTGGGTGCACGACAAATTGCACTGTTTCAAAATTTGAGACACAGATTACACAAATTTTCACAGATTAATCTGTGAAAATCTTTGAAATTTACGTCAAACGAATTCAAAAAATCAATTCTTAAAATTAGTTGCACCTCATTTTTATAAAGAAATGCAATTTGTCGTGCACCTAAGAGATTTTCATTTTAAAATGGTTCTAATGAGTTTAGTGTGAGAATAAATTTAAAATTATTTTAAACCACATAGAAAAGTAGTCGAAATTGTAAAAAAAGATTGACATAGAAAATTCTTTTTTGCACATAGTGCTATGAATACTATGCAAAAGCAAAGCTTTCTAAAAATAAAATCTATAATCTGATAGCTATCGGAACTATAATAAAAACTATGTGGTAAAAAAAAACTTCACAACATTTCCAATAAAACCTTTAAAATTAATAAATCGAAGAGTTGGACTTTGCTAAAAACACCATTTATAAAGACTAAAGAAATCAATTAGTGAGTAAATAGTGTGTTTGCAAAATTCATTTTAGTAAAAAAACAATATAAAATAGACAAAATAGTATATAGAATTTTTTAATCCATTGGCTAATTTTGAAAATGTTAATTATATGTCATTTTTATTGATAAATTAACAAAAATCAGCAATTACAACTGCGAATTTATTACAAAGATTCTAAACAAACAACTGAATAACAGTGCTGTTAAAAATAATAAAATGAAATACGGACATTTTGATGATGATTCGAGAGAATATGTAATCACCAACCCAAAAACGCCTTACCCTTGGATTAATTACCTAGGAAATGAAGATTTTTTCTCACTAACCTCCAATACTGGCGGCGGATATACTTTTTATAAGGATGCCAAATTCCGACGATTAACTCGCTATCGCTACAACAATGTTCCGGTAGATGATGGAGGAAAGTATTTTTATATCAAGGACGGGGACACTCTTTGGTCTCCAGGCTGGAAACCAGTAAAAACCGAATTGGATAGCTACGAATGCCGTCACGGAATGAGTTACACTAAATTCAAAAGTTCTAAAAACGGAGTACAAGCCGAAGTTTTACAGTTTATCCCTTTAGGATTTTGGGGCGAAATTCAGAAATTGAGCCTTAGCAATTCCTCTACTGAAACTAAAACACTACAATTATTTTCTTTCATAGAATGGGCGCTTTGGAATGCAGAAGATGATATGACCAATTTTCAAAGGAATTTCAGCACCGGCGAAGTCGAAGTTGAAGATTCGGTCATTTACCACAAAACCGAATTCAAAGAACGCCGCAACCATTACGCCTTTTATTCGGTGAACGAGGCAATTAAAGGATTTGATACCGATAGAGAATCATTTATAGGTTTGTACAACGGATTCGATACTCCTGAGGTCGTTACCGGCGGTAAACCTAAAAATACCATTGCGCACGGTTGGTCGCCCATCGCTTCTCATTATATTGAAGTAGAATTGAAGCCTGGCGAAAGCAAAGATTATATTTTTATGCTGGGTTATGTTGAAGTGGATGCGGATAATAAATGGGAAAGCAAATCCGTCATCAACAAAAAACCGGCAAAATCGATGATTGACAAGTACAATACTGTCGAAAAAGTAGAAGCCGCTTTTGATGCATTAAAAGAATATTGGGACAACTTATTGGGCACAATAAATATAAAATCGGGTGATGACAGGCTAGATAGAATGGTCAACATCTGGAATCAATACCAATGTATGGTTACCTTTAATATGTCGCGTTCTGCTTCATTTTTCGAATCGGGAATTGGTCGCGGCATGGGCTTCAGAGATTCGAATCAAGATTTAATTGGTTTTGTGCATCAAATTCCCGAGAGAGCGAGAGAGCGAATCATTGACATTGCTTCGACACAATTTGAAGATGGTTCTTGCTATCACCAATACCAACCTTTAACCAAAAAAGGAAATGCCGCAATCGGGGGCGATTTCAATGATGATCCCCTTTGGTTAATCCTTTCCACAACTGAATACATAAAGGAAACAGGCGATTTTTCTTTGCTTGACGAATTAGTGCCTTTCGATAATGATGCTTCGAAAGCCAAAACTCATTTTGAACATTTGAAAATTTCGTTTTACCATGTTGTCAATAATTTAGGACCACATCAATTACCGTTGATAGGTCGAGCCGATTGGAACGATTGTTTGAACTTGAATTGTTTTTCGAATGATCCGAATGAATCTTTTCAAACCACAGGAAACAAAAAAGGCGAAACAGCCGAATCACTTATGATTGCTGGCTTGTTCGTAGTTTACGGAAAAGAGTTTGTGAAATTATGCCGTCAATTAGGAAAAGATAACGAAGCAGTAGAAGCCGAAAATCATGTGAATACTATGATTGAAGCCGTGAAAAATCACGGTTGGGATGGCGATTGGTATTTGAGAGCCTATGATTATTATGGCAAAAAAATTGGTTCCAACGAAAATGAAGAAGGAAAGATTTTTATTGAATCGCAAGGTTGGTGTTCGATGGCTGAAATTGGCAAAGAAGAAGGCTTGGTCGAAAAATCTTTAAATTCAGTTAAAGAACATTTGGATTGCGAATACGGAATCGTTTTGAATAGTCCTGCGTTTACAAAATACTATATCGAATATGGCGAAATATCAACTTATCCGGCGGGTTACAAAGAAAATGGCGGCATTTTTTGTCATAACAATCCTTGGATCATGATTGGCGAAACTATGATAGGACGTGGCGACGCAGCTTATGATTATTATACTAAAATAGCTCCAAGCTATTTGGAGGATATTTCAGAATTGCACAAAGTAGAACCTTATGTATATTGCCAGATGATTGCGGGAAAAGAAGCCTTTAAACCGGGAGAAGCCAAAAATTCGTGGCTTTCGGGAACTGCTTCTTGGAATTTTTATGCCATAACCCAATATATTTTAGGAGTAAAACCCGATTACAACGGTATTTCAATCAATCCTTGTATTCCAGCAAAATGGGACGGCTTCAAAATGACAAGAAAATTTAGAGGCGCCACGTATACAATTGAAGTACAAAACCCGAAACACATCAGCAAAGGGGTCGAAAAAATAGTAGTCAATGGCACTACTTTAAACGCTACGATAGTTCCTATTTTAGAGAAAAATAAGACCCATGAAATTGTAGTTATTATGGGATAAGACTTAGTTTTGTTTTGGTTAGTTACGAAAAACTCTCAATGTTATTACCTTGGGAGTTTTTTATAGGAGTTCTACATCACCCTTTTCAATCCAATATACTGTTTTTTGAATTCCTTTGGAGTGGTATTTTTAGCCTGCTTGAACAATCTATTGAAATTGGCGATATTATTAAACCCGCATTTAAAACTGATTTCACCTATACTCAACTCGGTTTCCAATAACCATCTTGCGGCAAAACTAATTCTGGTATCATTCAAATAATGAACAAACGTTTTTCCTGTTCGGTGTTTGATAAAACGGTTAAACGAAACGGGGCTCATATTGACCAATTTTGATATTTCGTCTAGGGTGATGGTTTTCGAAAAATTTTCTTGAATATAATCATACACTTTCTTAATCTTGTCGCTATTATGAAAATCTTCTTTTTCGTCTATCGAAACTGAAAGCTCTCTTTGCCCCTCTGAAATGGCCAATTCATTCAAGATCGAAATAAACTCTAAATAATATTGCAAACCCGTTATTCGTGCCAAAACCATAATTCGAGGCATTAGTGAATTAGTTGTTTCTCTCGAAAAAAGAATGCCGTGTTTGGCTCTTTTAAACATGTCACTAATGGGCTTGAATATTCTCCGAGACAACATTTTTTGATCTAACAAATCATTGTGAATATGAATCGTAATTTCGTAAATCTCTTTGCAGGTACAATTATGCAGTTCCCAACCGTGAACCACGTTAGGTCCAACTAACACCAATTCTATATCATCTATTTCTTCGGTATGATCTCCGATAATTCGTCGCACTCCTTTACCTCTATAAATAAAGTTGAGTTCGTATTCTGGATGAAAGTGTATAGGGAAATCGAAATCATCTTTTACTCGCTGCTCCACTAAGAAACTATCTTCGGGAATCAGTCGGGTAATTTCTCGGTAAGCATCACGAATCATATAAAAATTTGTTTATGATAATTATTTTAAAGAATAATTTCATGATTAGTAAAAAATCGATTAATAATTGACAAAATTTGATTACTATAAACTTAACAACTATTTTACATTTGTAAATATAAATACAATTGTGTGTATTTATTGCAAATTCTTGTTGTTTTTTTGACGTTCGTTGTTTACTATTTAACTTAACATTACCACAACATTTCTAGCATATCGATTTAATTTATTAAAATGAAAAATCACATCTTGTCTTGAATACAGTGATTTTTTCAATCGATTTCGCTAAATTGAAAATGTATAGTTTTTATGAATACAACTTTCAAAAAAAAATAATTAGATTTGATACACTTTAACACAAAATTAATAACTAACCAAAATTTTAGAAAAATGAAATTAACAAAATTACTTATTTTTTGTTTTTTATCCGTTCTATTTTCTGTTTATGGCCAAGCACAAGATGTTTCCATAAAAGGAAAAGTAGTAGACGAAAACGGATTACCCGTTCCTGGAGCTTCAATTTTAATTAAAGGAACAACAAAGGCCACATCTTCGGATATGGATGGAAACTATCAATTAAAAGCCGATGCTAACGGCACTTTAGTTTATAGTTTTGTAGGTTATGCGAACGTGCAGGAAGCCATTAAGGGTAGAAACACCATTAATGTAAAAATGAATCCTGAATCGCAATCGTTACAGGAAGTAGTAGTAGTGGGGTACGGAACTCAGAAAAAAGGTTTAATTACCGGGGCCTCTTCTAATTTTAAAGGAGAAGACCTTCAAAATTTAAACACCGTTTCTGCTATGGACGCCCTTCAAGGGATTGCTGCCGGGGTGAACATTACCAAAAATAATGGATCTCCAGGAGCAGGAACTAGAGTTACGATTCGTGGTATTGGTACTATTGGGAATTCAAACCCTTTGTACATAGTAGACGGCGTACCTGTTGGCAATATCGATTATTTGAACCCTTCTGATATTGAAGCCATCGACGTGTTGAAAGACGCCGCTTCTGCTGCGATCTACGGATCAAGAGCTGCTAATGGTGTTATCTTAGTAACAACCGTGCAAGGTCGAAAAGATCGTCCAGCTAAAATTAGTTATGATTTCTATTATGGAATCCAAAATATATACAAAAACTTGGATCCATTGAACGCCCAAGAATACATGTATATTATGGATGAAGGTAGAGTAAACGACGGTTTAGCACCGAACGATTGGAATGCCATTGTGCACAACAACGGCTGGTTGGAAGCCAATTATCCTGGTGCGGGAAAACAATTGGGTGACGAAGTTTGGGCAAATCTTCAAGCAGGCGGTCTAGGTACTAACTGGATTGACGCAATGACCAAAAAAGATGCTCCGATAGTCAACCACTCTTTAAATATTACTGGAGGAAGCCAAGACATCGTGTACTCAGCGGGTATTTCCTATTTTGACCAAGATGGTATATTAGGTGGTAACATCATCGATGCAGGATACAAAAGATTGACTGCTAGATTCAACACCAAAATGGTTTTGAAAAAAAATGACAAGCATAGCATCATTACTGTTGGCGAAAACTTTACCTATTCTAATACACAAAACAGAGCAGTAGCCACTGGAAATATCTACTATAATGATTTGCACAATGCTTTGGTTCAAAACCCATTGACTCCTGCGTACTGGCAAACTTCTATTGATAGAAACATCAGCGAATTTGGCTTTACCCCTACCTTAGACGGCTTGAATCCTAATCAAACCAATCCTTTAGCGGTAATGTATTATAGAAATAACTATAATTATGGTAAAGGCAATAACATCATTGGAAATGCCTTTGTAGAAATTGAACCTATGTTGAATTTAAAATTCAAATCAGTTTATGGTGTAGATTCTTGGTTCGGAAACGGAAGATCAATGAATCCAACTTATGGATTAGGCATTCTGTATAATGACGCTATTGATGGTGCTTCACAAAACTCTTATTTTGGTGCTAACACTACTTGGACCAACACCTTGGCCTACAATACCGCTTTTGGTGACCATAAAATTACTGCGGTTATTGGTACAGAATTACTTCGCAACCAAAGTAATATCAACGTATCTGGATATAGAAGTAATTTGTTATTCCCTGGGGATCCTAAATATGCTTATATCAATAACACCAAGAACCCTGCAACTATTAGCGACATCAACACTAGCGGTGCTGACTGGGCTGCCGGAGGCGGAGCTACTCAATCGTTTTTTGCCAGAGCCCAATACGATTATAAAGAAAAATATTTGCTTTCTGCTACAATGCGTGCCGATGGTTCATCCAATTTTGCTGAAAACAACCGATGGGGTTATTTCCCATCCGTGTCTGCGGGTTGGGTAATTAGCAAAGAAGACTTTATGTCCGAAACCTCTAGTATCCTTAACTATGCTAAATTAAGAGGAAGCTGGGGACAAAACGGAAATCAAGCTATTCCAAACTTCCAATATTCTTCACAAATTGCTTATGCTTTCCCTGGTTATTTCTTTGGGGATACCAAACCGGTTTCTGGCACAACTGCTTATCCTGCAACAGTTCCAAATCCTGATATTAAATGGGAAACTTCAGAGCAGTTAGACTTTGGACTTGACGCTAAACTATTCGATTCAAGATTAGGATTAACATTCGATTGGTATAAAAAAACAACCAAAGATTGGTTAGTACTTGCTCCTGTTTTAGGTACTGCCGGTGCTGGTGCTCCATTTATCAATGGTGGTACTGTAGAAAACTCCGGTATTGAATATTCTGTAAACTGGAACGACAAAGTAGGGGATTTCAAATACGGTATCACTGTAAGTGGTGCTCATAACAAAAATAATGTCACCGAAATTAACAACGGCGACGGTAGAATCCTTGGACCATCAAACATCTTATCTCAAGGAACTTCAGAGGTTTCTAGAGTGCAAGTAGGACAGCCAATAGGATATTTCTACGGTTATCAAACGGCTGGAATCCTTCAAAATCAACAAGAAGTAAATGCATATGTAACACCAACTGGCACTCCTTATTTTGCTGATCAACGTCCGGGAGATGTTCGTTTTGTAGATCAAAATCAAGACGGAGCTATAGATGAAAAAGACAAAGTATATTTAGGAAATCCAAATCCAGATTTCGAATTAGGTTTACAATTGAATTTCGAATACAAAGGAGTATATTTCAATACGACTTTGGCTGGAAAATTTGGTATGCAAGTAATGCAATCGTACCGTTCATTTGCTGATAATTTCAACCAAAATTACACTTCTGATATTTTCAATCGTTGGCATGGCGAAGGTACTTCTAATACAATGCCTAGGTTGACCGCAACATCAAACAGAAATACAAACTTTATTTCTGACATATTTATGCACGATGCTGATTATTTGAGAATCAACAATTTAACGGTTGGTTATAACTTCAATCAAGTGTTGTCAAACATTAAATTTATGTCAAATTTAAAAATGTATGTAGCGGTAAACAATTTATATACATTTACCGATTACAACGGAATGGACCCTGAGGTTCGTTTTGGAGACAGCGCAAGTTGGGCTTCAGGTGTAGATCTTGGGTTATACCCACAAGCGAGAACAGTAATGTTTGGATTAAGTGCAGATTTTTAATTTAAATACCAAAGACAATGAAAAAGATAATTTATTTTATAGCAACTGCAACCCTTTTCGTTGCTACTAGTTGCACAGACTATTTAGATTCTGAGAATCTTTATGGTAAAGGTTTAGAGACTTTCTACAAGACACCCACTGATATCGACGAAGCAATGTCAGGTATTTACAACGCAATTTACACGGGTGGTATTCACAGCGAGGAACAAATGGCGGCCAATCTCTTGGACAACGTAATGCTTGGCGGTGGTGGTCCTGATGATAAATCGGCCAAATGGGTAGATAATTTTGAAGACCCAAATGAAGATACCTATCGTGATATGTGGGTTCAATCGTATAATGGTATTTCAAGAGCCAATGCGGTTATTGAAAAAACAGCGAATACCGATTTTTCAGCTTATTTTAAAACTAAACTTGAAGCAGAAAATTTCAAAAAGCAAACCATTGGCGAAGCCTTGTTTATGAGAAGTTTCTTTTACTTCAGATTGGCTAAATTTTTTGGTGGGGTTCCACTAATTATCAAAACAGATGGTGACAGAAAAGTGGCAAGAGCCTCTTATTCTGATACATTTGCACAAATAGGTTCAGATTTGAAATTGGCTATTGAAACGATGCCCGCTGCTCCAATTGCAAGCATCCCAACTTCAAGATACGGCCATGCCAACAAATGGGTTGCTGAAGCTTATATGGCACGTGTATATTTGTTTTACACAGGCTACATGACCAATATAGAGCAAAAAGCAACTACTGATTTACCATTAGTAGGCGGTGGAAAATTAGGCGCTACTGAAGTAACTGCTTATTTAAATGATTTAATGACAAATAGTGGACATGGATTGGTTTCCGATTTCAGAAACTTATGGCCATACTCGTATGTGAACAAAAGTGCAGGCAAAACCGTGTTACCATGGGCAGCCACTAACAATCTGAATTGGGCTGGACAAGATGGATTAACACCTACTTTTGGAACAGGAAATAAAGAAACCATGTTTGTACAACGATTTTCTTTCGGAGATTGGGGTTGGAATGCAGGACAAAGTTATAATAACAGACTTGCTTTGTATACTTCAATCAGAGGAAATCAAATGGTTCCTTTTGCCGAAGGTTGGGGATGGTGTACCATTAATCCTAAAATGTGGAACGATTGGCCAGTCACTGACCCAAGAAGAGAAGGTTCAATTATTAAAGTAGGTGAATCTAGCCAAGGTACAGACGGGTATCAACCGAACAAAGGGGATCATGAAACGGGCTATTTCAATAAAAAATATACCCGATTGGAACATGATACTAAAGATGGTAAAAGAACGATGTTTATTCCAATGTACAACTGGACGGGTGACTCAAGCATGCAATTGACTAATGCACAAGACTTTATTTTTATGCGTTATGCCGATGTATTGTTGATGCACTCTGAAATCACTAAAACAGCAACAGGAATAAATGCAGTAAGAGCTAGAGCCGGAATGCCAGCAGTAGCCTATTCTTTAGATGCAGTTAAAGCCGAGCGTAACTACGAATTAGCATTCGAAGGCCTTCACTGGTTTGATTTAGTACGTTGGGGCGATGTGAAAACTGCCTTTAATGACTCATTCCCGGTAAAAAATTCAGGGTCAAATGCAACTTACAGTGTAAAATACAGACCTGAAACTAAAGGTTTAATGCCAATTCCAGAAACGGAAGTACGATTGTCAAATGGGGTTTATTCTCAAAACCCAGGTTGGTAAAATTTAATAACTATTAAAACATTAGAATTATGAAAAATACTAAAATTTTATATCTCCTACTAGCTTCGTTTATGCTGATTTTTTCGGCCTGCGATCCTATTGTAGATGAAGAGAACCTAAGCGATTCTACCAATGTAGACGGGGTTCAATTAGTGGCAACACAAACTCCGCCAGGCGGAAATAAAATTACACTTAAAATGACCACTCCTGGGATCACTGGGTATTGGAATTACAATTTAGGACAGGCACTTACTAATGAATATACTGTGGTATATCCTATTCCTGGAAAGTCTAAATTTACCTATGTAGGGACTTTGGGTTCTCAGTTTTTTACCAAAACTGTCGATGTTCAAATTGATAGATTAGACACTCCTTTAGATCCAATGTGGTATTCTTTAGTAAGTAAAAACACTGCCGCAGGTAAAACTTGGGTTTTTCAAGGCGCAGCCAATGATGACAAATTATGGTGGTATATGTCTCCCCCAGATAATCCTTCTGACGGGTACATGACTGCTTGGTGGAATGCTGGTGGTACTTGTTGTGCTCCTTCTGATACCGACGGAAAAATAACATTCGATTTGAATGGAGCTGCGAATTACAATTACTATGCAACCAAAACCGGAACTCCAAAAAAGGGTAGTTTTATATTGGATGTTGCCAATAAAAAACTAACAATTACTGGAGCTCCAATATTAGGACAAGACAGAGGAAACCCAGCTGGTGTTTATAATGTAGCTGTTTTAACAGATACAGAACTTATTTTGTACCTACCCAAAACTCCTCAAGGAGATAGCGGATGGTCATGGAGATTTAAACCCCTATAAGTTAGTTTGTTTGTTTGTGAAAAAAGGGAAGTATTTTGCTTCCCTTTTTTTGAATAACACCTTTTTTGTTTACTAAAAAGCGTGATAAAATTTTTCAAACTAGTAGAAACCAAATTAGTAGTATCTGTGTTTTTTGTTACCCATTGAAAGTTTCAACATTTCAAAAAAAATACTTCAGTGGATACCGCATAATTTGAATAATTGAAAAAAAACAAAGGCTTCAAAATAAAACTCAATCCAAAAATGAAAATTTTAAAGAAAATTCTAATACTACCCATTTTACTGTTAGGCTCCCTAATAGGCTGTAGCTCAGGTGACAGCAATGATGGAACTGCTCCCAATACCCCAACAATAAATGTGGTCATCAACACCGAAGTGGTGGGCACAACTACTGCAATGCCCAATGGTGACGGAAGCGGCTTAGTCAAATATACCGTTACACCTAGTAGCGGAGTATCCTATAAAGTAGATTTTGGTGATGGAGAAACAGCAGAGCCCGCTAGCGGCATCTTTTCGCATACTTATACCGAAAGTGGAACCAAATCATACGAAATAAAAGTTACCGTATTCAACGGACTAAAATACTATACTGCAACAAAACCCATAACTGTTTTTGTTGCTACAAAAGAAATATGGGGCGATGAATTCAACGTTGATGGCGCTCCCGATACTAACAAATGGGGATACGATCTTGGCGCAGGAGGTTGGGGAAATAACGAACCTCAGTATTATACCAATCGACCCGAAAATGTATACATACAAGGTGGTTATTTGAAAATTAAAACCATCAAAGAAAATTATTTGGGAAGCACCTACACTTCAGCAAGACTAAAAACGGCTGGCAAATATTCCTTCAAATACGGCAAAATAGAGTTTAGAGCTAAACTGCCTGCTGGTGCGGGAACCTGGCCAGCTTTATGGATGTTGGGCGACAATATTGGCACGGTGGGCTGGCCTGCTTGCGGCGAAATTGATGTCATGGAACATGTGGGAAATCAATTGAACAAAATTTTTGGAACACTCCATTATTCAGGTCGTTCTGGCGGAAACGGAGACTCATCAACAACAATAATTTCGAATGCTACCACGGAATTTCATACCTACACATTAGATTGGAGAGCAGACAGCATTAAATTTTATGTTGACAATCAGTTATTCAAAACCTTTACAAATTCGGCAAGTGTGCCGTTCAATCAGAATTTTTTCATCATTATGAATTGTGCTATTGGCGGTAATTTTGGTGGCGCAATCGATCCAAACTTTGTGTCCTCCATCTTCGAAATAGATTACGTACGAGTTTATAATTAGTAGTTTTTGGTTAGTTAGCTTTTCATTACTTGCTTCTGTTTTTTTCAGAAGCAAGGATGAAAACAATCCTTTTATTCCAAATCTCGATTTTGGCATTTCTACAATTTCAGAAGCGTCTTTTATATGAAATATGTTTTTACTTTCATCGCTAATTTGATTCTCGTTTTCGGGCAAGGGCAATCCTTGAAGTTAATGACCTATAACATTCGTTTGGATGTAGAAAGTGACGGATTGAATAATTGGTCCAACCGAAAAGCGTTTTTGACATCGCAACTGCATTTTTACGAACCGGATATTTTTGGCGTTCAAGAAGCAAAACCCAATCAAGTTGTAGATATCGCCTCTGCCCTACCTGCCTATAATTATGTCGGAATCGGAAGAGACGGCATAGGTCAAGGCGAATCTTCGAACATCTATTATAAAAAAGAGCGCTTCCAATTGGTAGAAAGCAATACTTTTTGGCTGTCCGACACCCCAGATCATATATCAAAAGGCTGGGATGCGGCTTTTAATCGAGTTTGTACGTATGCGGTTTTGAAAGATTCGAAAACCAAAACCACTTTCTGGGTGTTCAATACCCATTTAGACCATCAAGGTGAAGTGGCAAAAACCAAGGGTATCCAACTTATTCTTTCAAAAATAGAAGCACTAAACACCAAAAAATATCCCGTGTTTTTTATGGGTGATTTTAATTCGACACCAACTGAAAATAGAATTATTTCTCTAAAAAAAGAAATGTTAGACGCAAGAGAAATCTCTGAGGAAAAACCTTTTGGCCCCACCGGAACTTTCAATGATTTCAAACACAATGAACCCGTAACGACCTTGATTGATTATATTTTCATCTCCAAAAACAGCAGCTTCAGTGTCAGGAAGTACGCAGTTTTAAGTGATGCTAAGGATTTGCGGTATCCGTCGGACCACCTCCCGGTTTACATCGAATTAATTAAAAAATAAGGCAAACCAAACTTTAAAAATGAAATATATGTTGAAGCCCCTGTTTAAAAAAACACCATTTATCTTTATTTGTACCATGATGCTAGTTATAAGCGCTAAAGCCCAAGAAAAAAATAGTTCAGTCGCTATTGAAGCTAAAATAGAAAAAATTATGGCTACCTTGACTTTAGAGGAAAAAGTGGCTATGTGTCACGCCCAATCAAAATTTAGTTCGCCTGGACTCGAAAAACTAGGTATTCCTGAACTATGGATGTCTGATGGTCCTCACGGCGTTCGTGGCGAAATCAACTGGGACGATTGGGGTTATGCCAAATGGACCAACGATTCGATAACAGCATTTCCTGCCCTAACCTGCCTAGCATCGACCTTTAATCCAAAATTAGCCAAAGATTACGGTATAAGTATTGGAGAAGAAGCGCGTTACAGAAAAAAAGATGTTTTATTGGGTCCTGGAGTAAATATGTACCGAACACCATTAAACGGAAGAAATTTTGAATATATGGGCGAAGATCCCTTTTTGGCGTCCAAAATGGTGGTTCCCTATATTCAAGGAGTGCAACAAAATGGCGTCGCCGCTTGCGTAAAACATTATGCGCTGAACAATCAAGAATTATGGCGAGGACACATCAATGTTGAAGTAAGTGATAGGGCTTTGCACGAAATCTATTTACCCGCCTTCAAAGCCGCAGTCGAAGAGGGGAAAGTCTGGTCTTTGATGGGAGCCTACAATCAATTTAGAGGACAGCACACCACGCACAATCAAATCCTTATGAACAGCATCTTAAAAAAAGATTGGGCATTTGACGGGGTTGTGATTTCAGATTGGGGTTCCGCTCACGACACCAAACAAGCCGCCTTGAATGGATTGGATATCGAAATGGGAACAGGAACAGACGGTTTAACGACCTCAACCAAAAATGCTTATGATTCGTATTATTTGGCCAATCCTTTTCTAAAAATGCTCAAAAGTGGCGAAATCAAAGAAGAAGTTTTGAATGATAAAGTGAGACGGATTTTGCTTTTGATGTTTCGAACCAATATGAACCCGAATCGTCCGTTAGGCAGAATTAACAATCAAGAACACCTTGATGTAGCCCGAAAAATTGCTGGAGAAGGAATTGTGTTATTAAAAAATGAAGCCTCATTTTTCCCCATTAATCCAAATAAAAAAATGACCATCGCGGTGATTGGTGAAAATGCAACAAAATCAATGACCATTGGCGGCGGTTCCTCAGAGTTGAAAGCGCTTCACGAAATTTCTCCTCTTGAAGGTTTGAAAGAAAGATACCAAAACGCCACCCTAATCCACGCAATGGGATACGCCTCAGGACCATCGGCTTATGACAGAGTTATTCCATCAAAATTAGACGCTAATCAACTGAAAAAGGAAGCTATCGAAGCCGCATCAAAAGCAGATTTGGTTTTGTTTTTTGGTGGCTTAAATAAAAATCACCTGCAAGATTGCGAAGGAGTGGATCGAAAAGAATATCAATTACCTTTTGGACAAGATGAGCTTTTGACTGAACTTTTGAAAGTAAATTCCAACATTGGAGTGGTCCTTGTCAGTGGAAATGCGGTCGAAATGCCTTGGATAACCAATGTAAAAGCAGTCATGCAAACTTGGTATTTAGGCAGTGAAGCCGGCAACGCTATAGCCGATGTAATAAGTGGTGACGTCAATCCATCAGGAAAACTACCTTTTTCATTTCCTAAAAAATTAAGCGATAATGCAGCTCATTCTTTTGGAGAATTGAGTTATCCAGGTGATAAAGTCACCCAATATTACAAAGAAGATATTTTGGTAGGGTATCGCTGGCACGACACCAAAAAAATCAAACCGTTATTTGCTTTTGGCGAAGGGATGTCCTACACCACATTTGAACTTTCAAAATTAGATTCCGATAAGAAAGTGTATTCCAAAGACGAAGCGATAACAATCTCCGGAACGGTTTCAAACAAAGGAAATCTTGACGGTGCCGAAGTAGTTCAAGTGTACATCGGAAAACTGAATTCGAAAGTAAGTAGAGCCGAAAAAGAGTTGAAAAGTTTTCAGAAAGTGCCAGTTAAAAAAGGAGAAAACGGTACTTTCAAAATTTCGATTGACACGAATAGCTTGAGTTTTTATGATGAAACGATTTCCAATTGGAATCTAGAAAAAGGAGATTATATGATTTATATCGGAAATTCATCTTCCAATATTTCGAAAAAAATAAAAATAAGCATCCAATAAATTATGAAAGCAACAATTTCAGCACTGATTTTACTAGTTACATTTAGTGCGTTTTCACAGCAAAAAAGCAAAATGCAATCCAAACCTTTTACAGTAAATGGCAAAAGCGTTATGGTCTATACATCGGCAGACAGCACGAATCTCAGAATTACAAATACTGATAATTTGAAATTTTCAGTCTTAAAACAGCCTGTCGAAACTCAGACTTGTATATTCGTAGATCCCAACAAAACCTTTCAGACTTTTCTAGGAATTGGTGGCGCCATAACCGATGCAAGTGCTGAAGTTTTTGCGAAATTGTCCCAAGAAAATCAACAAGAATTTTTGAATGCCTATTTCAGCAAAGACAAAGGAATTGGGTATTCACTCATTCGAACCAACATTCACAGTTGCGATTTTAGCAGCGATATGTACACGTACGTCAATGAAGGAGATGCCGATTTAAAGACCTTTTCAATAAAACATGACCAAAAATTTAAAATCCCCTTAATCAAAAAAGCTACAGAAACGGCGGGAGGAAAACTAACTTTGTTTGCCAGTCCTTGGAGTCCGCCAGCCTTTATGAAAGACACTAAAAATATGCTGAAAGGCGGAAAATTATTGCCAGAATTCTATCAGTCTTGGGCCAATTATTATGTGAAATTCATCAACGCTTATCAAAAAGAAGGAATCCCTGTGTGGGGATTGACGGTTCAAAACGAGCCGATGGCAGTCCAAACTTGGGAATCCTGTATTTACACCGCCGAAGAAGAACGTGATTTTCTAAAAAATTACCTTGGACCCACCCTATCTAAAGCTGGACTTGGTGACAAAAAAATCACCGTTTGGGATCACAATCGGGACTTGATGACGCAAAGAGCGAGTACTATTCTCGACGATCCTCAAGCCAATAAATATGTTTGGGGAATAGGTTTTCACTGGTATGAATCCTGGAGTGGCGGCGAGCCAATGTTTGAAAATGTTGGTGCCGTTAATGAAATGTATCCCAACAAAAATTTACTTTTTACCGAAGGTTGCAACGAAAAATTCGATGCCAATAAATACCAACTTTGGAAAAACGGCGAGCGTTATGGCAAATCTATGATTCACGATTTCAATAATGGAACCGTAGGTTGGACCGATTGGAACATCCTTTTGGATGAAAAAGGTGGCCCCAATCATGTAGGCAATTTTTGCTTCGCTCCTATTCACGCTGACACCAAAACTGGCGAATTAATCTACACGCCATCCTATTATTTTATTGGCCATTTTTCTAAATTTATTGGTAAAGAAGCCCAAAGAATTAGTAGCGTATCTAGCCGCAGTCAACTCATAACGACTTCCTTCTTGAACCAAGATGGCAAGGTGATTACGGTGGTGATGAATCAAACCAACAAAAAAGTGACTTATAATTTGTGCATCGGAACAAATGCGACCGAGGTTACTATTTTGCCACACGCTATTCAGACATTAGTGTATTAATGATATAAAAATCCAGTTAGAAATAAAGTTGTACTACATAAAATTCGCTTTTTACAACTTCTATTTTACAAATAATTGAAATGAAAAAAATAATTCTGCCCTTTTTTATGTGCTTTGCTTTGGCTTCTTTTGGCCAAGGTTTTTTGCATAGAAACGGACAAAATATTGTGGATGGAAACGATAAAAATGTCGTTTTACGCGGTTTAGGATTAGGCGGTTGGATGATACAAGAAGGATATATGATTCAAAGCGGCGCTTTTGCAGGGCCACAATATAAAATCAAACAAAAAATAACCGATTTGATTGGTGCTGCCAATACGGAAGAATTTTATAAAGCCTATAAAGCAAACGGAATTACAAAAAGGGACATCGATTCTTTGGCGGCTTGGGGATTCAACTCCATTCGCTTGCCAATGCACTACAATTTATATACTCCTGCGATTGAAAACGAAAAAGACGGTCAAATAACTTGGTTAGAAGAAGGTTTTACCATGACCGATAATTTGTTAAACTGGTGTGCTGCCAATAAAATGTACTTGATTTTAGATTTACATGGAGCTCCGGGAGGACAAGGCCATGACGCCAATATTTCAGATTACGACCCTTCAAAACCCTCGCTTTGGGAAAGTGCTGCGAATCAGGATAAAATGATAGCGCTTTGGAAAAAATTAGCGCAACGCTATAAAAACAACCCTTGGATTGGTGGCTACGACATTATCAACGAACCCAATTGGAACTTTACGGGGGCAAATTTAAATGGTTGTGACGAAACTTCGAACGTGCCACTAAAAGCCTTGCTCACCAGCATTACGAAAGCCATTCGTGAAGTCGATTCCAATCATTTAATTTTTATAGAAGGAAATTGTTGGGGAAACAATTACAACGGCATGTTCCCTTTGTGGGATGAAAACATGGCTTTGAGTTTTCACAAATATTGGAACGGAAATAATCAAGCCTCAATTCAAACCATGCTAGATTATAGAACAAAGCATAATGTCCCCCTTTGGATGGGAGAAAGTGGCGAGAATTCAAACGTTTGGTTTAAAGAAGCGATTTCATTAGTCGAAAAAAATAATATTGGTTGGGCTTTTTGGCCAATGAAAAAAATTGAAAATATAGCCGGAGTTACTTCTGTTACAAAAACTCCAGAATACGAGGAAATTCTCACCTATTGGAAAAATGGAGGAACGAAACCTACAGAAGAATTTGCCAAAAAAGCATTGATGCAAATTGCCGATAATTATAAAATGGAGAACCTAACGGTCAAACCCGATGTCATTGATGCCATGTTCCGCCAAGTACAAACCAACGATACCAAACCCTATAAAAATCACAAAATACCGGGAACAATATTCGCAACAGAATATGATTTAGGCACAAATGGTTTTGCTTATTCAGACAAAGAGGTGGCCAATTATGAAGGAACAAAATTCACCCCTTGGAATAAAGGAAACCAAATGCGAAACGATGGCGTTGATATTGTAAAATGTTCCGATCAAATAACAAATGGTTACCAAGTTTCTTACATTGAAGATGGCGAATGGTTGCAGTTTACCGTTGAAGTAAAAAATGAAACTATTTTTGAAGTAGCTATACGATATTCAAATGAAAAAGCAGGTGGGAAATTATATTTAGAACAAGACGAAAAGAAAATTTCAGAAACAATAGCACTGCCAGTTTCGGGTGGAGAAACAATTTGGAAAACCGTTTTTTTGAAAAATGTCATTCTGAAAAAAGGCAGCAGTAAAATTCGAGTACATTTTGAACGAGGAAATTTCAATCTTAACTATCTAGAATTTAAAAAATCTAACTAATTGGCTCCTATTTTCCTTTTTTTTAGAACTTAGCCATAAATTAAATTACAACAAAAATGCGTATGCCAAAAAACAATAAAAACACAGTCTTCATCCTATTATTTTTTTTCCTATTTACTACTGGATTTACAGTTTTTGCTCAAAAATTTGAACGCATAGAAACTGCCGCCGGACTAGGGATAATGAAAGAAAATAATGGAACAGCTGTTGCCGATTATGACGGAGATGGTGATTTAGACCTTTTTATTGTTGCCAAAAATAAAGACGATTCCAAAGACGAAAAAACACACAGCCGATTGTTTCGAAATGACAATAACGGCGCTTTCACTGATGTAACCAATGCCGCTGGTCTCGCCAATTTATTTCCAAATGAAGATCCTACAGGGCCAAATCCCGCATTAGATGGGGTGAAATATGCGGTGTCGTGGGGTGATTATGACAATGACGGCTTTCCAGATTTGTTTTTTACGCATCTTTATAAAGTACAACTATTTCGCAACAATGGCAATGGTACTTTTACGGACAAAACCATTCAAGCCGGATTGGTAAAAACCAACAATTGCTGGAATACTGCTGCCACTTGGTTCGATTTCAATAAAGACGGATTTCTGGATATTTACATCGGAAATTGGGAACAATGCGATTACAACACTTTTTATATCAATAACGGAAATGGAACTTTTAGCAATGCCACCAACAAGGTCAACGGCACGGTTAAAAACAAAAGAACCTATATGGGTTTCCCATTTGATGTAAATGCAGATGGATGGATGGATTTGTATGTCACCAATGACAATAAGGTTCCGAACGATTTATACCTCAATATTGATGGCAACAGCAGTGTGGAAGACGCTAAAAAATACGGCCTTGATAATTCTGGTACCGATATGGGCATCGGAATTGGGGACTATAATAATGACGGTAATTTCGACTTTTTTATCAGCAATATCAATAATAATGTTTTCCTAAAAAACAATGGTAGCAACACCTTCAGCAATATTGCTATCGAAAAAAATATGTTCAATACCGGCTGGTCTTGGGATAATATATTTGCCGATTTCGACCTTGATGGAGATGAAGATTTATTTATTGTCAATGGTTTTAGTCTGACTGGGCCTCAAAAAAATAGGTATTTCAAAAACTTGTTCAACGAAGGAAAAGATAGTTTTATCGACGCTTCTGACGAAGTTGGTTTGGGAGATAGCACCATCGGAACCAGCGCCTGTGCCTTTGACTTTGACAACGATGGCGACCTCGATGTTTATGTCTCCAACAATGACAGAGCCTCTTATTTTTATACTAATCCCACCATTAAAACCAATCAAACCAATACAGCAAAATGGTTTAAAATTGCCTTGCAAGGAACAAAATCCAATCGAGATGCCATTGGAACAACCATCACGGTATCGACCGATGTTGGCAGTTTTCACAGGTATTATACAGGATTAGGCTTTTTGTCTCAAAGTCTAAAACCTGCTCATTTTGGTTTGGGAAAAGCTACGAAAATCAACGAGGTTACCATTAAATGGCCCTCCGGATTAGTAGAAAAATACCAAAATTTCGAAACCAATACTTTCATTAAGTTCACTGAAGCTTCAGGATTTAAAAAGGTCGATGTTCAACCTGTAAATTACATTTTTGGTTGCACGGATCCAAAATCTTGTACTTATAATCCAATGGCAACAAAAGACGATGGGAGTTGTGTTTATTTAACTGCTACTTCCATTGTCGGACCAACCACCTCCGGGTATAATAATGAAGACAATTATACTTATACGCTACCATTGAATCACCAAATTAGTTGGACAGTCGAAGGCGGTGAAATAATAGAAGGCAAAGGAACTTCATCGATAAAAATAAAATGGGGATTAGAATCGGCTGGAAAAATTACCGCCCTTGTATCGAATGGCAGTTGCAATAGCACGCTTTCCGAATTAAAGGTTCAACTTCAATTAAATAAGGTTTCTAAAAACATTTCTGTTGCCAGAATTTGGAATGAAGCCCTTTTAGAAGCCATCCGAAAAGATTTTGCAAGACCTACAGTTCATGCCCGGAATTTGTTCCATACAGCGGTGGCATTGTATGATAGTTGGGCAATTTATGATCCCAATGCCAAACCGTATTTAATAGGCAATACTCTCCATAATTTTGTAAGTGAATTAAAAGATTTCAAGCCTTTGGAAGACGCAAAACCTTCCAGCGAAAAGGCCATGAGTTATGCCGCCTATCGATTGTTGACGCATCGTTTTAAAAATTCGCCCGGAAGTGCAAAAAGTTTGGAAAGATTTAATTTGATCATGAGCCAATTGGGGTACGACATGAACTTTACAGCTACAAATTATGAATCAGGAGATGCTGCTGCTCTTGGCAATTACATTGGTCAAACCCTGATCGATTATGGCCTAGCTGATGGGTCAAATGAAGCAAATAAATACGTCAACACCTTTTATAAACCCATAAACCCTTCCTTAAATGTTAGAGTTACAGGAGGCAAAACAGGAATGGTGGACCCCAATCGTTGGCAACCTTTGTCCTTTGATACTTTTATCGATCAAAGTGGCAATATTATTCCCGGTTCGACACCTGAATTCTTAAGCCCGGAATGGGGTCGAGTGTTTCCTTTTGCATTAACGGATGACGTTAAATCTATTTTAGTAAGAGATAGCAATAAATTTGAAGTGTATCACAATCTACCGTCTCCGCCGCAATTAAGCCTATCTTCAAAAACAGCTTCAAGTGATCAATACAAATGGAACTTTTCATTAGTGTCTTATTGGAGTTCTCATTTAGACCCAAATGACGGCGTCATGTTGGATATTTCGCCCAAAAATCAAGGGAACACCGATTTGAAATTGATACCAAAAGATTTTTCAGATTATTCGAAATTTTATAAGGTTTTCGAGGGCGGCGATACTAGTAAAGGTCATACGCTAAACCCAGCGACAGGCAAACCTTACGAATCGCAAATAGTGCCAAGAGGGGATTATACCAGAGTTCTAGCCGAGTTTTGGGCAGATGGTCCAAACTCTGAAACACCGCCTGGACATTGGTTTACTATTTTGAATTATGTTCACGATCATCCGTTGTTTACCAAAAAATGGAACGGAAAAGGAAGTGAATTAACCCCCTTAGAATGGGATGTGAAATCCTATTTTGTTCTGGCTGGTGCTTTGCACGACGTGGCCATAACCGTTTGGTCAATCAAAGGATGGCATGATTACGTAAGACCCATTTCTGCCATTCGATATATGGCTGAACTTGGTCAAAGTACCGATGCAACATTACCCAATTATCATATTGGCGGAATCCCATTAGCGCCCGGATTTGTTGAAATTGTAAAAGCAGGTGATGCCTTGAGCGGCGCGAAAAATGAACATATTGGAAAGATAAAAGTATACGCTTGGCGTGGACACGATTACATTAAAAATGCCACCACCGATATGGCTGGTGTGGGCTGGATATTAGCCGAAAATTGGTGGCCTTATCAACGCCCTTCTTTCGTTACTCCGCCCTTTGCAGGATATATTTCAGGACATTCTACTTTTTCTCGTGCTGCGGCAGAAGTCCTGACATTATTGACTGGCGATGCCTTTTTCCCGGGCGGTATGGGAGAATTTAAAGCGCCAAAAAATGATTTCTTGGTTTTCGAAAAAGGACCTTCGGTCGATGTGACCTTGCAATGGGCTACGTATAGAGATGCCTCTGACCAGACCAGTTTATCCCGTATTTGGGGAGGAATCCATCCACCTGCCGATGATTTACCAGGCAGATTATTGGGCGAAAAAATAGGAATCGATGCGTATAATTTTGCGATGCCCTACTTTAGTTCAAATGCTGTTATAAATTCATCAAATGAAATTACAATTTATCCGAATCCAGCAATCCACAAAGAAGTGAATGTTTCAAATACAAAGGCTTCGGATGAATTCCTTCTGTTTGATTTAAGCGGAAAATCATTTTCACTAACCGAAAAAATATTTAATGAATCAACGGCTATTACTTTGCTAAAACTACCTCAAGCAATTACTTCAGGAATTTATGTTTTAAAGGTAAATGACCGTGCCAAACTCCTTTTTGTAAAATAGTAAAATCAAAGATGTACATAAAATAAAATCCTACTTAACAAACCAAAAAACCAAAATTGATTATGAATACCAAAATTGCATTAAAAGAAAAGATCGGGTACGCACTAGGAGATGGTGCGGCGAATATAGCTTGGAGAGGTGTGGCCACCTTTTTGTTTATTTATTATACCGATGTTTTAGGATTAAGTCCGGTAGTTGTGGGTGTTTTAATGCTGGTAGCTCGTTTTAGCGATGGAATTGCCGACGTTATTATGGGCATAATCGCGGACAGAACTTCCTCTAAATATGGCAAATTTCGCCCTTGGATTTTATGGTCCGCCATTCCTCTTGGAGTAATATTGGCATTGCTCTTTACAAATCCCGGTTTTGGGTCTACCGGCAAATTGGTGTATGCGTACATAACCTACATCTTTTTTACCTTGATTTATACTGTGAACAATATTCCTTATGGAGCCCTGATGGCAGTAATGACGGGCGACGACAAAGAAAGAACCAGTTTAGGTTCCTTTAGAATGGCGGGCGCATTTGGAGGCGGGATGATCGTACAAGGTGCTTTGCTTTTTTTGGTAGCCTATTTTGGTGATATCAATCCGTCGATTCGGGTCGAAAAACTAAGTAATGACAAATACATTGTCGAAGTTTCAACCTCTACGAGAGTGCAAAATGCGACCATCAAAACAACAAATGAAGTTGGGACTTTTGTCTATCAAGAACCCCCATTGTTTCCGGAAAAAAACACGCCAACGAATAGAAAAAGCTTCACAATGGAGGCTGATCAAAAATATGCTTTTGTTGTCAGTGGTGAACCTAATTTAACCGAAAACTCCATTTCTTTGGTGGACCAAAACCGAGGCTACAGTAACTCGATGTATTTGATGTCGATTTTTCTAAGCTTTTTTATGTTTATCACTTTTTACACCACCAAGGAGCGAATACAACCACCCAAAACGCAAGAAAACAACTTAAAACAAGATTTTAAAGAATTAATTTCAAATAAACCTTGGTTGATTTTGATGTTTGTGGGACTATTATTCAATGTTTATAATTCCATCAAACAAGGAATTGTGATTATTTACTTTACACATTTTTTAAACAATCAATTGTTATCCGCTTCTTTTTTAGTAGGACTGGCATTAATATCTGTTTTGGGTGCGCTATGTACGGCACCATTGGGGAAACGATTTGGAAAAAGAAACTTATTCATCTATTCCTTGCTGTTTTCAGGGGCGGTAAATGCACTACTTGTTTTTTGTGATGCAACGAATATTAAAGCCATTTTCGCCTTAGGAATAGCTTCTGAATTTGCCGCAGCTATGTTTCCTACCCTATTTTTTGTAATGCTGGGCGATGCAGCGGATTATTCTGAATTCAAAAACGGCCGAAGAGCCACTGGACTTATTTATTCGGCTGGATCTTTTGCTACTAAATTTGGAGGCGGAATTGCCGGAGCAGTAATCGGACTAATTTTAGGTGCCTTCCATTATGATGGACAAGATACCGCTGCTATAAGCGGTTCAATCCCAGGAATAATTATGTTAATGAGTTGGGTACCTGCAGTCATTACGATCATTGCAGCCGCATTTATGTTTTTATATCCCCTCAACCAAAAAAAGATGGATGAAATCACAATAGAATTAAACTCTAGAAGATTAAAAGAATAAACTAAGAAATCTTTTAAACGAAAAAATCGATGCATTAGCCGCGGTAGTTGGGACACGCTGCGATAAGCTGCTGCTATCTGTCCCGGTCGAATTAGTAAGTGGCACTGGACTAAATGTCGATACAGTGGCAACCCAATTCAATGCTGTCAAATGCGTTTTCACAAGGCCTAAAAACAAATTATTCTCTCATTGGGAGTATTATAAAGTGATAAAGAAAGTTTGAAGCAATAGGAGCACGTTTATTGCTTTACCATACAAGTTTTGTAAGTTTAGACCGGGTTGAAAACAATTTCTAAAAAACCCTGTCCAATTATGGAACAGGGTTTCTAAAAGCAATAAATACGAAATTTCTAGTTATTCAATCGTGTTTTTTGGTTTATGATTGGCTCTAACTTTGATAAGAACATAAGACAAACCTACCAAGGCCAAAATTCCAACATAATCATCGATTGGTGCTGCTGGCGCGTCTGGTGACTCTAACCCTCCTCCAGTATCATCAGTTCCAGGCTGTGCAAATAAGATAGAAGTGGAACAAAAGCAGAATGCAGCTATATAAAATTTTAATAATCTATTTTTCATTTTTGATGTTTTTTAAAGTTCTTAATTCAATACTTTTTTAGTCACTTCGCTGTTGTCCTCCCCAGTAACTTTAACAATCAACACTTGATTGTTTACTTTCAAATTACTGAAGGTTGCGGTATTGGCTTTCACATTTTTTTGCTCAGCAATAAGCCTTCCTTGCACATCATACACTCTTACGCTATTGATGGCTTTCGCACTAGAACTGACTTGGAGTCTTCCATTGTTTTTATAGACAGTAACATTGTTATCGTTGAATGCTGCTTCATTTACTTTCAATGTTTTTTGGTATTTCAAGGAGAATCTTGCATTATCTACTCCAGCTGCTGCTGTAAAAGTATAGGCTCCATCTTTCAATTTAGTTTCTGTTCCTGTTTTGCTGTCAACCAAATAAACCTCTTGTCCTGTGGCAAAAACACCTTCAGAATGATCAATTGCAATGGTATAATCACCCGCAAGATTGGTTTTGAAGTTTAGTGGCACCACATCACTTGCATCGAATACAGGGCGACCTTGGATTGTATACTCCCCATTGTTGATGCTAGAGGTCAAAGCAAAGGCGCTATCGTTAATGTATTTACTATCGTAATCATCTACTCCTGGAGTGGCACCATCTGCATAGTTCACAGCCATTTGAGAGAAAGCTCCCGCTGTAGTAGTTGCGTTCAACCATAGTCTGCTAGGTGCAGCCAATTGTTTAGTTTTAAAGAATTGATTGGCATTATTCGCAACTCTTTGACCGTTTTTAAAGGTTAGGGAAGTTGCTCCTGATTTGGCTTCTACAAAAAATCCTTGACCAATTTGAATCACTCCTGCAGGATCAACGGATTGTGCATTACCATTTGTGGTAAACATAGGGACTCCCGCCGTATTGTATGTACAATAAGCAGAACCTGCCCCATTTGTTTTTCTCCAGAAATACAAAGTGGTTTCAATATTGGCAGTATTATTTGTTACAAATGTTCCTATTGAAATAGGCGATGGATAAGGATTTCCTACTAAATTGTACCGCAATCCTGCTGCTGCTCCATCTACTAATGGTACAGGAACATCGCCATTATTGGGCAGACCGGTAAACTGCCCGTTGAATGTTTCAGCCGCGGGAGCCTCTACAGCCGTATTAGGCATACGGATTAAATAACCTGAACCAACTGAAAATGGAGTTAATGAAGGATCTGCAATAGCGCTAAATGCACCATTTACACTACCTACATTGTAAGTGGTGTTAAAATTATAAAATCGTGTGGTTGCTGTGGCAGGCGAAAAAGCCAATAAATTCTGATTGGCTACTGGCGAGGACCACAAGGTATAATCTAAACGAGATAGTGCGCTGCTGTTGCGTTTTACAACCACATTTCCTGAACCTGAGTTGGTATTCGTTGTAGCCGTTTGGATTAAGTTCGCATTATTTTCTAGCGTTAAAGTCCCACTATTTACAAGTGCATTAGTAATAGTTAAATTTTTGCCTGAAGGTACAGTTAAAGTTCCCGCTGTTATGGTTACAAAATTGGTCGTTAAATCTGCGCCCATAGTAACTCCCGATGGATTATTCACAGTAAAATTATTTACGGTTGCTGGAAGATCGCTTCCTGGAACCTGTGCAGCTGAACCCACATAGGAATAATTGGCGCCAGTATTAAAGTTACGTGTTGTTGTACGAATTGGCCCTGCAACTGGATCTAAACCTATAGCTGTACCAATGTTTATAACAGCTCCAGACAGAAGATTAAAAGCACCACTCCCTGTAACAGCTGCAGACAATGTTGCACTTGAGAAATCTGCAGTATTGCTTACGTTTATTACACCACTAGGACCAACAGTAATAGTCGGAGCAGATCCTCCAACTGAGCTTGTCGCATTTAATTTATCTACATTCAATGTGCCATTTACATTTAAAACACAGGTTTTACCTGAAGCAATTGGTAGCGATAAATTAGAACCGGTTGGCAATGTCAATGTACCATTTACATTTATGGTTGTACTAGCATTTCCATTTGTTGCAGAGCTACTGGCAGTATTTAAATTAGACAAACCAACAAACGATAATGTTTTACCAGAGTTTATAGTAATTGTAATATTATCATTACTGCTGCTATCTGTATAAATAGATGCACCACCTGTACCGGTAGAACCTTTATAAGTCATCTCCATATCAGCATCAATAGTTAATGTAGCATTTTGAGTGTTTGTATTTGGACGCAAGCGACCTGGGCGAATAATTCCGCTGCCAGAAATGGTCAGATTTCCATTAAAATACAAACCTAAAGCGCAGTCATAAGCTGCAGTATCGTCTTTATCTCCCAAAGTTCCATTAATAGTTGCTGAAGTTCCATTGACTGTAAGGTAATTCATACTTCCTCCTACAACATTGGCATTATTATAAAGTTTTCCAGTTGAATTTATAGTAAGATTGTAGCACGACGCTGCTGCCGCCAATTGTATTTTGTCTCCAGCAGCAATGGTCACATTATCAGTTGCGCCCGGGACAACACCGCCAACCCATGCAGATGCTGTTGCCCAAGTAACACCTGCTGAATTTAATCCAGTTGATACAATTTCACCTGGAGAAGTTATTTGATTTCCACTTGCAGGATTTGGTATTAAATAATTTTCTGAACCTGTTGTTCCATTGAAGGAATACACTTTGACATAATAGGTGGTTGCCTTTGAAAGTCCTGTTACACTAACTGAATTACCAGTACCACTATAAACAACATAATTCCCAGTACCCAATTGTGTACCACTACCAAAAACAGTATTTGCTGTGTACGTATTACCGTCACCTGGATCACTATTCACAGCACTTCCAGATTTAATAACTACTAAGTTATTTGTGCCATCTCCTGCAGTAAAATTAACAGTAAAACCTGTAGATGTAACTCCTGAAAAACTGGCACCTGATGCTTGAATAGTTGGTTCACTTGCATAATTTGGAGCAGTTGTAGTCGCATTTACAGTTATTGGTGCTGAATAATTAAATGCTTTATCTACTGAATATATTCTGTAATAATAAGTTGTTGATGGTGTAAGCCCAGTATCATTAAAAGAATTTGCGGCGCCTAAATAAACCACTTGTTCTCCTGCGGCAACGGTGTTTCCAACAGCGTAAATACCATTAACATTAGGTGGAGTAGTTGGGTCTACAATTCCACGAACTACCATATAGCCTCCACCATCAACTCCATTTCCTGCTCCAACAGCTGCAGCTGTCCATGTAACATTCATTTGAGTAGCAAGCGGTGTTGGTATGCTTGGTGCTGTGGGTGCATCTGGCACAGTTACATCTGTAGTCCCAGGATACATTACAAAGTCATCAATGTCAAGAGCTACTCCCATTGTTGGAGTATTACATCTAATAATTCCAATTCCTGCATTTCCATTTGGCGCAGTTGCAACAGTTACTTGTGCTGAATATTTAGTCCATCCTGGATTTGAAGATGCTAATATTGTATAAGGAGCCCCACTAGGAAAATATGTAGGAGAAGATGTGCCATTTGGCGAAGCTCCAATTTGCATACTTGCTGCGGTTGCAGTTGCAGTAGCAGTTCGATAATAATACTGCACTGTATATTGAACATTTGAAACTGCATTTGTAGCAGTTGTAGGAGACTGTAATCTCTTTGCTGTTGAAGTAGTATAAAAATTTACCGACTTTAATCCTGTTCTCACAAACGAACTTCCAACAATCCCATTTCCTGAGGTTGAAACACTCCAAGCTGTATTGCTCAAGGTAGTTCCTAATGTGCCTGTTTGCCCTTCAAAACCCCCATCCATTGACGGAAAAGAGCCAATAACTTGTTGCCCCCAACTCATTTGGGCGCCCATTAGCAATAAAACAAAAAGGGACAAGAATCCCATGATTGTTCTTTTACCTTTTGTTTGATAAAAATTCTGTGTAATTTTAGTCATAGAAATTAATTTTAATAATTAGTAAATAAGTTTAGGTACTTTTCAAAAAAGGTATAGACAGTTCGTTCCTTAGAACTATGAAAATGTGGAAGTTGTAAAATAGCTTCCAATAAATAATCAAAAAACAGCACTAAATGCAATCGATTACACAAATATAATAATTTTTTTTATATATCTAAATAAAAAATGTATATTGCAAAATAATGATGCTTTTTTTAATATTATTCCTATGGAAAGATAAAAAAACTTGCGTTAAAACGCTTAAAAATGCAATCAATAGCACTACGTTAGGAAAAGAGTAATCGGTTGTTTATAAGTAACTCCATTTTGGCAGGAATGAATTATTGACTTTATTTCACGGCAAAAAAGTTTTTCGCCACTAAATTCAGGTCCTCTGTTCAAGTTGTGATATCAAATCACAAAACTAGATTTTTAGCAACTTTTGAAACAATGATTCTTACAGAAGTAAATACTATTTTTTTATAAACTTCCAAGAAGTACTATTAGCACCAATGGAAAGGTGGCACAAATACAGTCCACTGGCGAGATTTGAAACATTCAGTGATAGTTTTTCGGCTGGTGTACTTGCTTTGGAATAACTCATCAGTTTTGCTCCCAAAGACGAAAAAATGGTTATCATAGCATGACCTGCCACATTATCGGACAGATTAATATGTAATGTACTGTCTACAACTGTTGGATACAATTTCCCTAATTGTACTTCTTGATATCCCAATCCTAAATTTGGACAGGCCGAGGAAATCTCACCCGTTGCATTAACATTTAATGTAGCACCGGCACCACAAGTGGCATTGGATACATAAGAAGCAACATTGTCCACAGGAAATACAGTATAGGTATAGGTTGGTTTTGTTGCCGTAAGTTTGTCCAATCCCGTTACAGGGGTTGGTGTTGTTCCTTTGGTACATCCATCAAATTTTACCGAAGTAGTGCCCGTACCTTCGGTAACAGGACTTGAAATAGTGGCAATTTGCTCAAAATTACAATTCTCGACATAGCAATTCGTACCGCTATTTCCCGCTCCCAATCCCACTGCCGAAGCTCCTGAAACATTGGTTTTGAAATAACAATTTAGCACATGCAATTCGGCATTTCTGGCTCTTGGCATCCTCGCTTTACAGCCTTCGGCCCAATAACAGTTTTTAAAGGTTACACTGTATCTGCCATCAGAAGATGGTAAATCATCTATGGCTGATCCAACTAAATTGGAAAAACGATGATCGGCAGAACCTCCGGAACCGCCTGCAATTGCGGGTTTCAAATAAGTGAATTTGCACCATGAAATAGTAGTATTGTCGCATTCGCCTTTATTATCAAAATTACCGTCCATTCCGTCTTGAAATTCGCAGTGATCCACCCAAATATTTCTACCTTCATTCGTTAGATTGTCCCGACCATCGACATCGTAAGCGCCAGGACCTTCAAAAATAAGATTTCGCACAATCACATTATTTGATCCCGCTTTTATGTACAGAATACCTGAATTCTGCGCCGAAGTAGTCGAGTTGCCAATGGTAATTTGATTGTTTCTAAGCCTTGCACCAGGCAATCCGACAATGGTTTTATTGGTTAATAATACGCTCGTATACACACAATCAATCGTTCCCGAAACCAAAATAACCGCTGTTGAGGCCGCTGTAGAAGTTAGCGCATTTTTGAATTGAGTATAAGTCGTCACGGTTACGGTATTCGAAACCGTAGGCGTTCCTCCACCCGTTGCAGCCTCGCCAAACCCCTCGGGAGTGGGCATATAATAATTTTGACCAAAAGCATGGCTAATTATAAACAAACTGATAAAAAGAAAAACTGATTTTTTCATTATGGAAAAGAGATTAATTTAATAAATTTAAAAGCCTACTGCAACTAGTACAAACGAACTGTCTAACACGTCAATACCCTAGTGTAATCGATTACAAAAATAGTTGTTTTTTATCATAAACAACAATCCTTCAATTAAAGGGATGATTTATGCGAAAAATGAGTTGATCTTGATGGGGTTAAAAAAGTCAATCCTTGATGTATTGTACCAAATCAAGTTTTGATTTCTTTAATTCTGCGATTGCAATTTTAGCAATTGCTGTAGCTCCTTCGACGCTGAGATGTGTGTTATCTTCCTTGCCTTCAGGAAAAAAAGGAATTTCGCCCGCTTTGCTATGCAAATGCAATTGCTTTGATTTTTCGGGTCCATACTTGATTTCTAATAACTCCGTGTAATACTCCATATCAACAAAAGGGACTTTATATTCCTGAGCAACCAATCGGGCTTCAAGCGTATAATCCGTGTGCGTGCTAATAAGAACGCCTTGTTCGTTGAAATTTCTACGCGTTATCGATGAAAAAATTATAGGCGTAGCACCCTTTTCTCTCGATTCAGTCACAAAGCGAATCAGATTGTGACGGTAGGCTGTATGAGGATTGGTGTAGCGTGTAGAGTCTGTAACTTTTCCGTCGTTATGCCCGAATTGTATAAAAACATAATCCCCTTTTTTTAGTGAATTGTATACAGCATCCCAAAGTTTCAAATCGATAAAACTCTTAGTACTTCGACCGTTTACGGCTCTGTTTTCGAAAACTACATTAGCTGTTAAAAATTGGGGTAGCATTTGTCCCCAACCGCGTTCAGGATTTTCATTTGCTAACGGCTTATTCGCCATTGTTGAATCGCCAATGCCGTAAATAGTTGGTTTTTGCGCCATAGCGCTTAATGAAATAAAGAGAAAAATCGCAACAATACATTTCATAATATTTTATTTAGGCTTGTTATTTAAAAAGGATTCTTTTATAGTTTTAGCAAAATTCAATCCCATACCATTTTCGACAGTATACTTTTTTGCTTCTGATTTTTTTAATTGATGCGACCACAAAACTCTCTTTTCGGGTTGAAAACCTTCGCCACTACATTTATATTCAGCATAAAAAGCTGTTTTTTCAGCTTCGGGTTTGGACCAATTGTGCCAACCTTCAGGTGTAATATGTTTGCCCATTTCACAATTTAAAAACACTGTTTTGGCATAGACACGCCAAGGTCTTCCGAGATACACTTCGGTTGCATTTTCACTGGCTGTGAGCTTACAGTTTTTAAAAACATATCCAAATTCCGTGTTTTGAGCTGTTGAAGCGGCTGTTATATAAGAATTGCTTTTACTGTGGATAGTACAATTTTCGAAAAATACGGTGGCATCCCCAAAGATAAAATCGGTTGTACCTTCGATATAACAATTATTAAAATAATTTTTTGTTCCTTCGCCAGAAGTGTATAATGTATCCTGATTCCCCAGCAACGAGCAGTTACTAATGATAACTCTGTTTGCATTTACATTCAGCGCAACGGCCTGTCCTACTGGTCCTGAGGTGTTTTGGATTGTCAGGTTTTTGGCCATAAAATCATTTCCTTCTACTAAAACTGTGTACGTATGGAAAGTGCTATTTCTGCCGATATTTATTTTGTTGAAATGGTCGTCATAGGAAATAATTGTATTTTCTCGGCTTTCGCCAATTAATGAAATGTAGGGATTCCAAGAATGTATTTTTACTTTTTCGTAGTACAATCCGTTTTTGATAAAAATGGTAATTCTTTCGGATGGATAGGCTTTTGCTGCGTTTATAGCTTCTTGAATTGTGGTGAAATCACCGCTTCCATTTTTGTCCACTACGATGTGGAACTCGTCTTTTGGAGCTAAATTAGTCTTAGAAACTGGCTTTTCACTTACAACTTCAGTTTTTTTTTCCAGGATGGGTATTTTTTTAATACCTCTTTCGGTTCGTTCGTGTACCAAGCGTATCCTGTTCTACGTTCTTGTCCAATCTCGGCTATCGAAGCTTTTTTGATGCCATCTCGATCGCAGAAAAAAGGTGTGTTGTCGGTAAGTTCCATAAACCGTGCCCACAATGGTTCTGCGTTTGGGTCATTGACCATCACTTTTTCGACAATATTGCTATTTGGAACTGGAACCCGTTCTTCTCTAAGATCTGTGATTTTTGTTTTTTCGAACCAAGTTACTGCGCTGTTTATAGCAGAAATAACTTCGGGTGAAGGATTTTCAATATTCATTAGAAGCAAAACGATTTTAGCCGATTCTTTTCCGCTTAATGAGGCTAATTCGTAAGCTCGAGCATTGGCTGGAAGCAAAGTTACTTCGTCGTGTTGCGCACACCAAGCAGTGAGAACTCCATTTTGTTTGTATTGTGATTTAAGTATGCAATCTATTCCTTTATCGAATGCTATTTTTGCTTTTTCAAGAGCAGCCTCAGAAGGTCTTATGGAATAATAATCGGTTTTATCGATGCACTGTTTTAATACATTTAGAATATGAACCATTGAATCGTCATTATACGTAATATGAGTGTAATATCCTTTTTTCAGCGGATAAAATTGTGGCCAACCGCCGTTCGCATATTGCGCTTTCAACAAATAATCAAAGCCAGCTAGGAAGGCATTTTTGTATCTTTCGTCTGGTGTTTGAGCGTACATTTTAGACAAAAACAACATTTCTTGGCAAGTTGCCCCATTGTCTGTGGTAACATCATTAGTATCTAGTTTTAGGGCAATAAGTTTTTGCTTTTCAACTTCGTTCAACGGGTTTTGCATTTGGATGTTTTTTGTCCAACCTCCTATATTACGTTGGTACAACAATACATTTTCGGCAACGGCTTTTGCTTCTGCAGTTGCAAACCAAGATGGCTCCGATTTGTTGATGATATCAGGCCATTTTTGTTTGCTGACTTGGGCATAAATGCTTGTATTTAATGCTAAAATTAGCGTAAAGATGATAGCTTTTTTAATCTTGTTCATTTTTTTAATGTGTTGATTTCGTTACTCTAAACCAGTCAATACGAACGCTTCCAGCATCGTTTATGTTTCCATTTCTCAGTGCCAAAAAGCCTACTTTTGCTCCAATCCATTTGCCTTCTCTTGCATTGAAATCAGTTCCGAGGGCAGTGAAATTTTTGCCGTCTTCACTGTAGAAAAAATTGCAAATTCCGCCTGCTTTTACTTTTACTTGAAGGTAAAAAGTAGTGTTTTTTAATGTAATGGATTCGGTTTCGGTTTCTTTTGCTTTTTTGTCCGCATTTTTACAGATTACTTGGGATATGGAGAGTTGTCCTGCCGTTTGTTTAATTTTCAAATAGCTGTAATCTAGTCCCATTATCACCAAACCGGTTTGCTCATCGTCGAAACGGGCTTTGAATGTCATTTTGGTGGTTGCGGTAAATTCGTCGGCTGGAAATTTTTGTAAAAGTAAATTTCCAACGTCGAATAAATTAGCAGCATCTTTTGGCATCGGGCGACAGTACATCGTGTAATACCCCATCGTGGATGGAAAACCCCAATACACTTGAGGATTGGCGTGCCATTGCCATTGCAAACCTAATTTGCGAGAATTAAATTCGTCCGAATCAGGAGGAGTAGAGATAGGATATGTTTTTCCAACATTAGGTTTTTTGAATGTTGATACCGGTTCGCCAGTTCCATCGCCATCTTTATCTGTTCCAATTACCGGCCAATCATTGATCCATTTTATTGGTTGCAAATGAACGACTCTACCATAAATTCCTTTGTCCTGAAAGTGGAAAAACCAATCTTCACCCGTTTGTGTTTGCACCCAAGCACCTTGGTGTGGGCCATTGACTTTTGTTTTTCCTTGATCCAGTACTTTTCTTTTTTCGTAAGGTCCCCAAATATTTTTGGAACGTAACACCGTTTGCCATCCCGTTGGAACACCACCTGCGGGAGCAAAAACATAATAATAAGCTTTACGTTTGTATAATTTTGGACCTTCTATAGTGGCTTCACCATCGTGACCGTCAATAATTATCACATCATCGTTATAGTCTGCCTTAGTTCCTTCAGGATTTAGGCTGCAAATGGCCAAAAGGCTTTTGATTCCTGCACGACTTCCAGCATAAGCGTAAGCCAAATAGGCTTTGCCATCTTCGTCCCAGAACGGACAAGGATCAATCAGCCCTTTTCCTTCTTTGACCATAACGGGTTCAGACCAATCGCCTTTTGGGTCTTTGGTTTTAATCCTATAAATTCCATAATCAGGGTCGGGATAATAAATATAAAATTCCTCATTGTGGTATCTTATGGACGGAGCCCAAACGCCGTTTCCGTGCCCTGGTTTGTCATAAACATCAAAAGGAGGTTGCTTTTTTAGCGCATAATTGACCAATTCCCAATTGACCATATCCTTGGAATGCAAAATAGGCAAACCCGGAATACAATTAAAAGAGGATGCCGTCATATAATAATCCTCACCAACTCGAATAGCATCCGGATCAGAATAATCAGCATTGATGATGGGATTTTTGTAGGTTCCATCACCATTGTCGGCCACCCAAACTTGGGATCGATTGGTTTCGTTTTTTTCTTGTGCAACCGCTGACAGAACAGCGATGCTGCATAAAAAAACGGAGATGATTTTTAAAAATTTCATCGGAAAAAATACTGTTATCGGTTTAATTCTAAAGCTGCCAAAATGAATGGGCCAGTTGCTTTAGGATCGTTATCTTGTTTTCTTTCATTTACGTAATATTCGTAGGATCCGTCTCTGTAAGGAGTTCCCCCAAGTCCAGCAACTGCGCAAACATCCGTAATGGTAATTGTTCCGTCGGGATCTACTTTCATCAATTGAGTGGTCAAACCATCAAATGCTTTGTTGGCCAATTTTTTGTATTTGGCTGGCAAATATCCTTTGTTGGCTCCTTTTGCAAAAGCATAAGCAAACATCGAGGAACCTGAACCTTCCAAATAATTTCCTTTTTCGCCCCCTTTATCCGTTACTTGGTACCATAAACCAGTTTTTGGGTCTTGAAATTTAGCTAAATTTGAGCAAACATTATTCAAATACCCCACTAATTCTTTTTGTTTTGGATGATCTTTAGGGAAATAATCCAAGGCATCTACAAGTGCCATTGCATACCAACCTAAAGCTCTTGACCAGAAATTGGGTGAATTACCCGTTTCTTTATTAGCCCAAGGCATCAGTTTTTTCTCGTCCCAACCGTGATACAACAAACCCGTTTTTGGATCCGTGGCGTGCAATTGAATTTCTTCAAATTGTTTGGCAACATCGTTCAAGTTTTTTCCGTTTTCGAACGTAACAGTGTATTGTGCATAGAATGGTTCTCCCATATACAAACCGTCCAACCACATTTGGTTGGTGTACATTTGTTTGTGCCAAAAACCACCAGAACTAGTTCTAGGTTGTCCTTCTAATTGTTTTTTTAGGGTTTGCATTGCCACTAAATAGCGATTGTCTTTTGTTTTTTCGTATTGGGTAAACAATAAACGCCCCGAAACAATCATATCAATATTGTATTTATCTAGCTCATAGGTTTTGATTGTACCATCTTTTTCAATCAAAATATCAGTATAGCCTTTGGCGTAAGCAGCATATCTAGGATCTGGATTTTTCTTGTATAATTCTTCGAATGCGAACAGAACCAAACCGTGTACATAGTCCCACTTTGGTGCTTTGGCATTGTCAATCATATAAGCTTCAGGATGACGTTTCATTAGCGTTAAAGCCATTTTATCAGACCATTTTGCCTCTTTTGAAATTTCAATTTTTTGAGATTCAACTGTTTTAGCAGGTTCTTGTGCCGTGGTTTTGCAGCTAAGAAAAGCCAACGAAACGAAAAGGGCTGCGGCTTTTAAAGTGTTTGTTTTTATGGATGACATAATTATTATTTTTATTCTTTGTGAGGTATGTTTTTTAAACAAATTAAAGTTTACTTTTTTTATTTAATATAGCTAATTTTTCATCTAAATATTTGATGAATTCTTCTTTGGTTTTGATGCCGTCTTTTTCTTGTTCCCAAGCGCCCAATAGGTAAAAAGAATTTGATTTAGTACTTGGTTTGAAAACCAATAAATGGTCAAACTCAGCCTCAACCGCAGCTTCTACAGTATTGATTTCATAAAAAATAGCCATTCCTAAATTGTCTGGAACCAAGGATTGCTTTCCATAAGTGGCAATGTATCCCCATTTTTTGTTGGCGCTTTCTTTTTTGAAGATTTCCGTGTTTTTTTGTTTTACAATTCCGGTACAAATTCCTTTGATTTCTTTCGAAGCTTGAATGGTATGTTTGGTGTAAATTTGATCCGGTTTGATGCTCAATTCAGAAGTAAAATCAATTTTATCATCGGCCGTTTTCCAACCGTAATAATTTATTTTTACTATTGATTCGTTTTTATTGTTTTGCACTTTGGCAATGGTGGAATCCACAACATAAAAGTGTAATCTTTCGTTGTTGAGGTAACGGTCAATTGAACCTATTCCTATTCCTTTTCCTGCTTTTAGAATATCAGATCCCCAATCTTGCATCAAGTGATAGGAATCGAAACCATCTTGTCCTACTTTAGGTAATATAATCGCTTCGGTTTTTTTTCCGAAAATATCAATGGCATTTCTCCAATCGAGATACAATCGGTAGGCTACTTTGTTGCTTTCCCAACCTGGTCCTTCGTAGCGAATATCGAACGAATGGTCAGTATGTTCTGGAGCTAATTTCACGCTTTGAACATTTTTGAAAGTTCCACCAATGTATTTACGACCTTCCCATTTGCCGCCTTCTTTGACCGAAATTTCGGCGTAAGTTTTTGAAGTTGGACTGCTAGTTACATTGTTTTGGGCTTGACAAGATGTTAAACTCAATACGATTAATGCTGCGGTAATTTTAAATATTTTCATTTTATACTTATTTGAATACTTTGTCTAGAAATTGACTGGTGTACTTGATAGTTTCATCAAACCAAGGATTGAAAAACCAAAAAGAATGCGGTGAATTTGGAATGGATTGAACTTCATAATATATTCCGTTTTGGTTTAAAATGGCAATCATATCGTCTCTTCCAGCGTGAAATCGGGGTATGCTACTGTTAATGAATAGAACAGGAGGCGTGTTTTTGTCGGTATTATTTAAGGGCGATGCTTGTTCCCAAATTCTTGGAATTTCTTCATAACTACCTCCCAACCAAAAACTCGCTGCTTTTCCTTCGGCAGATTCGGGATGTTTGAAAGCTAAAATACCGTCTATATTGATGATCGCATTTACTTTTGATGAATATTTATCATTGTTAGTGGTTTTTTCAAAAATGTTTTTGCCGTTTGTAGTTCCAACTAAAGATGCCATTTGCCCACCTGACGAACAGCCTAAAACAGCAATTTTGGTCGTATCAACATTAAATTCTTGTGCCTTTTCTTTGATGTATTGCACCGCCTTTTTTACATCAAAAATTGCAGCTGGATAAGGAGCTTCAGGAGATAATCGAAATTCAATATTGAAACAAGAAAATCCTTTAGAGGCCATTTCTATTGCGAAAGTTTCCATTTGCGATTTGTTTCCAGATTTCCAACCGCCACCGTGAAGGATAACTATTGCGGGATTTCGTTTTTTCTCTTTTAGAAAATAGGCATCAAGATGCAGCGCTCTATCCTCAATTTTTTTATAAACGATTTCTTTTTTTTCAATAACATTTTCATACTTCTGAGTGGGTACGTAACTAATGTATGGGTGGTCTTTTTTTATTTTATCATAAACGCTTTTTACTGTATATGAAGTATCAACGGGGAATTGGCTTTGTGCAAAAGCCAGAGTAGTCATTACAAAAAATACGAGTAAACCTTTCATCGTTTAGGATATAAAAATGGAGCTTGACAAACGATACAAGCTCCATTATAAACAAAATAAAACCAAATTATTCCTCTAAATTAAAACATTGAAGTTATTAATATCCCGGATTTTGCGGAAAATCTTTATTTTGATTTAAATCTAAAGCTTGTTGTGGAATGGGTCTTAAAATTTTCAATGCACCACCTACTCCAACAAAATTGCTTGCTTTGATTTTATAATGATAGGCTGAGGCTCTCGCCACTAAGGTACCGGTACGTTTCAAATCGAACCAACGGTGATATTCACCCAATAATTCTCTTCCTCTCTCATTTAGAATATAATCGATATTGAATTCGGCTAAAGTAGCATTGGCTACGCCAGCTCGTTTTCGAACCTCGTTCAAGCGATCGAGTCCTGTCGTGGGATTTCCAGCTTTCAAATAGGCTTCTGCAGCGACTAAATATGTTTCACTTAATCGAGAAACAATAATATCTCTTGTACTTACTGGGCCAGTACTGGAAGGAGTAGTCAACTCAGGATCATCAAATTTTTTGACCGGAATAGTGGTGTAATCAATATTTTTAGTTACTGTATATTCCGCTGAATACGTTCCCCAATTGTGATACCCATTCGCAACGGTAGAACCTGTTTGCCATCTGGTAGAAAGTTCAAGTTGCTTCGCCGTTCTATCGGCAGGGGTAAACCAACTTGGTTCATAAAAATGTTTGATTTTTAATGTTGCTAACTCCGTCGGTTTTCTAAAAAAGTCGTAATAGTTTTCATATACTGTAGTCATAAAAGTAGCGTCCCATCTTTTATCGCCAGCGGTATATAATCCTAAGGCAAATCCTGTTGGGCATAAATTATAACTTCTTAAAGGAGCTCCGCCTTTCGTTTCACTACCTCCCAAATAAGAACTAAAATAATAAAACTGATTATTTCCAAGTGTTGAAGGAGAAGTACTTGTTGAATTTTTGTCGTATTGAACAGAGAAAATGGTTTCTAAATTCAAATCATTTCCAGGTTTAAATATTTGATCAAAGGCAAGAGTCAGTTTTTGTCCTGCAATGGCAGCTTCGGCATAGGTGGCGGCTTTGGTAAAATCGGCTGCCGTACCAAATGTTTCATAGCCTCTTGTCAAATATACTTTGGCCAACAGATCGTTTACGGCTCTTTTATTTACTTTACCCGTTGAAGCATAAGTTGCAGTTCCTACACTAGCAAGCGCTGCATCTAAATCAGCAATAATTTGAGTATAGACTTCCTCAGCAGTATTTCTCGTAAAAGACAAGACTGGAGCGGTAACGTGTTCTTTAACAATAGGAACACCTCCATAGGTTTGAACCAATAAGAAGTATGCATTTGCGCGCAAAAATCTTGCTTCACCTATTTGACTACTCAAGCTTGTAGTTGGCTCTGTAACCGTTGCGTAATACAATGTTTTGTTGACAGACTGTATTTGTTGATAACACGAATTGTACTGTTGTTCTACCCCTGTTGCTGAAGGAATAAGTTGTGTATATTGGCTTAAACCAGCCGGTTCCGGAGTTCTTCCTTCTGCATACATATCGGTTCCAGCACAAAACAACCAAGGGTCTCCTCCGTAAATTGCTTTTAGCCTTGCGTAATCAGAATTGACTAATAACTGAAATCCTTTGGCCGTTTTATAAGTTTCATCCGCAGGAACAAATGAAAGACTTTCTTCTTCGATAAAACTGCTACAAGAACTAACTGTAGTAAGAATTATTCCTAAAATTATAAATATTTTTTTCATTTTATATCTTTATTAAAATTTAACACTTAATCCCAATTGGGTGGTAATGGAAGCTGGTCGATTGATTCCCAACGGCGAAGCGGCCCATTCTGGGTCATAACCATCGAAATCTGTAAATACAAATGGATCTAAAACATTGATGTATATTCTAAAATTACTCATTTTTAACTTGTTAAGTAAATCAGATTCTAGTGTATAACCAATAGAAATGTTTTTAATTTTCACATAAGACACCTCTTTGTAGAACGCGAAGTTAGATGCCCAAAAGGTTCCGGCTCCAGTAGCTACAGGTCCTGGGCGTGGATTAGCAGTCGAAGGATTCGCTTCAAGACCTGCACCATTGGTTGGAATGAAAAAATCCATAGCCACTTTTTGGCGACCTCTATCACTGACATCGGCAAAATTATCGTGGAAACTACTCAATACGGTTTGCCCTTGACTTGTTAAAATTGAAAAATTGAAATCGAATTGTTTGTACGTTAATCTAGAATACATACTTCCTTGCCATTCTGGGTTCGGATTTCCTATGGTTGTTCTGTCATTGGCGTCAAATTTTTTATCTCCGTTTAAATCTTTAGGTCGTGCCATCCCGGGTTTTTGTCCAAAAATAGCGGCATCTGTTGCTTCACTTTCTTGCCAAATGCCATCATAAATATAATTGTAGTTGGACTTAAGTGGCTCACCAATCAGCAAATTATTTCCAATATCACTTACTTGATCTTGACCATAAATAGAAACTAACTCATTGACGTTTTTGGTAAAAGTAAACGTAGTTTCCCAGCTTAGATTTTTACTATTAATGTTTTTGGTGGTTAATAATACTTCAATTCCTTTGTTACTTACCGAACCAACATTGGAAACCGTGTTTTTCCAACCCGTTTCTGGTGGTAGTTCTTGTCTGAATATCAAGTCGTCTGACAATCTATCATACACATCAACACTTCCTGAAATTATATTTTTAAAAAATCCAAAATCAAGACCGAAGTTTAATTCCCTTGTTTTTTCCCAAGTCAAATTTTGATTGGCTAATGTCGATGATTGCCATCCAGAAACTAAATTGGTACCATTGGCATAAAATGTTTGCTGATTCAACAAGGCTTGCGAGGTATAGGGTGAAACATTATCATTCCCTGTGTAACCAAGACTTGCTCTTAATTTCAAGTTAGAAATTGTTTGACTATCCGTTAAAAATGATTCTTTATTAATTCTCCAACCCAATGCAACGGATGGAAAACTAGCCCATTTGTTCCCTTCAGAAAGTACAGAAGAACCGTCCCATCTGCTGGATGCAGTCAATAAATATTTGTCTTTGTAGGTATAATTCAAACGAACGGCATAGGAACTCAAACTATTTTTTGAGTATCCTGAACTTACGTTATAACTTGTTTGAACACCTGAACCAATATTATAAATTCCGGTGTCAAAAGGTTGATTATTAGAATATAAATAAGATGTTTCTGTTTTGTTTGCATACAAACTTTGTAATAATAATGCACTGAAAGCGTGATCTTCATTAAAAGTATGTTTCAAATCAATTTGGTTATCCCAAGTATAATTAAAATTATCGCTATTACTAATAGAAGATGAATTCACATTATTCAATGCTACACCAGCATTAGACTGGGCTCCATAAGCAGTACCGAATTTGCTGTTTGTAACGCCAATAGCAAATGTAGTTTTGAAAGACAACCACTGTAGCGGTTGGTATTGAAAAAATGCATTTCCAATAGTTTGCCAAGTGTTTTCCGTTTGCGAAGAATTGGCAATTTCTACCAATGGATTAACGGAGCTCGTTTTATTTACTGCCCAGCTTCCATCAGGATATGTTAATTTCCCGGGTAAGAAAAAAAGCTGTCCAACCAATTCATTTCCTGACGCATCTACTGCCCAAGGAGACATCAGTGGACTTAATCTGAAGGCTTCCTGCATAGCCAAATCGCTGCCCAATTGAGCATCAGTATTGGTTATAGTTAGATTCACACCAGTTGAAAATTTGTCGTTGATTTTGTGATTTAAACCCAACTTGAAAGAATATTTATCGGTCGAATCATTTTCGATTAAACCTTCGTCACTTTGAATACCGAATGCTAAATTGTATCCCAAACCTGAATCCGAACGCCCTGAAATATTCAAATAATTATTTTGAGTCATCCCTGGCTGCAGCACCGCATCATACCAATCATAATTATAACCTGAATTGGCTCTTGAAACTAATAATGGGCTTTGATTACCGGCCAATGAAGCAAGATTTGCAGGTGTCTGAGTCAAAGGAGTCGCACTTAAATAAGCCGCTTGATGAAACAACCACCACTCTGATCCTGTCATCATTTTAGGCAATCTGGTAGCCGTTTTAGTACCATAAGAACTTTCAAATGAAACACTGATTGCTGATTTTGCAGTTGTACCGCTTTTTGTGGTCACAATAATAACACCACTAGAACCTCGAGATCCATAAATAGCTGCTGAAGATGCATCTTTCAAAACGTCCATTCGAGCTATATCCTGTGGATTCAAAAAGTCAATATTGTCTGTGGGCACTCCATCTACAACGTACAAAGGAGTAGTATCAGAAAGTAAGGAATTATTTCCTCTAATGACCACATTATAGCCATCGGCAGCACGCCCCGTACTCGAAGTGATCTGAACCCCGGGCATACTTCCCTGAATTGCTTCTAAAGGATTTATTACATTTCTTTCGGTTATTGCCGCGGAACTTATTGTGCTTACTGAGCCTGTTACGTCTGTCTTTTTTACACTTCCATAACCAATTACAACCACTTCTTTAAGGCTTTGTTCTTCAGGTTTCAAATTGATCGCCAATTGATTTTTCCCGGAAACCACAATAGATTGCGTCTGATAACTCACAAAACTTACGATCAAGATAGCGTTGGGAGTAGTTAACTTGATATTGAATTTACCGTCAAGATCAGTGCTGGCAGAATTTGATGTCCCTTTCTCGAGAATGTTTACTCCCGGCATGGGTAAGCCAACTTCGTCTTTGACGATTCCACTTACTGTGGTGCTTTTTTGGGCAGACATTTCATTGGCCAAGAAAAAGCTTAAAAAAAGGGTTATGACATAAAAATAGTTTATGCCATTTTGCAAAATGTTTTTCATTATAATTGGTTTTAGTTTGGTTGGTTAATACTTAGCTCGTTTTACATTCCAGTAGTATTGGCAAGTGCGCCATTGATATAGGTGTTTATAAATTTTAAATTTTCCACATTTTCTATCGAAAATGGAGTATTCACTTTTTCGATAAGCACATTATTCAATGTAATGTTTTTTATTTTGGAGTCTTTTCGTCCCAATGCGAGAATGCTGAATTTCCCGCCATATTTGACTTTTACATTTTCAAGAGAAATGTTTTCAATGCGGGGAATGAAACTACCCTCTTGGTTGCCGTGCACATTATAAAACATATCTACCTTGAGCACCGCTTCGTTTACTTCGCCTATTTCTATATTTCTAACATAAAAATTCTCGATCAATCCACCTCTTTTGGAGTTTGTTTTTAGCCGAATGGCTACGTCTAAATTGGGACTATTCATCACACAGTTTTCGACATAGACATTGCTAACTCCGGCAGACATTTCGCTACCAATCGTTACTCCACCGTGACCATCAAACATTTTGCAATTTTGAACAATGATATTCTCAGATTTGATCCCTACCCGCCTTCCATCGGCATCGCGACCTGCTTTTATGGCGATACAATCATCTCCCGTATTGAAGGTGCAATTTTTTATGTTGACATTTTTGGAATATTCAGGATCACAACCATCATTGTTGGGGCCGTGACTATTTATATTTACACCATCAACAATAACGTTGGTTGACTTCATAGGATGCAACACCCAAAATGGGGCGTTAATCACATTGATATCTTTGATGAGCACATTCGTACATTCAAAAAACTCCACAAAATTGGGCCTCAGATAGTGGTTATCACCAAAAATCCGATTCTTTACCTCAATCCCTTTTTCGGCCATCGACATCAAAATCTCGATGTCTTTTTGTTGTTTTGGCATTCCTTCCTTCCACCCATAGGTATCTTTTCCACACCACGACCACCAATTGTCATTGCTAGCCTGCCCGTTTATTGTCCCTTTTCCAGTAACCGCAACATTTGTTTTGTTATTGGCATAAATAAGTGGCGAATAGTTCATACACTCCGTTCCTTCAAAAGTGGTATGAACAAGTGGGAAATCTTTTGGATTGGCACTAAACAGAAGTTCTGCCCCATCCTCAAGATGCAGATTTACATTACTTTCCAAATGAATCGGGCGAGTGAAATAGGTTCCTTTTGGAATCAAAACGGTTCCTCCTCCATTCTTCGAACAGTCTTGAATCGCTTTTTTAATACTTAGGGTATTGTCGAAAGTACTGCTGGATTTTGCACCATAATTAATGATTGAATACGTTTTGTTGGGAAACACAGGGGTTTTCATTGATTTCAAAACGGCTTCCATTTTTTTCCATATTACACTAGTATCTTCATTTTGCTGCGCATTTGCAACCAATACATCCAATAGTATCAGGACGAGCGCCAAGGTTTTTAGCGCGTTTTTAGCTTGGAAAGAAAATAATTTATAAAGTTTCATGTATACAAAGTATGTAATTAATTTTAATTTAAAGCGCAATCGATTACGCAAACATACAAAATAGTTTTAAACAATTCATAATAATACTAAAAAAAATGAAATTTACACAACAATATCCCAATTTTTGATTGCTTATCAAGCATTAAAAGAAAATAATTTGGCATTATAAATTAAAAAATAAAATAAATGTAATCGATAACATCATAAATTGTTTTTTTTAACTTTTTTACTTTATATTTACAAAAAATTATTAGTTGTAGTACAATGACTCGAAGAACCACGATTTACGATATTGCTAAAGAGCTTGACATTACCGCTGCCTCTGTTTCGAGAGCATTGAATAACAATCCAAAAATTAGCGAAGCTACGCGAAAACTAGTGATGGAGACGGCTGCTAAAATGAATTACAAGCAAAATAAGTTGGCCTTAGCACTTCGAAGCGGTAAAAGTTTCAACGTTGGTGTCATTGTCCCCAGAATAGACAGTAATTTTTTCGCTTCGGTCATTCGCGGTATCGAGGAAGAATTGTATGCTCATCAATACCATGTTATCATTTGTCAAACCCACGAAGACGATAAACGAGAATACGAAAACATCAGCACCTTATTGAATGCTCAGGTGGATGGCATTTTGATGTCGGTTTCCAATATCAGCTCCGAAAATACGAGTTCAGAAAATGACAAAATCATAAAACGAGCTTTAGACAAAAATGTTCCGGTCATCTTCTTCGATAGAAAGAAAAATATTCCGGGAGTCAGCTCGGTGACCATCAATGATTTTGATGTTTCCTATTTGGCTACCAAGCATTTAATACAACAAGGCTGTAGCCGAATAGCCCATTTTAAAGGCAATCAAAATATAGAAATATTCAAACATCGTTTCAATGGTTACAAGCAAGCCCTAACGGACAACGGCATTGAATTTAACGAGAGTTATGTCATTCAAACCAAAAGTACTGTTGCCGAAGGAGCAGATGCCATTAAAACCCTGATGAAATTACCACAACCGCCTGATTCCCTTTTTTCCTCGGGTGATTTTGCAGCTTTGGGCGCTATCCAGCAACTTAAATCTATGGGGATGCGAATTCCAGAGGATTTCTGTGTAATTGGTTTTGGCAACGAACCCTTTACCGACTTTTTAGAACTTCCGATGTCAACTATCGATCAAGTTCCGCTTGAGATGGGCAAAATGACCGCCAAAGTATTTTTGGATCAAATCAATAATACAGGCATAAAAAACGCCAATCACGTGGTCCTCACCTCAGAACTGAATATTAGAAAATCCTCTTCTAGAAACATCAAATCAAAATAATTGTAGTATAGCACTTTAGGCGCGGTACACTTTTTACCACTCTATATTTTAGCGCTAGCACGATACGAGATGAAAATACTTTTTCGTTTCAATGAAGTATCGCTTCTAAATAAATGCTCTTATCTTCAATACGTTATAAGGTGCTGTATGAAAATCAAAATCGATTAGTCTTAGTATATTGCGTCTGGAAAATAAGTCTTGAAATAGCAGGATATTGACCCGATCGAAACAAACGCAATACCTTCTTGCTCGTAAATAAAAAGAATACAGGCACCATTTCCAGAAGTGCACTACAGAATTAGGGAAAATTTCTTTCTAAGTTTTGCATTTTATACTATTGAATCCATAATAAATTAAAGCCTTTTTTGAGATTTTCATTTTTTTTCGCAAATTAATTTTTATATACAGATTTAATTATATAATTTTGCGTAATCGATTACATCTATTGCATTATTTGTGTCTATTCTGAACGCTCCGTTTTAAAACGAATTTCCAGCGCGTTGCAGCCTCAATAATTACAACTGTATAAAATACTAAAATCAAACCACTAAAATTGCTAACCATGATTGTAAAAAAAGTATTAAACAAAGGCAAAAAATTAAGTTTTGTCTTTCTGCTTTTACTAGGACTATTTGCGCACAATACCATCACCGCCCAAAAAAAACCAACCACCATAAGCGGATGGGTTAAAGACGATGCAGGACTACCGATTCCGGGCGTAAACATTATAGAAAAAGGAACCAAAAATTCTAGCAGTTCCGATTTTGATGGTAAATTTACCCTACGTATTTCAGGCTCAAAAAGCGAATTGGTTTTTTCATTCATTGGATTTGAAACCTTAACCCAAAGCGTGGGCCAAAAGACCTCAATGAATGTGGTTTTGAAAAATGCAGCCTCTAAACTCGACGAAGTGGTGGTCATTGGATACGGAACTTCGCGTAAATCCGACTTAACGGGTTCTGTTGCTACTATTTCAGGTGCCGATTTGAAAAAAGTACCTATGTCTAATGTAGCCGAAACTTTAACAGGCCGCGTTGCCGGGGTGCAAGTGACTTCTTCCGAAGGTTCGCCGGATTCTGAAGTGAAAATTAGAGTTAGAGGTGGTGGATCACTGTCCCAAGACAGTTCACCATTAATCATCGTCGATGGATTTCCTGTAAACAGTATGAGCGATATTTCGCCCGCAGATGTTGAAAATATTACCATTTTGAAGGATGCTTCCTCGACAGCCATTTATGGTTCTAGAGGCGCTTATGGTGTAATCATTATTACTACTAAAAGCGGTAGTAAAACTGGTAAAATGTCGGTAAATTATAATGTGTTTTATGGTGCAAAAACAATTGCAAAAGATTTCGACGTGCTTAATCCGGAAGATTTTGCAAAATGGCAATACGAATACGCTATGCTATCAAGTTCGCCGAAAGGTTCTACGAAAGATTATGATAAATATTTTGCGCCGTGGCAATCTTATGCTGGCGTCGAAGGTACCGATTGGCAAGAAGAAATTTATGGTCGTACAGGAAAGGTTCAGAGTCACGATTTAGGAATTCGCGGTGGTTCCGATAAAATCAATTACAATTTTAACTATGCACTTTATGACGAATCCGCTATTATGGTTGGCTCGGATTTTAGAAGAAATAACTTGTCATTGAATTTAAAAAACAAAGCCAGTGACAAAGTAGATCTTTCGTTTACGATGCGTTACTCCAATACAGTTATTGGCGGTTCTGGTGCAAATGAACAAAAAGAGGTTTCTTCGGCAGATTCTAGATTAAAACACGTGGTGGGTTATTCTCCAATCGATTTGCCAGGCTTAACGACCGATGACACGGACGAAGCTGTCGCAAGTTATCTCGTGAATCCCTTTGTTGCCATAGCGGATAATGACCGCAAACAGATTCGAAATAATTTTAATATGCTGGGCAGTTTTTCTTGGAAAATCATCAATAATCTTCAGTTTAAATCGGACTTTGGATTGGATGTTTATGACAATTTAGATTATCGCTTCTATGGTCGTTCCACGTATTATGTAAACAATATTCCTGCCGCCACCAATCAAGGGAAACCATCGCTGATTATTAGCGACGAAAAAAACAAACGTTTCCGAAATGCCAATACCTTCAACTACGATTTTAAAGATATATTAGGTAAAAATCATAGTCTGAAACTACTTTTGGGAGAAGAGATTATCGATTATCAGAGTAATAAAATAACCAGCACCATTCAAGGCTATCCAAAATCTTTCACCTTTGAAGACGCCGTGAATCTTACCACTCAGGGGATTCCACAATCGGTGAATAACAATTACCTTCCGGACGATAAATTATTATCCTTTTTTGGACGGGTAAACTACGACATCAAAAATCGCTATCTGTTTACCGCCACTTATCGCGCCGACGGCTCCAGTAAGTTTTTAGGAGACAATCGTTGGGGCTATTTCCCATCGGCAGCAGCGGCTTGGAAAATAAATGAAGAAAGTTTTATGAAGGACGTTTCTTGGGTCAATTTACTTAAAATGAGATTGAGTTACGGTGAAGCTGGTAACAATAATATTCCCGTCGGACAAACGATTCGAACGTTTGAATCGACCGCTACGGCTTGGATCAATAATATTACCAATTTCTGGGCACCGTCCAAAACCATGCCAAATCCAGATTTGAAATGGGAAACCACCGTGACGCAGGATCTTGGAATTGATTTTGGATTTTTCAATAATCGCATCAGTGGGACTGTCGATGTGTATAAAAATATCACCAAAGATTTATTGATAAATTTCCCTGTTTCGGGAACTGGTTACGACACCCAATATAGAAATATGGGAGAAAATCAGAACGAAGGTCTTGAGGTTACTTTAAATTTAGTGGCGATACAAAAAGAAGATTATGATTTGAGTTTTAATTTCAATATTGGATTCAATAAAAACAATATCAATAGCCTCGGAATTATGGACGACTTTGGATATTCTAGTGGTTGGGCCTCTACTTCGATAGGAAATGATTATTTAGTAAATGTAAATCAACCGCTTGGCTTGATGAAAGGGTATCTCAATGATGGCCGATACGAAGTGTCTGACTTTGATTTTGCAGGAGGCGTTTACACTTTGAAAGCGGGTGTTGCTACTAATTCGACTATTGTTGGACCTGTCGTTCCGGGTTCGATGAAATTGAAAGACCTTACTGGTGATGGAAAAGTAGATGCAAATGATATTACCGTTATTGGCAATGCAAATCCAAAAAACACCGGAGGGCTAGTTATCAATGCGAACATCCATCAATTCGATTTTATGGCCGCTTTCAATTGGAGTTATGGCAATGATGCTTACAATGCAAATAAGATAGAATTTACCACTACTGCAGCATCACCAAACGGTCAGTATCGCAACCTTATTTCTGAAATGGAAGACGGAAAAAGATGGACCAACCTTGATCCTAACACGGGATTATTGGTTACCGACCCAGCCCAATTAACTGCATTGAATGCCACTACGACGATGTGGTCACCAAAAATGGATCGATTTGTTTTTTCGGATTGGGCAGTTGAAGATGCTTCCTTTTTCAGACTGAACACTTTTACAATAGGTTATACCGCTCCAGAAAAACTAGTTTCAAAACTGGGAATCACCAAACTACGATTCTATCAAACCATGAGTAATGTATTTACGGCTACCCACTATTCTGGGCCAGATCCTGAGGTTTCTACCCGAAGAAATACGCCCTACACCCCGGGAGTAGATTATTCAGCCTACCCTCGTAGCAGACAGGTTGTATTTGGTTTAAATCTTTCTTTTTAATTGAATAACTTATTTACTATGAAATGAGCATAACCGACAATTCGTCGCAAACACCAATGATGATATGCGAATTACATATGACCGTTAAAAAACAATAAATATCAACATATGAAAAAAATAATATTGATTTCAGGATTAATTCTATCAGGATTTTTGACATCTTGTCAAGATTCGATAGATGAATTTTTAGAAGCGCCAACAAAATCATCCTTAGATGAGTCCGTCATATTCTCTACCCCTGCACTGGCATCCGGTGCCGTAGATGGAATAAAAATTCCTTTCGCAGAAACTAATTCTTACAGAGGACGCTTTTTGCCATATTATGGTTTGAATACCGATATAGAATGGTTCAATGCCTCACAAACCGATGATAATAAATCACAACTCTGTACCTATAGTGCCACAGCAAACAATACAGAAATGAATACCGCCAATAATGCTTGGGCGATGATGTATTCTGGTATCGAACGAGCCAATATTTGTGTACAGGGACTGCGTAATTTTGGCAACCCAAAACCGGGAACAGAACTTGGACAGCTCTTAGGAGAAGCACTTACTTTAAGAGCGATTTATTATGCCGATTTAATAAAATCTTGGGGCGATGTGCCAATGCGTTTTGAACCCATAACTACCGAAACCATTTATTTGCCCAAAACAAGTCGCGACGAAATATACAAACAGCTTATCAAAGATCTTGGAGAAGCGTCCACTTTGGTAGCTTGGCCTAAAGGAAGTTCTGCTACTGCAACAGTTGAAAGAATAAATAAAGCTTTTGTCAAAGGCCTCCGTGCTCGTTTGGCCTTGGCTGCCAGCGGATACCAACAATATCCTGATGGAGTACGAAGAAGCAACGACCCAGAACTTGCTGTCGATAAAATGTACAAATTGGCGCTGACAGAATGCCGCGAAGTCATCACCAGCGGAACGGCTAGATTAGAACCTTCCTTTGAAACCTTATGGAAAAAATACAATCAGGAAGATATTAACGCCGGCGGCGAATCACTTTGGGAACTCCCATTTTCTGATGGTCGTGGTAGAATGCTTTTCTCCTTTGCAGTGCGACACACCACTAACGATCAATTTCACGCCAATGGAAGTAACAGAGGAGGAACTGCTGGCCCACTGCCATTCGTTTTTTATGATTATGATCAAGCCGACAGTCGAAGAGATGTAAGTTGTGTGCCTTATTTGTATGGAGCTGCTGTCTCTGGGATTGCAAAACAAGTGATCAATAAAGATAAATTAGATACTTGGTATTTTGGGAAATACCGCTACGAATGGATGAAACGATTTGTGACCTCAACCAATGACGATGGTGTAAATAAAATGTATATGCGTTATGCTGAAATAATCATGATGGCCGCTGAAACAGCCAACGAAATAGAAGGTCCAACTGCCGCAGCACCGTATTTGAAAGAAATTCGAAAAAGAGCTTTCCCTCTAGCACAACATGCTGTCAAAGTGGATGCTTATGTTAATGCTTTAACAACTAAACAGGCTATGTTCAATGCCATTGTAGAAGAACATAAGTTCGAATTTACAGGCGAAATGGAACGCAAACAAGCGCTTATTCGTTGGAATCTATTAAAAACAAATCTGGACCTTGCCAAAGATAAAATGGCTCGTTTGCAAGCTAGAACCGATGAATATGCCACCGTTCCGTCTACACTTTATTACAAATACAACACCGACAATGTTTCTCTTATAATTTATGGTTTAAATCGTGGCGAAACTACTGATCCTGGCACTGGATATACGGCAGTAAGCTGGACTTGGACTGGGGCGACCGCTGTAACCAAAGCGAATTCATTGTACAAAGCTGGCGTAAATCCTGATGCAAAACAGTTTTGGCCAATATGGCAAGTGTTTATTGAATCTAGTAACGGGAAATTAGTGAACGACTACGGTTACTAATACTGCAAATCGTTAGAAAAACATTTCAATTCCAACCAATAAATTTTACAAAAAGGGATGCTTTACCACTGGCTAACGTGTCCCTTTTTTACCTAAAAACGAATCAAATATGAAAACAAAATTACAATTGATTATTATCACGGTATTGCTTTCCATATCATTTGCACAAGCGCAAAAAACCGATGTTTGGGATTTTGGAGGCGCAACTTTAGACCCTAGTTTGTATAATAATTTACTAACGCCAACTATTATCAATAGTAACTTTTACGTTTACAGTGCTTTGGTTGTTCAAGGTACAGCAAGTACTAATAATGTATTAACAAATGCCAATACCAATCCTATCAATCTTACTGGTGGCTTAACTTTTAAACCCAACACAAACGACCGATTTTACACAAACGACCTTACTGTCACCCGATATGCCACTGGAAATTTGGGAGTCAGTGGTTTGCCTGAATATACTGCCCGTATTTTTTGTAATGGAAATGCGAGTGCCACTGTTCGATTCTTTTCTATGGATTTGAATGAAGATGATGAAGTCACTTTTGTTGCAAGAGTAGACAATGCGGCTGCAAATTTGAATATTGTCAATACGACCACCAATACTCAAACTGAAAACATACCGCTCACTACCAGTACATCAGCAGTTACCTTAGCCAAGTTTATGGCAAAAGCTGCAGGTTCGTTTAAAATTTCTTCTTTTGATAACTCAGCTGCCAGAGCAAGCTATTACAGAGTTTTAAGAAAACCGGCAACTTATTCGAACGTGACTGGCACAATGAATGAAACTGCTGCTCCAGGTTTACCTGCTGGTTATTCGGTTCGTTTTACGTATCCGAATGGCAAAACTAAAGACGCCGTTGTAACTGCCGGAACCTATTCCGTGTCATTGCCAATGGGGTATACCTACAAAATGAGTTTGGTGGGTGCGAATGGTTTTATCATCAGTAGCGGTGAAAATGCCGTTGTTTCGGCGCCTACTACAATCCAAAATATTGCTGTTTTAAAAGTTGATTTATTCACGGTTTCCGGTAACATTACCGGATTAAATGCATCCGATGTAACAAAAGTAGGTTTGAGCTACACTGCAACTGGCAAAATTTATATTCCAGTACCGGTAGTCAATACTACTACTGGCGCTTATACTGTAGATTTAGAAGCCAATACGCCTTACACAATAAGTGCAAGCGGCGTTAACGATTCGGAAATTTTGGCAAATAGCATTACAGTTACAGGCACTACTTCAGTAAATATAGCTTTCACAGCCAAACCTTTGTACACTGTTACAATCAACCCTACAGGATTAAACGCTATTCAAATTGGCTTATTAAGTCTTAAATTTACCAACATAAACGAGGCAGGCTATGTTTATAATTTTGCTCCAAACACTACTGTTTCATTACGTTCTGGAACATACAGCATCGATTATTCTGGATTAGACAACCAACAAGTAGAATTAGGTTTAACCTCAAATTTATTGATCGCTGGATTACCAACCTCAAAAACTTTGGCATTCAAACCTGCTACCGTTTGGTCTTTTGACGACAGGACAATTACCACTTCATCAACTGGATATAAAGGGATTTTGTTCAGCGGAACAGCAGCAGCATTTGCAGGCCGTTTGGCCAATGGAGATCTAACAGCCAAAACAGGTGGAATTATGCAAATACCAGTAAAAGTAGGTGATAAAATTACGGTTTCTCATTATTTTGCGGCCAATTTTTCGATAGACGGTGGAGCGGCCATTATCAATACTTCTGGAAGTACTGCTACAATCGTGAATACCGAATATACCTACCCTGGTGCTACTGATGGCTACGTAACCATTACCTTATTAGGAACTGCGTTGACCTCCTATTTTACGGAGATTAAAATTGGTGGCAGCATCGCTTACACCTCGCCAATCACAGTTGGTTTGGGTAAAAATTATGCGACCATAAATCAAGCCTTGGATGCCGCAGCAAAAATGGTTCGTACCGCAAGCGATAGGGTGGTTGTTCTAGTAGATCCAGGTAATTATCAAGAAATGATCGATATTACCATCCCAAATATTACCATCAAAAATAGTTCAGCTACCCCAAGTATAGCTTTGGCCAACAAAGGAGTTGATATCAGCCCTGAAGCGGTGCGAATTACTTCGTATTATGGTTTAGGATATAACTATTACAGTATGAAAAACAACCAGAAGTGGGATGCAGACATTTTAAGAGTCAATAAAGAGAATGGATCGCAACCCTATACCAACGTGAGCGGTACCACAAATAATTCCTACTGGAATGCGACGCTTATTGTAAGTGCCAATGGTTTTGAAGCACAAAATATTATTATTGAAAATTCTTTCAACCAATACATTTCGACAAAAGAAGCCGATGATGTACTTGTGGAATTAGTTGGTTTAACCAAAGGAACTCGACCAACTGCAGTTGGCAATACCAGCGTTCAAAACCGACCATTTGTAGAGAGAGCTGCAGCACTAGCAATCAAAAATGGTATCGATAAAACGGTTTTAAATAATTGTAGAGTTGTAGGTCGCCAGGATAGTTTTTTTGGTGGTACAACGGCTAGGGTGGCCGTATATAAAGGAGTGATGATGGGAGCCGTAGATTATATGTTTGGCGGAATGAATGCAACCTTTTACAAAACAGATTTGTCGATGAATGTAAGCGACACTTCTGGCGATGCTTCGTATCTGACAGCGCCGCAGCAAGCCATAGGCAGGGGCTATTTGTTTTATGAATGTAAAGTTACCTCTGCAATTCCTGGTATAGAAACCGCATCTGTGTACCGTGCCAAGCCGGGGTTTTTTGGTCGTCCTTGGGCTGCAAATACCTCTGAGGCGGTCTTTTATAATACAACTATAGAAACCTCCGATTACCCGGGGAATATAGGCGAATCATTGATAACACCAATTGCTTGGAACAGTTCATTATCTGGAACTTCTGCCAAAATGTATGAGTATGGTTCAATAGAAAATTCTGGTGTAAATAATTCAGCAAGTCGAGCATCTTGGGCAACTTTATTAACTGTGCCAACATTGACAGACGGAACATCAATTACAACATTTAATTTTACAAAAGGTTCAGACGGTTGGGATCCCTTTCCACAATTGATTGCCGAAGATCCTCTTGGAAACAAAAAATACGAGGCGGTAACTTCTGCAAATGCGTATGGGTACAAAAACACTATTGTAGTTTCTAATGTGAAATCCAACACCAAGGTTTTGGTATATAGTTTAAATGGTGCTTTGGTAAAATCATTCGAAACCGATACGGATACCAATTTCAAAGCCAACGCAGGCATTTGGATTGTAGTTTTAAAAGCTATTGATGGTCAAAAAACGATGAAGTTGATGACTTATTAAAATTTACATTTTTAGTACTATACCAATAACAGTTCACATAGGCTTTAGTACTAACAGTGTTTTACGGTGAAATTTGTACTATATACTTTATAAAGCATCAAAAATCAGTGGTTTAGCCATCATTTCGAAAAATAAGTGTTAATTTTTTTTGCTGGAATTGAATTAAATATTACATTTATGCAATCGATTACAATTTTTTATTAACCAAAAAAAAATATTATGAAAAAAACTTTACTTTATTTAATTCTTCCTATGTTGTTCGCCGCATCTTATGGCTATTCTCAAACCACAATTTGGGACTTTGGGAATAGTACATCAAGCATCAATGGTGCTGCTGCAGTGCCCTCTTGGCCGTTAACAGCTGGAATAGGATCTACTGAAATGGTTGTAGACAAATTAGGCTTATTTCCAATAACAACCAATACAAATTTTGGTGCTGTAACCGCCAGCGCGGCTTCATTCACTGATGGCTATACTGCTGTTAACCGCTTCCAACTGAATGGCGGAGGTGGTGGAACTGCCGGCAACTTATTGCCAACTCAACGATATGTTTATTTCACAGTCAACGGAGCTTGTACGGTTAAAGTTTGGTTTAAAACCGGATCCAATGGGTCAGCACGAACAGTGATGTGCACTAATGGCACAACCCTCCTAGGCTCTGGAACCTCAATTGGCGGAGCTACACCAGTAGATTTAGTAATATTTACAGCAAATATTTCTGCGGCTCAAGCTGCCGTAGGTAAAATATATATCTATGGCGATACGACCTCAAGCAACATCTACAAAATTGAAGTATCTGGTGCCACAGTAACAACTCCAACACTAGCAAACAAATCTTTTCAAAAAGAATTGGATATTACTGTTTATTCCAAACAGAACAAAATCTTCTTATCCAACATTAAATCAAAAACACAAGTCAATGTTTGCAATGTGCTAGGAGCTTTGGTTAAGTCTGCTCAACTGGATGCAGATTCTAGTTTAGACATCAATAGCGGTGTATATATCGTGAACGCAAAATCGGCTGAAGCTGAAAAATCTGTAAAGCTGATTGTGCAATAATAACAGTCTAATTTATACTGCCAAAAGAGGATATTCAGTTTTGAATATCCTCTTTTTTTGATAAAAATTAACTTGTCATTTGTCCAAAAAATAAATGGTTTTACTGGAAATGTTGTGAACTTTTTTTACCACATAGTTTTTATTATGGTTCCGATAGCTAAAGAATATAGCTTTTTTTTAGAAAGCTTTGCTTTTGCATAGTATTCATAGCACTATGTGCAAAAAGAATTTTCTATGTCAATCTTTTTAACAATTTCGACTTCTTTTCTATGTGGTTTAAATTAATTTTAAATTTATTCTCACACAAAACCCCGTAGAACCAAATAAATAGATTATTTTACAAACAAAAAGGCGAAGGAATTTCAATCCTCCGCCTTTTCAATAAAAACTAATCAAATAAAAACATTATGCTTACAATGACACGCCTCTTTTCCAAGGAATAAAATCATTTTGATTCAAAATGGCTGCTTTGGTTTTGATGGTTCCACTAGCCACATTGATAATAAATTCTAGCATTTCATCAGCCATTTCATCTATTGATTTTTCCCCAGTTATAATGCCTCCGGTGTCAATATCGATAATATCCGGCATTTTTTCAGCCAGTGGTGTATTCGAAGAAATTTTTACTACGGGAGCAATCGGATTTCCTGTTGGAGTTCCCAAACCAGTGGTAAACAAGACCATATTCGCTCCGGAACCGACCATCGCTGTGGTACATTCTACGTCATTTCCTGGAGTACACAACAAGGTGAAACCGGGTTTGTTGATGTATTCGCCATAATCGTAAACGCCGACAATTGGAGAGGTTCCGCCTTTTTTAGCGGCTCCAGCCGATTTCATCGCGTCCGTGATTAATCCGTCTTTTATATTTCCAGGAGATGGATTCATATCAAATCCTGAACCTGCATCTATAACGGTTTTTTCGTACCATTGCATTAATTCCAGAAACCGTTTTCCATCTTGATCCTCGACGCAACGGTTGACTAATTCTTGTTCGACTCCGCATAATTCTGGGAATTCCGAAAGAATTGTTGTTCCCCCTAAGGCTGCCAGCAAATCGGAAGTTACTCCCAAAGTTGGATTGGCCGAAATTCCCGAAAATCCATCAGAGCCGCCACATTCTAAACCAATTTTCAATTTAGATAATGGCGCAGGAGTTCTTTCGAGTTTATTGGCTTCTTTGATCGCAGCAAATGTATCTTTCACCACGCTGCTCAACATCGCCTCGATAGTTCCAATAGATTGTTGGTCGTAAATCAAAACGGGTTTTTTGCTATTGGGATTGATAGCATTTAAAGCATCTTTAAATATTTGAATTTGCAAGTTTTGGCAACCCAAACTCAAAACGGTAGCTCCAGCCACATTCGGATTGTTGACATATCCTGCCAACAATTTAGCTAAACTATGCGAATCTTGGCGAATCCCACCACAACCCCCTTGATGCGTGATGAATTTCACTTCTATATTTTTGAACAGATTATCTTCGGCTGATTTACCAGCAGTTTCAGCAGAGCCATTTTCAGAATTTACAAGCGAACGCAGCAATAACTGATAATCGTTTTCTTTGGGCTTCATCAATTCTTTTTCGAAAATATCCTTCAAGATTTCAATATTTCTATTTTCACAAAAAACCAAAGGAAAAAACAACCAAACATTCTCAGTCCCTACTTGTCCATCTTCGCGATGATAGCCTTGAAACGTTCTGTTCTTCCATTTATCCACATTAGGAACGGTCCAGCCGATAGATTCTGTTTTTGCGGTTACTTTGGCGCTTTCGTGTAGCACATTTGCGGTCGTAAGAACTCCTCCTTTGGCAATTGGAGCACTCGCCTTCCCTACCAAAACCCCATACATAATAATCTTGTCTCCTATTTCAAAAGGGGTCATTGCAATTTTATGCTTCATTTTCACATCCGACTCGATTGTGATTGCCGCACCTTCAAATTGGATTACTTCGCCAGCTACAAGATTGACTAAAGCTACAGCGACATTATCTGAAGGATTTATTTTTATTAATTTCTTTTGCATAATACTACGTACTGAGTGAAAATTCTTTAGCTGATTTTTCGAAATTTATGAAACCTTGTTCAATTCCGTTGGCATTAATTTCATTCAAAGCTAAAACTAATGCCGCTGATAAGCCTTTAACATTTGTTAAATCTTCACCCCAGAAGTCTGTATTAGCTAAAATTCTTATGGCAACCAAGTCTAAATTCCCCATTTGCCAAGCGCTTTTAAATGCTTCGACTATTTCCGGAGCATCTTTTACAGGAAGTACTTCATTATTCCAAATTCCTTTGTAGAATTGGATTAAACAAGCCAATGAAAAGGTTAAATTAATGGGTAATTTATGATTCGCAGTATAATAGCCTAACAAACTCGGCAACACTCGTACTTTGAATTTAGAGATGGAATTCAAGGCAATATCGGCCAATGCATGCTTGATATATGGATTTTTAAATCGGTCCATGACCTCTTCGGTATAGGCTAAAATTTCGGTTTTATCCATATCAAGAGTGCCACTAATTTCGCTGATCACACTATTGACAAACTGTCCTGTAAAACTTCCGTTTACGGTTTCCATCACCAATTTGTTGCCATATAAAAGCGAAAAAGGAACCATTGCGGTATGCGCACCGTTCAGGATTCGAACTTTTATCATTTTGAAAGGGCGAATATCATCAACAATCTTCACATTCAAATTCGTTTTATGAAATGGCAACTTTTGTTTTAATGCCTCGCCACCTTCGATAGCCCAGAGGAAAAAGGGTTCAGCGGCAACGATTAAATTGTCTTGATACTCCAATTTGTTGTTGTATTCTTCAATTTCAGCTCGTGGATAGCCGGGAACAATTCGGTCCACCAAAGTACTGTGATAGGTGCAAGCCTCTGATGCCCAAGTTTTGAATGCCTCTTCTAACTCCCATAAATCGCAGTATTGCAAAATATATTTTTTCAGCGTTTCTGAGTTATAATCAATCAATTCGCAAGGAATGATGGTCAAACCTTTAGAAGGATCTCCATTGAAATGTTGGAATCTTTCGTATAACAAAACCGTCAATTTTGCAGGAAACGAAACGGGTGGTTGCATATTTGGAGTATCGCTTTCGATAAATTCAATTCCTGCTTCGGTGGTATTTGAAACAATAAATTGAAGTTCCTCTTCTTGTGCTAAAGCTAGAAAATCTGCAAAATCAGAATATGGATTGATAGCTTTTACAATATTGGTAATCAATTCAATATCTTGAATTTTCTCTCCTTTTTTGATGCCATTCATAAACAGGGTGTAAAGCCCGTCTTGGTCGTTGATCCTATCCACCATGCCCTCTTTCAAGGGCTGAACTATGGCAATTCCCGCATTGAACTCCAGTTCTTTATTTAGTCTTTGAAAAGCGTAATCCACGAAAGCTCTCAGGAAATTGCCTTCCCCAAATTGAACCACTTTGATGGGGAATTTTTTTTCTAAGCCTAGACTTTTTCTGTTTAATTTTTCCATTATATTTTTTATATTTTAAAATAGTCTTTGGCATTAGTGTAGCTAATATCGGAAACCATTTTTCCAATCCATTCCATATCATTGGGTAATTCTCCTTTTTTGATTTCTTCACCCAGTAGATTGCAAAGAATTCGCCGGAAATATTCGTGTCGTGGAAAAGATAAAAAGCTTCTAGAATCAGTCAACATTCCAACAAAGCAGCTGATTAATCCCATATTGGAAAGAGCGTTCAGTTGTTTGGTCATTCCATCTTTTTGATCTAAAAACCACCATCCTGAACCCAATTGGACTTTACCTTTTACGCTACCGTCGTTGAAATTTCCGATCATCGTAGCCATCACTTCATTATCGGCAGGATTTAAATTGTAAATGATGGTTTTTGCCAATTTATCTTTACTGTCCAAGGCATTTAAGAAAGCCGAAAGTTTTTGTGCTTGAGGAAAATCACCAATAGAATCCCAACCCGTGTCTGGACCTAAAATTCTGTGCATGCGCGCATTATTGTTTCGTAAAGCGCCCAGATGCAGTTGTTGTACCCAACCAAATTCGTGATAGGTTTCGAATAAAAAGAACAATACCGCGCTTTGGAATTTCAACGCCTCCTCAGTAGTCAAGAGTCCATTTTCTCTTCTCTTTTTGAAGATGCGTTGTATTTCGTTTTCAGTATAATTTTCGAAATACACTTGATCCAAACCGTGATCGCATATTTTGCATCCGTTTTTATCAAAATAGTCGATTCTGTTGCGCAAAGCCGAGCACAAATCATCGTAAGAATTGATGTTGATATCTGCCGATTTCCCCAGCGCATCAACATATTCGTTGTAACCCTCGTTTGCAATCAGAATAGCTTTGTCAGGTCTAAAAGCAGTACCCACCTTGATTTCAAAATCACTTGTAGCCAGCTGCTGATGAAATTTTAATGCGTCTGTTGGATCCTCGGTCGTACAAACATAGGCTGTATTGACCTTGCGAAGCAAATTGCGAGTGCTGAATTCAGGAGAATTCATTTTATCCGAAGCTTCTTCGTAAATTCTTTCGGCCGATTTTTCGTTTAACAAATCATAAATATCAAAATAACGAGCCAACTCTAAATGCGTCCAATGGTACAAAGGGTTCCGCATTGTGTACGGAACCGTTTTGCCCCACTGCAAGAATTTCTCTTTATCCGAAGCATTTCCGGTAATAAATTGTTCATTGATTCCCAAGGTTCGCATCGCGCGCCATTTGTAATGATCTCCGTTGATCCAAACTTTGGTAACATTTTCAAAAATAACATCCTCGGCAATCGCTTGTGGAGATAAATGGTTGTGGTAATCAATAATGGGCTGCTGTTTAGAATAGTTATGATACAATTCTTCAGCATATTTATTTTCTAATAAAAAATTATCGTGTATGAATTTTGTACTCATTTTCTTTAATAATTAAAATAATTGTATCCTTTTGAGCCTTTCGAGATGGAAACCAGCAGCATTCTTAATTACAAATTGGCAGGTAGAAACCCAATCTATCATTGGAATTAGCATTTTCGTAAAACGAAATGCAATCGATTACGCAAATTTAGGTTTTATTTTAATATTTCCAACTATTTCAATAGATTTTTTTTGCAATTCTGGATACTCCTTTCGCAGGGAGCGCAACTACTGTTTTGAATTATTCACGAAATACTCATCAAAATAGACCGATTTCAGTCCTACATTTATGATTTTATTCTAAAATTTTATCGCTAAAAATCTGAGGCCAAATATCCCTTTGAAAAATAAAATTCTAAAATAAATTGCGCTATTCAAAAATAATAGTACTTTTACGTAATCGATTGCATTTATTTTGACTTTTACTACTTTCGATATTAACCGTTTCCTTAAAAATCGATTTTAGTATGTCAATTTCCAAACCTTTTTACCTTTCTGTCGCTATGAAAAAAATATTATTTTACCTTACCACCCTGCTATTTTCCGGAACTTTTTTTGCGCAAACCATTACTCAATCATCGGGCTGGCTAGAATCTGCTTATGTGGAATGGTCTCCGGTTATCGGCGCTGATAGTTATAATGTGTATTATACTGGCGGCGGACAAATCGATAAAAAAATTGACACCCAACTCATTCGAAGTTATGGAACCTATTTCAGAGCTGACGTGCTAGGCCTTGCTGCGGGCGACTACAGCATTTCTGTAAAACCTGTCACGGCTAGTATTGAAGGTTCGGGTACCACAACTGCGAGCTTAACCGTATTAGCTCACGACAGAACTGGATTTGCTTTTCAGGGAGACAGAGTGCCTGGAGGATATCAAGCGAATGGCGTTCCTAAAACCGGAGCGGTTATTTTTTATATTACTCAAAACACTAAAAACACCATTTCGGCTACCATAACTGGCGCTAGTACCAACCCTTGTGTCGGGTTCCAAAATATTTTATATGCCATTAAAAAAGGAAAAGATACTCGCCCTTTCATTTTTCGTTTAGTTGGAAACATTACCGACATGACAGTTATGGAAGGTGGCGACATTACCATTGAAAACGCCAATAACCCTGCAAGTTACTTGACCATTGAGGGAGTTGGCAACGACGCAGTGGTCAATGGCATGGGAATTCGTCTTAAATCAGCATCAAATATAGAGGTTCGAAATTTAGGTTTTATGAATTGCAACAGCACTGCAGGAGACAACGTTGGTATGCAACAAGACAACGACCACATTTGGGTACATCATTGCGATATGTTTTATGGTGATGCAGGCAGTGATGCGGATCAAATCAAAGGCGATGGAGCTTTAGATAATAAAACATCGACCTATTGTACCTTTTCTTATATTCATTTTTGGGATAACGGCAAAGCAAGTCTTTTAGGATTAAGCGAGGGCACTACTACTGGTTTGTATGTTACCTATCATCATAACTGGTTCGATCATTCCGATTCTAGACATCCTCGTGTTCGCTACTATTCAGCTCATATCTACAACAACTTTTTTGATGGTAATGCAAAATATGGCTCGGGTTCCACTTTAGGCTCTTCCTTATTTATAGAAGGCAACTATTTTCGGGATTGTAAAAATCCTATTTTAACATCAATGCAAGGTACCGATATATGGAATTCATCAACGCAAACTAATGATCCTGCTAATATGGGTACGTTCTCCGGGGAGGCTGGTGGTACAATCAAAGCATTTAATAATACTTTTGATGCATCTAATGGCGCCAATACGATGCGTTTTGTAGCCTATGCCGACCCAAAACCAGAATATAATATTGCAGGCAAAATCAATTCCACAACCGATTTTGATGCCTATGTACCATTAGCTAGAGACGAAATGGTTCCAAATACAGTAAAATCAAAATTAGGAGCCAACAGTTATAACAACTTTGATACCGACGCCGCATTATATGTAAAAAATTTAGCCATCGATGAACCCCTTGCTGCTAGAGATAAAACCATCCTATATTCAGGAAGAATAGCAGGTGGTGATTTAAAATTTACCTATAACAATGCTGTTGATGATGCCTCGTATTTGGTCAATACGGCTCAAAAAACTGCTTTGACAAATTATGCAACCAAAATGGTTTTTATACAAGGCGAAACCACCACTACTGTTAGTCCACAAACCTTAATAACCTCAACAGATAATAACCAAACCGTTTTGACCGGAGCAGCGATAACTGATATGATTTTCACTTGGGGAGGAACGGCAACAGATGCAACAGTGTCAGGATTACCAGCTTCTGGAATTACGTATATAAAAGATGCAATTTCTAAAACCATCACCATTTCGGGGACGCCTACTGCAAGTTTATCCTTCTCGATTACAACATCAGGAACTTCGGGAACTCCCGTTAATGGTACCGGTACAATCACTTTGACAACTCCAGGAAACCAAACACTTACGCTTACTTCGGCCTCAAACAACAACCAAACCGTAGCCACTGGATCTGCGATAAGTACTATAATTTATACTTGGGGAGGCGACGCAACCGGTGCGACCGTAACAGGACTACCAGCTTCTGGAATTTCTTTTGTAAAGGATGGTATTGCCAAAACTATCACAATCACAGGAACGCCAACAGCTGCTAGTACATACTTTTCTATCGCCACAACGGGAACTGGAGGTACGTCCGCCACTGGGGCCGGGACAATCACAGTCACAGGAATTGTAGCGAGTGACCAAATCCATAATTTTACCAGTTCTGGAAAAGTAAGCAGCTTTTATACCATTGCAGGCAATATGAATTCCACGGCTGGTTCCGCCAACTACGATGGTCAAAATTTGACGGCACGATTGAAAATTGAATCATTGCCCACAACGACTATTACATATACAACAACCGCTGTATCCACCCTTACTCTAGTTTTTGATCCCACATTTTCAGGAACGATTAAGCTTTCAGTGGGCACCACCTCCGGACCGACCACTTCCTACACTGCCGTTGGAGGCATCGTAACCGTGCCGGCACTAGCAGCGGCAACTTATGTCATCAATAAAGGAAGTGTGGCAAACTTGTACTATATTAAAACCTCCTACGCCACTTTAGGACTCCCTCAAGTTAAGGAAACTTCACAATTGAAATTGTATCCCAATCCGGTTTCAGAAAAATTATACCTTTCTTCCGATCAAAAAATAGAAAACGTACAGATTTACAACCTCAACGGTCTTTTGGTAAACAAAATATCGAATCCAACGGAAAGCATCGATATAAGCCATCTAACTTCGGGCAGTTATGTAGTTAAAGTAACCACAAATAAAGGTTCTAATTCACAAGTCATTATTAAAAAATAGTTGAGGGTATGAAAAACACTTATTTTTAAACGTATTTTTTTTGGTAAAAATCAAATTTTAAAATACTTGACACAAAAGGCCTCTTTAGAAGAGGTTTTTTTGTACTCTAATTTAAAGACAGAATACTATCTCCTAACAAATTGCTCGTTGAAAACCCCGTTTGCAATTCAAAAAAATTGCGAAAAATAAAAGAGCATTACTTTTATTGCCTGCAGAAATATCCTTGGCATCTACAGCAATAGAAAGCCTAATTTTTGTTTCGAATCTCGCGCTAGCCGGATTATAGGTCATTTCCCTCCTTTTTAAATTGACTTGGCGATTTACCGAAAAACTCTGAAAAACTACTTGAAAAATACGACTGCGAATTACTACCCACAGCATAAGCCACCTCCGAAATTTTAAGATCAGTCGTTGAAAGCAAATTGGCCGCATGATTCATTCGAATCGTTCGTATTAAATCGACAGGCGTTTGGTCTATAATTCCTTTCATTTTACGATGGAGTTGCGCACGACTTATTTTCAATTCATCGCTAAGCATTTCGACTCCTAGTGCTGGATTATCCATGTTTTTCTTGATAATTTCGAATGTTTTCTCCATCAAGCGATCATCGGCCGAGGTCAATACTCCGCTTTCTACTTCCCAGTGGATTGAATTGCTGAATTTTTCTTTTAGTTTTTGGCGTTGGTTCAGCAAATTTCTAATTTGTGTTTTTAGTAAATCCATGTTAAATGGCTTTGTGATATAGGCATCAGCGCCCAAATCGATACCCATAATTTGATCTTCCAATTCTGATTTTGCAGATAAAATAATAATTGGAATGTGACTCGATTCGATGTTGGATTTCAAGGCTTTACACAATTCGATTCCATTCATTTTTGGCATCATGATATCGGTTACTATTAAATCGGGGGATTTAGTATTTACCTTTTCAAAGGCTTTTACTCCATTTTCTGCCTCTATAATTTTGTAATTCGACATCAATTCGACTTTTAGAATTGTTCTCATGTCACTATTATCATCGACAATAAGCACAACAGGTTTGGATTTGTTGGAATCCGACTCCGTGCTGTTTTCTTCTTGTGGAGTTGTATTATTTTCGGTTTCAGCATACACATAAGAGTTTACTATGTGCTTATTTTCAGGAGCTAAAGTTTGAATCTCATTATTTTTATTTTCATCTCCTGCGGGAAGATAAATACTAAACGTGGAGCCTTCGTTTATTTCACTTTGAACGGTGATAGTTCCACTGTGCAGTTTCAAAATGGTTTTAACAAGATTTAAACCGATTCCGGTCCCGACATATTGTTTGTCCGTGGTATTGTATTGGTAATAGCGTTCGAAAATTTTATGAATTACCTCGGCAGACATACCAATTCCTGTGTCTGACACTCTGATGACCACATAGTCCCGCTCTTTGACCGTTTCAAAATCGGTTACGATGGCAATATATCCTTTTTCGGTAAATTTTACGGCATTGGAAATCACATTGTAAATGCATTTTTCGAGCATACTGGGGTCGAACCAAACAAAGGTGTTTGCAATCTTATTTTCGAAGGTTAAATCAATGTTTTTCTGGGTCGTGATATCCCGAAAACTCTCCAAAATATCTTTTACCACAGCCGCTACATTTACTGGCTTGGCATTAACTTTCATTTGACTCATATCTAATTTTCTTAAATCAAGAATCTGATTGATTAAATGAAGTAATCGTTCCGAATTTTTACGAATTATGGCAAGTAATTGTAATTTTTCTTCGTTGTTTTCATTTTGAATTAGTCGTTCTAAGGGCGAAGAAATTAGAGTCAGTGGGGTACGAAACTCGTGCGAGATATTTGTAAAAAACACGAGTTTAGACATGTACAATTCCTTTTCCTTCTTTATTTCAAGTTTCTTTATTTGTTTTTTATCCTTTCTATGATTTCTGATTTTGATGGATCGAAAGGCCATAAAGAAAGAAAAAGCGATGGCAATGGCATAGATCGAATACGCCCACCACGTCTTCCAGAATGGGGGATGAATAATAATCGTTAGTTTCTTTTCCTCTCCTTCGAGTTCATTGGTAGATTGACCCGTTTTGAGATGAAGTGTATATTTTCCGGGCGCCAAATTCGTGTAGGTTACAGACCTACTTCCAGCTGGAAGATTTTGCCATTTCGAATCAAATCCGTCCAAATAGGAGGAAACTATCAGTTTTTTTCCTGCAAAATATTCAGGAATAGAGAATTCAATGGTGATGCTTTTATCACTATGATTCAAGTTTATTTCATTTAAATACTGTAGGGATTCTGGTAAAATTACTCTGCCATTGGTTTCTCTATTGATAAGCACTTGTTCGTCATACAATCTCAATTGGGTAAATAGAATGGTATTTACAGGCCTTTTAGAGTTGATCATATTAGACTTGAAGGTGTTTATTCCTTTGGCGCCCCCAAAAAACACTTCGCCATCTGAACTCAAAAAATAGGATTTCGAGTTGAATTCATCGCTTTGCAATCCGTCTTGCATATTGTAGGACTTCACCAGAAAATTTTGTGTATTCAAACAGGAGATACCCTGATTGTCACTAATCCACAAGCTGTTTTCTCCCGTAAAGACAAGCCCTTTTATTCGGTTACTAATGAGGTTATTATCAGTGGTAAACACTTTAATTTTTGCAGTGGATGGGTTGAGGCAATTCAGGCCATTGTCCGTACCAAACCATATATTTCCTTCATTGTCTTCTGCGATAGAATGAATCATATTATCGCTCATATCGCTATTGGTCTGGGTACTATAATTGATGAATGTATTCTTTTTAATGATAAAGCAACTTAACCCATAGACCGTTCCTATCCACAACCGTCCTTTTTTGTCAAAATAGATTTTATTAACCCAATTGTTGATGACGCTATTTTTTTTGGCAGATTGACTGTAATTGGTGAATTTTTTTGTCTGTTTATCATAGCAGCTAATTCCACCTGAGTGGGTTCCTATCCAAATTTTCCCGTCTTTGGATTGGGTAATGGTTCGTATATTATTGCTTTTTAATCCACCATTTGTATTTTCGGTGTTATAATTGATAAAATGACCCGAAAGATGGTCCATGACACATAGTCCTCCGGTGTAAGTACCCACCCAAGTTTGCAATTCACTGTCTACAAAAACATCGAGAGCCGCATTATCGGTTAGTGAAAAGCGATCCGATTTGTTGTTGGTAAATTGCTTTTTGAAATTGGTATTTCTATTGAATACAATTAAGCCCCCACCATCTGAGGCCATGAGAATGTTTTTAAATTTATCGACAAAGATACTATTGATGCAATCATGGAATGGAATACCGTCAAAATTGCGATAGGTTTGAAATCCGGCATTGCTGTGCTTGATGAGGCAAATACCCAAGGTTGGAATACCAATCCAAATATTTTTTTTGCTGTCGGTGTAGAGACAATGCACTCGGCTTCGGCCCAATTCAAAGAAACGCTCTACAAATACAGGATGAGGGTAAACTGCACTGTTTTTGGGGTTGTACACGAGTAGTCCATCGCCGTCGGTTCCTAGTAGAATGTTGTTTTGTGCATCGATACCTAAACTAAAAATGATTTTCGATGGAATTTTGGAATTCACCTTGTCCAACACTTGAAAACTTGAATTTCTAGCATTAAACTCGACTAGCCCAATTTTAAGAATGCTCAGGTAAATCGTATGGTTCTTTGATTTTATTAATCGCAATACCTGATTTGAGGGCAATGCGCCATTTTCTTTATTGAAATGTCGGATGGTATTTTTCGAGACATTATATACAGAAATTCCTTTGTCTGAGGAGGTAAACCATATATTTCCCTCGGCGTCTTCGGCAATATCGGTGACAATATTACTACAAATAGAGAGCGGATTTTTGGGCTGATAATAAAAGTGTTTGCTTTTTTTTCCTTTACTATCTATCATAATTACCCCATTGATTGAAGTCGATAGCCAAATGTTGTTTTTACTATCTTCAAAGATTTTCTCAATTTTTATCGCTTTGTTTTTGATTTCTTTTAATTTAAAATCAATCGTACGAAACGCATTTAATTTGTCATTGTATACCTGACATCCATTGTAGGTTCCTACCCAAATTTGCCCTTTTTTATCACACAAAAGGCTCACGATGCTATTGTTTGTCAAGTTTGAAAAATCACTACCGTTGACTTTATAGGTATTAAAACTTAATCCATCGTATTTGCTCAATCCCTCCTCGGTTCCTATCCAAATAAATCCATTTTGATCTTGTGCAATTGCGGTAACCATGGAATTGCATAAGCCATCATTGGTTGTTTTTATAACCGAATTTGAAATTCGAATGACAGTATTGCTTTGTAACATTAGTGTCAAAAACAATAAAATAATAATTGATTTTTTCATCGGAATAATTATGGAATTATTAAAATAATACTCATTTACAAATGTAATCATAATCAAAAACCAATTTCTAAGAAAATTTTAAGATATGTATCATTCTTTTCGATTTTGTATCATCTTTAGAATATGAGACAAATTTTAAAAAAAGCCCTTCAAAAACGAACGAGTATTAGTATAGCCTTGCTCTAATTTTGTACCTCACTAAAATTTTTATGTACAACCAAAAAATACCTGCGTATGATCAAAAAAGAAAAATTACTCTTTAAATTATTTGAATAATAAACCATGAAATAAGGGCAGATAAAGTCACTTTTGAAGCCTTTGAAATTAAAACTTGAACAAATATTTAATTAACCAAAAAAAAAATTATGAGAAAAGCATTTTTATTGCTATTATTTATCGGATTTTATTCCTCGATTTACGCTCAAGTAAATGTGAAAGGAAAAGTCATCGATAAAATATCCAAAGAATCGCTGCCTGGCGCTACAATTCAGGTCGATGGCACCAGCCGTGGTGTGGTTACAAATGAAAAAGGTGAATTTGAAATTGTCGCTCCTAAAGGCAGTCAATCACTTGCCATTTCTTTTATGGGGTACAAATCTCAAAAAGTATCCGTTAAGCCAAATCTTACTATAGAACTCGAGTCTACCAACACCAGTCTGAACGAAGTGGTCGTTGTAGGATACGGAACAATGCGAAAAAGCGATGTTACGGGAAGCGTTGGCAAAGTAAATGTAAGCGATATTCAAAAGGTGACCTCGATCGATGCAGCAAGAGCACTTCAAGGTCGTGTAGCGGGTGTAAATGTAATTTCGAATTCAGGAAGTCCCGGTGCAGGAGTAAGAATTCGTATTCGTGGCATTGGTACTATCAATAATTCCGATCCTCTTTATGTAGTGGACGGTTTTCCAATGGGCGATATCAGCCACATCGCTCCGACCGACATTGAAAGTATGGAAGTGTTGAAAGATGCATCGGCAACAGCCATTTATGGTTCAAGAGGGGCAAATGGTGTGATCCTAGTGAAAACACGTACTGGTTCCAAAAGCAGCAAATTTGAAGTTTCTGGAACCGTATTGACAGGTGTTTCTGTTGCAAACAAAAAATTGGATCTTGCTGATGCTACCGAGTTTGCCAATGCAAGAAAATCGATAGGAATGACCGATGATATAATTAACTATGTGCTGGATCAACAAGCTGCAGGTAATTACTTGAAAGGTACCGACTGGCAAAAAGAAATTTACCGTCAGGCATTTAACACGCGATATAATGTGGCGATTTCTGGTAACACAGAGAAATACACCTACGATCACGGTATAACTGCCTCTACCGAAGAAGGAGTTGTTAAAGGAACAAAGCTTGATAAATTTATGTTTCATTCCAATAACAATTTAAAATTGACCGACAAAATCAAGTTTGGTATGATTTACAATTACATACACTATGAAAGACCGAGCGAAAGAAATGATTTTTATAGTGGAACTATTCCAGGTGCTTTACGCTCTGATCCTATTTCAGTCCCATTTGACAATTATACCAATTTTTTTGGTGAAATATACTACTCACAAGCCGCTACAAATCCCGCCTTGTCTATATATCTAGCCGAAAAACAAAAAAGCATTGGCAATCGATTTATGGGTAATTTTTACCTACAGTTTGATGATCTTTGGACCGAGGGTCTGTCCTTCCGTTCACAGTTTGGAACTATTATGGATTTTAACGAATACAAAGCTTATAGTCCAGAATATTTCATTACACCAACACAAAAAAATGATATTTCGTCACTGAATCAAAGTAGAGGTCAAGGATGGAATTGGGTATTTACCAACTATTTCTCCTATAATAAAAAATTTGACAAGCTAAACATCAACGCCACTTTAGGAACGGAAATGCAGGCAAACGAATATTCTGATATTTGGGCCACAGGTTATGATGTGCCAGAAAGTGCCTCTTTGCAATATTTAGGAGCACATAAAGACGCTGTTTTATTTGGTCTTGGTGGAGGAAAAAGTGAAAACCGTTTGCAATCAGCGTTTTTCCGTGGAAACTTCTCTTGGGAAAACAAATATGTATTGACCGCGACAGTTCGTTTAGACGGTAGTTCTAAGTTTTTGCCGGAACAACGTTGGGGCACGTTCCCCTCTTTTGCAGGTAGCTGGAACGTCAATAAAGAATCATTCATGTCGGGAATTGACAAGACCTTATCCACCTTAAAGCTTCGCGCTGGTTGGGGTTTAGTGGGTAACCAAGGTAGCGCTGGTAATTTTGATTATGTCTCAAGCGTGAATGGTGGTTATGTGTATTCGTTAAACGGCGTCCCTACGGAGGGTGCGGTTCAGCTACAGCTTGCGAATACCGAACTCACTTGGGAAAATTCAGAACAGTTTAATGTTGGTGTCGATTTTGGATTATTTGACAATTCACTTACAGGTACCGTAGATTATTTTATTCGAAACACCAACGATATGATTCTTTCAAAACCTATTCCTACCTATGCAGGTATGAAAAAACCAGCCGTCAATGCTGGTACCATGCAAAACAAAGGATGGGAGTTCACTTTGAATTATGCCAATAATAAAAATGCGTTCAAATACGACCTAGGTTTAAATTTTGCCTTAATCAAAAATGAAATAACTAGCTTGGCAGGCGGAGACCCTATCCGCAGTGGTGGTGCTGGTAGATTAGGCAATACAACTAAAACCGAAATAGGTAGAGAGATTTCTTATTTCTATGGTTACCAAACCGATGGACTTTTCAAAACACAAGAACAATTGGACGCCTATTCTTTGAACAATACTCCTATTCAGCCCAACGCAGGTCTTGGAGACGTAAAATTTGTGGATAGAAACGGCGATGGTAAAATTACCGAATTGGACATGACCTACTTGGGTAGTGCAAGTCCTGATATTACTGGTGGTTTCAATGTAAATCTTTCTTATAAAGGATTTGATATGGTGATGTTTTTCGTAGGCTCATACGGCAACGAAATTGTAAATTCTATGCGTCAGACGTTGTATAATTCAAAAATGTTTGAAACCAATATCAGTCGTGATATGGCCATAAACTCTTGGACGCCTAGTAATCCTAATTCAAATATACCACGTTTAAATGCGGCGGATTTGAATAAAAACACTGAAAACTTCTCGGATTTATATGTTGAAGACGGTTCGTATATCCGACTAAAAAACATTCAATTGGGATATACAATTCCATCAGCACAATCAAAAAAATTCGGGGTAAACAATTTTAGAGTCTATACCACAATCGATAACTTATTGACTTTTACAAAATACACGGGTCTTGATCCTGAATTGTTTGGTTTGTACGGAAATCCATTCTATTATGGAGTAGATATGGTCAATTATCCTCAACCTACAACTTATTCAGTGGGTATCAATATTAACTTTTAAAAAATAAAACAGATAGTTATGAAAAAAGCAAAATATATTATCCTGTTGGCCGTCTTGATACTCGGGTTTTCAAGCTGTTCAGATTTTCTGGACCTCGAACCTCAGGGTTCAGAAAATAGTGCCAACTTTTTTGACACTCAAGAAAATGGTGTTCGATCTATAATCGGTATTTATGATATGCTGCAACTCGATGAAGGTGCTGGACCAGACGGACAATGGATGGGACATCATCACGATTTTTTCTTGAGTGATATCCGCAGCGATGATTCAGAAAAAGGCAGTAACGACGGCGATTACGCTGCGATGTGGGAAATGTTAGATTTTACAATGACTCCTCAAATTGGTTTTGCAAGCGATTTCTGGATTCACGGATTTTGGGGTGTGTCACGCACAAATTATGCACTCGACAACCTACCAAATGTAACTTGGAGCCCTGCAGTTCGCGACCGATTAATCGGAGAAGCTTCATTTATGCGAGCCTATTTTTATTGGTATTTAGTTCGCGCTTATGGCGGGGTGCCGCTGTTTACAAGCTCTGTAAAACCTTCTGATTTTGGTAAAGTAAAAAGAGCCTCTTTGAACGAATGTTACAAATTAATTGCCTCCGATTTGACGAAAGCCATCGATTTGTTGCCAGAAAGGGGAACCATTCCAGTAGCCGAAACCGGTAGAGTGAGCAAAGGTGCCGCCAGAGCTTTATTAGCCCGTATTTATATGTATCAAATAGGTACCGATAAAGAAAGTAAAATTACTTGGCAGCAAGTTTACGATCAAACTAGTGCGGTAATCAATTCAAGTGAATATGCCTTGTTGCCTAATTATGCGAAACTTTGGGAAACTGAAAACAAAAACAACTCAGAGTCTGTATTTGAAATTCAGTTTGGCGTAGGAACCTCGGATTTAGCACCAGCTTCGATTGGAACCAATTTCTACAATTTCCAAGGCAACCGAAAAGACGACTCCGGTTGGGGATTCAATAATCCAACGCCCGATTTAGTCGAAGCCTACAACGTTACTGTTACGAATGATCCAAGATTGTCCTGTGTTGTTTATGGCGAAAGCTTCAATAACGGAATTTTATATGGTGCAAAAAAGAAATTTGACCGTAACGAACAAGGTTCTGATTGGTTGAATCGTAAGGCAGCACTTCCTGTAAAACCGACACAAGCCAAAGCTAGTGATCGCAACATAAAAATCATTCGTTATGCCGATGTACTATTGATGCACGCGGAAGCATGTTGGTATCTTAGTAAATTCGACGAAGCGAAATCAAAACTGAATATGGTTCGAAACAGAGCCCGTAACAGTACCTATTGTATGGGGTATGCCGAAGGAAAAATGGACTATAGTGCCGCACCTACATTTGTCAATCTTCCAGACATTACTTCGGTCGGAAATCAACTTTTACAGGATATCTGGAAAGAACGTCGCCTAGAATTGGCTATGGAACAAATTCGTTTCTATGATCTTGTAAGAACCGGTAGATATTTTGCAGTCATTGACAATGAAAAAAATATTCGTCGCGCACCAGGTCAAAACTACGGCTTAGGAGTGAAAGCCTACAAACAGTTTCCTAGTATAAAAGCAAATGGATTGGCAAAATCAATAGATGGACCAAATGGTAATAAAGTGCCTTTAATGCCAATTCCTCAAACAGAGGCAGAAGCTTGGGGATTAGAACAAAATCCAGGTTACTAATAATTAAATGAAAACAATGAAAATTAGCACGATAGCCACCCTTTGCGTGCCAAATGTCGGATTCCAAGTGGCTTCGTGCGGATTTCATTAAACAACTTAAAAAAAATTATTATATGAAAAAGTATTTAAGTAAAATAGTACTGATTGCCTTTATTTCAGCACTTTCCAATAGCTGTTCTGATACGGCTATTGATGAGGATTCCTATGTAAATCTGCCTGCATCTACCATTACAGAGATTTCGAACGAAACCCCTTTTGTAGGAACACAGATCGTCCTGAAAGGGACCAATATGCAATATGTTTCTTCGGTTACGGTTGGAACGAGTGCATTTAAAATTATCAAACAATCTAACGATAATATGACGGTTGAGGTGCCACGTCAGATTGAAACGGGCCCCATTACATTGACCAACAAGTACAAAAGAGTATTTGAATCTACTCAAGTGATCAAACCACAATATTACACTGCGAAAGTCACCACTTGGCCAGTAAATATTCAAAAAGGAAAGCCTTTCCTTCTAAAAGGGGAAAACTTAGATTTGATCAAAGAGGTTAAATTGAATGGGAAAGTAGTTTCTGTTTTTGGAGCTGCTGCTCAAGATAAAGTGTCGTATTCATCTGCTGGAGTTGAAATGGAAATTGGTGAATATGCCATCATCGAAATGACACCAAAAACGGGCGAAAAACAAACCTCGCCAAGTATTCTTGTTGTCAAACCAACAAATACCTATTTGCCAAAACAATCCTTAATGATTATTGATTTTGATGCTCCTTTTACCCCAGTAAATGGCGATGCTACAAGTCCGTTTACTTCCAATACCATGACCGGTCAATACGGAAAAGGATATGAAGTAAAAGCGGCTTCCGCCAATGGTTGGAATGGAATTTATGTAAAAATAGAGAACAATAACGGAGGCCAAGGATATGATTTGTCGTCCTACAACAAACCACACATTACCTTCTTAGTAAACACGGCCGGAGGCCAAGGATATGTACAACCTATTCTTACCGCCAACGGAAAAACCGAAGACCGTCACTTAACGGGTGCTTTCGGTTATGGCGATGATTATAAAATCAAAACTGCCAATTGGGAATGGCGTTCTTACGACCTCGAAAAAATGGGCTTCCCTGTTGTCAAAGGAAAACTGGATAAAATTGGTATTCAATTCCGTGGTGGGAACGTGAACGGAACTCCGTTCTACATCGCCGTAGATCAGGTAATGATCACCGACGGACCATTAACGCCAACAATAGGTTGGGATTGCGAAACTCCAGCGGGTTCTACTTGGAAAATTCTTCCTAATTCGGCAGGTTTATCAGGCTATAACCAAGGGGCAAATTATGCGAGTTTAACGGGAGTATCTCAAGGTTGGGATGCCAAATTAGGCCAAGCGTCTTGGAATGTAAAAGCGCTAGATCCTGTGGCTTACGCAAATGGTATTTGGATTAACTTCCTTTTGAATACTGGAAATAAAGAAGGGTACTTCCAATTTGATTTTGGTCAAGGTTGGATGCATTTTACCAAATCTCAAGGGTATGGCGATGATTATAAATTTGTCCCTACTCAGAATAAATGGGTGTGGAGATCCATCAAGATTGTCCCAGGAGAAGGTGATTTGAGCAAATTCGACCCTACAAAAGATTTTACAATGGGCATTCAACTCTATGGAGGAAATCTTGCAAAAGGAACTGCTATGGAAGTAAATGTGGACTCTTTTATATTCACGACGGTTCCATTAGATCCGAATTTAAAACCTGAGTAGTGCTTTGGTTAGTTAGTTTGTAGTGTCTTAGTTAGTTTCACACTACATTAGTTGCTTTGGTTTTTTAATAAGCCCTTCGGGTTCAACTCTGAAGGGCTTTAATTATCCCGTATGAAAAAAATTTTTATTTTATTTTTCTTCTTACTTTTATTTAAAGTATCCTTTTCTCAACTGCCCAGTAGTTACGCCGGAAAACCTTTTGCAGATGCAAAATATACGATTGGCGCACAAATCATCCCTGGCAGAGTCGAATTGGCCTATTACGATTTGGGTGGCGAGGGAGTGGCTTATCACGATTTGAGTGCAGAAAATGAAGGCTCTAAATTGAATCACGAAATCCATGACTATGGAAGTCATTGGCGACCAGGAATAGAAGGGTACACCGCATTTTTTAGAGAAAATGAAGGCGTAGACATCTCGTACACAAAAGATTGGGCTGATTTCAATCACCCGAACAAAGTCGACCCCAAAGTGAACCAACTTTATATAGGTTGGGAAGAGGACGGCGAATGGACCAATTATACCGTAAATGTAATAAAACCCGGAAAATATCGAATTATTACGGTTTATGGCAATAAAGACAATAAATCAGAATTATGGTTGAACGGAAACTTAGCCACTGTTTTAAAACTGCCTGAAGATACCGGTAGTTTTCACCATTGGACACAAGCCACTATCGGCGAAATTATTTTTCCGGTGGCGGGGACTAACCTACTTACTTTAAAATACAATAAAGGTGCAAACTTAGGATATCTCGATTTTTTATGGGTCGAGGAATGATGGTTTGCCCTCAATAAAGAGTTTTTTCTCTTTTAATGTTTACATATACAATGAATAAACCGAGTACAACCCTACTATTATTGCTGTGCCTTTTGGCACAATCGTTTTGCAACGCAACGACCTTAAAAATTTTTGCGCCTAAGAACGGAATGAGCATTACAAATAATACCCCGACACTAGCTTGGGAAAAAATAACATGCGATCGTTTCGAAATTAGCATAGACAACATAAAAATGGCTGAATTGCCATCGACAATCAATGCCTATGTAACTTTTCCGCTCTCGTTTGGTCAACACAATTGGGTTGTGACTGCATATATAGGAAAATCAAAAATTAGTTCTGAAACAAGCACTTTTACTGTACAAGATGCTCCACTAGCAGAGTTGCCAAAATCGGCTCAACTACTGCGCAATGGTTGGCAGGTAAAATCATCTGTTCAAACCAATTTGAATGGTGCAAATCTTTCGAAAATCGGTCAAAATACCCGTGGGTGGGCCAAAACTTCGCTGCCGGCTACAGTTCTCACCGCCCTAGTCCGCAATGGAATTTATCCCAATCCTTATGTGGGAATGAATAATATGAAAATCCCCGATAGCAACGATGAATACAATACAGACTATAATTTATTACAATTTAGTCATATAAAAGGTGTAAATCCTTGGAAAAACCCTTACTGGTTTCGGAATGAATTTCGATTAACCCAAAACAAACTAGGGAAAAGAATATGGCTCAACTTTAGCGAAATCAATTACAAAGCACAGATTTGGCTCAACGGCAAAATGATTGCTGATACTACCGAAATAAAAGGAATGGAGCGAAGTTTTAGACTTGACATTTCCAAAATAATTCAGAAAAACAATTTAAATTGTCTAGCCGTGGCAATTTTTCCTGTACATAATCCCGGAAAACCCGCTATAGAACCATTACTTCCCCTAGCTGATCCTGGCCAAAATATGGGCGACGGGAAAATAAGTACGAGTTACACCAAATGGGACACAATGGGTTGGGATTGGCAACCTGCGGTGCGTGACCGTGATATGGGGATCACAGAAGATGTTTATATAACCTCAACGGATGAAGTAGAATTTCAAAACCTTTATGTAACATCCAAAATTGATCTGCCCAAAACAACTACTGCTCAACTGACGGTTTCCGTAGATCTAAAAAATTATTCGGCTGTTTTACAAACTGGAATTGCCCATATTAAAATTTCTAACGGAAACGACACGATTCGTTTTGACAAAAATTACCAAATTCAACCCAATGCAGTAGAATCATTCGAATGGAATGCTGAAAATACATCTGAACTTAACTTGAAAAACCCCAAATTATGGTGGCCTGCTGGGTATGGCTCTCAGGATTTATACACAATTGAGATAGAGACAAAAACATCCGATGGTCAGGAGTCTGTAATAAACGATATGTTCGGAATTCGAAAGGTAGAAACTTATATCGGAAATAAGGAACGCGTGTACAAAATAAACGGAAAAGAAATATATCCCAAAGGCGGAAATTGGGTCATAGATATGATGCTCAATTGGACCTCTTCTCGGTATGAAAATGAAATTTTACTAACCAAGAATGCCAACCTAAATATTCTACGGGTTTGGGGACCTACAGGTGTTCCGCCAAAAGCTTTGTATCGTGCTGCCGATAAATACGGCATACTGATGTGGCAAGATTATTTGAATGACTTTTGGGGTACTTACAAAAATACCCCAGGCTATCAACCTGAAATCAGTCTTTTCGAAAAAGCCTCTATCAGCATTACTCAAAAATTAAGAAATCATCCTTCACTAATTATTTGGTGTGGAGGGAATGAGGGTGTAAATCCACGAGAAGATTTGTTAGTCAACTCGGTAATCAAGAAATACGATGGTCGCGACTCACGTCATTACCTAAAACAATCGGATGGCGACGGATTACACGGCGGTGGACCCTATCATACATTGGAACCAAAAGATTATTTTACGCACCCCAAATTACAAGGTTTCAGTAGCGAAATTGGACCAAGCGGTATTCCGGTACTGCAAAGTATGCAAAAATTTATGCCCGAAATGGGAAAAACCTGGATGCCAAATAAATTCCCATTGGATGGATATTGGGCGTACCACGATGCTAATGATTGGCCGGGTGATGATTCTCGCAAGTTTACATCCTACGACACTATGCTGCGCAATTATTACGGGGCTCCTAATTCTTTAAATAGCAACGGAATACAAGACTACATTTCAAAAGCGCAATTAGTAAATTATGATGTGTATCGTGCCTCAATAGAATCTATCAACCGTCAGCTTTGGAAAAATGCCAGTGGTATTTTATTGTGGAAATCCAACTCCAGTTGGCCCAGTATTACTTGGCAAGTCTACGATTGGTATATGCAGGCTCATGCTGGATATTATGGTGCAAAAAAAGCATCAGAATTAGTTCATGTGCAATTCAATAGAGATAATAATTCAGTTTCGTTCCTCAATCTTACAGGGGAAAATTTGGCAAACCACACTGTTTCAGCAACGCTTTACGATATCAATTCAAAAGCAGTATGGAACAAAAATGAAAAGCTAACTATAGAAGCCAATGCAGCCTTTCTAACGGATATTATTGTACCAGTTACTGACAAAACCCAATTTTTGAAACTCGAAGTAAAAAATGAGGCAGGGAGTAATGTTTCCGAAAATTTATACTGGGTAAATGCTTCCAATACATTCAATGACCTGAATCAACTACCCGAAACCAGCCTACAAGTGGAAGCTCATATTTCGGAAGGAGTTGAGGCAAATAAATACATTGTTAGTGTAAAAAATACAGGAGATGCGATTGCTTTTATGTTTAATGCACGCATTTCTGGCAAAGAATCCCATCAAGAGTTATTGCCTTCGCTTTGGACAGACAATTATTTCAGTTTATTGCCCGGCGAAAGCAAAACCATCAGTGCAGAGATAAAAAAAGAAAATTGTACTGAAACTCCAATTCTCGAATATTCTCTATTTGGAAAATCGGAACCTAACTATTTGACGCTGTCAAAATAAATAATAATTGAAATGTTATTTCTTAAACCATATCAATTCATAATGCTATTTATGGCTGTAGGGGCATTCGCGTCGAACGATATTAGCCTCAATGGGAATGACTGGCGCCTGCAGCAAGCTCAATTTGTTTATCAAAGTGGAGAGCAGCTATCACTTCCAACCTATAATGATTCGAATTGGTTACCAGCCAAAGTACCCGGCACAGTACTCGAACCTTATATCAATGCAGGCTTTTTTCCTGACCCGTTTTTTGCGGATAATATGAATGCGATTCCTGATGCTTTTTTTTCGGGCAATGACTTTTGGTATCGGAAAAACATAACAAGTATAACTTTTAAAAAAAACAAACGATATTTTATTGAATTTAAAGGAATCAATTGGAAGTCCGATATCTATTTCAACGGAAAATTAGTGGGTAGTATCGAAGGTGCTTTTCAACGTGCCAGTTTTGAAATTAGCGGACTTTTAAATCCCAATGGCCAGAACGCTTTGGCTGTGCTGGTGCATCATATTGAAAATTGGCAACCCGGAAAAGGAAAGCTAACCAAAAAATATTTAGGGGCACCAACAACCAATGGAGATGTTTCAGGACTTGACAGCCCCGCTTTTCTTGCCGCTTCAGGCTGGAATTGGCTTCCCATTGTGCGAGGCCGCAATACAGGAATTTGGAATGATGTCACTTTAACCGAATGCGAAAATGTGAGCGTAAAAGATCCTTGGATAAGCTCTGAACTGAATTTGCCGGACACAACAAAAGCGGCTTTGACAGTGAGAACATCTCTAAAAAATCATTCCGACAAAGTGGTAACAGGCACACTTAAAATCGAATTTGACAAAGTAAGTTTGGTTTATCCAATAACACTGAACCCCGGAGAATTAAAACCTATTGAACTGTTACCAACTAAGTTTAAAGAATTAACTATTCGAAATCCAAAGCTTTGGTGGCCCAACGGATATGGCGATCAAAACCTGTACAAAGCAAAAATTAGCTTTATTCAAAACAATACGGTATCCGACTTACAGGAGTTTAATTTCGGAATCCGTAAAATAACTTCCGAAGTAAAAAATAATATTCTGTTTTTGTATTGTAATGGGGTGCGAATTTTGGTCAGAGGAGGCAATTGGGGATTGCCCGAAGCCATGCTGCGCTGTGATTCTGAAGGGTACGATCTAAGAGTTCGTCTTCACAAGGAAGCCAATTTTAATATGATTCGAAATTGGGTGGGGCAAACAGGGCACGACCATTTTTACCAAGCTTGCGATAAATATGGAATACTGATCTGGGACGATTTCTGGCTTGCCAATCCTGTTGATGGCCCTACGCCGAAAGACACAACTATGTTTATGAATAATGTTCGTGATAAAATTAAATGGGTCCGAAAACATCCCTCTGTAGCACTCTACTGCGGCAGAAACGAAGGGCTTCCACCAGCCGAATTGGACGCTGCGATGAAAGAAGCAACTAAATTATTGGATGGCACAAGGTTATATCTTTCTGAATCGGCCGATGGTGTGGTTACTGGTTTAGGACCTTATGATCTGCGTCCTATTCCGTGGTATTTCGAAAATCGTGGGCAAACTTTTCATAGCGAATTGGGAATAATTGCCTTTCCAGAGGTAGAAAGTATGAAGAGAATGTTGCCGGAAAATAAACTCTGGCCTATCAACGATATGTGGGCGATACACGATTATCAGTGGGGACGTTCCGAAAAATTCACAAAAACCATCGAATCGCGTTTTGGTATTCCAACCGATGTCGCTGATTATTCCCGTAGAGCTCAGCTGCTCAATTACGAATCGGCAAAAGCGATGTTTGAATGTCTGCAAAGCAATCAAGGCAGTGGTGTTTTGTTATGGATGAGTCAGGCTGCTTGGCCATCAATGATTTGTCAGTTGTACGATCATTATTTTGAATATACAGCTTCCTATTTTGCGGTCAAAAAAGCATGTCGTCCAATTCACGTTCTATTCGACCCTCGAAACAATGAAATTCGGTTGGCTAACAATACCGCTGATGCATTAAAAAAGGTAAAAGTAAAAGCCATTTTATGTGATAAAAATGGAAACAAAATTTCTGAGCAAGAGGGAATTATCGCTTGTAACTCAGGCACAGCAAAAACTTGCTTTAAATTGATATCCTACGAGAACAAGGAAATTCATTTTCTGAAATTAGAAGCAAAAATAAACGATAAAGAAATCCTAGATAATTTCTATTGGCTCGAAAATAAAGAAAGTAATTGTTTGGATTTGAACACAATACCTGAAGCTGAAATAAGCATACAAAATGAAATTATAAGTGATGGGGAAACGGTGGTGGTCAATGTCAATTTGGAGAACAATACCCCTAATGTATCCTTATTGAATAAACTGAAAGTGAAAAACAATAAAGGGGAAAGTGTGTTGCCTGTTTTTTTTAGCGACAATTATATTTCGTTGTTACCGGGCGAAAAACGGAGTATTCGTTTGAATTTTGATAAGAAGAGTTCGGGCTCAGCCTATCTGCTTGTAGAGGGCTGGAATCATGATCCACGGCTACAAAAATTGTTTGACAATTAAATTTAAAAAAATGAATAAGATCATCTTTGCCTCCATAGCAGGTATTTTTTTAGGTATTGGAATTACTTACTTTACGCTAAATACGACCAAGAATACAAAAACTGAAGATCCATTAGAATCTAAGATTGTCTTTTCTACCCAACCCAACCAAACCGCTGGATACTACTTTCCAACTCACGACAATCTTTTGGTGATGGATCGATCCAATGCTGAGGTTTCAGAAGCATTTATTGTTCAAATTGCCCCAAATAAATATACACACCGGCATGTTCACGACGATACCGAACAACTTTTTTATATTATCTCAGGCAAAGGAAAATTAACCCTAGAACGCTTAGGCAAAAAAGAAGTTTTTGATTTGTTGCCTTCCAATTTTGTGCACATTCCGCGCAATTGCTACCACCAAACATTTAGCCAAGAAAATGATACTTTAAAATATTTAGCGATCGATTGTTTTCCAAAAGGGTGTAACCCAAATGAACCAAGTTGGGATTCGCATGCAAGGGCCGTCTGCAAAATGAACGATTGGAACTATGATGAAGCCCGAAAAAAGAAAATCTAAAAGAAGAATCAAAATGAAAGAAAATAGTATGAAACAATTATTGGAGACCATTGAATCCTTAATCCCACACTACTCCAGCAATCCACTTGATGCTTTTGCTAAGGGCAATGTAGCCCTTTGTGTCATTGACGAACAGGGCTGCGTACAAGGCAAAATTTGGGGCGATGATAAGTTAATGGGGCGCAATTTTTATAAAAATGCTTGGATCAAAGCCAGCCAAGTTTGGATTACAGGCATGAAAACTGGCGAATACGAGAAAAAACTCTATAACGATGAATTTGACGAAGAACGATTCGGAATAGGCAAACCCGATCTGATAGGTTGGGAAGGTGGACAGCCCATTACACTCAAAGACGGATCGAAACTATTCGTAGGTTTCAGTGGTTTTAGAGGCGAAAATGATTTAGATATCGTTACAAAAGCCATCAGTATAATAGAACATAATTGATATAAAATAAACAATATGGATACGCAAAAACACAAACTAAAATCAGTACTTGTAACGGCCCTATTGATACTTGGGACTTTAGCTGATTTTTCTCAGATCACTGCCCAAAATGCGGCTTGGCCCATTATTACCCGTAAGGGCGACAAACTATACGAAGGCACCAAAGTATTTCGATTTATGGGACTGGCAGCACCAAATATTCAGCAAAATGAATCACAAATACGCCTTGACCGCTCGAACCGATTTCCAGACGAATATGAAATTCGCGATTTACTCGATGGCATTCGTCGATTAGGAGGAAGAGCCACTCGAACATTTTCTCTTTCTATATATTCCCCCCTCGATAATGGAATGCCGGTTTACATCGAAGGACATCGCAAGTACAATGAAGAAGCTTTTCGTTGTTTAGACCGCATCATTGCACTAAGTCATGAATATGATGTCAGGTTGATTATACCGTTTATCGCTTCGCAAACCTTCGGTGGTATTCGTGGAGTAGATGAGTTTTCGGCCATTGCAGGCAAACCCAAAGGGGCATTCTGGACTGACGAAGAGCAAAAAGCCGATTTTCGACATTTTTTAGATTTTTTATTGAACCGTAAAAACACTGTCAACGGAATTATCTACAAAAATGACCCTGCTATCCTAGCTTGGCAATTAGGGAACGAATTTGGAAGTTATCCCGGAGATAGAGGTCTGAAATACGACGAATGGGCACCTAAAATCCTGGATTGGAGCCTTGAAATGGCAGCCTATATTAAAAAAGTAGATCCGAATCACTTAATAATGGAGGCTGGTGGTGCCGACCGCGAAAAACTTATTGCCGACGCCAATATTGATATTATTAGTGATCACTTGTATGAATATTGGAATCGTCTGGGCGGAAATCCATGGCAATTGGCACCAATTGCAAAAGAATCCTATGCAAAAACTAAAGGTCGAAAACCATTGATGATTGACGAATTTGGTTTAGGCTCAACCGAAAATATCCGAGAACTAATGGAAACGATTCGTCAAACCGAAATTGTAGGTGGATTGATGTGGAGCATTCGAAGTCATCGACGTGATGGAGGCTGGTATTATCACAACGAAGGCGGAACAACAGTCAATTCGTTCCACGTTCCAGGGTTTTCTGCTGGATTTGTTTACGATGAAGTTCGACTACTCGACTTACTTCGCAAAGAGTCGTACCTAATCAGAGGAATACCCACACCGGCGCTACAAAAACCAGCTCCAGCTCCAATATTATTTGTACAAAAGGACGGTTTTACTTGGCGTGGCGCTACGGGTGCAGGATATTATGTTATAGAACGAGCGGACACTACCAAAGGGCCCTGGAAATTGCTTGCTACGGGTTTAGAAGACTCGGTATTGGCCGATGTGGTCAAATTTGAACCTTCGCCCGGAGCTTCAGAACCATTGGTTTTGTATGTCGATGAAACTGCCGAAAAAGGCAAAACGTATTTTTATCGCATTAAAGGGGTTAATGTAACAGGGGAATCGGATTATTCACCCATTTTAAAAATAATAAAATAATATGTACCAAGCAAATTCAGATCGATACAACGAAATGCAATACCGCAGATGTGGAACGAGTGGGCTGAAATTATCGGCACTTTCCCTCGGATTGTGGCATAACTTTGGCGATGTAGATACTTTTGCCAACTATCAAAAAATAATTTGTAAAGCCTTCGATTTGGGAATAACTCATTTCGATTTAGCCAATAATTATGGCCCTCCACCTGGTTCAGCCGAATCTAATTTTGGAAAAATCCTGCAGCAAGATTTAAAATCCTACCGTGATGAATTGATTATTTCAACCAAAGCCGGATACGATATGTGGCCAGGTCCTTACGGAGATTGGGGCTCACGCAAATACGTATTGGCCAGTTTGGATCAAAGCTTGAAACGGATGCAATTGGATTATGTAGATATTTTTTATTCCCATCGTCCCGACCCTGAAACTCCGCTTGAAGAAACGATGGGCGCATTGGATTATGCCGTTCGTAGCGGAAAAGCATTGTACGCAGGCATTTCTAATTATCCAGCTGATCTAGCCGCTCGCGCTGCCGATATCCTAAAAAAAATGGGGACGCCATGCTTGATCCACCAGCCTAAATATTCGATGTTCGAACGTTGGGCAGAAAATGGATTACTGGACGTAGTGGAAGAAAAAGGAATGGGATGTATTGCCTTTTCGCCTTTGGCACAAGGTTTATTGACCAATAAATACCTCAAAGAAATACCAGAGAATTCCAGAGCGCATAAAGCTCATGGCGCATTGCAAACCGGACAAATAACACCCGAAATTATTAGTAAAATAAATGCCTTAAACGAAATGGCAAAAGAGCGAAATCAATCTTTGGCTCAAATGGCAATTGTTTGGTTGTTGAAAGACGAGCGCGTAACCTCCGTTTTGATTGGCGCTAGTAGTGCGGACCAATTGGTGGACAATGTTCGTTCACTTGGAAATATGAATTTTGATAGAATAGAGTTGGAACATATTGAAGCCATTTTGAATTAATACTTTTTAGATATTACTTATTTAAGAATTATTTCTAAACATCCTTATTAAATTATTTAATAAAACCATACCGATGAAAAACAAGCTTTTTATAATCACATTCTTAGTTTTTTCTGTGGTCGTGAAGGCGCAGATTCAGGAGGTAACTATACTCAATAAAGAAGTAATTCAATACCAAAAAACCGAATGGGACATTCGACTCCTCGCGACATTTGTGAATCCTTTCGATTTCAGTGAAATTAGTCTCGATATGATCTTGACTGCTCCAACGGGAGAAAAGTTGGTATTGCCTTGTTTTTTCGTTTCAGGAAAAAGTGGTAGTCCATCGCTTTGGAAAGCACGATTTACCCCACGCGAAAAAGGAAAGTACAGCTATCATTTCGAACTCAAGAAAGCTTCGGCTGAAGTATTCTCCTCGCAAATTAACACATTCAATGTAAAACCATCCAAAGCAAAGGGCTTCTTAAATACGAATAATTTATGGACATTTAAATATGACAATGGCACTTTGTTTCGCGGTATTGGCGAAAATATTTGCTGGGAGTCACGCGATGATGATGATTCAAAATACTTCAAGAAACTACACGAAGATAAGCGCTTCAATTACAACTTTATGTTGAAGAAATTGGCAGCAAACGGAGGTAATTTCTTTAGAACCTGGATGATTTACTGGAATTTACCCGTGGACTGGAAAAAAGTACAAAACAACAGTCGCTATCAGAATAGCGATTCCTATTTCAACGAGAGTGGTATGAAACGTATGGATGAGTTGGTGCAACTTTGCGATTCTCTAGGAATACATATGATGTTAGCTCTAGAAAGCCACGTTGGGCTTATGGGGTCAGGATGGGAAACAAGTAATTATAATATTGCCAACGGAGGATTTGCAAAAACACCTACAGAATTTTTTGCATTGCCTGCTGCTCGTGCGCAATACAAAAACAAACTGAGGTTAATGGTAGCGCGTTACGGTTACAGTCCATCTGTTGGTGCTTGGGAATTTTTCAACGAAGTCGACAATGCTATGTATAATGGTGGTCCCGACAATCAAATTCCGGCTGATGTGGTTACCAATTGGCATAACGAAATGAGTACGTTTTTAAAATCAATTGACCCTTATAAGCATATCGTAGCGACTAGCGTTTCCCATCGAGATATTCCGGGAATGAATGACTTGAAAAACATAGATATCAACCAACGCCATATGTATAAAAACACATCAGGAATTCCAGCTACAATTCTCGAATATACGGCTAAACACAACAAGCCCTACGTTATTGGCGAAGCAGGATTTGAGTGGGATTGGAGTAAGGATTTCAACGCCATAGCCCCCGAAATGGATGCTGATTTTCGTCGTGCGTTGTGGCTTGGTTTATTCAGCCCAACACCGGTATTACCTATGAGTTGGTGGTGGGAGTTTTTCGAAAACCGGGGTATGATGTCTTATTTTGAAATGGTCAAAAAAGTGAATGATCAGATGATTTCGGACGGAAAAGGAGAATTCGAAATCGTAAATATTAAATCATTAGAAAATGGTTTAGAAATATATGGAGTTCGTTGCGGAAAAACAACCTATGTTTATGTTTATAATTCCGCCTCAACCAAAAAACAGCTTCAATTCCAGAATATGAATTGGAACAAAATAAAAGGCAATTTGGAACTTCTAGATACGGATTTAAAGAAATACAGTAGCGAAAAATTTAGTGTTTCATCTGAAAAAGTATTTATGATAGACACTGTATTGATTGCTCCCAAACAAGAATTAGTAATACGAATCAAATGATAGCAAAAAAAAATATTTTTCTAATACTACTGATTTTTGGGACTTTATCAGCCTTTTCTCAAAAGCAAAAGTTGATGATTTCTAATTTCGAAAACAAACCTTCAACTACCAATTGGTGGCGCGATAACGAGAACGTAAAATTCATTTATGATGAAACTAAATCAAGTCAACATTCCAATAAATCTAAAGTATCGCTGCACGTACGTTGGGACGCTGTGCCTCAAAACAGACCTTTTGCTTGGTTTACAGATTTAAAAGCCGACACCTTAGCGGTAGAGGGAATGGAAAAAACGTGGATGAATTTCAAAGAGAAAACCTGGATGTCTTTTTGGTGTAAAGCGGGTGAAGGAGACACCATAATGCTGCACTATCTAGTATTGAGCAAAGGCCATAAATCCAAATGGGGAGCCACAAAAATGATTCCACTCACATCCAAAGAATGGCAGTTTGTAAAAATAAAGTTCAGTGACTTGACCTATGAGAATTGGGGCGTACTAAAAGCGGATTTCAATCTGACCGGCGATGAACCAAAGTGTTTTGAAGTAGGCCTAAGAATAGGTTCCACTTCTCCCAAGGGTTTTGTCGAAGCTTGGTTTGATGACATTCAGTTGACCAATTACGAGCCATTTGAAGAGTAGAATTGTTTAAACGTTCTCTGGAAAACATAAAATTTAACATGAAAAAATTACGATTAGGAATAGTAGGTACCGGATTTATAACGGATTATCATTATCAAGCCTTTCGAAAAAACAGAAATGCAGACATTAGGGGCATGTGCCATACCTATCAGAGAAATCATCCTCAATACAAGCAGAAACAGGAATCCCTCATTGAAAAATGCAAGGGTTTAGAAATGAGAGCTTATAGTGATTTTGATGAATTGGTTTCAGACCCCCATATCGATGCGCTCATTATCAGCAGTATCAATTCGCTGCATTTTGAACAGATTGTCGCTGCCATTAATAATAGAAAACATGTACTAGCGGATAAGCCTGTGGTTACCGATGTGAATCAACTTGAAGCCATTGAACAGCTCAGTGAGGAGAAAGGTATTACGATATTTCCAGCACATAATTTTGTGTATTCCAAAGCCATTCAAAAAGCGAAAGAGTGCATCGAGACTGGGAAAATAGGGCAAATTATACACGCCTCATTCATTTCTTCGCATACTATTTCTACTGAACATATTCAGGGATGGAGATCCGATAGCGAATTGAGCAAAGGCGGTGCCATGTTCGATAGTGGTCATCATTTACTGTATCAATGTTTGTATTTATTAGGCAAACCAACAAAGATCTCTAGTTTTAAATCGAGAACGGTTTTGAAAAATATGGATTGCGAAGACAGTATGCAACTCAGTGTGCAATTTGGCAATGGCGCTATGGCAGTACTGATGCAATCCTGGGCAACCGACCACGCAAAGATGATCAATGGCATCCGCATTTTAGGTACGTACGGGAGCATCGTTCTCACAGATGCCCTCTATTTTAATGATAAAAAAATATTGAAAAAAAATGACTATTTAGAATCTTTTATGAACCTATCAAAAGCGTTTACCGATACCATTTTGAAAAAAGCACCACCACTATCCGATTTAAATACTGTTCGAGAAATTTTAGAAATTACCAAAAAAGCATATCAAATTGCTGAGACTGAATCCGTAAGAATTATATAAATGATATCACTATGAAACCACTACACTATTTTAAAATTGCATTACTATTCGTTTTATTTGTAACCGTAACCATCGGATGCAGTAAATCCGAAGAAGTCGATAACTCCGACAAAACCGCGCCTAGTTTAGTTTCTAGTTCGCCTACAAATGCCGAAGCCAACGTTCCTATTGCTTCCAGTATTGTCATTGTTTTTTCAGAAAATATTATCTTGAAATCCAATGCAGTACTAACCTTAAATAATGTACCTGTTACCGCTTCGGTCAATCTGAGAAACCTCCAAATTTCAACCAAATTAGCCAATGCCACAGATTATACATTGTTAATACCGGCAAACGCCATAAGTGATGAAGCGGGTAATTTTACCAAAAGCATCACTTTAACCTTCAAAACTGCAGCCGCGGTGGTTCCGGTAGGTAAAATATTTGAAGCCGAGAATGCTCAACTGACCAATGGCGCTGCCATCGAAACAACAATTGCTAATTTTTCTGGAACGGGTTATGTAAATACCAACGCGGGCGATGTCACATTCAGTATTCAAATTGATGATGATGGATATTACGATGTGGATCTACGATTTGCAGCCACGTATAGCGACAAAGCCAACAGTATTTTTGTAGACAATCAAAAGTATGCCTCTATATTGTTTCCAATGCAATCCTTTTGGGGCTCGATTAGTGCCGGTAAATTTTATTTTAAAAAAGGATTGCACACCATTGCAATAATTAAAGATTGGGGCTATGTTCAAATCGATTATTTGAAAATTAATCGTGATGTAGTTGGTCCGGTTCCTTTTGCAATAGCTCCAGCCTTAGTAACACCAGCTCCCTCATCACAAGCGTCAAAAATGTATAATTTTCTAAAAGATAACTTTGGCACTAAAACTATTTCGGCAACAATGGCCAATCATAGTACCAATATAGACGAGGCCATTTGGGTCAATTCACAAACTGGAAAGTGGCCTGCCATGGTTGGATTCGATTTTATCGACCACACGGCGCCTACACAATCTTGGGTCAAATATGATGCTCCTTTTGAATTGAGTAAGGATTGGTGGAACAACAACGGTTTGGTTACTTTGATGTGGCATTGGCGCGATCCTCTCAATAAAACAGGCGGATTTTACACCAAAGATACCAACTTCGATGTTTCGAAAATTTCAGATAAAAGTTCGAATGAATACAAAGCTATGATTGCCGACATTGATGTAATAGCGGTGTATTTGAAACAATTTCAAGCTGCAAATATTCCTGTATTATGGCGCCCGTTGCACGAAGCTTCAGGAAGATGGTTTTGGTGGGGGGCCAAAGGGGCCAATCCCTGCAAAGAATTATGGATAACGATGTTCGATAGACTGGTAAACTACCATAAAATAAATAATTTGATTTGGGTTTGGACTTCCGATGCCGATGTCAGTGCGTCAAGTTGGTATCCTGGTGATAATTATGTCGATGTGATTGGTATGGATATTTACGCAGGAGAAAATCAACATTCATCACAATATGTTGCTTTCAATAAAGTGCGTGAGTTTTCAAACGGTAAAAAAATAATTGCGCTCAGTGAGTGCGGTTCTGTGCCTGATCCTGCATTAATGAAAGAGTACGGCGATATGTGGTCCTGGTTTATGCCTTGGAACGCCGATTTTACCAGAGCCGACAAATACAATGGCGCCACTTGGTGGAACAAATATTTCAGCTACGATTATGTGATAACACGCGACAAAATGCCATCACTCAAATAAAAATTCATAATCAAGTACGATGAACTATTTTAAAAAACAAATCCTTCAAATCACTTTTAGTTTTTTGTTAAGTATTAATTTCTTAGTTGCCCAAAAATCGGCAGAACAGCCATTAACTATGGTCGATCAAAAGGCTACAAAAGCTACAAAAGCAGTGTTCAGCAATATGTTTAGCGCATCCAAAAAAGGGATAATGCTGGGGCATCAAGACGATGCTGCCTATGGGCGGGAGTGGTACAACCTTCCCGGTCGTTCGGATGTGAAAGAAACAGCAGGCGACTATCCCGCTGTAGTAGGCTGGGAGTTAGCCGATGTCGAGTTGGGTGCACAACGCAATATTGATTCAGTGTATTTCAGCAACATGAAAAATTTAATTCGTCAGGTACACGAACGGGGTAGCATCAATACCATCAGTTGGCACGCCAACAATATTGTAACGGGAAAATCGGCTTGGGATTGCAAACAAGATTCAGTGGTCAGGAGCATACTCAAGGGCGGCTCAAATCACGAACGTTTTCTGAAATACCTCGATAAAGTAGCTGATTTTTTTCAAGATCTAAAGGACAAGAATGGCGAGCCTATCCCAGTTATTTTTCGAATGTTTCACGAACATACCGGAGCATGGTTTTGGTGGGGAGCCAAACAATGTACACCTGATGAATACATTGCTTTATATCAAATGACTGTTGGATATTTGCGTGATGTTAAGCAAGTACACAACCTGATTTATGCCTTTTCTCCAGCCGAAATTACTAGCGAAGCACAATTTTTAAGCCGTTTTCCGGGGAAAGAATGGGTAGATATCGTCGGTTTTGACACCTATTGTCCGGATTCAACGGCAAAAGTGGTCTGGTATAAAGAAACGGTGACAACGGGATTGAAGGTGATTACCAAATACGCTTCGGACAACCAAAAGATAGCCATTTTAGCCGAAACAGGACAAGAAGGAATTCAAGTAAAAAACTACTTCACCGAGATTTTGCTTCCCCTGATTAAAGATTACAATTTAAGTTATGTTTTGTTGTGGCGCAATGCTTTTAATATTAAAAAACATTATTACATACCCTATCCCAATCATCCTGAAGCTAGTGACTTTATCCGTTTTACCAAAGACAAACACATACTGTTGAGCCAAGAAGCGGCAAAATTAGAATTATATAAAAACCAATAAAACATACCCTATTACAATGAAAACATTTGATCAAAAAAAGAATTTACTTTCGGCAAAACACGAATCCTTAATCCAAAAAATAAATACTGCATCAACGGACGGAAATGGTGTATATGAGCGGTATTCGAATCCAATTATAACTCCAGAACATATTCCGCTGAATTGGCGATACGATTTTAATCCAGAAACCAATCCGTATTTACTCGAAAGAATAGGCGTTAATGCTACATTAAACGCTGGCGCGATGAAATGGCAAGATAAATACTTGGTCGTAGTACGCGTCGAAGGCAATGACAGGAAATCCTATTTTGCCATTGCGGAAAGCGAAACCGGTATTGATAATTTTCGTTTTTGGGACGAGCCAATAACTTTACCAGAAACCGAAGACCCCGACACCAATGTGTATGATATGCGTCTCACGGCACACGAAGATGGCTGGATTTACGGCATATTCTGTAGCGAACGCAAAGACCCTGCAGCTCCAGCTGGCGATTTATCTTCTGCAGTAGCAACAGCAGGTATCGTTCGTACCAAAGATTTGAAAAATTGGGAACGCTTACCCGACCTTAAAACAAAAAGTCAACAGCGCAATGTTGTCCTTCATCCTGAATTTGTCGATGGTAAATATGCGCTTTATACCCGCCCACAAGATGGATTTATCGATACAGGTAGCGGAGGTGGAATTGGTTGGGCTTTAACAAATGATATGACTTGTGCCGCAGTCGAAGAAGAAATAATTATCAACCATCGCTATTATCATACCATCAAAGAATTGAAAAATGGTGAAGGACCACATCCAATAAAAACCGCCAAGGGATGGTTACATTTAGCTCACGGAGTTCGAAACTGTGCAGCTGGACTTCGTTATGTTTTATACCTCTACCTGACTGATTTGAAAGATCCTTCAAAACTAATTGCTGAACCCGCTGGGTTTTTTATGGCTCCTCAAAATGAAGAGCGAGTTGGCGATGTGTCCAATGTGCTATTTAGTAATGGCTGGATTGCCGATGAAGATGGCAAAGTTTTTATTTATTATGCATCGTCGGATACACGCTTGCATGTCGCAACTTCTACTATTGATATTCTACTTGATTATGTACAAAATACACCAGCCGATGGATTTCGTAGTTATACCTCTGTTCAAGCCATCAAAAACCTCATTACAAGTAACAATGTCATTTGAATTTTAAAACCTTAAATCACAGAAAATGATACAATTAAAAGAGAAAATTGGGTATGGATTCGGAGATATGGCTTCGTCTATGTTTTGGAAACTATTTGGCATGTATTTACTTATTTTTTATACGGATGTTTACGGACTTCCGGCTGCTGTTGTGGGAACTATGTTTCTTATTACCAGAATATGGGATTCGCTTTTCGACCCGATTGTAGGGATAATAGCAGACCGAACACAAACCAAATGGGGGAAATTTAGACCCTACTTATTATTCACTGCTGTTCCTTTTGGACTTATTGGAGTACTTACATTTACCACTCCGGACCTAGATTATACGGGAAAAGTGGTTTATGCCTACATTATGTATTCATTGATGATGATGATTTATTCTATGATCAATGTTCCTTACGCCTCTCTATTGGGTGTAATGTCGGCAAAACCTTCGGAGCGAAATATACTGTCAACTTATCGGATGGCTTTTGCCTACATAGGCAGTTTTGTTGCCTTATTGCTGATTGAACCCTTAGTAGAAATTTTTAGCAAAATAGGAAATAAAGCAGAGCCCGATTTACAATTAGGCTGGCAATTGGCTGTTGCTGTTATTGCGGTGATTTGTGTTACACTTTTTCTGCTTAGTTTCTTATGGACAACAGAAAGGGTTCAGCCAATAAAAGAAGAAAAAACACCCCTTAAAACCGATTTGAAAGACTTATTAAAAAACAGACCTTGGTGGATTTTATTGGGGGCGGGTATTTCGGCGCTTATTTTCAACTCCATTCGAGATGGTGCGACGGTCTATTATTTCAAATACTTTATTCAGGATGTAGATGCCTTTAAAATTGGCGCTTTGGGAACCACCATTACACTTACTTCCTTGTATTTGGTTTTGGGTCAAGCTGCAAATATTGTGGGCGTTGTTTTGGCAGCTCCTGTATCCAATCGAATTGGGAAAAAAAACACCTATTTGGGCGCGATGGTTTTGGCGACTATTTTGAGTATCCTTTTTTTCTGGTTTGGAAGAACCAATTTGACAAGTATTTATGTTTTTCAATTCTTAATAAGTGTATGTGCAGGTAGTATCTTCCCTATTTTATGGTCGATGTATGCCGATTGTGCCGATTATTCAGAGCTTACAACTGGAAACCGCGCTACTGGATTGATTTTCTCTTCCTCCTCGATGTCTCAGAAATTTGGTTGGACAATAGGTGGAGCTTTAACAGGTTGGTTGTTGGGGTACTATGGATTTAAGGCCAATGTAGTCCAAACCGTCGAAGCACAAACGGGTATCCGTATGATGCTGAGTTTTTTACCAGCAATAGGTACAGTATTGTCGGTAGTATTTATTTCTTTTTACCCACTGAGTGAAAAGCGAATGAAAAGCATTACGGCCGAACTCGAACAAAAAAGAATCTCAAATAGTTCAAACGAATCAATTGCAAATAATGACAACTAATTTACAGCAACTTAAAGCCGAAGTTGAAAATGAATTAATTACCAATATTCTTCCCTTTTGGATGAATAGGATGCCTGATGATGTAAATGGAGGGTTTTATGGACAAGTAACTGCCGAAAATAAAGTGGTACGTAATGCTCCAAAAGGGGGTATTCTCAATAGTCGGATTCTATGGACATTTTCGGCTGCATATAGGCTTACAAGTAAGCCTGAATACAAAGAAATAGCAGACCGAGCCAAGGAGTATCTTATTACAAAATTTATTGACCAAACCTACGGTGGGGTTTACTGGCAATTAAATGCAGCCGGGATTCCCACCGATACCAAAAAACAGATGTATAATTTGGGCTTTGCTATTTATGGTTTGAGTGAATATTATAGAGCAACTCAAGATTCATCGGCATTGGAAGAAGCTATTAAATTATTTGAGCTGATTGAAAAATACAGTTTCGATACTTTAGATAATGGGTATTTTGAAGCATTTAAACGCGAATGGAATGAAATGGAAGACATGAGATTGAGCGAAAAAGATGCCAACGAAAAAAAAACGATGAACACGCATTTGCATATTTTGGAACCTTATACCAATTTATACCGCGTATGGAAATCGCCTGAATTGAAAGCAAAAATTGAGAATCTGATTCATATTTTTATCGAGAAAATACTGAATTCTGATAATCATCATCTTGGATTGTTTTTCGATGAAAAATGGAATCGCAAAGGCAATTCATTCAGTTACGGACACGATATTGAAGCGGCTTGGCTTATCCACGAGGCAGCTATTGAAATCGATAATAAACAATTACTTGAAAAAGTACGTGCTAAAGTACTGCCCATTGTAGATGCTGCTCTTGAGGGTTATCAATCTGACGGAAGTTTGGCTTATGAATTCGATGCCGAGATGCAGCATACCGATACCGAAAGCCATTGGTGGGTGCAAGCAGAAACTATGGTAGGCGCTTTCGATGCGTATCAATTAAGTGGCAATCAAAAATACCTGCAAGTTGTTTTTTCAACTTGGGAATATATAAAAGCCAATCTGGTTGATTGTGAAAATGGAGAATGGCATTGGAGCAGAATGCCAGATGGGAGTGTTCACCCAACACAAGACAAAGCGGGTTTCTGGAAATGCCCCTATCATAATGGGCGGATGTGTATGGAACTTATGATGCGGATTTAAATCAAATGCAGCGTTTACAATATGTCGATTGGTTCTTTCATCCGTAAAACCTTCTACTAAAAAATAAACTCCACGACGATTTCCTATGCATCCAAACTATTAATCAGGCAAAGATGATTTAGGCAAGACAAATTTAAATTTGTAGTAAAAAATATTTGTATTCGAACAAAAATCTGCTATCACTTATTTGTACTTAAATAATTTATCCAAACACAATGAATAGTGCGTTTTTATAAAGTATAATAACATATTCCAGTAGCCACTAAATCGGAAGTAAGTCTAATTTAAACAAAATGAGCCCGATTAAATATCGAGCTCATTATTATCAAAATTAATTATAAATTTGTCCAAACTTTTGGGTTCAGTCTAAAATTCTTTCAGGCATTTTTTATGGTTTTTTGCAGTTGTTATAATTTCACTGTCAATCCAATTCCCGGGGAAAACCCAGAAGCATTTCCTCCCGCGAGTTCTAAATAGACACCCCATTTGTCATTCCAAAAATAGCGTCCTCCAATCTGAAGCCCAAGATTAATATCGCTTTCATCTTTACCATTTTCGTCGCCGTTGTATATAGAATATCCCGCATTTAAACCTCCATATACATCCCAAGCATCGTCAGAAATGCCGAAAAGATTATCAAAATAATAATTTCCTTTCAATCCGAGATTAATCCAATCTAAATCCAAATTTGTCCCTGCGCCCAACGCAAGGGTGATATCCTTATGAACAGGAAATTCATAATTAGCTCCAATTAAACCGAAGTTTAACTCTTTTCGCGCTTGTCCAAAAACAGTTGCAAAATTCAGCAACAATGCAAAAACAAATAATAATGCAGTTTTTTTCATATGATTTTAAATTAAAAGGTTGTACACAAATATATTGATTTTTTTACAATTCAACTACTATAATTTATAAGGAAAACCAATTAAATTTCTTTTTAACTAATGCGGGTTAGAACTGAAGTTTTTCTTTTAAATATTAAAATTCAATCCCAAAACTACATTTCGTCCCATATTCGGAATACCATCCGTTTTGAATCGAGATAAATGGGCAATGTAAATTTTGTCAAGCAAATTATTGCCATTTACATTAATATCAAATGCGGTTTTTCCCAACCTGATTTTTCCGCCTAGACCAAGGTTTATAAGTGTATAACCATTCGATTTGGTCTCGAATCCGCTTACATTGTCTTGATTGAACGTGCTTGAAACATTCAAAGTCGCATAGCCATCTTCCAACCATTTTTTTATAGTAAACTCAGTTCTAATTGTGTTGTTCCAATTATTGGCAGGAATTAAAGGCAAATAATCACTCCCGAGACTTCGGGATTGTTTTTTGCCAGTAACGGTTTGAAAACTGGTTTCGTAATGCAACCAATCTAATGGATGCGGATGAAAATGCAATCCGATTTCGCCGCCAAATAGTTTCGCGTCATTTTGAATATATTCGAAAACGGCATTATTATCTATGATTTCTCCTGCCGGCGAAGTATAAATATAATTGTTAATGTGATTATAAAACCCATTTGCAAAAAATTCAAAATGACTGCTTTTGTATTCTAAATTCAGGTCGGTTTGCACATTTTGTTCCGTTTTCAAATCAGAATTTCCAACTTCATACCGATTGGTTCCTTCGTGAACACCGTTTGAAGTTAGTTCAGCCAAATTAGGTGCTCTAAATCCTGATGCTACGTTAAGCCGTAAAATAAAATCTTTAGTAATATTGGTTTTGTATCCCAAAGAGGCATTGAAACTATCAAATGACTTAGCGAGGGCTTCAAAAGACCCTTCCTCGCCCGAAATTCCGTGGGCTGTAGTTGAAATTTGTCTATTATCGAAACGCAATCCTGCTTGAATCACATTGGATTTCCATTCGTAATTTCCAGTTCCAAAAATTCCAAAATCATTGGTAGTTGCATCAGGAATCAAGTATTCTTCGCCAGAATTTTTATTGTTTTGACTCATTCCTTGTATTCCAATAATGGATTCAAACTTCCCAAATTTTGGTAAATAGTACTTTGCATCGTAATTGAAAGTTTTCAGATTCATTTGCAAAACTGCGACTTCACTGTCTTCGAATTCACTCCTATCATTGGCAATATAACCCAAATCAATATCTAGTTTTGATTTTTTGAAAAAGACAATAGTGTTCAAACTTAACAAATGATTGAAAACCCATTGTTTGGGATATTCCGTTGTTTTGCTCGTGGTTTGTTCAGCGATTCCTTCTTCAGGAATTCCTAAATCTAAATCATTATAATTGTACCGAAAAACACTTGAAAATTTAGAATTGCTGTAACCAATTCCAGTTTTGAAATCGGTTTCATTATAACGAGTATTGGTTACTCGATCTCCTTCTGCAATTTTATAATCGGAATGCGTGTTGTAGGTTCCACGTGCCAAAAATTTCCAGTTTTCGGTTGAAGTTTTCAGCCCTAAAGAGGAATTGCTTCCCAAAGTGTTGGTGAAAAATTTTTGACTAAAATCCGTTTTGAATGTGCCTGAATTTGCAAATTTTTCAGGGTTGAAATACAAAACACCACCCAAAGCATCTGATCCATAGAGCAAAGAGGCAGGGCCTTTGATGATCTCGACACTTTCGATTCCGGCATCGTTTAATCCCAATCCGTGCTCGTCACCAAATTGCTGATTTTCGATTCGAACTCCTTGCGAATAGACCAAAACACGGTTACCGCTCAAACCACGAATTACAGGTTTGCCGATTGAAGTTCCCGTAGAAACTTGCGAAACACCCGGAATTGTGGCTAAACTTTCAATTAAAGTAGCTGTTCCTTTTTTTTGTAATTCTTTAATTGTTGCATGTTCTACTTTAACTACATTTTGTGATTGAATTTTATTGAAAGCGGTCGAGACAATTATTTCATCTATCTGGAATTCAGTTTCTTCTAGTGAAATATCGAGTACCGTTTCTTTTTGTTGAACATTAATCGTTTTGTTTTGAGTTGCAAATCCAATGAATACAAAAGTTAGTTTTACAGTTCCAAGGGGTATGTTTGATAAGGTATATTTACCGTTCTCATTGGTCATTGTTCCTTTTTGCAGTTCGGGTGCATAAACAGAAACACCTATTATTGGTTGATTATTTGTGTCAGTTATTTTTCCTGAAACCGAATTTTGGCCGGAGACTATAGCCGTAAACCCCAGAATTAGGGCTATTATAATTTTTTTCATTTGAAATTATTTTATTGTTAAATACGAAATGCACAAAAACAAGTATGTCTTTGCACCAGAATAATTTATACAATAAAAGTTGGGGGAGCACGAAGCGCAAAAAGACTTCCTTTGAAGCGTTGGGTTATTTCTTTGGATTTGAAAAAAGAATATTCCGTGGCCAAAGTGGTTTTTTGGAATTGAAAATGCGGTGTTTCCGAAGCGACAAAGCTGCTTACAGAAAAATGGCATACAAAACAATAGTCAAATGCGTGGTGTTGATGCGTGATTTCTTGACTTGAGGTATATTTGTGGTGGCATTCTTTTTCGGAAAGTTGTTTCGCCAAATGTCCATAACTATGCACAAATTGAAACAGCATCGAGAACAATACCGCAACTGTTAAGAAAGCATTTGCTATGACAAATTGTTTTTTCATTTGCTGCAAATATAGAAATTGCAAATAAAAAATCCGATTCACTTTAACAATTTTAAAGTCAATCGGATTTTAAAAACAGTAAAAAGTATTACACCAAATTATGTGCTACCAAATATTGTGCAATTTGAATGGTGTTTGTTGCAGCTCCTTTTCTTAAGTTATCGGCTACAATCCACATATTTAATGTGTTGGCTTGACTTTCGTCACGACGAATTCTACCTACAAAAACATCATTTTTTCCTTCAGAATATCGTGGCATCGGATAGGTAAACGTATCTAAATTGTCCTGAACCACTATACCTTGGGTTTGACTCAAAATAGTTCTCACTTCATTCACATCAAAATCATTGCTGAACTGCACATTAACAGCTTCACTATGTCCGCCCACCACTGGTACACGAACAGCGGTTGCTGTTACTGCAACAGTAGTATCTCCCAATATTTTTTTGGTTTCATTCGAGAGTTTCATCTCTTCTTTGGTGTAACCATTGGCTTCAAAACTATCGCATTGTGGAATACAGTTGCGGTTGATTTTGTATTTGTACACCATATCACCTTCAATTCCTGCACATTCATTTTCGAATTGTTGTACCGCTTTTACACCCGTTCCAGTTATAGATTGGTAGGTTGAAACTACCACACGTTTGATGTTGTATTTTTTATGTAATGGAGCCAAAGCCAAAACCATTTGAATCGTAGAGCAATTCGGATTAGCAATGATTTTATCTTCCTTTGTTAGTTCGTTGGCATTGATTTCAGGCACGATTAGTTTTTTGGTTGGGTCCATTCTCCAAGCCGATGAATTGTCTATAACGGTTGTCCCGGCAGCAGCAAATTTTGGCGCCCAATCTAACGAAGTTTGACCTCCAGCCGAAAAAACGGCAATATCAGCTTTCATATCGACTGCAGTTTGTAAACCTACAACAGTGTGCTTTTGTCCTTTGAATTCGATTATTTTCCCAACTGATTTTTCTGAAGCAACAAGAATTAATTCGGTGTAAGGAAAATTTGTTTCTTCGATTACTTTTAACATTATTTCGCCAACCATTCCTGTGGCTCCTACAACTGCAAGTTTCATAGTATTGTGTTTAAATTTTATTTTATTTCGAGTGACAAAAGTAAGAAATAATAAAACACAAACAATCCCGCTCACAAAAAATAACAAATTGTTACATTTGTAACAAAAAAGAACCATTCGCCGCAGCGAATGGTTTAATTAGAATATATAATGTAGCGGAAATTTATTTTTTAAGCAAATCTCGAATTTGAGTCAATAATTCTTCTTGAGTAGGACCAGCAGGCGCTGCGGGAGCTTCTTCTTCTTTCTTTTTGGTTTTTTCATAAGCCTTTAAAACCATAAAAATACAAAAGCCAATAATCACAAAATCAAAAATGGTTTGAATAAAAGAACCATAATTTAGAGCTACTTCTGCCACAGCGGGCGCTTTTTCAACTCCATTTTCCATAACCGCCGGCACAGCATCTTGCAAAACGACTTTCAGATTTTTGAAATCGACTTTCCCCAAAAGCAGGCCAATAGGCGGCATCAACACATCATTCGTAAATGAGGTTACAATTTTCCCAAAAGCACCACCCACAATAACAGCTGTTGCCAAGTTTACTATTTCGCCTTTCATCAAGAAGGCTTTAAAATCGCTAACAAATCCCATAATTTTTTTTGTTTATTGGTTAATAACTAGTTACGAATATAAAACTTTTTTTTATTCTCTGAAAAAAATTCTTTTCACCCTTTGCGAAATACTAGTCAGAATTTCATACGGAATGGTTCGCAACTGTTCCGCGATCAGGGAAACACTAGGGCTTTCACCAAAAATAATGACAGAATCTCCTTCTTTGCAATTGATTTTTGTCACATCTACCATCAACATATCCATACAAATGCTGCCCACGATGGTTGCTTGTTGCTTATTAATCGTAACAAAACCAAGCCCATTGCCCCAATGTCTCGAAATTCCATCGGCATAACCAATAGGAATTGTGGCAATTTTTGTGGGTTTATCGGCAAGAAATCTTCTTCCGTAACCCACACTTTCACCCGCTTGAATCGTTCTGATTTGTGAAATAATCGATTTTAATGTTCCTACATTTTCCAAATATTTTTGTTCTTCAGCATCATTAGATATGCCATAAAGCCCAATCCCAAGGCGAACCATATCGTATTGCCCTTCTGGGAAATTACTAATCCCCGATGTGTTTAAGATATGGCGTATGGGTTTACTATTTAATGCGATCATCAATTTTGAGGATAACCTTTCGAATAAATCTATCTGCGAATGTGCAAATTCCTTATGTTCGATAGCATCACTTGTGGCCAAATGCGACAAAATACTTTTTACGCTCACGAAACTATTCCCTTTTAAAACGGTGATTAATTCCTCTAGATTTTCCTCTGAAAAACCCAATCGATGCATTCCCGTATCGAGTTTGATGTGAATGGGAAAATGTTTAAGTTTTCGTTTTTCGGCAATTTGCAAGAAAGCGTTCAAGCCTTTCAAGCTATAAATCTCAGGTTCTAAATTATATTGAATTATCGCTGAAAAGCTAGTGGTTTCAGGATTTAGCACCATTATCGGCAAAGTAATTCCAGCATTTTTCAAAGAAATTCCTTCATCGGCAAAAGCCACTCCTAAATAATCTACTTTGTGATGTTCCAGTAGTTTGGCTATTTCGAACCCACCGCTGCCATAACCAAAAGCTTTGACCATCGCCATCATTTTAGTCGTTGGTTTTAGTTTCGATTTGAAAAAACTCAAGTTGTGACTAATGGAATTTAGGTTGACTTCCAGCACCGTTTCGTGCGTTTTCTCCTCTAAGGCGGCAACGATTTCTTCAAATTGAAAATGTCTCGCTCCTTTGATTAGAATGGTTTCATTAGCAAAATTCAACTCCTTTAAATGCAGAAAGAAATCGGCGGTATTTCGATACGTGATGCAATTGGTAAATTGGCTTTTGAATTCCGAAATGGTTTCGCCTATACCAATTAGCCGGTGGATTTTGTTGGAGGTAATCAACTGCGAAACTTTGGCATACAATTCTTGATTGGACAACCCACTTTGAAAAATATCCGAAAGAATAACGGTTTTGGTTTGGTGTTGTTTTTGACTTTCCAAAAAGTCCAAGGCAATTTTGAGAGACTGAAAATCGCAACTATAACTATCGTCAATCAATGTAGTGTTGTTGATTCCGTTTTTGACTTTCAAACGCATTTCAACAGGATACAGCCATTCCATACGGTTTTGAATCGTTTTCTGGTCGTATTTAAAACTCAGCAAAACCATCAAACAAGTTACGGCATTTTCGATAGAAGCTTCGTCTTGAAATGGAATTTGGATTTCGAAATGATCTTTACCAGTACGAATTTGTAAAATAGTTTTGTCATCCATCGCTTTTTTGCTGACAAAAACATCGGCAGTTTCATCGGCAAAACTCCAAGAAAAAAGCACTCTGACCCCCAAAAGGGGAAATGACGATAGAATTAAATCAATATTTTTATTTTTTTGATAGATCAGCAGTTTGGAATGTTGGAAAAGTAGAAGTTTTTCCTTGATTTTTTTCTCCAAATCTTCAAATCCTTCATCGTGAGCCGAACCAATATTGGTCAGAATTCCAATGGTTGGCTGAATGATGGCCTCTAGTTTTTCCATTTCATTCATCTTCGAAATTCCAGCTTCAAAAAGGCCAAGATTGTGCATTTCGTTAATGGCTAGAACTGATAATGGAACGCCGACTTGCGAATTGTAACTTTTTGGGCTGCGGATAATGTTAAATTCCGGACTAAGAAGAAAATTCAACCATTCTTTGACGATGGTTTTTCCGTTGCTGCCCGTTAGTCCGATGACAGGAAATTTAAAAAGGCTTCGATGGTAGGCTGCATAGCGTTGCAAGGCATCCAAAGTATTTTCGACCACAAAAAAAGTGGCTTTATTGGCTAATTGTTCAGGAATATGGGAAACTACGAAGTTTTGAACGCCTTTGTCAATTAAGGCTTCAATATAAATGTGCGCGTCATTATTGGGACCAACAAGCGCAAAAAACAAGGTGTTTTTATTATTTTGCAACGAACGACTGTCGATGGAAATAGTTTCGATAGAGCCGTTATAGTCTCCAAACCTTTTGGCGTGAAGAATTTTTTCGATATTTGAGATAGATAAAGTCATTTTAAGAAAATTTAAAAATTGTCAAACACATTATTTTGTTCTTTTAACTTTTAAAGGTTCTTGGCGACAATCGAAAACATCCCAGATTTCTATTTGGTTTTTATCTAGATTTATCCAATATATAATTTTGTAATTACTGTAAATAAATGATCTGAATTCTCTTGAACTCCCTTTTAATTGTTGCTCAATATGTCCTAAATAGGGCTGATTAGTTAGCCGTTTTACTTCGTCGGTGATTTCTTGAGTGATTTTTTTTGCAACAGCTATTTTCGCGCTTCTTTTCAGAAAAACATAAATCGATTTAACCTCAATTTTAGCTATATCTGTCCAATAGATTTTTAATCCCATTTTTCAATTTCAGCTAAAAAATCATCCATTTCAGTAAGTCTTCCATTGATGGAATCTTGTTCAGATCGGTCAATCCTTCGATTTAAATCTTTAGTAGTCATCGTTTTGAAAGACTTTTCCTTAATTGAAATTTGTTCCTTTTTCAAATATTTTTCCAAGCGAGAAATAACCTCTTCGCTTTGAATAGAGAGAAATTCTTGAACAAATGCTGTTTTTCTGGTTTGTAAGTCCATAGTAATTTAGTTTACTTCAAAGTTATAAAAAATAGAATTGGAATGGAATTAATTTATAAAATTATATTGAAACATAGAATTTTATAAGAAAAAAATTGCTTTTTACTAACAATCCTCTTAAAAATATTCAAAATTGTAAAAGAAATTTTTTCAAACTATTTAGGAAATTGATTCTGCAAATCATTATATAATGTCCATAATTCAGAAATTGGGACAAGATTTTTGGTCACACTATTAATATCTTTACCTTCCTCTGTAAATAAGTATGGATAGAAACTATAGGATTTGTCAAAGTCGGTAATATTGAAGGATTTGTCAAATGTTTTCCATTTAAAACCCGAATAAAACTCATTTATGTCTTTTGAAAAACAGAAAACTAAAAAATCTGAATAATTTAAATCAAGATTTTCCCATTGTAGGGTGTCAGGCGCAAAATAAAATACTTTTCCTAAATATTCGGAAGAAAAAGAACCTCCGTTTATGGCAAAAAAACCGCCAAAAACGTCATCGGCAATTAATAGAAATTTAGGTTTTTCCTCTTGTGAAAAAGATTTATTTCTATTCCACTCCATTAAACCACGATTAAGTTTTACGTTTCCTGAACCTAATATTCGAATAATTCCGCTTTCTATAATAATGCCCCCAGTTTCAAATATTATAGCACCCATTGGAGATTGTGTTGTAACTTGAGCGGTTTCGATTTCAATATTCGCCCTGACAATGTCTTTCGGCAAAACAACAACTTTAACTTCAGCATTTTTTATCCAATTTTGAACAAGTTTCCAGGCTGATTCATTGGTGTTTGTTAATTCGAACAAAGTTTTTTTATTTTGTCCTAATGTGATTAAAGGGATAAAAATTAAAAAATATAGTAATTTAGTTTTCATAAATCTATTTCTCGTCGTCTTTCTTCATCGCATAAAAATAAGCAGCACGACTCAAAGGTTCGTATTCTTCAGTCTCGCCGAGCATTACGAGTTTGTCATTGTCGGTTTTTCTAAAACTGTAATTGGCCAAATTCCCTGTTCGAGTACAAACAGCGTGTACTTTGGTCACATATTCGGCGGTGGCCATTAAGGCAGGCATTGGCCCAAAAGGATTGCCCTTGAAATCCATATCCAATCCAGCCACAATAACACGAATACCTTGGTTGGCCAAATCATTACAAATTTTCACGATTTCGTCATCAAAAAACTGCGCTTCGTCAATGCCAACCACATCACAACCTTGCGCCAAAATAGCAATATTGGCGGCGGCCGGAACAGGCGTCGAGCGAATTTCATTGGCATCGTGCGACACCACCATCTCATCGTGATAACGCGTGTCTATTTCGGGTTTGAAAATTTCCACTTTTTGTTTGGCAAATTGCGCTCGCTTGAGTCTGCGAATGAGTTCTTCGGTCTTGCCCGAAAACATTGAACCGCAAATAACCTCGATCCAACCAAATTGTTCTTTATGATTTACTGTATTTTCGAGAAACATTTTGTATTTTTCTGCCTTTAAAAAGGATTTGTTTTTATTACTTTGTAACGAAACAAAAATATTAAAAAAGACAGACCGTATTCACTATAATTTCAAAAGTTATGAAGAAAAAATTGGAAGCCGACTTGATAAGCATTGCACACCGAGTTTTGCAAATGAAAAACAAATCTGACATCAATCAATTGTGCATTGAAACTAGAAAACTGTATGAAAAATTGACTGTTTTACAATTCGTCGAAGAGCATTTCGAAGGTGTAAAACCAACAATAGGTCAGGCAGAAGTCGTAGCAAAAATGAAACAATTTTTCGAAGAAAATCACCTAGCCGAGGTGAAGCCTGCGATGTCAAAACTAGAGGCTGTTGTCGAAAATGTCGTTGAAGTTGAAGCAGATCTAGAGGAAACCAACGACGATGAAATTCTGGAAGATGAAATAACACCATCTACTGAAGTTGAATTTAACGAACTTGAACCAGATGAAGAGGGTGAAGGTGAGGAACTAGCAGAGGAAGAAACAACTGCATCGAACGAAGTTAATTTTATTCCTGCTTTTGAATTAGATATAGAAGCCGAAGACGAAGTTCCTAGTCCTAAAAAAGAGGAAGCAGTGCAAATATCATTTGAAGATTTTTTAGGAGGCAATTTTGATGCTACGCATTTTGTCAAAGTAGATCCACTTGAGAACATTCCAACAGCCATTGTAATTGAAAGTCCATTGGAGTTGGAGCCAGAATTGAATTTTGAAAAACCCGCTATCAATAACGCCGATGCAACTGAGGCAAAAATAGTTTCATTGAATGAAAAACTATCCCAAGGAATTGCTATCGATTTAAATGACAGAATTGGTTTTGTGAAAAATTTATTTGGCAATAGCGAGGAAGATTACACCCGAGTTTTGAACCAATTGATCACCTATGATAACTTTTCTGAAGCTAAAGATTTTATCTTAGAAATGGTAAAACCTGATTATGAAGATTGGGTTGGGAAAGAAGAATACGAAGCGCGTTTTATGGAAATCATTGAGAAAAAATTCTCTAATGGGTAAATTATTTATTGTTCCAACGCCTATTGGCAACCTCGAAGATATGACTTTTCGAGCCATTCGGATTCTAAAAGAAGTCGATTTGATTCTGGCCGAAGACACTCGAACTAGTGGAAAATTGCTAAAACATTTCGAGATTGGCACGCATATGCACAGCCATCACATGCACAACGAGCACAAAACGGTCGAGCACTTAATCTCGCGTTTGAAAGCCGGAGAAACCATTGCGTTGATTTCTGATGCAGGTACACCAGCGATTTCCGATCCCGGATTTTTATTGACTCGTGCGTGCGTCGAAAACAAAATCGCGGTAGAATGTTTGCCTGGAGCAACGGCTTTTGTACCCGCTTTGGTCAATAGTGGTTTGCCGAATGATAAATTCGTTTTCGAAGGATTCTTACCAGAAAAGAAAGGAAGACAAACCCGATATTTAGCCCTTGCAGAAGAAACTCGCACGATGATTTTGTATGTTTCACCGCATAAATTGGTTAAAACTTTGGCGGAGTTCATCACTTATTTTGGCGAAGACCGTCAAATTTGTGTTTCGAGGGAATTATCAAAACTACACGAAGAAAATCTGCGAGGAACGGTTCGCGAAGTCTTAACCCATTTTGAAAATAAGCCACCAAAAGGAGAAATTGTGGTGGTGGTTGGAGGGAAAATTGTAACTAAAGATAATAAAAAAGAAAGAGAAGAATAGCAATGAGCATAGCATCCTTTTTAGAAAAATTAAAACAAACCCCAAACGCGATTACATTCCCCGAAACCATTGCTGTAATCGAAGAAAATTACGATTTTACCCCAACCACTTTCGCTAACGGAACACAACACAATGCAGCTGGAGAAAATTCAGGTTCTTGTAAATTATTTGCTTTTGCCAAATTGCAAAACTTGTCACAAACCGAAACCTTGGCTTGTTTTGGAGCCTTTTATTTTGAGGAAGTTCTAGAAAATCCAGAAGGAACCAACCATCAAAACATTCGCAATTTTATAAAAACAGGCTGGGACGGAATTCAATTTGAAGGAGAAGCTTTGAGTTTGAAAGCATAACAATCCATCGTTTCCACGCATCAGCAATAAGTCTCCTTAAACAGCTGAAGAGCAAATAAAATTGCTTTGTACCAAGGAATAACACTATCAAATAATTTAATAAAACTATAACGAAATAGAATTTCCTTTTCAAAGTTAATTGTTTAATTTTGAAGGAAAATTTTATAAACCAATAAACATCAATAATTATGGCTTTCGAATTACCACAATTACCTTATGCGTATGACGCACTAGAACCACATATCGATGCGCGCACGATGGAAATCCATCATACTAAACATCATAATGCTTATATTACCAATGTTAATGCTGCAATTGCAGGAACGGACTTGGAAGGTAAAAACATTGAAGATATCTTAAAAAACTTGGATATGAAAAATATGCCTGTTCGTAACAACGGCGGTGGACATTTCAATCACAGTTTGTTTTGGACCATTATGTCACCAAACGGTGGCGGTTTACCAACAGGAGATTTAGCTGCTGCCATTGATAGCGATTTGGGTTCTTTCGATGCTTTTAAAGCGGCTTTCGCCAAAGCGGGAGCAACTCAATTTGGTTCAGGATGGGCTTGGTTGTGCGTGAAAGACGGAAAACTAGAAGTTTGCGGAACGCCAAACCAAGACAATACTTTGATGCCAGGTGTAGGTTGTGGCGGAACTCCCATTTTAGGAATGGATGTTTGGGAACACGCTTACTACTTGAACTATCAAAACAGAAGACCAGATTATATTGAAGCTTTCTTTAATGTTATCAATTGGGATGAAGTAGCAAGAAGATACGCTGCTGCAAAATAAAGCCCTTAACCCCCGAAGGGGGAATTTAAAAAGGCAAGAAGAAAGAATGACTCTTTTCTCTTGCCTTTTATTATTTATTGTAGATTTTGTTTGAAAACCAAAAAATCCTAATGTTGCTGATGAAACGCTTTTTTGTTGAAAACAATTAAAATCCCTACGCCTATTGATATTGCCATATCGGCGACATTGAAAATAGCATTGAAGAATTTGAAATGGTTACCCCCAATAATCGGTAGCCAATCCGGCCAATTCCCTTCGAATAAAGGAAAGTAAAGCATATCTACCACTCGACCGTGAAACCAAGTCCCATAAGGTTTGTCTGTAAATAAAGTAGCTAAATGTCCGTAGCTATCATCAAAAATAACTCCGTAAAAAACTGAGTCAATGATATTGCCAAATGCACCAGCCAAAATCAACGAAATAGCAACTATCAAATAATTGGAACTGTGTTTTCTTTTGACCGAATCCCAGAGCCAATAGCCAATTCCTGTTACGGCCACTAAGCGAAAAACCGTAAGAAATAGTTTTCCGTATGCACCAGGGATTACGGTACCCCAAGCCATTCCTTCATTTTCTATAAGTAGGATTTTGAACCAATTGGTGACATCAATTTGCCCACTTTCGCCGTAAATGAAATTGGTTTTAATGTATATTTTAGACAACTGATCAACAAATAAGATGATAAAAACGATCAGATAAGCTTTTCGTAATGACATTTTGTAAATTTTAATGGCGCAAAAATAGGTAAATTCTAAAAATTAAATTACAAATCTTGAAGAAATCCCAAAAAAGAAATTCCAAATTCCAATGGGTTTGGTTTGGAATTTGGAATTTCTTTTTTGGAATTTGAAAAAATTATCGTTGCAAATTTTTTGCTTCGATACTCATTGTTGCGTGAGGAACAATCAGTAATCTTTCTTTGCTGATTAGTTTTCCTGTTACTTTACAGGTTCCATACGTTTTATTTTCTACACGGAAAAGCGCGTTTTTCAGGTCGCGAATAAATTTTTCTTGACGGATTGCCAATTGTGAATTTGCTTCTTTCGACATCGTTTCGCTTCCTTCTTCGAAAGCTTTGAAAGTAGGCGAAGTATCGTCGGTTCCGTTATTTAAATCGTTCATATAAGCACTTTTTATCAAATCCAAATCGGCTTGTGCTTTGTGTATTTTTTTTACGATAAGCTCTTTGAACTCTGCCAAATCGGCGTCTGAGTATCTTGCAATTTCATCTATCATTTTCTAATTATTTTGTAATGGTTATTTTAGTTTTTATATCGTCGAATTCTATTTCTGTTCCGTCTTCTACAATTTCTTCAAAAACCAAAGCTTGCGATAAGGTTTCTGATTTGATATAGGCTTCGTTTGTCTTAACCGCCCTTTCTAATTCTGCATTTTTTTGCAAATGAACTTTAATTTTATCTGTCACTTCAAAACCCGAATCTTTTCGGAGGTTTTGTATTCTGTTGACTAATTCCCGGGCAATACCTTCTTGTTTTAATTCGTCCGAAATGGTTATATCCAGCGCGACCGTAATTCCGTTGGAGTTAGCCACCAACCATCCTTCGATATCTTGTGACGAAATCTCCACTTCTTCTTGTGATAAAATTATACTATTTCCTGAAATAACAATACTTAAGCTCCCCTCCTTGTCTAATTGATTGATCTGAGCAGCTGATAAAGATTGTATCTCTTTGGCAATCAATCCCATATCTTTGCCAAATCGTGGGCCAAGTGCTTTGAAATTCGGTTTAATTTGTTTCACCAAAATCCCTGAAGCATCATCCAAAAGCACGATTTCTTTGACATTTACTTCGGCTTTTATGAGGTCGGAAACAGCTTCAACTTCGGCTCTAAAACCTTTGTCAAGTACCGGAATCATTACCTTTTGCAGTGGCTGACGTACCTTAATCATTTCCTTTTTTCGAAGTGATAAAACCAATGAGGAAATGGTCTGTGCCTTCTGCATTTTGCTCTCCAACGATTTATCAACAAAGTTTTCAACTGAAATAGGAAATGTAGACAAGTGTACCGAATCAAATTTTTCGTCCCGAAGCGTCGGGATCGTTGCCATAATCAAATCTCTATAGAGCTTGTCCATAAAGAACGGAGCTACAGGAGCGCCTAGTTTACTTACCGTCAATAAACAAGTATATAATGTTTGATATGCTGCAATTTTATCTTGTGCGTAATCGCCTTTCCAAAAACGACGACGACACAAACGCACGTACCAGTTGCTCAAATTTTCCTGTACAAATTCTGAAATGGCACGAGCCGCTTTGGTTGGTTCATAATCGGCATAAGCTTCGTCCACCACTTTTACCAATGTGTTTAACTCTGAAATAATCCAACGGTCGATTTCTGGTCTTTGGTTTAGTGGGACCTCTTCTTCTGCATAAGTGAAATTATCGATATTGGCATATAATGCAAAGAAAGAATAAGTGTTGTATAATGTTCCGAAGAATTTACGACGAACCTCAGCAATTCCTTCGATATCAAATTTCAAATTGTCCCAAGGATTTGCATTCGAAATCATATACCAGCGCGTGGCATCTGGACCGTATTCCTTTATTGTTTCGAATGGATCTGTCGCATTACCTAAACGTTTGGACATTTTTTGTCCGTTTTTGTCTAAAACTAAACCGTTTGAAACTACATTTTTATAGGATGGCTTGTCAAAAACCAAGGTTGCGATAGCGTGCAAGGTATAAAACCAACCTCGAGTTTGATCTACTCCTTCAGCTATGAAATCAGCTGGGAAGTCTTTATTTCCATCAATTTTGTCTTTATTTTCAAAAGGATAATGCCATTGTGCATAAGGCATTGAACCGGAATCGAACCAAACGTCAATCAAATCGGATTCGCGCTTCATTGGTTTTCCGGAAGCCGAAACCAAGGTGATTTCATCCACCACATTTTTGTGCAAATCAACTAAATCATAGTTCGCATCATCCATATTTCCAATTTCGAAACCTTTGAAAGGATTTTCCTTTTGGAAACCTGCAGCGATAGATTTTTCGATTTCATTGTATAATTCTTCAACAGAACCGATTAACATTTCTTCTGTACCTTCTTCGTTTCTCCATATTGGCAACGGAATTCCCCAAAAACGAGAACGCGACAAGTTCCAATCGTTGGCGTTTTTCAACCAATTCCCGAAACGTCCTTCTCCAGTTGCTTTGGGCTTCCAATTGATGGTTTCGTTCAATTCGAACATTCTGTCTCGAACTTCCGTGATTTTGATAAACCAAGAATCTAGTGGATAATATAAAATTGGCGTGTCGGTTCTCCAGCAATGTGGGTAACTGTGCACGTATTTCTCCACTTTGAACGCTTTATTTTCTTCTTTTAACTGAATGGCAATTTCCACATCGGCAGAACGTTCTGGAGCGTCGGCGTTTGAATAATATTCGTTTTTGACGTATTTGCCAGAATAATTTCCTAAACCATCGATGAATTTTCCTTGCAAATTTACTAATGGAACTGGGTTTCCGTTTTCATCTAAAACCAACATTGGTGGCACTTCGGGAATCGCTTCTTTGGCTACTTTGGCATCATCGGCACCAAATGTTGGCGCGGTGTGTACAATTCCTGTTCCATCTTCGGTAGTCACAAAATCTCCTGAAATTACTCGGAAAGCATTTTCTGCATTTTGGTATGGCAAAGCCAATTGCATCAATTGTTCGTAACGAATTCCAACTAAATCAGCGCCTTTACATTCGGCTAGGATTTGGTATGGAATTTTCTTGTCTCCTTCTTTGAAATTTTCAAAATCGGCAGCTTCATTACTAGGAAAAAATCCTTTTCCAAATTGCTTCCCAACCAAGTTTTTAGCCAAAATTACTTTAACAGGACGGAAAGTATATTGATTGAAAGTTTCAACTAAAGCATAATCGATTTTTGGACCAACGGTCAAAGCGGTGTTTGATGGCAAAGTCCAAGGAGTTGTCGTCCAAGCCAAAATATGAATATCACCAAATCCTTGAAGAAAACTCGGTAAAGTTTCGTTCAATGTTTTGAATTGGGCAACTATCGTAGTGTCCGTTACATCACGGTAACTTCCTGGTTGGTTCACTTCGTGAGATGACAAACCTGTTCCTGCTTTTGGCGAATACGGCTGAATCGTGTAGCCTTTGTACATCAAATCCTTGTTGTAGATTTGCTTCAAAATCCACCAAACGGTTTCCATATACTTGGATTTGTAAGTCACATACGGATCTTCCATATCCACCCAATAACCCATTTTTTCGGTCAAATCGTTCCACACATCGGTGTAACGCATCACGGTTTTTTTGCAAGCTTCGTTGTATTCAGCTACAGAAATAGTTTTTCCGATATCTTCTTTGGTAATGCCTAAAGTGGCTTCAGTACCCAATTCTACAGGTAATCCGTGTGTGTCCCAGCCTGCTTTACGCTTCACTTGGAAACCTTTTTGGGTTTTATAGCGACAAAAAATATCTTTGATGGCACGTGCCATCACGTGGTGAATTCCAGGCAATCCATTGGCCGAAGGAGGGCCTTCAAAAAATACAAATGGTAGGTTGCCTTCTCGAGTGGTGACACTCTTTTCAAATATGTTTTCTTTTTTCCAAAAATCAAGGACTTCTGAAGCCACAGTAGGCAAGTTAAGTCCTTTGTATTCAGTAAATTTTATGCTCATTTTATCCTTTTCTTTAATCGCGGTGCGAAAGTAAGGAATTTTGATTTATTGACCATAAATTTTAGGGTTTTTGTTTGCCACAAAAACAGGAAATCAATGAAATGAAATTAAAATTTTGATTGCAGATTTTTGATTAACGATTCTTGATTGCAGATTTCCGTGAACCTGATAAATAGAAGTTTTTTTACCAACAAAATCTACAATCAAGATTCGTTAATCTGCATTCAAGAATCATTTCAAGAAAAAATTTCTTTTAAAACCTCCAAAGATTTTGGTTTTCGGAAACCATCGAGATGGAAGGTGTAATAATCAATCAAGATTTTCAGAAGGATTTGTCTTTCGATCACGTGAAAGATTTTTTGGTCGTTGTCAAATTTTAAAACAATGAGTTTTTTGAAGAGATTGGTTTCGTGTTCTGTCAACGAACCAAGACCGTGAAATGGGGTGAAAACACCTTCATTGGCATCAAAAAAAGGGAATTCCATTTCGGAAATATCTGGATAAAAACCGAGATATTTGGTCGTTTCAAGCAGTAGAATCAGGTGAAAATTAGCCATTTCATCGTGATTGTCGAGCCAGATTAAAGCGGTTTCTAAAAAGGTAAAAAGAGGTTCATTTTTTTCTTCTTCGTGAATGGAATGGTGCAAAATTTCGGAAATAAACATCACAATCGTACTTTTGAAAATATTGGAATGTATGGATTGAAATGGTGTAGCAATTTTAATTTCCTTGAAGTTTTCTAATGTTCCTTTGTTTTTATGAACCGCTTCAATTTCGAGAATAGTCAACGGTTGGAAATAAGCTATTTTTTGGTTGGATTTTCTAGAGGAAAACGCGTCGCGAACAAAATATGTTTTCAAACCACTGGATTGCGTAAAACATTTTACAATCAAGCTTTTCTCTTGGTATTTAAGAGAAGAAAGGACGATGGCTTTGGTTTTGACTAGCAATTTGAGGTTTTTTGATTTGAAGTCTTCGATTTACATTGTATTCCTAAAATAGCAAAAACTATCAATATTCCCTGAAAAGGCATCATATATCTGGAACAATTTACAGGCCCAGAAACCAATATATAATAGCCAAATAATACTATGAAATAATAGATATTATAGATCAATTTATTGAAAAATACGTATTTTAAAAAATAAAACCATTTGATACAATTTGTCAAAAAAATTGGAATTAAAAACAAATAAACGAATACAAATTTATTTTTGAATGCAGCCCAAATAGGTTTGTCGTTGTTTAATATTTCCAAAAAGCCTTGACGTCCAGTTTCTCTTTCAAAAAAGGTCATTAAATCAAACCTTCCTGGATCAAAAACACCTCTGATTGCTGTATAAAAATGATAAAAAAAGTATTGAACAAAGTTTTTCTTTATTTCGTTAGTTGCGATTTGTTTGAGGTAACTATTTTGTTCTTTAAAACTTTTCCCCACATATTTTTTATCATTATAAACGGAGTTCAACCACAACTCGGCTTGTTCTTTGGATTGGGTTGAAGACTTAAAATAATACAAATTATAGTCTATTAAATTTGCGTTTTCAATTGAGGAGAAATGTCTATATCCTGTTGTGTTTTTATTAAAATTTAAATAGAATTGCAGACAAATTATTGGTAAAAACAGCCAAAAACTAAACACCTTATTTTTTATCATATAAACCAAAAAGAATATAAGGTTTATATAGATAAATGGATAAAAAATGGGCTTTGTAAAGGCTAATAAAACCGTGATTATTTGAATATAAGCAAAATTATTTTGGGTCCATTTTTGAGAAAGCAACCAAAAAAGCATTGTTAGAAATAACATTACTAACCATTCTGACATCAGCAGTTGGGCGTAGATAAAAATAGACGGAGTAAATAAAAAGAGAATCAACAGGTTATTAGTGAGTTGAATGTTAAACTGTTTTAATATTTTAAACAGTATAAAAGTATTGAAAAGACTCAAAATAGTTTGAAAAACAACTACAAACACAGGATTGAAATCAACGAAAAAAGACAAGAAAAAAGGGTACACAAAAGGTCTTCTTGTATATAATTCTGGATGATTTGAATGCTCAAAATAAGTAAAATTTCGAATTGCTTTTGCAACTTCAAAATATTCGTAAGAATCAGTCAAAAAATAAATATTAGAAACCATTCTTGCTATAAAAAAAACGAAATACAAAACACTAATTATTAGAAATAATTTTTTTTCGGATTTAGTAAAATCATTTTTTGAAAATAGCATTGTTTTTATTTTTGTTCGTGATATTCTTCTTCGGTATTTATTGACCAAATATTAGATTTATCCTTATGGTTATTTATTATGTTTTGAACGGCTTGCATCGCTGTGAGCATAGAATGATCTTGATTATTGTATTTATGCATTCCGTTTCTTCCTACCAAGTAAAGATTTTCAATAGAATCGGTAAAATTCCTTATTTCATTAAACTCAGAATAACTCCCAAAATAGGCAGGATAGGTTTTTGGAACTTTAATCACTTTGGCATCCAAAACATTTTCAACTGAATTAATAAAACCTAATTGTATCATTTCGTCGCTAGCAAATTGTATCATTTTGGATTCGGAAAAATGCCAAAGATCATCGATTTCATTGCAAAAATATTCTAAGCCCACCCAAATTTTAGTGCTGTCATTAACCATAAATGGACTCCAATTATTAAACACTTGAAGTCGTCCCACTTTCACATAAGATTCCTGAATATAAATCCAATTATCCTCTAGTTTAAAATTGATTTGGTTTAAAAGTAAGCCAACAGTAACAAAATCACGATATAGTAAGCCATTTGCTACTTCTTTTACTTTTAAGGGAACAGGGCAACTCAAACCTTTTATTAATTCTTGTATTGGCATAGTAGAGATGCAGTAATCACAGGCTATTGTTTCCTTTTCTTTGGTAAACCTGTTTTCTACAATCACACTAGTAACCTTATTTTTATCTATATTTATGGCTGTTATTTTGCTGTTTTGCTTTAAAATTGCACCTTCATTTTTTGCTTTTTCGGCGACAGTTTCCCACATTTGTCCTGGCCCATATTTAGGATACAAAAAATATTCTATTAAGGAAGTTTCGGTATGTTTTTGACTTAAATCACTTTTGCTGTTTCTAAAAATATTTTTGACCGCATTGGTTAGTGTTTTAGTAATAGACAATCCTTTTATCCGTTGTGCACCCCATTCAGAACTAATTTCAGAACAAGGAACTCCCCAAACTTTTTCGGTATAATCTTTAAAAAACGTTTTATATAATCTGTTACCAAACCGATTAATAAAAAAATGTTCAAGTGTAATTTGTTTTTTAATGGGAAAGAAAACCGCTTTAGCATAACTTAAACCTATTAAAAATGTATTAAAAAATCCAAGGTTTAAAATAGTTTGAAAGGACAAACTAATGGGGTAATCAAAAAATTTATTGTTGAAAAAAATTCTAGATTTTCTTTTTCTAACTAATAATATGTTGTCGTCTTTGTCAGAGATATTACTTTCTTCAATTTCAATTTGTTTTGATTTGTTTTGATACGAGATTTGAATTGAAGCGTTATCTGAATATATGGGCAGAATTTCTTGCCACCAATCCATAACAATCTCAGATTTTGAAAAAAAACGATGTCCCCCAATGTCTATTCGGTTTCCATTATGATTTTCGGTTCTAGAAATTCCTCCCCAAAACTCACTCATTTCTATAACGATAGGCAAAACATCTGAATGTTTTATGAGTTCATAAGCTGCTGTTAGTCCAGCGGGTCCACCGCCAATTATAACAGCTGTTTGTTTTACACTATTTGGCATTTATCTTATTATCATTATTTTTTTTACTTTAGTTTCAATACCATCTTGTGCCGAAATAAAAACCATATACACTCCAGAAGCCACTTTGTGTTTTCCAAAAGCAGTGGTATCCCATTCAATTGTTCCACCTTCGGAAGTGGTTTCATAAACTAAATTTCCTTCAATATCGGTTATTTTTACAGTAGCTTTATCTATTAATCCTGATATTTTTACTGTTCCCTCATATTCTGGTCGAACAGGATTGGGATATACAAATACACTATTTAAATCTTCATTGGCTCCTGTAGCTACTCCTTTGAAAGAAACCATTCCTTTTGATGTGGCAATAAAAACTTCGCCTGTTGTACTATTTATATCAATATCATTTATGGCATTACTTGGTAAAGGCGAATTGGTTTCTGTAAAATGATATTTGGTTTCCTGTCCGTTTGGCGAAACTAGAAATACCCCAGAATCAGCTGTGCCAATCCATTTATTATTGGCTCCATCTACAACTATATCAGTAATAAATTGTTCGTACATCAATTCTTGAGCTAAATTATCCTCAAGAATGATAATTGCTTTTGTTGTTAATTGATCCTCTGTCAAAAAACTATTTACATTAGACAAAACTCTTAATCCCTTTGTAGTTCCTATCCAAAGTTGATTGTTGTTATCTAGTGCAGCCACTCGAACATCAGTAGTTGGTAAATTTCCAGTGTCTGTGCCAATTGTAATTTTTTTAAAAACATTGTTTTTTTCGTTAAAACCAACTAGACCATCTTTATCTGTTGCTATCCATTTTGTGCCATTATTATCGATAGACAATCTATTATAATTAGTTCTTGAACTGTCCATTAAAATTTTATCTAAAGAAAAGCTTTGCCATTGACCTGAAGTAGTTAGTGTTTTAAGTCCATTTTTTATCAAACTATTGGTAATCCATAGATTACCAGATTTATCAAATGCTGTCCCATTTATTCTAATGTCAATATAACTTGGATTTGGCGGCACAAGTATAAGTGATTCCAACCCGCTATTGGTCTGATTGTATAAAATTTTTGGTTCATCATCAACAATTTTTAGTAAACCAGAGAAAAAAGAACTGACATATATTTCGTTCTCTTTTGCAGGATTCACAGCTACTCTTACCATTGATTTTGCTCCAAATACTTTTTCGTAAGGAATATTCAACCATCCATTTTCGCCGTATTTACTAATCCCGTAGCTGTCTAGTCTGTAAGGATTATAAAATAAATCATAATCACCATAAACTGCCCAAACTGAAGTTGTAGCCACTTGAAAAGCAAAAATATTATTCCTTGCAGGACCCGAAGGCTTTGTGTTTTTTAGTGCTGAGGACACTGAAATGGATGTGCTATAAATACCACTATCTGTAGTACCAACATAAATGATATCATCTATAGTTGTGGCACAGCTAAAACTCACTGTTGCATCAACGACTTGATTGCTATTAATCTGACGAACAAGAACCAATTGTTGGTTATAAACATAGACGCTAGTTGGGGTCGTAATAACTAAATATGAACCAGAATTTCGCATATCGACTGCCGCTTGTGGCAGTTGTAAATAGCTGATAAACGAATTGGATCCTGCATTGTATTTGTGAATATTTCCGGCACTATTTATCGCTATAAGTTCTGTAGTGAAAGCCTCTACACTCGACCAACTGCCAGTGGCAATCTGTGACCATTGATTAAAATCGATTAAATTTTTATTAGTAATATCGGCTCTTCTTATACCGTCTATCGTAGCTGCATACATAAAACCATTAAAAACTGTGGTTTGTGTAACTCGTATTTCGGACCCATTATTCCCAATAAAATAAGTATCTCCAAATAGCAATGTAGCTAAATTAAATTGCACGATTCCGAAATCGCAAGAAACATAGACAATCCCTTGGTATTCCATAAAATGATTGATACGTTTTAGGTTGGCTGGCAGTTGTTTGTTAATAATATCTACAATATTGAGCATACTCCCATCGGCTTGATTGATAACAATCAACAATCCATTTTCATAGCCGACTAGGGTTTTGTTGGACGTAGGACTGTAATACAAGGACGTAATGGTTTGTCCTGAAAGCCCGTCGATGGTGGTTGTGGTTTTAATTTGATTGGTGCTCAGCTGATTCGAAAACAAGGCATTTTCCGAGGCAGCCAATACAAAGGTTGACGATTGCGAAATATCTTTGATATCATTGTACGAGAAATAGCCTTGCCAAAGCAGCGTGTTTTGGGCGAAACCTATTTGCAAAAAGAGAAGCAGTATAAGATATCGAAATCTGTTTTTTGTCATTATGAATTCTATTTCGTTCACAAATATAATACAAACGAAAGTAATTGGATTTTGTTACATAAAAAAAGACCTTCATTTCTAATCTGAATTTTCAGAAAAAAATGAAGGCCTCCTATAATTTATAAGTTCAGTCTATACCACTCCTTGTGCCAGCATAGCGTCGGCTACTTTTACGAACCCTGCGATATTCGCTCCTTTTACATAATCAACATAACCCGCTGCATCTGTACCGTATTTTACGCAAGAGGCGTGAATAGCCAACATAATTCCTTTCAGTTTTTCGTCAACTTCTTCAGATGACCAGCTTAATCGTAGCGAATTTTGAGACATTTCAAGTCCTGAAGTTGCTACTCCGCCCGCATTTGATGCTTTTCCAGGTGCAAATAAAATTTTCGCTTTTTGAAAAACGTGCACGGCTTCTGGTGTTGTAGGCATATTGGCTCCTTCTGAAACGCAAATACAACCATTGGCCACTAGCATTTTTGCTTCTTCTTCATTCAATTCGTTTTGGGTAGCACAAGGTAATGCAATATCACATTTCACTTCCCAAGGTCGTTTTCCTGCAAAGTATTTTGCAGTAGGATATTTGCTTAGATAATCGCTGATTCGTCCTCTTAACTCATTTTTTATTTCCATGATGTAGGCTAATTTCGTAGCATCTATTCCATCGGCATCATAAATATACCCTGCAGAATCGGACATAGTAACCACTTTACCTCCAAGTTGAGTTGCTTTTTCTGCAGCATATTGAGCCACATTTCCCGAACCTGAAACAACCACTGTTTTTCCCTTAAAACTATCTCCTTTGGTTTGCAACATACTATTGGCAAAATACACATTGCCATATCCTGTTGCTTCAGGTCTAACCAAAGACCCTCCAAATGAAATTCCTTTTCCAGTTAAAACCCCTGTAAATTCATTTCTGAGTCTTTTGTATTGTCCAAACATAAAGCCCACCTCTCTACCTCCTACGCCAATATCTCCGGCAGGTACGTCTGTATTTGCACCAATATGTTTAGATAACTCCGTCATAAATGCTTGACAGAAACGCATCACTTCATTGTCTGATTTCCCTTTCGGGTCAAAATCTGCGCCACCTTTTCCGCCGCCCATTGGTAATGTTGTTAAACTGTTTTTGAATGTTTGCTCGAACGCAAGAAATTTCAAAATGCTTAAATTTACGGAAGGATGAAAACGAATTCCTCCTTTGTAGGGTCCGATGGCAGAGTTCATCTGGATTCGGTATCCTCTGTTTACCTGCGTTTCGCCTTTATCATCGGTCCAAACTATTCTAAACATGATTACACGCTCAGACTCGACCATTCGTTCCAAAAGCATTTTGTTTTGGTATTTTTTATTCTCTTCAATAAAAGGAATTACAGTTTCTGCAACTTCTTGTACTGCCTGCATGAATTCAGGTTCGTTAGCATTTCTTTTTGCAACCGATTCAATGAATGAAGTAATACTTTGTGACATATTTTTAAAATTATTAACGGTTAAGAAAACGTTTTCGTTAGTAGCGACAAATATACATTATATCGGAATATTTTAGCATTTATTTGTTATTTCTTAACACCTAGCAACGCTTTTTTATTGATGTTGGAACAAATTTATTTAATATCAAAACTATTGCTATCGAAAACCTTTAATCGGTATAATATCTTTATATAATTTTTATATTGGTTAACGTTTTATTATAATTCATCCCATAATCTAAAGATTGATTGATGTTTTTATATATTTGTAAAAAAGTAATTCATTAGAATGATCCCAAAATCTATTACATTTTTCTGCTTAATCCTTTTTTTTGGCCTTTCAAATACAGCTAAAGCTCAATTTGGATTTTCACACGAAATTGGTGTTATCGCTGGCCCTGTAGCCTTTCAGTCGGACTATGGCGAAAGGCATGATTTGTCAACCAATGCAGGAAATTCAGGATATGGAATTGGTATCATACATTATATGAACTTTTCCTATACTGCCGAATGTAATTGTTACACCCCAGAAACCTATTTTAACGACCACTTCAAGCTTAGAAGCGAATTGTCTTACAATAAAACAAAGTTAGATCATTTTGGCCAATGGGTTGAAGGCAAGCCCTCTCTAGGAAAAGAACAATTAAAAGCAATGGATGGCAGCACCGACGTAACCAATATTGGGATGCAGTTGGAGTTTTTCCCTTTAAGTATTCGTGAATTTACCGAAACTATTGGAAGTTGGGCCCCTTTTGTAAGTCTTGGAGCTCAATACAGTTTTTACAATGCCGAAGCCTATTCTACAATGGGACCGTTGGGAACACCTTTGACCACTTTTCCCAAATATTTAACCCCAACAGACGATCGTGCCTACGGATTTTCTACGGAATCGAGCTCTGTTTGGTCCGTAGTTTCCAGTTTAGGAACCCGATACAAACTATCCCCGCTATCGGATTTGATGGTCGACTTAAGATTGCAATATTATTTTTCAGATTGGGTAGACGGCTTAAACCCGAACCCTGAACTTTACAAGGAAAACAAAGCCAATGATTGGAATGTTTGGTTCAATGTGGGCTATATTTATTACATTCAATAACCCAACCTCATCTATTTAAAAACACGAAACCCAACTCAAAACATTTTTAAGTTGGGTTTTGCATTTAGTTTTGGTGTACTTAAACTAGCTTTCTTAAACTCATCATAATGCCAAGATGGAGCCCTTCGTGAAAGTTGTTGAACGCCATTGCTCCTTCAGCATTTTTTAAAACAAAGCCTGTCGAAGTTGGATATTCTTGGTATTCTTTGAAAACATTATTCTTCAAATCCTCATTTGTTTTTTCGATGGTTACAAATAACAACGATTTGATTTCCTCTACTTCAGTTTGCGTAATTTCTTGCTCAGGCTTGCTTCCTTTTTTGAATTTTTCGACCATGTCATCTGAAACCATCATTGGCAAACCGGACAATTTATAAACCAATAATTGTTGTGTAACTAGTATATGGCCAATATTCCAAATTAAATTATTACTAAAACCTTCGGGAATTTTGTTGAGCTGTTCTAAAGAATAATTTTCGAGAAATTTCAAAGCCATTTTCCTACTAGTTGTATTTACTTCGAGTGTGTGATGCATATCATACTAATTTATAGTTTTAAATTTTTGATAAAAATAATCATTTTCCGTTTCAAATGAATTTTCTTTGCACAAAGAAATTGCATTGACCAATATGAACAAAATATATTATCTCGCTTCCTGCGATACTTGTCGAAAAATAATCAAATCGTTACCGAAAGATCATAATTTAGTGTTTCACGACATTAAACAAGACCCTATTACAGAGAAAGAATTGGAGGAAATGTACCAACTATCGGGAAGTTACGAAGCGCTTTTTAGCAAAAAAGCACAACTCTATAAATCGATGGATTTTAAGAACAAATCATTGACCGAAGCGGATTTCAAAAAATACATTCTTGAGCATTACACTTTCTTGAGTCGCCCCGTTTTTATTATTGACAATAGCATATACATTGGCAACAGCCAACAGAACATACTCCAAGTGATGAAAGCTTTAGCCTAATGTCAAAACGAACTCTTGCCCTTATTACTGCTACTTTAGTTTCTATTTTTTATGGAATGACATTTACCATTGCCAAAGATGTGATGCCAAAACACATTGGCGCTTACGGTTTTTTAATTATTCGAGTGGGCGGCGCCACCCTTTTGTTTTGGTTGTCGTGGCTTTTTGCTCGAATTCCGGAGCAAGTACGTGCCGAAAAAATAGAACGAGCTGATTTTCCTCGAATAATTGCAGCAGCATTTTTCGGAATAACGCTGAATATGCTTTGTTTCTTCAAAGGGTTAAGCTTAACTTCTCCCATATCGGCATCTGTATTGATGGTTTCTACGCCTATGATTGTCTTGGTGCTTTCTGCGATAATAATGAAAGAACGCATTCAAAAACGAATGGTTTTTGGACTTGTTTTGGGCTTAATTGGAACCTCGGCGCTCATTCTTTACGGAAAAACCATCAAAAGCGAACCTCAAGCCAGTTTGGGAAATTTTCTGGTGTTTGCCAATGCAATCTCTTATGGTTTATACTTGGTTTTGGTTAAAAAACTGATGGCAAAATACAATGCTTTCAACTTTGTAAAATGGGTGTATCTCATCGGTTTTATAATGATTGTGCCCTTTGGCTGGAACGAGTTATCCATTGTAGATTGGTCGATAATGCCAACGGACATTTATTGGAAAATAGGTTTTGTTGTCGTTTTTTCGACCTTCTTGACCTACTTGCTCAATTTGCTTTCGATGAAAGAACTAAAACCAACTACAGTGGCGGTTTTCATCTACTTGCAGCCATTTTTTGCAACAATTTTTGCTATTGGTTTAGGCAAAGACGAACTCACATTAGTAAAAATCATTTCGGCAGTTTTGATATTTGCAGGAGTATATTTAGTAACGCAGAAAGCCCCCTAAACCCCAAAGCGGGAATGGATAAGTTGTTTAAATTCGCCCTTTGGAGGTTAAGGGGCTTTTTTTCTTATCTTTGAATTCTTTTAGAAAATAATATGATACAATCAATGACCGGATTTGGCAAAGCTACTTTGCAATTGCCAACCAAAAAAATTACCGTTGAAGTAAAATCCCTAAACAGTAAAGGTTTGGATTTAAGCGTGCGAATGCCTTCGTCCTACCGCGAAATGGAACTGGGTTTACGCAACCAAATTGCCTTGAAACTCGAAAGAGGGAAAGTAGATTTTTCGATTTTTATAGAAAGTACCGCCGAGCAAACCTCAACGAAAGTCAACGTGCCCATTGTAAAAGCCTACATCAGTCAATTGCGCGAAGTGTATCCGGCTGCCGATGAAACCGAATTGATGAAAATGGCTGTTCGAATGCCAGACACTCTCAAAACCGAACGAGAAGAAATCGACGAAAATGACTGGGTCGAAATTCAGAAAGTAATTGTCGAAGCCTTGGATTATATTGGAGATTTCCGCAAAGATGAAGGGGCTTCATTGGAGAAAGAATTCCAATTGCGCATAAGCAACATACGTCAATATATGAACGACGCTTTAGCTCTTGATCCAGAAAGGGTTCAAGCGATAAAATACCGTTTGCAAACCGCCATTGCAGAATTGAAAGTCAATGTCGATGAAAACCGTTTTGAACAGGAATTGATTTATTACCTAGAAAAATTGGACATTACCGAAGAAAAAGTGCGTTTGACCAATCACCTAGATTATTTCTTGGAAACCATCAACGGGACGGAAGCCAACGGTCGAAAACTAGGTTTCATCACCCAAGAAATGGGACGCGAAATCAACACAATGGGTTCGAAATCGAATCACGCCCAAATGCAAAAACTTGTTGTGATGATGAAGGATGAATTGGAAAAAATTAAGGAACAGGTTTTGAATGTGTTGTAAGCGATTTTAATCAATGATAAGATATTATTTCATCTCCTTGTTTTTAACTCTTTTCAATTGTTTTGGACAAGAAGTCTCTGAAATAAATAAAGTTTTAGAAATACCTGATACATTAGAATTTCAAAAAGAAATCCGAATTTATAAAGATTATTCTATTTCAAATACTGTAGAAATTTTCAGAATGTATGATGAAGGTAAAAACAATTGGAAAGTAACTATTTATTATTATTCAAAAAATTTAAAACAAGTAACAAAAATTAACCAAATTCAATTTCCAAAAGAAAATATTGGAAAACTAAAACCAAAAGACGCTAATTTAATATGGTTAAATTTATTGCTTTTGGATTTAGAATTTTTACCTGATTTAAAAGAAATCAATTACAAATTAAAATTGAGTTCAATCAAGTTCGAAGATGGTGAATATGTGACTATTAAGAATATAAAAACCGTAGTTGATGGAGATAGTTATGAAGTCTTTATAAAAAATGGGAGTATTGAGAATAGTTTTTCTTTTAACAATCCTGAAACCTATTTAAAATATTATCCAAATGTTGATGAACTGATTTCGTATAATCAACTATTATCAACAATTAAAAAAGAATTCAATCTTTGGAATGATTGATTACATATAAATTAAAGAATGAAAAAAGGAAAATTAATAGTGTTTTCGGCACCATCAGGTTCTGGGAAAACCACCATAGTTAGGCATTTATTAAAGCAAGAAGACTTGAATTTGGAGTTTTCTATTTCCGCAGCAACGCGGGAAGCTCGTGGCGAAGAAGTAAACGGTAAAGATTATTACTTTATGTCACTAAAAGATTTCAAAACCCACATCAAAAACGAAGATTTTGTAGAATGGGAAGAAGTGTATAGAGATAATTTTTATGGAACTTTGAAAAGCGAAGTCGAACGCATTTGGGCTCTAGGAAAAAACGTAATTTTCGACATTGATGTAGCTGGTGGATTGCGCATCAAACATAAATTTCCTGAGGAAACCTTAGCAGTTTTCGTAAAACCACCTAGTGTGGACGAACTCAAAAGGAGGCTCAAAGAACGCTCCACCGAAAGCGACGAAAAAATAAATATGCGAATTGCAAAAGCCCACGTCGAATTGGCGACAGCGCCACAATTTGATGTTGTTATTAAAAACTATGATTTGGCTATTGCTCTCGAAGAAGCGCATCATTTAGTGAAGGAATTTGTGAATGAAAAAATCTAAAAAAGAAAAAAATCCAAACAATCTAAAAAAATGATTGTGAACTTTTACTTTTTTTAGATTTTTCAATTTTTTGGATTTTTTAGATTAAAATAAAATGAAAATCGGACTCTATTTCGGAACATTCAATCCCATTCATATTGGACATTTGATAATTGCCAATCATATGGCCGAGAATTCTGATTTAGACCAAATCTGGATGGTCGTAACTCCTCACAATCCTTTAAAAAATAAAAAAACAATACTTGACGATTACCAACGTCTGCAACTCGTTTTTTTGGCCACCGAAGACTATCCAAAAATCAAACCTTCGGATATTGAATTCAAGTTAACCCAACCCAATTATACGGTAAATACCTTGGCTCATTTGCAGGATAAATATCCGCAGCACGAATTTGCGCTGATTATGGGTGAGGACAATCTAAAGTCGTTTCACAAGTGGAAAAATCACGAGGTTATTTTGCAAAATCACAGTATTTATGTGTATCCACGTATAGCAACTGAAACAGACGCAAAACAGGATTTAACTATAAAAAACAATCCCAACATTCACACTATCGATGCTCCGATTGTAGAAATTTCATCCACCTTTATTCGCGAGAACATCAAAAATAAGAAGAATGTTCGTCCGCTTATGCCTGAAAAAGTTTGGGAATATATAGACCACAATAATTTGTACAAGAAGTAATAAGGAACTTCAAAATTGGAAACAAAAAAAACATAAATTTCCTTGACTTTATTCCAATAAAAAAGGTGAAATTGCTTTCACCCTTTTTGCCCCAAATCTACCATAAACTTAACCTACTAATATTATGGTGAGTCAAAGATATGGTTACAATCGTTTTTCAACAAATTTATTAGATGAAATACTCAAATACTCGATGAAATGCTAAAATACTGTTTTATTAATATGCTCTGGCATTTTTACCTTCATAAAAATTCATAAATGCCTTATTTACAACACGATTTCCTCCGGGAGTTGGATAATCTCCAGTGAAATACCAATCCCCTAAATTTTTCGGACAAGCCTGATGTAAATTTTCAACGGTTTGGAAAATAATTTTAACCTCAGCTTCGATTTCAGGCGAACTCAAAAGTTCCGCTATTTTATTTGAAATTTCCTGAGGTGCAAAAGGTGCATAAATTTCATTGACAAAATTGACAACTTCAGTATCGTGATAATCCTCTTGTTTTTTGCATTTAGCATACACTTCATCAACAATATGGTATAAATTTCTCTCCTTTAGCAGCTCTAAGGCAGCCCGAAAAGCAACCAAGCCCTCTAATTTCGCCATATCGATACCGTAACAATCGGGATAACGAATTTGAGGTGCCGACGAAACTACAACTATACTTTTGGGTTTCAATCGATCCATCATTTTGATAATACTCATTTTGAGTGTCGTTCCTCTTACGATACTGTCATCAATAATTACTAAATTATCGGTTGGTTTTATGACGCCATAAGTTACATCATACACGTGAGCTACTAGATCATCACGACTGCTGTCTTCGGTAATGAAGGTGCGCAATTTGGCATCTTTTATGGCTACTTTTTCGGTTCTAATTTTTACCGAAAGGATTTCTTCTAGTTTCTCTTTGGTCAATTTTTTTCTGTTTTCCAGAATATAATTGTTTTTCCGTTGGTTCAGAAAATCCTGTGCCGCTTCGACCATTCCGTAAAAAGAAGTCTCCGCTGTATTGGGGATATAGGAGAAAACCGTGTTGTCGGTATCATTATCGATCGCTTCGAGAACAGCAGGCAGAATCAATTTTCCTAAATTTTTTCGTTCCTGATAAATTTCGGCATCACTACCGCGAGAAAAATAAATTCGTTCGAAAGAACACGCTTTTTTTACCGTTGGTGTCAGGATTTCTTCCTCGGTAACTTTTCCGTTTTTCTTGATGATTAAGGCATTTCCGGGTTGTAATTCCTGCACTTTTTCGAAAGGCACATTGAAAACTGTTTGAATAACCGGACGTTCGGATGCCACTACGACAATTTCGTCATCTTCATAAAAATAAGCGGGGCGAATTCCTGCGGGATCTCTAAATACAAAAGCGTCTCCGTGCCCCAAAAGTCCTGCCATCGCATAACCACCATCTAAATTTTTAGAAGCTCTTTTCAAAATTCGAGCAATATCTAATTTTTCGGCGATTACGGGTGAAGCCTCCCTTTTGTTCAAACCATTATTTTTGCACTCTTGATACAAATCAGTAACGGCATTGTCTAAGAAATGCCCAATTTTTTCCATTACTGTAACGGTATCCGCCATTTCTTTGGGATGTTGACCCAATTCTATCAAACTTTGAAAAAGCTCGGTCACATTGGTCATATTGAAATTTCCTGCCAAAATCAAATTTCGGTGCATCCAGTTGTTTTGACGTAAAAAGGGATGAACACTTTCGATACTATTTTTCCCAAAAGTACCATAACGCACGTGTCCTAGAAACAATTCGCCCAGATATGGAATTTTCCTTTTCTGTAAAGCAATATTATCGACATATTCTGGATTCGCAGCCAATTCGTCGTTGATGCGTTCATTTATTTGTGAAAAAACATCTTGAATGGGTTGCGCTGCATTCGATCGAACTCTACTGATGTATCGCTCTCCGGGTTCGACATCAAGCTTAATACTTGCAAAACCTGCACCATCCTGACCACGGTTGTGCTGCTTTTCCATCAAGAGATACATTTTTTTTATCCCGTAGAAAGCCGTTCCGTATTTTTCTTTGTAGAATTCTAACGGTTTTTTTAATCGTAAAAGGGCAATGCCACATTCGTGTTTAATTGCGTCGCTCATTATTGTTGCGGTTTAGTTGTGTTGGGTGTTTATTTTTTAGCCAATCTGTAATTTAATATTGGACTTGCTTTCAAATAAATTTGTGATTTGCATTTTTCTAAACAAAAAAAGCCCCGAAAATTCGAGGCAAACTCTGTTATATTTCTATATCAAATTGTGTCAAGGACTTAAACTGTTGTAATCGTGCGATGACTTCATCCTTTTCTAAATTGACCATACGCTCTGTGCCGAATTTTTCTACACAAAATGAAGCTAAATTGGAACCATATATAATGGCACTTTTCATGTTTTCGAATGATATGTTTTCACTTTGCGTGATAAACCCAGAAAATCCGCCGGCAAAAGTATCTCCAGCTCCAGTCGGATCAAAAACTTCTTCTAATGGTAAAGCGGGTGCAAAGAAAATTTTGTTGTCGTGAAACAATAGTGCGCCGTGCTCTCCTTTTTTGATGACCACATATTCTGGCCCCATAGTATGAATTTTTGCCGCAGCTTTAACCAAAGAATATTCCCCTGATAATTGCCTTGCTTCTTCGTCATTGATGGTAATTACATCAACTCGTTTGATCACATCTAACAATTCGGGTAGGGCACAATCCATCCAAAAATTCATAGTGTCAAGTACCACTAATTTGGGTTTTACATCCATTTGGTCTAAAACACTGCTTTGTACTAAGGGATGTAAGTTTCCTAACATCACCACATCGGCAGTTTTGAAATCTTGTGGTACTTTGGGTTGAAAATCTGCCAAAACGTTCAATTCCGTCGCAAGTGTGTCTCTGGAATTCAAATCATTATGATACAAACCACTCCAAAAGAAGGTTTTCCCCCCTTTGACTACTTCTATTCCTGAAATATCAATGTTTCTGGAGGTTAATAGATCTAGATATTCTTGTGGAAAATCGTCACCAACCACAGAAACGATAGCCGATTTCAAATTAAAATTAGAAGCCGAAAGTCCAATATAAGTGCCTGCTCCGCCTAAAATTTTGTCTGTTTTGCCAAAAGGCGTTTCGATAGCGTCGAACGCAACGGTTCCAACAATCAGTAATTTATTCATTCTGTGAGTTTCGAATTAAGCGGCAAAGATAGTTTATAAGTTTTAGAGTTGCAAAGGTTGCCTGTCTCAAAGTTTTCACAAAAGTTTCTCTATTAAATTTCTTTATCGTAAGTATTCACAACAAGTTTGCTCCAAAGGCAAAAACTGCCAAAATATTGCAAGGCCAGCAGTCAAAATCATTTTATGTTTTTTCCTATTTTAAAAATTGCCTTAATTTTTTTGATTTAAATTTAGAAATTTATGACTTAAAATAGTTTTATGTGCTAATTCAAAACATAAATATCAGGGATTACATTGATAAAAACCGTACTATTTTAGACTTAAATCGAAAAAAATATGGTATTTTTGCGATTATAATCCAATTTAATCTACTAAAAATGGTATCAATTCCAAGACAGCTAGCCCCAAAAATTCAAAAAGATTGTTTTAAAGGTAAAGTGATATTGCTTTTAGGAGCAAGACAAGTTGGCAAAAGCACACTCATAAAAATGCTTCCTTTCGATTCAGAAATTGAAGTATTATGGCTCGATGGCGAGAATGCCGATGTTCATTTACTACTTGAAAACGCAAATAGTGAACGTTTAAAACAAATAGCAGGAAACCATAAAGTTGTTGTAATTGACGAAGCACAAAAAATAAATACAATTGGCAGTGTCTTAAAACTTTTTTCGGATTATCACAAAGAAATTCAAGTAATTGCAAGTGGTTCAAGTGCTTTTGAACTTCGAAATTCTTTAAACGAACCTTTAACCGGAAGAAAATTCGAATTCAACTTATTTCCAATATCGTTTCAAGAAATGGTAAACCACTCGAATTTACTATTAGAAATCAGACAATTACCTAAACGCTTGTGCTATGGCTATTATCCCGAGATAGTAACCAACAGTGGAACTGAAGAGCGATTACTGAAATTTTTATCTGAAAGCTACCTTTATAAAGACATTTTTCTATTTAAAGGCATCAAAAAACCTGAAAAAATATTAGAATTACTGAAGTTACTTGCTTGGCAAATTGGCAGTGAAGTAAATTACAACGAACTCGCTAAAACATTAAAAATTGATAATCAAACTATCGAAAGTTACGTAAATATGTTAGAACAGGCTTTTGTAATTTACAAACTACCAGCATTCAACACTAACCAAAGAAAGGAACTGAAAAAGTCAAAAAAAATATATTTCAACGATTTGGGAATCAGAAATGCGCTCATCAATGATTTTCGACCTGTCGAAATTAGAAATGACAACGGCGCTCTCTTTGAAAATTTTATAATAAACGAATTTCGTAAACAAAATGAATACCAACAAGTCTTCGCAAACTTCTATTTTTGGAGAACAACAGATCAAAAAGAAATAGATTTAGTGATCAAAAAAAATGGACTTTTGCATCTCTTTGAAATCAAATGGAACCCGAACAAAAAAGCAGTCTTAACCAAAAGCTTCAGTAATATTTATACCAATTATACTTTTGATGTCATTAACACTACTAATTTTTTTGAATTTGTTTCGGCTGATTTCCTACATACACTTGTTACGAACAAGTAAGCGACAAGCAATCTAGCTTTAAAAAATAGGTCATAACAACTTCTCGTCTTCTTTCTCATAAAAGACATCCACAGCAAGTTGCTTTTGACTCGACGCAAAAACGGCCAATGCATCGCAACGCTCGTTTTGAGGATGATTGTTATGTCCTTTGATCCATTTAAAATCGACCTGATGTTTTCGATAAACTACTAGAAACCGTTTCCACAAATCGGGGTTTTTCTTGCCTATAAAACCTTTTTTCTCCCAGCCAAAAACCCATTTCTTTAGAACCGAATCTACAACATATTTAGAATCAGAAACAATTAAAACTGTCATATTGGGGTTTTTCAGTTTTTCGAGACCAACGATAACAGCCAATAATTCCATCCGATTATTGGTAGTATGACGAAAACCCTCGTAGAACTCTTTTTTGTGTGGTGTCCCGACTAGTTCCATCACAACACCATAACCTCCCGGGCCAGGATTGCCTTTGGCAGCGCCATCAGTGTAAATATGTACTTCGTGATTCAAAGTGGGAAGTTAGAGGTTAGAAGTAGGAAGTGGAATGGAAGTTAGAAGATCTTCTATTACTGATGGAAAATATTGTTGTTCTAATTCGTGGATTTTTTCAGCGACAACTTCGGGACTATCGCTCACCAAAACAGTTACTTTTTTCTGAAAAATAATATGACCTTCATCATAATTTTCGTTAACATAATGAATCGTAATACCAGTTTCTTTTTCTTTGTTTTCGACCACAGCTTGGTGTACATTCATTCCATACATGCCTTTGCCACCATATTTTGGCAACAATGCCGGATGAATATTTATAATTTTATCCGGAAATGCTTCGACGATGCTTTCAGGCATTTTGAGTAAAAATCCCGCAAGAACAATCAAATCCGGAGCTAAATCATTCATTTTTTGTAAGAATTCACCTTTATTCAATTGTTCTTTAGTAAAAATTACCGCTGGAATTTGAAAGTTTTTGGCTCTTTCAATCACTTTGGCATTTGAATTATTGGTAAAAACAGCCACGACATTCGCTATAGCCTTATTTTTAAAATATTTGATAATATTTTCGGCATTAGTCCCCGAACCAGAAGCAAAAATTACGATTTTCTTCATAACAAAAATGATTTCATTTGTGCAAAAAAAAGAATAAAAACTGATAATAAATAACTTTATGAGGCGTTTGTGAAATTTATTTTATAAATTAGCTGTCACATTTATTAACTAAATAGTGGTTTTAAAATAAAGTTTTTTATTTTTGCCAACAAATTAAATTTTAAAATTAAAGATTATGTCAGACATTGCATCAAGAGTAAAAGCGATTATCGTAGACAAATTAGGTGTTGACGAAAACGAAGTGGTAACAGAAGCAAGCTTCACTAATGATTTAGGAGCAGATTCATTGGACACAGTAGAACTTATCATGGAATTCGAAAAAGAATTTGATATCCAAATTCCAGACGACCAAGCCGAAAACATTGCTACTGTAGGTCAAGCGATTTCTTATATCGAAGAAGCTAAGAAATAATAAAAAACACCCAATTTTTAATAAATCCCAATTGATAAAAAACAAATTCCAATTATTGGGGTTTGTAATTTTAAAACGTGGAATTTCTAAAAGTTGGGTGTTATTATTTTAAAAAACTAAAATTCGATTGAATTTCAATCAAAAACATATTTAATATTTAAACACCCATGGCTCTTTTGTAATTTTAATGCAAAAAAAGAAGCGTGGGTTTTATTTGTTGAAAATAGATAAAAACCGTAGTTATGGTATTAAAGAGAGTTGTAGTAACAGGTTTAGGAGCGCTTACTCCTATTGGGAATAATATTCAAGAGTATTGGAACGGTCTGGTTAACGGTATCAGTGGAGCAGCAACGATAACTCATTATGATGCTTCTAAACATAAAACACAATTTGCTTGCGAAGTAAAAAACTTCACCGTTGAAGATTTCATTGATCGCAAAGAAGCCAGAAAAATGGACCGCTATGCACAATATGCTATTGTAACAGCAGAAGAAGCCGTAAATGATGCCGCTTTCAATTTGGACAAATTAGATAAAGACCGAGTAGGTGTTATTTGGGGATCTGGTATTGGTGGATTAGAAACTTTTCAAAATGAAGTTCTGGAGTATTCTAAAGGTGACGGAACGCCAAAATTCAATCCTTTCTTTATACCAAAAATGATTGCCGATATTGCTGGTGGTCATATTTCTATCAAATACGGATTTAGAGGCCCGAATTTCACAACCGTTTCGGCTTGTGCTTCCTCTACAAACGCAATTATCGATGCTTTCAATTACATTCGATTAGGGCATGCCGACGTTATTGTAACTGGTGGTTCTGAAGCCGCAGTTACTATCGCAGGAATGGGTGGTTTCAATGCCATGCACGCTCTTTCTACCAGAAATGACGACCCTAAAACTGCTTCAAGACCTATGGATGCAGACCGTGATGGTTTTGTGCTTGGCGAAGGTGCAGGAGCTTTGATTCTTGAAGAATACGAACATGCTGTAGCACGTGGCGCAAAAATTTATTGCGAAATAGGTGGTGGCGGAATGTCTGCCGATGCGCATCATATTACAGCACCTCATCCGGAAGGATTTGGAGCCAAAAATGTAATGCTAAACTGTTTGAGAGACGCTGGACTAAATCCGACTGACGTTGATGGTGTAAATATGCACGGAACATCGACCCCGCTAGGAGATATTGCAGAATCTAAAGCCATATTACACGTTTTCGGAGAACATGCCTATACCATGAATTTGAATTCTACTAAATCAATGACTGGTCATTTATTAGGTGCTGCTGGTGCGATTGAAACGATTTCATCAATACTTTCGATAAAACACGGTATCGTTCCTCCAACAATCAATCATTTTACTGATGATGAGAGCATTGACAATAAGCTAAACTTCACCTTCAATGTAGCGCAAAAAAGAGACGTAAAAGTTTTGATGAGCAACACTTTTGGATTTGGAGGTCATAATGCTTGTGTATTAGTTAAAAAACTAGACATCTAATTAGCAGAATGAGACTAATAAAAAAAATATTTTCTAAATCCCGTTCTCTTGAAGACGGGATTTTTTTTGATGCTATAAGCGAAATTTTAGGCTTTGTACCTATCGAACTCAACCATTTTAAGAAAGCTTTTACGCATCGTTCTTCCAATAAATTAGACGAAAAAGGAAATGCCATCAATTATGAACGATTAGAATTTCTTGGCGACGCGATGCTAAGTTCCGTTATTGCAGCTCATTTATTCAACAAAGTTCCCACTGGTGACGAAGGCTACTTGACAAAAATGCGTTCTAAAATTGTGAGCAGAGAACATCTAAACGAATTGGGTAAAGATTTGAATTTGGTTCGTTTTATAGAAAGCAAGGTTCCGGTGCAACATTTTGGCGAAAATATTCATGGTAACATTTTTGAATCCTTGGTTGGTGCCATTTATCTCGACAGAGGATATGAGTATTGCGAGAAGTTTATTCAAAAAAGAGTTATCATTCCGTATGTCGACATCGCTAGGCTCGAAGGCAAAGTGATTAGCTACAAAAGCCTTGTGATAGAATGGTGTCAAAAGGAAAAAAAACAGTTTCATTATGATATTTTTGATGACAACGGAATTGATGGCCAACGCTTTTTTGGGGTGAAACTTAGCATCGATGATAAGGTCATTGCCAAAGCAAGGGCAACTTCAAAGAAGAAAGCCGAAGAAAAAGCATCCCAAAGAGCTTATTTTGCATTTCAAAAAAAAATCGATATTAAATAGCGAAATTTCTTAAATCTATATCGTTTTCGCAGATAAAACCGTTAAAACTGATTTAATTTAAGCCCTACTCTACAATAGAAATGCTATCTTTACAACTTATTTTTTTCATAAAATGGCGCTTCATAAATTAGATTTTGAAGATTTTGATGAAATTGAGTATCATCTAGTTGCTATTCATACTTCATTAGAAGATTATAGATTAGCCTATTTTATAAATCAAAAATTGCCTATTAACTTGGGCAAAAACAAGGAGGAAATTCATATTAATATCAAAGAAGGAGAGACTAACTTTTCTAGATTTTCATATTATGATAAAGAAAATGAAATCACTTGGAATTTGATTCAAAATAAAAATGAAGTAATTCAACAAAAAAACGAAAACAGTCAAAATTTGTTTTCAAATCAAACGATAGAAGTTTCGACCAAGGTCTATTTGCTTCCAGAGTTTAAAAAAGTAGATTATTTTCTAAAAATAGAGAATACAACAGATGAAGTGATTCTTGCAAAAATTCAGCATCTGATCAATACCATCGAAAATGTTGCGACCGCCTATGCTGTCGATAAAAATAAAATAAAATCGAAAAATAATTTAATTTTTTAATATTAATGTCAACAAACAAAAAAACAAAAATTGTAGCCACTCTTGGACCTGCTTGTAGTACCAGAGAAATCATAAAAGACATGATTGATGCAGGTGTAAACGTGTTTAGAATCAATTTTTCGCATGCTGATTATAATGATGTAAAAGAGAGAGTACAAATAGTTAGAGATCTTAACGAAGAATTTGGTTATACCACTGCGCTTTTAGCCGATTTACAAGGGCCAAAACTTCGAGTAGGAGTAATGGAAGAAGGTGTAGTTGTCAATGACGGTGATCTGATCAACTTCACAACAGCCGAGGATATCATAGGAACTGCACAAAGAGTTTTTATGAAATACCAAAATTTCCCTAATGATGTAAATCCCGGAGAGCGCATATTGCTTGATGATGGTAAACTTATTTTTGAAATCGTATCAACAGACAAAAAGACCGAGGTTATCGCAAAAGTAATTCAAGGAGGAGAATTGAAATCTAAAAAAGGGGTTAATCTTCCGAATACTAAAATATCACTTCCCGCGCTTACTGAGAAAGATATTGCAGATGCTATTTTTGCCATCGAGCAAAAAGTAGATTGGATTGCGCTTTCCTTCGTAAAAACACCTCGTGACCTTCAAGACCTACAAGAATTAATTGCCAAACATTCAGATGAAAAAATTCCGATTGTTGCCAAAATTGAAATGCCAGAAGCTTTAGTCAATATTGACAAAATTGTGGCCTATTGTGATGCCCTGATGGTGGCTCGTGGGGACTTAGGGGTAGAACTTCCTGCTCACGAAGTGCCATTGGTACAAAAAGAATTGATTCTTAGAGCAAAAACCGCACGTATCCCTGTCATTGTTGCCACTCAAATGATGGAAACTATGATTAATAGCCTAACACCAACCCGTGCCGAAGTAAATGACGTGGCCAACTCGGTCATGGATGGCGCAGACGCCGTAATGCTTTCTGGAGAAACCGCAACGGGTTTATATCCTGTGCAGGTGATCGAAAAAATGACTCAAATATTAGAAGCCGTTGAAGATTCTCCGCTTATCAAAGTGCCTCAAAACACACCACAAGTCAGAACCAATCGTTTTATTACCAAAACAATTTGTCATCACGCCGCGCTTACCGCCAACATTATCGAAGCCAAAGCCATTTGTACTTTGACCAATAGTGGTTATACTGCTTTCCAAATCTCGGCTTGGAGACCATCGGCTCATATTCTGGTATTTACATCAAATAAAAGAATCCTGACCCAACTCAATTTATTATGGGGCGTAAAATCCTATTTTTATGATAAAATGAAAAGTACCGACGATACCATTTCAGATGTCAATGAAATCGCAAGAGAACACGGTTATGTAACCAAAGGAGATTTCCTTATCAACTTGGCGGCAATGCCTTTAAAAGATAAAGGAATGGTCAACACTTTGAGAGTTTCTGAAATTTCATAGAAAATCGACTATTTTTAAAACAATCCGCCTGTTTAGATCATAAACAAGGCGGATTTTTTTTGGATTGAATTTACAATTTAAGCTATCTTTGGTAAAAATAAAAATTATATACTATGGCATTCGAATCGAAAAATCCATTTTTTAACAATAAATCATTTACGGCTACTTCTGCTCCAAAAAATGATGAAGTGCATCAAGCTACGCTTATTGATTACAACCAAGACATGACTTTGTCCGGGACAATCAATAAAACAGTAATCCTCTTTTTATTACTTACCGCATCTGCCATAGTGGTTTGGTGGATGGCTTTCAACGGGATGAACCCTATGTTGCCTACTATTGGAGGAGCTATTGTGGGTTTGATTTTGGTATTAATTGCATCGTTTAAACCACAATATTCGCCTGTTTTGGCTCCCGGCTATGCTTTGTTCGAAGGTTTGTTTATAGGAGGTGTTTCTGCAATTTTTGAGGCACGACATCCCGGAATTGTCATCCAGGCAGTTGGAGCTACCTTTGTAACCTTTGCTGTTTGTTTGGGATTGTATAAATTCAAAATTGTAAAAGTAACCGAGCAATTCAAATCGGTGGTGGTTGCTGCAACACTTGCTATCGCAACCTATTATATCATTTCGTGGTTGTTTTCCATGTTTACAAGTTTTGAACCGGTACATTACGGAAATTCGATGATGAGCATAGGCATCAGCGTTTTTGTAATTGTTATCGCAGCTTTAAATTTATTTTTGGATTTTGACCGAATGGAAAAAGGGGTCGAACAAAAAATGCCCAAATTCATGGAATGGTTCGCCGCAATGGGCTTAATCATCACATTAGTATGGCTTTATATTGAGTTTTTAAGATTACTTTCTAAACTGAATCGAAAGTAAAAAAATATTTTTTCAAGTCACAAAACCATCTGCCCTAGCGGATGGTTTTTTTTGTTCAAAAAGCAAATTTCAATTGCACTACAACCGCCTTTTTTTCTTCGGTGTTGAGATTGCTCAAAGAAATACCAAGTAATCTAACGGAGTCTTTCATTCGCTCCTGAAACAATAATTCTTTTACCGTTTCGAGAATCAATCCTTTGTCAGAAATAAAATAAGGCAAGGTTTTGCTTCGAGTTTGTTGGGTGAAATCGCTGTACTTAATTTTTAAAGTAACCGTTTTACCAGCAATGTGATGTTTTTTGAGTCTTTTTTCTAATGATTGGGCAATGTTTTCCAATCGCTCCAGCATAAAAATTTCGGACGAAAGATTCACATGAAAAGTGTGTTCGGCTGCGACCGATTTTGTAATTCGATCTGATTTTACGGCACTATTGTGAATTCCTCGCACTACATTATAATAGAAACTTCCCGATTTTCCGAAATGTTTTTCCAGAAATTCTAAGGATTTGCTTTTGAGTTCCAATCCTGTAAAAATCCCCAATTGATACATTTTTTCGGTAGTGACCTTCCCTACACCGTAAAATTTTCGGATGGGCAGCACTTCCAAAAAAGGGATCACCTCATCAGGATTGACGGTTTTTTGACCATTGGGTTTGTTGTAATCGCTAGCAATTTTGGCCACAAATTTATTGATAGAAATCCCTGCCGATGCCGTCAATCCAACTTCATTAAGAATGCGAAACCGAATTTCCTGTGCCAACAAAGTCGCACTCGGATTTCCTTTTTTGTTTATGGTCACATCGAGGTAAGCTTCGTCCAGCGAAAGAGGTTCGACTAAATCGGTGTATTCGAAGAATATTTTTCGGATTTTGTTTGATATTTCTTTGTATCGGTCGAATCGCGGTCGAACAAAAATTAAATCTGGGCAATTTTTCTTGGCCAAAACACCACTGATGGCACTTCGAACACCAAATTTTCTCGCTTCATAACTCGCGGCGGCAACAACGCCTCGGTTTTCGGAACCGCCAACAGCGATAGGTTTTCCGCGCAAGGCAGGATTATCCATTTGCTCCACCGAAGCAAAAAAAGCATCCATGTCGATGTGTATGATTTTTCTATTTGGAACTATTTCGGACATAAAGCAAATTTATGTAAATTATTACACAGAGATACACAAAGACGCTTCAGAGATACACGAAGAATTTATATATTTGATGAAGAAAACATTAGAGAATTAAAAACTTGGAGCATCTCTCCAAAAGATTGCTTCGTGCCCCGAAATGACAAAATGATAGAAATAGAAAGAAAATTTTTGGTGACTTCCGAGGCTTTCAAAGAGGAAGCTTTTACCCAAAATCGAATTGCGCAGGGCTATTTGAGCTCTAATCCTGAAAGAACGGTTCGTGTGCGAATAAAAGGAGATAAGGGCTTCTTGACCATAAAAGGCGTCTCGAATGCGTCAGGGTTGTCGAGATTCGAATGGGAAAAAGAAATTGCTATGGATGAGGCTCTAGCTTTATTGCAATTATGCGAAGAGGGCAGCATTGACAAAACCCGATTTGAAGTCAAAGTGGGGAATCACATTTTTGAAATCGATGAGTTTTATGACGGAAATGAAGGATTGATTATGGCGGAAATTGAATTAAAATCAGAAACCGAAAACTTTGAAAAACCGGTCTGGCTCGGAGCTGAGGTGACCAATGACCATCGCTATTATAATTCCTATTTAAGTAAAAATCCTTATAAAAATTGGAAATAACTATTTTTGACGCACCTCCAATGTTACTTTCATATTTCCGGAGGATTTATTGCTCGCAATTTCCATAAATGCTTTTCTGGAAAGATCTATTTCTCTGGATCGAACAAATGGCCCTCTGTCGGTTACTTCGACAAGTACTGATTTTCCGTTGGCTTCATTGGTGACTTTTACGATGGTCCCGAAAGGCAATTTTTTATGTGCAGCAGAATATTTGTTTTTGTCGTATTTTTTTCCGCTAGCGGTCTTTTTACTATGAAATTTATCGTGATAATAGGACGCGTGGGCATTTTTTTTATACAATTTAAATTTTCCTGTTCCTAAAAACAAACTATCGATACCCACCTCCGGCTGATCGAATATAGGGTTGATTTTTTTCACTGTATCAACGGCGGTAATTGTTTTTTCACTTTTTGCAGCCACAACCTTTGTTTTGGCTACGGAATCTTTAGTTTTTGTTGTCTTACTTTTGACTTTATTTAGAGATTGACCATGGGCTACCACAAAAAAAGCAAGGGAAATAAAAACAAAAAAACTGCAGCTTACTAAACTGAAAAAAGGATTTTTTTGGTATTTCTGACGTTTTGAATTCATTTTGGTACTTGAAGTTAAACACGATTAAACAAAAACCATACCTAGCTAAAAAAAGCCCTTTAAAAAGGACTTTTGAGTTTATTTAAACCATAATCCCCAGGGGACTCTACTCAGTATAAGCAGTAATCCAATTCCATAAAAAATGGCAAGCGTCTTGAATTTAGATTCACTGCTAGTTAGTTTTTTATGTTTCACCCAACCGATAGTTATCAAAACAATCCCAATGATGTTTATCAACGGATGCTCCATAGAAGTTAGCCGTAAAGCGCTGTCCTTCATAGAAAAACCAGATAGTCCCAAAGGCGAAACAAAATATACGAGCAGACCTATAATAATTTGTGTATGTATAGCGCCTAAAGCATAAAGTCCTAGTTTTTTATCAGCGTTTTTGTATTCTTTTTTAGATACAAATCCAATGATTGAATTGATTACTGCGATACACAATAATACTATAGCGAGATAAGCCCACCAAGAGTGTAATTTTTGAATGATTTCGTACATAAAATAATTTTTGTTTTAACAAATATAAATAAAAAAAGGTTAAAAAATAGTAATCCTACTTGAAATGAACTAAAAACCTTAATCTATTGGCCACAAAAAAGTAATAAAAAAAGAACCTCCAAATATAATTGCATAAAAAAACCCAGAAAAAATTTCTGGGCTTTTTGAAAATCTATAATTTTATTAGTCAACCAAAATTACAATGATTGCAGCACCTTATCAACTATTTGGATAGATCCGTTTGCTCCTTGAATGTTTAATACTGTAGCATTTGCATTAACAGCAGGTGTTGATTTGTCAACAATTTTCAATGTTCCTCTTGTTATTACGAAAGTATAAGTAGGGAATAAAGTAGTAACTGTAATATCTGCTGTTGTAGAAAAAGCAGTCGCAGACGAAGTTACTCTATTGAATTTTTCTAAATGATAATTTAAAATTTTAGTGATATCAGCATCTGTTTTACCTACTAAATAACCTCCTGTTCCTAGCGCTTTTGTAAAAGCAGCGTTTGTTGGAGCATATACAGTAACCGGCGCAGCACCTGTTGCAGCAGTTAATGTAGCTAAAACTGAAGATTGAGCAGGACTTGTTACAACACCAACTAATGATGATAATGATGGATTCGCTACCGCGTGTTGCACAATCGTAGGTATAGCTAATACACCATCAATAACGTGAACTATACCATTACTAGCATCAATATCTGCTTTAGTTACTTTTGCACCACCATTAGAAACACCACCGTTTACCAAAACATCAGCTGCAGGTTTGCTAATATACATACTTATGTTTGCTCCTGAAGTTGATGTTGGAGTAGATCTGTAAAACCCAAAAGTTTTAAAATATCCGCCTGCTAATAAGTCAGAAGATCTTGTTCCAATTCCAAGAACGTGATTTAGCACTACTACTCTTAAATTAGCAATTGCTGTTGCGTCGGTCATTGCTGTAATATCGCCGCTTTTAATCCCAGCTTTGTTAAAAGCATCATTTGTAGGGGCAAAAACAGTATAAGAACCTGGATTACTCAAAGTTGTTGCTAAACCTGTTTTAACTACTGCCTCAACTAAAATACTAAAGTTCGGATCTGATTTTGCAATATCTACGATTGAAGGAAGTCTAGCTACGTCTTCTGAAGTTTCAGAACAAGAAAAAGTCAAGAATGTTACCGATAAAATGGCAACTAAATATAGAATTTGATTTTTAATTTTCATAATTTTTATTTTTAAGTTTAAATGTATTCGTTTTATTTTTTATTAATATTATTTACCAAAAGTATATCTTAACGTAAATTGAGCTTGCCAAACATCAAACACTGATGCGTTATTTACAAAAGTATCTCTAGTCAGGAATCTTTTCCCTTGATTGTCTGTTTGTAAAGACATTTGGTAACCAGGAATAAAATTATTTGCTGAGCTTGGAGCTTGAGAAACTGATAAAATATTAGGATTTGTAGCACGTTGCGATATTCCCCAATCTCTATTTAAAAAGTTAGTAAAGTTTAAGATATCGGCTCTAAATTGAAAACTGTTTTTCTTACCCGCAATTTTTACGTAGAAATCTTGTGTAACCGAAAGGTCTAGTCTGTGCAACATTGGCAAAACATTTGAGTTTCTTTCAACATACTGACCTCTTCTTTCTCTCAAATAGGAATCTTGCTCAATATATTTTTCAAAAGCTGCTTGTTGATCAGCTTCAGAATATAGCACTAACGTTGATCCTCCAAGGGTTTGTGTTATTGGTACGAACCTTAAATCTGTAGCCTTCATAGGCACAAAAAGTAAATCATTTCCATTTACTCTGTCTCCATTCAAATCTCCGTTGTAGGTATAACTGAAAGGATTTGCTTGCTCCCCGATGTATCCCAAGTTGATAGAAGTAGCTCCACCAAATTGTTTTCCGTATTCAATTTTATACCCTAATATACCCACTACTCTATTAGGAGTGTTATTATTAGAGATGCTCAAATCTAAATCATTATTTCCATTAACAGATCTTGCTCCAGTCCAAGAACCAGCGGCTATTGAACCTGCAGACATCAAATCATAAGCTCCAGAATGCGTATAGGCAATCGAACCCCATAATCCTTTTTTGTAAGGATATTCTAGTTTAACAGTAGTGGAATAAAAATACCCTTGATTAGAGTTTGAAAGCACTATTCCGTTAGAAACATTGTTGTTTACACGAACTCCATTGTCATTACCTGCATACAATGGTCTATTATCTGGACCTGCAATTGTTCCGACTGGATCAGCAAAATTAGCGTTGTAATAAAACACTTCGTTAATGTTTTTACTATAAATCCCTTCAAGGGTTCCAATAAACCCAAAAGGTAATTTTTGATCTACCCCAATAGTTGTTTTCCAAACTTGTGGAAATTTGTAGTTACTATCCGTAAAAGCCAAATCAAAAGTAGATGGTAATGTTGGGGTTGCAGGAGTAAAATATTGTGCTGGACTAGCAGTAAACCCATATCCTCCTGATGAAAGTGCTGAACCACTAGCATCAACAAATCCAGTGAGAACTCCATTGTTACCAATAGCGTTAGATAAGAATACAAAAGGAGGTCTTCCTGTAAATATTCCTGTACCACCTCGAACTTGTGTTTTTGCATCGCCACTTACATCTAAATTGAATCCTATTCTAGGTTCAAATAAATATTGAGTATCTGGAACGTCACCGGTGTTAAACTTTTCACCATCGGCGAAAGTCATTGCAGTTACTGCTGGATTTTCAAGCGCAGTATCTTTGAAAGAAACTGAGGTCGCGCGCAAACCAACCACAACTTTCAAATTGTCTGCTACTTTATATTCATCTTGAACATAAAGGTCAATTTTATCCGATTGCATAACTTGCAGCGGATCGCCACCACCTTCTAATGCAGAATATCTAAATTGTGTTCTAGTTGGTAAAGTAGCTATTGACGGAGTTCCATTTGCCGCTAAAGATTCATTTGCCGCGTTATAAAACTCATTTAAAGAGTTGAAAATAAACACTCCATTAGATCCTGGGAAAAATAAATTTTCTGATTTGAAACGTTCGTAATTAGCTCCAAATAACAAGGTGTGTTTTTCGTATGTTTTAGTTACGTTATCAGTAAAATGCAGTGTAGAATAGTTTAATTTATTACCCTGCGTAAATGGATCTAAACCAACAGAAATAAAGGTTGCATTCCCAGTAGTGAATCCACCAGTAGCAATTGGAGTTCCATTAAGTATGTCAATTGTAGGGAATAGTCCGCCTCCTTGAAGTCCTCTATCCTCTATTTGCTTATCGTAACCAGCAATAAAATTATTGGTCCAAGATTCTGATAATTTAGAGTCTAATTGTAATACAAAAGATCTTGTATTATCTTGTAGCGTATATCCACTGTTTTTAAATGCCATCGATTCTACACGTTGTGTTCTATTACCAAATCCTAATGAATTGGAATTGGAAACAGGAACGTCGGATGATGAATCGTGATGTACGTAGCGAATATTAAGTTTGTGATTGTCATTGATGTTCCAATCTATTCTACCAAGGAATTTTATAGATTCTCGTTTTGAATCAAAATTTTCCCAAGGTCCTGTACTATAATTGAATTTATCCTGCATAAAATTAGAAAGCGTTTGCATTTGATCGTATGTCGGATTAGATACCTGAGCACTTGGATTTGGCGAACCTGAAGAAGTCCAAGTAGTTGCAGGACTAGTGTTTTCAATTGTTTCAAAATTTCCAAAAAAGAACAATTTATTTTTAATGATCGGCAAACCAATTCTTGCTCCCCAAATCGCTTCATCGAATGGTGCTGGAACAATACGAACTTCTCCCGCCTTGGTACCAACAAAATTTTCCTTGTTACTTCTAGTTGAAGTATAGACAGATCCTTCAATCTCATTCGTTCCACTGCGGGTAACAGCGTTTATTCCTGAACCTGTAAATCCTGTTTGACGTACATCAAAAGGAGCAATGTTTACTTGTAATTGCTCAATAGCATCCAACGAGATGGCGGTAGAACCTGTTCTACCTCCTGCTTGAGAATCGCTACCAAGACCAAACCCATTGTTAAAAACAGAACCGTCAATAGTAAAGTTATTCAACCTTGAATCTTGACCCCCAAAACCACCACCACTTCCAGCATTTGGATTGTATTTGGTAATAGAGTTGATGGAACGAGCGCCAATAGTTGGTATCGCATTTACTTCTCTATTGGAGAATTGTTGCGAAGCTCCCGTTTTGTTTTTAGAAAAAACTCCGTTCGTGTTTGTTCTAGAAACAACCACTTCTTTCAGCTGATTTGTTTCGTCTGCTAGAACCGCATCTACAGTAGTAATACTACCCAAGGGCGCGACAACTTCTGTAGTTTCACTTGTAATTGAACCAACAAAAGAAACCTTAACCGTATATGGTCCCCCGGGTTTAATTGCTTGAACCGCATACCCTCCTGTGGCACTGGTTATTGTATTATACTTCGTTCCAGTAGGTACGTGAATAACCTGAACCGAAGCCCCCGGAATTCGTTCCCCAGATACAGATTTAACTGTTCCTGAAATCCCTGAAGTAGTTACTTGAGAGTACCCCATAAACGACAGGAATAAAATAAAAATAAAGACAATTTTTTTCATATTAATTTGTTTGTTTAGTTTGGCAAAATTCTAACATTTTATCGACTTAAATGTTAATGAAATGTTAATAAAATAATTTTTAATACTGTATTATTAACAAATATAACTTTCCACTGCGAATGTGTTAATTAAAAAAACATAAAAACCTGATTTATAAGGCTATAGATAATTTATGCCTCATGCCAATTGTTAATAAATAAATATCCTTTTTATCCTAAAAAATAATTCAAAACCTCTTGTATTATAACTACTTAACAAAAAAAACCTTGACTTTTAAAAAAGTCAAGGTTCCTGATAAATTTGCTTTCGCAAGAAAACTACAATTTTATTTATTCTTCAAAAAATGATGCAGTAAAAATTCCGTTGAGCTGTCGTGTGCTTTAACATTTTTTGAATTGATTTCATCCAAAATCGAGTTGGCTAATTGTTTTCCCAATTCAACTCCCCATTGATCATAGCTGAAGATATTCCAGATAATTCCCTGTACAAAAATCTTGTGCTCATACATAGCAACCAAAGAACCCAAGCTTTTTGGCGTTAGTTTTTGAATCAAAATAGTATTGGTGGGTTTATTGCCGCTAAAAACTTTAAATGGCAATAAAAATTTGGCTTTTTCTTCCGAAAGGCCTTGTTTATCAAATTCTGCCTGTACTTTTTCGGCTGATTTTCCGTGCAATAAAGCTTCGGTTTGTGCAAAAAAGTTAGACATCAATTTATCGTGGTGGTCTTCGTTGCCATACAATGGTTTTACAAATCCAATAAAATCAGTAGGAATCAACTTGGTTCCTTGATGTATCAACTGAAAGAAAGCGTGTTGCGAATTGGTTCCTGGTTCTCCCCAAATTATTGTTCCGGTTTGGTAATCTACAGGGTTTCCGTCGCGATCCACACTTTTTCCATTGCTTTCCATAAAACCTTGTTGCAAATAAGGCGCTAATTTTTGTAGGTATTGCGTATACGGAATCAATGCTTCACTTTCGGCACCAAAAAAGTTATTGTACCAAATGCTTAGCAAAGCTAAAATTACCGGAATGTTTTTATCGAAATCTTCACTTTTGAAATGCTCGTCCATTTCGTTAGCGCCCTCCAACAATGCATTATAATTATCAAAACCCACAGCCAAACTAATCGAAAGTCCTACGGCACTCCAAAGCGAAAATCGTCCGCCAACCCAATCCCACATCGGGAAAACATTGTCCGGATTGATACCAAATTCCGTTACGCGCTGCATATTGGTGGAAACAGCCACAAAATGTTTGGCCACATCTTCTTGCGAAGCCGATTTCAAAAACCAAGCTCTAATGGTTTCAGAATTGGTCAGTGTTTCTTGTGTGGTAAAGGTTTTCGAAACAATGACAAAAAGAGTAGTTTCAGGATTTAATTTCTTGATGATTTCATTTACGTGATCACCATCTACATTCGATACAAAATGAACATTTAGGTGATTTTTATAAAATCGCAATGCTTCGACCACCATTGCTGGTCCAAGGTCTGAGCCTCCAATTCCAATGTTTACCACATCAGTAAACGATTTGCCTGTATATCCTTTTCGATCACCGTTTACAATTTCATTAGTAAAATTCTTGATTTTGTTCTTTACTGCCACAACTTCGGGAATCACATTCTCGCAATCTACTTTAATGTTGGCAGTTGATGTCGCACGCAAAGCGGTATGCAAAACAGCACGGTTTTCGGTTTGATTGATAAGATCTCCGCCAAAATAGCTAGAAATTGCCGCCTTCAGTTGAGATTCTTTTGCCAATTCAAGCAAAATATTTACCGTTTCCTGATTGATGATATTCTTCGAATAATCAATCAAAAAATCATTCCACTGTATATTAAATTGAGACGTTCTAGTGTTGTCTTCGCTAAACATTGCCGACATAGAAGCATTTTGCATTTCTTGAAAATGATCCTGAAGTTTTTGCCAAGCGACTGTTTTTGTTGGATTTGTGTTATGTAATGCCATAATAGTTTAATTTTTTTGAAAGTGCAAATTTACAATTTTAGTTTTTAAAATAGGTGATACTGCCCACTTCTTTAAATTAAGAAATAGTCATTATTTCGATTTGAAGATTGTAAACACTCTATAACTCCAATTGTTGAAGAAAAAATATTGCGGTAAAATTATTCTGTAATTCGAAATTAAGTTTTATAATTCAAAATTATTTATACATTTGCCTTAAATTTCAAAGCAATGAGAATAGTTACTTTTACAAAAATTAAAGAATTTGCAGAAAAACATTCCAATTCGGACGTTGCTTTGAGGGATTGGTATTTTAAATCCAAAAGAAGTGAGTGGAACCATTTAACAGATATAAAACAAACATTCAGCACTGTTGATTATGTAGGAAATAACAGGTATGTGTTTAATATCAAAGGCAATGATTATAGACTTGTTGCCATTATCATTTTTGCTTCAAGCAAGGTTTACATTCGATTTATAGGCACCCACTCCGAATATAACAAAGTGGACTGTTCAAACATTTAGAAACTATGAGAACAATAAAAACAAAAAAAGAATACACCGCAATAACAAACCGTATTGAGGAATTGTTAACTCTTGTGGATAACAACACCCCAACCACTGATAAAAACTTTATCGAATTAGACTTGCTTTCGGATTTGGTGGCTGATTTTGAAGAAACTAACGAACCAATAAAAGCACCTACACTTGTAGAAGCTATGAAATTACGCATGTACGAACGAGGTTTAAATCAAAAACGCCTGTCTGAACTATTGGGTGTTAGTACCTCAAGAGTTAGTGAATACTTAAATGGCAAAAGCGAACCACCTCTAAAAACAGCTCGAGATATTAGCCAAAAGCTAGACATTGACCCAATGATTGTTTTAGGACTTTAACCATTAAAAAAAAGAGATTTAACGTATTGCGGTAGTCAAACTAGAGATTGGCAACACTATCCAATTCCCATTTCAAAGGTTCTATTTGCTGTTTAAATCTAGGGAGGTTTTTTTTCTCCATAGGTTGAGAATTAGGCAATTTCAGCCTAAGAGCATCGACTTGTACTCCATTTTTCCAAAAACGATAGCAAACGTGAGGCCCCGTTGCAAGACCGGTACTTCCTACCTTCCCGATAATACTTCCTTGGGTTACGCGCTGCCCTCTTCTAACCAAAATTCGCGACATATGAAGGTATTGGGTGGAATAGGTTCGGTCGTGCTTTACCTTTACAAAATTCCCATTTCCTGCGGTATATCCGGTTTGCTCTACAATCCCGGAGGCAGTGGTCATAATCGGGGTGCCGGTTGGCGCAGCGTAATCCGTTCCTTTATGTGCCTTCCATATCATTTGCACCGGATGAAATCGGCTTCGCGAGAAACGCGAGGTAATATTGGCATATTTCAGCGGAGATTTCAGGAAAAAATTCTTGAGTGCTTTTCCTTCTTCGTCATAATAGTCGAGTTTTCCCCCTTGATTTTGAGCAAAGGGAAAAGCATAAATCATTTTGCCCTTGTATTCAAAAAAAGCAGCCCGCAAACTATCGACTCCATCGTAAATGGTGTCATCAATATACCTCTCGGTAAAAATAACACCAAACTGGTCACCTTTTTTCAACTTGAAAAAATCGATGGACCAAGCATACACTTTGATTAATTTATTGGCCAAGGCCGGATCCACTTTTTGCCTGCGTAATTCTTCGGAAAAAGACCCCTTTAACTCTCCGGCAATGGTTCTTTTTTTAAAACTGACAGGCCTTGTAATTTTTGAAACACTAACCGAGTCTTTAAAATCTATGATGTAATAATTGCCTCTATCGGGTTGATAAATAGCGTATTGAAGGGCATGAAAACGGTCTTTCGAACGCAAAAAAGTATAGGCTTTGCCGATTCTCACCGTGCGAACATCAAAACTATCTTTTATTTTCTGAATGATATCATACACTTTCTTGTCGCCAAGATTTTGAGTTTCTAAAATACTTCCGAAAGTATCGCCCCTTTTGATGGTGTCTTGAAAAACATTGAAATCTTGGAAAATAAAACCAAATTGTTCCTTTTTTTGTGCTGAATCTACTTCCGGAAGTAGGTCCTCGGATTCTGCTTGTTTACAAGAAAAAATCGAAAACAAAACGAGGATATATAGAACTATTTTTTTCAAATTAAGGGTATTATATATTGTACAAAAATCGAATCGCAGACGACATTAATTCCTCAATTGGAATTTTTTTACTTGACTAAACTATCAATCACGTTTGTTTTTTTTGATTTTAAACGGATACTTTAATCCTTTGTAACTGTCTAAATCCGCTTTTATAGCGCCCACTAGGAGGCTAGCTTTTATCCGCAAAGGAATTCGGTTTTCATCGTCTGATATCCAAACGGTTAAACTTTCTTCTTCTTTGAAAACTCTTCCAGTTTGAACTGTTGGTCTAAAAATCATAGTCGAAACAACCCCAAATTTAGTTTTAATATCCTCACGCCCTATAAATTTTAACCTAAATTTTGTAGTTTTATCGTCGAAAAACATATCGATTGCTACAAATTCGCCCGGTTTCATTTTTTCGATATTGGGATAGTTTCGCAAATAATAAAAGGAAGATAAAATGTCTTGAGTGTTTTTTGGAACCGAAAAGCTTTTCTCGGTATTGCGTTTATAATCTTTGACTAGAATTTTATTTTCTGTTGGATTAAAAAACCCTTCCTGATTTTTGGTGTAGCCCCCTTCATAAATTTTTCTAACAAATTGATAGGGATTACCCGTAACCTTATCGATATAACTTTCGTAGGTATCGTCGACCTTAAAAAAAAGGCTAGAAACTCCGGTAGTAACACCCTTTCCTATGACGTGATATACAGTTTTGTTATTTATTGTGGCTTCTTTGATGTTTAGAGTTGCATATCCCGCATTGATTATCTGATAGTGAATTCGGAATACAAACTGTTCTCCAACTTCATAGGCAGATGGCTTTTGAGGACTAAATCCTACTGCAGTAATACAAATAAACAATAGCATTAATTTTTTCATCTTCTTACTAATCATCGATTTACTGCCTAACAAATTTTGTTCCAAATGTATTAAAACAAAAAAACTCAGTCAAATTAATGACTGAGAATTCATGCTATTAACTAACCAAAAAACTATAAATTATGAAATTTATATGAAATCCGGAAGGAAACCACCCCTTCCTTTTTTGCTTTTGCAAAGGTACATCCGTTTTTTAAAAAAAATAATGAAAAATAAAGTTTAACACATTGAATGCAAAGACAAAATCCAAAACAGCTTATTTTTTTACATCGTATAAAAAAAAGCAACTTTTTCTGTTTTCTTGATAATTTATTTGAAACAAATAATGCAATTAAAACCAGAATCCAATGCCAAACCAGGTAAATCCTTGACTTGTTTCGGGCGACCAAGAGTATTTTACTTCAATAGGGCCAATAATTGTTTCTAAACCATAGCCCAATGCATAGCCTGAATATTTTGGCAAGGATATCCAATCTAACGTATCAAAAAGATTGTTTTCGATATTGGCATAATTGGCAGAAAAATTCAAATGATTTTTTTTGAAAATTTCGTAGTCGACCGCAATTGAGGATTTCAAATAACTATCTCCTGCGAGACTCAAGAAATCATATCCGTAAAATGGCTTGAAATTATTGACAGGAATAAATCCGTATCCACCCAAAACAAAATCAAAATACGGAACGCTTTTATTACCGATAGAAAAACCGGCTTCTGTTTGAATTTTGAGGACCGTTTTAGAAATAATTTTAATGGCAATCCCAGCATCGGCTTTTGCGATAGAGTACGGATTAAACTTGTTCGTATAATCGGATGAAAGCAGATAATTATGGATTTCGCTACTGAGATACCATCCTTTTGTTGGGAAATATTGACTATTAAAAGAGTCGAATTTCATGTAGGCAAAAACACTTCCATAGTAGCTGCGATCGATTACAGGATTGGAAATCGTGAGTGTTTCGGAATTGATATTGAGGTATTTCAGTTCTAATCCTGCTCCGATAAGGAATTTTTGCGCAAAAATAGATTGAAAGTAGAGCTGATGCGTTAAATCCAGAAAATTAATGTTGATAAAATTCTGCGACGGATCAATAGACAATCTGCTTATTTCTCTAGTTACATTTTTATTAAACTGATTCAACTGCGAATTGAATCCTAAACTCAAATTGTAACCATTGTCTATATAATAATCTAAATTATACCGAACATTATCCCCGATAATCAAATCAAAGGAAGCGACATCGTTTTTGAAAAACGTGTTTTTGTTGGTGATATTGGCCAAAACGGCACTTTTATAGAGTCCATCGTAATGCAGGCCAAATTTCAAATAGGTCGAAATTGGGTTTTCGATCAAGTTCAAAATCAAATCATCTCCCGATCCGTTGGGCTCCAAAGAATAGGTTATCGTTCCGAAATTTCGGGTTGCGTCTAAATTGTTTATTCCTTTCTCTAAATCTTTATAACTAATTTTTGACCCCGGTTTGAACTTCAATTTTCCTTGAATATAGGGCTTTGAATAATGTTCCAGTAAAGTACAATCAATATTCACAATCTGCAGACTATCCGCTGGCAGGACTAATTTTGGCTTTTGATAAGGTGAGGTGGCATTGGCCAATTTATTAATATCTTCATAAACCGTAAAGGCTGCTTCCTCACCCCGTAGGATAATTTCTTTTGCCTTCTCGAACGATATTACACCAATATCCTTGATGTCAGGTTTGATATAAATGTCCGTTTCTTTGGCATTGACCTTCATTTTTTCGATCATTTCAAGATTCGTGATTTGGAATAAAATCTTAGTCGCATCCTGAAGTTGATCTTTATCCCTCAAACCGCTTTGCACATCGACACCTATGATAATATCCGCGCCTAATTTTTTGATTTCTTCGATCGGATAATTATTGGTCACACCTCCGTCTACTAATAGTTTTCCGTCGAGTATTACTGGCGAAAAAACCGACGGCAAAGCGGAACTGGCAAACAAAGCCTGAGCCAAAACACCGTGATCCAGAATCACTTCCTTGCCCAATTCAATATCCGTAGCTATGCACAAAAAAGGCGTTGGCAATTGATTGAAATCGCGAACGTGCCGGGCGTGCAAAGTAAGTCGGTTGAATAAATTGTAATTAAACATTCCTTTAGACAGTGACTGCGGCACTCCAATTCTGAATTTATTGAAAGGGAGCACAAAGGCGTAGAGCTCGTCGTTACGTTTTTCGTAAAAACTTTTGGAAGATCGCGGCACATAATCAATGAGCAAATTGTCGAAATTGGTTGCAGAAACAATCGAATCGAGTTGGGCTGCATTATAACCCGATGCATAAAGTCCGCCAATAACTGCGCCCATACTGGTTCCGCCGATATAATCTATTTTTACTCCCGCTTGCTCAAGCACTTTCAGGACACCAACGTGCGCCAAACCTTTGGCACCACCGCCGCTCAAAACCAAGCCAATTTTAGGTCTTTTGATAGTGTCTTGTGAAAAGGAGAAAAAAGAAAAAAGAAAAAAGATTATAGATAGGAGATGAGTTAAGCCCCCGATTGCAGTGGAAAGCCTCGAGGAAAAAAAAGCTATTTTTTCTTGAAAAAAAAGAGCGACCCAAGAAGCTCCTTTTTTTTTGATAGAAAAAAAGCTTTTTGACCGAGAGCTTGAAACGAAAAGCGGGATTAGGCTCATAAAAAAAGGCTAATTGGTTTTGTAAAAGTCGACAATTTTTTTGGCTTTTGAAACACCTATAACGTCCGAAATTTCTTTTTCTGTTGCTAATTTCAATCTTTTTACACTTTTGAAGTGCTGAATTAAGGCCAGCATCGTTTTTTCGCCAATTCCCGGAATGCTTTCTATTGAGGAATTCAAGGCCGATTTGCTTCGTTTGTCGCGGTGATGCGTAATCCCAAATCGGTGAGCTTCGTTTCGCAATTGTTGAATGACCTTGAGGGTTTCGGATTTTTTATCTAAATACAGGGGTATCGAATCGCCGGGATAAAATAGTTCTTCCAGCCTTTTGGCAATGCCGATGATGGTGATTTTTCCTCTCAACCCCAATTCGTCAATGCTTTTCAAAGCCGATGACAATTGTCCTTTTCCCCCATCGATGATGATGAGTTGCGGCAATGGTTCGTTTTCGTCCAATAATCGTTTGTATCTTCGGTAAACCACTTCGGTCATCGAAGCAAAATCATCGGGTCCCTCGACGGTTTTGATATTGAAATGTCGGTAGTCTTTTTTGCTGGGTTTCCCATCTTTAAAAACTACGCAAGCCGAAACAGGGTTGGTTCCTTGAATATTAGAATTGTCAAAACATTCGATGTGGCGCGGTTCTACTGGCAATCGCAAATCTTTTTGCATTTGCGCCATAATGCGGTTGGTGTGACGGTCTGGATCTACAATTTGCAGTTGTTTCAATTGTTCGATTCGGTAAAATTTAGCGTTGCGAATCGACAAATCTAAAATCTGTTTTTTGTCGCCCAATTGCGGAACCGTAACTTTTATTTTTTCGCCTAAATCAATCTCAAACGGAACTATAATCTCCTTAGATAACAACTGAAAACGCTCCCGAAGTTCGATAATCGCCAATTCTAATAATTCTTCGTCGGTTTCGTCCAATTTTTTTTTGATTTCCATCGTGTGCGAACGAATAATCGAACCGTGGGAAATTTGCAAAAAGTTGACAAAAGCAGCCGTTTCGTCAGAAACGATAGAAAACACATCGATATTAGTGATTTTTGGATTGATAATCGTAGAACGCGATTGGTAATTTTCGAGGATTTCGATTTTCTCCTTTATTTTTTGTGCTTCTTCAAAGTGCATATCCCGAGCCAAATCATTCATCACTTTCTTGAAATCTTTCATTGACTCTTTGAAATTTCCTTTCAGGATTTCGCGAATAGCATCGACTTGTTTTTGGTAATTTTCCAATGATTCATATCCCTCGCAAGGGCCTTTGCAATTGCCAATATGGTATTCTAAACAGACCTTGAACTTTCCGCTTTCAATATTCGATTTACTCAAATCATAATTGCAGGTTCGCAGCGGATAGAGTTCTTTTATTAATTCTAAAATGGTGCTCACTGTTTTGAAACTCGTATAAGGTCCAAAATATTCGGAGCCATCTTTAATCATTCTTCGGGTAGAAAATATTCGCGAAAACGGTTCTTTTTTGATGCAAATCCAAGGATAACTTTTGTCGTCCCGCAGCAAGACATTGTAGCGCGGTTGCAAGGTTTTTATGAGATTGTTTTCCAATAAAAGAGCATCGGTTTCAGTAGGAACAACGATGTGTTTTATGGTGACAATTTTCTTGACTAGCACATTGGTTTTTGCCGTGTCGTGAATTTTATTGAAATAGGATGAAACTCTTTTTTTTAAGTTTTTGGCTTTGCCTACATATAAAATCTTCCCTTCCTTATCATAATACTGATAGACTCCGGGACCGTCGGGCAAAGTTTGAATTTGAAGTTCGAGAGTTGACATTTTAGATTGCAGATTTTAGATTGCAGATTGCAATTGAGATTGAAAATTAGCCACAGATGAAACAGATTTAACGGGTTTTCACAGATTTTCACAGATTATTTGTTTTCTTTTTCGGCGATTTTTTGTTCTATGAATTCTTTGTGACGTTTTACTTCAGATTTTACTATTTTGTCGATTTCAGTTTTAGTTAAAATTGAATCATATAAAACTTCCCAAGTAGTTGTATCAGAAAAATTTTTTATTTTACATGAGTTGGCATCAAAAATAATAGAAATATAGTTCTCATATTTTACTTCTTCAAATCCCGTTTGCTTTAACATCGAAAAAATATAATAAATTTTTATTTTATTCAATACCAAATTGTCAATTTCGTCAGCTTTAAAGTTTTGTAAAAAATCTTCTTTAGTCAAATAATTAAAGTTGTCACCGAATATTTCAAATTCACAACTAGAATATAACTTTTCAAACTTTGACATCATTTCTGTGTAAGTCAGTATAAATGGCAATATTGAATTTTGAAATAATTCTGCTGAAGATTTATGAGATTTTAAAACTTTGGTGCTTTCAATAATTTTTAATTTCTGCTCCAACAACGCAATTTCCTTATCCAAATCATCGTCTTCCTCAATATTTTCCCCTTTTGCTCCTGCAATCATAATTTCAAGTGACCGCACCAAATTTTGCGCAATATAATTGATGAAAGTTTCTATATTTCCCGCATCTGCCATTTGCAAAGCGGCAAAATAATTAGCCTTGTCTTCCGTTTTAATAATTACTGGAGGAAACCCTAATTGCATTAATATAAAATTCATCAGGATTCGGGCTGTTCTGCCGTTTCCATCATCAAACGGATGAATTCGGATGAATTTGTAATGAAATTCAGCTGCCAGAAATATTGGATTTACATCCGTTTCTTTGATTTTTTGATTGAACCAATTCAGCAAATCATACATTTTTGCTGGAGTTTCTTCGGGTGTTGCAAAATAGAAGATTTCTCCCGTTTTGGTTTTTACATGATTGGCAGTGATTTTGTAACTTCCAACAGTAATTTTTTTTTTGGTTGGTTTTCCATCAGGAGTTATTGCATCAACTTCATACGATTCTTTTAATAAAAGAGTGTGCAATTCTCTAATGAAATTTTCCGTCAAAGGTCTTTCGCCTTTAATCATTACCAAAACCCAATTAATCGCTTCGTTATGTCCAGTGATTTCTAAAGTGTCTTTTAAAGGTTTACCTTGAGCCGTAATGCCAAACAAAATCAACGCTTTGGTTTCGCCATAAGTAAGAGTATTCCCTTCAAGATGGTTGGAGTGATAGTTCCAGTCTAAACGAAATTTTTGCATGATAATCGCTTCTTTTTCTTTGTCAATCGGACGCAAATTGTCCAATTCATTTTTAAGTTCCAATGCTTTTGCGATATCTTCCATAAGACAAGAATTTAATTCAAACAAATTTAACTTTAAAATTGGCATAAACCAAATTCATACAATTATCACCTCCATAAAAATTAATACATTTATCTTTGCAAAAATATTTTACCCATGATTTACTGGAAAAAACTTTCGCACGATGAAAGAAAGAACCGAATAGAAAAAGCATTAGAAGAAAACGTAAATTTCGCTACCGATGCTTCACTTGGCTATCCCGCCTCCAAACTCGATGGAAAAGTGTTTTATGATGATGCACCCTTTTTGCAAGATGCACCAACCCTGAAAACGTATGTTGCCAACCCAAATCATATTGGTTGTCACACTTTGGGAACCTCTGAAAATGCTTTCAAAGGAACTCAAGAAATGGAACGCGAAGTGTTGAATGTGATTGCGGTTGATATTTTTAAAGCACAACCCGAATCGATTGATGGTTATATTTCGCCGGGCGGAACGGAGGCCAATATCCAAGCAATGTGGATGTATCGCAATTTTTTTATGTATCAAAAAGGCGCCAAAATTGAAGAAATCGCTATCATAGCCTCAGAAGACACCCATTATTCGATCCCAAAAGGAGCCAATGTTTTGATGATCGATTTAATCAAAATTCCGGTGTCTTTCCAACAAAGAGAACTCGACAAACTAGCCTTAGAAAACGAAATTATCAAAGCGCAACAAAACGGGAAAAAATATTTTATCGCTATCGCCAATATGGGAACCACAATGTTTGGTTCTGTTGACAATCCTGATGATTATACTTCGCTTTTAGAAAAGCACGATGTCGAATACAAACTCCATATCGACGGAGCTTATGGTGGGTTTGTCTATCCGTTTAGCAATCAGAAATCGGTAATCAATTTTAGGAATCCAAAAATCAGCTCCATCACGATCGATGCGCATAAAATGCTACAATCTCCGTATGGAACGGGCGTTTTTGTGTGTAGAAAAGGACTCATCGAAAATGTTTTGACTAAAGAAGCCGAATATGTTGAAGGTATGGATTTGACCCTCTGCGGCAGTCGTTCCGGTTCGAATGCTGTGGCTGTTTGGATGATTTTGTTTACCTACGGCCCTTTTGGTTGGTTCGAAAAAGTGAGTATTTTACAAATGCGTACCCAGTTTTTGTGTCACGAATTGGACGAATTAAATGTCCACTATTTCCGGGAACCTTTTATGAATATTGTAACGATTGATGCGCAACATATTTCCGAGGATGTCGCAAAAAAATTCGATTTGGTCCCCCAACAGCATCATAAAGGAAACAAATGGTACAAAATTGTGCTTATGGACCATGTCGAAATTCAACATTTGACTACTTTTATCAACGAATTGAAAACGACGATTCATGCTTAAAAAGGAACTGAGGCAAAAATACAAAACGCTACGCAGCTCGCTTTCCGAAGATGATTTGGAAGAATTAAGTTTGGCTATAGCCAATAAAGTACTGTCCTTGCCCATTTGGGAGCAGACGTATTTTCATATTTTCCTGCCCATTTCGGAACAAAAAGAAGTCAATACAGAATTTATTTTGCATTTGTTATCCGGAAAAGACAAAGAAATAATTATTTCGAAAAGTGATTTCGAAACTAGGGAAATGACTCATTTCTTGTTGACAGACAATACCAAAATCAAGAAAAACCAATACAATATTCCCGAACCTGTTGATGGATTAGAAGTTCCAACAACTAAAATCGAAGTGGTTTTCGTGCCGCTTTTGGCTTTTGACAAAACAGGTCATCGAGCAGGTTATGGCAAAGGTATTTATGATAAATTTTTAAAGGAATGCAAACCTACAACCATCAAAATTGGTCTTTCTTTTTTTGAAGCCGAAGAAAAAATTGAGGATGTTTACGAAAACGATGTGAAATTGGATTATTGTGTGACACCGAACGAAGTGTATCGGTTCTAATGTGTCCCGAGTACAAATAAAAAGGCGCTCAAACTACCTCAATGAACGCCTTTTCAAATACTAAAACAAAACTAACTAATTCAATCCTTTTTTGATACAAAAAATAATTATCAATACACCATAACGTTCGGATAATAAGATTATTGTATTAAAATAAAAAATAATTTAAATTTTTATTTTTAGGTTTCAAAATTCCTTTCTCTAACTTACTTTTGCTTTACTACTGAATTTTTAAGTACTTTTGATTAAATTTAATAAAAAAATGGCCGAAAATTTAAAATTTGCCGTAATTGGTGGCGGAAGTTGGGCAACTGCTATTGCCAAAATGCTTTGCGTGAACCTCCCCGAAATCGCCTGGTATATGCGAAATGAAGATGCTATCGAGCATCTAAAAACGCATCATCACAACCCCAATTATCTAAGCTCTGTTGAATTCGATATAACAAAACTAAAATTAACCAGTGATCTCAACGAAGCAGTGGCCTATGCCGATTTTCTCATCTTTGCCATTCCATCGGCTTTCTTGAATGGTGAACTCGAAAAATTGACCGAAAGTTTGGAAGGAAAAGTCATTTTTTCAGCCATCAAAGGAATTGTTCCCGAAACCAGTTTGATTGTAGGCGAACATTTCAATAAAACCTACAACATCCCATTCGAAAATATCGGTGTAATTACGGGCCCTTGTCACGCCGAAGAAGTCGCTTTGGAACGTTTGTCCTATCTTACCATTGCCTGTGGCGATGCTAAAAAAGCCAAAATAGTAGCCAAAAATTTATCTGGCAATTACATCAAAACCAAAATCTCTGACGATATTATTGGAACCGAATATGCCGCAATGCTCAAAAACATTTACTCGATAGCCGCAGGAATCGCTCACGGATTGGGTTATGGCGATAATTTTCAATCGGTAATAATGAGCAACAGCATTCGAGAGATGAAAAAATTCATCAAGAAAGTCCACAAAATGAAGCGCAACATCAATGATTCAGCTTATTTGGGCGATTTATTGGTAACGGGGTATTCTATTTTTTCCAGAAACAGAATGTTCGGCAATATGATTGGAAAAGGCTATACCGTAAAATCCGCGATGATGGAAATGAGTATGGTTGCCGAAGGCTATTATGCTACCAAAAGTGCCTACAACCTCAACTTGGGTTACGGTGCTCAAACTCCAATTATCGATGCCGTTTACAGCATTTTATACGAAGGAAAATCAGCAAAAGCAGTGTTTAAAAAATTGACTGAGAAGTTGGATTGATAATTGTTTCTATTAACGAAGAATACTTGAGTGTTAGCAAATATTTTCCAACAATATTTTATGACCAATTTCTTAAAATATACCCTTTTTCTCTTCCCAATTATTACTTTTGGACAATATCCCTTTGAAAAATTTAAAAGTCCAAAAAGTACATCCTTGGAGTTTAAAATGATAGAAAAAGAAACCGATTTGAATTATTCTAAAGTTGTAAAATCATTTTTCAAAGATAATTCTGATTTAGAAGTTATCATAAAAGGTAATATCGATAACTTAAAAGAAAGCTATATAGAAGTAAAAACAAAAACGAATAGTAAAAAGTACTTTGAAGAAATTCCTGCTCAAGGAACAGATGGGTTTTACATTGCTGACTTCAATGGAGATGGGAAAAAAGATTTTAAAATTGTTTGTTATTATATGGGTTCAGGTCTTGCTTCATTGAATGTTAGAGTAATTTACTTTTTCCAAAAAGATGATAAAAAATTTACAAAAATATCTTTTGACGATAAAATTGGAAAAAATATAACGGAAAGAGATTTGAATGCCGACGGAAATTTTGAAATCATTACAATGACTCTTCAAAATCATAAAAATCATAATTATTGGCTTTTCAATCTTTATAATTTTGTAAATGAAAATTTGGTTTGTGTCAATAACTTAATGAATTATCCAATAATGGTTCAATACTTATTCGAAGAAAACTATAAAGTGACAAAAAAATTGACAATGAAAGAAATGAAAAAGTACGAACTCAAAAGACCTAAAGAATTTCTAATAGATAATTAATACTCCTTGTAACTGGCGTTTGGCCATATTGCAAATTTTCTATTAAATACCCGTTTACATTTCGCACGAAATTTTATCTTGAAAAGAAAATAATCGACCCCAAAGTCGCGACCTCACCAAGCACCAGAACGTTAAAGAAATTCATATTTGTTTCTCTATGTTCTTTTCTACCTCACAATCACCCCATCCACAAACAAAAGTGGCACTTCCTCGACATAATCGGGAGTGATCGAATTGGCTTTGAAAAAAAATTTTCGATCGTATAAGGTGTTGCCTATAAAGAAAGTAACCATAAACTCGTTGTTGAGCACCAAAACACTTTTTTCGACCATTTCTACTTTTACAAAAGTAACTGTTGGCACTTCCATAAAAGCGTGTCGCAAAAGTGATGTTTTCTTCATTTCGCCATCGATGGTTCCGAAAGCTTTGGAGACCACCATTACGCTATCGAGTTTGAAATCGCTGTCGTTTACTAGATAAATATACCAGACTTTTTCCATAAAGTCGTCGCTCCATTCCTGGACTGCGGCGAGGAAAACGTTTTCTACTTCGGGGATGATGATGTCTTTTTTCATAAAATTGAAACTTAACCACAAAGTTCACAATGAAGGCACAAAGCACACAAAGTTTTGAACTTAAATACTATCAAAGGTGATGGAAAATTATATTGATGCCTTAAATTGCTCTAAGAAACGAACGTCATTTTCGTAAAACATTCGAATATCGCCAATTTGGTATAATAACATCGCTATTCTTTCGATTCCCATTCCAAAGGCAAAACCTGTGTATTCGTCGGAGTTGATGTTGCAATTTTTCAAGACATTCGGATCCACCATTCCGCAACCGCCAATTTCTAACCAGCCGGTTCCTTTGGTAATTCTATAATCGGTTTCGGTTTTTAAACCCCAATAAATATCAATTTCGGCGCTGGGTTCTGTAAATGGAAAATAAGACGGACGAAGACGAATTTTCGATTTTCCAAACATTTCTTTGGTGAAATACAATAGCGTTTGTTTCAAATCGGCAAAGGAAACGTCTTTGTCAATATACAATCCTTCGACTTGGTGGAAAATACAGTGCGAACGTGACGAAACTGCTTCGTTGCGGAAAACTCTTCCCGGAGAAATCGTTCTGATAGGAGGTTTGTTGTTTTCCATATAACGCACTTGCACGGAGGAGGTGTGGGTACGCAACAAAATATCGGGATTGGTTTGGATGAAAAAAGTATCCTGCATATCTCGCGCCGGATGGTATTCTGGCAAGTTTAATGCAGTGAAATTATGCCAATCGTCCTCGATTTCTGGTCCTTCGGAAACATTGAAACCCACGTTAGAGAAAATATCGATAATTTGATTTTTGACTAACGAAATCGGGTGACGCGAACCAATGATAACCGGTTCGGCAGAGCGAGTCAAGTCGCCATAAAAGCCTTTAGTTTCTTCTTTACTTTCCAAAGATTCCTGAATAGCTTTTACTTTTTCTTCGGCAGAAGATTTTAGTAAATTAATCACTTGGCCGAACTCCTTTTTTTGCTCGTTTGGAACGTTTTTGAACTCAGCGAAAAAATCTTTCAAAAGTCCTTTGCTTCCTAAGAATTTGATTCGGAATGCTTCGAGTTCTTCTTTATTTTGTGTTGAAAAAGCTTGTGCTTCACCAATATATTCTTTTATCTTGTCTATCATTTTCATCCAATAATTGAGTGTGCAAAATTAAGAAATTTGTTTGAGGTTTAAAGTTTAAAGTTTAAAGTTTCCACGATAAATCTAAAATCTGCAATCGTTAGTCTGCAATCATTAATCGATTAGTTCTCTTTCGATAAAATAATTAACAATGGCTTCTTTCATCAAAACCGATTGCTCGCCTGCTTTTAGCGGTGGCAATTCTTCTTTTACTTTGTAATGTGGCCAACCATCTTCGTCATAAAATTCGAATTCATAGAAACCGTAAGGTTCCAATAACCGACAAATAGCGATGTGCATTAGGTTGAGTTTTTCGTCTTTTTCGTAGGTGCGATGCACTTTCCCGAGTTCTTGAACACCAATTAAATAAATGATGGCGTCCAAATCGAGGTCTTCGCCTTGCGAAAATTGATCGGAAAGTATATTGACTAGGTTTTCCCAGCGTTCTTTAAGTTGTATATCTCTAGACATTTGATTGTAGATTGCGGATTTTAGATTTTAGTCCCGACGCTTCGGGAGCCGATTTTTTTAATCTGAATTCTAAAATGGTAATTCTAAAATTAATTTGGGCAAAGATACCAACATAATTCGTTTATCTTTGTTCTTTATTCTATTCTCTTTTTTCAATTTTCTTTAATCTTTTGTATGAGTTTTTTAGATATTATTTTAGGTTGTTTGCTTGCGCTTGGCATTTTTAAAGGCATCCGCAACGGGCTTTTTGTCGAATTGGCTTCTTTGCTTTCGTTGATTTTAGGCATTTATTTGGCTATAAAATTTTCATTTTTAGCTAGAGTAATGCTGTCAGCAATTGTGCATTGGAATCCAAAAACGATTCAGATTTCGGCATTTATTATTACTTTTCTTGTGGTTGTAATTGGCATTTCCCTTTTAGCAAAATTCCTGACCAGCGTTGCCGATTTTGCACAATTGGGCGTAATCAATAAACTTGGTGGTGGTTTTTTTAGATTATTAAAAACAATCCTAATCCTGAGTATCTTTTTAAACCTTTTCGAAAAAATAAATTTCAACAATACCTTTTCCAAAAAAGAAACTTTAGACCAATCCCTGTTTTATCGTCCGATTCAAAAAAGTGCAGGATTTATTTATCCTTCGATTGAAAAATGGTATGAGGATTTGAAGAAGAAGTAATCAGGTGGCAGATTTCAGGTAGCAGTTTTTGTAATCTGAAATCTGCAACCTGCAATCTATTTCACTTCCTTAATAGCAGTTTTCTCAATCCAGCCTTCGGTCCCATCTGTCAATTGAATTTTTCTCCAATTGTCTAAGGTTTCTCGAACAAAAACTTTAGTGCCTTCGTGCAGGGTAAAAACGGTATTACTGGCTCTTTGAGGCTCGCTTTTTACCAAAACCATTTCGGCAAAAACAATAGCGGGTCTTTCATTTTCGTAATGATTTTTCTCAGAAATTGCAGCTGAAACACAAATCATCATCGTAAAAAGGAGGATAAACATTCCGATAAAGAAAATCCTTTTGGTAAAAGTAAATCTCGAAAAATAATAGCCCGCAAAACAAAATAAAAACAAGGTTGACAATCCTACAGCCAACCACGCCCAAGTATTGTAATGAAAAATAGCGGTGAAATCGTGAACCATTTTTGAAAAACCAACTTGTGGAATCACTTTTATCTCATCGATTTGCAGTTTTTGAGCAAATTTAAGATTGTTTAGAATTTCAGCATCTTCAGGATTCAGCACCAATGCTTTTTCATAATTATAAATCGCTGGAGCCACTTGGTTCAATTTATAATAGCAATTTCCAAGATTGAAATACAAGTCCGCTGAATGTTGTTTTGTCGCCAGAATCCGCTTATATTCTGTGATGGCTTGCTCGTATTTCCCTTTTTGGTACAAAGTATTCCCCTTTTCGAAGCCGGTTTGGGCAAAGAAAAATTGGGTTGTGAGTAGGAATATAAAAAGTATCTTTTTCATAAAAAAATTTAAACACAAAGGACGCAAAGAAGGCACAAAGTTCACTATTTAAAGTATTCCATTGACCACTCTTCTCACTCCTTCTTTTAGTAATTTGACATTAAAATTGATTAATAACCCTAATTTACAATCTGATAATCTTAAATAAGTTAGCAATTGTGCTAGATGAACATCGTTTAGAGCTTCAACAGATTTAATTTCTACAATAAATTTATCTTCAACAATAATATCGATTCTGTAACCAACATCCAACTTAACTTCCTCATAAACTAAAGGTAATGCTTTTTGTTTTTCAACTTTCAAATTAGATTTTTTAAGCTCATAAAACATACATTCCTCATAAGCACTTTCCAACAATCCTGGACCTAAAATCTTATGCACTTTCAAAGCACTTTCGAATACTAATTTTGATATTTCGTTTTCAGTCATTTTTTTTATAAAAATCTTTGTGCCCTTCGTGCCTTCTTTGTGTCCTTCGTGGTTAAGAGATTTGTTTTTCTAAATCTGATATTATTTCGACCGCTTTTTCAAAATCTTTTTGAATTTCTGCACTAGATGATGGGGCATAGCGCGCCAATTCACAATTTTCAGTCAAGGTAATAAAATCAATTATCGTTTGTGCATTTACAGTTCTTGATGCTAAAAGCTGCTGAATATTGGTTTTACTCATATCCGAAGTTTCAATATGCAATTTGGCTTTCAAGAAATTGTGCATTGCTTTTTCCAAAGCCACATAAAACGGCTCTTTGTTGTTGATTTGCTTTTTGGCTTCGGATAAATATTTCTTTGCCAAACGGTTGTTCATTTTTATTCTGTTTCCAAAAACATCGCTGTCGATAGCCTCTTTTTTCTTTTTGAATAGTACAATCAATGGCAGCATTAAAAAAGGGAAAAACAATAAGGTGTAAAACGTATTCGAACCAAAGAAATCATTTTCCTTCATTGCTATTAAATCGGTTTTCAATTTAATATATTTGAATTGTTCGCTACCCGAAATGATGTTTTTGGAATTTTGAGGCGTTGTGCTAGCCACTTGATCATTGGCCGAAGGACCGTCCATCACATTAATCATAATTTCTGGTGATGTTATGGTTTTATAGGTTCCTGAACCGAGATCAAAATACGTAAACTGCATCGGTTTGATGGGGTAATTCCCTTTAAACTGTGGAATTATCGTGTATTTGTCTGCAATTTTCCCTGACATTCCTGCCAAATTGGTATTTACTTTTTCCTCGTGAACAGGATCGTACATTTCGAGGGAATTGGGCACCACTGGTTTAGGCAAATTGAATAATTTCATATTCCCTTTTCCTGTGACACTTACCACTAAATCGAGACTTTCCCCGTTTTTCAGATTGGTTTTCGATGGAATTACTTTAAAATCAAACTTCCCAACCGCTCCAGAAAAATCGGCTGGTTTTCCCGCTTCAGGAAGTGCTTTTACCGCGATAGTTTTGGCTCCAGCCGAAACTCTTTTGTTGGCATTGGTTACCACAACGCGACCAAACATATCTCGACGATTCGTTGGCAATTGCACATCAATATCCAAGGATAAAGGTTCAATTACCAGTTTACCAGATTTTTGTGGATATAAAACTGTTTTCCGAAGTACTACAAAACGGTACTTTTCGCCCTTAAACATTCCTTCTTCCCCAACTAGTTCTTTGATGTCAATATTTTGACTCCAAAAATCATTGTATTTGGGTTTGTCTAATTCTCTCCAATTCGAAATTCCGATGTTGTAGCTAAAATACAATTTATAAACCACGGTAATGGGTTCGTTGATGTAGGGATTGGTTTTAGAAATATCCGCGACCAAATAAAGGTTGTTATCAGCTGATATTTGAGGCGCATCATTAGGGTCTCTAGCTTCTTGCACCGCATTGGTGACACTGATTTTAACTGGATTGGTCTTATAAATCTGGCCGTTGTATTCTATTGTGGCTTGCTTTATGATAATATTCCCTTTTTGCATTGGCAGCAGATAATAGGAATAGATTTTTTCGAAAGAACTCCTACCGTTTACCCACGATTGGCTCACTTGCTGGCTAGGTCCGGCAACCACTCTAAACCCATCGAATGAGGGCTGGCTAAAGTTGTCTCCATCCATATTCATTACAAAATCGATGCGCAGTCTTTCGTTGAGTCCAAGCGTAGTTTTACTCACTTTGGCTTCAAATTGAATTTGAGCAAGAAGTGATTGGGTAATTAAAAACAGTATTATTACAAATCTTTTCATTTTTTTCTCACCCCAGCCCTCTCCAAGGAGAGGGAGTCGAAACAGGGTATATTATTTTGTTATTTTTTCAAATTTATTATCTATTCCAAATTTCCCTTTCGGGAATTTGCTTCGCCAGTTCGCTACCGCTCGCGTGTGGGATTTACCAATCTTTCTCGGCCTGAACTGGTTTTCCTTTTACTTTTTGGGCATTTACTTTATCTTGAATCTTCTTTTCTTCGTTATTTACCGCGTCTAAAAGATTTTCGGTTCTTTGTTTATTAATTCCGCCCGGCATTGGCTTTGGTTGTCCTTGCTCACCGGGTTTGTCGTCTTTTTTATCCTGATCTCCTTTATTATCCTTTTTATCTTTATCGCCGTCCTTCTTATCGTCCTTTTTGTCTTTATCCTTATCTTTGTTTTTATCCTTGTTTTTATCGTCTTTTGGCGGCGGATTATCTTTCAACATTTTTTTGGCCAAAGCATAATTATATCGTGTTTCATCATCCGATGGTTTGTTTCTCAAAGCGTTTTTATAGGCTTCGACTGCATTCGTATAATCTTTTTCATTCATAAAAACATTTCCCAAGTTGTGAAATACTTTATGTCTTTGCACTCTTGATTTTGTGATATTCAATGCAGAAGCATAGGCATATTTGGCTTCGGCAGCTTGTTTTTGTTTGTAAATTGCATTCCCTAAATTGAAAGGAGCCACCGTTCTTCGTGGGAACTTTGAGCGTGAAATTCTATAATTGGCTTCCGCCTCAACAAAGTTCTTTTGGGTATATTCATCATTCGCCTTAGGCAATGTTTTGTCTTTCTCTTGAGCAAACAAGCCCCCTAGCCCCGCCAAGGCGGGGAATAAGAAAACCAATATGAAATATTTTTTAATCATTTGTAATTCTTTATTTTACAACTTTTAAATATAATGTTTAGCGCCACCTTCAGGGATCGGGGCTTACTCTTTTTCGTTAAATAAATTCAATTTTTGAACCCATTTTGTACGTCTTTCCAACAGAAAAACATCTAATGCTAAAAGCACAAATGCAAAACCTAAAAACCACTGAAATTGCGATTGAAAATTGGCCATTTGTGTCGATTCAAATTCAGTTTTTTGAATATTGTCGAGTGCGTTTTTGACATAATCCAATACTGCTTTTGTATTATTGCCGTCAACATAACCTCCCTTGGTAGCTTTGGCAATGGTGGTTAAGCCTTCTTTATTCAGTTTTGTGATAACCACTTCGTTATTGGCGTCTCTCTTAAAACTTTCAACAATTCCATTAACTCTGATTGGAATCGTGCTTCCTTTTTCGGTTCCTATACCGATGGTAATGATTTTCATTCCCAACTTATTGGCTTCCTCGGCGGCATCATCAGCTCCTTCAGAATGGTCTTCGCCGTCCGAAATCATAATCAATAATTTGCTGGTTTTGCTTTTCTCATCAAAATAAGTAGCCGATAATTTTATGGCTTCGTCGAGCGATGTTCCTTGCGAGGAAACAATATCGGTATTCATACTTTGCAGAAACATTTTGGCTACTCCATAATCGGTTGTGATAGGCAAAACGGGAAAAGCACTTGCAGCATAGGCCACAATTCCTATTCTGTCATTCCCTAATTGATTGATAATTTGAGAAACGATTTGTTTGCTTTTTTCCAATCGGTTGGGTGCAACATCTTCGGCGAGCATACTTTTGGAAACGTCCATTGCAAAAACGATGTCGATACCTTCTCGTTTTACAGTTTCCATTTTGGTTCCAATTTTTGGGTTTACCAAACCTAAAATAAGAGCAACAAGCGCCAAAAGCAACACTACCAATTTCAGAATTGGCTTGAAAACCGATTTTTCAGGACTTAGTTTTTTAATTAAATCCAGGTCACCAAATTCGCGCTGTTTTTTTCTCTTCCAATAGATATTGTATAGAAAAAGCAACACCAAAATGGGTACTATAAAAAGAAGGTATAAATATTTTGATTCGTCTAATTCCATTTTTGCTAAACCACAAAGGGCACTACGTTTTTTCTCTAAGTTCACAAAATTAATTGCAAACTGTATTTATAATGTTCCGTTAATTACTCTTTTAATACCGTTTTTTAATAAATCAACATTGAAATTAATTAACAATCCTAATTTACAATTTGATAATCTTAGGTAAGTTAACAATTGTGCCAGATGAACATCATTCAAGGATTCAACTGATTTAATCTCAACTATAAATTTATCTTCTACAATAATATCAATTCTAAATCCAGCATCTAGCTTCACTTCTTCATAAACCAGAGGCAACTGTTTTTGTTTTTCAACTTTTAAATTATACTTCTTCAACTCATAAAACATACACTCTTCATAAGCGCTTTCTAATAATCCTGGACCCAAAATTCTATGAATTTATAATGCACTTTCAAAAACAATCTTTGATATATCATTCTCACTCATTTTTACTTTAGCCTTTTATATCGTTTAATTTGTGCTCTTAGTGGAGTCCTTGTGTCCTTTGTGTTTAAGTTTAAATAAAACTCCTGTAAACCGTATTTCGTAATCCTAATTCCACTAGTATAAGACCGAGCGCAAACCAAACAAAAGGCCTGTATTTTTCATCATAATCATAGAATCGTAATTCTTTGATTTCGGTGGTTTCTAAGGCGTTGATTGATTCGTAAATTTCGGCCAATTTGCTATTACTGGTGGCTCTGAAATATTTTCCGCCAGTTTTTCTGGCAATACTTTTCATTAACTGTTCATCGATTTCTACTTTCATCATTTGAAATAAAATCTGCCCGTTGGGCGACAAAGCATAGGGAGATTCGGCCATTCCGTTTGTTCCAACACCTATGGTATACACTTTTATTCCGTATTGTTTGGCAATATCTGCCGCTGTTTCTGGCTCGATAAATCCCGCATTATTCACCCCGTCGGTCAATAGAATTATGACTTTGCTTTTGGCTTTACTTTCTTTCAATCGATTAACAGCCGTGGCCAATCCCATTCCTATTCCTGTTCCGTCTTGCAAAACTTGGTCGTATTTAATACCGCCGATAGCATCGAGGACCACTGCTTTATCGCTGGTTACCGGTGTTTTAGTATAGGCTTCTGAGGCATAAACCACCAGTCCAATTCTATCGTTTGGTCTTTCTTCGACAAAATCTGCCGCCACCTCTTTGATGGCTTCCATTCGGTTTGGCCTCAAATCTTTGGCGAGCATACTGCCCGAAACGTCCATTGCCAGCACAATATCAATCCCTCTTGTGGTTTTAGTTTGATTGCTAATATCCACTGTTCTGGGTCTTGCCATCGCAATAATCAATGAACTTAAAGCCAATAATCGCATCACATTCAACATCGGTTGGAATTTTACCAATAGCGAATTTGAATTTTTGAACCCTTGGGTTGAACTTATTTTCAAATTGGCGGTTTGTTGGTGTCTTTTCCAATACATCCATCCTCCAATTACTGGAATCAATAAGAATAGCCAAAAAAACTCTGGATTTAAAAAGCTTAATTTTCCCATTATTGTTTGCTGTTTTGAAGTTCAACCGAGCTCAAAATTCGTTCTGAAATTTGATTGGCATATGGATCGCCCTCTTCGTGAACGATAATAACTTGCTGCAATCCACCTTCCTGACTAAAAATCAGCACTTCATAATATAACTTGGTACTGCTTTGATTTTTACCATCAATTTGCGAAAAAGTACCGTATCCTTTGATGCCTTTGATGCCTTCTTTGGTTTCAAAATCTTCTTGTTTCACTATCATATTTTGGGCTCCTTGCGCTTCCAAAGTTTGCAAAGCGCCATCCAATGATTTGGCCAAATCGATTTGTGTCTCCTGCTTGAAATGCAAAGTCGAAACCATAATATAAAAATTATCGATTAGGCTTCCGTAAGCAAAAGACTGCATATCCTTTATCAAAGCCATTCCCTCTTTTGGCAAAGTTTTCTTCAAGTCAACCCTTTTGAGCACTTTAGGTGTTTCCACTCTCACAATTGGATTTCCGTATTCGCTTTTTATCCATTCGCCTTCCAATAATTCTTTCGATGGATGTCCAATGATATTGTCCTTTACATAAGTGAATCCTTTTGTAGCAATAAGGAAAGTCAAGGTTATAAAAAGGAGCAGAAATACCGAAACAGAGGCAATAATTATGCGTTTCTGTCTTTGTTTTTTCAATTCCCGCTTCAATTGTTCTTGACGTTGCATTTCGTTAAGCAACATTTCGTCATTGTTTTCGACAACTACAGGTATAGCTTTATCCAAAGTAACGATGGCTCTTTCAATTTTTTTGCGGTCTTCCGTAATTTCGAAATCCATCGGTTTTGATTTGGCAAATTTTACTAAATCGGCTTGTTTTAAAACCACGAATAAATTGTCGATCGTTTCTTTCGACAACTTCATTTTCTTCTTTTTGGAAGCCATTTGCAAACCTTCAATCAGTTCAGAAGTAGTGCTTTCCATTGCTGGAATTTCGATGGCTTCTTCGATATAATTACGAACAATATCTGTCAATTCACTATAATAAGCTTTGACTTCACCGTGTTGCCAAAGCTCTTTTTTCTCTAGTGAATTGAGTAAACTAGTCGCCTTTTCGATAGGCGTTTTATAAATTTCTTCTTCTATTACTTTCTTTTGGCGAAGTTTTACAAACCAATATATGAATGCGGCAATTCCCGCAATTAGTAGCACAAACAAAACATATTTCCACCAATCGCTCGATTCGTTTGCTGGGACAATATCCTTGATGTCATACATTTTTTGTTTTAATGTATCAACAACAACATTGGCAACTTCAACTTTGATTGAATCTGATAAAAACGGTTTGTTATTGATTAAAATTTTAATGCTAGGAATGGTGTATTTCCCTGAATCAAATTGGGTTAAACCATATCTTTTGACTAATTCATATCGGTCGTTTTTTAAGATGGTGTCAATGGGATACGAGTAAATGACTTCTAGTGCCCCGAAGTTTTTGGCGTTGGGAAAAACCACTTTCGACAAGGTATCTACATTGGTTTTCAACGTAAGTTTGAACTCCGCTCCGATTTTATTTTTGGTGGTATCAATACTGGTTGTCACTTGTTTTTGTTGGGCAAAAACAGCGGTGGTAAACAGAAAGTATAGTAGTATTTTTTTCATTCTTAATATTTAAACCTATAAGGTTTTTAAAACCTTATAGGTTTGTAGTTAATTTAACGGGATTTAAAATAGCCTAACAATTTGGTTACATAACTTTCGTCAACTCTTGTGTTTACCACTCCTGCACCCGATTTGCTAAAGGTTTCCTTGAAATATTTCAGCTTCTCTTGATAGTATTTTTCATAATTGATTCGCACTGATTTCGAACCTGTATTAATCAATTGTGTTTCGCCAGTTTCAGCATCCAACATAGAAACCATTCCTAAATTTGGCATTTTTTCTTCGCGAATATCATACACTCGAATGCCAGTAATATCGTGTTTTTTAGAAGCAATTTTCAAAGTATGCTCATAATCTTCGGAAATGAAATCGGAAATTACGAACACAATCGCTTTCTTTTTTTGAGTGCTAGACAAGAATTTCAAAGCTTGTGCAATATCCGTTTTGTGGCTTTTAGGTTCAAACTCTATCAATTCACGAATGATTCTCAAAACGTGTGAACGTCCTTTTTTGGGCGGAATGTACAATTCGATTTGATCCGAAAACAAAATCAAACCAATCTTGTCATTATTATTGGTAGCAGAAAACGCCATTGTCGCCGCTATTTCAGTAACAATATCTTTCTTAAATTGGTTTTTGGACCCAAAACTTTCAGAACCCGAAATATCGACCATCAACATCATCGTTAACTCACGCTCTTCCTCGAAAACTTTAACGTGAGCCTCATTGTAACGGGCCGTCACATTCCAGTCGATAGCACGAATATCATCGCCATATTGGTACGGACGCACTTCGCTAAAAGTCATCCCGCGACCCTTGAACGAGGTGTGGTATTCTCCCGAAAAGATATGATCGCTCAATCTTCGGGTTTTGATTTCTATTTTTCGTACTTTTTTTAAGAGGTCTTTTGTTTCCATTTGATTGGTGATTGTTGATTAACGATTGCTGATTTCAGATCTAAAATCTAAAATCAGCAATCTAAAATCTAAAATCTTTTTACGGTACTTCAATCTCGTTTACGATTTTGTTGATGATGTCAACCGAGGTGATGTTCTCGGCTTCGGCTTCGTAGGTAATTCCAATTCTGTGACGCAATACATCGTGAACCACGGCGCGAACATCTTCTGGAATCACATACCCACGACGTTTGATGAAAGCGTAACATTTTGCCGCATTTGCCAAATTGATACTTCCACGTGGCGAAGATCCAAAACTGATTAATGGTTTCAAATCGGCCAATTTGTATTTTTCAGGATAACGAGTAGCGAAAATAATATCAAGAATGTATTTTTCAATTTTTTCGTCCATATACACTTCGCGAACGGCTTCTTGTGCTCGTAAAATTTGTTCTACAGAAACAACCGCATTTACTTTTTCGTAGCTTCCTTTAAGGTTTTGACGCACCACCATTCTTTCGTCTTCCATTTTTGGATAATCGATCACGGTTTTCAACATAAAACGATCGACTTGTGCTTCTGGCAAAGGATAAGTTCCCTCTTGTTCGATTGGGTTTTGAGTGGCAAGAACCAAGAAAGGCTTATCTAATTTGAAAGTGGTGTCACCAATGGTCACTTGTTTTTCCTGCATCGCCTCTAATAATGCCGATTGTACTTTGGCAGGCGCACGATTGATCTCATCGGCAAGAACGAAATTGGCAAAAATCGGTCCTTTTTTGATTGAAAATTCATTCGATTTAATGTTGTAAATCATCGTTCCAATTACATCGGCAGGCAATAAATCGGGAGTAAACTGGATTCGACTAAAGGATCCTTGTACGGCTTGCGCCAAAGTGTTAATGGCTAATGTTTTTGCCAAACCGGGAACTCCTTCCAATAAAATATGCCCTTGTCCTAAAAGCCCGATTAATAATCGCTCGATCATGTGTTTTTGACCGACGATTACTTTATTCATTTCCATAGTTAGCAAATCGATGAAGGCACTTTCTCTTTCTATTTTTTCATTGATGGCTCTAATGTCCAAAGTCGTAGTATTATCTTCCATATTTGTATTTTAATTGTGCTAATTCGCGTTCGTTTTTTAAGACGGTGCAAATTGAATTTTTTTTTAGAAGTACGATGTTAAAAAATGGTTAAAACTTCTCACAAAACCCGAATTTTAAGGATGTTTTGTGATTGTATTTTCATAATTTTAAATTTTTAAAAGAAATTGACCAAAAATTGAGAAATCACTAGTATTTTTATGGCTTTTTATCATTGGCGAAATCCGCCTTTTCTAAAATTATTTTAGTACAAAATCTCAAAAAATAGTCCTTAAAATACACCCAAAAAACAATGAAAAAAACAGCTTTAGTCACGGGAGCAACGAGCGGAATTGGAAGAGCAACGGCTAGAATTTTGGCCCAAAATAATTATAAAATTATACTCTGCGGAAGAAGAAAAGACCGATTGAACGAACTCGAAAATGAACTTTCGGAATTCACAGAAATCCACACTTTGTGTTTTGATGTTCGCGATAAGAAAGCCGTTTTTGACAGCATCAATTCTTTACCAACTGATTTTTCTACCATTGATGTTTTGATCAATAATGCTGGAAATGCCCACGGTTTAGAACCCATTCAGGATGGAAATATAGACGATTGGGATGCGATGATTGACATCAATGTCAAAGGACTTTTGTATGTTTCGAAAGCTATAATTCCGAAAATGATCGAACAAAAATCGGGTCACATTATCAACATAGGTTCTACTGCAGGAAAAGAAGTGTATGCGAACGGGAATGTCTATTGTGCTTCAAAATTTGCCGTTGATGCGCTGAATAAAGCGATGCGAATTGATTTGAATCCATACGGAATTCGAGTGGGCGCCATTCATCCGGGAATGGTGGAAACGGAGTTTAGCGAAGTCCGTTTCAAAGGAGATTCAGATCGAGCTGCTAATACCTACAAGGGATTGACGCCTTTGAGCGCCGAAGATATTGCTGATATTATTCATTTTGTGGTGTCGAGACCCTATCACGTGAATATTGCTGATTTGATTGTTATGCCGACGGCGCAGGCATCGGCAACTATTGTTAAAAGGGAATCAATTAGTTAATTTTGTTTTAGATGGAAAAAATAAAATCAGTAACTTTGAATTAAATTCTATAAAAATGGAAATCGCAACACAAAAAAAAGAAATTATAGACTGGATTTTATCCATTGAAGATCAAGCGGTTTTAAATGAAATTGAAACCCTTAAAAAACAAATTAATTTTGATTTTGATGAAGAATTCAAGAAAGGAATTTCTGGAGAAGAATTAAAAAAACGAACCACGGAATTTTTAAAAACACTCCCTTGGAAGAAATAAATATTCTTTACAGACCCGAAGTAGAAGTGTATTTGAATGAATTAATTTTAGTTTTGTTTAAAGAAAAATATTTTAGTTATCTAGAAAATTCCATTTTATATAAAGATAAAATAATCGATTTTATAGAAAGTGATATTGCTGCTTTCCTACAAGAAAATAATTTTTTAACCACATAGTTTATTGAAAACATAGTAAATAAAGATTGTCATAGGCATTTTATTTATTCATAGCTATGACCCGAGCAAAGCGAACAGTCGAAGTAAATCTATGATAAGCAACGCGCATTTCTATTTTAATACATAATTTTTCTATGTGGTTTATATTTTTTAATGTTAATATTACCAAAATAATCAACAGCCATTGTGAAGAAATCAAATGGCTCTGATTGTAATTTCAAGAGCAAATTTAAACCTTGCTCTTTTTTTTATTTTTAAAAAATGATTAATAAACGACTGCTTATCAAAAACCTACTCGCTCACAATGATGAGAGCAGTTTTTATGACAAAAAACGGCAGTTGAATCTACATTCGCGTGAAGGAAAAGCTAAGTTTTTGAAACACATTTGCGCCTTATCCAATTCGAATCCCGCCAATAATTCCTATATCGTAGTGGGTGTCGAAGATCAGGAAAACGAAATTGTGGGTGATGATTTTTTTGACGACAGTCGAATTCAGAATTTGGTCAATGCCTATCTGGAAAATCCACCAAAAATTCAATATGAGAATGTACCTTTCCCTAATTTACCGAAAGACAAAGTGGTCGGATTGGTAACGATTAAAGCCAAAAGTAAAACTTCGCATTTCAAAAAAGGCATTCACACCATTCCCGTTAACAGCGTTTTTATTCGCCGCGGCAGCAACACCGTTCCCGTTGAAGAAGAAGTCGAAAAAAATTATCAAAACACAGAAACCGTCATTGGCATCGAAAATAATTCTAGAAACAGTATTGGTTACACGCTTGATGGCGTGATCGATTTTATGAATTTTCGACACAAAGATATGGCACCCAAATACAAGGTTTTCAAAGAATTATTTGTCATTTGTTGGGCTGGAGTTCCTAAAAAACACCGAGATACTACTTACCTTTCTCGAGTGGATATTGAACTCATCAACGAGCAAATCAAGCTGTTTTATTCTTCGCAAGATGTAGTTACGATTAGTTTCGATGAGGATTCTTTTACCATTTTGGAATATGTGCCTTTGGGTTTGAATGATAAAACCAGTTTTTATCCTTTAGAAAAACAAACCCTCTATTTTCACGATAATGGCTATTACAAAATTGATCGGGAATTCCTTTTTCAACCGCCGGAATTCAACCGCAAGATGTTGTATCACATTTACAATTCGAACATTTCATTGCTGGATAAAATCCAAAAGGGACGTTCTTTATCCGAACGAGAACAGAAAGATTTAGAAAATTTACCCTCGACATTTATGATATGTTACCTCAACGGATTTGAAGATGCCAAGCAAAAACTGATTGATGCCAAACTGCTTTTGAAACCGTTCACTTCAGTATATTTGTCGTTTAAAGAAGCGTTGCGGATTTTGAGAAAAATGAAGTATGATGTGCAGTAGAAATTCAACAGCAAATTACTTCGCCTATTCGCTATCGCTCGGGTCGCAAATTAAATAGTTGTGCAATAACAAGTTAATTAAAAATTTAAGCAATAAATCAAATGATAGACAAACTAAAATTAACAGAAAAAGAATTCAATATTTTTCCCGAAGATTTTGATATAAATATGAAAGTTTTAGAATATTATCAAAAAGTAGTTTTTGATAAAAAACAAGATAAGCTAAACAATGTTCAGAAGAATTTTTGTATGTTTTATTTTGTTGATGGAATGATAAATGGAAGTGGAATTTATTCCATTTTTATAGAAAGTTTTGGGGAATATAATGATGATTACCTTGAGATGTTAACAGCAACTGGAAATAATGCAGATTATAAAGACTTTAAAAAAGTGGTGAAAATATTTAATAAATTTAAATCTTCATTTTTAGAGCAAGAAATGCCTGAACAATTAGACGAAGATTCAGATCATTTTGATTTAAAACTAGCTGAATCTATAGATGATATAGAAAATAATTGGTACGATAATTCAGAAATAAGAGAAGAAAAGTTCATTAACTATATTAAAAAAAGTAAAGAAGAAATTATTACATTCTAAAAATTACTGTCTCTAATAACAAATTTTAATTAATGCTTTGTAATAAACAAACAAAATAGAATGAGAACACTCGTTATAGGCGACATTCACGGTGGTTTGCGGGCACTGCACCAAATTATGGAAAGAGCTAAGGTTACCCCAAAAGACACCTTGATTTTTCTGGGTGATTATGTGGATGGTTGGAGTCAATCGCCCCAAGTGATTGATTATTTGATTGAACTGAAAACGACGCACAATTGAATTTTCATCGCGGGCACCCAAATGCTCAGCGTTGGAAAGAATTTGTTATTGATAATTCAAATACATTTGTTGTTGCTTCGTGGAATTCTATTACAGTCAGTATCAACTATACAAATGGTAAAATTATACATAAAGAATTCACAAAATAAAAAAGAGTAAGAACACTATAGCCAAAAGGAAATCATATCACAAACTCTAAAAAATAATACAAACAACGATAGCCAATGGATAATTTTGATGAATATGTAAGACAGGGCGAACCAAACCAAGCCGAAAAAGCAAAGGTATGGAAAACGGCTATCGGTTTGCAACAAATTGACGGATTAAAGCCTTCTGATTATCTTATTGAAACTGCCAAGCAAAACATTGAGGGCGATATTACTATTGAAGAGGTAAAACAACGAATAGACAGTTACTACAAAATACACCCATCCCAAACAAACGACGACCGCACCGAAGAAGCTGATAAAGTTTCAGCACGTATTGCCGAGATGTTGGGCGAACAAACATTTACATTTTCACCAGTAGAATACTTAAATATTCATCGAAGATTGTTTCGGGGCATTTACAAATTTGCAGGTAAAATCCGTGATTATAATATTACTAAACAAGAATGGGTTTTAAATGGTGAAACCGTTTTGTACGGCAGTGCCGAGAGTTTAAAAGCTACTTTAGAATACGATTTCGAGCAAGAAAAACAGTTTGTCTACAAAGGGTTAAGCCAACAAGAAACGATAGAACACATAGCACAATTCATCACGTACTTATGGCAAATTCATGTTTTTGGAGAGGGTAATACACGAACTACTGCCTTATTTTTAATCAAATATTTGCGCACATTCGGCTTTACAGTAAATAATGAACTGTTCGAACAATATTCGTGGTATTTTCGCAATTCGTTGGTTAGAGCCAATTACAAAAATCACACAAAAGGTATTCATGCTACAAATGAATTTTTGCTTCTTTTTTTAGGGAACCTATTGCTTGCTGAAAAAAATACCTTACAAAATAGACAAATGCATGTTCAATACATTGAACCTAAAAACACACTAAATGACCCTGTAAACGAAATAAATGACCCTGTAAATAAAAAAAATGACCCTGTAAAAGTTAGTATTTTACAGCAATTACAGCAAAAATCAAATGCAAATTACGCTGAACTAGCAGCGAATGTAGGGTGTTCCGTAGCAACAATAAAACGACATATTCAAGAACTTAAAAAATTGGGTTTTATAGAACGCATAGGAAGCGATAAAACAGGATACTGGAAAATAGTATAAAAAGAATAAAACAACGCACAAGGATACTAAAACAATAGCAATAAATAGTTTAACTATTTTTGAGAATAAACGAAATAGAATGAGAACACTCGTTATAGGCGACATTCACGGTGGTTTGCGGGCGCTGCACCAAATTATGGAAAGAGCCAAGGTTTCCCCAAAAGACACCCTAATTTTTCTAGGCGATTATGTGGATGGCTGGAGTCAATCGCCGCAAGTCATTGATTATTTGATCGAACTGAAAACGACGCACAATTGCATTTTCATCCTTGGCAACCACGATGAATTATTGTTGGATTGGCTCACAAAGACCAAGGACAACCCGCTTTGGTACCAACACGGCGGCGAATCGACTGTTTTGGCTTATGCTACTGTAAGTGCCGAAACGAAAAAAAAACACATCCAATTCATTCAATCTTTAGCAAAATATTATCTCGATGAACACAATCGCCTTTTTATTCACGCTGGTTTTACCAATATGAATGGAGTGGATTATGAATATTTTCCGAGATTATTTTATTGGGATAGAACGCTGTGGGAAACGGCTCTAGCATTGGATAAAAAAATGAAAAAAGACGACTTATTCTATCCCAAACGACTGACTTTGTACCACGAAATCTACATTGGTCACACACCGGTTTCTAGAATTGGCAAAACCAGTCCGGCACAAATGGCCAATGTTTGGAATGTAGATACCGGCGCAGCATTCAAAGGTCCGTTGACAATTATGGATATTGACACTAAAGAATTCTGGCAAAGTGAACCTTTGCCTAGTTTATACCCGACTGAAAAAGGGAGAAATTAAAATCTTTATATTTGCAAAAAAAATAACTATTACCAAATGAAAAAAATTTTTACAATTGTATTATTCGGTGCATTCTGTATGGTAAATGCACAAGCTTTTAAAGGTAAAGGCGACACAAAACTCAACATCGGGATGACGGTTCAAAATGGAGGAACAGGAATTCTAGCTTCAACCGATTTTGGATTGGGCGAAAACTTTTCTCTTGGAGTTCAAGCTTCTTATTTATTGGGAGGTGCCCAAATTGACGAGGTGGATGCTGAATATCGTTTTGATGCCAAAGCGAGATTCAATGCCAATTTAGGAAGCGTTTTGAATATTTCTCCAAAATTGGATGTGTATCCAGGTTTGAATTTAGGTTTGAAAAACTTTGGCGGACATCTTGGTGTACGCTATTTCTTCTCGGATGGATTTGGAATCTTCACCGAATTTTCGGCTCCATTTGCCAAATACGATGCGGACGCTGCTTCTAAATACAATAACGGAACTTCGTTCAATTTTGGAGCTTCGTTCAATTTAGATTAAAATCAAACGCAAAACCTAGAACATATTTGCTTACCAACGAACATATATCTTTTGCGTTAGCGTAAAAAAACTACTTTTGCAAAAACGTACGATATCCTTCTGTCGCTCACAATAGAATACTATTTCGATACCCACCAATACCCATAAAAATGAATAGAATTTTACAATTGTTTTTTAGCAGCCTATTATTATTTTCGACTAGCCAGGTTTTTTCACAAGATGAAAAAGAAAAAATCAAACCAAAAAATGATAGCTTACAAACTCCGCTCAACAATTTAGATGAAATAGTTGTTGTAGGAAGTAGAACACCAAACAAAAGTAAACTTGAAACGGCTGTACCTATTGATGTGGTTAGTTTAGCTAAAATAAAAAATGTTAGTCCACAAACGAGTATCAATGACATTTTAACCTATTTGATACCGGCTTTCAATTCGAATCGGCAATCGGCTTCTGATGGAACGGAACATATAGATCCTGCTTCATTGAGAGGATTAGGTCCAGACCAAACTTTGGTTTTGATTAATGGAAAAAGAAGGCACACCACTTCCTTGGTAAACTACCAAAACACGGTTGGAAATGGTTCAGTTGGAACCGATTTAAGTGCAATTCCAGCATCAGCTATCAAACGAATTGAAGTTTTACGCGATGGAGCTGCTGCGCAATATGGTTCTGATGCTATTGCGGGTGTGATCAATTTAGTTTTAAAGGAAAACACGGGATTAGAAGTTAATGGCACTTATGGTCAAACCTCTAGAAATGATGGAGAAACTACTAATTTGAATATCAATTATGGTCATAAATTAGGAAACAAAGGAGGGTTTATCAATCTAACGGCTGAGTTTAACAACCGTGAAAAAACCAATCGTTCACAAAATCACAACCTGATTATTTTTGATCAATCGGCTTATGATAATTATTTCGCTTACGATTTTAGCAATCCAAATGCGCGTCAGATCGATGATGATATGCTTGCTGCTAAAGGTTTAACTCGTGATGATTTCAATTTTCAAGTAGGAGATGCCAAAATTCAAAACATTCAAGGTTTTGTAAATACGATGATTCCATTAGACGAAAATATAGAATTTTATGCTGCTGGTGGTTTCAACCTAAAAAATGGTACTGGTTTTGGATTTAGACGCTTGCCAAGCGAAACCGAAAATGTGGTTCCTGAATTATTCCCAAATGGTTTTCAACCGGAATTAAAGTCAAATATTTTGGATGCATCCTTAATTTCAGGTTTTAAATTCAAACTTTCCGATTGGAAATTAGATGTAAGCAATACTTTTGGCGCTAACAATTTCCAATATGATGTTGAGAATACCAATAATTTTTCATTAGGAGCAGCTAGCCCAACTAAATTTGATGCAGGAAGTCATTCCTTTACTCAAAACACAATAAACGCCGATGCTTCTCGCTCCTATGATTCTGTTTTTAGTGGGTTAAACTTAGCTTTTGGAACTGAATTTAGATATGAAAACTATCAAATCCTTGCCGGAGAAACCGCTTCTTATATAGACGGTGGAGCACAATCCTTTCCTGGTTTTTCTTATTTAAATGTAGTTAATAAATCCAGAACTAGTTTTGGTCTTTACGCCGATGCCGAATTAAACTTTACTGATAAATTTTTGGTTGATGCAGCGCTTCGTTTCGAAAACTATTCCGATTTTGGCAATACTACAAACGGAAAACTTTCGGCTAGATATAAAATTACCGATACATTTTTTGTGCGTGGTTCAGCCAGTACAGGATTTAGAGCGCCATCCTTGCAACAACAATATTTCAATAATATAGCCACCGATGTTGTAGATGGCAAATTATTGAATTCAGGTATTTTTAGAAACGATAGCGATGTTGCCCAACAACTTGGAATTCCAGAATTAACAGAAGAAACTTCTACAAATTACAGTTTTGGACTGGTGTATTCTCCATCAAAAAAATTACATTTTACCATTGATGCCTACCAAATCAACATCGACAATAGAATTATCCTTACCGGAAATTTAGGAAATGATGCTTATGGTGATCCTGTTCCAGAACTTCAAGCCATATTCGAAACGTATGGCGCACAAACAGGCCGTTTCTTTACCAATGCTATCAATACCACAACCAAAGGAATCGACTTTGTGGCCGATTATGATTTGAATTTAGGCGGTGGAAATTTAAATATTTCGTTGTTGTACAATTACAATAAAAATGTTGTTGATTCTGAATTAAATTCAATTCCAGCAGTATTTGTTGGTCAGGAAGACGTTTATTTTGGCCCACAAGAAAGAAGTTTGATAGAAACCAATACTCCATTACACAAAGGAACTTTAGCTTTAAATTACGGCGTTAATAAATTCAACTTTATGTTGAGAAACACGTATTTTGGCGAAGTTACTCGAAATGGTTACCCATTTGGAATCGAACAAAAACACAATGGAAAAGTAGTTACTGACTTGACTGTGGCTTTTAAAGTAACCCCTAAAATTCAATTTATAATTGGAGCAAATAACCTATTTGATGTTTTCCCAGACGAACAAGTGTATGAAAACAGTTATTTTGGAGTGTTCAAATATGCGCCAGTTCAAATGGGAACAACAGGCGCTTACTATTTTGGCAGAATAAGCTACCGTTTATAAATCATAATTTTAAAGTTAATTTTTATTACTTTGCCAAGGTTTTTGCCTTGGCAAATTTTTTTATAAATCATACATTTTTCAACTTTGAAAAAAATTACTTGGCTTACAGCCACAGCATTAGTAGTCTCGAATATGATTGGCACTGGGATATTTACTTCCTTGGGGTATCAGGTTGCCTATTTGACTAATACCTATTCCATAATATTACTATGGTTTATTGGAGGAATATTGGCAATGTTTGGTGCATTTTGCTATTCAGAATTAGGCAATTATTACAAAGAAACGGGTGGCGATTATATTTATTTGTCCCGAGGTTTTCATCCTTTTTTTGGATATCTAAGCAGTTGGATTTCACTAATTGTTGGCTTTTCAGCTCCTGTAGCCTTGGCAGCTTTGGCGATGAGTAAGTATTTACAAATTTTTGGCCTAGAATTAGGAAAAGAGTTTGCCATAGGAATTATTATTTTCACCGCTCTTTCGCAATCTTTTAGTTTAAGGGTAAGTAGTGATTTTCAAAACGGTTTTACTTTGTTAAAAGTTGTATTTGTTTTAGGGATAATAGGCCTCGGATTGTATTATGCTCCGCAAGTCCAAAACGGTTTAACTTTCGATAATGGCTGGGTAAAAGAAGTTCAAATGCCAGAATTTGCGAGTTCACTAGTGTTTGTTTCCTTTGCTTATACCGGTTGGAATTCTGCTTCTTATATTGTTGGAGAAATAAAAAATCCAACCAAAAACCTTCCAAAATCATTGATCCTTGGAACTCTATTTGTGACTTTGGTTTATGTTTTAATCAATTATGTTTTTCTAAAACACGCACCGATTGCGTCATTAGTCAACCAAGAAGATGTGGCTTCTATCGCAGCAGAGAAATTTTTGGGTTTGAATGGGGCGAAATGGGTTAGCTTTTTTATTGCAGCTCAATTAATTGCTACGATTAGCGGCTATTTATGGATTGGTTCCCGAGTAAGTTTTGCTACCGCAAAAGAGAATAAACTTTGGAGTTTTATGAACAAAACAAAAAACGGAATTCCTTATTTAGCTTTGTGGGTTCACGCTTTAATCTCCATTATTATCATTTTGACAGGAGAGTTTGAAGAAATTTTTATTTATGCCTCATTCTTGTTACAAATATTGGCAACACTTGCGGTGGCAACGGTTTTTACCATTCCATCCAACAAAAGATACATTTTCAAAGGCAAGTATTTCTGGATTTTTCCGGTCGTGTTTTTGGCTTTTGGGGTTTACATTTGCTATTTTACCTTTATTGCTCACCCAAAAGAAAGTCTAATAGGACTATCCACAATTTTAATAGGCTTGATTCTGTATTTATTTGATTCTAAACACAAAATCAAACCTTAATTATTCAAATTTGATTAAAGAGGATAAAAAAAGCCTCAACTACAAATCGAATTTTATTCCTTGTGCTAGGGGTAAACTCGTAGTATAATTAATCGTATTGGTTTGACGACGCATATAGATTTTCCAAGCATCGGAACCCGATTCGCGTCCGCCACCCGTTTCTTTTTCACCGCCAAAAGCACCGCCAATTTCGGCTCCCGAAGTTCCAATATTGACATTGGCAATCCCGCAATCGGAACCTGCAACCGATAAGAACAATTCGGCTTCACGCAGATTATTGGTCATAATGGCCGAGGAAAGTCCTTGAGCTACTCCGTTTTGAATTTCGATCGCATTTTCTACCGAACCCGAATATTTCAATAAATACAAAACAGGAGCAAAAGTTTCGTGTTGGACAATTTCGAAAGCATTATCAGCTTCGGCAATCGCTGGTTTTACATAGCAACCACTTTCGTAACCTTCGCCCGAAAGTACGCCGCCTTGAACGATAAGTGTTCCGCCTTCGGCGACAACTTTAGTCAAAGCATTAGTGTACATTGCGACAGCTTGCTTATCAATCAGTGGTCCTACGTGATTGTTTTCGTCCAATGGGTTTCCTATTTTCAATTGGCCGTAAGCCGAAACTATAGCTTCTTTTACTTTGTCATAAATACTTTCGTGAATGATTAAACGTCTGGTCGAAGTACAACGTTGTCCTGCAGTTCCAACAGCTCCAAAAACGGCACCGATGACCGTCATTTTGATATCGGCATCTGGGGTAACAATAATGGCGTTGTTTCCTCCTAATTCGAGTAGTGATTTTCCCAAACGACCCGCGACGGCTTGCGCCACGATTTTCCCCATTCGGGTGGAGCCTGTAGCTGAAATTAGTGGAATTCGTTTATCATTTGTCATTAATTCGCCTACTTTATAATCTCCGTTGATCAAACAAGAAATTCCTTCTGGCAAATTATTTTCCTTGATCACCTCGGCAATGATGTTCTGACAGGCGATGCCACACAGCGGTGTTTTTTCGGAGGGTTTCCAAACGCAAACATCGCCACAAATCCAAGCCAAAGCCGTGTTCCAAGCCCAAACCGCAACCGGGAAATTGAAAGCCGAAATGATTCCGACAATTCCCATTGGATGGTATTGTTCATACATACGGTGACCTGGACGTTCCGAGTGCATCGTTAATCCATGCAATTGACGCGAAAGTCCCACGGCAAAATCACAAATATCTATCATTTCCTGAACTTCGCCATAGCCTTCTTGCAATGATTTGCCCATTTCATAGGAAACGAGTTTGCCCAAAGCTTCTTTGTTTTTTCGCAATTTTTCTCCAAACTGTCTCACGATTTCACCACGTTGTGGTGCTGGCATTAATCGAAATGTTTTGAAGGCTTCGGAAGCTGTTTGCAATACCTTTTCGTAATCTGCCTCGGAGGTTGTTTTTACGGCTGCAATTAATTTTCCGTCAACGGGCGAGTAGCTTTCGAGGATTTCTCCGTTTGAAAAATGCTGAATTCCTGTTGAAGTTCCTTCATTTATAGCTTTTATACCCAATTGTACCAAGGCTTCTTTCATTCCGAATTGTTCTGCTGTTGTTATCATTGTAACTTTATGGGTTAGAATTGTTATATTATTTACAAATATATTGTATTAGTATGAGATTCTAAAGAAAAGGTAAATTTTATGAAAGAAAGGGCTTGTTGTTACTTTTTTAAGTACTGTTTTCGGAAGATGTATTTGAGTTTCTTAAGTCTATTGAAATTAAACATTCTAAAAAAATAATTTACAATATTCGTAATTCCGAAAATAAAAATGATCCTGAATTATTCAAAAAATTGGAAGATGATATTTGGGAATTCAGGACATTGTATCAAAAATTTCAATATAGATTATTGGCATTTTGGGACAAAACGAATTCAGAAAGTACTTTAGTAATTTCAACACACGGATTTGTGAAGAAACAAAGAAAAGTTCCCAAAAAAGAAATTGAAAGAGCGAAAAATTTGAGAACTAAATGTTTTGAAGAAAAAAACTTAAATAAATTATGAAAACATTCACTTTAGACCAAGTTACTGACGAGATTATTGGTAAAATGGGTACAAAAAACAGAGATAAATTTGAGTACGATTTACAAATGGATTTAATTGGAAATGCAATTAAAGAAACTAGAAAAGAACGTAAACTAACTCAAGAAGAGTTGGGAAAATTAATAGGAGTACAAAAAGCACAAATTTCGAGATTGGAAAATAATGCAAGCAATGCAAGTATTGATACTTTAATGCGTGTTTTTTCTGCATTAAAAGCAACGGTAAAATTGCAAATAGAATTACCTAATCTACAAATAAGCATCGGAAAATAAAAGACATCGCCTAAAGCCGCTATAAGAAATTGGGGTTTTAAAACTCTTAATATAAAGTTAGGCTTACATAATCCAAAAAACGTTACACAAAACAAACATCCCTTTTGAAATCAAATTTCAAAAGGGATGTTTGTTTAAAATGGGGATGTTTTAGAAACCGTAATTCACTCCTAAACCGAAGACTTGTCGGGTTTGAAATCCTCGATACGCATTGTCGTCGTATATGGTTTGAAAAGTAAAATTGGCCGACAAAGCCTTATTGATGGTCATCACCACATTGATTTGGTAATCGATATCAACGTTTTGAGGATCTTCTAAATAATTAGAATATAAATTCAAGAGGTTTTCTACCGATACGTTTTTCATCAAAGTGAATTTGTAATATCCTGAAGCATAAAAACCAAGTTCATAACGCATACTTTTATCAGCATCTACACCAAAATAGCTTCCGTCAACATAGCCAGGAATTGAAGTGTAATAATTATCTACAAAGGTGAATTTTGAGGTTAGCGGAGCAAAATTTAATTTGAAATTATCGCTTTTCTTATAATAAACACCCGGTCCAAAAGTAAGGTAGGCAGGAGAGAAAAATCCAGTGTTTTCAGTTCGTATTTCGGCACCATTACTATCTTTTCCATAAACATAACCCGTTGTAAATTGGGTTCTAAAGTTTAATATAAAGGAATAATACCAATTCCCTTTGGCCTTCTTTCCGTAGATGGAATTGAGTTCTAAACGGTCATCCGATTTCTTGCTAAATTCGGCATTATCGGTGCGGATTAGTCCATAATTCGCGAGAAGTCTGTTGTCCCAGGTGGTATTTTCAGACTTGTAATGCAATTCGTAGTTAAGGCCCAAAGTCCCTGAAAGGCTACTTTCGCCTCCAGCAATCCAGTTGTTGAAATTGGACTGATTGAACAAAAAGGTGATAGTTCCTTTTTTCGACCAACCATTTTTAGTAGTGTCGTTGATGACTTTAACGGCATCTTCCGATTTTTTGATTAAATCTTTTTCAGTTGATTGTGCCTGAATAGACACAGCCGAAGCTAAAAATGCTAGGCCTAGTAGTAGATGTTTCATTTTTTGAGTTTAGTGTTAGAAAAACAAATGTAATAAAACTCATGAAATCTTCAAAAAGCCAATCAATTAAAAACCAATACTTTATTTTTTTGGAGCTTTGTATAGAGGTACCGCCGAGCAAGCCTCGCCATACATAATGCTTCGCGCTTGCGATTGCAAATGATGCGCTGCCAAAATATAAGCACGCACAGGCACGGGTTTTTTCGAACAGCCTTTGATGATTACCGCTTTGTTTGCATAAGCCGAATAATCTATTGTAGAAAGGAGCTCTTCGTACAAAGCAGCGTCTAAATCTTCAATAGTTCCGTTAACAATTTTCTTGGCAAAGGGCGCCAATTGAACCGCAACCAAAATCGTTGCCCAAGCCGGGAAAATGGCATCGGTGCTGCAATAAATAGCCACATATTGATCTTGGTATTGCGACCAATCGTGTTCTTGCAACTGAGCTCGAAAGTCTTTTTCTTTCAACAAAAAACCTTCCAAAAACCATTGCGAAATATCAATTTGCACACGAATTCCCTTTGGATAATAATCTTCGAGATCGAAAACTTCCAGAGTGCTATTGGCTACTTTATTTACAATTTCTTCCATTTTTGAAAAGTTTGTGGTTTGAGGTTTATTGTTTATAGTTCAGAACAACAAACAATAAACCATAAACGATTTAACTGTTAGAGCATTCCCAGTTCTAATTTTGCTTCTTCGCTCATCAAATCTTTATTCCAAGGTGGATCGAAGGTGATTTCGACTTCAGCATCTTTGATATGCTCGATTGATTTTACCTTTTCTTCCACTTCACGAGGCAAACTTTCGGCCACAGGGCAGTTCGGTGAAGTGAGTGTCATCAAGATTTTTACTTCAAAATCAGTGCTGACCATTACGTCATAAATCAATCCTAATTCGTAGATGTCTACAGGGATTTCGGGATCGTAAATTGTTTTGAGTTTTGATACGATTTCTATTCCTAATTGTTCGGTGTCTATTTTTTGTTCCATAGTTTTTTATTTTTTAAACCATATAAGTCATATAAGGTTAAGTTTTATTTTTGTTTATAGTAAATGTGAGGCCTTTGAAGTTTTTCATTTATTTTACTTAAATGACTTATATTTTTAATAGTTAATCTTCTAACATTCGATAATATTTATTAACCATAGTTTTTTGACCTTCATAAAAAATGTTTTTCACATTAAAATTAATTAATAAACCCATTGGAGCTTTTAACAAATTCATATAAGTAAGCAATTGTGCTTCAAAAACAGGGTTTATTTCGGTTACTGATTTTAATTCTACCACAAGACAATTTTCTATCAATAAGTCACATCTCAATTTTGACTCTAATTCATATCCTTTATAATTTAAAGGAATTTGAAGTTCAGATGAAAAATTTATTTTTCTTAACTCTAATTCTTTTTTAAGACATTGATGATAAACGTTTTCTAAAAGTCCTGCTCCTATATTTTTATGAACTTCAATCGCTGCTCCGTTTACTTGGTAAACTAAATCTTTGAGAGAACTTCTGGTTATAATCATGTTTTAAAGAATTACTTATACCACTTCTTTTTTCTTAGCTTATTTTAAATAAAACTTATATGACTTATATGTTAAATCATTTTTTTGCATCGAATGCCAAGGCATACATTTTTATATTTTTGATCATCGAAACCAATCCGTTGGCTCGTGTAGGCGACAAATGTTCTTTCAGCCCAATCTCATCTATGAAATCCATATCGGCATTCAAAATATCCGAAGCTTTTTGGTTCGAAAACACCCGAATTAAAATCGCTATGATTCCTTTGGTTAAAATGGCATCGCTATCGGCAGTGAAAACGATTTTATCTTCGTTTTGCTCGCCTTTCAACCATACTTTCGATTGGCATCCTTTGATAATGTTGTCGTCAGTTTTGAATTCTTCTTCGATTAAGGGCAGGTTTTTCCCCAACTCGATAATGTATTCATAACGCTGCATCCAATCGTCAAACATCGAAAACTCGTCTATTATTTCGTCTTGTATTTTTTTAATGCTCATTATTCTTTTTTTGCAAAGGTATTTATTTTGTCCACTATTTTTTTGATGGATTCCGGTGGATTTCCGTGATCGAAAGCCTCTGTTTGAAAGCTTTTGTCCTGATAGGTTACTTTTAGATTGGCGATGGCGGCTCCGTCGTGGAATCGTTTTTCGGTTGGCGCTTTTAAAGTCGATAAACTTTCTAAATGTATCGCTTCAAAATAGCTTACCAATTCCTTCCAATCTTTGTCCGAAATTTTTGTTACAATGGGCTTTTCAGTCCCGCTTCTGTCTTTCGAAACAGAAACCATTTGATTTTCGATAGTAATCTTTTGATAAAAACCTCGAGTGCTCGCAGTATATTCCATCACGGCCAATTTCAAATCGTTTTTGGTTTGACCCGTGCAACTTTTGCTGACAAACAGACTTAAAAATAGCATCGTAAATAGTTTCATTTCTCTATAATTTTAAGACAACATCATTTGTGCTCTTTTCAAAGCGTCAATCATAACGTCAATTTCTTCTTTGGTATTGTAAAACGCAAAAGAGGCACGAATGGTCCCCGGAATTTTGAAAAAATCCATTATCGGTTGCGCACAATGATGACCGGTTCGAACCGCAATGCCTAATTTGTCCACGATGGTTCCAATATCGTATGGATGGATTTCGCCAATGTTAAACGAAACCACCGAAGTTTTTTCCTTGGCTGTGCCATATATTTTCAAACCTTCGATTTCTAATAATCGTGTGGTAGCATATTCTAATAATTCCAATTCCTGCTGTTGAATGTTGTCAAAACCAACAGAATTCATATAATCTACAGCGGTTCCTAAGACAATTCCTCCCGCAATATCAGGTGTTCCTGCTTCAAATTTGTGTGGTAAATCGGCATAAGTGGTTTTTTCGAAACTGACTTCTTTGATCATTTCGCCACCCCCTTGGTAAGGCGGTAATTTGTTGAGCCAAGCTTCTTTTCCGTATAAAATTCCAACACCAGTTGGTCCACAGATTTTATGTCCTGAAAAAACATAAAAATCACAGTCCAAAGCCTGAACATCGGGTTTCAAATGCGGAACAGCTTGCGCACCATCAATTAAAACTGCAGCGCCAAATTCGTGGGCTTTGTCGATCATATATTTTACGGGATTCACTGTTCCCAAAGCATTCGAGATGTGATTTACAGTTACAATTTTGGTTTTATCTGACAATAGTTTATCGTATTCCGCCATAATCAATTCGCCGTTTTCATTCATCGGAATGACTTTCAAAACCGCTCCTGTTTTCTCGCACAACATTTGCCAAGGCACAATATTGCTATGGTGTTCCAAGGCTGAAACCAAGACTTCGTCGCCCGGTTTTAGTATCGAAGCAAAACCATTGGCAACAGCATTAATTCCGTGCGTTGTTCCCGAAGTAAAAATCACTTCGTGAGCGAATTTGGCATTGATGTGATTTTGAATTTTACCACGCGAAATTTCGTAGGCATCCGTGGCCAATTGACTCAAAGTATGCACGCCACGATGAATGTTGGCATTGATTTCTTGATAGTATTTTGTAATCGCATCCATCACAATTTGTGGTTTTTGCGAAGTGGCGCCGTTGTCAAAATAGACTAATGGTTTTCCGTTGACCGTTCTGGAAAGTATCGGGAAATCGGCTCTAACTTTGTTGATATCTAACATTGTTTTATTTAGAAAAATTCTAAATACAAAAGTAATGAATCTAGATCTGTAAAGGGGTACGGATTGTACAAATTTTAACTGTTTAAATTTATTGTCAATATGTTTTATCTATACTGATTTTTGCTAAATTGCTACAAAAATTAGCTTATTATGAAAAAATTCTTCAAAATTCTTGGTATAGCGGCTGTATTGTTTTTACTTTATTTTGGTTATACAACCTATCCAAAACTTGATTTGATTTCAGGATTCTCAGCCAAAAGTATGGCATCAGGTCATTTTATAGACCATCGTACCCAAGAAATGATTGAAAACGGCGACAATGATATTCCTAAAATTGATTGGGCAAATAATAGTATAAATGAAGGCGAACAATTTGCCACAGCTTCGGTTTTTGGTTTGAAAAAGCGAAAAGCCATTTACCGTGAAGGCTTGGGCGCTACTTTAATCAATGACGATTTTGATGTTTCAAAGCCTTATGAAGTGCCAAAAAGAACAAAATTGGAGAATAATTTGCCTTTCCCTTACGGAAATGGGGAACCGAAAGACACTGTTTTTTCAACGATTAATTATGCCCAATTGGATGCGGCTGTTGCCAATGCTTTTGATAAAAAAGGAGTTAAAAATAAAAGAACACGTTCGATTTTGGTAATTTACAAAGACAAAATCATCGCAGAGAAATACGATACGGGCTTCAATAAGGATTCTAAAATTTTGGGTTGGTCGATGACCAAAAGCATCACAGCTACACTATTTGGTATTTTGCAAAAACAAGGGAAAATTGACATTTATAAACCTGCTCCAATTAGCGAATGGGCCAATGATGAACGAGCAAAAATCACCATCAACGACTTGCTTCATATGAACTCTGGCTTGGAATGGGAAGAGGATTATACTAAAATTTGTGATGCTACCCAAATGCTTTTTCAAGCAGAAGATATGACGCGTTCTCAACTACTAAAACCAGCACAATTCAAACCCAACACGCATTGGAATTATTCCTCAGGCACCTCCAATTTGCTCTCGGGGATTTTGCGAAAACAATTCAAGACTCATCAGGAATATCTCGATTTTTGGTATACGAATTTTATTGACAAAATCGGAATGAATTCGATGGTGGTCGAAACGGATATGGCTGGAAATTACGTAGGTTCCTCTTACAGTTGGGCTACGACTAGGGATTGGGCCAAATTTGGTTTGCTGTATCTGAACAAAGGCAATTGGAACGGAGAGCAATTATTCGACGAAACTTGGGCAAAATATGTAGCTACACCAACCAAGGGTTCAAACGAAAAATATGGGGCACACTTTTGGCTCAATGCGGGAGGACGTTATCCTGATGCACCGCGTGATTTGTATTCCGCCAACGGATATCAAGGCCAAAAAGTATTTATTATTCCTTCGAAGGATTTAGTTATCGTTCGAATGGGGCTGACCGAAGATGAAAAGTTTGATTTCAATGGGTTGCTGAAAGGAATTGTGGGAAGTTTGAAGCAGTAACTGAAAACAGCTTTCATTTCTCATTGTTTAAAAAACAGAAATGCTATCACTGATGAATTGAAGTTTCTAGCTCATCATTTAAAGCACTCGCTTACGGATTGCTTTCACCATTTCTGGTTTTACCACGGCTTTATTATTGCCCCAATTCGCATATAAATAAGTAAAAACATCGGCAATTTGTTGGTCGCTTAGCGCCAATTTAGGCATAGGAACTACGTATTTTTTTCCATTAATGGTTTTTGGGCCTTTTGAACCAACTAATACTTGTTTGATGGAATTGTTGAGATCGGTATTCAAATTTTCTGATTTTGCCAATGGAGGAAAAGCGCCCGGTATTCCTGCTCCATTTATCTGATGGCAAGCCACACAAGTCTTGTTGTACACCAATTTTCCGTTATTTATTTGTTGCATAACAGGATCTTCTGAAAGATTGGGTTTTGTAATAAAATAATCTTCAGTGTTTGGTTTTGAGGTAAAACTTTGCAAAACCAGTGCAAATAATGCTATGATGCCAACATACTTTTTCAAAATATATGATTTTGAATTCTAAGAAAGTGCAAATTTAAGGTTTAATACTGAAAAAAATGGGTTAAAAAAGCAGTAAAAAATCGACTAAACCGCTTATTTTGTTATAGATACAACATGAAAACGTTGTAGTAGTTTAAATATAGAAAAACCCACCAATTTTTTTATTTAAAGTATTTGTTCAAAAACAATCTCGGGATTACTCGAGCTGTAAATAGTGGAATAAAACCCAAAAAAACAGATTTAATATGTACTATGATTATTTATCCAATCGGACTAATCCGTTGGTCAGGCTGTAATTCGTGTCTGCTCTCGTGCGTCGCGACTCCTTCGAACTGACAAATAGCCTAGTGTTTTCCAGTATTTTATGTTTGTTTTTGGTATAAATTGCTATTATTTTGCAGAAATAAGAAAGTGGAAATTACGGGTTTTCGGGGCAATAGTGTAAATTTGAAAAAAAAATGTGCATATGAAACACGATAAAAACTTTTACTTATTGGCTTTACTTACTTTCGTTTCAATAGTGTCATTAATTGTTGGATTTGTTTCCAATTGGGTATTTAACGCTCAACTTTGGATAGGATTAAGTTTATTGATCAGTTGTTTTATAGCGTATTATAAATTTTTTCAAAGGTTCAAAACGTTACTGGGTATAATTTTAATCTTAGGAGTTTTGACTGGTATTCAATTTGTACCGTTTCAATTTTCTATTCAATTGGGATTTATCAAATTTGAAGTCGTTCCAACTATTTTTCTTGTACTTTTTCTTTTCTTAAATCGAGGTCGAGTTGTAGATATCTTGCAAGATTGGTTTAAAACACCAACGGAAGAAATCGAGAAAAGAAGTCTTTCGAAATACGAAAGTTTTAAAAAAGACTTTCAAAATCTTTCCGACCAAGAAATTGAGCATCGGTTAAATCAGCATTTAGTTCCCGAAGCCAGAAAAGCATTAATCGAAATCAAAGAAGTCCGAAATTCATAACGCTTATTTTTAGCCCCGACTGCAGTGGAAACCCTTGTGAACAGAAAGGCTAATTTTTCTTGCCCAAAAAGAGCGACCAGCGGAAGCTCCTTTTTGGGCTTAGAAAAATAGGCTTTATGAAACAAGGTTGTAACGGAAAGCGGGAATAGCTCCTGAAAAGCTAAAACATATTCTTTTTCTTGAATAAAAACACGCCTAAAACCGATATAGACACGGAAATGGATAGGACAATCCAAAATCCGAAGGGGTTTTCCTGAAAGTTATTGGGCACATTCATTCCGTATAAACTGGCGACTAAAGTCGGGATCATCAAGATGATGGATATGGAGGTCAGGCGCTTCATTATTACGTTCAAATTGTTCGAAATTACAGACGCATACGCATCCATCATTCCGGTTAAGATGTTGCTGTAAATGTTGGTGGTTTCTTCGGCTTGGCGCAATTCGATTTCGACATCTTCGAGTAATTCGGGGTCGTAGTTGTCTTTGTGCGCTTTCAAATTTTTGATTCGACGAAATAGAACATCGTTGCCTTTTAGAGAAGTCACGAAAAACACCAAACATTTTTCTATTTGCCACAGGGCTTGAAGTTCTTCGTTTTTGATGGATTCTTCGAGGTTGTCCTCGGCGAGTTTGATCCGCTGATTGATTTGTTTTAGGTATTTTAGAAACCAGATGCTAGAGGATAACAGTAATTTTAGCACTAAATCGAAGTGGTTTTCGATAGTGATTTTTTTGCGTTTGGTGTAGGAAACGAAGTCTTTTAGGATTTCGGTTTGGTGAAAGCTAAGGGAAAGAAATACATCGTCTTTGAACATTAATCCCAAGGGTGCTGTGTTGAACGGCAGTTTTGGATCATTGCTTTTGAAAGGGATTCTCAGGATAATAAGCGACCAGCCATTTTCAAATTCGATACGGGGACGTTCGTCGATATCCTCGATGTCATTATAAAAATCCTCGGGAATTTGGAGTTCTTTGAGTAGAAATTTGGTTTCTTCTTTGGTGGGACAAACTACATTAATCCAGCAGTTTTCTTCACGGTTTTCGGTTTGAGTTAAGCCGTTGTTGTTTTTGTAGTACGTAATCATAATGGCGTGCAATATTTTAGGAATATCGCGTACCAAAGGCAGAGGCTATTCCTGTTTGTAATGTGTGCTCTTCGAATAATAATCGTCCATAACGGAAGCTAAAATTTAATTTTTTGCAAAAGTAGTCTTTTAGTAAAGAATTTAGCCTTATTTTCTGCTAAATTTCAATGCATTTCGATCTTGAAATATTTTTGTAACAAAAAAGGCAGTAATTGGGTGTAAAAAGTCGAATAATCAATCTTTTTTTATCACAATGCTTGTTGGATTGTAAATTTGTGGAATTTGTTTGGGGTCGTTTTTATAGGTCGTAATTTTACCTTTGATGTAAATGTTTTTGTCTTGTAGCGCTTCGATTTTGAGGTTTAGTTTTTCGAGGTAAAAGTTAGAAATCACTACTGTAAAAATACTTTCGGGATAGGGTTTATCGATGTTGATGTAATTGGTATTTTTGCCTTCGGAAGCGAGTTTGTATGAAACTACTTTTCCGAGTACACAAACTTCTTTGTCCATATAATCTTTGACCTTGGTAGTGGTTATTGTGTCTTGCGAAAAGCAATGGATTGAAAACAGGACAAGAACTATTGTTACTATATTTTTCATGCTGTGAATTTTAAATTATTTTACTTCTTTGACCAAATAAATATAAACTGGGAAGTGGTCGCTATAGCCAATTTCGTTTTCGGAATGTCGCAAAGGGTAGCCTGCATATCTGCCGAATTTTTCGATCATAAAGGGCTTGTTGTAGATGCCAGCTTTCCAATATTGATAAGTTGAATGATCTTCTTGTATAAGGGTTTGAGAAACCATAATTTGGTCGAAAATATCGCCTGAATCCCTATAAAATAATGTGGCATTTCCGTCTTTATACATTTGTTCGAATGGATTGTACACTCCGAATTCTTGTACTTCGGATTTTTTTAATTTGGCTCCAAGTCCCACTTTTACACTTTTGTTATAAGATCCGTCGTTCAAATCACCCATCAGAATGATTTTGGCATTTGGCTTTACTTTATAAACGGAATCCATTACTTTTCTTGCCAATCGTCCTGCTGCTTCTCGAAATGGGCTACTTTTTTTCTCTCCTCCCGAACGCGAGGGCCAGTGATTGACTAGAACGTTGACCTCTTCGCCATCCAAAAAACCAGTGACTAAAAGGATGTCTCTGGTATACACTCGGTTGTCGGTTGCGATTTCTATTTTGTCTTTATCGGCTTTGTCCTCGTCGGTTTCTTTTTCCTTTTCATTACTGTTCCCTCGATAAATAATCAGTGGAATGTTGATGAAACTAGTAGGTTTGAAATATTTTTTTTGGTACAATAGCGCCACATCAATTCCTCGTTTGTCGGGCGAATCGAAATGGACGATTCCATAATCAAATGGAGCCATATTGGGATGTTTGACTAAATCTTCAAGAACGTGTCGGTTTTCTATTTCGGAACCTCCAATCAATGCTGGAGCGTCTTTTTGCATCTCATTGGTTCCGATTTGCATGATAACTTTGGAAAGGTTTTCTAGTTTTTGCTTGTATTTTTCTGAGGTCCATCGCTGCAGTCCCTTTGGCAGCCATTCTTCGTCAAAATTTGGATTATTGATGGTGTCAAATAAATTTTCGAAATTATAAAATGCTACGGTACGCAAAGCATACTTTTTTTGTTGCGCTTGGGTCTGATTCATAAAAAAGAATACAAACAAAACAATTATAAAATTTTTGATTTTCATGATTTTGGTATTATTATACTGTAAAATTTAACAAAAACTTGGGAACAAATGTATGTAATAAAAATTATAAATGTAGTTTTGTATTGGTTAAGAAATACTATTTCTTATCAATATGAATTAATTTAATATTTAACATGAAAAAAATTATTTTTAGTACATTATTTGTATTGCAAATAGTATTTGCTATTGCACAAACAACTAGTGGAGTTACAGGTAAAGTAGTCGATTCGAAAACACAAAAACCGATGCAAAGTGTAATCGTTTCGGTTCAAAACACCAATTTAATGCAGCTTTCAGACTCCAATGGAAAGTTTTCATTTGACAAATTAGACGTTGGAAGCCAAATCATTCGCATTAGAACCAACAGCTACAAAGAACAATTACTTCAAATTGAAATTAAACCAAACGAGCTTTTAGACATTGGCACCGTTAATTTAGAAGAAGACATTACAACGGAGCAACAATTAACGCTAATAACAATAACCGACAACGATTTGAGCGATGACAATAGCGGATCCGAAAGTACTGCAGGATTGTTGCAAGCCTCAAGAGATGTGTTTTTGCAGGCAGCGGCCTATAATTTTGGACAAGCTCGATTTAGCGTTCGCGGCATCGACAATGAATATTCGAATATTTTAATTAATGGAATTTCGATGAATCGGCTTTCAGATGGAAGACCGCAATACAGTAACTGGGGAGGCCTGAATGACGCCACCCGAAATCAAGAATTCACCAATGCTTCCGCGCCATCCGATTATACTTTTGGGGGAATTGCGGGAACCCAATATATTTCTACAAGAGCATCGGTGTACCGACCAGGAACTCGAATTTCGTTTTTGAGTACCAATACCAATTACAACTTTAGAGCGATGGCAACCCACGCCTCAGGTATGGATAAAAATGGCTGGGCTTATGTAATATCAGGAGGAAGACGTTGGGCTCAAGACGGTTATTTTGATGGTACGGATTATGCTGCCAACTCTTTGTTTGCCAGTATCGAAAAGAAAATAAACGACCATCATAGCCTTAACTTTACTTCTATTTATGCACAAAACCGTAGAGGTAAAAATTCGCCAAACACCCAAGAAGTTACCGATTTGAAAAACTTTAAATACAATTCCTATTGGGGGTATCAAGAAGGTGAAAAAAGAAATTCAAGAGTAAAAGATGTCGAAGAACCGATCTTTACCCTAAGCCATTATTGGAAATTTAATTCTAAAACAAGACTTCATACCAATCTTTCGTACCAATTTGGAGAAATAGGAAACAGCCGCATCGATTTTCAAAAAGCAGATAATCCTGATCCAAATTACTACAAAAAACTACCAAGTTATTACACCACATTGTATTCCTATGATCGTAATAATGTAGCAACTTACACGCCAGATTATGCTGCTGCAGAAGAAACTAAGGCCAATTTTCTAGCGCAACCCCAAATGGATTGGACCTCGATGTATCGCATCAATAATGACAACATAAGCAACGGTAGCCGTTATGTTTTGTACGAAGACAGAACCGACGATAAAACGATGGTTGCCAATACCATTCTTTCATCACAATTGGCCGATAACATCGTGATGAATGCCGGAGCCAGTTTTACCAAAACAACATCGTCCAATTTCAAAAACTTAATCGATCTTTTGGGAGGAACCTATTACAATGACATTAACACCTTTGGTACTTTGCCTGGCGAAGAACAATCGGATTTGAATAATCCCAACAGAACCGTTGGCGTAGGCGATAAATATGGCTATAATTATACTATCGATGCCACGAGATTAGAAGCCTTTACACAATTTAAATTCACCTATGATAAAATAGATTTCTACCTCGGACAATCATTTTCTAAAAGCAGTTACCAGAGAGAAGGTCTCTACAAAAACGGTTATTATCCAGACAACTCTTTTGGAAAAAGTACAAAAATGGACTTTGATAATTTTGGTTTCAAAGGAGGAGCAACCTATAAAATCACGGGGCAACATTATTTTGATGTCAACGCGGTTTATATGACCAAAGCCCCGAACCACAAAGATGTTTTTCCAAATGCTCGTTTGAATAATGATATAACAGACAACATCAAAAACGAAACCATCAATAGTGTTGACGCTAGTTATATTATTAGAATGCCCAAGCTAAAAGCGCGTTTCACAGCCTATTTCAATGAAACCGAAAATACTACCGATATTTCTTTTTATTATGCCGATAATATTAGCGTGGGAAATGGCGAATTTGTTTCGGAAGTGGTTTCTGGTCAAAATAAGAGAAACAAAGGAATCGAGGCTGGGATAGAATATCAATTTACCTCTACTTTGAAAGCCACTGCTATTGCCGCTTATGGCGATTACACCTACACCAACAACCCCAATTTAGTCATTCACGCCGATGGTGTAACCGAAGATATTTTCAATGGACCAACGAATATGCAGGGTTATAAACTCCCTGGTATGCCACAACAAGCGTATTCTGCAGGACTGGAATATCGGGATCCAAAATTCTGGTGGATTGGTGCCAATGTCAATTATTTGTCAAACAATTATCTCGATGTTGCGCCGCTGTTGAGAACCTCAAAATACATCACCGATTCTGATGAAGCCAATTTCCCTTATGATGCCGCATTGTCTGCCAGTTATTTGGCTCAGGAAAAATTCAATGCCTTCACCTTGGTCAATCTTGTAGGAGGAAAAACGTGGAGAATACAAGAAAAAACTTTAGGCTTGTTTGCCAATGTCAATAATGTATTCGACATTCAATACAAAACAGGTGGATTCGAACAAGCCAGAAACGCTTCGTATAGCGAATTATACAAAGACCATAGTGGCCCAACTCGCTCTTTTGGACCTAAATATTTCTACGGATACGGAAGAACATTTATGGTAAATATTTATTTAAACTTCTAATACAGCAATCGTTATGAAAAATAGATTAAAAAATAGTTTTATCATTTTAATGGCCATCTTCTTGTTTTCGGGTTGTGTAAATGATACTTACGATACCCCAGAATTTGGCAACTGTGTCGATCCAGGTTTGACCAAAACTAAATCCATAGCCGATATTTATGCTGTGGCCAAAAACCCTGTGACTGATCCTTCAACAGGAATTCCGAATACACCAACCTACACTGCCGACGATATTATCGAAGGTTATGTAGTTTCAAGCGACGAAGGCGGAAATTTTTATAAAAGTATGTATGTTCAGGCTGTAGATGGTTCTAAAGGATACAACCTGTCTATTGACGAGGGTAATCTGTATAGCAAAAATTTTCAACCTGGTAAAAAAGTGTTTCTGAAACTGAAAGGTTTGGCGTATGCCAATCCAACAAGTTTTGGAGTAGGTTTAATTTTCGGAGCAAAACCAACAGAGCAATACGCTGTAGACAGACTTCCAACTTTGGAATATCCTAAACACCTTATTGCTTCTTGTGATGCCGTAAGCGAAGATGCCATTGTTCGTAAAATAACATTGGCGCAAGTTGGAGATACTTATTTAAATACTTTGGTTGAAATTGATAATGTTCAGTTTACCGATGAAGCTGCGGGTGGAACTTACGATTCCAATAGAGAGGATGATTATGACTCTAGTATTTATGTCACAGACGGCGTAAAAACATTAACTATTAGAACTAGCCGATTTGCCAATTTTGCTGGTTATAAAGTTCCAACCGGAAAAGGAAAAATAAGAGGCGTACTGACCAAATACAATTCTACTTTTCAAATTATTATGAGAACCGAACGCGATGCCAATATGCCAAACCCAAGAGTAGATTATACTCCAGCGCTTGTCGGTTCAAATTCTGCAGTTTTCCCATCAACAGTAAACGAAACATTCGAAAGTTATATTTCATCACCATCGCAAACTAATTTTCCAAATTATATTAATGATGCAGCAGTTGGCTCAAGGTATTTTGAGGTGAAAACTTTTAGCTCTAATAAATACATTCAAATGACATCATTTGGCTCTGGTGGTGCGAATAATACGTATTTATTTGTCCCTGTAAATATGACCACAGCAAATAATTTATCGTTTAGAACCAATATGGGATTCTGGAATGGAGCTGTATTGAAAGTGTATTATGTTCTTGCGACTGATTATACTCCGGGAGGAAAAGTTGACATTTCAAAAATGGTCAATATTACTTCGAATTTTACCATTCCTACAACTCCAACTTCTGGTTATGGTACCACTTTTACCGCTAGCGGTGTATATGCGATTCCTCCATCGGTAACAGGTAATGGATATTTCGTATTTGAATATGCTGGAAATGCAAATGCTTTCCCAGCCGTAACTACTACATTACAATTAGATAATATCACTGTAAATTAATTATTATAAAAATGAATCTAGAAAGGCTTCTGAAGGGAAGCCTTTTTAGTTTCAGTAATTGCCTTCGAAGCGCATCAAAGATTAATGTTTAACTTTGCTATTCCAATCAATACAATCAATGAAAAATATATTTTTTGTTTGCGCTTTTCTGATGGTGTCGCTTTCGAATGCGCAAGTCGTTATCAACGAATTGGATTCGGATACGCCAAGCACTGACGATCGAGAATTTATCGAATTAAAATCGACAACGCCTCATTTTTCACTTGACGGCTATATTTTGGTTTTCTTCAACGGAAATCCAACTTCTTCAACCGCAAATCAAAGTTATTTTACCCTAGATTTAAACGAATTGACCACCGATGCCAACGGAATAATTCTCTTGGGAAACACCCTTGTTTCGCCAGCACCTGATAAAACTTTCCCCGATAATATCATTCAAAACGGAGAAGATGGTGTGGGACTTTATAAAGCAAGTGCGTCTGATTTTCCTGAGTTTACTTTGGCGACCAAAACTAACCTTATCGACGCATTGATGTACGACACCAACGATCCCGATGCTGCCACTTTAATGAATTTGTTGGGCGTTACGGTACAATATAACGAAGGTCAAAATAGTGCGCAGACCACGCAATCCGTTCAACGAAAAAGCGACGGCACTTTCGAAACCAAAAACCCGACTCCAGGAGCGAATAACGATGGTAGCGGAATTATTTTCAACGGAATTACAATATCAGCCAACACGGCTAATAAAAATGAGGGAGATAGTTTTCAAATTACCTTCACAACGCAGACCAATGTAAGTAGTGACTTGACCTTTAATTTTACTTTAAATAATTCTTCTTTCACAACTGCTGATTACACTGGAAATACGACTGTTTTCATTCCGGCGGGTTCCAAAACTTTTGCCACAACCATCACCCTGACCGACGATGTTCTAAATGAAGGAGATGAGGTTTTAAAAATTAAATTCGGCAGTATTCCACCCGAATTCAAGCGACTCAATGACAATATAGAAATCCGAGTTATCGACAATGATTTTACTGTTGCACCATTTGGAACACCGCTAAATCCAACTTATGGAACAGTCTCGAGCACGGCGCCGGTAGGCTATTACGATTCCCTCGAAGGCCTTTCGGGTTCGTCTTTAAAAAAAGCCATTCAAGATATTATTGCCAATCCAGCCGTGGTTCACGCGCATAATTATGGCGATATCATCGAAATTCTAAAAACAGCTGATCAAAGCCCTTTGAACAGCAACGAAGTTTGGTTGATGTATGTCGAAAAATCCCGATCCAAATTAGAATTTCAAGACACCGGAATCAATACCGGAAAATGGAATCGCGAGCACATTTATCCGCAATCGCGCGGCGGTTTTACAGATGGAACCGAAAGTATTGCCGACGGAATAGATATCTGGTTGCCCACCAATGCCGATGATATTCTTGCAGGTCATGCCGATGCCCATCACCTTCGTGCAGAAGACGGCGCAGAAAATAGTTTGCGCAGCAATAAAGATTATGGATTGACGGGCTACAACGGACCAAGCGGGACTTCGGGCTCGTGGAAAGGCGATGTAGCGCGTTCCGTTTTTTATATGGCGGTTCGTTACAATGCCTTGAACGTTGTCAATGGCGATATAGCCGACACAACTGTCGGGCAATTGGGTGATTTGGCTTCTTTGTTAACTTGGAATACTTTAGACGTAGCCGATGATTTTGAAATGAATAGAAACAATTACATTTATACTTGGCAGGTGAATAGAAATCCGTTTATTGATTATCCTGATTTGGCGAATTATATTTGGGGTGCAAAGGCAGGTCAAGCGTGGCATTTTAATTTATCTTCTAACGAAAATTTAAAATTGAAAGTAAACCTTTATCCCAATCCAGCCAAAAAAGCGATCCGCATTTCGGGTTTGAACGAATTGGCGACCATCGAAATTTACAATAGCATTGGAGCAAAAGTATTTGTTAAAAAGACGGTTGGCGAAACCAAAATAGACCTCGATTTTCCATCAGGAATGTATTATGCGAAAATTGATTCAGAAAATAAAACTGTGGTAAAAAAGTTTCTAATTGAATAATATATGCAGACGAATCGATTTTTATTTAGGAATAGAAAAGGCGTTTTTTATTCCCTCCTAATCCTTATTTTTGTTCTATCATTATTCAATAGTCAAGCACAAACACCTATGAAGATTCCACCTCATTTACAAAAAGGCGATACCATCGCCATTTTGGCAACAGCCCGAAAAAATATCGATGATAATCTGAAACCGGCTATAGATTTAATGCGCAGTTGGGGATTGGAAGTCGTTATTGGAAAAACTATCGGCTTAGACAACAACCAATTGGCGGGAACTGATGCAGAACGAGCCGCCGATTTTCAACATCAATTGGACAATCCCAATATCAAAGCGATTTGGTGTGTTAAAGGAGGTTATGGAACCGTTCGAATCATCGATTTAATAGATTTTACAAAATTCAAACAACATCCAAAATGGATTTTTGGTTTTAGCGATGTGACAATTCTTCACAGTTATATCAACCAAATGAAGATTGCTACAATTCACGGCGCAATGCCCATAACCGTTGCCAAAGCTACTCCCGAAACCATCGAAAGTTTGCGAAAAGCGCTTTTTGGTGAAAGCCTGAAATATGAAATTCCTTTTGATGCAGCCAACAAATTAGGGAATGCCAAAGGAGAAATCGTAGGCGGAAATTTGTCTATTTTATATAGTTTGATGGGTTCGAATGCCCAAATCGATTGCAAAGGAAAAATCCTTTTTATCGAAGATATTGACGAATATTTGTATCATATAGACCGAATGATGATGAGTCTGAAACGCTGCGGTTGCTTTGAGGGTCTGAACGGTTTGATTGTGGGCGGAATGACCAAAATGCGAGACAACGAAATCCCTTGGGGAAAAAATGCCAACCAAATTATCGAAGATGTGACCAAAGGCTATTCTTTTCCGATTTTGTATAATTTTCCGGCAGGCCATTTTCGCGATAACCGAGCCTTGATTTTTGGCAAACAAGTTTCATTAGAATTGAATGAGAAAAATTCAAAACTAACTTTCGAATAACCCCTAACTTTCAACTCCCAACTCCCAGCTCCCAGCTTCCATCTTCTAACCCCTAACTTCTAACTTTCAAAAATGGCTCAGCACAACGATTTAGGAAAACTTGGAGAAGAAATGGCGGTTGAATTTCTTCAAAAAAACGGCTATGAAATCCTAGCAACGAACTGGACTTTCCAGAAAGCCGAGATAGATATTATTGCTCAAAAAGAAAAAACGCTTGCTATTGTTGAGGTTAAAACGCGTTCTACTTTAGATTTTGGTCTGCCTCAAGACTTTGTAAAACCAAAAAAAATTCAACTTTTGGTCAAAGCAGTAAACGAATATGTTATTTCGAATGATTTAGATGTCGAAGTCCGTTTTGACATCATTGCGGTGCACAAAGAAGGCGAATCTTTTGTAATTGAACATCTTATTGATGCTTTTTATCATTTTTAAAAAAATTTATTATTGTTTAATTTGTAACAAATTGTTTTTTTATTTATTTTTGCGTATCATTTTGTTAGATTATCACAAATTGATATTTTTTTAATGTTACAAATAGTTATTAAATTAAAGTCATGAAAACCGTTTCCTCTATCGTAGAAAATTACATCAAAACCAAACCCTTTTTATTGAATGCTTTGTCTCTTGGCATCATCAATTTGACCTCTTTGTCTAGAAACATCATGGTAGAATTAGAGCCTGAATTTGGTAAGGAAGTCAAACAAGGCGCAGTGGTTATGGCGCTAAAAAGACTCACCGAAGAGTTGGATTTCAGACTGAATCACAAAATCAATAAAGTAATCAAAAACATTGGCGAAATCACGGTTCGCTCGTCGTTGACCGATTATACTTTTGCTGCTTCGGAAACTGTTTTGAACAAACAAGCCGATTTAATTACAGATATCAACACTTTTAATGATATATTTTACACTTCCTCCCGTGGGGTAAATGAAACCAATATTGTGGTGAGCAACAGCGTAAATCATTTGGTTGACAAACATTTTGCCAACGAAAAATTGATTCAAAAACTAGAAAACCTAGCTTCGATTACGGTGAAATTACCCAAAGAAAACATTGTGGTTCCAGGAATTTATTATTTCATTTTCCAACGTTTGGCTTGGGAAGGAATCATCATCAACGAAGTAATTTCAACTTCCAACGAATTTACCATTTTGGTAAGCGAAGACGAAGTAGATGTGGCGTTTAAAGTAATTAAGGATTTGAAGAATTAGTATTTCTCCAAAGCTTCCAGCCTTTAAAAGGCTGGAAGCTTTTAATAAAAACAACACGATATAATTATGAATCCAATTCCTCTTGAAAATGGTAAATATTATCATATTTACAACCGAGGAAACAATGGAATTGATTTGTTTTATGAAACTGAAAACTACAATCATTTTTTAAGACTTTACGAAAAGTATATCAACCCAATAGCAGAAACCTTTGCTTGGTGTTTAATGAAAAATCATTTTCACATTCTAGTTTATATCAAAGAAACAAATGAAATTGATACAACAAAACTGGAATATTCTTCAACCGATAAACCAAAAAACATAAGTGCTTCAAAACAGTTTTCAAATTTGTTCAATGCTTATACTCTGGCAATGAACAAACGTTACAACAGAACCGGAAGCTTATTCGAGAAAAACTTTAAAAGAAAAGTCGTTAGTTCCGAAAACTATTTCCAAAAACTGATTTTCTACATCCACAACAATCCTGTTCATCATAGATTCACAGAAAATATTGTCGAATATCCTTGGACTTCTTACGGAACAATCCTCTCGACAAAACAAACAAAAATACAACGGAATAGAGTTATACAAGCTTTTAATGATTTAGAAAATTTCAAATACTATCATTCTATAAATCAGGATTTAGGCGAAATAGAAGAATTAATTATCGAATAGTTACTTTCTCCAAAGCTTCCAGCCTTTGGAATTAATTATACGCTACAAAAGCTTCCAGCCTTTTAAAGGCTGGAAGCTTTAAAATACCTAAAAAAACCTATATTTAGGACTAATAAATAATTCAAAATGAAAAAATATATTTTATTGTTAACTATGATGTCAGCTTTTGGACAAGATATTAGTAACCTTAAAGTCTCTCAACAGAACATAAAAAACCTATTTATTTGGAATGATTTGTTAATTGTAGAAAAATACGAAGCGACAAGCGACAAATACTACGTTTGCGACACTGTACACGATAAACTTAACAAGCTACAAATCAACAATTACAAAGCTATTCTTCGTCTTACTGAAACGAAATCCAATCTATGTGCCATAACTATTGCAGATGGTTCCTACTGGATTATTACAAGAAATAAAAATCAAAAAAGCTGGACCAAAGTGAGACTTTTTTCTGAATTTAACAACATAAAGGAGTTTGAGTTTGTTGCAAATGATAGTTTACTCGTGATTATTACCTCTAAAAAAATATTCACTAAAAGGCTGAACTCAGCTTGGCAAGAGATTTCAATGTACTCTATACGTGACAATTCTTGGATGTTAGACAATGAAATGCCTCAGCACTGCCTTTTAACTAAAAACAGTTTGTATCTCGGTTTTGGTTGTGGAGAATGGGGAGGCTCTTTATGGCAAATACCCATTTCTATGAAAGATGAAATGGTCCTTTCTAAAGGGAAAGAAATTCTATCTGGTGGTAATATTAGGGCATTAAAGTATACCTCTGATGATGTGCTATGGATAGCTACTGGGCTCGCACATATGGGTTCTCGTGAATCAGGAATTTATAAATATATAGAAGGCAAAATCCAAAAAGTTTTGTGGTCAAAACCGTCTTTGTCTTTGAAAGAGGAGTCTGAGCTAAGAGCTTTTTGTCTAAATAGTACAGAAGAACCCTATTTCGTAGCATCCGAATGCGGGGTGTTTAGAATAATTAATGAAAAAGTGGAAGAGGTAATTGACAGAAAACAACGTTTCATACATAGTTTGATAGATTATGATATCGATAGCGTTGCACTGGCTATATATGTTGACAAAAATAACTCCATTTTTATTGCACAATATTCTTTAGGGATTTTTGTTTATAAAAAAACAAAAGATACTTATCAGTTTCGGCAAATAACTTTTGACGAATAATAAAATCAGTAGCTAAGCAAGGACTCCAATGATTAGGTTTTAAAAAAAATATATAAAAAGCTATTTCGCTATTTTTTACTTCCCCAACATCTCCATCAATTCCAAAGCCCTTCTTGTGGTTTTCACATTATCAAAAGTCAATAAAAGGCGTAATCCTGCTGGGGTTTGTTTCTCTTTCATTACGCAAATGTTGCTGTTTTTTTGCACAAACTGAATCACTTGATGAAAGCGTTTCGAGGTATAAAAATCCGATTGTTGGTCGGACACAAAATAACCAATCATCTTGCCTTTTTTTAGCACTAATTTCTCGATTCCAACTTTCGTAGCCACCCATTTGATGCGAATACTATTCATCAAAGCCAGGGCTCTTGGCGGCATCGGTCCAAAACGGTCAATTAGTTTATTTTGAAAAACGACCAATTCTTCTTCGTTTTTAACATTGCCCAATTCGTTGTACAAACTCAAACGCTCTGTCACATTATTGATGTATTCGTCTGAAAACAACAACTCAAAATCGGTGTCGATTTGCAGGTCTTTCACATATTCTTTTTCTAGTCCGCTGTCTTCGTTTTCATACAAATCCTTAAATTCGTTTTCCTTCAATTCATCGATGGCTTCGTTCATAATTTTCTGGTAAGTATCAAAACCTATTTCGTTGATGAAACCTGATTGTTCGCCTCCCAATAAATCTCCTGCTCCACGAATTTCCAAATCTTTCATTGCAATATTGAAACCGCTTCCCAATTCCGAAAATTGCTCCAATGCCTGAATTCGTTTTCGAGCATCATCCGTCATCGCTGAATAGGGTGGACAGATAAAATAACAAAAAGCTTTCTTATTGCTTCGACCCACACGACCCCGCATTTGATGCAAATCGGATAGTCCAAAATTATTCGCATTATTGATGAAAATGGTATTCGCATTGGGGACGTCTAATCCACTTTCGATAATGGTGGTTGCTACCAAAACATCGAATTCACCGTTCATAAAAGCCAACATCAATTCCTCGAGTTTTTTACCATCCATTTGGCCGTGACCAATGCCCACTCGCGCATCAGGAACCAAGCGTTGAATCATTCCCGCTACTTCCTTGATGTTTTCAATTCGGTTATTGATAAAGAAAACCTGTCCGTTACGTTGAATTTCATACGAAATCGCATCCCGAATCGTTTCTTCGCTAAAACCAACCACGTTCGTTTCAATAGGATAACGATTGGGCGGAGGTGTTGTAATTACGGATAAATCGCGCGCCGCCATCAACGAAAACTGCAAGGTTCTCGGGATGGGTGTCGCGGTTAAGGTCAGCGTATCGACATTGGCAGCGATGGTTTTGAGTTTGTCTTTGACGTTGACCCCAAATTTTTGTTCCTCGTCTACAATCAACAATCCCAAATCTTTGAAAACCACATTTTTGTTGACCAATTGATGTGTGCCAATAACAATGTCAAGCTTTCCTTCGGCTAATTGTTGTAGCGTTTCCGCTTTTTGTTTGGCAGATCTAAAACGGTTCAGATAACCCACAGAAACGGGCATATCTTTCAACCTTTCGGTAAAAGTTCTATAATGTTGGTACGCCAAAATCGTGGTTGGAACCAAAACGGCAACTTGTTTCGAATTGTCCACCGCTTTGAACGCGGCACGAATCGCAACTTCCGTTTTCCCAAAACCAACATCGCCACAAACTAGGCGATCCATTGGTCGGTCGCTTTCCATATCAGCCTTGACTTCAGCCGTCGATTTTACTTGATCGGGCGTGTCTTCGTAGATGAAGGAACTTTCCAATTCATTTTGCAAATAGCTATCAGGCGCAAAACGGAATCCTTTTTCCAATTTTCGTTTGGCGTACAACTGAATCAAGTTGAACGCAATATGTTTGACTCTTGCCTTGGTTTTTTGCTTCAGAATCTTCCAAGCATTCGAACCTACTTTATAAATTTTGGGCGGCGTTCCGTCTTTTCCGTTGTATTTTGCAATCTTGTAAAGTGAATGGATGCTCACATACACAATATCATTATCGGCATAAACGAGCTTGATGGCTTCTTGGGTTTTGCCTTCGACTTGTATTTTCTGCAAACCGCCAAATTTTCCAATTCCGTGATCGATATGGGTTACATAATCACCAACGGACAGCGTCGTGAGCTCTTTTAGCGTGATATTTTGCTTCTTCGAAACCGAACTTTTGATGCTAAATTTATGATACCGTTCAAAAATTTGGTGATCGGTATAAAAGGCAATTTGATTTTCGTCGTCGATAAATCCCTGATAAATAGGCAAAACAATCGTATTGTATTGCTTGCGGATGTTCTCGGAGTTTTCTTCGTCTAAAGATTCGAAAATATCGTGAAACCTTTTGGCTTGGGCATCATTGGAACAAAATAAATAATTTTTGTAGCCGTTGAAATGGTTGTCATTCAAATTATTCAACAACAAGTCGAATTGTTTATTGAATGACGGTTGTGGTTTGATGTGAAAATCGAAAACTTTTTTCGTTTTGTAAATGGGTTTTGAACTCAATTCGACAACCGAAAAATCCAAACTTTTCTTGATGAATTCGGTCTGGTTCAGGAACAATTGACTTGGTGCAACGTGGTTTACGGTTGCATTCAGGTTTTCGAAAATCTCGGTCGCTTTCGCAAAAAGTTTGTCCAGTTTTGAGAAAAGCAAATCGGTGTCTTGAATAAACAAAACCGTTTGATTATTGATGTATTCCAAGAAACTTTCGCGATGCTCCTGAAAGAATTTGTTCTCGACATTGGGAATAATCGTGATTTTTTTCTGCTTTTCGATAGACAATTGTGTTTCTACATCGAAGCTTCGAATGCTATCGACTTCATTGCCAAAAAACTCGATGCGATACGGATTATCATTCGAAAAAGAAAACACATCGACAATTCCGCCACGAACCGAAAATTCGCCGGGCTCTGTGATGAAATCGACTCTTTTGAACTCGTATTCAAACAAGACTTCGTTGATGAAATCTATCGAAATTTGGTCGCCAACCGCTACTTTCAAAGTGTTCTTGTCTAACTCCTTTCGAGTCACTACTTTTTCGAAAAGCGCTTCGGGATAAGTGACAATAATGGCTGGTTTTTTTCGAGAATTGATGCGATTTAATACTTCGGCACGAAGCAGTACATTGGCATTATCGGTATCCTCAATTTGGTAGGGACGGCGATACGAACCGGGATAAAACAGCACGTCTTCTTCGCCAATCATTTGTTCTAAATCATTCAAATAATAAGCCGCTTCTTCCTTGTCGTTTAAGATAATCAAAAACGGTTTAGCTGCGCTCTGTTTGGCTATGCCTCGGGTCTCCGCTTTTTTGAAAAGCGATTGTACTACAAACGAAAGCGACGAACCTATCAATCCATTCAATTGAATTTTTTGATTGTCTTCTTGCAAACTGCTGACAATTTGTTTGACCTTAGTCGAATTGTCATAAACCGAATATAGATTTTTATTATTCAACTCGAGGCGTATTTGGATCTAATGGTGACGAACTTGGAATGGCTCTTGCGGTATCGCGAATCATTTTCAATAATTCAGATTCACCGGTTTCCAGAGGAATTTTGCTTTTTTGATCAATCTTATCCATTTGGTTTTGCAAAGCCACTAATTGAATGTTGATTTCAGGCAATAAAGCTACTATTTTTTTTTCGGGCATGTCTTTCAAATGAAGGTATAAATCGAGCATTCGCACCTTGGTAATCAAGATGGCAATTCTACTTTTCATTTGAGGATTATTGTATTCGGCGGGCAAAAAAACATTCAAAGCCATGACTTTTTTAGAAAGTTCGGCTGATTTTTTCTGAAAAGCCCCGATGGTTTTCTTTGGTTTTTGCTCTAATTCTGCCAAAAAAGAGCGCCATTCTTTCCAGGAAACTGTTTGAGATTGCGAAGCTGAATTAATAGGCTTGGCATTAAATTTCCAATTTTTATCAATATTCAAAAAAATTAATTCTTTCTTTTTAATGTCTTTGATAGATTCTGCCTGACGTATTTCGTTCTCGTTTTTGCACGAAAACAAACTAAAAATTAGCAAAAAAACATATATATATTTGAATTTCATTTGTTGTTTTTTATTGTTTTTTACCGGTCAAATGTAATTCGCATACAAGTATGGGTGTTTACAAGCAATTTATCAGTTATGCTCATTTCATTCGGTATAAGTTAAGTCGCAAAGTTACGAACTAAATTTACAATTCTGAATTACAGATTTAGAACAATACTTCAAAAAAAATTAAACCACATAGAGCTTTATTTTTACTTCGAAATTAGTAAGCTTCGCTTTTACATAGTACCGTTGGTAATTGAATAAAGACTATATGAAAAAAGGATTTTTCTATGTATCACCTCTGTTTTTTTAATTCTATGTGGTTTAAAAAATTTTGTGTTCAGTTTGCAGCAACTTTAGAATAACAATCTAATAGATGAGCGGCAAATTTCTTGCAATTACAGAATGAAAATTAAGAGTTTATTCAAGATTAATACTACTGAAATTCTAAAATTGATCCTTTTTGTTGGAAATTTTACTATTTACAAAAACAGTATCTTTACATTTCAAATACTATTCTTATGAATCCTAAAATATTAATTATTGGCGCTTGTGGGCAAATTGGCACTGAATTAACGCATAAATTGAGAGCGATTTATGGCACCGAAAATGTCGTTGCTTCCGATATTCGAAAATTGAACAATGAGGTTGTCAATTCTGGAACTTTTGAAGTCATAAATGCGTTGGATTTCAACCAAATCGAACATTTAGTCGAAGTGCATCAAATTACCGATATTTATTTGATGGCAGCATTACTATCGGCTACAGCCGAAAAAAACCCTGCTTTTGCTTGGGATTTGAATATGAATTCCTTGTTTCACGTTTTGAATTTGGCCAAAGCCAAGAAAATAAAAAAAATATTCTGGCCCTCAAGTATTGCCGTTTTTGGACCAACAACGCCACGCGAAAATACGCCACAATATACCATTATGGAACCTTCGACGGTTTACGGAATTAGTAAACAAGCTGGCGAAAGATGGTGCGAATATTACCATACTCATTTTGGTGTTGATGTTCGAAGCGTGCGTTATCCAGGACTAATTAGCTGGTCAACGCCTCCGGGCGGAGGAACCACAGATTATGCTGTAGATATTTATCACAAAGCATTAAGCGACGGAAAATACGAGTGCTTTTTATCCTCAGAAACCAAAATGCCGATGATGTATATGGACGACGCGATTGCTGCTACGATTCAAATTATGCAAGCTCCCGCGGAGGAAATCAAGATTCGTTCTTCCTATAATTTGGCCGCAATGAGTTTTACTCCCACCGAAATTGCAGCCGAAATCGAGAAACATATTCCTGAATTTAGCATTTCATACCAACCCGATTTTCGTCAAACCATCGCCGATAGTTGGCCGGCAAGTATCGATGATTCTCGTGCCAGAGCAGATTGGAACTGGCATCACGAGTTTGATTTAGAAAGTATGACTGCGGAAATGTTGAAGAATCTGCGGTAAAGAAGTTACTTCAAAAAAGGAACCTGTTGTTTTAAATCCTACTTTTGATTTTAAATCTTGTCAAATGAAAATAAAAATGTCACTTATTCAAATTATTAATGCACAAATTTATAATCGATGAAAAAAATTATCCTCCTATTTTTTGTCTCCACTTTTGCTTTTATAAGCTGTAATAAAAGCGATAAGAATTCCGCTTCAGGCGATGCCGATTTTGTAAAACTATCCGAAGAATTCATTTATGGATATTTGGCTTGGCGTCCGCAAACAGGGGTTTATTTGGGGTATCACCAATATGATGGAAAAATTACGGATTACAGTAAAGCATCGATCGCAGCCGAAGTAGCTAGACTAAAGGAGTATGAAAAAAAACTTGCTGCAATAGACTCCACTACTTTGAGCACCAAAACTTTTTATGATTGGAAAATGTTGGGCTTCAATATCAAACGAGAGTTGCTCAACTTTGAAAATCTGGCAGTCTACACCAAAAATCCGATGACTTATGCTGGAGCCATTGATGTAAATATTTACATTAAAAGGAATTTTGCGCCTCTCGAACAACAAATTAAATCCATTATCGCTATTGAGAATGAAGCGCCAAAATTATACGAAGATGCGAAAGCAAATCTTCAAGATTCATTGGCTTTGCCACACATTCAATTGGCTATTGAGATTGCAAAAGGCTCCGCTTCTTTCTTGGGCTACGATCTTTTGGTAGCCTTGAAAGACGTTAAAAATGATTCTTTAATGAAGGTTTTCAATAGTGCCAATAAAAAAGCCATCGACGCCATAAACGATTATGTTTCCTTTTTAGAAAAAGAAAAACTTCCTAAAGCCAATAACGATTATGCCATTGGAAAAGAAAATTATCAAAAAATGCTCTTGTATAACGAAGGAATTACAATGTCAGCTGATGATATCTTAGCCATTGGAATTAAGGAATTACAAAAAGAACAAGCTTCTTTTGATGCCGCCGCAAAAATTATAAACCCAAACAAAAAGCCGATCGATGTTTACAATGATATGCAAAAAGAACATCCCACAGCAGCAAGTTTAATTCCAGATTCTAAGAAAAATCTAGAAGCAATTCGGCAGTTTTTGATTGATAAAAAAATTGTTACAATGCCTTCTGAAGTTCGTGTAAAACTGGAAGAGACTCCAGCATTTGCAAGAGCAACCAGCACAGCTTCGATGGATACTCCCGGTCCTTTTGAAACCAAAGCTACCGAAGCCTATTACTACATCACCCCAGTTGATTCGAAATGGACACCTAAACAGGCCGAAGATTGGCTGTCACAATTTAATTATTATTCTACCGATGTGGTTTCTGTTCACGAAGCGTATCCTGGTCATTATACTCAGTTTTTGCATTTGAATGCTTCCGATGCATCCAAAATTCAGAAGATTTTCGGAAGTTATGCCTTTATCGAAGGCTGGGCTCATTATACCGAAAAAATGATTTTGGATGCAGGATTTGGTAATTCTGGAGACCCAATTAAGGCGGCCAAATACCGTATGGCACAATCTGGTGAAGCCTTGTTGCGTCTTTGTCGTTTGTGTGTGTCGGTCAAAACACATTGCTATGGAATGAATGTGGATGATGCTACCAAATTCTTTATGAACAACTGGTATCAAGGCGAAAAATCTTCAAGTCAAGAAGCCTTGAGAGGTACTTATGACCCCGGATATTTATTCTATACTTTGGGAAAATTGCAAATCTTGAAATTGCAGGAAGATTACAAAAAACAAGAAGGTAATAAGTACAGTTTGCAAAAATTCAACGATGCGATGCTGGACAACGGAATGCCTCCTATTCAAATTATGCGCGAAATATTATTGAAAGACAAAACCATTTGGAATGATATTCTATAAATAGTAGAATTCTTTGTCTATAAAAGGGCTGGTTTCGGAATTGAAACTAGCCCTTTTTTTTATTTCCAAATTGAATTACAACACCCTAAAATTACTAAACCTCAAAAAGATTTTACCTTTTACTTTTCCCTCTTTGTCTTTGATGTTTTTGATACTCGATTTGCCCAAAAACTTCAACGGAATATTGAATTTATTGGTCAAAAAACTGATTTCTGTCGCGGTGGGAAAAGTAGCTTTTCCATAAGAATGTTTAATTAGAAAGACACCCGCTTCTTTGGTGGTCAAATTGATTTCGTCGATGCGGATATTGGCTTTCGAAATTTTTAAATCTGCCGTGACCCAATCACTTTTCGAGTCTAAAGAAACTAATTTGTAACGCAATACATCTCCTTTTTCATCCAAAAGAATCCAATGGGCTTCCACGTTCAATAATTCTGAAAATTGGTTCAAAAATCCTTTTTTGGGAAGCAATAAAATTCCTTTGCCTTTTATTTGTGGTTTTTTGCCTTTTTCATAAAAAACACTAATGTCTTTTGGCGGAATCGTCAGCCCTGGAACATCGATGCAAATATTGACCATCGTTTCGAAACCTCGATTAATCGTGTATTTTTTCTTGAGATTGTCGGCAAGTTCCGTTTGAGCTTTGACGCCAAAACAAATAAAAACAAGCACAATGGAAAGTGTAAAATGTTTCATTCGGTAATTTTTAAATGTTTAAATCTTATCAATGAAACCACAATGCAGAATACTGAAAAACAGACTAACCAAATTGCTGAATTCAACAAAGAAACCCAATCCATCTCCGAATAAAAAAACAATTGCCACTGCGCAAAATGATAGGTAATCAGGAAGAATTCCCAACCTAAAAATAGAGAGGAAGCCAAGGTTTGCAATAAAGTATTAATCACAATGATTCCCAAAGTGATGAGTATCGCCACCAATGATTTTCGGGTAAAAAAACTAATCCCCACCGAGAAAATGGCAAAAGTGCTCATTGCCAAAAAAGCATATCCAAAAGCAGCAAAAAAGCGCCAGAGCAAATCGGTTTCGGGTAGAATTTGCAGGCCGTTGAAAGCCACAATCAAATCGCCGCTACCAAACAGCAGCAAAGCAAGTCCTAATGCGACGATAGAAAAAATCAGCACAAAAAAGAACACATAAATCACAGCTGTTCCAAATTTGGCAAGTGCAACACGATTTCGGCTAAGCGGTCTGGTCATCAATAGTCGAACGGTTCCTGATTCTAGTTCGGAGCTAAATAAATCGCCGGTTACAATAACGATCAAAATAGGAATATGAATCCAAAGTGTATTTAATATTAAAAAACTAACCATATACCCATTGAGAATGGAACCTTGCATCAGAAAATTGTCGCCCAAAGATTGGAATAAATAGCCCAAAGCATTTTCGCCTTCGGCTTTTAATCCCCAAAAAATGAGTGCAACCAAAACCAACATCAAGCCAATACTTAAAAAAGTTCTTGGCCGGTGGAGCAATTTTATAACTTCAAATTTTAGCAATTGTCTCATTTGGCGATTTCCATATATTTGTCATACAAAATGCTAGAGCGCTCTATTTTATAAGGAATGTAGCCCAATTCTTGAAGTTTTTTGACCACTATTTTGGTTTCTTCAATACTTGCGCTGAGTCCTATTTTATGGTCTTTACTGAAAAAATCAAACTCAATTTCAAGGTCTTTTGGTACCGTTTCTTCAAAATGCAGCGTGACATTCTGCTTGTCGGTGCGGTAGCTTTCCATACTTCCTGAAAGATAGATTTCGCCTTGATTCAATAGTATAAAATCATCTGCAATGGCCTCAATATCTTCTAAAAGATGAGTAGAAACCAAAATGCCTTTGCCTTGCTTTTTCAAATCGACCAAAAGTCGAAGAATTTGTTCTTTGACTTCCGGGTCTAAACCGTTGAAAGGTTCATCCAAAATCAGAAATGAGGGATTATCAATAAGTACTTGTGCCAATCCCAAACGTTGTTTCATTCCACGAGAATATTGCTGCACTTTTTTATCGGCCGCTTGGCTGAGCCCTACTTTTTCTAATAAATCAATTGCGTTGGCTTTAGAATTCGTTAGACCTATAAAAAGTTCTAGGTTTTTTCTTCCACTAAGATAAGGGTAGAAATCGGCTGTTTCGAGCAAATAGCCACAGTGGTTTTTGAGGAGATTAAAATTTGCTAATTCTTTTTGGTCTAAAAATACTTTGCCGCTATCAGGTTGCACCAATCCTGCCAAAACTCTAAAAGCCGAACTTTTGCCCGCGCCATTGGGACCGATTAGGGCGGTAATTTTGCCTTGAGTTATTTCAAAATCAATTCCCTTTAAAATGCTGTGATTGCCATAGCTCAAAGCCATGTTTCGAATTGCTAGTTTTCTCACCAATAAAAGTATTTGCTTTTGTAATTAGATACAAAAAAAGTAGACAACCAATAGTTTTTGGTGAAGAAAATTTGGGGTTTCTTTAGGATAAGATGAGGCAAAATATGATACCATCGAAAACCCATACTGTAAAAATAGTCGTTGACTTCTTTCTTGAATCCCAAACAATTTCCGGCTTCGGCGGCGGCTTCTCTTTGGCATTTCGATTTAGAAAAAACTCGTATCAGCGGTTTTTTAAAACCATATTGATGCAGTAAATCTTTCGCCATTTTATAATTTTGATACCGGCTATAAGCGTCCAACTGCGTGGTGATTACCAAACTAGAAAAATAAATGAAAAGAAATAAATGAACCCAAAAGAAGTTGTCCTCTGAATCTTCTATTGCCTTAAAATTCAAATAACATAATAAAATACTCGCCAAGCAAAATGCCTGCAATGAAGCTGTAGCTTTTACATAGGACTCTGTCCTTTTTAGTAAAATATAAGGTTTAGAAAGTGGTTTATCGGCACAAACTTCTATCAGCATGCAGTTCGTTAGATTTAAATATTGAAAAAATGTAAGGCTCCTATTGCTCAAAAAGTAAAAGTAGCATTTTTTTTGAAATCATCTCATTATCAAACTAATTCTTCATTTTTTTATTTAATGACGCTATTCAAATAGAAAAAATATCCTTTTTGGATTGAGTCTTTTTTGGCTATTAAAAAACAATTTCCTTCAATTTTCTACGGATAGATGCTTTATAATCTTTTGGATAGGTTCTTTCTCCCATAAATACTTCGGTCATGGCATTGGCCAAAACCTGACCGTATTTTTTGAGGAAAAGATTGCGCAATGTTTTTTTCTCGTAGAAAAATTTAGCCAAAACTACTCCTGTTCTAATTTCGGGCAGGAGGCTGTTTTCCAGTTTTTCTTGATACAATTGGGCGGCTCGAACGGAGTCAAGATTACTTTCGGCGATGGATTGTGCCGCCAAAACACCACTCAAAATGGAGTTGGATATGCCTTCGGCAGTAATAGGATCGGCAAATCCTGCTGAATCCCCAATCAAAAAAACATTTTTTTGAACAAAGGTATCCGTTCTGGGTGAAACCGGAATCACAAAGCCGTGTGCTTCTTCACTAATGATTTCGTTGATGCCTAAGATTTTAAGATAGTCAGCATAAATTTTCTTGAGATCTATTTTTTGCTTCGATTTTACAAAAGCGCCCACCCCAATAGACAAATGATTTTTTTTAGGAAAACACCAACCGTAACCCAGCGGAATAACATCTACATCAAACCGAACATTTTTTGACAAACGCTCGAAATCGGCAGCAGAAACTTCAACTTCATATTCTAAAGCCGGAATTATAGTTCTCGTTTCTTGCCAACCCGCTATTTTAGATACCGGGCTCAATGCTCCGTCACCGGCAATAATGAATTTTGCTTGCACATCGCCTTCCGAGGTGTGAATCGTTTGGATGTCACCGAAACTAATGTCTAAGACTTTATGATTTTGCAAAAGTACAACTCCTTTTTCTTTCGCTTTTTCAACAATCAGATTGTCAAACGCGTCCCGCATAATCATGCTCACGATGGGTTGGTCTCTTTGAGTAGTAAATTTTAGAGGCGTATTGGCAAAATAAGTGTCTACTTCATAGAATTCTTTTTCCACCACCGATGAAACATCAAAGGGCATATTTTTTCGACCTCTAAAAACCAAGCCTCCGCCACAGGTTTTGTATCTAGGCAGAATTTCTTTTTCGATTATCACAGCAGAAATTCCGTTTTTGGCCAATTCAAACGCTGCCGAAGCTCCCGAAGGACCACTGCCAATTATAGCTACATCAAATGATTTCATCTGTTACTTATATTGTTTTTTTATAGGAAGATGGAACGCTACCACTTTTTTTTGTTAATCCAAAATATTTGGTTACCCGCGTTTCATCTGTTTTTTTTTCAAATCTAAATGATTAGCTGATAAAAACAAACTATTTTGTGCAATTTACTGCCTTTTTATTAAAGAACAGCATTATTTAATTTCAAAAGTATTGTCTGCTTGCTTGACATCTGCCATTAATTTACTAGGGTCTATTGTGATTTTTTTGATGGTGTTTTTGGTTTTCGAAATACTAAATTCATAAGTAGGATAAGCCCAAGCCCAATCGCTTAAAACGGTCCTTTTAATTTCAGTCCCGATGCTTCGGGATGGATTTTCTTTCTCAAAACTCATCATTCGCAACGGAATGTAAAAACGCTCTTGGGTGCCATCGGTATATTCGACTAAAATATCGATTGGCATTGGCATACGACCTATTCTTTCGAGGATAATTTTTGAAGAATTACCTGCTTCGTTTACCGCCTTAATGCCATAATCGATTGTGTTGGTAGTTTGTGTCCAATCGGTGAGATACCAATCGAGGTTGGCTCCTGAAATGCGTTCGGCAGTTCGCTTGATGTCATTGGGCGTTGGGTGTTTGAATTTGAAATCCTGAAAATATTTTTTTAAAGTTTTACCAACATTATCTTTTCCGATCAGATATTCTAATTGCGACAAGAAAATGGAGCCTTTGCTGTAGGAGGCAATGCTATACGCAAAATTTTCGTTATAGCGGTCTCCGTGCGTGGTTTGGGGATGTTCTTTGCCTGATTCTACTAATTTGTAATAGGCTTTATAAGACGCTTCAAAAGGATTTTCCCTTTTCTGCACGGCTATTTCATTGATTGCCAAATCTTCGATATAGGAGGTAAAACCTTCATCCATCCACGGATGTTTGCTTTCATTGGAAGCCAAAATATGCTGAAACCAAGAATGTCCCAATTCGTGTGTTGCTGTTCCTACGATTCCTTCAAATTTGCCCTCTCCCAGCATCAAAGTACACATAGCATATTCCATTCCGCCATCGCCACCTTGAATAAAGGAGTATTGTTTATACGGATAATCACCAACGGTTTTGTTATAAAAATCCATCACTTTGGCCATCAAAGGTTGCAAGTTTTTCCAGTTGTCAATGATTTTTGGATTGTTTTTGTACAGGAAATGCAAATCGACATTATTGGGACCTTTGACCAGATCGTGAAGGTAATTTTTATCGGCTGCCCATGTAAAGTCGTGCACCATTGGGGCATAAAAATGCCAAGTCAAGGTTTTGGTATTCTTTGGATGCACCACCGTAATTCCTGCATCCTGATAACCGTGACCTATTTCGTTTTTGTTTTGTAAATACCCTGAACCTCCCAAAACATAGGCTGCGTCGATGGTTATATTGACATCAAAATTTCCCCAAACGCCTTGAAATTCTCTAGCAATATAGGGATCGGCATGCCAACCTTCAAAATCGAATTCGGCTATTTTGGGATACCATTGCGCCATCGACAATTCGATTCCTTCCACATTATTTCTGCCTGATCGACGAATTTGCACTGGAACTTGTCCCTCAAAATCTAAAGTAAAAGTGGTTTTTGAATGCGGCAAAATGGGTTTTGCTAAAGTCACTTCGAGAATGGTTCCTACAGTTTTTGCATTGGCGATACGGCCGTCTTGTTTGAAATTCGAAACATTCAAATAGCCAATTTCATTCGGTTTTAGAGTCTTGATTCGGCTTTCTTTGATTTCGGCATCACCGACTTTTATTTTGTTGACCATTCTTGCATCGGGATCTTTGATGCTTTGAAGTCTGGCGTCCATTTCGCTGCCGGGTTGAAATGCATTATTGAATAAATGATAATAAACCCGTTTCAAAGTATCCGAAGAATTATTGGTGTAAACCAATTCCTGCTTGCCTTTGTATTGGTAATTTTTGACATTCATCACCACGTCCATTTTATAATCGACCTGTTGTTGCCAATAGGTGGTGCTCTGGGCGAAAAGAGTTCCGAAATTCAGTGAAATTGCGGCGAGTAAAAGAATTTTTTTCATATCGTGTTAAAATAGAAAATGGAAGGATTTTACACCTTCCATTTCATAAGTAGTATTAAAATTGTATTATTTTGACATTTTTTCAGCCATCAATAAAGCATTGTAGGCATTGACCATTTTGCCTGTTGCGGACAAATTAGTAAAAGGACGAACGTCTGCGGCTTTTCCTCCAACGATAACATCAAATGGAAGCGCTACACCAGAATCCATCAAAATATGTTTCACTTGTTTGGCGGATAATTTTGGATAATACGAACGAATTAAAGCGGCTACACCAGCTACATTTGGAGATGCCATTGAGGTTCCTTGCAATAGTTTGTAGGTATTATTTGGTGTCGAAGCATAAATTTTGACACCCGGAGCAAAAACATCGACATTGAGTTTTCCGATGTTAGAAAAACGAGCCACGACTTTGTTTCCATATTCATAATTCAAGGCTCCAATGGTGATTAAATTATCTGCGAATTCTGTTTTTTTATCGTCAGAATCATTGGGGAAATTATTTGCCAGATCGATGTCTTTGGCGTCATTGCCTGCCGCATGAACGATTAATACATCTTTCTTTTCGGCATATTTTATAGCGTCATAAACCCATTGTTTGTGTGGAGAAAATGCTTTTCCAAAACTTCCATTGATTACTTTCGCACCGTTATCTACCGCATAACGAATACCAAGTGCAATGTCTTTGTCATACTCGTCACCATCTGGCACCGCACGAACCGTAAGGATTTCGACATTCGTTGCTACTCCATCTCCGCCTAAACCGTTGTTTCTAATTTGGGCAACTATTCCTGCCACGTGCGTGCCGTGAAGAATATTTTCCTTTTTGGGATCTGGCCCCATAACCTGATTGTTGCCGTACTTGGTATCGGTAATATCATCTGGATTGTCTCCTACTACTTTTCTGTAATTGGTTTTAAGATTATCACCATTAATTACGGAATTGTAGCCGTCCAATTCTTTTTGTAAAGCAATTTTAAATTCCGGCACGGTCATTCCAAAGGAATTTATACGTTGCATCATCATTTTACTTTTAGAAATTTCTTCGTCTTTCGCGTCGATAGCGTTTACTTCTTCGATTGAATAGCCCGTTTTGCCAAAATGTTTTGTTAAAACTTCATCGGCTTTGGTCGCATCAGAAGACATGGTTTCTAATTGTTTTTTTCCGTTGGTTGAAGACATAATTTTTTTATCGTTCAATGCTTTTGCCTCTAAATAAGTGGCTTCATCCACAAGGTTTTTGTGGGCAATAATTCTTTCGTATTCTAAATTTTCTTTAGTAATATCGCCCAGAAAATTCCAACCGTGAATATCATCGATATAACCGTTTTTATCATCGTCAATTCCGTTTCCTGGAATCTCTTTTTTATTGGTCCAAACCACCGATTTCAGATCTTCGTGTTCGATATCAACCCCTGAATCAACAATTCCTACGATTACTTTTTTTCCTTTTTTGTCTTTGAGTAATTCTGCATAAGCCTTATCAACACTCATTCCTGGAATAGTGTCCTTTATAATATCTAAATGACTCCATCGATTTAATTCTGCCTCTTTAAGCGCAGCCTTTTTTTGAACGTTAACGGGTGCTTGAATCATCAACGAACTGATATTCGTAGTTGTTTTTGAAGTTCCACATCCTACTAATAGCGATAGCGCAACAGCAGACAATAGACTGGATTTGAATGTATTCATTGGTTGTTGTTTTTTAGGAATTAAAAATTTGATGTAAAAATATCAATTTTGTTACATTTCAAAACAAAATTAACATTATATAAAGATTTTATCACAACTGAATACTTCCTTCAACCGAACCCCTCTTTCTGTTTTTTCGACAGTAATAATTTCGTTGTGGGCATCGTGTTCCAAAAATAAATAGTAATTATTTTCGGCAGCGATATTCAGAAACTTTGATTTTTCGGGCATGGTCAAAAGTGGTCTGGTATCATAACCCATCACATAAGGCAAAGGCAAATGCCCCACAGTTGGGACTAAATCAGCCATAAAACAAATGGTTTTATCTCGGTATTTAATTTGAGGTATCATTTGTTTTTCGGTATGACCATCAGCAAAGAAAATGTCGAAATTTAATTCGGTGGAAAATCCAAAATCAGTTTCAGGTAATTTCAAAAAATGCAATTGACCGCTTTCTTGAATGGGCAGAATGTTTTCTGAAAGAAAAGATGCTTTTTCCCTTAAATTTGGTTTTGTCGCCCACTCCCAATGGTTTTCATTGGTCCAATATTTGGCGTTTTTAAACGCCACTTCATAGCCCGTTTTATCTTTGTTCCAATTGACGCTTCCGCCACAATGGTCAAAATGAAGATGAGTTAAAAACACATCAGTAATATCATCGCGATGAAAGCCGTATTTAGACAAGGAATTATCCAATGAATGGGAACCCCAAAGGTAGTAATAGCCAAAAAATTTATCGGACTGCTTGTTGCCCATTCCATTGTCTATCAGAATGAGGCGATTGCCGTCTTCGATGAGCAAACATCTGGCTGCCAAATCTATTAAATTGTTGGCATCTGCAGGGTTTGTTTTGTTCCAAATGGTTTTTGGCACCACGCCAAACATCGCGCCGCCGTCTAATTTAAAATTACCTGTTTCTATAGGATAGAGTTTCATTGCTTCAATTATTTTCAAGAAGAAACAAATTTAAGTAATACATTTGTGAATGATTTACTAAATAGACTTTTTCTATCTAATCATAGTTATAAAAATGCTATCTTGGTTGACTTAAAACCTAATTTGTAATACATTTGCCGTTTATTTAGACAAAATCAAAATAAGCTATGATACAAGTTTCTGATACAGCCAAAAAGAAAATCATCGATTTGATGCAAGACGATGGTTTTGATGCCTCAAAAGACTACGTTAGAGTCGGAGTAAAAAGCGGTGGATGCTCGGGTTTGTCCTATGATTTGAAGTTTGATAAAAATAAAGGAGACGATGATAAAATTTTTGTGGACAACGAAATAACCATTGCAGTAGAGAAAAAATCATTTCTGTATTTAGCAGGAACAATTTTAGAATATTCTGGAGGATTAAACGGAAAAGGATTTGTTTTTAATAATCCAAACGCGAGTAGAACTTGTGGTTGTGGAGAGAGTTTCTCTTTGTAGATTAATCTAAAACAGCAAAAAAATCTAAAAAATCTAAAAAAATGGCAAAATACAGTTCATTTGAAGATATGGAAGTTTATCAAAAAGCCTTGTCTTTTGGAGTTAAAGTGTATAAACTAACATTGTCAAATCAACAAATTAATAAAGATTTTGGATTAAAAGATCAATTACAAAGAGCTGCATTGTCCATTTCTAATAATATTGCCGAAGGTTTTGAAAGAGAAACGAAAAAAGAATTAATTAGGTTTTTATATTTTTCAAAAGGTTCGGCGGGCGAATGCCGAAATATGTTCAACTTTTTAAAATTGTTAGAATATATAAATGAAGAAAATTTCTACAGCCACAGAAATGATGTCTTAGAAATATCAAAACAATTAGGTAATTACATTAAATATTTAAAAAATCTTGAAAAACAAGACAAGAAGTCTTAATAACACTTCCTTTTGATTTTTTTGATTTTTTAGATTTTTTAGATTTAAAAATATGTCAAAATACACCGAAGATCATCTACGAGTTGAACTCGAAAGCAAAGAATACGAGTACGGATTTTACACTGATATAGAATCAGATACTTTTCCTATTGGACTAAATGAGGATATCGTTCGAGCCATTTCCCTTAGAAAAGAAGAACCCGAATGGATGACCGATTGGCGTCTTGAAGCGTTTCGTGCTTGGGAAAAAATGATCGAGCCTGAATGGGCCAATGTTCATTATGAAAAACCAGACTTTCAAGCTATTTCCTATTATTCAGCTCCTAAAAAAATCGATCCTAACAAAACCTTAGACGATGTGGATCCCGAACTTTTAGAAATGTACAAAAAGCTAGGAATCTCTGTCGATGAGCAAAAAATGATGAACAATGTGGCTATGGATATCGTGGTTGACTCGGTTTCGGTAGCAACTACATTCAAAAAGACTTTAGCTGAAAAAGGAATTATTTTTATGAGTATTTCCGAAGCCATTCGCGAATATCCTGAATTGGTTCGAAAATATCTTGGAACCGTTGTGCCACAGAAAGATAATTTTTATGCGGCATTAAATTCGGCTGTTTTCTCCGATGGAAGTTTCTGTTATATTCCAAAAGGCGTTCACTGTCCGATGGAATTATCAACTTACTTTAGAATCAATCAAGCCGGAACAGGACAATTCGAAAGAACCTTATTAATAGCCGACGAAGGGAGTTATGTGAGTTACCTTGAAGGTTGTACCGCTCCAAGTCGCGACGAAAATCAATTGCACGCTGCTGTTGTCGAGTTGATTGCTATGGATAATGCCGAAATCAAATATTCGACCGTTCAGAACTGGTATCCGGGAAATAAAGAGGGCAAAGGTGGCGTTTTCAACTTCGTGACGAAAAGAGGATTGTGCGAGAAAAACGCCAAAATTTCTTGGACACAAGTCGAAACAGGTTCTGCTGTAACCTGGAAATACCCTTCTTGCATCTTGAAAGGCGATAATTCAGTAGGCGAGTTTTATTCGATTGCTGTAACTACTAATTTTCAGCAAGCTGATACCGGAACCAAGATGATTCACTTGGGTAAAAACACCAAATCAACCATTATTTCTAAAGGAATTTCGGCTGGAAAATCACATAATAGTTATAGAGGATTAGTGAAAATTGGTCCAAATGCTGAAAATGCTCGAAATTTTTCGCAATGCGATTCGCTTTTGATGGGAAACAATTGCAGCGCCAATACTTTTCCGTACATCGAAAGTAAAAATCCGCTAGCCAAAATAGAACACGAAGCAACCACGAGTAAAATCGGCGAAGACCAAGTTTTCTATTGCAATCAGCGTGGCATTCCAACCGAGAAAGCCATCGCTTTAATCGTAAATGGTTTCAGCAAAGATGTATTGAATAAATTGCCAATGGAATTTGCTGTGGAAGCACAGAAATTGTTAGAGATTTCGTTAGAAGGTTCTGTTGGATAAATATTTGTAAATTTGAACAACCAATATATATTCCGATTGCTATGGAACTCATTTTAAAAAACGTTAAGAAAAAAGATTTACCAGTATTGAAAGCTTTGGCTAAATTATTAGGTTTTGAAATTGAAAAAGTGGAAAAGCCATACAATCCAGAGTTTGTAAAAGAAATTTTGGAAGCTGAACAAAGCATAAAAGACGGAAAAGGAGTTAAAATCAAATTAGAAGATTTGTGGAAGTAATTTTTTTTAAATCATTTTATACAAATAGTTACTGACGAAAACACCATTGAAATCTTAAATGTTTTGTCTTTAAAAGGGCATTACTAATAAACAAATAGTTGACAAATTTAAAAACTAAATTTATGGATACTAAAAAAAGAACAAGGCAAGACGAAATTATTGATTATTTGTTGAATAGTAAAAAGCAGCTTCAAGAAGAAATAAAAAATGATGTTCATACAAAAGAATTTCAGGATGCATTGAAAGAGTTGAGAGCAAGAAAAGAAAAGAGGAAAAATGCAGTATGATTTCATATTTCTTGGAGGTAAAAATAACAGCTATGTTTTTGAAACGATTCGAGGCATTGTTTATGAAATAAAATTTAAACCTTCTTCTTATATAAATCTTTTTGATGAAAATATTTCAGATTTTATATTTGAATTTGTTATAGAAGTTGCAATAAATGAAACTGGGAAAAATCCTCCTTTTGATGCCAAAGTATCTCGAACAATTGCCCAGATTTTCAAAGAATTTTTGCTCAAACACGATAACAATATTGCCATTTATATTTGTGATTCATCAGATGGAAAGCAAGAATTAAGAAAAAGAAAATTTGACGAATGGTATGATAAATATCAAGACAATACATTCGCAAAAATGAATGAAAAATTAAAAGATTCAAAAGGAAATTTTTATTTAATTTCAATGATTCTTCAATATAAAAACCCGAGAAGAGTACAAATAATAGATGCTTTTTTAAAATTAGCAGACGATAATAACACAGAAAAATAATAAAATGTTATCAATAAAAAATTTACACGCCTCCATTGGAGAAAAAGAAATTCTTAAAGGAATTAACCTTGAGGTAAAAGCGGGAGAAGTTCACGCGATTATGGGACCCAACGGTGCTGGAAAAAGTACACTATCAGCTATCATCGCTGGAAACGAAAATTACGAAGTATCAGAGGGAGAAATCTTTCTAGACAACGAAGATATTTCGGAACTAGCTCCAGAAGAAAGAGCCCACAAAGGCGTTTTCCTCTCGTTTCAATATCCTGTTGAAATCCCTGGAGTTTCGGTAACCAATTTTATGAGAACGGCCATCAACGAAACCCGAAAAGCAAATGGTCAGGAAGAAATGCCAGCCAACGAAATGCTGAAATTCATTCGTGAAAAATCGGAATTATTGGAAATAGATCGCAAGTTTTTGTCTCGTTCCCTAAACGAAGGTTTTTCAGGTGGAGAGAAAAAACGTAACGAGATTTTCCAAATGGCAATGTTGGAACCAAAACTAGCTATTCTAGACGAAACCGATTCTGGTTTAGATATTGACGCATTGAGAATTGTGGCCAATGGGGTTAACAAATTGAAAAGCGATAAAAATGCCATTGTAGTAATCACACACTACCAAAGATTGTTAGATTACATCGTTCCCGATTTTGTTCACGTGTTGTACAACGGAAAAATTGTGAAATCTGGCGGAGCAGCTTTGGCCAAAGAATTAGAGGAAAAAGGATACGATTGGATCAAACAAGAACAAGAAGCATAATATGTTTGTAGTTTATAGTTTGTTGTTCGTGGTCGAACAATAAACAAAAAACCATAAACCATAAACAGTTTAAAAATGGAACTAAAAGAAAAATTACTATCGTCTTTTATGGCTTTCGAAGAGCAAATCGATGTGCATTCTGAACTACACGATCTGCGAACTGAGGCAATAAAAAACTTTGAAAATAAAGGCTTCCCAACCAAAAAAGAGGAATCCTGGAAATATACCTCGCTGAATGCTATTCTAAAAAACGACTTCACTGTGTTTCCAAAACACGAAGCGATTATCGAATTCAAAGATGTAAAAAAATATTTCATCCACGAAATCGACACTTACAAAGTAGTTTTTATAGATGGTGTGTTCAGCTCGCATTTGTCTTCTACTACCCATCAGGGCATCGATGTTTGCTTGATGTCATCGGCATTGAACAAACCAAAATACAAGATGGTTATCGATACCTATTTCAACCAAATTGCCAATAAAGACGAGAGTTTAACCTCTTTGAATACGGCTTTCGCCAATGAAGGAGCCTATATCAACATCCCGAAAAGCAAGGTAGTCGACAAACCTATAGAGATTATGTATTTCTCGACTGGAAATGAAGCCGCACTTTTGGTTCAACCAAGAAACCTAGTAATTGTAGGCGAAAATTCACACGTGCAAATTATCGAGAGACACCAAAGCTTGAACGAAAATCCAGTTTTGACCAATTCGGTTACCGAAATTTTTGCACAAAAACGTGCCATTGTCGATTATTACAAAATTCAAAACGACAATCACCAAGCCAATCTCATCGACAATACTTATTTGTCGCAAAAACAAGAAAGTCACGTTTCAGTGCAGACTTTCTCCTTCGGAGGAAATTTGACCAGAAACAACCTGAATTTCTATCATTTTGGCGAAAGATTGACCAGCACGCTCAACGGAATCACGATTATTGGCGAAAAACAGCACGTAGATCATTATACTTTAGTGCATCACGCCATGCCAAATTGCGAAAGCTTCCAAGATTACAAAGGAATTTTTGCAGAGAATTCTACCGGAGTTTTCAATGGGAAAGTATATGTCGAAAAAGAAGCTCAAAAAACCAACGCTTTCCAGAAAAGCAATAACATTTTGTTAGGCGACAAATCTACGATAAACGCCAAACCACAGTTGGAGATTTTTGCCGACGACGTAAAATGTTCGCACGGTTGCACAGTAGGACAACTAGACGAAACCGCACTTTTCTATATGCAACAACGCGGAATTCCAAAGAAAGAAGCCAAAGCTTTATTGATGTACGCTTTCTCGAATGCGGTTATCGAAAACATCAAAATACCAGAATTAAAACAACGAATCACCAAAATTATTGCTGATAAACTAGGCGTGAAAATTGGATTTGATTTGTAAAAATGTACTAAAATAGATCCGATAGGTTGTTGAAACCTGTCGGTTTTTTTTAAGAGCGTAGTTCATTATGCCCAAAGGACCTGAAAAAAACACCAAAAATAAGGCATTGCACACCAAATTGCTCAATCGAAAAAAAGCTAAATTGCAAGAAGAGAAAAAAGAAAAAGCCTTACGACTGAAAGCTTTGGTTGCTAAAATGAATCAGCAAAAAAATACTGATCAATCGATAGAGCCTTAAGAAAGGTCTTAAATACATACATTTTGAGCTGAAAAATTATTTTCAATCTTTGACCTTATAAAAACAAAAAACAATATGAGCAAAACTAAACTTATTATCAATAAAAATGGATCCATAAAAATCGAAGGCGATTTTGAAATAATGGATCAAGATGGCGTTATTTATGGACTAGAAGGTAGAACTGCATTGGGATTGTGTCGTTGTGGGTTGTCAGCCAACAAACCTTTTTGCGATGGTTCACACCGCAATAATTTCGAAGCTGATTCGAAAGCATTTGATTTGCCACCAATGAAAACCAAATAAAGAAAAGGTTTTCAACATACAATTTCAAAGCTACATTTTAATTGATGTGGCTTTTTTATTTACTTGAATTTTTTAAAGCTTCCAGCCTTTAAAAGGCTGGAAGCTTTAATTAAAAATCCTAAAAAACTTTTGTCCCATTTCTACCAAACATTTCCTTAAATTTGCTGTCGTTATTATAAAAGTTAGCGTTTAAAAAAATCAGGATATGTTACAAATTGCATTTATTAGAGAGAATCAGGAAAAAGTAATCCAAGCTTTGGCAAAAAGAAATATGGATGCCACCGCTGTTGTTGAAGAAGTGGTAAAACTAGACGAAACCCGTCGTGCTACGCAAGTAGAATTAGATAATACTTTAGCCGAATCTAATAAATTGTCCAAAGACATTGGCGAATTGATGAAAGGTGGCGAAAAAGCAAAAGCCGCCATTCTCAAAGAAAAAACCGTTCTCTTAAAAGAAAAAAGCAAAGGATTAGCTGAAACAGCTGAAACTTTTGCTGCCGAGCTTTTAGAAAAACTATACACTTTACCCAATCTTCCCGCCGATATCGTTCCTGAAGGAAAATCTGCCGATGATAATTTGAATGTTTTTCAAGAAGGCGATATTCCAGTTTTGCACGAAGGTGCGCAACCGCATTGGGAATTGGTAAAAAAATATGACATCATCGATTTCGAATTAGGAAATAAAATTACGGGCGCAGGATTTCCGGTTTACAAAGGAAAAGGAGCCAAATTACAACGCGCCTTAATCAATTATTTCTTGGACAAGAATACGGCTTCGGGTTACAATGAAGTGCAAGTGCCACATATGGTCAACGAAGCTTCGGCATACGGAACAGGACAATTGCCAGACAAAGAAGGGCAAATGTACCACGACAAAACCGATGATTTGTACTTGATTCCAACGGCTGAGGTTCCAGTAACGAATTTGTTTCGGGATGTGATTTTGACCGAAAACGAATTGCCGATTTTAACTACAGCTTACACCCCTTGTTTCCGTCGTGAAGCTGGTTCTTATGGCGCTCACGTTCGTGGATTGAACCGTTTGCATCAATTTGACAAAGTCGAAATCGTGCGAGTGGAGCATCCTGATAAATCCTACGAAGCTCTAGAAGGAATGGTTGAACACGTAAAAAATATTTTGCAGGAATTGAAATTACCCTATAGAATTTTGCGTCTTTGTGGTGGCGATATGGGTTTCACCTCGGCTTTGACCTATGATTTTGAAGTGTATTCTACGGCGCAGGAACGTTGGTTGGAAATCAGTTCAGTTTCTAATTTCGAGACTTTTCAAGCCAATCGTTTGAAATTGCGTTTCAAGGACAAAGACGGCAAAAACCAATTGGCACACACCTTAAACGGGAGTTCATTGGCTTTGCCAAGAGTTCTAGCAGGAATTTTAGAAAATTACCAAACTGCGGAAGGTATTGTAATTCCTGAGGTTTTGCGTCCGTATTGCGGGTTTGATATTATTGATTAGTTATGACTAATTTTCGGATAAGTATTGTGCAAAAAACGCGTATAGAAAAATGAAGACAAAATTAACTTTTTTATTGTTTATTAGTTTTATTTCTTTAATGAAAGCACAAATCAATGAAGGTGAAATAACTTTATCTAAAAATGTCACTTTAGAATGGATTACAGAAAAATTCAATCCAGAAAAGCATAAAATAGAAACTTGTGAAACGGGATTTGGAGGTAAGTTTATTTGTAAAATTGATAACGAAATTTGGTTAGGTTCTGACACTGGAATGGAAAACCCAAGAAATCAATTAAAAAAACTTATTTTGACAATAAATTCTAAATCTGTAGAATTAGATATTAAAAATATGTTCAATCCAAGTTTTGATGGCGGACTTTCTATGAATCAGTTTCTATTAAAAAAAGAAGGAGTATTTTATAGACTTTATGGATTTTTCTCGGATGGCGCAGGGACTTATACAGTTCATTGGAGAATTTTAGGAAAAAGCTCAATAAGAGAAGTTATATCAAATGACGAAACTTATTTTAGTTGGCAAAATAAAAGAATTAAAAATAATTGACAACATCCGTTTAAAGTATTGCGATTGAAAAATTTGGATTTCAACTAAAAACAGACAATGAAAAAACTCTTTCTACATATCGCCCTGTTTTTTTCATTGGTTTGCTTTTCGCAAAACGAGCAATTGGCGCAGTATTATTACGACAAAGGCGATTTCGAGAAAGCCAAAATCAGTTTCGAAGAATTATTAAAAACCCAACCTTCAAACTACCAATATTTTCAGAAAACGATAGATTGTTACCAGCAGTTACAACAATTTGACATTGCCGAAAAAGCCATTCGAGAGCGATTGAATACCTACAAACAAGGCAGTCTTTTGGTCGAATTAGGTTATAATTTCCAGTTGCAAAAGAACGAGGCTTCCGCCAAAAAGTACTACGACGAGGCCATCGACCGAATCAAGAAAAATCCAAACGAGGTGTACGGAATTGCCAACTCTTTCGAAAAAAAAGTGTTGTTGGACTATGCTTTGAAATCCTATCAAACCGCAATAGCAACAGAACCAAAGTACAATTTCAATTATCAAATGGCCTTGCTTTACGGACAATTGGGCAATACCGAAATGATGATTCTCACCTTTTTAGACGAGGCTTATGCCAATCCGCAAAACTCGGTGATTATACAAAATCAGTTGGCTCGTTTTATGACCGAAGAAGGTGATGAAACCTTCAACGAAACCTTGCGAAAAGCTTTAATTACAAGGGCTCAAAAGAATCAGGATGTTTTTTGGAACGAATATTTGAGTTGGTTTTATGTGCAGCAAAAAGAGTTTGGCAAAGCCTTTATTCAGGAAAAAGCAGTTTATAGACGCAATCCGGAATCTTTATCGAGTATCATCAATTTAGCGCAACTCGCTATCGAGGAAGACGATGCCGAAGCAGCCAATGAAATATTGGTATTCGTCTTGGAAAACACCAAAGATTTGGAGTTGCTCATTCAGGCGCATTCCTATTTGATGGAAATGAAAATTGACAAGGCACAGGAAAAAGATTTTGCCGCCATCAATACCGAATTAACCGCATTGTTGACTCAGTATGAAATAAGTCCAATTAGCTTATCTTTGCAACTGATTCAGGCGCATTTCCTGGCTTTTAATTTGAAAAAATCGGAGCAAGGAAAAGCCATAATCAAGAAAGCGCTAGAATTGCAATTGAATGATTATGAAGCGGCTAAGGCCAAAATGGAGTTGGCCGATATTTTGCTTTACGAAGAAAAATTCAATCAGGCATTGATTTATTATTCGCAAATTGAAGAGAATTTAAAGAACGATGCCGTGGCGCACGAAGCAAGTTTGAAAGCTGCCAAAACCAGTTATTTTCAAGGAGATTTTGTGTGGGCTTCGAAACAGTTCAAGGAATTGAAATCGGCGAGCACGCAATTGATTGCCAATGATGCTTTAGAATATTTCCTTTTAATCAGTGACAATACTGTTGCCGATTCGACGCAAACCGCCTTGAAACAATTTGCCAAAGGCGATTATCTCTTGTATCAAAACAGGAATAAAGAAGCGACTGATCAGTTTCAAGCGATTTTAAAAAGCTTCAAAGGGAGCGAGATTGAAGCTGTAACTTTTTTGCGTTTGGGTAAAATTTACGAAAAACAAGGCGAATATAATTTGGCTTTAAGCCAATATCAGAATATAATAGCTCAGCATAGCGACGGAATTTACATAGACGAAGCCTTGTATTTTTCGGCAGAAATTGAGAATACTAAGTTGCAACAACCCGAAAAGGCAAAACCGCTTTACGAGAAAATAATTTTCAATCATCAGGACAGTATCTATTTTGTTGAAGCTCGAAAGAAATACCGACAATTAAGGGGAGATAAGAATCTTTAAAATTGCCATGTAAGTTCAGAATTCAATATCAAAAAGAATGTGGGAAAATAGATAGTTAAGTCTTTTAAACATTAATTTGTAATCAAATATCCAAATGACTTTTTCAGAAGAAAATTATTTAAAAGCGATTTACCATCTCACTAGTGCCACGGATGCTGAGGTGAGTACCAACGCTATTGCCGAAATGATGGAAACCAAAGCTTCATCGGTAACGGATATGCTGAGGAAATTAGCCGAAAAAGATTTGGTACATTATAAAAAATACCAAGGTGTTTCTTTGACCGATAAGGGAAAACTAGCCGCCAAAATGATCGTGCGCAAGCACCGTTTGTGGGAAGTTTTTTTAGTGGAAAAACTAGGTTTTGCTTGGGATGAGGTTCACGATATTGCCGAGCAGTTGGAGCACATCAAATCCGAACAACTTATTAATAAACTCGATGATTTTCTGGGCAATCCCACCGAAGATCCCCACGGTGACCCCATTCCAAATGCAAAAGGACAAATCTTGAATATCGAAAAACAATTGCTTTCGGATTTGTTAGAAAATCAAATTGGAGTTTGTGTTGGTGTTAAGGATTCTTCGGCAGATTTTTTGAAATATCTCGACAAACAAGCTATCGCTTTGGGGTCTAAAATAGAAATTCTCTCCAAAGAAAGTTTTGATTTATCGACGAAAATTAAAGTCAACGAAACAGCTGAAATGACAATTTCTAACAAGGTAGCTAATAATCTTTTTGTAAAAAGGGTTTAATGACAATTGCAGTCTTCACCGCAGTTTTTATTGGTTTTTTTCTTTTTGAAAAAGAATTTTTTAGCCAAAAAACTGATAGCAATTCCTAAAGTTATATAGGTCAAAATCTCTTGAAAATCCATTATTTTAAGTGTTTAGGAGGCAATTTTTTCTAAAGCAATATAATTTAAGAATGTACCCTTTTTATCAAACATGGGGTAAGCCTCGATTTCGCACCAATAAGAATCGCCGTTTTTTCTATAATTTAAAACCACTTCTTTGAAAGGTTTTAGCTCTTTTATTGCGGTTTTTATTTTTAGTTTGGTGGCTTCAGAAGTCTCCTCGCCTTGAAACATAGCAGGAGACTTTCCTAATATTTCTTTTTTGTGGTATCCGCTAATTCTAGAAATGGTTTTAGATACAAATACAATTTTAAAATTTTTATCGGTAACTATAAGTTCTCTATTTTCTTTTTCAGATTGCTTAAGAAAATCTTGTTTTGAACTCCAATTAGTTTGTAATTTTTCAAATAAAATGGCATCATAGAAAGCGTTTTTCCGGAATTCCCAGGTAGTCAAGGGAAGACATTTCAAGTTTAAACTACTGTGATAGGTAGCAGATGCAAGGTCATAGTTTCTCATAATATTTCAATTTTAATACAGAAAAGGCTTTTATTATTTTAAAACTTGATAAGCAATCAAGGCAACCAAGTATGCAAAAGTACTCATAAAAATTAATTGTCCTAATGGCCATTTCCAACTATTCGTTTCTTTTTTAGTAACGGCCAGTGTGCTAATACATTGCATGGCAAATGCATAAAAAAGCAATAACGATATTCCAGAAGCAAAATTAAATATTTTGACTCCTGTCTCGGGATTGACCTCCGCAGCCATTTTGCTTTTAATGGTAGCCTCATTTTCGCTATCGCCAACACTATAAATAGTGGCCAGAGTGCCTACAAAAACCTCTCTTGCAGCAAACGAACTGATGATGGCTACGCCAATTTTCCAATCATAGCCTAAAGGAGAAATCATTGGTTCAAGTGTTTTTCCCATCAGTCCAATATAGGAGTTTTCTAGTTTATAGGCAGCTACTTTATTTTCCATTTCTACTGATGAAAGCGTTTTATTTTCCTCATTTGAGGTGATAATCGTTTCGGCATTTCTAAATTGTTCAGTTGGCCCATTCGAGGCCAAAAACCATAAGATAATCGATATGGCCAAAATGATTTTTCCCGCTCCAAATACAAAAGCTTTGGTTTTTTCGACAACGGTTATCATCACGTTTTTGAACATTGGCAGCTTATAATTGGGCATTTCTACCACAAAGAAAGTTTTGCAATTGAGCTCTAGCACTTTATTGAGAATGTAAGCTGAAAGAATAGCCATCGAAAAACCGAGTAGGTACAAGAACATTAATGTCAATCCCTGCAAATTCAATATGCCTAAGAGGTATTCATCGGGAATGACCAATCCAATAATGATGGCATAAACAGGCAGTCGAGCCGAACAAGTAGTAAAGGGGGTTACCAAAATGGTGATCAATCGCTCTTTCCAGTTTTCGATATTTCGGGTGGCCATTATGGCAGGGATTGCACAGGCAGTTCCTGAAATTAATGGCACGACACTTTTGCCTGAAAGACCAAATCGACGCATAATTTTGTCCATCAAAAAAACCACACGACTCATATAACCACTTTCTTCCAGAATTGAAATAAACAAAAACAGAAAAGTAATTTGGGGAATAAACATCAAAATGCCGCCAATTCCAGGGATAATTCCTTGCGCGATCAAATTGGTAAAGGCTCCCGGAGGCAGATTTTCACTCGCTACGCTGCTTAATGTGGCAAAAGTCAAATCGATAAAATCCATTGGAATTTTAGACCAAACGAATATAGATTGAAAAATACCAAATAAAACCACAAAGAAAATCAGATAGCCCCAAACTTTATGTGTAAGCACTCGGTCGAGTTGACTTCTAAAATCTGTAGCAGTTGAGGTATCTACTTTATGACCAATTTTCAATATGCTATTGATAAACTGATAACGCTTGATGGTTTCTTTTTGTTGCAGTTTTTTTAATTCTGAAGCGGTTTTGGTAAACGAATGATTTTCAAATGTTTTTCTATTTAAATCGGCAAAATTAACATCCTGTGTAATTACCAACCAAAGTTTGTACAAGGACTGATTGGGAAATGTTTTTCGCAAGGAAGTAAAATACTCATCATCGATTGAGGAAGCATTCAAGCAAGGTGCAGTTGTAATGGTTTTGTAAGTAGTTATTAAGGCTTTCAGAGTTTCAATTCCAATGTTTTTTCGAGAACTAACCAATACAATTTTGGTCTTGAGTTGTTCTTCGAGAAAAGGAATGTCTAACGAAATGCCTTTGAGTTCCATTCGGTCGATCATATTGATGACAAGAATAGTAGGAATTTCTAAATCTTTTATTTGGGTAAAAAGCAATAAATTCCGTTTCAAATTCTCGACTTCCGAAACCACAACAATCACATCGGGGAAGAGTTTGTCCTTTTTGTTGAGCAAAAGTTCTATCACCACACTTTCGTCGGCTGAACTGGCATTCAAACTATAGGTTCCGGGCAAATCAATGACATTGGCATTGATATTTTGGGATAATTTGCAAAAACCAACTTTCTTTTCGACTGTAATTCCAGGATAATTGCCCACTTGTTGGTTCAAACCGGTAAGCTGGTTGAAAACCGAAGTTTTTCCCGTATTTGGATTCCCAATTAAAGCGACGTTGATATTTTGTTTGCTCATTTGGAGTTAATTTTTAATACATTCCACTTCAATTTCGCGAGCAGTTTCCATACGGATGGCAAGATGTGAACCGTTAATATCCAAATACAAAGGATCGCCAAAAGGAGCAATTTGAAGTAATTCGACGCTGTTGCCAGGCAAACAGCCCATTTCTAATAATTTTAGCGGAATAATATCGGCATCAAAATCTTTGATGATGGCTTTTTCTCCTTTTTTTAAACTGGCAATCGTAGTTTTCAATTTCTTATTTAGATTGATTTTAGATTACAAAAGTACAGTAAAAAAAAGAATATACACTGACAAATGTCAGGTTTGCTATTTCTCGTCTTCCACAAGCCAATTGATGTCTTCGATTAGCTTTTGAATTTCTTCTTTATTCGTTCCGTCATAAAAACCACGAACTCTTTTTTTGGAGTCAACCAACACAAAATTTTCGGTGTGAACCATATCGTATTGCTCTTCGGGTTTGCCTTGTTTTACAGCCAAATAGGATTTTCGCGCCATGGTATAAATCGCTTTTTTGTCGCCTGTAACTAAGTTCCATTTGCTATCAATTACGCCGTTTATTTTGGCATATTCTTTCAATACTGAAACGCTGTCAATGTCTGGCATTACGGTAAATGACAGCAGTTTTACCTTTGGATTGTCTAGAAAAGCCTTTTGCACATCGACCAAATTGGTGGTCATTTTGGGGCAGATGGATTTACAAGTCGTGAAGAAAAAATCAGCTACATATATTTTGCCTTCATAATCTTTCTGGGTAATGATTTTTCCGTTTTGATTTGTAAACGAAAAATCGGCAATCGTGTGGTATTTGCTAACGAATTGCACCGTAGAATCGACCAATTCTGGGTTTACATCTGAGGGATTAAATATAGGCAGGGTCTTTTGGGGTTTCAAAGCGCTGTAAAACAATGCTATAGTAATTGCAGAAAACACCAATAGTGCAGCAAAGAATTTCCGATAATTGTAGAAAAAGGAACCCATAAAAAATGATTTGCAGCAAAAATACAAAACGGAATTGCGTTCTTATAAAGTCGATAATTTATTTTAACAAATGTTTATTATAGAGTTATGAAATTATGAATAGTTTTACGCAACAATTAAATTTTAAGTAACTATGAAAATACATTTAAAAAAACAATTGATCTTTGTTTTTCCCGTACTTATCGGGTTTACGTCAATTAGCGCTCAAAAGACTGCGGTCAAACAAGAGCCGGGCATTAACACCTCTTATATGGATAAGAAAACAAGACCTAATGATGACTTTTTTAGATTTGTAAACGGTGCTTGGCTTGATAAAACCGCAATACCCGCAGACAAAACCACTTGGGGAAGTTTTAATGAGTTGCGTGAAAAAACAGATAAGGATGCGCTGGCAATTTTGGAAGAAGCCTCCAAAAATCCAAAATACAAATCCAATACCGACCAAGGCAAAGCCATAAATTTATACAAAACGATTATGGACACAGTGGGTCGAAATAAGCAAGGCATTTCGCCCTTGAAACCTTATTTGGCTAAAATAAATGCTGTAAAAAACACCAAGGATTTAGAAGCATTAATGATTGAAATGGATGCCATTGGTGGGATTGGTTTTTTCGGAGTGGGTATTGGCCCTGACGCAAAAAACAGTAACAGAAATGTCATCAATCTCGGGCCAGGAAGTGTAGGTTTGCCGGATCGTGATTATTACGTTTCGGAGGATAAGGATTCTAAAGAAAAGAGAGACAAATATGTGTTGCATGTAACAAAAATGCTTCAGTTGATGGGCGAGAATCCCGCTCAAGCAAAATCAGATGCCGATAAAATTTTGGCCTTAGAAATTGCGATGTCCAAACCAAGATTTGACAGAGTAGAAAGAAGAGATCGAAGAAAATCATACAATCCGATGACTGTTGCTGATTTGCAAAAATTGACACCTTCAATTGACTGGAAGAATTATATGACAAAAATAGGTTTGACCAAAGCAGATTCGCTAATTGTTTCGCAGCCTAAATATATGACTGCATTGGAAACCATTTTCAAAGAAAACAAAGTCGAAGATTGGAAAGCCTATATGCGTTGGACCTTGCTTAATAGATCGTCTAGTAGATTATCGACTTCAATTGAAACCGCCAATTGGGAGTTTTATGGTAAAACATTAACAGGTGCAGTGCAGCAACGACCACTAAAAGAGAATGCTTTACAAGTGATCAATGGGGCTACTGGTGAAGCACTAGGAAAATTATATGTGGAGAAAAAGTTTCCACCCGAAGCTAAAGTAAAAGCCGAGAAAATGATCAAGAATGTGATCCTTGCTTTTGAAAACCGCATCAATAATTTGCCTTGGATGTCGGCAGAAACTAGAGTAAGTGCCATCGCAAAATTACACAAATCGCAAATTAAAATTGGATATCCTGACAAGTGGAAAGATTTTTCGGCCTTAACTTTGAAAAGCCCTGAAGAAGGTGGAACTTATTTCGAAAATGCGATGCAAATTTCAAGATGGAGAAATAAACAAGATATCGACAAATTGTACCAACCAGTAGATAAAACAGAGTGGGGAATGTCACCACAAACGGTAAATGCCTATTACAATCCTTCGTATAATGAAATTGTTTTCCCTGCAGCAATCTTGCAACCTCCTTTTTATAATTACCAAGCCGATGAAGCTGTAAATTATGGAGGAATTGGTGCCGTGATTGGTCACGAAATCTCTCACGGATTCGATGATTCGGGGTCACGTTATGATGCCGACGGAAACCTAAAAGATTGGTGGACACCAGAAGATCAGAAACAATTTGCAGCTTTGACAGGAGCATTGGCTGATCAATACAGTGCTTTGCAGCCTTTGCCTGGGACTTTCGTTGATGGAAAATTTACTTTAGGCGAAAACATTGGAGATTTAGGAGGGATAAATGCTGCTTACGATGGTTTGCAAATTTATTTAAAAGAAAATGGCAACCCAGGATTGATAGACGGCTACACAGCTGAACAACGTTTCTTTATTTCTTGGGCCACTGTTTGGAGAACCAAAATGCGTGACGAAGCGATTAAGAATTTGGTTAAAACTGATCCACACTCTCCAGGAATGTATCGTGCCTACGTTCCTTTGCAGAACGTAGATTCCTTCTACAAAGCTTTCGACATTAAGGAAGGCGACGGAATGTACATCGCTTCAGAAAAACGAGTGAAAATCTGGTAAGTTATAAAACAAAAAAATTCCCAAGCTCACACTTGGGAATTTTTTTTAGAATTATTTCAACAAATATTCCTGCATAAATCGAATCACAGCCAATCGTTGATAATCGACATTGGCTTTTTTTCTAAAACCGTGACCTTCATCTTTTGCTTCTAGATACCAAACCACATTGCCATTAGCTTTTAGCTTGTCGCGCATTTGTGTGGCCTCGGTTACGGGAACTCTCGGGTCATTGGTTCCTTGGATAATAAACATTGGTTTTTTGATTTTGTCAATATTATTCAACGGGGCCATTTTTTCGAAAAAAGCTGCCATTTCTGGAATTCTCTCATCGCCATATTCTACTCTTCTCAAATCTCTGCGGTATTCCTCAGTATTTTTCAGGAAGGTATTAAAGTTGGAAATCCCTACAATATCAACTGAACATTTGATTCTATCGGCATAATGATAGGCTGTGGCCAAAGTCATATAACCGCCATAGCTGCCACCCATAATCATAATTTTGTCTTTGTCTAATTCAGGTTGTTGCGCAATCCAATCTAGCAAAGCACCTATATCTTTAACTGAATCTTCTCTTAAAAACCCATTGTCTTTGGCAATAAATGTTTTTCCAAAACCAGACGAGCCACGAACATTAGGATAAATTAGCGCTACGCCCATTTCATTAGTATAATAATTGCTGCTGCCTAAGAACGAAGCCATCGATTGTCCTTCAGGTCCGCCGTGAATATTGATAAGAACGGGTCTTTTTCCGGTAAATTTTGCCGCAGCGGGATAATAAAATCCGGATATTTTTAGATTATCAAAACTTTTCCATTCGATGAATTTCGGAAGCGCCATATCCGATTGTTGCATTTCGCCTAGTTCGCTTTCGGTCCAGCGTTCAATGACTCCTGTTTTAATGGTCAGCTTATAGATATCGGATGCGGTCTGTGCAGTCGATTGTGTGAAGAAAATGCTTTGATTGTCCTTACTGAAACTAACCCCGCCAATGAGTCCGATAGGAATATTTTTGACAGCAGCATACGATTTGTCTTTGGTGTTCATCAAATACATTTTGTTTACTCCGGCTTCATTGGTTACAAAAACAAACGATTTTTTATCTTCGGATAAATTGGCATTTTCTACATTCCAAGGGATTTTAGAAGTATGATAACTTACTTTTTTGGTGTCTAAATTCATTGTGGCGAGACGCTGAAACTCATTATCTCGATCGGTAACGAACCAAATTTCATCTTTTTGATCTGAAAACAAGGCACCCGCTTGGATAATTCCAGTTGATTTTCTATCGGTAACTTCGGATAATTTGCCAGATTCTGTATCTAAAAGCCAAATATGGGATTCATTGGCAGAAATATATTCGCTGATGAGTAGTTTTTTGCCATCATCTGAAATATCCGAGATTCCCCATCCACCACCTTTTACCTCTAGAACGAGTTTATTGGTTTTTGGGTCGTTTGGATTCATATAATAAACATCACGATCTCCACCATTTCTTTTGGTTGAGGAATAGTAGAATCCTAGACCGTCCTTCCGCCAAGTGATTCCGCCGTTTTGTGATCGACCACCATCGGTGAGTAAAGTTGATTGCAGTGTTTTGAGATCAAGTTTGTATAATTGACCAAATTCATTGCCGCCAACATCCTTAGAATATACCAGATAATCTCCTTTTACGGGCTCAAAAGAGGCGCCACTTACGGGCTCGTCAAAAAACGTGATTTGCGTTCGAGCACCCATAGGTTGAGTGATACGGTGCAATTGTGCAGTCGAACTAAAACGAGTATTGATGATAATTTCGTTTTTTGTGGGATGAACGTCGACCAAAGATGCCCCGCGAGCTTCCGCGTATTTTTTTACTTGAACGGCTAGGTCTTTTGGAATTTCCGCAATATTTTGCGTGATGAGGTTTTCATTTGGGACTACGCTATTTTTTTTGTCTTGAGCATAAATCGCCAAAAAGGAAAAAAGAGCTGGAATCAACACCATTTTTTTTACTGTCATAATTTTGAATTTAAGGGTTAAAAAGCAAACTGCTACTGTAATGGCAAGGGTAATTTGTAGTAAATATAACTTTTTTTTTAAAACGGTCATTACAAATGTAGAAAACCCTCTGACTAGTAATAAAATGAATCAGAGAAACAGTTTGAAAATAAAATCGATCTTGAGTTTTTATTATCAAATTCTTGTTTTCCGAATCGAATAATTCACCATATACAATCCGCATAAGGTGACGCCTCCGCCAATGGCAATTGCAATAGTTAGAGGTTCTTCGAAAATTATCGAACCCAACAAAACGGCTACAATGGGGTTGATATAAGCATAAACACTGCTAATATGAGCAGGTAAATGTTGCAGCGCATAAATGAAAGCGATAAAGGTCAAAACCGAGCCGATAATGGTCAAATAGCCAATCGCCCACCACGAATTAGCCGGAATCTCTGTGATATTTATTCCAGTCCCCGTTGCTCCAGTTATCGCTAGTAAGAGTATACTCGAAATCAGCATTTGCAAACCCAAACTGAAATAAGGATTAAAACTGGCCGCTTTTTTTCGGGTGTAGAGCGTACCAAAAGCCCAAGTAAAAGTGGAGAATAAAGACAGGAAAATACCAAATCTAAAATCAGGTTTTATAAAATCAGCGAGATGGTCGTAGAAAATAACGCAAACTCCTGCAAAACTCACCACAAGACCCAAAATCGATAATCGCGCAATTTTTTCGCCTTTAAAAACGGTAATTAAGACAATCCACAGCGGGAAAATAGCGCCGATAATGGCACCCAAACCACTGCTTATGTATTTCACGCCCCAAGTGCTCAAAGCATTGCTTAACACAAAATTTAAAATACTTAAAATGATAATACTTTTCCATTGTTTTCCCTTTGGCCAAGGGGCTTTTTTATACAAAAAGAAAGCCACGTACAAACATCCACCTATGAATTGCCTGATTGCAGCCAATTGTAAAGCCGGCATATATTTTACCCCTTCTTTTGTAGCAAGCCAAGTGGTTCCCCAAAAAAAACTGACCCAGCATAAAGCTAGGATGGGTAAACCAATGGAGTTCACCTTTGAAGTAAAAGCGTTTTTTATTTTAGTTTTCAACTTATAATTTGGGTTTTTTGAAAGTATATTCCAAAACAGTTTCGATCTTCGTGCTCAAAATTGTTTTGCCAAAAGTAGGGCTTTCACAATTAAATTCTGGCAAAGCCAATCCTAAATCGGTGGCTTTTTGGGTGTAATACTCTTTTCGGCTGGGATGGTGCGGTGCGACGGCATTGAAAGTTTCGTTCCAGTCCAATTTGTCATTATGAGCGTGTCGAAGAATCGCTAGAATAATTCCAATGCAATCCTCCAGATGAATCAGGTTGATAGGAGCATTTGGATTTTCGATGTTTTTTCGTCCCGCCAAGAATTTTATGGGATGTCGGTCTTCGCCAATGAGTCCACCGAAACGTAAAATCGTGGTTTTAAAATTCGGATTGCTTTGCAAAAGTTGCTCTGTTTGGACTAATTGTTTACCGCTTTCGGTATCTGGATTTAATTCTGTTTCTTCGGTTACGTCTAAATTATCCTCACCGTAAACCGATGTAGAACTGATGAAAAGCACGTTTTCGACAGTTGATTTTTCTACAAACGGAATTATGTTTTTAATCTTAGAAACGAATGTCATCCTGAGCGCAGTCGAAGGATCAGTTGATGCACTGCGAAGTTTTGGCGGAACATCGATGATTAAAATCTTGGAATTTTCTAGAAATCCGTTTAGATTTCCACTCGTTTTATCTTCTGAAAGTGCAATCAGATAAGGCTGGATCCCCAAGTTTTGCAAAGTTGAAAGTTTCTCAGGAGAAGTCGTCGAACCCTTTACTGAAAACCCATTTTCAAGCAAGGTTTTCGCCAAAGGCAAACCCAACCAACCGCAACCGAGAATACTAATTTGTGTCATTGTGAAAAAATTGAATGGTCAAAAGTAGGTTAAATAATGGAAAGAATTGCTTAGGGAATTTTTTGAAATGAGGAAATTTGAATTGTCAGCATATAAATTTAAGTTTTGCGTATCAATAGAATCAGTTTTAACAAACTTATTTGGCAATAGGGATAAAAAGCAAACCTATGCAGTCGTTAAAACGCTGCAATTTATCCACTGTGTAATCTTATTTTTTTATTTTTGCTAAATTATTTGCATATATACAAATTATTATACATATTTGCAATATATTAAAATTATGAATTATGTCATATTGGAATGACAAAGCCAAGCGTTTATTAAAGTCAGAATTGGTTCGCAGAGGAATTTCAAACGCAGACTTGGCAAATTTACTTGAACAAATCGGAATTGAAGAAACTAAATCTAGTATCGATAGTAAAATCTGTCGAGGTACATTTAGCGCATCGTTCTTTTTACAATGTTTAACTGTTATTGGTTGTGAAAAAATAGAAATTGTAGAATACGAAAATCAATTATCAATTGCTGCTGAACCACAAGCAGAATATAACCTAAAAAAATAATTATATGCCAAAAGTTAAATTTATAGATTTATTTGCTGGACTTGGAGGAATAAGATTAGGTTTTGAAAAGGCCTTTAAAGAATTAGGTTTTGAAACAGAATGTGTAATGACATCCGAGATTAAGCCATATGCAGTTGAAACTTTGATTAAAAATTTTAGCCACGATTATTTTGTAGGCGATATTTTTCAGGTTAAGAATGAACAAATTCCAGACTTTGATTTTTTATTGGGAGGATTTCCTTGTCAACCGTTTAGCGCTGGAGGAAAGCGTCAAGGTTTTGTAGATACAAGAGGGACATTGTTTTTTGAAATTGAAAGAATTATAAAGGAAAAAAGCCCATATGGTTTTATTCTTGAAAATGTTGAAGGACTTGTAAAGCACGATTTAGAAAATAAGTACGATAAAATTGGAAGGACTTTATCCACTGTTCTATATAAACTAGAAGTAGAATTAGGTTATAATGTTGTCTGGAAAGTTTTAGATTCTATTGATTTTGGTCTACCTCAATCTCGCAAAAGGATCTTTATTGTAGGTACAAAAGATGAAAAAGCAAACCTATCTTTTAATACTATAGGATTTAAACCGTTAAAGGTTATTTTACAAAACGGATTAGAAACGATAAAGTCAGATTTTACTAAAAAACTTTTTAGCCATTTTGCTATGGAAGATTTGTATGGAAAATCGATAAAAGATAAAAGAGGAGGGGATAATAACATTCATAGTTGGGATATTGGGATTAAAGGTGAGGTTACAGATGATCAAATTATTTTGTTGAATAAGCTTTTTAAAGAAAGACGTAAAAAACATTGGGCTGAAAAAATTGGTATAGATTGGATGGATGGAATGGCTTTAACTTTAAAACAAATATCTACTTTCCATGGTAATGATAATCTTAAATTCTTATTGGACGATTTAGTTAATAAGGGATATTTGAGATTTGAACACCCTAAAAAATTAGTTAGTGAAAAAACTGAAAAAGGCGAAAAAAAATATCGAATTTTTGATGAAAGTAAACCTAAAGGGTACAATATAGTTACAGGTAAGCTAAGTTTTGAAATAAATAAAATATTGGATCCAAATGATATTGCTCCAACACTAGTTGCTACTGATGTTTCTCGATTAGCGGTTCCAGATAATGGTGGCTTAAGAAGATTAACAATTCGAGAGGGGTTACGTTTATTTGGTTATCCGGAATGGTATGAAATTCTAGCGAAAGAAACTGAAGCCTTTGATTTACTAGGGAATACTGTTGCAGTTCCGGTTGTTGAGCATGTAGCGTCAAGTTTGGCTAAAATTTATCTAGCCAACGAAATGGAAAACTATGTTGAAAATGGAATGGAAGTGTTGAAATAAATCAAATTAAAACTTTACCGGTTGTTTTTTTGTACCCGCTAATTACTTTTTTTAGCCAAGTACTTGTTACGGCATCTCGTGATGTTCTTGCCCATTGTCTTTGAGTGTTATCAAATGCTTCAACAAATTCTTTTGCGTTATTAAAAGGTTTGAAGGTTGTTCTAGAATTATCATACCATTTTATGGGTCTGATATTTGTTGGTTCTCCTTGTTTAACATTACATCGTAAAGCCCATTGCTCACTTGGTCCGCATATTTCCCAAACTTTTTTTAACCAAACATCTTTTATAATAATGTCAGTTCCTTGCATAGAGTAACCTACTATTAAATAGTCAGAATCTAACCTAAATGGATATTCCAGTAGTGACCTTCTGTAGGCTAAAAACGCAGCAATATCAAAATTAGGAGAGGCATCATAATCAAAGCATTTTACTTCTAACAACCCTTTTTTAGGATCTGTTAAATCTAATTGAAAATCAGGGAAATCTTGTGTATTTGGCGGATCTCCAAAGTCTATATTTTCCTTTAGCATCCAAGCTTTAATCCATTCTTGAACTAAATTTCCAACCGTATCTTTAGTCTCAACTTCTAAAGTTATATTCATTAAATTAAAGGTAATTTTACCTTTTTGTCCGATTAAATTATTGTCAGTAACTAATTTTTTATATAACTGTCCCGCTGTTAATTTCATTTAATTCGATTTTATTGAATTTCCATAATGTACCAAAGATAGAAAATTTAACTTAAAATATTGGTTTTAGATTTTGAGAACTTCTTAAGACCAGCAATACAAAACCCAAAATTTACTAAATTTGTAGTGGCTTCGTGTTGTAAAATACTCAGCTTATTTCAGCTAATATAGTTATTAATTTGCTATTGCAAAATCTATAGCAGTAGGTTTGCCGTTTTGCCCATAGTAGTGGCTCAGCCAAAATAGGAATTGAAGACTTTTTCCGTTTCAATTTTCGGGTTTGCAATAGCATCGAGAGTGTTTTTCACGAAATAATTTTGAGCTACAGCGTACGGAATTGCATCTTGTATATTGGCTGTTTTTATTTCAGCAATTGGAGGTTTTTTATCTTCCATTTTTTTGGACTGACAGCCTGTAAAAAATAATGAAAAAACTATTGAAATTGTTATCCATTTTAGATTCATATCGCTACTATTTTAGAATAAAAATAAACTTTTGCACTAGAAATGAAAAGTCTGGACAAAATCAAATTTGCCCAGACTATTTTGTTTATTGATTTTTTATTGGAAATGCTTTGCCTTCAAAAACAGTTTCTAGAATTTTAATGTCTTTGATTTTTATTGGGTCTATTTTTAATGGGTTTTCGGCTAAGATTACAAAATCCGCTTTTTTGCCCACTTTTATACTTCCGGTTTCTTTTTCCAATCGCAACATATAAGCCGCATTACTGGTAATTCCTTGTAAAGCATTATAAACAGACACTTTTTCCTGAGGAGCCATTAATGTACCATCGGCAGTTACACGGTTTGCAGCTATCCAAGCCAAAAGTAAGGGTTGAATTGGAGCCATTGTAAAATCAGAATGAAGAGCAAAAGGGACTTTGTTTTTGACTAACGAACCTAAGCGAACCATTTCGGAACCTCTTTCTTTTCCAAGAACTTTATCACTGACATATTTATCTCCCATTGAATATAAATAATAGGGATTAGCCGAAACTACTGCTCCTAATCTTGCTATTTGCGCTGATTGTGCGGGTGACGACTGACCAAAATGTTCAATGGTTAATCTATGATCTTTTTTAGGTGATTCTTTTTGCAATATTTCGAGTTCGTCGAGTATTGAAGAAAGACCCAAACTTCCATTACAGTGGATATGAATGGGGTAGTCCTTGTCCCACCAAAATTTCATATCCCTATGTAATCTCTTAGGATCCATTATCCATTCTCCTGTATGACCATCTAGATATCCTGGAGGCAATACTTGGAATGCTTGTCCAAAAAAAGCGCCATCACTGTATAATTTTATGGCGTGATTAATTAAAATATGTTTAGAACCCTTTTTTTCAAAATCTTTTACAATTTCCAGGGTTTTTTCAAGATCTCCACCATTCATTAAGCTTAAAGTATTGACATCGGGTGTTAGCTGCATCCGAAATGGCGTTTCATCATTTTCTAAACCATCAACAATAAATTTATAATCCCCAAGAAGTTCACCCGAAGAACCTGTTCCCATATCTCCAAGAGTAGTAATTCCTCCCATATGCGCAACATCTCGAAGTTTTCCCATAGCAATTTTCATCACACTTTCATTTCTCATTGTTGGCACTAACTTGGGAACTACTACATTGAAAAATCCAGCTTCTACAAATCTGCCTTTGTCATAAAAAATCTGGGAGTTTCCTTTTGTTTGTGCTTCAGTTATCCCTAAAGATTGTAGTGCCGCAGTATTCATTATCATTTCGTGTGCTGAATATTGCCAAACCATAATCGGTCGTGTGGTAGAAATTCCATCCAATTCTTTCCGCGACATCTCCCCGTGAAAAGGTTCCATATAGCCCCAAACGATTAGTTGTTCAGTAGGATTTGAAATTTCATTGGCATATTCTTTTATTTTATCAATAAATGCCTTGTGACCTCGAACCGCATTCACTTTTCCCCAAGGAAAGCTCCAATCAAATGGAGTTGCGAATTTAGTATTCAAAATAAAACAACCAAGATTTGGGTGTAAATGAGGGTCTATAAATCCAGGCATCAAGGTTTTGCCCTCCAAATCTACCATTGCGTGTCCTTGTCCGGCTTGTTTCATCGCCTCGTCTTTACTTCCTAAAAAAGTAATTTTTCCGTCTTTTACCACTACCGCCTCGGCATAAGTGGCATTGTCTCCTTCCATAGTTAAAATATCACCGTTGTAATATACGGTGGCACTGTTGTCATTTTTTGCCGAAGGGCTTGCTTCGTTTTTTTTGCAGGATGCCATTACTAAAAGAAGGGCAAAAGCGAATAAAATGGATTTTTTCATAAGAATTGCTATTAAGTGGTTAGTAATTATTATCACAATTTTTTATTTCAGACTATCTTTCAATTTTGAAGGTTTTGCCGTTGTAGTGTCGATTATCATTGAGGCTTTGCTATTCGGTTTTATTTTCTGTTTTAGCACCACCGCATCATTCAAAACATAAGGCGTTGGCATCATCCAATAGGCTCGTTTTGCCATTTGAAATTGTGGATTAGTCATCAAATCGAAGGAACTTTCCATTAATTCCAAATCCAAAATACTATTGGCGGCAACATTAAATTCGATTTCTAATGGCAGTTGATCGACCACATAATAGCTCACCAATTTTCTGCCTTTTCGTTCGTATTTGGAACCTTTTTGTCCTAATAACGTCAAACCATTGGCTTTGAAATTTCGAATAGCTACATTTTCATTGGCAAAAACCTCATAGCGGTTGACTTTTCGAGTAGGTGTGATTCGGATTTTCAGATAACGATTACCGCCAATGATGCTGTCTGTCAGGAATTCAATATTGGGTCTCGAAAGCGTTTTTATTGGTGCATCAGCCACAAAAGTAAAGCCGGAATTGTATTTACTTGACAAAGGATTTCCACTTAATTCTTTGGCCTCTTTTGGGTTTTCGCCCAAATACCTTTTGGTCCATTCATCGAGATTGGTGTCGTAAGTCGCCCAAATGGCTTTGTTTTTATCGGCGTCCAAAATATAGACTAAACTATTCGATTTGGCTTTGCCTGATTCATATCCGGAGTAATAATGCGCTTTCGCAAAAAAGCCAATTGCCAACAAAAACAAAATAGACGAAACCATTCCCTTTCGTGTAAACGAACCAAAAACAGGCAACAGTAAAGCAAATAAAAGAGTTGTGAGAATGGCACTTCCGAACAGTATTTTCAAACCCAAACCTATGGGAAACATTTGGATAAATGGCGCAATCAGCAATAAGGCGGGAATGCTCAGAAAGAGGTTCAAGATCCATTTTGATTTTTGTGTCAATACAAAAGCAGTCAACATCAGCAAGCCGGCAAAAACCGGAAGTATCAAAAATCCTGCGCCCTTGAGAAAGAAAGCAATCAATCCGTTGAGGAGAATCCAAATGAATAGTGGCGCGACATAATGGTTCATCGTCACTTTTTTGAAGGAGAAAATCTGGTAAAAAGCAAAGCAAATTGCCAAACTCAAGAGCGTAAAAGCGGCTATGTAATCGTGACCATTATAAGTAAATCCGTTGAGCAAGTCGTTGTATTGCGGATACATCTGCAGTAATAATTTCCATCCTAAAAAGGTAACTAAACCTGAAACTAGCACCGAACCCAAAAACGGAACAAATCCTTTAGCCATTTCTGGAAAGAACAAAACTCGTTTGCCCAAGCCAATAAATATCAAGAACAACAAGAGTCCTAAAGCAATGATGACCATTGGCAAAACCCAACTAAATGGATAACTGATGAAGCTAAAAGGAATCGAAAAATAGACATTGTCTTCTGTGGTTTGCGTCGAATTCAAATCGACATTCGAAAAATAATCCAACAAAGGAACCAAGTATTTTCCTTGGTGCGCCAAGGTGTTTTTGTCTAAATGGTTGAAGTCATCTTGCGCTGTATGGTAATTGTAATGCCCGTCGATAAAAGCAAAATTATAACCTTGAATATTACCTTGTTCTCTGAAAACTGTCAAATCGGTATCGTTAGGCAGCATTTTGTAAACACTGTACATCAAGGAATTCGAAACAGGATATTTGGCATTGGCAGCCAAAAAATGGTTGACCAATCCAGCATTTCCGGCATTGGTTTCCATCAACATATAGCTTGGACCAGAACTTCCACGGGCTTCAAAATTCAAAACCAATCCGACTTCTTTTGCCCAATTATGTTGCGTAACAAAAAGCGCAGCACCATTCAAACCCAACTCTTCGGCATCGGTAAACAGCATAATGATGTCATTTTTGTGTTGTTTTTTGGCGCTGGTAAATGCCCGAACACTTTCGAGAATCGTTGCCACGCCCGAACCTGCATCGCTTGCGCCTTTGGAGTAGGAATGTGGGGCGCTGTCGTAATGCGATAGCAAAAGCAAGGCTTTGTTGCTATTGGTTCCCTTAATTCGAGCCAAGATATTTTTGCATTTGGTCAAAGTTCCCCCATCCGAAAAAGCAAAACCTTCTTGAACAGAAGTTTGCAAGCCCATATTTTTGAGTTCTTCCAGCAAATAATTGGCGACGACATCGTGATTTTCGGAACCTACAAAATGCGGTTTTTGCGAAATGTTTTTGACTTGTTCCAAAGCTCTTTTGGTCGAAAACTCAGCAAGTGGAGCATCCTCATCGGCGGTCCATTGGGGCATCATCGTGAAGAATGTAAATCCTAGGAAACCCAGAATGAACAAAACGGATAAAATGGAGGAATTACTTTTTTTCATAATAATAGTAGATTTGGGATCTAAATTTCTTTTTTGACTAGCATATAAAAATCACTTTCTAATACACGGTAGCCTTGGTCGTACACAAAATAATAGGTGTTTCCGGTATTTGTGGTCAAGATATTGGTGAAAAATTCAAAATCGAATCCTTTGCTCAATAGTTTTGACTTGGTCGTTTTTCCTTTTCCGTCGACATTCAAAGCCGAAAGAATTCGGTAGTTTTTGCGCAATTTGTTGTTGACGTTGCGCATAAAATTGGTGCTATCTTTGTTTATTTTGTTGTTGTAGGCGTTGCGGCAACCGTCGCTGCAAAACTTTTTGTCTTCGCGACCCACAATTTTTTCTCCACATTCGAGGCAGGTTTTAGTCATAGTATTTCGTTTTGTATCAAACCATTAAGAAAATTAAGGTTCATTAAGAAGAATGAAAAACTTAATTTGCTTAATACCTTAATGGTTTAAAAAGTTTTGAAATTTATTTTATTTAAAATGTAATTGTTTTTTATTTTTTAAAATTGCCCTTTGTATTTCAAGGCTTGTTCAATATGTGCCAAATGATGGTTGCAATGCCACGCATAAACACCAATTGTTTCGTCCAAACTCAGGATTTTGATATTGGCAGGATGAATAAATTGTCGTTTCAACTCATTTTCTTTTAAGCTTTTCAAAAGCAGAACCCAACGGGCGTGAACTCCTTCAATGATTTGTATCGAGGGCGAAATAGCATTCGAATTGCCATCCACAAGTTCAGCCCAAAGTTGTTCTTCATACGGTTTAATAGTAGGCACATCCTCAGTCAAAGCCAATTTGAATCGGATGAAACTATTGATATGACTATCGGCACAATGATGCACCACTTGCTTGATAGACCATCCATAAGGTCTGTAAATCCAATTCAATTCTTCGTCAGAAAGATTGGAAGTTAGGTTTTTTATTTTCGCCGGAAATTGCTCAATGGTCGCTATCCAAGTTGCCACATCATTGGGGGATGCATCATCTGTTTTTGGACATTTTCCAATGGGGAATTTTAGTTTTTCGAGGTCGAAATTAGTTTTCATCAGACTTTATTTATTCTTTTAATTTCATACAAATCGGTTCGGCGGTCTTTTAGGATTCGGGCGCTTCCGTGCTCGTGCAGTTCCTTCAATAAATTCAAATCGACATCCACGATTAGTGTCATTTCGGTATTGGGTGTCGCTTCGGCTTTTATTCCGGTACTTGGAAAAGCAAAATCCGACGGCGTAAATAGGGCAGTTTGCGCATATTGGATGTCCATATTGTTCACTTTCGGCAGATTTCCGACGCAGCCGGCGATGGCAACATAACATTCGTTTTCGATGGCTCGGGCCTGCGAACAGTGTTTTACTCGGGTGTAACCACTTTGGGTATCAGTCAAAAAAGGTACAAATAAAATATTCATTTCCTCATCGGCTAATAGCCTTGAGAGTTCAGGGAATTCCACATCATAGCAAATGATAATGCCTATTTTTCCACAATCGGTGTCGAAAGTTTTAATTTGCGAGCCGCCTTTCATTCCCCAATGCAAGACTTCATTCGGCGTGATGTGAATTTTATAATACATTTCGGAAGTTCCGTCCCGTTTGCACAGAAAACCCACATTGTATAAAGTGCCGTTTTCTAAATAAGGCATACTTCCTGAAATGATGTTGATGTTGTAGGAGATGGCAAATTCCTGAAATTTTTTGCGAATTGGGTCCGCATATTTAGCCAATTCCCGGATGGCATCTGGTTCCGACAGATGATTGTAATCGGCCATCAATGGGGCAATGAATAATTCAGGAAAAAGCGCGAAGTCACTTTTGTAGCCTGAAACGGCGTCAATAAAAAATTCGGCTTGTTCAAATAAAGCATCCAAATTAGCCAACGGACGCATTTGCCATTGTATTAATCCGAGTCGGATAACACTTTTTAGCGTGTTGATTAATTGGGGGCTTTCGTCATAATAAACGTTGTTCCATTCTAGTAAAACTGCAAATTCTTTCGAATCGACATCGCCTTCGAGATAGTTTTTCATAATTCGCATGACGTGAAAATCATTACTCAACTGGAAGGAAAGGACCGGGTCGTGCAGTTCTTTGCGTTTTACTTTGTCGATGTATTTTTTTGGAGTCAGTTTTTTGGAATGTTCGTTGTAATTTGGGATTCTACCCGCAAAAACGATGGATTTCAAATTCAGTTTTTCACAAAGTTCTTTTCGGGCGTCATACAATCGTCTTCCCAAACGCAATCCTCTATAATCAGGGTTGATGAATACATCGATTCCGTATAAAATCGCACCTTCTTGGTTGTGTGTAGAGAACGAATAATTCCCCGTTATTTTGGCGTAATTTGGATTCTTGTCCACCAATTTTTCTTCTAAAATTAAAGATAACGCGGCTCCTACAACTATGCCGTCGGCGATGATTACCAATTGCCCATCGGGAAAAATGTCGAGTAATTTTTCAATATCCTGCTCTCTCCAATAGGAGTTTTCCATATCAGGATACGCCATTATCATTGATTTTTTCAGCTCCTTGTAATCTTCAATTTGCAAATTACGTAATTCGACTTTCTTGATTTTTGTTTGCATAAGTTTTTTGAAATGTAGATTGATAAAACTTTTGTTTGCTGAGTCTGTACAGGACTAATAAATTAAGCGCTTTTTGATTTATTATTTTCTTGTTTGTAGATTTCAATTTCTTTTTTGGAGAGCCTTTTTTGCAGCCACAATTTTAATTTTAGTTTTGATTCATCGGATAAATTGGTTTTACTTCCATAAATCAAAACAGGTCGAACATAGGAACTATCGGCACTGACAGCAAAATTATGATTGGATATCGAAACGCTTTCGATTTCAGGGAAAATAATTTTCATTTCATCTAGCAAAGCTTGATTGTTGTATTTATTGGATTCAATTTCTTTTTTCAACTGATTGATCGTGATATCTTTTGAATCCAAATTCGATTTACCGGAATTGATTTGATCTAAAATGTATTTTTTAATATCAGTGGTATCCTGTTTTATGGTCAATTCGGTATTGTCAATTTGGTAGTCCGTTAATGTTTTATTAAACGATTTGATTTCTGCGGGATTGAAATTGTGCCTTAAAAAGGCGAGTTCAATGTTTTTTGGACTGGAGTTTAAATCAATTTTTTTATAAACAATGGTATGTCCCTTGCTTGTAAATTCATTTTCAATGAAAAGATCTACTTTTTGGCTGTATTTTTTTTCGTCGAAAAGTTTATAGGCGAAAAAAACACTTGGAATCATCATAACCAATGTCAGAGTTGTAATTCCATATCGGATTTGTTTTTGGCGTTTGGCATCGACTTGTTTTACAGCGGGGTATTTCAAATATTTCACAATTAGAAAGGTCGAAATGCAAATAAAAACACAGTTAATAGAATATAGAAATAAGGCGCCCAAAAAGAATCTCAGGTTGCCAATGGCCAATCCGTAACCTGCGGTACACAAGGGCGGCATCAATGCAGTAGCAATGGCAACACCTGGAATTGGATTTCCTTTTTCGACTCTGGTAATGGCAATAACGCCCACAAGTCCGCCAAAAAAAGCGATTAATAAATCATAAATGTTAGGCGAAGTTCGGGCCAATAATTCGGATTGGGTTTCTTTGAAAGGACTCAAATAAAAATAAGTTGTGGACACAACCAAACTTACAATGGTAGCGATAAATAGATTTTTTAAAGCTTTTTTTACTAGTTCGGAATCATACATTCCAAGTCCAAATCCTGCTCCAATAATGGGGCCCATTAACGGAGAAATAAGCATGGCACCAATAATTACTGCGGTCGAATTGACATTCAATCCGATGGAAGCCACTACTATTGCGCAAGCCAAAATCCATAGGTTGGACCCTCGAAAAGAAATATTGGATTTTACATTTTCCAACACTTTTTGCTTGTCTTCTTCGCCGGAATGGAGGTCGGTAAATTGTAGTATTTTGTAAATCATCCTTGTTGGTGGTATTTAATTGAAATTTCTTTACAGATTTTAAAATGGAGTAAATCTTTTAAAATCAATCAAATATACTAAATAATTTCCATTTACAAACGGTTACAAATAGTTACAACCGAAAGTAAGTAGTTATCAACCGATTAAATTTTTAAAGCTGTCGCATCTTTGCCCTGTTGATTTGAACGAACAATTCAACAAACTATATACTAACAATTTAAATTTTACACGCCATGAATGCAATGAAAAACAAAGTACAGTTAATCGGTCACGTAGGACAAGAGCCAGAAATCAAAAATTTTGATGGAGGAAAAAAATTAGCCAATTTAACCATCGCCACCAACGATAGTTACAAAAATGACAAAGGTGAAAAAGTAGAACAAACCGAATGGCACAAAGTTGTAGCTTGGGGAAAAACTGCTGAAATTATCGAAAAATTCGTAACCAAAGGAAAAGAAATTGCCATCGAAGGCAAACTAACTCACAGAAGTTATGATGATAAAAATGGAGAAAAACGATACATCACAGAGGTTGTTGTGAATGAATTGCTTCTTTTAGGTAAGTAGTTTAACTTTAAAAAGCCATTGTTATGAACATCAAAGTTTTTAATATCCGCCTCGATAAAACGAATTGTCAGGAAGATCAAAACCGGATGAATGCGTTTTTGGATTCTGTCGAAATCAAATTGACTTCCACTAATTTTGTAACAACTACTACCGTAGATTTTTGGTCCGCCGTTGTTTTTTATGAGCCCAAAAAGGAAAGTAAAGCCTCTCAGGAAGAAATGGAATTATCCGTTGAGGATAAGAAAATCTATTTTGCGCTAAAAAAGTGGAGAAGTGATAAATCGCAGCAATTACTATTGCCGCACTATATGATTTGTCATAATTCTGAATTAGTTGCTATTGCTATTAAAAAGCCACAAACTCTCGAGGATTTTAAATCTATAAAGGGCTTTGGAGAAAACAAAACAGCAAATTATGGAGACGATATTATTTCGCTTTTGAATGCTTTATAGCATAAATAAAGACTGAAGTCCTTAGTAAAATGTTATTTAAAAAAAATGCCCTCCGATAAAGAGGGCATTTGTATTTTATTTTAGGACACTTTTTTTAATAGGTCAAACATAGGGCAACTTCCACAGCGTTTTTTTTCACCTTTTTTGTATTTTTCACAGCATTTTGATTTGCATTGAGATGGTTTTTTCATGGTGTCAAGAATATTTTTAATCTTCTTTTTCTTTTTCTCTTTTTCCTTCTCTTTCTTGCACATCGTGTAAATGAATTAAATCAATACAAAGATATATTATTTTTATCTATTCTAAATAAACTTAATCATTTTTTTTCATAAAAAAAGCCTAAAGAAATTTAATTTCCTTTAGGCTAAGTTGATTACGGTAAAAGGTAGATTTATTTCGCAGCAGGTGCACTCGCAGCGATTGCAATTTGTTGAATATCTCTATCAAACAGATACAATCCTCCCTTATCGTCTCCAATCAAATTGATTTTATCTAAAATGTTTTTAGCAGTTGCTTCTTCTTCTATTTGTTCGGCAACATACCACTGTAGGAAGTTATGGGTAGCATAATCTTTTTCGTCAAAAGTGATGTGAACCAATTCATTAATAGAATTCGAAACAAAAAGCTCATGTTGGTACAATGCTTCAAACATTTCTTTAAATGTTTCGTACGAAGTTTTTGGCTCATTTAAGTCCGTAATTTTGGTATGTCCACCGCGTTCGTTTACGTATTTTATTAATTTAAGCATATGCTGACGTTCTTCGTCAGACTGTGCATACATAAAGTTTGCAATTCCTTCTAGTCCGTTGACTTCTGCCCAACAGGCCATTGACAAATAAGTTTGCGAAGACTCTGCTTCGATTCGTACTTGCTTGTTTAAAGCTATTTCTATATTTTTCGACAACATAATTATTTAGTTTTTAGCAAATTTAATTAAAATAATTCAAAGCAGTTGATGGTTTAAGAAAAGTTTTTGCTTTGTTGAATTACTTCAAAAATAGGCCATCTAGTAGAAGCAATGACTTCATTTTTAGGTTCTATTGGAAATGTTGTGAGCATCCTTTTTTTAAGCCATTAAGGACATTAAGTTAGCTTCGCTCGTGCGCGGTTATTAAGCCTACTTTAATCCTTAATTTTCTAGAGGCTCTTACTGGTTTAAAATAGTTGTACTTATATTTCAAAAGTTTTGATTTTCGCACAAAATCCAGCAGTGCCCATTTTTATATTGTACAAATTGAACTCGGATAATTTCCTCTAACCATTCATCAATTCTTGAAAACAATCCACAAATTGCCCCACATGATACCCATCCATCAAACCGTGATGTGCATGAATCGACATCGACATTGTTCTTTTGCCATCGGCTGCAATTGTCATTTTTCCAAAAGAAATTTTCGGACAACTATCCGGAAAAGTATAACTTCTGGCGTGAGAAAGTGAAGTAAAATTGACCCAAGGAACGGCCGAGAAATGTATTAAATTATCTAAAGGAAATTCTCTGGTGAAAAGTCCCGAACTGTTTTGTATTCTTTCGATTTCTGTAAATGCATTCGCAGCAAAAACAGCATAATCTGGAGAATATTGTATCAGCGAAAAACCAAATGAATTATCATTACGCATAATCGTCGCGGAAACATCGATGGCATCATAAATGTAAATCGAATCATCAATTATTCGATAACGGAAAGGCTCAATGGTATTGACGGCGACCATCGTTTTGTGCAAATAATACACAAAAAAGGAAGTTTTCAAATCTTTCGCCTTTGCATAAGCCGCTGTGCAATCTATTTGGACAGTCAACCCAAAAAAGGGCTCTTCCATTTGTTTGAAAAACAGAAAATGTTCTCTCCGATTCCAGTTTTCAAGGTCTAAAAGGGTTTTCATTATTGTAATCTTTTTAGAACATCAATCATTTTCTCGAGAGTGTTGAAGTTCTCGTGTTCCACTTTATAGTCAATTACTTCGTGCGCCCAAGTGGTGTGAAACGGAATATGGACGGCGTGTCCGCCAATGGCTAAAACCGGCAAAACATCCGATTTTAGAGAGTTGCCAATCATAAAAAATTCTTCTGGCTGAATCTCTAAACGCTTCAACAAATCCGAATAATCTTTTTCCTGTTTGTCCGACATCACTTCGATATGATGAAAATATTTGCCCAAACCCGAATTGTGTAATTTTCGTCTTTGGTCTAATAAATCGCCTTTGGTAGCGACCACCAATTTGTATTTACCGTGCAAAGCCTGCAAGGTTTCTTCCACACCATCCAATAATTCAATGGGTTTTTCGAGTAATTCTTTCCCGTATTCGATAATTTTTTCAATGACTTCAATAGGAATGGTATTGTTCGAAATTTTCATCGCCGCTTCAATCATCGAAAGAATATAAGCTTTAATTCCGTAACCGTAGATTTTTAAATTAGCAATCTCCACCTTAAAAAGTTCTTGTGAAATCTCGTGTTGCGATAGATAATCACTCATCAAGCCGCAGAATTTTTCCTCGGTTTCCAGGAAATAGGTTTCGTTTACAAATAAGGTGTCGTCGGCGTCGAAAGCAATTACTTTTAGGGTCATATTATTTATTTTTATTTATTCCGTAGAGACGTTGCACAGCAACGTCTCAATTTGATGATATTAATTGTAAAATTTATCGTCTTTCCAATTCGCCACATTGTTTTCTATATAATTTTGAATTTTTTCAAAAGATTCAGCATCACGAATAATATGATCGTGAAAACGTTCTTGCCATTCAAAATCAGCGTGGATATAATGGCTGTTTTTGGTTACTACCGATTTGTAGGAACGGATTATGGTAGAAATTGTCCCCGGTTTTGGAGAAATGTTTGCCATTTGTTCGTTTTTTATTTCGTTTTCCGCAGAGACGTTGCATTGCAACGTCTCTACAACAAGGTCATCAACATCATTATTTTTATCAATGATCAATATACCGTGAACGTGATTTGGCATCACCTGATAATTTCCTAATTCAACAAACGGAAAATGTTTTGGAATTTCCACCCAAAATTCATTTGCCAATAAACCAATTTCATTAAATTGCATTTCATTTTCACCATCAACAGTTGCGATTTCACCAAAAAAATGTTCCCGATTTCTGGTGCAAATGGTTATGAAATAAGCACCGTTTTCGCCATAATCCCAATTTTTCAAACGGCTAGATGTAATGCGGTATTTGTTTTTGAATTTGTTGGTCATCTATTATGTCGTTTTCCGTAGAGACGTTGCATTGCAACGTCTACCATTGCAACGTCTACCATTGCAACGCCCTAAAAATTTATTGATGTGACGAATATAATCAATTTTCACACCTCTACAAACGTAATATAGAGGGAATAGATTAAATGTAATGGGTTTTGGTCAAAACAGATAGAGACGTTGCACTGCAACGTCTCTACGTAATCGTAATATTTGAATTATTTAATTAATCGTCTCTCCATTTCCAACGCAATCCGCATCAGGATTTACAAAAACCAATTTTCCTTCGGCATTGTTGGTCATCAAAATCATTCCTTGACTTTCCACACCACGAAGGTTTCTTGGAGCTAAATTCACTAAAGCAGTCACGCGTTTTCCCACGATATCTTCTGGCGAAAAACTCTCGGCAATTCCTGAAACAATCGTGCGAACATCAATTCCAGTATCTACTTTTAGAATCAGTAATTTGTTGGCTTTCGGCATTTTTTCTGCTTCTAGAATGGTTCCCACACGTAAATCCATTTTGGCAAAATCATCAAACTGTATCAATTCTTTTTGTGGGAATGCAACGAACGAATCCGCCTCATTTGATTTTTTTGTAGCTTCCAATTTGTCTATTTGTTTTTGAATTTGTTCGTCGTCTATTTGTGCAAATAATATTTCTCCTTTGCCAATTTGGTGTCCCGACGGCAACAAATCCGAATTGGTAGCTACGTCATTCCAGGTTGTTTTCGTCGTAGAGACGTTGCATTGCAACGTCTCTGTACGCAACGTCTCTACCAATTTACCCGCCGTAAAAGGCAAGAACGGTTCACACAAAACCCGCAAAGCCGCAGCAATTTGCAGCGCCACGTACATTTGTGTTTGTACTCGAGCCGGATCGGTTTTTACCATTTTCCAAGGCTCTTCGTCGGCTAGATATTTATTTCCCAATCGGGCCACATTCATCATTTCGCCCAATGCTTCACGGAATCTATATCTTTCAATTGAACTCGAAATTACGGCTGGATAAGCTTTCAATTCGGTCAATGTTGCCTCGTCTACTTCAGAAAATTCGTTGGGACTTGGTACAATTCCATCGTAATATTTATGGGTCAAAACCACCACACGATTGATAAAATTTCCGAAAATAGCTGCTAATTCATTGTTGTTTCTCGCCTGAAAATCTTTCCAAGTAAAATCATTATCCTTAGTTTCTGGTGCATTCGAAGTCAAAGCGTAACGCAAAACATCCTGCTGATTCGGAAATTCTTCTAAATATTCGTGCAACCAAACCGCCCAGTTTTTAGAAGTTGATAATTTGTTTCCTTCTAAATTCAAGAACTCATTTGCAGGAACATTATCGGGCAAAATATAACTTCCTTCAGCTTTCAACATCGCCGGAAAAATGATGCAGTGAAAAACAATATTGTCTTTCCCTATAAAGTGAACCAGTTTAGTATCCTGATCTTTCCAGTACGGTTCCCAGTCTTTTCCTTCTCTCGCAGCCCATTCTTTCGATGAAGAAATGTAGCCAATCGGAGCATCAAACCAAACGTATAATTTTTTTCCTTCGGCACCTTCAAGCGGAACATCAATTCCCCAATCGAGGTCACGAGTTACCGCACGAGGTTCTAATCCGCCATCAATCCAGGATTTTACTTGTCCGTACACATTGGGTTTCCAGTCGTTTTTATGTCCAACGAGAATCCATTCTTTTAAGAAATCTTCATAACGATCCAACGGTAAAAACCAGTGTTTTGTCGATTTCAAAATAGGTGTTTCTCCGGTAATCGTCGATTTTGGATTGATCAAATCGGTTGCGTTCAGGGTAGAACCACATTTTTCGCACTGGTCGCCATACGCTTCTTCGTTGCCACATTTTGGGCAAGTTCCCACCACAAAACGGTCTGCCAAGAATTGATCTGCTTTTGCATCATACAATTGCTCGGTCACTTCCTCGATAAAGTCGCCTTTTTCATACAGCGTTTTGAAAAATTCCGAAGCCGTATCGTGATGAACTTTCGCTGAAGTTCTGGAATAATTATCAAACGAAATTCCAAAATCAGAGAACGATTTTCGGATAATTCCATCGTATTTATCGATGACTTCCTGAGGCGTAATCCCTTCTTTTTTGGCTTTCATCGAAATCGCCACACCGTGTTCGTCGCTTCCGCAAACAAACAAAACGTCTCTTCCTTGCAATCTTAAATATCTGGAATAAATATCCGAAGGCACATAAACACCCGCCAAATGCCCAATATGAATGGGTCCGTTGGTATATGGCAATGCCGCCGTAATGGTATATCTTTTAGCTCCGCTTAGTTCGGCGGTGCCTCGGGTTGGATTTTGTAACATAATTCAGTTTAATTTGCTGCAAAAATAAGGAATTATTTATTGTATTCCTGAGCGCAGTCGAAGGATTAGGAGCTGTTTACTACTATTTGCTACAATCCAATTTCAAAATCAATACATTTTCAAGTTATTAATAGGGAAGCTTTTGAGTCTGAGGTTGGATTTATCAATAAAAAACGACATCATTGCGTTTTTTTTATTTACCTTTATGTCAGTGTCTTATTGTCTAAATTGAGTCGTTATGAAACAGTGCTACTTTTGTTTTTGTTTTTCGATATTCTCAATGAGTTCTATTTTTTCACAAGATGCATTCCTTAAGGATAGCATTCCAAAACAGGCAACCCAGCCTTCAATTGGCTTTGTTGACCTCTTTGCTGGAGGCGCTTTGGGTTATGTCGATGGTTTTGCTGCAGGTGTAAGTATCAATGCATTGTATTCCAATGTTTTATTTAGTTTAGGATATGTTATGAATAATGAACAGGGCGGACTAGAGTATGTCGAAGAAGACATAGTACCCATAAATTATTATATGCACTATCGTATAGATAATTTTCCATTAATGGTAGGTTTTTATCATCCGTTTCGCGGTGCTTCGTTGAGTGCAAGTGCAGGTTGCTCTTTGCTGTTTTATACGGAATATGTAAATGTAAACACCTTCAGTATTTTTGATTCTAATCCCACTGAGGTGTATTCTACCACCAATTTGGGTTTTCCTTATGAGTTTAATGTGAAACTTTTTAATAAGAATGAAGGAGCTGTTCTTGCCTACGGTTTAAAATTGTTCGGAAACTTGGGCAAATACAATTATACAGGATTGGCGTTAGTATTAAGTTTTGGCAGCTTTAAATGATTTTAAAATAAAAAGTAGGCAAACGGAACATTACCCGACTAGTCTCAGATTTCCTTAAATTTAACGCCTTATTGAAAACAAATAAGCTTAACAATTTTAGTTATTTTACAATATTAATTTCCAATAATTTAAACCTAACAATAAAACGCCAACTTCTCTGCAATCATCCTGATGATTCCAAAGGTAATTGCTAGATTATACGGAATGAATGTGCCCACTAATTTTCAGGAAAAACCCTTCGGTTTTTGGATTGTCTTATCCCTCTTTTTATTCAAGAAAAAGAATAGGTTTTAGATTTTCAGGAGCTATTCCCGCTTTCCGTTACAACCTTGTTCCATAAAGCCTATTTTTCTAAGCCCAAAAAGGAGCTTCCTTCGGTCGCTCTTTTTGGGCAAGAAAAAATTAGCCTTTCTGTTCACAAGGGTTTCCACTGCAGTCGGGGCTAAAAATGTTTTTCCATTTATTTCAATTTAACCTTTACACATTTATAAAAGTTTCGTTAAATAGAAACTATTATTTTGTGTTATTTTTTTTCAAAGCATTACCTAAAGTTTTGCAGCTATGTGATGTAATACCAAACGAAAATATAACTTAGTCAGATGTGTATGTGGTATAATGCCGATATAGTTTGAAAAAAGGACAATTTATTGGACTATATTGACCCGAGCGATAGCGAATAGGCGAAGCAAAACATAATCGGTATAAGCTAATAAATTACCAAATCAATGTGGTGATGACCATCAATAAGGCTTTGTCGGCCAATTTTACTTTTCAAACCATATACGACGACAATGCGTATCGAGGATTTCAAACCCGACAAGTCTTCGGTTTAGGAGTGAATTACGGTTTTTAAAACATCCCCATTTTAAACAAACATCCCTGTTGAAATTATCCTTCAACAGGGATTTTTGTTTTGTTTGAGATTAAGAAACTGGGTAAGTTTATGCTTTTTGCCAGAAATAGTCAGCGTATTATTGATTACTGCCTAAGTAAAATATATACCCATTTAAAACCATATAAAAAAAAGCGGGCAATGATATCCACAAACTGTCTTTGAGCCTCATTCTAACCACTAGACCCAGAAACATAAGAAGCGCCAATCCGCCAGAGGATAGTAAGAGCAAAGGCTTGTAAAACCAAAACCCAACTAATAATCCAATCGCGCCCAGAATTTCTAACACAATCACAAGCAGTCCCAATTTTTCCAATTGAAAGCGCTTGAATTCATTTTTCATTTGGGTTCCTACAAAATAGGAAATGCCATAACCCAAAAACGACACGCCCGAAAAGAAAACACAAAAAGAGTAAATGCTCATCATTAGATTAGGTTAGCCGAGATTACAACGATAAAAACACAAAGTAATAATAAAAGTAAAGAAGGTAACCGTTGTTGAAAAGGATTGCCGGCTTTGAAATGAAAGTATTGCGCAGCCACCATAAACAATCCCATAAGAAGTGCCGGAATCATCACCAGCGACTCATACCAAATACCTACGATTAGTAAGGTGGCCAAAGCCGTTTTGGAAAAACCGACGAAACTGCGGGTGACATCGCTTAACCCAAATTGGTTAAATTCCTTGATGACGTTGTGAATTCTGAAAATCCAAACAAAAGCAACTGAGGCTGCTACAATAATCTGTGCTAAAACTAAGAAATTTGTCATTTTAATTTGTTTTAAAGAGTTAATTTTCGATGATTTTATTTATGAATTAGTGTGCCGTTTTTCTGGTCCGAAAGCCTCGTAAAACAGTAAAATCTGCCAGAAAAATCAAAACTAATTATTTGATATTCATTATTTATGAGTTTAAAGATACTTAATTGTTCTGAATTTATGCTATTTCCAACAAAAATCCCTTTTGAAAAACTCAAAAGGGATTGTTGGTTATTAAAATCTCAGAAAAATTATTCTTTCTGTTCTTTCTCCAAACTTTATATTAACTCCATAGTATTGCAGGACTTGTAATCGGTTCCGTTCGCTGTCGCTTGGGTGTTGGGCTTTAAGCAGTAACGAAACTCTAGCTTTTAGCTGTGGTACTATTAGTCGTAATGATGTCTACATTTGACAATTTGAATTTCATCATCGATAAACCTGTAAATTAATCTATGCTCATCATCAATTCTTCTTGACCAAAATCCAGCATATTTGTGTTTCAATGGTTCTGGCTTTCCTATTCCTTCAAAAGGATTTCTTGAAATATCTTTAAGTAAATCATTTATTTTTTTTAGTTTCTTCTTGTCCATTTTTTGCCAATACAAATAATCTTCCCAAGATTCATCTACAAATACATATTTCATATTATTCCTCAATTAAGTCTTTAGAAAAAGACTTATTACTCTTCAATTTTTCAATAGCAGAGTCTAACCTACTTTCGTTAGTTCTGTTTGATAATTCATAATTTGTTGCAATTAGTGAATTATATTCTTCAAGTGAAATAACAACAATGCCTGAATCTTTGCCACGATTTATAATTAGAGTTTCAAAGTTTAGTGTCACTCTATCAAAGTAAGATTTAATGTCTTTTCTGAAATCTGAAATATTTGCTACTACCATAATTATTATAATTTGTACAAATGTATGTACAATATTTTGATTTTAAGCAATGTTCGTCAAATTATTACCGCTAAGGTCAAACCGTGAATAACCCTCCACAACCTTTTAAACAAATACACCTAAATACTTGTAAGAAAAATAAAAATTTTGTTCGTTTAAAATGGCAACGCAATAACAAGCGATACGAAAGAATTCGTGTGGTGGTGGGGGGTTCATTGTTTGGCTTGCAGCTGCTAGGAAACCCTAGCTGTTAGCAGCAGTACTTCTTCTTTTCTTCCATTATGTTTGAAAAATAACTAGTCCAATAACATATAATATAATTAATGGGACTAATCCAATCAAAAGCTGATACCATTTGTCCGTTGACGTCGCGTTATCAGATTCCTCATCTTTCCAAATAGTGTTATATTGTTTATAGAAAAATATGTGACGATTATATTTTTTTAGAATTTTATCGTCAAAGAATTTATATAAAATTAGAAACAGAACTGGATAAAGAGTTACAGAAACACTTATTCTAGGGTTTTCAAATTTCCAAAATAGAGTTGTAAATGAAAGAATTGATAATAAAATCGAAAAATATAAAAAGAAATTATATGTTTTTTTATTTCGGAAAATTTTATGCCACGAAGGATTTATGATAAAAGCAAAAACGAATATTATCGAAATCACAAGACAAAATTTATTTAAAATATCAATCATTTTCTGCTTAAGATTAAGTGGCTGGTATTGCTGCTGACGTTCCGCGCTACAAGCAGTTTGGGATTAATTAAGCCTATTATTCGGATATGCCAAATCATTCTACAAAACTAACCTTCTTTAAAGCAAAAAATCAATTTTGTAATACTAGCTTTGGCAGTGACAACTTATCAATCTTGTAACTTAATTGTTGACAAATTGTATTTCCAAACCAAATTAATAGCATCGATTCGTTCGCTTTTCAATCCAACTAAAAAATTTTTATAATCGTTTCCATAAGCCCGTTTACTCAATGCAAATAATAGTACTGTTGGTTTTCCTTTTGTGTCCACAATCTTTTTATATCGGTACGCATTCCATTCCACAATATCTCCGGAACTCAGCAAGAAATCAATCATATATTCTCCTGTTTGTGAATTTGTCGTAATTTGATAATTACAAACTTGGTCTGTTTTTTTTCTTTCCTGTAACTCCGATTCTTTTAATCTAACAACATTTTCAATTGAAGCATCCACAGTTATTGCTTCTATCATTATCATAGTTTTAAAACTTTCCGATTTTTCGCCTGCAGGTAAATACTCTTGCTTATAATAAACATCGTTTGGATGCGAACTCCAAGCTAATTTATAAATTGTATTTGAAAATGAAACTTCTGAAACCGAAAAATAATTTTTTAAATTCTGAGCACTTAAGTTTAAACTTAGAATCAAAAAAATACCTGTTAAAAATCTAATTTGTTGTGCTTTTTTCATATTTATACTTTTGTTGCTAACACTCTTTTTTACAACTATCAAACATTCATTTATACACCAAAACAAATATAGATTACCGAAAGACTATTGCATTTATATTTTTCAAATATATTGTTTTTTTCTTACAAATAACATAAAAAGCGCTAGTGTTTTCTAACAAAAAAACCCTTTTGAAATTCGATTTCAAAAGGGTTTGACATACTTTATATTTTAGGAAAATTATTCTTTCTCTTCTTTCTCCACAGCATCCTTATAATCAGGATATAAAAACTTATTGTAGGGAAAACGTGTGATGTGAATTTGTCTCACCGCTTCGTACACTCGCTCTCTGAATTCTTCGAAATTCTCTTTATTGGCGGCCGAAATAAACAAGGCGTTTTCTTCGCCCACACGGTGCATCCAAGTCGTTTTCCATTCTTCGAGGGTGAAATGTCTGGGTGTTTTTTCGGTCATTAAATCATCTTCGTCGATGGTCAAATGTTTATAAGCATCGATTTTATTGAAAACCATCAGCACAGGCTTGTCTTTCGCCTTGATATCTGCCAAAGTTTGATTTACCGATTCGATATGATCTTCAAAATCCGGATGCGAAATATCGACCACGTGTAATAACAAATCGGCTTCGCGAACCTCATCGAGCGTACTTTTGAAGGAATCGACCAATTGAGTTGGCAATTTTCGAATAAATCCTACGGTATCCGAAAGCAAGAAAGGTAGGTTTTTAATCACCACTTTTCGAACGGTGGTGTCCAAAGTAGCAAAAAGTTTGTTCTCTACAAAAACATCGCTTTTGCCAATGGCATTCATCAAAGTTGATTTTCCCACATTGGTATAACCTACCAAAGCCACCCGAACCATAGCGCCCCGATTGCCTCGTTGGGTTCCCATTTGTTTGTCGATGGCTTTTATTTTTTCTTTCAATAACGAAATTCTGTCCCGAACGATACGTCTATCAGTTTCAATCTCCGTTTCTCCAGGTCCACGCATGCCTATTCCCCCTTTTTGACGTTCCAAGTGTGTCCATAGTCCGGATAATCTGGGTAACAAATAAATACATTGTGCCAGTTCGACCTGCGTTCTGGCATACGAAGTTTCGGCTCTTTGTGCAAAAATATCAAGGATAAGATTAGTTCTATCGAGGATTTTGCAATCGATGATTTTGGAAATATTTTTTTGCTGCGAAGGCGTCAATTCATCATCAAAAACCAAACTTGAGATGTCATTTTCCTTTACAAAAAGATTGATTTCGTCTATTTTTCCAGTTCCTAAAAAAGTTTTGGGATTGGGTTTGTCCATTTTTTGCCAAAAACGTTTCACCACTTCACCACCAGCGGTAAAAGTCAAAAACTCCAATTCGTCCAGATATTCGTTGAGTTTATCTTCGCTTTGATTTTGGGTAACGATACCAACAATGGCCGTTTTTTCAAAATTGATTATTTCTTTTTCTAACATATCTTTGAATAAGGGACAAATTTAATGATTTAGGAGGGACTTATAGACATTGCATTGAAATGATTCAAGAAGAAAGGCTTTAAAAATTTTAGCCAAGAATTTACTCCGTCCGTTCGCTGTTACTCGGGTCCCGAATTTACACGAAATAAAAGCTGCATAAATTTCACTAATCTGCCAGAGGCAGACAAATTTGTGTAATATTTAAAATTAATTATAACAATTTGTACAAATTCGTGCAATTCGTGTCAAAAAGTTGATCTTGCAATCTATTCGATTGCTTTGACTCTTTTGACCAAAAAAGCAATTAAAAATCCAAACAGCCCGATAAAACCGAATGAAAATTGCAAACCAAATTGTTCGGAAATATGACCGATCACAGGTGGTCCCATCAAAAAACCAAGAAAACTTACGCTGGAAACAGCTGTCAACGCTTCGCCAGTTGGAATTGTTGGATGTTTTCCCGCGATGCTATACAAAGTGGGAATAACCGTCGACACGCCCAAACCAACAATCATAAAAGCAATAGTACTCGGAATGATATAGGGGAAAAATACCGCCATAAATAAACCCGATGAAATCATCAAACCGCTGATTTGCATCACTGTTTTTCGACCAAATCTATCGATTAAATGACCTCCAAAAAATCGTCCGCTCGCCATCATAATCATAAAGGAAGTATAGCCCAAGACCACTAATGAATCGGGAGCTTTGACAATATCTTTGAAATAAACGCCACTCCAATCGAACATAATTCCTTCGCTCGCCATACTACAAAACCCAATAACGCCCAACAAAATCAAGGACATATCTGGTTTTCTGAATGTTTTTTTCTTTTCGGGACGGACTTTTTCTTTAGCTTTTATTAAATACTTGAAATTGATAGCCACTAACACTACTACTACTGCAGCCACGATAACAAAATGCATATAAGTCGTAATTTTTAGTGCCAACATTCCCAGTCCCACAAGGGCTCCGGTGAATCCTGCCAAACTCCACATGCCGTGAAAAGAAGACAAAATCGCTCTCCTGAAAAGACCTTCGGTATAAATGCCTTGGGTGTTTACGGATATATTAGTCAAATTGCCAAAAATCCCGAAAGAGATCAACCCCAGAGCCAATTGCCAAGCATTTTGCGCCAAACCAATATTAGTCAAACTAAAGGCATACATCAAAATAGCAAAGGGCAGAATGCGATCACTCCCAAAACGCGTTACTAATTTTCCCGAAAAAAACATCATCGTCAACTGTCCTACTGGCAATGCAAATAAAATGGTTCCCAGTTCTCCATCACTTAAATTCAGCGCCGACTTAATCGCAGGTATACGGCTTGCCCAAGTGGCAAATGACAAGCCCATTCCAAAATAGAACATCGCAACAGCCCATCGAATTCGGTTCAAATACGATTGCTTGGCGTCACGATAGGTTTTCTTGTATTTGCCTTTGGCTTTAATACTGCCTAAAAAATTGTAATCTTCCAAATGAGTTGCTTTTTAAATTTGAATCTGCAAAAGTACAAAATCAATACGTTTCTATTGGCTATTTCCTTTATAAACCGACTAGTACAACGTTATTGTTTATAAATTGAGTTTAATTACTAATTTTTAACCACATAGGAAATTATGGAAAAATACAATTTACAAAGATTTTCATAGGTATTTTATTTACTCCTAGCTATGACCCGAGCAAAGCGAACTGACTAAGTAAATCTATGATAAGCAAAGCGTCTTTCTATTAAAAAACAATAATTTTCCTATGTGGTTTTTAAATATTTATCGAGTTCATGTTTATAAATTAATGGCTCTTTTTTGCTCACTGCTTTGAAAAGCGGCTTCAACAATTCGCATGACATTAACGCCGTCTTGAGCAGTTACAGGCTCGGTTTTACCGTTGGCAATCGCCTGATAAACCCCATCAAAAAAGTCGTAATAATTGCCTTGAAGCGTGGGTACTTTTTCTCTGGTAATTTTACCGTCGATTTCGGTGTGCAAGAGTCCTTCTTGACCTTCTTTTTCGGTTCCCCAAGTGGTTAAATTGGGTTTTTTACCCAGTTTCAATTCGTCTTCCTGCACATCGCCACGCGTTTTTAGAAAAGATCCTTTCTTGCCGTGAACCACATACGAAGGATTGGGTTCCCGGACAAAAAACCCCGCTTTCAATCGCACTCTAAACTCCGAATAATACAGCAAAATATCCAAATAATCATCGACTAAAGAATGTGCTCTCGTGATTCGGATATCGGCAAAAACAGCCTTGGGAACGCCAAACAAATGCAGGGCTTGATCAATAATGTGTGGGCCCAAATCTTTCGCAATTCCAGAACCGGAATTCACGGTTTCCTTGTGCACTTTGGGACTCAAAATCGGATTGTAACGGTCAAAATGAAACTCGGCTTCGACAATTTCACCCAACAACTTGTCATCTAAAATTTTCTTCACGGTTTTGAATTCACTGTCCCATCTCCTATTTTGAAAAACGGAAAGTTTCAAGCCTTTCTCTTTGGCCAAAGCAGCCAATTCCATTGCTTCGGCGACAGTTGAAGTGAATGCTTTTTCGACAATGGCGTGTTTTCCGGCAAGTAATACTTTTTTGGCATACTCAAAATGCGTGTCTATTGGCGTGTTGACAATAACCAAATCGATGCTTTTGTCCTCCAAAATCGATTCTAAACTAGGATAGCTTTTCACTTCGGGATAATCTTCCTGAATTAGTTTTTTGCTTCGTTCCCAGGAACCCAAAAGTTCAAAACCGGGATGAAGTTCCAGAAACGGAGCGTGAAAAACTTTTCCCGACATTCCGTAGGATAAGAGTGCTGTTTTTATTTTTTGCATTTTGTTTGTTTTAAAAGTCTATAAAGATTGCAGATTTTTGATTAACGATTTTTGATTGCAGAAGTTTAAAAACTCGAAAACCAACAATCTCCTATTTATCAACGCTAAATCTCAAATCTGAAATCGTTAATTATCATTCAAAAATCATTTAATTTATTTTGCTCTTTCGTATTGTTTTGGCCAAGATACGTCAACTCCTAATTCTTTAGCAAAATCCAAGGCTAAATTCGGGTTTCTCAAAGATTCTCTAGCAAATAAAACCAAATCGGCTTTTCCTGTGGCGACGATTTCTTCTGCTTGAGCTGCTTCGGTAATTAAACCGACGGCGCCTGTTAAAATTCCCGTTTCTTTTTTGATGCTGCCGGCAAAAGGAACCTGATACCCTGGTCCCAACGGAATTTGCTGATGCGAAACTAATCCACCCGAAGAAACGTCAATTAAATCTACGCCTTTCTCTTTCAAAAGTTGAGAAAGTTGAACCGATTCCTCGATGTTCCATCCGCCATCCGCCCAATCTGTTGCGGAGATTCTGACAAATAAAGGCAAATCTGTTGGCCATTCGGATTGTACCGCTTCGAGCACTTCGAGCAGCAAACGAATCCTATTTTCGAAACTTCCTCCGTATTCATCAGTTCTCAGATTAGACAAAGGCGACATAAATTGATGTAACAAATAGCCGTGGGCTGCGTGGATTTCGACTAGCTGAAAATCGGCTTGCAACGCTCTTTTGGTTGCCGATTTGAAATCGGAAATCACTTTTTGGATTCCGATTTTATCTAAAGCTATTGGGGATTTTTCATTGGAATGATATCCAACAGCGCTTGCCGAAACGGTTTCCCAACCACCATTGGATTCGTCCAATTTTTTGTTGCCGTTCCAAGGTTCCGAAACACTCGCTTTCCTTCCGGCGTGTGCCAATTGAATTCCCGGAATCGAATTTTGAGAAAGTATAAACTGATTGATGGCTTTCAATTTGTCTATTTGCTCGTCTTTCCAAAGCCCTAAATCACTAGGCGAAATTCTTCCCTCGGGAGAAACTGCAGTGGCTTCCTGAATGAGTAAAGCTGCGCCGCCACTAGCTCTGCTTCCTAAATGGACCAGATGCCAATCATTGGCAAAACCATCAATTGCCGAATATTGGCACATTGGCGAAATAGCAATTCTGTTTTTGAACTGGAGACTTTTTATTTGAATTGGAGAAAATAATTGGACAGACATATTTATTAGTTTTTTATATGAAAAAAATCTTTTGATGACAGAGCTATTTGCAAACCTGATTCCGATTACTAATTTTTAACCACATAGCGATTGTAAAAAATAATTCATGAAGGTACTACTTCGTCAGTTCGCTTCGCTCGGGTCATAGGTGTTTTATTTACACATAGCTATGATAACTATGATAACTATGATAAGCAAAGCGCCTTTTTATAAACAAGTAATAATTTTTCTATGCGGTTTAAACTTTTCAATACTAATCGAGTTCAAGTTTGTAACAAAAAGTAAAGTTAAGGCACATACAGCAAAGGAAAAAGGGAAAATCGACAATTATTAACAAATTATTATCGTCTGACACAAAAGTAACCCTTTGGAAGTAAAATAGAAAACCTTACTTTTGTGCGCTATACAAATTAAATAATAAGAGGATGAGATTGCTTCCGCCACAGTGGACAGGTCTTTCCTCGCAATGACAAATAAATGGAAATAGTTATCAAGCTTTCACAATTTTTATTGAGCCTATCCTTATTAATTATACTTCACGAATTAGGACATTTTATTCCTGCCAAACTATTTAAAACCAGAGTAGAAAAGTTCTATTTGTTTTTTGATGTTAAATACTCATTATTCAAAAAGAAAATTGGTGAAACCGAATACGGAATTGGTTGGTTGCCTCTGGGTGGTTATGTGAAAATTTCTGGGATGATCGACGAAAGTATGGACAAAGAGCAAATGGCTTTGCCACCACAACCTTGGGAATTTCGTTCGAAACCAGCTTGGCAACGCCTGATTATTATGTTAGGCGGTGTTACGGTAAACTTCATTTTGGCCTTCGTCATTTACATCGGAATGGCGTTTGCTTACGGTGATAGTTTTATCGATAACAACTCTTTAAAAGATGGGATTTGGGTTACAAGTCCCGTTGTAGAGCAAGCGGGAATCAAAACAGGAGACCGAATTGTATCGATCGATGGTCAGAAGGTGGACCGATTTGTTCCAGCGGTAACGATGGATATATTAACCTCAAAGGAGGTGATTGTCGAAAGAAATGGCGCGCTAATTACAGTGAATATGCCCGTGAATTTTATTGGTAAAATATTGGATTCTGACAAAAAAGGGGTCATTACTTTACGATTGCCATTTGTTGTTGGGACGTTTACAGAAACTTCTAAAAACACATTAGCAGTAAAACCAAAAGATATTATCATTTCTCTTAACGGAACTACTGTAAAATATTTTGACCAAGCTGCAGAAGTATTAAAAGCCTATAAAGGCAAAAAAATACCAGCTGTTGTCTTAAGAAACCTCAAAGAAATTCCTGTCACTGTTGAAGTAGACAAAGAAGGCAAATTAGGAATTTTTCCAGGTTCTTTGGCAGAAGATAATCTTGAAAAATTAGGGTATTACAAATTCCGTGAGGAAAACTACAGCTTTTTCGAATCGATTCCGGTGGGTATCGAAAAAGGGAAAAACCAATTGGTGGGATACGGAAAACAGTTGAAAATGATTTTTAATCCCGATACAGGCGCCTACAAAGGGGTTGGTGGATTTGCAGCGATTTATAATGTTTTTCCGAGCAGTTGGAGTTGGGAAGTGTTTTGGAACATTACTGCTTTACTATCCATAATGCTTGGTGTAATGAATTTATTGCCGATTCCGGCACTTGATGGCGGTCATGTCATCTTTTTATTATACGAAATGGTTAGCGGCAGAAAACCGAGCGACAAGTTCCTAGAAAACGCCCAAATGGTTGGTTTCTTTCTACTTATCACTTTATTATTGTTTGCCAACGGAAATGATATTTACAAAGCAATCGTAGGGAAATAATTTTTTTTAAAAATTTATTTAATTTTGTTTGCGAAAATTAATTTTAGCACTATATTTGCAACCGCTTAAACAAACAAACATTGCTAGTTAAAGCGACAAAAAAACGTTCATTCAAAATAGAATAAAAAATACAGTTTCCTTCTTAGCTCAGTTGGTTAGAGCATCTGACTGTTAATCAGAGGGTCCTTGGTTCGAGCCCAAGAGAGGGAGCAAAAAGCTAGTCGCAAGACTAGCTTTTTTTGTTTATATTTGGCTGTAATCTTAGGCACGGGCAATATCGACACTTGATTGATTTCCTAAATCAACGCAGAATTACTCGAGAAATACTTTTAAATTATTATTTTAGTACTCAATTGCAGCCCCGTAGTTCAACGGATAGAATGGGAGTTTCCTAAACTTTTGATTCGGGTTCGATTCCCGACGGGGCTACAATACTAACGATATTATGATGCTGTTCTTCTCTCATTTTAAAGTTTAATCCCTTTTTTATATCAATTCTGATTTATTTTTGTGATTTAAGAAGTTGCCGTTAAAAAAAGGCGGTGCAATCGCTATATTTTTAGGTTTTTGCATTTACACCCCTACCAAAATAGGGGTCTTTGATAAAAATACGATACTTTTTTAATTAACGATTTGGAAATAAGGCGCGGAAAAAGAACAAAATTGTCAAAAATAAAAGTCAAAAAAAAGAATTTCACATAAATTATTAATTATTCAGCATAACAACAATTTCGATTAAAATAAAACAATAAATTTGTTGTAAATAATTTTTTTTTCAAACAATGATTTAAAAATTTGACTATTTAATAATATACGTTATGATGAAGTTGATTCCCAAATTGAACCCAAACGGATGGGACGAAATGTTTTCTAGCAAAGGCGTTCGGGATTCTTACCGCAACGTTTTGCAGACATTGCAAAATCTTAGTCCCCAAAATATTGAACAAAAACAAAGGCAAGCGTCAGATTTCTTTATGAACCAAGGAATAACTTTCACTGTGTACAGTGATGACAGTCAGGGAATTGAACGGATTTTTCCCTTTGACATTATCCCAAGAATAATTACCCGGAAGGATTGGAACGAGGTGGAAATGGGAATTGCACAACGACTGAAAGCGCTGAACTTGTTTCTAGAAGATGTTTACAACGAACAACTTATCATCAAAGACGGTATTATTCCAGCTTCATTAATTTCCTCCTGTCCTCATTATATTCAAGAAGTTCATGGTATAAAACTGCCTCACAATATTCACATTCATATTGCAGGTATTGACCTGATTCGCGGTGAAAAAGGAGAGTTTTATGTGCTCGAAGACAACCTCCGATGTCCGAGTGGCGTAAGCTATATGCTGGAAAACAGAGAGGTTACCAAGCGTATTTTCCCGGACATGTTCAATATGAATCGAGTGAGTATGGTGATTAATTACCCTATGGTTTTGCACAAGATATTAGTTTCAATGTCGCCAAGAAATATCTCGAAACCCAATGTGGTTTTGCTCACGCCCGGAATTTATAATTCGGCTTATTACGAACATACTTTTTTAGCTCGACAAATGGGTGTACCTCTTGTGGAAGGAAGAGATTTGGTCGTCAACAACAATCAGGTTTTTATGAAAACGACTGCAGGTCTTGAACAAATCGATGTGATTTACCGACGACTTGATGACGATTATCTGGATCCTTTAGTGTTTAGACCTGAAAGCACTTTGGGTGTTCCGGGCCTTATAAGCGCATACAAAATGGGCAATGTGGCCCTAGTCAATGCCGTGGGAAATGGCGTTGCCGACGACAAAGCCGTATATGCTTATGTGCCCGATATGATCAAATACTATCTCAACGAAGATCCAATTCTAAAAAATGTTCCCACTTATCAAATGGAAAATAAAGAGGAAAGAGAACACGTTTTTGCCAATATGGAAAATATGGTCATCAAAGAAACCAATCAAAGTGGGGGCTATGGGATGATTATGGGCAATAAAGCTTCACAACAAGAACTCGACAGAGGGAAAAAAGCAATTCTTGCCAATCCCAGAAATTTTATCGCTCAACCTATCATACAGCTTAGTACAGTGCCTTGTCTTATTGATGGCAAACTGCAATTGCGTCATGTAGATTTACGACCCTATGCCTTATTCGGTCCTGATGGCGTAAAAATTGTTCCTGGAGGACTTACTCGAGTGGCGCTGACCGAGGGCTCATTGGTCGTGAATTCTTCGCAAGGCGGTGGCAGCAAAGACACTTGGATTACAGAATAAAAAACGAATTAGTAATAAGGATGAAATTGGTTCGTCCGTCGTAATGATAATAGAATGGAAACAAATATGCTCAGCCGAGTGGCAGACAATATGTTTTGGCTCAACAGATATATGGAAAGAGCCGATGGCATGTTGCGCACATTAAACACCTTTTACATCTTGTCTTTTGACAAAGAAATGAACGATTCGCAAGGCTACAGACCTTTGTTGGAATATTATACCGATTTAGTAAAAGAGCACGTGATCCAATCGCAATACGATTCGAGTTTTGTGCTGAAATACATTATTTGTGCCAATCAAAACGTCGATTCTGTAAAAAACATTGTAAAAAAAGCACGAGAAAACGCTCGAGGATCACAAGACAAAATAACCAAGGAACTTTGGGAACACATCAACTCGATGTACCATTATACGAATTCGCCAGAATTGCCCAAAAAATTGGAAACCTACGAAGCTTTGGATGTCGTAACCAAGCTCAATAAAGATCTTTTGCTCTACAATGGCATCCTTCACGTGACGATGCCCCGGGGTTTAGGTTGGTGTTTTTCGAGCATTGGAAAAAACATAGAACGCTGTTTGCAAACCATCTACCTGACACAGGCGTATTACAAACCCATTCATTATAATCTGGATGGCAATCAAGATTTAATGTATTGGAGACGATTGTTGTTGTCTTTATCGGGTTATGAGCAATATTTAAAAAGCTACAGCAATATTTCGCACAATCGAAAAGTGGTACAGCATGTGATTTTCAACAAAGACTTTTCACATTCTGTAATGTTCACTTTAGATTTAATTGACAAATACTTGGCCACATTATGCATCGATAATACGTCAAGCGAAGCAAGAACGCTTCAAAATCAATTTGGAAGACTAAAAAGCTTGATTCAATATACGGATTATTACAACTTAACAGACCAACAATTGGAAGAGGTCTTAAACGATACTCAGGCACAATTGATTCAATTTTCAGCTGATTTTTCAAAAGTATTCTTCTCTTATTCATAAACCAATGGCTTTATTCAAAATAGTTCACATCACAAAATACGAATACAGTTGGCCCATCAAGGAAAGTATCAACGAGATTCGTTTGTTTCCTCACAATTTTGATAATCAAGAGGTGCTGCAACACCAGCTTTTGATTACTTCCAATCCTAAAGTCGAAATCTCTACAGATTTTTACGGCAATAGTGTGGGGAATTTTAACATTTTGGAACCTCATCAAGAAATGATTATCGAATCGCAAATACTGGTTCGTGTGAATCATTCGCTCAAAATACCAGCAATTGACACGACCACTTTGGCGGATTTAGACCGAGTGAAAGAAAAAAATAGCGCTTTGCAGCGACTCTGTATTCCAGACAAAATAGTAAACCAAAAGAAAATAGATTCCATTTTGAAAAAAAACAATTTCAAAGAGAAATCTATTATAGAAATTGGTCAAAAATGCAGTACCTATATTTATAAAAACTTTACGTATACCAAGGGCATTACCAATATAGAAACCACGGTCGACGAGATTCTGGATCATAAAAAAGGGGTTTGTCAGGATTTTGCGCACGTTCTGCTCCAATTGCTGCGCAGCGCCGGTATTCCATCGCGTTATGTAAGTGGTTATGTCTGTTCCAATAACAGTACTCTAAGAGGCGAAGGAGCCACTCACGCTTGGGTTGAATTTTACACCCCAACCCAAGGCTGGCTAGGCATTGACCCAACCAATAATGTTTGGACTATGGACAACCACGTAAAACTATCCGTGGGAAGAGATTTTAACGAATGTTCACCCGTAAAAGGTTCTTTCAAGGGAATTGCCAAACAAAACCTCTCCGTTAGCGTTGCGATCAGTTATGAAGACGGAAGATTATTCGAAGAAAAAAATGAGGTAAAACTTAAAAAAGTCTCTGATGAAGCCCAAAGACAAATCGATCTTTTAGAATACCAACTTCAGCTTCAAATGAGACAGCAGCAGCAGCAGTAGCGGATTTCATATAAATAAAAACAGCACCATTTTATCATTAAAAAATGGTGCTGTTTTCGTTTTTTGCTAATTTCATTACATATTAAACAACCAAGTCGCTGGATTATTGTAGGTTGTGTTTTGAGAAATTGTAAATTTTAGCACTGTACGTCCGGTTTCCCCATTAGTTCTTACTTTCCCAATACCTTGTTTGATGCTTACTTTATCTCCTTTACTAACATTGACTGCGCTTAAGTTTTGATAAACGGTGAAATAATCCCCGTGTTGAATCATCACCGCTTTGTTTACAGGTGACAAAACCATTACGCTAGTCACTTCGCCGCCAAAAACCGCTCTCGCTGTCGCCCCTTGATCGGTAGTGATTTCGACCCCACTATTATGTACCCTTAAAGACGGAAATTGAGGGTGAGGTTGATCACCATAAGGCAAAGACACGAATCCTTTTTCTACTGGCCAAGGCAGTTTTCCCCTGTTGGCCTTGAAATTATCAGAAAGTATTTTAGCCTCTGCTGTAAGTATAATTTTCGAGGACATTGCTGCTGGAGCAGCTGAAACTATTGCTCTGGCACGCGTTTTTATTTCTTCTTTAGACTCTCCGCCTTTGGCTTCGGCTTTCGCTTTTTCCATCGCTCGTTCCAATGCGGCTTTTCGGTTGGCTTCGGCAATGGCTTCACGAACAATACGATCTATTTGCCTGTCGATTGCTCTGGCTTCGGCTTGTCGTTTTTTGATTTCGGCAGCAATTTTATTTTTATCTTTTTTGATAGAATTGACCACCTTTTGTTGTTCTTGTTTGGCCTTGAGCAATGACAATCTTTCCTTTTCGTTTTCTTCAATCAATTTTTGCTTGGCCGATTTCTGAACACCCATTTTTTCATTATGCTCCACAAGCTGATTTGATTTCGATTTAATTTCATCACCCTGCATTTTTCTGAAATTTGTATATTGTTTCATATACTGTGCTCTCTTGTACGCCTGCAAAAAACTGTTCGAAGACAAAATAAACATAGCTCGGCTTTGCTCGGAACGACTTTTGTATGATTTAACAATCATTTCGGCATAATCTTCTTTAAGATCAGCCAATTCACGATTCAATTTATTGATTTGCAATTGATTGATGTAAATATCGTTGCTCAGCAATTTGGCTTGCCTTTCGGTGGTATTGATCAATTTTTCTTTCAGCTTGATTTTGTTGGCTTGAACGATTACCACGCTTACCGCTGATTTTTCTTTTTTCTTTACGGATTGCAGCAGCTTTTCATTATCTCTAATTTCTTGTTGAATTTGGGCTTTTCGTTTTTCTAATTTTTCTTGCTGGGTTTCCTGACTCCAGATCGCTGAAGTCATACAGATTAAAATTAGGCTTAGGAGAAATTTTGGCATGATATAATTCGTTTGTGCAAATTTACTTAATTATAATTCTTTTGTAATCATTTGGAACACTATAAGGAAAAGAAAGTTCTTCATTAAAATTGACCGTCGTATAAGTCATATTGATTTCGGCTTTCCCCTTTTTTTGATAGGAATTAATAGTAATCCCCAATGGCAAGGTCATTTCGCTGTACTCTTTTTTGTTGGAATAGATCACTTGAACCATGCGTTCTTCTTTGGTTTGGGTGATTTCCTGCTTATTCATAGTATAATTATTGGCATCAATATAGAAAGATTTCTTAGTATTGGCATCGGCTATTTCATCCAATCGATACACTTGATCGGCAAGCGAGTCCGCATATTTTCCCTCCTTCAAATTATCTATAGCTCTGCCTAAAATCATATTTTGAACTTTATTAAAGTCTAAATCCGTACCCAAAAACCGACTCAAACCACTAAAATCGCCTTCATAATACGTTCCGTTTAATTTTTCATAATAACTCACCTTGTCAGGAGTTATTGATGCTTTTGCCATCGTGATTCCTAAAAACCGAATACTGATTAAAATTTGTTCGTCTTTTTTGAGTTTAATTTCGGCTGTCACATTTTGGTTTTGGTTTTCAGTAGCGTATTTCGCACTCGCCTTTATATATAATGTAGAAAACTGATTTTTATTGTTGTAATAGTTTTCTATGATTTTATTGATGTTCTTTCTGCTCTCATTTTTGGAGGCATCGACCACGGCTGTTTTCGATTTGCACGAAACTAGTACCATCGAAACAATGCAGCTAACCCAAAAAAAGATTCGTATGTTTTTGAAAAAATTATTCATTTTATTTTTTGTTTTTAACTAATTGATTGGCTTTGGCAAAATACATTTCTTTTTTCTTGAAATCACCTAAACCGTTGTACGCCTCCCCCAATTGAAGATTAAAATTAGCTTCCAATACCAAGTCGCTCACGACATAATCCAAACCCATTTCCAAAAAAGTTATAGCGTTTTTATACTGCTTTTTTTGGTTATTGGCCAGACCTGCAAAGTAATAAAATTGAGGTTGTGTAGGATACTTTTCTACTAAAGATGCCGCTTTTTGTGCTACAATCTCAAATTGTTTGGTTTCGGCATAGGCCTGAAGCAAGAGCAAACTGGTTTCCACATCTTCGCCAGAACCTTTTTTTAATACCATTTCATAGTACGGAATCGATTTGTCCCATTGCTTTCTATTGGCATAAAACGTTCCTATTTCCTTAGACAGTTTTGCATCTAAATCTTTGTCTAAAGCAACTATCGCCTGCTCTAAATCGGGAGAATATTGCGGATTTTTTGCAACAAAAACCATAAAATCATTCAGTACTCGGTGTTTGATATTAGCATCTATTTGCGCACTTGCCAACACTAAATTCATCGCCTTAATCGCTTTTGGCGCTTCATTTTTATCTAAATAATATTTAAAAAGCCCTACTTGCGCCCATTCTGATTCTGGAACTGCGACTTCTAATTTTTTGATAATTGCCGTGGCTTTTTCCTTTTGATTATTCTCAGAATACAACTTAATTAAAGCAATATAATTCGATTCTTCTTTTGGATTTTTCTCTATTTGCATTAGCAAATTCTCCATTTCAGCGTTCTGATATTTCCCTTGGGACAGAATTTGTGCTTTATACATTTCACGTACATTGGTTTTTCCAACCTTATCATTCAACTCATTGATGAGCAGCAGCGCTTTATCAAATTGTTGGGTGTACATATAGAGCGAAACCAAATCTTCTTTATAAACGGGATCAAATTCAATCAATTTATTAATGTTGCTAATAGCTTGATTGTAATTCTTGGTCTGATAATTTACTTCATACATTCCTGCCCAATACCATTTGTTCTTGGGGTCAATTTGAGCAGCTTTTTCATAAAAAGCATAGCTTTGTTCAAAGTTTTTCAATCCAAAATAATTCTTCCCCATTTCAGCATAAATACTGGCATCATTGGGTTTAATTTTCAAACATTCTTCCAAGGCTACAATAGCTCGGTCATAATTCTCGATGCCTTTTTGCTTCAACGATTCATAAAAATAATCTTGAAATTTATCGGTTTCCGGCACAATAGATTCTGGTTCGGCTTGCGCCAATAGCGAAGCTGAATTGCAAAGCAAAACCCAGAATAAAAAGAAGGGAACCGTTTTTTTCATTATTGTTGTTTCAAATAGTACCAATCAACAGATTAAAAACCATTGCTTTTTTTAAACCATTAAGAAAATTAAGTTTTTAGTCTTAATATGCCTTAATTTCTTAATGGTTTAAAAGAAAATAGCTTAATTTTATTTTGTTCTCAATTGGAATTAATACCTCTTTATTACTCCAATACCGAATAATCTCCAATGCTGATGCTTGTGAAATTTCCATCAAAACTAGCGTGATTGCCTATCATCGCATTGTCTAAATTGGCGTTTTTGATATGCGAATGGGTTTGCACCAAACTGTTTTTTATGGAGCTATTGACAATGTGACATCCTTTTCCTAAAGACACATTTGGCCCAACAGTTGTATTAATCAAAACCACATCTTCTCCAATATAACAAGGCGGAATGATCGTTGAATTTTCTAATTTAATGTTTTTCGCCACCAAATCTTCTCCATCATTGTGTAAAAATCCCAACATTCTTGAATTGGTTTCTACCGTAACATCTTTGTTGCCGCAGTCCATCCACTCAGCGACTTCTCCCGGCACAAAAATCATACCTTTTGCCATCATTTGCTTGATTCCGTCATTGATCTGATATTCGCCACCGTTGATGATGTTGTTGTCCAAAACAAATTGCAATTCGTTTTTCAGAACGGCAACATCTTTAAAATAGTAAATTCCGATAACAGCAAGGTCTGAAACAAATTCCTTAGGTTTTTCGACCAATTCAATAATTTGATTGGCTTCGTTCAAGTTGACTACCCCAAAAGCTTCTGGTTGATCTACTTTTTTCACCCAAATCACGCTGTCAGCATTTTGATCTAAATCGAAATCGGCACGAATCAAAGTATCAGCATACGCAATCACGGCTGGTCCGCTCAGCGACTCTTTGGCACACATAATGGCGTGACCCGTTCCCAAAGCTTCATTTTGATAATAGATAGTTCCTTTTGAACCTAATTTTTCGGCAATGGCGATTAAATCTTCTTCTACTTTCTTGCCAAAACTTTCGTGAATGATAAAGGCTATTTCTTCAATATCCTGATTCAACACCCCAGCAATATCTTCGACCAAACGGTGTACGATTGGTTTTCCCGCAATTGGAATTAAAGGTTTCGGAATGGTTAATGTGTGTGGTCTTAATCTGGAACCTCGTCCAGCCATTGGTACTATTATTTTCATATCGGCCCCCTAACCCCCAAAGGGGGAACTGCTACTAGGGGTAAGTAGGTTTTACTGGCCCCTTAACCCCCAAAGGGGAAATTAAAGAGCAATTGTTGTTTGTTTATTTACTTTTTTTAATTTCTTATATTTAATATACTGTACTTAATTCCCCCTTCGGGGGTTAGGGGGCTTTACTTCACCCCAGTACTCCCAAAACCGCCTTCTCCTCTAGATGTTTCAGATAATTCCTGAACTTCAACCCATTCGGATCTTTCGTGTTTTGCGATGATGAGTTGGGCAATGCGTTCCCCGTTTTCGACAACGAAAACTTCATTTGATAAATTGACCAAAATCACCCCAATTTCTCCCCGATAATCCGCGTCGACAGTTCCGGGGGAATTGAGAACGGTGATTCCTTTTTTGGCTGCCAAGCCGCTTCTTGGTCGCACTTGTGCCTCGTAACCTATGGGTAATTCGATGAAAAGACCGGTTTTAACGATGGTTCTTTCCAATGGTTTCAGGGTTATTGATTCGGTAAGATTGGCTCTTAAATCCATTCCTGCCGAGGCAATGGTTTCGTAAGTAGGCAAATCATGTTGCGATTTATTGATGATTTTTATTTTCATTTTTTTATTTAATTCGTACGGAGAGGTCGCGACCTGTACGTACTGATAATTTTTATTTTTTCCTTTTTACAATTCCCAAAATAGTTTCTTTCTCGTTGTGATAGATGAAATACATAAACCCAATCAGTAACGGAATTCCAACGAAATAATTTTCCCTAAATCCATAAAATGAAATGATGGAAAATAGGATTGACAAGCCTAAATACCCACCAATTTTTTCCATATCGTAAGGGATAGGATAGTATTTATTTCCGAGCACATAGGATATCATCATCATACTTCCATAGGCAGCAATAGTAGCAATTGCTGAGCCGTAATAACTGTATTTTGGAATTAAAAGATAATTTAAAACCAAAGTCAATATCGCTCCTACAATCGAGATATAAGCTCCTATTTGAGTCTTGTCGGTTAGTTTGTACCAAACCGAAAGGTTGTTGTAAATACCTAAACAAAAATTGGCTAGAATGATTAGTGGTACGACTTTCATCGCCTCCCAGTAGGATTTATCATCAAGCAACAGAAACTTCAACACATCGGCAAAAACGATAACTCCCAAAAGAATGACCGATCCCATGATGACAAAATACTTAGTAATCACAGCATAGGTTTCGGGTGCTTTATCATTGGACGAATGGCTAAAAAAGAACGGCTCGATTCCCAAACGGAAAGCTGTGGCAAACAAAACCATAAACAAACCCAGTTTGTAACAAGCCGAATAAGCTCCTACTTCGGACTTGGCAATGTGTTCTGGAAGCAGATAATTTAATAAAATTTTATCGAAATGTTCATTGACCGCAAAAGCAATTCCCGCCACGAGGATTGGCAAGCCGTATTTCATCATTTTTTTCCAAAGCTCTTTGTCGAATTTTCGATTGAGGTTGAAATAATTCGGCGAAAGTACGACCAAGGTTAGCAAGCTTGCCAATAAATTGGAGACAAAAATATAACCAATTTCGAAATTTTCGATGTACAAATTAGCAATAAACGAATGCGGATTAGCTGTGGCCAAATCCGGTAAATACAACAAAAAGAAAATGTTGAGAAACAAGTTGACCATAACATTTCCTATTTTGATGGCAGCGTATTTCATAGGCTGCTGATTGGCTCTTAGTTTCGAAAATGGTACAATTACCAAAGCGTCTAAGGCTAAAATCCAAATAGCATAAGTTACATATTGTACATTTACATTGGCTAAAGCAGCTAAGGAATTTCTGAAAATAAGAGCGCCAAAAAGAAAGAAAATAGTGGACCAAAAAATGGAAATTGTGGTCGTGGCTACCACATTTTGCTTGTCTTTTTCGGAATTATAAAAACGGAAAAAGCCGGTCTCCATTCCGTAGGACAAAATCACATTGAAAAACACCATCCAAGACAATAGAATGGAGACTTCGCCATACTCGGCAGTGGGTAAAATGCCGGTATATACACGTACCAACAAGAAACTCAACATTCGCGGCAAAACCGTAGCGAGTCCGTAAATGGCCGTTTGTTTGAAAAGATTTTTATACAATCCCAAGGGTGTCTCTATTAATTTTATGACACAAAAATAACCAATTCTTTGGTTTATTTCTGAATTTATTAATTCAATCCAAACAAAGTCTATTTAAAAATTCAACCACAAATTACACAAATTCACACAAATTTTTAAAATTAGAGCAAATTCGTGACGTTTTAGTCTTTTTAATTTAAGAGTTTTAAGTCAATCCCTCCTCATTTAACGTTTTAATGAAATGAAAGCCTCTCGGATTATAGCCTTGATTATAATAAAATCGATGCGCTGTAAAATTTTGAGTATACGCATCGAGGACAATCATTGTACAATCCAAATCGGTTGCTTTTTGATTTACATAATCGGTGAGCATTTTCCCAATTCCTTTGGACCGATGATCGGGATGGACAATAAAATTGTCGATTTCTAGATATTTTCCAGACCAAAGTTTGATTCCATACCATAAACCCGTCAGGCCGACGCAGACTTCCTTTTCGAAAATTGCAATCTGGATATAATTGTGCGGGATCATTGATTTAAGATATGCTTTGTATTTTTCTTCAGAAATATTGGGGTACAAATGACGAATTATTCCGATTTGGGCAAACATTTCTTCGATTGTGGTGAGTTCTACAGTTTTCAAAATTATTGTGGTGTTGAAATTATGGCCTAAAGTTAAACAAAAAAAGTCCTGCAAATTTGCAGGACTTTCACACTAAAATAATGTGTAACTGTTTATTTTTTGATCACTCTAATTGTTTTATTGATATCCCCTTGTTTCAATGAGATCAAATAAACACCAGGAGCATAATCATTCCCTATTTGTTGATTATTGATAGCATCATAATCCACATTTAATGTTTCGATTGTTTTTCCAGTAATATCGTAGGCGGCAAGTTTTACCACTTCAATGTTTGAAGAACTATAATTGATTTTGAAGCTGTCCGAACTTGGATTTGGATATACTTTCAACGAAAATTCAGCATTTGCAACAAATTTTTCATTTGATAATGTTGTAAAATCAGCACCTGTCAAAGCGATAGATCCAACCGCTGGTCTGTAATCTAATCCAGTGTAGATGCTTCCGTCTGTTGTGTTGTAAGGCAATGTCAATAGACCTGCACTTGTCGTTTGGCTTGTATTGTTATTTGAAGTAAACCAAGTGGCTACATCGAAAGTGGTAGTTGGCGATTCCACTTTAACGGCCACTTTTGAGGCAACCGTTCCGGCGATGATATTACTTTTAAATTTCATAGTGTTGGCGGTTGCGTTTGCGGTTGTAGTATTTCCATCTACAACTACACCATCAAAAAAATCGATAAAAATAGAATTCCAAATTTGAAGTTGCGTGTTTCTTCTTAAGTGCGCTGCACGTCTATGGTTGCTGTTCAATGCTCCTCCGCTTGGCAAAGTGGTTCTATAAGTTGGTCCAACCAAAGTACAGTTTGAAAAAACTGCTCTTGTAAAACTGGTGCCAGAGGTACTTGTAGAATTGTTATCTGACTCGAAACCATTAGAACCTGAAGAATCTGCAATTGTAGGATTTCTGATTCCCAAACAGAATTGCACTTTACCACTGAAACCATTATCCGTGTCAAAATCATCATCAATACCATTGAAAGCTACAAGGTGAAAACAATCAACTGCTCCGCCAAACCACTCGTATGAATCATCATTAGCATAGGAAACCTGTACATAATCAATTTTGGTTCCTTTCCCTACTGCCCCAAATGTTAATCCATTAATCTCTGTATTACTCCCGGCAGCACCATAAGTAAAGCCTGCGTATTCTATTCTAACATATTTCAAAGAACCCGAATTGTCATTGTCGTCTGGAGTTGCTCCACCACCAAATTCTGTGTCTGCACTAGGTGCAATTCCTTCGATATTATTTATGCCTCCATTGATATTGTATGAGCCTTTACCCAATAAAATAATGCCTCCCCAGTCTCCCAGGTTTCTGTTTCCTACTGTATTTCCCGATGTAAATACAATTGGGCTACTAGCAGTTCCTTCGGCTATAAGTTTAGCTCCTTTGGTGATGAACAATCCTGCTCCTGGTGCATTGCTACGAATAATTACGCCTGGCTCAATGGTCAATGTAGCGTTGTTTTTTACATAAATTTGTCCCCCTAAAGCATAGGTATTACCTGCCGTCCAAATAGTATTTGTAGTTATATTGGCTGAAACCGTAACATTCGGTGTTGGATACGCTTTATCTTGGGGATTAAATTCTGTCCAAGTATCCGTCCACATTGCTGCTGGAGCAGGAGCAAATGCGCCTCGGTAAGTTGTAGTAGTAAATTGAGCAAACCCTGTAAAAGTTACGAGGGCCAAAATTGATAAGAAGTAAATTTTTTTCATTTTGTGTGTGTTTAATTTTTTTAGCAATATTAGGACTGAAATGTAAACAGTATGTAAACTAGGGGTTATGTTATAAATATCGTTGTGTTATCTAAACATTAAGAGCCTGTTTTAAAAACAAGCTCTTAAGTACAATTTTTATAGGTCATTAAAAATTATAGGTCATTGCGAAAGAAAAAACACGACCAAAATTATTTCTAATCACTTCATCGTCAACTTTAGAGTCAAATCCGTTCTTGTTTTGGGAATCACCTGTGAATACTTTGTTTACAAAGGCATCAAATCCTTTTATTTCTTTCGCTCCGGGTAAGTCATTGTTTTGGTAAAAGACTAAATCTTCTGCCAAAGCATTACGAACATTTAATTTTAATTCTATTTTGTTTTTCAAAAGATTTTTTGCTAGCTGAAAATCTAAAAATGTTCTTGACTTTTCCCAAAATGCAGGAGCGGTATTTCCGGTAGTTTGGTTTCCGTGAATTGTAATTCTATCGCCAACTCTGTTTGCATTGGCTGCAAATGACCAACCTAACTCTTTGTTGATGTATTGTAATCCGGCATTGAATACATAAGGCGACTGCCCTTGTAATGGCGTTTTAACTGCTGTGGGAGTAAGGTTTGAAATATCGACTTCAGAACGGATTACTGCCAAATTGGAGAAAATAGTTAAATCATCTAAAAACTTATTCTCCTTCGCTCCAAATAAGGTGCTTACTAAAAGTCTAAACTCTAATTCAATACCATAATTTGTTCCAGTAGAAGCATTTTGATATATATTGGAGTTATTGGCCAACGCTTGCAGCTCGATTGGGTTTTTAAAATTTTTATAGAAAGTAGATGCCGAAAGCATTTGTCCTTTGCCTAAGAAATACTCATAACGGATATCAGCATTATAAATATCTGTAATTTTTAAATCGGGATTTCCAGAAGTATTAAATCTAGTGTCAAAATCGTAGAACAAAAAGGGCGCTAGTTCCCTAAATTCCGGTCTGTTCAAAGTTTTAGAACCACTTAGTCTTAGGTTCTGCTTTTTATCTAAGCTATAAATAAGGTTGAAAGAAGGCAAAATGTCTAATTGGGTGTCATCGACAACAACAGGTGCATTCGCCTCAGATTTAGAATTGAGTTGCTGTGAGTAGTTTTCGATACGAGCGCCCCAAATTATTCTCCATTTATTGAATACATTGTCAATCATCAAATAACCAGCGTCTAAATTTGATTCTGCATCATAATAATCACTTCCTTTTGTTCCTTCAAAAAGAGTCAGACCACTTACTCGAGGTGAAGTTGACAAAATTCCCATATTGGCGGAATTGAAAATGGTTTCATTTGGCAAAGTTGGAATTGTGCTGGAAAAAGTATTATTTCCCCAATTTATTCCATTCACTCTTCCATTAAAAGGAATATATCCCAATTGTCTGGCTTGAAATTTTCTGTTACGAGATTGTATAATTCCACCTATTTTTATGTCAGCGGATAAATTGTCTGAAAATTCGATTTTTTTACTGATGTCAATCTTGGAACTGAAAATGCTTTCGCTATTGTCAGATGTAAAAATAGAGCCGGGATAATCGATACCCACTGAGTTTATAACAAAATTTGCTCTTGGCACGGATTGAGTTCCATCTGAATATTGAATGTAATCATACGTATTTCTTCTTTCTGAAGGCACTTCTCGTTGAACATTACTGTAAGAACCAACCCAACCCACTTTGATCTTGCTTTCTGGCAAGAAATGTTCTCCTATTAATTGTCCTGTATAAATTTTGTTTTCAGTAAATAATCTGTTGGTAGATATAGACATAATAGGTTCAACATCTTGTATGTTTTTTGTACCTAATCTGTCGGTATATCTGCTTTCAGAATTTATGCTGTATAAATTTTTGAAGCTAAACCTGTTATTGGTATTTAATTTCAAAGAAAGATTCACTATCGCACCAAGCAATTTTTGTTTCCTATAATTATTATTGTGGAAATCTTTATTTTGTACATTTGGCGTCTCGTACTCTTTTAGAGTTCCCTCTCCAAAAACATTGGTTACGTTATTGGTCGCCGAGGCTAATAAGCCTAAACTTTGATCTCCGTTAAATTTAAAAAACCGTCCTAAAGTGAATTGAAAATTAGTATTAGGATCAAATTTGCCCTCATCTACACTCCAATCGGTTTGGTAAGTTTTTGCCAAGTTCGCTATCTGCTGAATACTCGATTCCGTTTTCAGGTTTTGCAAGGCGATAAAATCGGCTGAATTTGGAAAATAAGATGGTAATCCTACTTTCACATCGTTGGCTTCAAATTTAGTTTTGTTTGTTGTGATGGTATTGTATCCCGCTCCTACTGTGATGGATTGAAAATCATTCTCAGGAGTTGATTTGGTGTTTATTTCAATGATTCCTCCTGCAAATTCACCTGGCAAATCCGGCGAAGCCGTTTTGTTAATCACTAAATTATCAAGCATATTCGCTGGAAAAATATCAAACGAAAATGCTTTTTTGTCAGGTTCGGTGCTCGGTAGCGGTGAACCGTTCAAATAAGTAGTGTTGTAACGGTCATTTAATCCGCGTACAATAACAAATTTATTGTCTTGAATACTTGTACCACTAATTCTTCGTAAAACGTCGGAAGTGGTTCTGTCTGGTGTTCTTTTGATACTTTCTGCCGAAATTCCGTCAGAAACTCTTATGCTGTTCTTTTGCATTGTCAAAAGCGATTGTACCGATTCAGTTTTTGCTTTAACTGTTTTGACGACAACTTCATCAAGCACGCCATTCATTTCTGCAAGAGAAACATTCAATATAGTCGCTTCTTTGTCAATCACTTCTACATCAGAGATGATTTTTGTAGAAAACGAAAACATAGAAAATTCTAATGCATATTTTCCCGCCGGCATTTTTCTGAAATAAAATTTCCCTTCGGCGTCGGTCTGTGTCGCCAATTTGGTCCCTTTTATAACTACAAGTACTCCCGGTAATGGTTTTCCGGTAGATTCTTCTATTACGGTTCCAGTAATAATAGATTTTTCATCTATAGTTGTTGTCGATGTTGTTTCTGCTAAAGAAGCATCTGCAATGTCTGTTCCTTTGTTATTTTGAGCAAAGACTGAAGTTACAACTGATAAAAATACGATAAGGTATGTTAATTTCATTTAAATACTTTTGATTAAAACTTGCTTAAATTTCACCGCAAAAGTACTTTGAATGTATATTTTGAATGTTAATGGTAGATTAACAAATTATCCCAAAACTACGGTAATGTTAAGTCAGTATTAGCTAATCAATAAGTATTTGTTGATTTCTCTACTACTTAAATTTTATGTAAATTTTTCTGTCAATAAAGCATAAAAAAAGTCCCGATAAAATCGGGACTGAACAAAATAAACCGTGTTACACTTTATAAAAAACGTCTTCCAAAGCAATATCCAATTCAGGAAACAAAGGGCTTTTAATTTTTTCTCCTTCGACTTGTGGTTTTAAACCAATAAAATTGTCATTAACTAAGGTATAAACCAACAGTATTTTATCGATTGGTTCTATAATCCAATACTCTTTTACTCCTGCTTCTTGGTATAAATTAAACTTGGTATGCACATCGTGTTTGCTATTGTTAGGCGAAATGATTTCGACCATTAAGTCCGGAGTCCCATTACAACCTCTTGCGTCGAGTTTGCTTTCATCACAAATAATACACAAATCGGGCTGCACTACTGTGGTGTCCTTTTTTGCAGATGGTATAGGCAACCGAACATCAAAAGGAGCTTGGAAAACTCTACAAGGTTTTTGCCTAAAATTAATATAAAAAATTCCAGTAAGATTATTAACAACCGTTTGATGAGCCATACTCGGCGCAGGACTCATTTTTAGAATAAATCCTTTTATCAATTCAACACGTTCCTGAAATTGCCACAACAAATAATCCGAATACGAATATTGTTTGGTTAAATCTAAATCAGAAAAATTAGTAACTTTTGCCATTTTTTGTACTTTAATAAAAACAAAATTAATCAATTTTAATTACAACCTTGAATAAAAATAGAAAGTCCCGCAAAAATCGCGGGACTTTACTTTCGATTCTATTTCCCCCTTTCGGGGTTTGGGGGGCTCTATCCCTTCAAAGCTTCCGCTCCACCAACAATCTCTAAGATTTCGTTAGTAATAGCAGCTTGATGTGCTTTGTTATAAGTTAATTTCAATTGATCTCTCAATTCGGTGGCGTTGTCTGTTGCTTTGCTTCGCCAGTTCGCTTCGCTCGGGTGTCCATTGCCGTCATACGCGCTCCGTGTTCTGATGCAAATGAATCACGAATACCTTTATATAATTGTGTTTTTAGGGCTTTTGGATTATTATTATAAAGCAAACATTAAAAAACCAAAATTAATCTAGTTTATCTTTTGTACTAGATATTTCCTGAACCGTTTGTAATGGCTCGGGAATGTCTTCCATTGTAAGCGTTTTTAGCGTTTTTTTGGAAAGTTTTTTTATTTTAATAATTCTGTTAGCTTGGTTTTGAACACACTTTTCAAATAAATTCCGAACCACTCGAGCATTACCAAAACTTTCATCTTTTTTGTCATAAAGCAATTCAAAAGTGTCGTTGAGTTTCTCTTTAGCATCATCAGTAATTACAAAATCAGATTTTGTGGCTATTGATTCGAAAATCTGCAATAATTCTGAAGGGGAAAAATGATTGAACTCGAAAAAACGATTGAATCGGGAACGCAAACCAGGATTAGATTCTACAAAAATCTTCATTGGTTCGGTGTAACCCGCAACAACCAAAGCCAAATCCTCGCGATGATCTTCCATTCGTTTTATTAAAGTATTCACCGCTTCTGCACCATAATCGCTTCCAAAAGAATTTTGAGTTAAGGCGTATGCTTCGTCAATAAACAAAACACCACCAAGGCTTTCGTCGACAACTTTGTCAACTTTTAGAGCCGTTTGACCAACAAATCCAGCAATCAAGCCTTCCCTATCGGTTTCGATAAGTTGGCCTTTCGAAAGAAATCCTAAGTGTTTGAAAATTCTACTTAACAATCTAGCCACCGAAGTTTTACCTGTTCCTGGTGGCCCACTAAATACAGTATGGAGCGTGATTTCAGTGTTTTTTAATCCTTCAGAAGTTCGTTTTTTTTGAATTTCTAACAGATTGATTAGTTCTGAGACGTCTTTTTTTATGTTATCTAAACCAATTAGTTCATTTAATTCTTCCAAAACTTTTTCTAAGGAATCGTCTGCGGGTAATTGCTCTTTATCAGAATTAGATTGAAAAAATTGTTTCACTATTTCATTTTTTTCAAATGAAGTATCAAACGAAAATTGCAAGAAATTATAAAAATGCTGAACTACTTTAACTAATTTTGGGTTTTGGTTTTCTTGTAAAATTTTAGTGAAGCTGCTCAAATTAGAATCAGAAATCGTATTTTCAACTTTTACCTTTTCGAGAAAATTTTTAAAATTCGGACTTACAGTTAGTTTGTCGAATTCGCTCAAATTTGCAGCAGCTGCAAAATGATTATTTCTTAAAACATCATAATAGTAGGCTAGTGTAAATTGCGATTTTTTCGTTTCTTTTTCGGAAAGTTTTCGATAAATAGAAATACAATCTGAAAGAAAAAAATGTTCTGATTTAAATAACAATCCTTTTGAAGCGTTGGATTTTACACCTTCATTTATTTTTTGAATAAACAAATTGTCATTATTTAATTCTTTACAAACAGCTACAACCGAAATTGTTTCTTGTTCAAGTTTTTTTAAGAAAGTCGCTGTGAATTCCATATACTTTTTTTGGAGCTGTTATTAATTAGAAACCCTACAAAGCCAAGAAAAGACCTTGTAGGATTATCAATTTCAAACTTAACTATGTTACGAATTCATCATTTGATGAACAATTTCTTTATACAATTTATCGTGTTTTTCATCATATTCTTTCCAAGCCAATCCCATTTCTCTTAAATCGTATTTTGCAACAACGGTTCCATAATCTTTTTTGTCACCATTTATTGTTGGATAACCAATCACATAGATGGATTGCGCTAGTTTCAAAGCCAAATCAATATCGTGGGTCGAAAAAATTATCGTGTTGTATTCGGATAAATTACATAACAAATCAAAAGATTCTTTAACTTCTTCAATATTTCCGACATCTAAACCCGAAAAAGGCTCGTCTAAAACCAAAAATTGATCCGATGAAAGAAGTTGTTCAATAATGGCTGTACGCTGTCTTTGACCTCCTGAAAGTTCATTTGGGTATTTGTCAACACAATTTTCTAAACCCCACTCTTTGACGTATTCTTTAATTTTTTTCTCTTTTTCTGTTTCAGATAATTTAGATCTTCTCAAAGCAAATTTAAGGGTTTGTGCTACTGTTTTATGTCGGAAAAGCGTATATTTTTGATTCACAAAACCGATGTTTCCTTCCTTGACTTCTTTGGCAGAATTGGCTTCTTTGCCTTCAAAATCTTTGATTAATATCTTTCCGGAATTCGGGCGAACTAATCCTGTCAACGCTTTGAAAAATGTTGATTTACCTCTACCGGAACGACCCACAACAGCAATTATTTGCCCTGTTGACGCTTTTCCGTTTCTTACCACATCTTTTTCCGTAATTGAGATGTCTTTTATTATTGTTGTTCCATCATAAGCAACGCTTAAATTTTCAACATATAATAATGTTTCTTTAAATTCAAATTCCATAAGTTATATTTTTGAATATCTAAAAAGTGCTTTTCTAAAAAAGTTGATTCCCCAATCGAGAATTAAACCTATTAATAGAATGATGATTTGAAGTGCAATAATTCTTCCGTGATTCATAAATTTATCGGAGTTTTTGATTAAAAAACCCAACCCCCCAGACGCTACAACAATAGATTCAACAGTTACAAGCATCATCCAAGTAATAGCTAAATTTTGACGGATTGCATCGATCACATAATCAATCCTTCCTAAAACAATTACTTGCCAAAGCACTTCCCAACGATTGCATTTCAATGTTTTTGCGTGATCAAATTCTTCTTCGGGAATGTCATTTATGACCGCAATTAATGAAGTAGTCAAGAAAGTAGTCAAGAAAATAACCATAATCCAAATTTGCATATCTCTTGCTTCGTGGATAATTAATGTGATATAATAGGAAAGCCCTGTGAATGGTAGAAAACGAAATTTGGTCACAAATTCTGCTACAGGTTTCAACATTGGAATTGGCCAAGTATAAGCAAAAAGCATAGCCAAAATAGTGGCCAAGAAAATCGACACGAAACAAAGCGATAAGGAATGGAAAATATGCACTACTAAACCTTCGGCATACAATCCTTTAAATCCTTCCAAAACTTGACTAGGCGATGGAAAAAGGTGCTTTGTCCCTGATGTGCCAACAAACCATAATAACAATACTAAAATAATCCAAACAACCAAAATAACGGTTTTATATGATTTGGATAATTTTTCAAACGGAGTAATAAGTTTTTTTAGCATAATGAAAATAAAAGCTGCCATTTCTGACAGCTTTATATAAAGTTATTATTTCAAGAAAGTAATTACCACTCTCCTGTTTTTTGCTTTTCCGGCTTCCGTTGCATTATCCGCAACTGGATCCATAGCCCCTTTTCCATCTACTAATTGGAAACGAGATTCTGGAATTCCTTTATTTTTCAAATAGGTTACAATGGCTTGCGCTCTGTTTTTAGACAATGGTACATTTGCAGCATCACCTCCAACGTTATCAGTATGACCAACTATTGTTAATTTAGAATTCTCCGCTTGGATTAATAAATTGTATATTTTTTCTAAATCTTTAGTTGAATTGCCTTGAACATTAGCGCTTCCAGAAGCAAAGTTAATTCGCCATTCGCCAGAAGCCATAACTTCAGTAGCTTGAGCTGAATAATCGGCTTTGTCGGCAGATGTTGATTCAATATCATTGATGTTTTTTAGGAAAAACAAGTTTACAGCTTCTTCATAAGGAACTACTTTACCAACATTTTCGTTAAATCCAAAAGGATTCAGTTCAGTTAAATAAGACCCCACTTGGTTGTAAACAGATTTGTAGCGATTTACACCATCTGACATTCCAAAATATTGCATTCCATCAGCATAATTAAACACTTTTGAACCGCCCATATTATACGTCAAACCGCCTTTCGTTCCTTGTTCACCTTTGAACATTTTGTACCAATATTCTGGAGTCTCCATTTTATAAGTATCTGCAACAGCTTCAGATGCTCTAACTTTCCAATCTTCATAATTTTTCATCTGATTGGAAGCGGTCAAAGCCGATTTCAAAATATTGGTAACAATTTCTGGGTTTTTGGTAGCCCATTCTTTCACACCAATTAATACTGCAGGCATTTGATTGTTAAACTCTTTTGTAGAAACAATGTCAACAAAACCAGATAATTTATCAAAAACCGTTTTGTCTCCTGGTGTCCAAGTAGCGCAACCGTCAATTTTATGATTTACCGTTTTTCCGGTTAATTTTCCATTGTTAACTTCCTTTAAAGTAACTGTCCATCCTGTAGTTTGTGACTTAATTAATTCTTCTGCCGATTTCATATAATCATCATTTTCAGACGGGTAAATATTTACCGCTTCAGGATCATAAGTGGATGGGTCTGGATTTACTTTTAATCCATTGGCAAAACAATAATTTACCGTAGTAACCCAGTCACCATCACCCAAAACAGCAGAAATAAGCGCTCCTTTCATTGACTTTGGATCTGATTTCCAATTTGGTGGCCCTATTAATTTATCTTCACCATAGCTCATACCAATAGCCCCCATAACTTGAAGGTGGTATTTGTCTTTCCCATATTTTTCGTCTAATGATTTTTGAGCAGAACTTATATAAAATGGTGCTCCATCACCCATAATTAAAATCCCAAAAGCACTTTTATCTGACGAAGGAATTGCTTCTCCTTTATCAAATTCATCAATAAATTTCATTTGCATATTACGAAGTTCTGTTAACCAGTCTTGACGAATGATTTCAAGATTTACTCCATTTTTTTCCATTAACGATCCTTGGGTTGTTTTTGGACCACCATTAGCTACAATTATTCCCGAAGTCGCATTCCAAGCATAACCTGCAATTCTAACTAGTGGTTTGCTGGCGACTTCTGTAGAAAGATCTTTGGTTGGTACCGCTATTTTTTCAGCGTTTGTAACATTGTTTACATCTGAACTATTTAATTCGATTCCGTTTAATTGTTTTGAAACCGCTGTTTTAATCCCAGGTGACAAGAAATAAATTCCACCTAAAATCCCACCAATCCCTATAACGACAATCAAAAATTCTGATAAAGTTGTTAACTTAGTTGTTCTTAAAATTTTTCCCATTTATATAAAAATTAATTTGTTTTTAATATTAAAAAATATCGCCAAATCCACCCGCATTTTGCTTGTCTTCTTTGGTCATTTTATAGTTTGAACTTGTGTATTTTGTTGAATCTGGAATGGTATTTTCACCTGTTTTAATTTCATCAGCTAGCGAATCTAAACGAGAATACAACTCATCATTATCTACAGAATATTTCGAGGTTAACGCATCTATATCAATCAAATTCTCAGAAGTTCTTGCAATATCTTGTGCAATGGTAGAAGTTACTACTTCTAACGCATAATCTAATTCCCAATCTTTGGTAAACATCATAGCACTTTTGGCGCTTTCAGTTGCTGCTTTGGCATTTTTGGCAAACTCATATTCTTTGCGCAACATCGTAATTGTTGTGTCAAAATCGGCAATTTTAATATCTATAGCAGTTCCTGCCAAAGTTAATTTTCTGTCCATCTTACCCAAAACATTAGCTCTAACTCCATATTTTTGAATAAAACTCTTGCTTTGCTCATATTGATTTGAAATTCGCTGTGAATCACTTAGTTTTTTAGCCAACTCACTTTGCAGTGCGACATATTCATCTGTGTCTTTTGCTCCAATACCATTAATTTTAACCATTTCGTCCATAGCTGATTTTAGCTTTTCCGATTGGCGTTGTAAACTCAAAACATCATCTTGAAATTGTTTTGCTTCTTTTTCAGATTTAGAAGCTTCTATTTCCATTTCATTTTTAAGCCCTTTTAGTTTTGCTTTGGTATTTTTGAAAATGTCTCGGTTTTTAATCATCTTTTCTTTTTGCTCTTCCAATTCATTGAATGGATTGCTCTGAATCAAAGCTTTATGAAGATTTTTTGTAGTAAAACGCAGCCCTTTCATAATGACTGGAAACATCATTACCAAAAATATTAAGAAAACTGCCGTTGCAGAGAGCGCAATAGCTTGTCCTAACATCGTAAAAAGTGGTGGAATAATATAAGTCCAAATTAAATAACCTCCAGCACCTAAAAGACCAAGAGCCAATAACCAAAAAATCGATTTTTCGCCTTTTTTAAGTGTATTGGTATTTAAAGCAATTTCGCCTTTTGACTCGTCAAAGTGTTTTAATATGGGTAATTCTAATAAAGTACTTCTTTCTTGTTCGTATCTGCTATCCATTTTACAAATATTGATTGATTCCTGTTATAACTATATTAATTGATTCCTGAATTTTTTGTTTCGCCAAATTATTTGCTTCAATCTTCAGTTGAAATTGAGAGAATTGAGCTGCATTATTAACATCAATTTTATTTAATTCATTTCTTTTTGATTCTAGTTCCTTTTGAAGTTTGGCGATTTGAGATTCTAGATCGGAAATACTATTAGAAAGATTTTTTTTCTCTTGGGTAATTTTTAAATTCAAATCTGATTTTTTAGCATTACCAGTATTGTTGAATTTATCATACACTTTTTCAATTTCTGTCAAATAAAATTTTCCTTTATCCAACAAACTTTCTTTAGTTAAAGCTGAATTAATGGTTTTACCCATTGTAAAAGCCATTTGATAACTCTGTGGATTGGTTACTCCCACCGCATTTACAGATTTATACATCTCAAAAAAATCGAATCCATCTTGATTTAGACTTTCAAATCCTTTTTGATAGACATCAAAAACCTCCCCTAAAAAAGGATTTGAGGAGTTGTTGCTTACATTCGAGTTAAGTTCAATGTCAGGAAATTTATTTGTTTGTGGTAACGAAGGCGCTTTAGTTTCTTCATTTTTAGGTTGATTACTGCCTTCTTCATTAATAAAAAGACTTTTCCAGTCAAAACTTTCTATACCCATTATTCTGTTTGTATTTGGTTTACTACAATTATACGAGTTAATTAATAAATAGTTACTATTAATGAATAAAAATATAAAATATATTTTACAAAATAGTGTTTTTAAAATAAAAAAAAGAGGCAACTTTCGTTGCCTCTTTTTTTATAAGAATTATTTATTTATCCCTTCAAAGCTTCCGCTCCACCAACAATCTCTAAGATTTCGTTAGTAATAGCAGCTTGACGTGCTTTGTTATATGTTAATTTCAATTGATCTCTCAATTCGGTGGCGTTGTCTGTTGCTTTGTGCATTGCCGTCATACGCGCTCCGTGCTCAGAGGCAAATGAATCACGAATTCCTTTGTATAATTGTGTTTTTAGCGCTTTTGGTATCAAAGTCAAAACAATTTCGTCTTTTGCAGGTTCGAAAATATAATCCCCTGAAGATACTGGAGCATCAGATTTAACCGCTGCCAAAGGCAAAAACTGTTCTACCTGAACGATTTGAGTTGCGGCATTTTTAAATTGATTGTACACCAATTCGATTTTGTCATACTCACCGGAAACAAATTTTTGAGTTAATGTCTCAGCAATTACAGTAACATTTTCGAAGGTTAAATGATCGAAAACTTGACTTTGATTGTCTACAACTGTTAAGGTTTTCGATAAAATATCATTTCCTTTTTTACCAATAGCAAAAACATCAACTTGCTTTCCAGCATAATAGTCAGCTCGGTTTTTGGCTTCTTTAATTACGTTGGTATTGAAAGCACCACATAATCCTCTGTTGGAAGTAATAGCAACAATTAATACTTTTTTTACTTCACGTTGTGTTGTGAATTCTCCTCCAACATCACCGTCAAGTGAAGCAGAAAGATTTTGTAATAATTCCGTTAATTTTTCGGCATAAGGGCGCATCGCTGTGATGGCATCTTGTGCCTTCTTCAACTTTGCTGCAGAAACCATTTTCATCGCAGCAGTAATCTGCATTGTTGATGAGATGGAAGTAATTCTATTACGGATTTCCTTTAAATTTGCCATTTTTTATAAATTGTATATTGTAAAAAATTGTAAAATGTATAATGTAAACAGTCTCTTTTGATACAATTTACATTATACAATATACATTTCTTAGTTGTATTTCGCTGAAATTTCTTTAGCTGCTGCTTCCAATACATCTGTAATTTCGTCAGTCAGTTTACCTGCTTTCAAAGCATCAAGTGTGTCTCTGTGCTTGTTGTTCAAGTATTCTAAATAATCTTTTTCGAATTCTTTTACTTTGTTTACAGGAACATTACGCAACAAGTTTTTAGAACCTGCATAGATAATGGCAGTTTGGTTTTCAACAGTATAAGGGTCGTTTAGATTTTGTTTCAAAATCTCTACGTTTCTTTTTCCTTTTTCGATTACGTTCAAAGTAACAGCATCCAAATCAGAACCAAATTTAGCAAACGCTTCCAATTCACGGAATTGTGCTTGGTCTAATTTTAAAGTACCAGCTACTTTTTTCATTGATTTTATCTGAGCGTTACCTCCAACACGTGATACCGAAATACCTACGTTGATCGCTGGACGAACCCCTGAGTTAAACAAATCTCCATCCAAGAAAATCTGACCATCAGTGATCGAAATTACGTTAGTTGGGATATAAGCAGAAACGTCACCAGCTTGAGTTTCGATAATTGGTAAAGCGGTCAATGAACCACCCCCTTTTACGATACCTTTTAATGAATCTGGTAAATCGTTCATATCTTTTGCGATACTGTCATCGGCAATTACTTTACAAGCTCTTTCCAATAAACGAGAGTGCAAGTAGAAAACGTCTCCAGGATAAGCCTCACGTCCCGGTGGTCTTCTCAACAAAAGAGAAACCTCACGGTAAGCCACGGCTTGTTTAGACAAATCGTCATAAACAATCAAAGCCGGACGACCTGAATCTCTAAAATATTCTCCAATTGCAGCACCTGCCATAGGAGCATATACTTGCATTGGCGCTGGGTCAGAAGCATTGGCAGCTACAATTACTGTATAAGCCATTGCACCTTTTTCTTCCAACATTTTTGCGATTCCTGCTACAGTTGACGCTTTTTGTCCAATTGCAACATAGATACAAAATACAGGTTTTCCTGCATCGTAAAATTCTTTTTGATTCAAGATAGTATCGATACAAACAGTTGATTTACCTGTTTGACGGTCACCAATAACTAGCTCACGTTGTCCACGACCTACCGGGATCATTGCATCTACTGCTTTGATACCTGTTTGCAATGGCTCGGTAACTGGCTGACGGAAGATAACTCCAGGCGCTTTTCTTTCTAACGGCATTTCGAATAATTCACCTGTAATTGGTCCTTTACCATCAATTGGTTGGCCCAAAGTGTTTACTACACGACCTACAATTCCTTCTCCTGTTTTAAGAGAGGCGATACGTTGTGTTCTTTTTACAGTTGAACCTTCTTTGATTCCTGTTGATGGTCCTAAAAGTACCACACCCACATTGTCTTCTTCCAAATTCAATACAATAGCTTCAAGACCATTGTCAAATTCTACAAGCTCACCGTATTGAACATTTGAAAGCCCATAAATAAGAGCAATACCGTCTCCAACTTGAAGCACTGTACCCACTTCTTCTAGTGTAGCACCAGATTCAAAACCTTCTACTTGCTTTCTTAATATTGCTGAAATTTCAGCAGGTTTAATTTCCGCCATAATTATTTATAAATAACTAGTTACTTAATTCTCTCTTTAATACTTGTAATCTCTCTGCGATGGAAGCATTGTATTGCTTGTCGCCTATTTTTAAAATAAATCCTCCAATAATAGCAGGATCTACACTATTTTCAATCGTAATTTTTTTGCTTGAAGAAATGGTGGCAATTTTAGCCAAAACCTTTGCTTCTAATGCAGCGTCCATAGCGATGGCTGTAGTAACTTTTGCTACTTCAACTCCATTCATTATATCGAACAATTTGTTGTATTCTAGTGCAACGGCATCTAGAATTTCAAATCTTTTGTTTTCTTTTACTAAACGGAAAAGACTTTTGGTTACCGCATTAGCATTGGCAAAAATTTCCAAAAGGGCGCTTTCTTTTTGATCTACATTGATCGTTGGGCTTTGAATAAAAGTATTCAATTCCGCATTGGTATGAATGGTAGATGAAATCAATGCCATATCGGCACTCACTTGAGAAGCTACTTTTTTGGAGTCTGCGATTTCCAGAATGGCTTTTGCGTAACGAATTGCTGCTCTTGTACCTGACATATTAGCTTAATTTTGAGTCGCCTAACATTTTTTCTACTAATTTTACTTGAGTAGCTTTGTTAGATAATTCTTCTTGTAATAATTTTTCAGCAATTTCTATAGATAAAGTCGAAACTTGCAGTTTCAATTCGGCCATAGCAGTGTTTTTTTCACTTTCGATAGCCGCTTTAGCTTGTTCGATCATTTTCTGACCTTGAACTTGTGCTTCGTTTTTAGCGTCGGCTACCATTTTTTCTTTGATTTCACGAGCATCTTTCAGCATAGCATCACGCTCTAATCTTGCTTCTTGCAAAATACGTTGGTTATCTGCTTGCAAATTTTGCATTTCTTTTCTAGCGTTATCAGCAGAAAGTAAAGCGTTTTTGATTCCCGCTTCTCTTTCGTTAACGGCGTCTAAAATTGGTTTCCAAGCAAATTTTTTCAATAGCAAAACCAAGCCTACAAATATTATTGTTTGCCAAATAAATAAACCAAACGAGAAATCATTTACTAATTTTTCCATAGTATGTCTTTAATTGTAATCTTTTAATTTAATTTTTGAAACAAAAGCTGCAACCAACCGTTACAGCTTTTTGTTTTTCAGCATTATACAGCGAATAAAGCTGCAAATCCAATACCTTCAATAAGCGCAGCTGCGATAAGCATAGCTGTTTGAATTTTTCCAGTAGCTTCTGGTTGACGAGCGATAGCATCCATTGCAGAACCACCGATTCTACCAATACCAATACCTGCTCCAATAACTACTAATCCTGCTCCAACGATTTTAGGAATTTCCATAAAAATATGTATTAAAAATTAAACATTCAAAATGATTTTAGATTGAAGAATAACGATTTTAGATTTCAGAAGGCGACATCTGCGCTCAAAAATCTTAAATCATAAATCTGCAATCTAGTGCGCTTCTTCGTGATGATGCTCCTCTACTGCTGAACCGAAGTACAAAGCAGAAAGCATGGTGAAAATATACGCTTGCAACAAGGCAACCAAAATTTCGATGATAGAAATAGCAAATGACAACATAAATGACAAGCTACTGCCTAACCAACTTTTGAAAATAAATATCAATCCTATCAAACTCATCAATACGACGTGACCTGCAAAAATGTTCGCGTACAAACGAATCATCAATGCAAATGGTTTGATGAACACACCCAATAATTCTATTGGTGCCAAAATAATTTTCATTGGAGTTGGTACACCTGGCATCCAGAAAATGTGTCCCCAATAATTTTTATTTGCTGTTAATGTAGTAATGATAAAAGTGATAATCGCCAATCCGAAAGTTGCTGCGATATTTCCTGTAACGTTGATTCCTAGCGGAGTCAAACCAAAGATATTCAAGAACCATACAAAGAAAAAGATGGTCAACAAATAACTCATATATTTTTTATAATGCTTTTCGCCAATGTTTGGAATCGCGATTTCGTCACGGATGTACAAAACGATAGGTTCGAAAAAACGCCCAGCTCCTGCAGAAATTCCACCATTTTTAGCAAATGATTTTGCCAAACTGGTAAATAGTAAAAACATAATCATCGCCACAACCATTATAGTCAACACTCCTTTTGTAATAGAAAGGTCTATCGGTTGTGCATTTGTTGGATGTCCGTGCTCTTCGGTTAAAGTTCCGGCTGCATCGGTTTTGTATATTTTTTCGTGGTGTAAAACGTAATAGTTTCCATTGCTTTCTGCTACAGCTTCACCGTGGTGAAATTTTGCAGAAGAAAAAATGTGAACGCCATTGTCCCAAAGAATGATTGGCAAAGGAAAACCATAATGTTCTCCGGTTGCTGCGTTTGCAGAAATCGAAAAGTCGTGACCGTCTAGAACGTGATGATCAATAACTTCTTTGATTTGTTTTTTAATTTCTGATGTTTCGCCTTCTGCTTCTGGTGCTGCTTCTTGAGCAACCACCGTTGTTTCAGTAGGTACTGGTTTGCCTTCAGCAGGATCATTGGCAAAACCAACTACGGGTAGACAGGCTATTAAAATCGCTATTATAAATTGAAGTGGTTTGTTTGAAATCACCATAACTGCTTATTAACTTAATTTTTAGTTTCCGAAATTGGGTGCAAAGGTACATTTTAAATTTACATGTTAAAAACATTAAATAAAAAAAATGACGCTTTTGTCTTTTTGATGGTATTTTAGCGCTTAGTATTTAACATTCTGATGGTTACCATCGTCTCTAGAGCCAGAAATACTGCGAAAATGATAAAAAAATTAATTTTTTCATACCTGAGGTTCTCATTTGCTGAATTCAAAATGGGCGATAAAAGAAGATACGAAAGTCCCATTTTTACGCAGGTCACCAATAGAAAGGTGTAGCCGACATTGTCAATGTTTTTTTCTTTTACCTTAATTAGAATCAACATTAAAATTAGGGCACAAGAAAAGAAAAACCCATAAATGACCTCTATTGGAAAACGAAAACCTTGTAGTTTTGGATTGTTTATGTTGAAGAAAAAAAAGAGTTTGTGTGCAAAAAAAACTAAAATAGCACTTAAAACTATTTCAAGAATTGGCCGATAACTTTTAAAACTCATTTGATTAAGAAGATTTATTAATTTCTTTCAATTGCCTATTGATGTTATAAAAAGCAATGGCAACACCCGCCAAGGTTAGGATTTTGACAAATATATTGTGGGGATTGGGATACTTTTCATCCAGTTTATTTCCAAAATAGGCAAACAAAAAAATGATTGCTCCCATTTGTATCGGAATATTGATAAGAGCCAACCATTTATTATTGGTTTGTTTCTTCTGGTTTTTGTTGTCCATCATTTGCAATGGTGTTTTTCGAATTGGTTTTCATCGTACAAGAAGCACTAAAATCGGCACCGGGTTCTACTGATAATTTTCCACAAATAACGTCACCGTAGATTTTGGCTTTGTTTTTTACATTCAAAATTTCTAACACTTGTATTTTGCCTTTAAACTTTCCTTCAATATCGGCATTTTTGCAAATTATATCACCGATAACACTGCCTGCTGGGCCAATAACTATTTTCCCTTTCGTCTGAAAATTCCCTTTCAATTCGCCATCCAATCTAAAATCGGCATTCGAAATAATATCGCCATTGATGATGGTGCCTTCAACAATTCTATTGGTTTTTCCCAATAGTTCTGTATACGATTTGGTCTTTTTTTCAAACATAACAATCTATTTTGGAGTTGAACTCGTCTTTGGAACATCATTTTCCCCCATTTTAGGAGTCGCTCCCGGCGGTTTGGTTCTAGCGGCTTTGCTTACCGGAGGAGCTGTAGGTTTGGGTTCATCATCTGGACTATTAATATCTACTGCTGTTTGCGGCACAACAGGCTGTGGTGCTACGGGCTGTGATGCTGCAGGTTGCGCCGGCACTGCCACTTGTTTTTTGGGGTTCAAATAAGCTTCTAAATTCTTTTTGATTTGAACTACTTTATAATTATCGTTCGAAATCACGATGCCGGGCTCTGTAATTTTATATTTTTTATCGTCTTTGAGCATAGAGGCCATACTGCTGGCGTACCCTTCTGATTGCATGCCTTGTATTGCAATAAAATTTTCTTTTTCTGTATAAACATCAAAATTGCTTGAAAGTCTGTTGTTTTTTTCATTCGCAATGAATTTTTTGATTTTTTCCTCTAATGCTTTGGTGTTTTTGTCTTCTCGTTTGCCCACTTTATACAGCAATTTCCAATTTTTAGTGTCATTAGTAGTGAAATTCATTTTTTCCAATAATGGAATTTGAGCGGTCAAAATTTCCTTTGCATTCTTACCTTCTTCGGTTGAGGGATAATTGTCGGTGACGAATTGCATTGCTTTTTTATATTGGTCTAATCCTCTGAGTTTTCCAATGGTATTTGCCTTTAATAATTCGTACTTGGGGATGATCTCATCGCCGTAATATTGAATGATCAGCCCGTCTATTTTCTCCAAAATCAATACAAATTGCTCTTGCTGATACAATTGATACCATTTCCCATATTCGGCTTCTGCCGTTTCCGATTCGGTGGCTGTACTTGGGTTTTTGTTGTTGATGATTTGGGCATATCTCGAATCTGGATACTGACTCGAAATGCGATTTTTCATTTCTTCGGCCTTGGCAGCATCGGTTATTTGATATATTTTATACAAATTATACATCGAAGGTAAAACCAATTTTTCTTCTGGATTTTGAATCAATAATTTTTCCAATTTATCACTGGCCAGCGCATATTCTTTGAATTTTTCTTTATAAATAACCCCAAGTTGATAATAGGCAAAATTCCGATCCTTAGCAATCTTTTCGATTTCTGCCGGAGCACTAGGCAACATGCCAATGTAAAACGCAGTGGTGTATTGAGGGGTTTCGACAGCAGCAACTTCTGGTTCTGTTTCGGTCGGATTCTCATCTGCAATTGCATCAGCAGCTCCATCAGTTCTGGTGGGAACTCTCCAGTTGCCTCCTACTACTCGATTTCCGAACTTTTTCTTGAATTCTATCTTGCCGTAAGCTACTGTTGCCGGATTGTAAAAATAAAACACATCGGAGGCGGTATTAGACGTAAGTCCTGTTGTTGCTGGCGGAGCTAACGCTTTTTTCTGTGGTGGCCTTCCTCCTTGTTGCGCTCCAGCGGGATCCGGATCATCATTTGAGGAAAGATTGTTACGGTCTATATTTTGCTGAATTTCTTTTTGTTTTTCGGCTAATAGTCTTTTTTCTTCATCAGATTTTTTTAATTTTCCGATATAATCTTCGTAATAAGCTACCCTATTAGCATCAGTCATCGCCACTACGTTCAGTATACTGTCATTGGTTTTTGCAATCAATTCCAAGCCGATAACCTCGTCTAAATCTTTTCGAACTTTGGTGATGTGAATGTGTTCTCTGGTTTTGACTTCTAATTTTACTAAGGTACTGTCATAATACTTTGCCGCTTTAGAATAATCAGTATTCTTGAAATACATATTGCCCAGGTTTCTGTAATTTGAAGCAATTAGATATTTATCTGGTGATTTCGATTTTAAAGAGGCATTGTAAAATTCTTTGGCCAATTCTTGATCGTTGTATTTGTCATAAAAAACACCCATTTCATAATACAAAACATCCTTAAAAGGTCTGTTTTCGCGGTCTGCAATGAGCTTGTTGTACCGTGCTACAAAAGCATCACCATCGCCATTATCAAAATCGAATAACTGCGCTCTTTTGGCGTAAGCCTGAATGATATATTCTCTTTCCACTTTTCGATTCAAATCAATAACCTCCTGATAATAACTCAAAGCGGTGTCTCGAATGCCCAATTCTTGGTACAATTGCCCTAGAATAAAGCGATAACGAGCTTTTTCAGCATTGACTTTAGTGTTTTTTTCAGCAATTTTCAATTTTGCAATAGCACTGTCTTTCTCCTCCAGATTCAAATAGGATTCCGCCAAAAGTGCATTGGCATCAGCCACAACTTGGGATTTCAGTTTTTTTTCTTTTAGGAGTTTTGAAATGTTTTTCAGCACCTGAGCATCGTTTCCTAAACGCATATTGGTTTTTTCGCGCCAGATTTTGGCAGAATTGATATTGCTGCTGGTAGGATATTTGTATAAAATGTAATTGAAGGCTTCGAGCGCAGGAAAAAAACGCTGGTCATAATAGCGCGCTTTTCCTAAAAGCAAATAGGCTTCATCGATTTGATAGTTTTTTTCTTGACCATCAATATTCATCGAATGTTTTTGAATGGCTTTGGTAGCTTTGGCTTCGGCCGCTTCGAAATCGGGATTTTTGGGCGTTCCTTCTGGCGAATTATCGTCTATAATTTGCATTCTTTCGATGGGCAAACGCTTCCAAAAATTGTCCTTGTTGCTGCTTTTGATGCTTACAACACCTTTGTCTAAAGCCATTTGTCCGTTGTACAAAATGTTGTCTCGGGTGCTCAAAGCGTGTGAATTTCGAGCTAAAAAAGTGTCTTTCTTGGTAGAACAAGCTACCAAAAAAAGTAAAAATAATATAAAAAAAGTACGTTTAAATATCTTGGTTTTCAATGGGAAACAGTTTATCATTTAACTTTTAAAAGTGCATTTTAGTATAATGACTGGTAAAAATACGTTTCTTTTTGAAATATCGAAATTTAAACCGCAAAAAACGCTTCTAATTCTTGCAGCGTCTCCGCCGAGGTTTGAATATCTTTCACAATTTCGCCTTTATTCAGCGCTACGATTCGGTCACAAACTTCGACTGTGTGTTGCAAATCGTGACTCGAAACCAAAACGGTAACATCGGGATTTTGTGCCAATTCCTTGATTATTTTTTTCAATCGGCTCACGGTGGTTGGATCCAAATTGGCAAAAGGTTCGTCGAGAATTACTACTGAAGGATTGCCAATGAGCGTGGCGATAATGCCCACTTTCTTCTGATTTCCTTTGGATAAATCGCGTAAATATTTTTTGTTTTTAAGGATTTCACCGTTAAAAAATTCTTCGTGTTTTGCCAATAATGCATCGACATCCGCCTTGTTTTGTCCGCGTAAATCGCCTATGAAATAAAAATATTCTTCGGGTGTGAGATAGCCTATTAGAAAGCTTTCGTCAAGAAAAGAAGCAGTAAACGGTTTCCAATTTTCGCTGGTATTGACCTGAACTTCGTTGTTGATAATATGTCCCGTTGAGGGCTGAATTAAATCCAATAACAAACTGAAAAAAGTGGTTTTTCCAGCGCCATTATTGCCCACAAGACCAAAACTTTGTCCTTTTGGAATTTCTAAATGGTCTATATTCAATACGGTGGTACCGTTGTAGGATTTCGAAAGATTTTGTACGTGTATCATTTTGATTTTTTTTTGATTTAATATGGTAGAGACGTTGCAATGCAACGTCTCTACGAAATATTATTTTTGTTTGTATGAATATATGGTATTGTATTTTTCGGTTTTGTACACCTTTTCAATTTTGGAAAAAACGGTGTCTCTAAAAGCAAAGCCTAAAACGCCTGAAACGCCTACAAATACAAGTCCTAAATTAGGATTCATAAGCGCCGATCCTGCCCAATAAAGCAAAATGGGCAACAATAATTTGGGTAACGAAAGCAGCATTGCGCTGGTATTAAACGCTTTTTTATCGCCAAACGCACCTTTAGTCGATTGTAAATCGATAGGTGTTTTAGTATAAGCACCACCGAGTAAAACCAAATGCGAATTGACGCCCATATTGTAAATCGCGCCTACAACAATAGTTAAGTAAACTTGCCAACCATAAAACAAATAAAAAGAAGATAACACTGTCGATACAAAGGTAGCAATGACTACAAGCCACCATTTTGAACTCAGATACCCTTTATAGGAAATGTTTTGCGTCATCATCAGCTGATAATACGAACTGTCCCAACTGGGGACAAATTGACCAAAAGTGAATAAAAACCCGCCCGACACAAAAATTCCTGCAAAAATGCGCATCACTTCAGGTTGGTGTGAATTTTCTCTGAAAAATAGAAATCCATAAAACAAAAACAAAATGCTCATTACCACCGTAGTCCGCGAGCGCTTATTGCGCTTGATGAGTTTGATGTCGTTCTTTAGAAAAGTACCCAGCGTGCCAAATTGGTTCAGCCAAGTCAAATCCTCGGTTGTGGCGATTTCGTGTTTGGTAGAAAGTCCGGCATCGAGATACAAATTGGCTTTCAGGTAGTTGAAAGTGTAATAATACAAGCCTAGCAGAGCCAAAACAGGAACTAAAAAAAGCCATTGGGTATGAAACAAACCCTCAAAAAACACCGAAGTATAATCGGTAATGTTGAAAAAGTGATAGTATTGAAAACCCGCTATAATCAAAACGAAACCAATGAAAATAGCAAAAACATTGTCTTTGTTAGTCAATATTATATTCAGGAAATTGTTGCTATACACCAAGGCTACCATCGCCAAATGCCACAAAATCACGCTCACCACATCGTAGCCTTCGACTAGTAAAACAATGGTAAAAGGCAGAAAGAAAAAAACGTGCAGAAAATTGAAAAAAGACAAGACTGTTTTACCTATCGAAAAATTAACAATGGTAGGTCTTGTAAAAGGTAAGGACAACAAAGGTCGAATGTTCATCACCGGGATTTTTTGCAACAATAATCGAATGCCCAAATCCAACAAAAAATAATAAATCAAATACTTATTTACTTGCTGCAACGGATCGAGATGCATTTGTTTTAATCCGTAAAATGCTCCAATTCCCGCCATTAGAAAAATAAAAGCATAAAGAACGGCTACAAAACCCAAAATAATTTTCAGTGCCAAATTCGTTCCGAACGAAGCCGAACGTATAAAAGACTTCCATTCGAGATAAAGGAATTTTAGAATCATAGTTTTAGAGTTAATTTTCTAATTAGTTGTTAAAAGTAGGAAAAAGTTACAAGGGCTAAACTTCTAAACGCTTAAACTTCGATATTTTTTTTGGTTTACTATCTTTGCAAAAAAATAATCTTATGCCTTTATTCAAAAAACTTGTCATAAAAGAAATCAAACGCGAGACTGCAGACGCGGTTTCCATCCTTTTTAATGTTCCCGAGGAATTCAAATCTCATTATACTTTTATTGCCGGTCAGTATGTCAATTTGAGACTAACGCTCGACGGTCAGGAAATTCGTCGCGCCTACTCTATTTGTGCTGAACCGACGAGTGGTGAATTACGAATTGCTGTCAAAGCGGTAAAAAATGGTACATTTTCTCTATTTGCCAACACCAAACTAAAAGTAGGCGATGTGCTAGAAGTAGGGAAACCGGAAGGAAAATTCACTTTAGAAACCGAAAGTCACCACCAAAAAAACTATGCCGCATTTGTAGCCGGAAGCGGAATTACACCTGCCATTTCTATTTTGAAATCGGTTTTGAAAAGCGAACCCCAAAGTTCTTTTGTCTTGGTTTACGGCAACAAATCGCCAGAAGAAACCATTTTTCATCAGGAATTACACGATTTGCAACTGAAATATACGGGACGATTGTTTGTGCATTATGTATTCAGTCAAGCCAAAGTCGACGGAGCGCTTTTTGGAAGAATCGATAAATCGGTCGTGAAATTTGTTTTAGACGACAAACACAAGGAATTAGAATTCGACAAGTTCTATTTGTGCGGCCCAGAAGAAATGATTAACACGGTTTCCAAAGTTTTGAAGGAACACAACATCAAAGATTCGGCTATTAAATTTGAATTGTTCTCCAGTTCTATTGTCGAAAATAAAGAAGCCAGTTCACACGAAGGTCATACCAAAATTTCCATCACGGTTGACGATGACGAAACGACTTTCGAAATGTCGCAAAAACAAACCATCCTCGACGCCGCTCTCAAACAAGGCATCGATGCTCCGTATTCTTGCCAAGGCGGCATTTGCAGCAGCTGTCTCGCCCGAGTAAAATCAGGCACTGCCGAGATGAAGAAAAACTCCATCCTTAGCGAGGACGAAATCGCCGAAGGTTTGATTCTTACTTGCCAAGCACATCCCACTTCGGCCGAGATTGTGGTGGATTTTGATGATGTGTAAAAATAGTGGTCAGTGGTCAGTTTTTAGTAATCAGTCCTGCAACAATTAAATTAATAAAGAAAACTTCTCTGAAAAGGGGAGTTTTTTTGTTTTAGGGAATTGTGGTTTTAATAGAATAGCCCATTGGATAATTTGTAAGAAAAAATTAATATATTTGATACAACTATAAAACGAAAGAAACCTTCGCCAATCTACCCTATTTTGGGTGTATATAAGAAGGTTTGTATCGCTTATATACAAGTTGGCAGTAATTATGAAAAAAAACAGGAAAACATACTTAATAATCATATTCACTTTAATAACACATTTTATTAAAGCTCAAGAAATATATTCCTACGAAAAACAAATTGATGGTATTGAAAACTACATATCTACTCAATTTGAAACAGAAAACAAAAATGACAATGTGATTTTAAGAGGAACATTAATTGAACCTAAAACAAATTATACAAAAGTGGTAATAATTGTACCAGGTTCAGGAAAAGACACTAGAAATTCACATTATAAACTTACAGAGAAATTACTTGAAAATAATATCGCTGTTTATCGATATGATGAAAGAGGATGTGGCTTTTCTACTGGAAATTTCAATACATATTTTTATAATATCAATGATATGATAAGTGATTTGAAGTCGGTTTATAAAGATTTAAAAAACAACAAATTACTTACCGATAAAAAATTAGGCTTACTAGGTCACAGCTTAGGAGGAATGGTGACAATTAGTTTGAATGATAGCAATTTAATTCCTGATTTTTTTATTCAATGGGCATCTCCTGTTCAAAACAAAGGTGCTTTTTTAAAATATCAACTTACAACAAATGTAAATAAATTTGAGAATGAACTTATTTATGATTCATTAACAGAAAAATTAAATGTAATGGATAAAATTAATAATGTAATTTTTGAAAATAGAAACGATGAAAATATAGAGTTAGTCAAAAAAATTAATAAAGTATCAAAAGAGATAGGTTACACAAAAAAGAGATATAAAAGATTTACATACGCAAATTTTTATTCAACTAAAGAGTTAATAAAAAAAGATTTAGAAAATACTTATAAAAAGTGTACAACAAATCTATTATATATTATTGGAGAAAATGATAAATATATTGATGCAAAAAATGAAACAGAACTTCTAAATAGTTTTAATAATAAGTATATCGAAATTGTGAAAATTAAAAGCTTAAATCACTATTTACAAAGTGGAACTGAAAATATTGAACATTTGTACGAAATAGAAGATGAAGCATCAACAAAAATCATAAATTGGATTAACAAGCAATAACTACTGCCAACAGCTAGGGTTTCGTTGCGGCTGCAAGCCGAACAATGAAACCCGTGTTGAACGGAACCGATTACATATCGTTCAACACTATGGAGTTATCGTAAAGTTTTGAGAGAGCCCCGAAGGGTCGGGATCAAGAGGCAAGTGCGCCTCTTTTTTTTTGGAGCGATTTCAAAATCGTTTTATAGTGTTTTCGGTCACTTTTGAGCATAAAATCCCTTACCCATTATTTAGTTTTTATAGGGAATAGAGCTTTGGCTACCGCCAAGATACCAAGCAGGCGGCCCACGCTGGTCAAAAACGGCTATTCGGTGTAAATTGCCAGTTTTACAGCAAGGACACTTGGGCAAAAAGAGCTTTTTTTCGCGTTTTTCTAGTACTTTTACTTCGAGTTTCTCCTGCAAAAGTTTGAGCTTTTCCCGTTTCCAAGTGCTACTCAAAAAACCATAATGACGAATCTTAACAAACCGTTTGGGCAAAATATGCAACGAAAATCGACGGATAAACTCCTGATGCGTGAGTGTCATTTGCTTTTTGACTCCCGCCACTCGATAATCCTTGTATTCAAAAGTCACATTTTCGTTGTCGATAGTTTTGATTCTTCGGTTGCTAATGGCTATTTTATGGGTGTATCTTCCCAAATATTCCACCACTGATTTGGGACTTCCAAAAGGTTTTTTGGCAAAAACAATCCAAGGTTTTTGCCACAACTCTTGCCGGATTTGCTCATACTTTATGGGTTCTTTTTCTTTGAGTTTTGCACAATATTTAGCCCTAAACACTTTTGACAAGGCTTTGACTGGAAACAAGAATTTGCCATCGGTTCGGCTATTTTGCCATTGTCCGTTTTTAGCTATTCCGCCGCCAGGAACAATGCAATGCAGGTGTGGATGTAAACTCAATTGTTGCCCCCAAGTGTGCAAAACCGCAATCATTCCCATTTGCATTTCCTTGGTTTTGCCAAAAGTTTGAATCGTTTCCCAAGTCGCTTCAAAGAGCGTGTCATAAACCAATTTTGGACTGTGAATCGCCAATGCATTAATGCTATCGGGTAAAGTAAAAACCAGGTGAAAATATGGCACTGGCAAGAGTTCCGTACTTCTAGCCTCTATCCAATCTTCTCGTTTGTTGCCCTGACACTTGGGACAATGACGGTTGCGGCAAGAGTTGTAACTAATAGTCAGATTTCCACATTGATCGCAAGCATCGATATGACCACCCAACTGGGCTGTTCGACATTTTTTGATAGCAGAAAGAGTGCGCAATTGCCAAGTATTGAGTCCATAACTCTCGATCTTCGAGCCTACCTTTCTCAGTACATCGGCTACTTCCGTCTGCATTTCTCGAAAAGCGTATCGAGTGGACTAAAAATGCGTTGGCTCGCGAGCTGGGCTATCTGCAAATACTCCATCGTAGTTTCGATATTTTGATGTCCCAAAAGGTCTTTCAGGGTCATAATATCCATACCATCTTCGAGCAAATGTGTGGCGTAAGAGTGCCGAAGCGTATGGGTATGAACTTCTTTTTTCACACCAGCAGCTTTGGCTACTTGTTTCACCGCCCATTGTACGCCTCTCTGGCTGTACCGACTGTCAAAATCGCCTCCGGCTCTCTCAATAGGCTGACCGTTGAAAAGATAATCCTTGGGTTTTTCGGCTTCGATGTACTTTTTTAATCCCCGAATCAAGTGTTCCGAAAGCGGCACGTAACGGTCTTTTTTGCCTTTGCCTTGCACTACTTTGAGTTGTAGTCTGTCGAAATCTAAATCCTGCAAACGTACACTTCTGGCTTCCATACAACGCAATCCGCAACCATAAAGCAAGCCAATAAGAATGCGGTGTTTGAGCAATTTGGCTTTTTGAAGCATTGCCCAGACTTCTTCTTTGCTCAAAACAACTGGAAGCGTTTTCTCGTGTTTTATCGACGGAAGTCGAAGGTATTCATACGGAAGTCCTTCTGATTTTAGCAAAAATCGTAGTCCGTAAACACAGTGTTTAAAGTACGTTTGCGATGGGGTTTTGGACTTTTTCTGTTGGTAAAACAAGTAGTCCTGAACTTGTTCGGAATCCAATTCCGTTGGAATTTTGCCAAAATACAACGAAATCGAAGCCACGTGCCGCGAATAATTGCTAAACGTGCTTTGGCTTCGTCCCAATACCGAAACCGTGCGCTCAAAACGAGCTAATAGTTCCTCAAAACCGGGAACTTCGCGCTTGGCTTGGTTGATAATTTTGTTTTCTCTTAATAAATCTGGATGCTTTTTTTTGTAGTCATAATTTCAAAGTTTTAATTATCTTTGAAAGGTACAAAATCAGCGCGAGTGCTACCGAAGGTTTAGTTCAACACAGGTTTTACGCTATTGCGGGTTTTGGGCTTAATTTAAAGTTTGTTTTGTATCTTTGAGGTCAGTACAAAACCGAAAGTTTCGGTTGCCTTAATCCGCAACAGACGTAAAGCCTGAGAACGTTAATTCAAAAAAATGGTTAATGGCTACTCGCCATTACTGGATTAATAAAACCTCCAAGTCAGCTAAAATGAAATCCATCCGAGAAATCTTCAAAACCAACCCTTCCCTACTCGACGAACCCGAAGTAGCGCAACTTTTGGCCTATTGCGAGCAATTGCAGGATGAAATTGTGGAGTTTAAATTTCAGAAAACCAATAACAAAGAATTGGCGATGCTCGATATGCTCAAAGAAGTCATCAAAGGCTGCAACGCCATCGAGAAAGAACAAATGGAACACGAGCGTTTTGGTTTTGAAGCACCTCATTACCAAGAAACTATTTCGAATTTGAAACGCTATATTTGGGGGCGTTGTCGGGACGAGAAGATTTATTTGTGATTTGGTTTTTACAGGAATTTAATTTTCAAAGTTTTAAACAAATTACACAAATTAACACAAATTAACACAAATTGTTTACTGCAAATTAATTACACAAAACAATTTTGTGCAATTTTTAATTCGTGCTAATTGGTGTAATTCGTGTCTGAATCTAAATTGAAGAATTGATTTTATAAACTACACTTTCAACTGAAATGGTTCGCATTGCGTCTTCATACCCTTCCACAATTTTATTCCCGTAAACTGAAGTGGGCAATTTTGGGTACAAATTTCTATCCGAAACCAAAGCGTTTTCCAGGGGTTGATTGAAAGGCGAAAATCCCGTAAACGGATGCGTTGCGCCCCAAAGCGTGATGACTTTTACGCCCAACATTGCTGCAATATGTGCATTTCCGGAGTCCATCGAAAGCATTAGATCAAGATTGGAAATGAGTTGCAATTCCTGCTGAAATTGGAGTTTTCCGGCAACAACCACAACATTTTCTTTGCCTTTTGAGAGTGAATCTAGGAGTTCGATTTCCTTTTTTCCACCACCGAAAAGCAAGATTTTATAATTTGAATTTTCAGCTAATTTGTTAATTACTTCCTGCATCAAATCCAAAGGATAGACCTTGGAATCATACTGTGCAAAAGGTGCAATCCCGATTTTAATTCCCGAGAAATCGGGAATCTTTTCATTTCCAACTAGCCTTTTCAAAATATCTTTTGATAAAACTGCTTTGTCAGGAAATATTGTCCCGACACTTCGGGAGTATAAATCTACTGTAAAACCCAATTCTTGAAACACTTTTGCGTGTCTTTCGAACATTGTAGTCAAGGGTTTGAAAATTTTGTTTTCGGCTCGTGTTAAAGCTGTTTTTTCGGCTCTTGCTTTATCAACAAAAGCTGTTTTTTTTCCACTCAAGGCGAAAAGTGTTCGAACGACTTTGGAACGTAAAACGTTGTGCAAATCGGCAAAAGCGTCAATGTGTAAGGCTTTCAAATCCTGGTACAATCGCAACAATCCAAAGAATCCTTTGTGGCGTTTTTTTTCGTCGAAAGCAAAGAAAGTAAGATTAGGAATTCCCTCAAAAAAAGGTTGGAAAAACGGACGAGAAACCACCGTGATTTTTATTTCAGTCCCGAAGCTTCGGGATTGGGACACAAAAGCCCTTAAAACAGGAACCGTCATCGCGACATCTCCCATTGCGGAAAGTCTCATAACGGCTATATGTTGGATTTTTTTGGACAATTACTTCATGAATAAAAACCATTAAGAGATTAAGGCTCATCAAGTTTTACTTAATTTTCTTAATCCCTTAATGGTTTAAAATAGTATTTCTTATTTTTTATTCTGATACAAAACCGGATTCAAATCATCGTCGTTGTACATCTTCATTTGTTTGTACACTTTCATGAATTTATCACCATTTTCAATATCCGTTAGCAAATCTTCAATTGCGGTAGACAAATCGGTTCTTTGCTCTAGCAAAACATTCAATTTGGCTTGACATTTATCTCTGTGGTCTTGCGAAGCTTCTTCACGAGTGGCTTCTTCCTGCATGTGATAAATTTTCAAGGCTAAAATTGACAATCTGTCGAATGCCCAAGCGGGACTCTCCGAATTAATTTTCGCCTCGTTTTTGACAGCCACCTGAGCGTATTTTTGAAGAAAATAACCATCAATATATTCTACCATATCGGTACGTTCTTGATTGGAAGCATCGATTCTTCTTTTTAAAGTCAATGCCGCCACTGGGTCGATATTGGGATCACGAATAATGTCTTCGAAATGCCACTGAACTGTGTCAATCCAGTTTTTTAAATATAATAAATGTTCTATTTTTTCTTTTGGAAAAGGATTATTGATTGGTTGGTCAACATTATCAAATTGATGATAATCGCGAATACTTTGTTCGAAAACGGAATAAGCTAATTTTGAAAACATATCTTTTATATTTTATAAATACAAAGATACTTTTTATACTTTTATAGTCTATAAAAAACACAAGAAGTTTGGAGTGTTTTTTGCGGAATTCCTAAATTTTAATTTACAAATCTTAAATTATCACGATGCAAACACATTATTTATCCGAAGACAATAGCATTCTGAATCATTTTTTAGGTCAAATACGAAACGTGAATGTGCAACACGACAGTATGCGTTTTCGCAGAAATATAGAGCGTATTGGCGAAGTTATGGCTTATGAATTGAGCAAAGATTTAAGGTATAGACCAATTGAAATTCAAACACCGCTAGGCATCAAAAAAACCGCCGAAATCGAAGACAAACTCGTTTTGTGTTCCATTCTCCGAGCCGGACTACCGCTTCATTTGGGGTTTTTGAATTATTTTGACAGTGCCGAAAATGGCTTCGTTTCAGCTTACAGACATCATCCCAATAACGATGAGTTTTTTGATATTTTAGTCGAATACCAAGCCGTTCCCAATATCGAAAACAAGACCTTACTTTTGATCGATCCTATGCTTGCCACCGGACAATCGATGGTGGCTGTTTTTAATAAATTGATGGAAAAAGGACTTCCAAACGAAATTCACATTGCTGTAATCATAGCTGCTCCCGAGGGAATTGCCTATCTTGAAAAGCATTTGCCCGATTCCTGTCATCTTTGGGTGGCCACTTTAGACGAAAAATTAAATGACAAAAAATACATCATTCCCGGCTTGGGCGACGCGGGTGATTTGGCCTACGGAAACAAATTATAATTGGGAGAAAAAAGCAAAAAAACTGCAAAGAATCAGTATGCCTAAAACCAATTCCTGCTTCAACTGAAGTTGTTTCACTTCGATATGGCTCGTTGCCATAATGGCCAGAGGGGCAATAGTATAAATCAATACATCGTTGCTTTTGTTGGGAGAAATTGCAAAAATTACTATTCCTATAAAAAAAGAGGCTATTATTTTTTTGAAAGACGAATTCAGTAACAACGGCTTGCTCGAAAGGGAAAGAAACATTGAAACCACAAAAAACAAAGCTACTGTCGCATAAATAGAAAAGGCAAGATTCTGATAATTGTTGGTAAAATAGTCTATTTTGAAATTAATAACGGCGTTATCTGTGACATATCCAAGAACATCTTTATTAAACAGTAATGCCACTCCTAAAGAGATAATTCCCACAGCAAAAAAAGCTATAAAAGGCAAAACCCAATTTCTATAATCTCTTGCTACGTGAAAAATGATCGAAATAAATACTAAAACCAGGTAAATAATACTCCAAAAATGAAATAAAGAAGCTACAAAAATCCATAAGGAAGCATCAAATATTTTTTCTTTCGAGGCTTTTAAAGATTGCAACGAAATCAATCGGCGAAGCGCGAGAAGGATGAAAAAGTTAGATAAAATTAAATTCATATTTCCCAATACCGAAGGAAAAAACAATAGAAACAAAAAATAGAACAAAATCGTGTAACTACTGTCTTTGCTCAATCCGTTTTTCTTCGCAATGAAATTGGCAACAAAAATGGAGCCGAGCAAAATAAAAAATAAACCTCCTTTTTTTACAATGGAAATCACTGAATTAGTCCAAGACAAATCTTGAAAAAGGGTAATAAAAAAGAAAACCAGCATTAAAATTACCACCAACATCAAATTTATTGGAGTAGATTTTTTAAAAACACTTGTTATCATACGGATATTTTATACTTTTGCGACTGTAAATATAATACTTGTACAAAGACGAAACGAGCTAACTAAATGTTTTTCACTAAAAATAAATTCCTTAGCGCGTTTAGATTGCATACAATTAACTAAAAAAATATTGAGATGAAAGCATTTTTTGAAGGAATTCAATGGTTATTTGAAAACATTTTATTCATACTGCACGATTTTTTAAGAGCTTTAGAACTTGATAGTTGGTTTGCTGCCAATATATTCAACTGGGGTTTTATGATAATCTGTGCGGTTGCTATCGTATATTGGTGTAAACAATTGATGATTTTCGACGAAAAAGGCGAAGAAAACCAAGATACAACGGCACACTCTTTCTTGAAATAAAGAACCATAACTCCCGAAGGAGGAATTAGAAGTCTTTACATTATTTAAGGTCGTTCCCGATATCTTTTCTAAAATACATCTTATCGAAATGTAGCTTGTCTATGTTTTGGTAAGATTTTTTTATGGCTTCTTCGAAATTATCACCAAAAGAAGTTACAGTCAAAACTCTTCCGCCGTTACTCACTACGTTGCCGTTATCAACTTTAGTTCCCGCGTGAAAAATAATTGAATCTTGAATGTTCTCTAATCCCGAAATGACTTTTCCTTTTTCGAAATCTTCTGGATATCCGCCCGAAACAACCACAATGGTCGTGGCACTTCTTTCATCAATTTCCAATTCAAATTCGTCTAGTTTTTCATTGGCTACAGCCAAAAACAATTCCACCAAATCCGATTTCATTCTCGGAATAACTACTTCGGTTTCCGGATCGCCCATTCTAACATTGTATTCAATTACGATGGGTTCGTTTTTCACGTTGATCAATCCAATAAACACAAAACCTTTATATTCAATTCCGTCTTTTTGGAAACCTTCGATTGTTGGTTTTACGATGCGTGTTTCTATTTTTTCCATCAAAACGGCATCAACATAAGGAACTGGAGAAACTGCGCCCATTCCTCCTGTATTCAATCCCGTATCGCCTTCGCCAATGCGTTTGTAATCTTTGGCAGTTGGTAATATTTTATAACTTTTTCCGTCGGTCAAAACGAAACAACTCAATTCAATTCCGTCCAAAAATTCTTCGATTACGACTTTCGAACTGGCTGCGCCAAATTTTTGACCCACCAACATATTTCTCAATTCGTCCTTGGCTTCCGCCAAATCGTGAAGGATCAAAACGCCTTTCCCTGCCGCCAATCCATCGGCTTTCAACACATAAGGCGGTTGCAAAGTTTCGAGAAAATCGCATCCTTTTTCCACCGTTTCAGCAGTGAAACTATCATAAGCTGCGGTTGGAATATTGTGTTTAATCAAAAATTCTTTGGCAAATTCTTTACTTCCTTCAAGTGTTGCACCTAATTTTGACGGTCCAATAACTGGAATATCTTTTAAATCATTGTCATTTTTGAAAAAATCGAAAATTCCTTTTACCAACGGATCTTCGGGACCAACAACCACCATTCCTACTTTTTCTTGAAGAACAAATGCTTTTACGGCATCAAAATCTGTTGGGCTGATATCCACATTATTGGCAATCGAAGCCGTTCCTGCATTTCCCGGAGCTACAAAAAGTGTGTCGCAAAGCGGACTTTGAATCATTTTCCAAGCAAAAGCGTGTTCTCTTCCTCCAGAACCTAAAAGTAAAATTGTCATTGTGTAGTTGTTAAGTTGTTTGGCAAAAATAGTCTGTTTTAACCTTAAATAATAATTTTTTTTACTTACCTTTGACGTTAGTAACGCAAAAGGTATGATAATTTCATTTGGATCCAAAGAAACCGAAAAAATCTGGAACGGGATTGTCGTAAAAAAACCAGCGATTGAAATACAACAATTGGGCAGAAGAAAGCTAAGAATGCTCCACAACTCCCAAGATTTGATTGATTTAAAAATTCCTCCTTCGAACCGATTAGAAAAATTAAGTGGAAATTTAAAGGATTATTACAGCATTAGAATCAACAACCAATGGCGTATTATTTTTATTTGGGAAAACGGAAATGCCACTAATGTCGAAATTGTTGATTATCATTAAAAACTAAAAATTATGGAAAAGCTAAAAAACATACATCCGGGAGAAATTTTACTAGAGGAATTTTTGGTTCCTTTGGAAATAAGCTCATACCGTTTGTGCAAGGACTTGAAAATTCCGCAAACCAGAATTTCTGAAATTATCAAAGGAAATAGAAGAATAACTGCGGATACCGCTTTGCGACTAAGTCAATATTTTGGAAATTCTGCCAAATTTTGGTTGGGTCTCCAAGATGATTTTGACATAGATTCAGCAACCGAAAATAAAAAACAAGAACTGGAATCCATCAAGAAATTTGATTTTCAAAAAGTAGCCTAACTGATTTCAATTATTTTACTTACTTTTGAGATATAATTATAGTTGAAATTTAAAGTCAATACTATGCAAGCCTCTTTAAAACAACCTTTTACAAATGTTCAATTAGAACTTTTAAAAACTTTTTCGCATCAATTGCCAGAAAGCGATTTAATTGATTTGAAGAATACTCTTGCTTTGTTTTTTGCCAAACGTCTTATTAATCAAGCAGATACCGTTTGGGAAGAAAAAGAGTGGAATGACAAACTTGTGGATGAAATGCTGCATACCAAAATGCGGAAATCAAAATAAAAAATCTTGAAAAAAGTAGTTTTAGACACCAATGTTTTATTGGTTTCCATCTCCAGTAAGTCGAAATTGCATTGGGTTTTTAAAAATCTCCTTGAGGCAAATTATATCTTGTGCATTACTACTGATATTTTATTGGAATATGCCGAAATAATAGAGCAAAAAATGGGGGTCTTAGCCAGCCAAAATATTCTTGGCGTTCTAGAAAATTTGAAAAATGTAGAACTCATTACCAATTACTACAAATTCAATTTATTGAAAGATGAAGACGACAACAAGTTTGTAGATTGTGCTATTGCATCCAATGCAGATTATATTATTACTCACGATTCAGACTTCAATCTGTTGAAAAAAATTGATTTTCCAAAAGTGGTATTATTAAATACTACAGAATTCAAAGATTTGCTGAGCTAATAAATCTATCCATTATAAATGTTCAAAATTTTCGATCTATCGCTCCAAATAAATGGTTTCCCGATGAAGGAAGCCAAAGCCGAATTGCAAAAAATCCAATCGATTCCCGAACAACAATTCGAAATTTTTATCGAAAACAAAAAACAAGAAATTGTTGACTATCATTTAAAGAATAATGCCTCTTATCAAAAAATCGTTGGCAAAACCACTTTCAATAATTGGAAAGATTTGCCCATAATGACCAAGAAAGATTTTCAAAAACCCCTAGGAGAAAGACTTTCAAGCGGTTTTACTCTAAAAAATGTTTACGTCAATAAAACGTCCGGTTCTAGTGGCGATCCGTTTATTTTTGCCAAAGATAAATTTTCGCACGCCTTAACTTGGGCAACCATTATCAATCGTTTTGGCTGGTATGGAATTGATTTCAACACGTCTTACCAAGCTCGTTTTTACGGAATTCCATTGGATTTTATAGGCTATAAAAAAGAACGCTTCAAGGATTTTTTGAGCAACCGTTATCGCTTTCCTATATTCGACTTGTCGGATAAAATTCTAGAAGGTTTTCTAAAAGATTTCCAAACTCGCAAATTCGATTACATCAACGGATACACGAGTTCCATTGTTTTGTTTGCCAAATTTTTACAGCAAAAAAACATTATTTTGGCAGCTATTTGCCCTAGTTTAAAGGTCTGCGTCGTCACTTCCGAAATGCTTTTTGAAGATGACAAAATTTTGCTTGAAAAACAATTTGGCATTCCGGTTGTCAATGAATACGGCGCTTCAGAACTGGATTTGATTGCTTTTCAATCCCGAAGCTTCGGGACTCACGGTGAATGGCAAGTAAATTCCGAAACCCTTTTTGTGGAAATTTTAGACGATGAAAACAATGTTTTGCCTTATGGAAATGAAGGTCGAGTTGTTATCACTTCTTTGTTTAATAAAGCTCATCCTTTTATTCGATACGATATTGGCGACATTGGAATTTTGGACTCGAAAAGCACAGCCAAAAAACCTGTTCTTCAACGATTAGTTGGTCGAACCAATGATATTGCTATTTTACCAAGTGGAAAAAAATCGCCTGGATTGACTTTTTATTACGTCACCAAAAGCATCATCGAAGACGATGGTAACGTAAAAGAATTTGTCATCAAGCAAACTAAAATCGATACTTTTGACATTGAATATGTGAGTAAAACCGAATTGAATTTGGAACAAATCCAGAAAATTGAAGCTGCAATTACCTTATATTTGGAAAAAGGATTGGTTTTTACATTCATCAGAAAAGAAAAACTGGAACGAAGCAAAAGTGGAAAATTGAAACAATTTGTTTCGTTATTGAAATAATTGGAGGCTGCAAATTGCAACTTCCAAATTAAATCTTGAAGTCACAAATTGTGACATCAAGACGTTTAAGGTCACAATTTGTGACCTTAAAGAAACTAAAAAGATAATATAAAATGAAAATCACCATAGTCGCAGGCGCAAGACCTAATTTTATCAAAATCGCACCCATCATCAAAGCGATTGAAAAAAAGCAAAACGAAGGAGCAGATGTTTCCTATCGTTTGGTGCATACGGGTCAGCATTATGACAAAAACCTCAGCGATACTTTTTTCGAAGAATTGAATATCCCAAAGCCAGACAATAATCTGGAAGTAAAAAGTGGTTCGCAAGCCGAACAAACCGGAGCGATTATGGTAGCTTTTGAAAAAGAATTACAGCAAAATCCTTGCGATTTGGTTTTGGTGGTTGGCGATGTCAATTCTACTATGGCTTGTGCAATTGTAGCTAAAAAGCAAAACCTAAAAGTAGCTCACGTCGAAGCCGGAATTCGCTCTGGCGATATGACGATGCCCGAGGAAATCAATAGAATAGTGACCGATAGCATCACCGACTATTTCTTTACAACCTCAACTTCAGCATCCGAAAACTTGCTGAAATATGGTGCTGATACAACTAATATTCATTTCGTGGGCAACGTGATGATCGATACTTTATATCAAAATTTGGGCAGGATTTTTGAACCCGTTTTCTGGAATGAATTCGAATTAGAAACTGGAAATTACATCATTCTTACCTTACACCGCCCATCAAATGTGGATGAAGAACAATCCTTAATTCAATTGCTTCAAGGTATTGATAAACTGGCTGGCGATAAAAAAGTGATTTTCCCGATTCATCCCAGAACAAAAGCAATACTTGGTGAAACGAATTTAGATTTGAAAAACATCCTTTTTGTAGAACCACAAGGCTATTTGAATTTTATGTACCTCATCAAAAATAGTTTTGCCGTGATTACCGATTCTGGTGGTATTTCGGAAGAAACTACTGTTATGGGAATTCCTTGTTTCACGATGCGAAACAACACCGAAAGACCCGAAACACAAAGCACTGGAACCAATACTTTGGTAGGAACTTCGATAGAAAATTTAGAAAAACTATTTGGAGAATTCCTTGAAAATGGAAAACGAAAAGCGGGAATTCCGGAACTTTGGGACGGAAAAGCTTCAGAAAGAATAATTGAAATATTACTAACAAAATCATAAAAAATTAAACACGAATTTCACGAATTGACACGAATTCAGTATGTATAATTATTTCACAAATTTGTGAAATTTAAAGCTATTAAATGTTTGTGTAAATTCGTGAAATTCGTGTCAAAAAAACGCTGTAATAAATTTAGTGCAATAATGAACGACATCCTCATCGTATCTAATTATTATCCGCCTGAAAAAGGGGCAGCTGCCAATAGAATCGAGCAGTTGGCCTTGAAATTGCATCAAAATAAATACAAAGTCACCGTGCTTTGTCCATTGGGAAATTACCCAAAAGGCGAATTGTTTCCGGAATACAAAGGCAAATTTTCGATTACAGAAAAACTACAAAATATTACTGTAAAACGACTTTGGATTTATCCCAGTGTCAGCAAAAATATCTTCAAAAGAACGCTGTCGGTTTTGTCGTTTGCCTCTGTGTTATTCTTTTGTTTATTGACCAAAAAAACACCTAATAAAGTTGTGGTCCAATCGCCACCTTTATTGTTATCGTTTGTTTCGGTTTTGGTGCTTTCGCTAATGGGCAAGAAGATAATTCTGAATGTTTCTGATTTGTGGCCTTTAGCAGCCATTGAATTGAAAGCCTTAAAAAAAGACAGCTTTTCGCATCACATTTCACTGTTCTTCGAACAATTTATTTATTCGCGAGCTAGTTTAATCTTTGGTCAATCAAACGAAATTATCACTCACATCCATTCGATTTTTCCAGAAAAAGAATGTCATTTGTATCGTAATTTTCCAGATCATCAAACAGCTGCAATAGATTTAAAAAGCAGTGAAAACGAACCCATAAAAGTATTTTACGCCGGGTTGTTGGGTGTTGCGCAAGGTGTTTTTGAATTATGCCAAAAAGTCGAATTGGAAAATTTAAACATTGAATTGCATATTTTTGGAGATGGCGCCGAGAAATCTCAAATCGAAGAACTAATCTATAATAATCCGCAAAATAAAATATTCTTCCACGGAATGTTGGAACGAAAAGCATTGCACGAAAAACTACACTCTTTTGATATTGCTATTATTCCATTAAGAACAAGAATTTATGGATCTGTACCATCGAAAATATTCGAATATGGTGCTTTGGGATTTCCAGTACTTTATTTTGGCGGAGGCGAAGGCGAAACCATTGTAAGAGAATTTAATTTGGGTTGGGTAGCAACTGTTGGCAATTTTGAAAGCTTGAATGCCTCTTTAATCGAAATCTCCAAAACAGGAAAAGAATCGATTCAAACGATGAAAAAACGAGTCTTTGATTCTGCCACTGATAATTTTAATCTTGATTTCCAAATTAAAAATTTAATCAACAAAGGGGTTTTTTAAAATGCTTTGTCGTCCCCTTTTATAATGTTATAAATCGTTTTGAAAATGATTTCTATATCCATTAAAATCGACCAATTTTCCATATAAAAAATGTCATATTTTACGCGATTGATGATATCCTGATCCGTTTCCACTTCACCTCGATAGCCCTTGGTTTGCGCTAGTCCGGTAATTCCTGGCTTAACAAAATGTCGAACCATAAATTTCTCCGACATTAGAGCATATTTATCATTATGACTTACCGGATGTGGCCTTGGCCCTACGACCGACATATCGCCCAATAAAACATTGAAAAATTGCGGTAATTCATCAATGCTTGTTTTCCGAATAAATTGACCCACTTTGGTTATTTCTATATCATTTTTCAATGCTAAATCGGCGTCTATTTGGTCGCTGTATTCCATCGATCTGAATTTGAAACAATCAAATTCTTTATAATTCAAACCATTCCTTTTTTGAATAAAAAACACAGGACCTTTTGAATTTAATTTTATAATAATTGCCATAAGTGGAATGAACCACGATAGGAGTCCAAGAATAATAATCAACGAGAATGTCAAATCAAATGCGCGTTTTATGATTTTGTTCATTGTTTCATCCTGAAGGATGTTTCTTGAAGAAATAACAGGAATATAATCGTAATATTCGAACTTGACATTTCCAGCAAGGATTTGTTTGTCGTCCGGAATGAACTTCAAAGTTTTTAAATTATTATCAGCAAAATTAATAATGTCTCTGATTTGTTTATCGGACAAGTCGGCAGTAGCGCAGTATATTTCATCTATCGGGTTTTCTAAAATAAACGAAAGACATTGTTCAACTCTCTCTTTTTTATGGTCTTCAAGAGTAAACGCTTTGATTAATTTATAACCGTAATCAAGGTTTTGGGTGAAAAATGCTTTTAAAGGATTAATGTTTTTGTTGTTGCCCAATAAAACCACATTTCTAAAATTTCTATTGAATAAAATTCTATATTTTTTGAGAAAATAATAGATAAAAAGCTTGAGTGTAAGAATTAAAAAAACGGCAGAAATGACAAATAATACAACCCTTTTTTCATAAAAATCAGAATAAAATAATTCTACTGCTAAACAAAACAAGGCAAAGAAAACAGCCTGTTTCAAGGCGGAATTTAAAATGGTAATTACTTTAGTATAGCGATATACTTCATAAAAATCGAAATAAATAGCTGTAGCAATCCAACCACTGCTAATGAGTAAAGCATAAAGAATTTCGTTTTCATGAAAAGGAAAAATATAATAAGCCAATACGTTGATGATACTTAAATCCATCAAGTAAGAGAAAGGGCGAATGTAACCTGAATATTTTTTCTCTTTAAAATTCACTATTTGATATACTTGGAAAAATCTTTGTGTTCTTCTTTTAATAATTCTTCTGTTGAAAGGGATTTAAAATAGTCGTACGTGATTTTCATCCCTTCGGCTCGATTTACTTTTGCTTCCCAACCCAGTAATTCTCGTGCTTTTGTGGTGTCTGGCTGACGTTGCAATGGGTCATTTATAGGCAGCGGATGATAGACCACTTTTTGATTGGTTCCCGTCAATTTTATGATTTCTTCGGCAAAGTCTTTTATCGTGATTTCGTCTGGATTTCCAATATTTACCGGATAGACATAATCCGAATGTAATAATCTGAAAATACCTTCTACTTGATCATCGACATAACAAAAAGAACGGGTTTGCATTCCATCTCCAAAAATGGTTAAATCTTCGCCACGTAGGGCTTGCCCGATAAAAGCTGGAATAACACGACCGTCATTGAGTCGCATTCTAGGCCCGTAGGTATTAAAAATTCGTACAATTCTGGTTTCTACACCGTGAAAAGTATGATACGCCATCGTGATGGATTCCTGGAAACGTTTGGCTTCGTCATAAACGCCTCTAGGTCCAATGGTGTTTACGTTGCCATAATATTCTTCGGTTTGGGGATGAATTAATGGATCTCCATATACTTCGGAAGTGGATGCGATAAGAATTCTGGCGTTTTTTACTCTTGCCAATCCCAAAAGATTATGTGTTCCCAAAGAACCTACTTTCAAGGTTTGAATGGGGATTTTCAGGTAATCTATCGGACTTGCGGGCGAGGCAAAATGAAGAATATAATCTAATTTCCCGGGAACGTGTACAAACTTGGTTATATCGTGATGATAAAATTCGAAATTTTCCAGTTTGAATAAATGTTCGATATTTTTTAGATCGCCAGTAATCAAGTTATCCATTCCAATAACAAAATAACCTTCTTTGATAAAACGATCACAAAGATGTGAACCCAAAAATCCTGCAGCCCCGGTAATTAATATTCTTTTCATATATTTTATTTGTCTAATAATCTTCGATGATAATTGATTTGTCCAAGATGGTAGGTTAAATGAGTAGTTAAGTGCACTAATAAAAATTCTAAGGTGGTTTTTTTATCGAAAACCAAAATTTCGTGTTCGTTAATGAGTTGTTCTTCTGTAATAGTATTTAAACTCATTTCAACTGTTAAAATTGTACTATCAATTTGATCTATAAGTTCTTTTTTTGATCTGTTTTTTAGTGAAAATTCAAGTTCTCGATTTCTGATATAATTTGTTTTTCCGAATGCTGCCCCAATATAAGTGTTTAAATTTCCGATGAGATGCAAGCACAAATTCCCTGCAGAATTTGCAATATTATCTTCTACAATCCAAAGGTTAGATTCGTCTTTGTATAAATTTATTTCTGATTTTAATCGAAGTAAATCTCTATTAAAAATCGATTTTAAAGTTTCTATCAACATTTATTTAACTTTAAATATTTGTTCCAATATTTTGATGGTAATCAGGTAGGTGGGTTTTACTCCTGTTGTTCCCAAACCTCCAGAAGCCAATGTGCTTCCGGTTTCTAAAGGATTATCCGAAGCATAATAAGCATATCTAACTTTCACATCCTGCGGGATGCTTTTTCTGATTTTGGATGCCGATTGAATGGCTTTTTGATAATAAGACCCTTCCATTTCGAGTCCAATTACACCCCAAGTCGATTCGTGGAAGAACTTTAATAAATCCTTGTTTTGAAGTGAAGTTCCTAAAACGGTAACCATCGGACCTTCAAATACGGGAATATCGTTATTTTCAAACATTTCGGCAGTTAATTCATTATCGAAAAAATAATTATCAGCCGTTCCTTCGTTAATGTGAGCTGTTGGAATCATAATATCCCCTTTTCCTCCCTGCAAAATTCCGGCTTTCCCCATAATCGAAACCGATTCTACATTCAATAAAGTGTCTTTTTTGTAAGGTTTCAGTAATTCGTCTATAGTTTCGTAGGCTTGTTCTCCAAAAGCGTAATCCATCACAATAAGCACGGGTTGTTCATCAGTAATCGTCGCCTTCGGAAAGGACGATTTGGACCAATCTATTTTGGCTGTATCAAAAATTTGGACATCAATATTGGTTCCCGAAGCTGCGTCTGGCAAGGAAATCATTCCGTGTAATTTGGCAAAATCTTCTACTTTGTCTCTTAGTTCGTGGGCTCCCGATTTGCTCAATTCTTCATAAATAAAGAAATCCGATTGGTTTTTGAACTGAGTTTTCAATACTGAGGTGGCAAAAATGGAATTCATCACGCTGTGCATATTGGCACTAATCACGTGAATGGGTCGGTCTAAAAGTTTATGCTTTTTCAGCACTTCTTTGATGTTGGTTGCCCAAATTTCGCCGTGAATATGATGTCCTAATCGTTCTCTAAGTATTGGACTGAAGGTAATGGTTCTTTTGTTATCATCCACCACCTCTTCGATGGCTAATTTTCCTAACCAATAAATCACGTGCAAAAAACGATCGGGTGCGGATTCTGAACCAAAAGCATCGTATATTTCTAAAACCTCAATAAAAGTTCTACCTAAAATGTTGGCTGCGTGCGAAACGGCTTTCTCTTTTTCGATTTGCGTCAATTTCTTTTTTTGTGAAACTGCTATTTCTAATTTTTGCCAATCGCGGGAAACTTCACCATCATCACCTAGTAATACTCTGTTTCTAATCTTGTGTGATTCGATGAAAATGAAGGTCAAATGCGTCAAAATATCATAAATATCGGAACGCCCTCGGGTAATTTCGACATTCATTTGTTCTTCGTCGATGCGGTAGCAATTGCGTTTTCTTTTAGGAGGAATTATAGCCTGAAAATGCGATTTCGAATAGCCTTCATCTGAGGTTAAATTGATGAATCGGCATTCTTCAATTCCTATCGGAAGGCGCTCTATAACGTATAAAAGGCCATTGAGTTCGACTTTTTCTTCGGCAATATTACCATAAATTTCAGGTCGCAATGCCAATAATGCTTCTCGTAAGGTGTCTCCAGAAACTCCCATTGGTTTATAAAATCCACGGTTGAACAAATGGCGCATTGTAATGTACATTTTTTCAATTGCCGCTGACGACTCTTGTGCTCTGGATCTCGATATGTTTTTTATTTCTTTCATCTTTAGAAAATAACTTTTTAATAAAGAAGAAATCTATTAATTTGGCGATTTCTTCATTTTCTACATTGTAACCTACAAATGTATGACTTTAATGGATTAGTTGGATAAAATTAATGTTATCACTGGTTCATTGATCATCATTTTACCTGAATCATTATTTTTATTTTGATTCCCTTGTCTATTCCATTTCCCTCCCGAGAAAGTATATAAAAAATCCCTTTCTACGTAGTTATACAGCACAAAAGGAAAATACGTTTTTTGCACTTGAGCTAGATTAGTATTCGAATCGGTAATTGTTTTTTCGACTTTGTTTTTTTCAATCATCAGTTTCTCGAATCCTACGAAAAGGCCGTTTTTTGGAAATTTTAAATTAAAGTCCGTTAGATCAAATCGGTTGATTCTTGTTCCATTTTTTACAGTAACAACAAAATCTTTGTCCAACAATTCTTGGCCAGGAAAACCATTGGAATCAACTTCATATAAATGAATTTTGATGTTGGCGTTTTCGATTCTGCTATCGGTATAAATAGTAACTTGTTTTAGGTATTTTGTCTTTTTATAGGACGCCAAATAAGGAAAAAATTTGGTGTCAATTTTAGGTCCGTTGTCGAAAGCTTGATACATTTCATTTTTGTATTTCCCAATTTCAACTGTTTTGGTGCCAATACTTTTTGAAATCACCACTTCATTCAAAGAATAGGAAGTTGTTTTTAATTTCACAATCGAAGCTTCGGATGCATAAATGATTTTCTTTTCGTATCCCAAAGTGGAGAAAATCAATTTCTTCCCTTTTTCAGTTGTATTAATTTGATAGGTTCCATTTTCTTCTGAAGTAGATCCAATATTCTCGTTCTCAACCCAAATATTTACAAAAGGAATAGGTTTTCCGGTAAGGCTGTCTTTTACAATTCCTTTAATTTGTGCCGAAACGGAGCAAGTAATAAAAACTAGCAACAAAAAAAGTCTTTTTTCTATCATCTTTACTCTATTCTCTTTGAAGCGAATCCACAATTTTTCTATCGTTGCTCAATCTCGGGATTTTGTTTTGTCCGCCCAATTTCCCTATAGATTTCATATAGTCCTGAAAGCCGTTTTTGACCACTTTGGTAATCACTACTTTTCGCAACACATTGCCCACAATCAAATCATCGTAGTAAATGTTTTGTTTGCGCATAGCTTGGTCTAAAGCTTCCGCAAAAGCATCGAGATTTTCGGGTTCTCCCGAGGCATCGGGATCAAATTCGATAAACCATTCGTGAAAGGGCAATCCTTCGTTTGGTGTTATCTGTGGCGCAACAGTAAATTCGTTGATGCGGATATTTGTGCCAACAATAGCTTCTTGCAAAGCGCTTTCGACTTCCTTGCCAATAACGTGTTCGCCAAAAGCTGAAATATAATGTTTAATTCTGCCCGAAACTATAACTCTGTAAGGTTTTAAACTTGTAAATTGGACTGTGTCGCCAATGTTGTAGCTCCAAAGTCCAGCATTGGTTGAAATTATCAAAACATAATTGACATTTAATTCAACCTCGCCAATGGTGTGTCTTTTTGGATTATTAGTAAAAAATTCGTCGCTTTTGATGAATTCGTAGAAAATTCCGGAGTTCAACAAAAGTAGCATTCCTTTTTCCTTTTGGGAATCTTGGTAAGCAAAAAACCCTTCCGAGGCGGGAAATAATTCGATACTATCTACTTTTCGACCAATCAAATTTTCGAATTTGGCGCGATACGGCTCATAATTGACGCCACCATAAATAAACAAATTGAAGTTTTTGAAAATTTCGCCCACAGGCTTCCTTCCTTTTTGGTGTAATTTTTCGAAATACATTTGCACCCAAGACGGAATCCCCGAAATCACGGTCATATTTTGATCGAAAGTTTCTTCGACGATGGCATTGACCTTGGTTTCCCAATCTTCAATACAATTCGTTTCCCAAGAAGGCAATCGGTTTTTTTGAAGGTATTTTGGAACATAATGCGCGACGATTCCAGACAATCTTCCTAGTTTTACACCGTTTTTTTCTTGGAGAATGGGACTTCCTTGCAGGAAAATCATTTTTCCATCGACAAAGTCGGCATTTCCGGTTTCGTGAATGTAATGCAGAATGGCATTTCGTGCCGCGTCGATATGAAAAGGCATCGATTCCTTGGTAAGCGGAATGTATTTGGCTCCCGAAGTCGTGCCTGAAGTTTTAGCAAAATAGAGTGGTTTTCCTTTCCAGAGAATGTTCTCCTCCCCTTTTACAACCTTATCTACATAGGATTTCAAGCCTTCGTAATCGCGAACAGGAACGTTCTTTGAAAAGTCTTCGAAAGTTTTTATTTGATCGAAATGATGGTCAACACCAAACTGTGTGTTCCTGGCTTGACGAATTAAATCCTCGAAAACTTGCTGCTGCGTTGCGACTGGATTAGTTGCCCAAAACTGGGTTTTACGATAAATGTTGCGGGCAAAAAGTTTAGCAAAAAAAGGTTTTAAAGACATTTATAAAAGTTTATTTTTTATTCGCTTTTGATGCGTTGATTTTTGGGTTTTTTTCTTCTTCGGCGACCTCTTTTCTCAATCTAAGTTCTTCCTCAGAAGGGGACATATCGAATTGTGATTGCGCTTCATTTGCGGTTGCCAAAATAGAGTCTTTGTTGAATTTGGCATATTCTAATTCACCTGTCAATACTTTTTGAATGGATTTGATATAGGCTTCATTCCGCTTCAAAGCTAAGGTTAATGAATCCGATTTTAAGGCGAGTTCCGTAGCATCTTTCTTCAATTTAGAAGAAGAATAACCCGGAATAAACTCTCGCAAAGGAGTAAATGCAATAATAAAAGTGGTGAGCGTAATCAAAATAATAGCACCAGAAGTAGCTGCCACAAAAACATTCATCAGATTCAATTTGAAGGAGAAAAGTTCTTCAAAAGTATCCTCATTCATAATAACCAATCGGTTTTTTGTGAATAATTTTTTCTTTAAAATTTGTCGTTTAAGTCTATTTTCAGACATATATTGAGATTATGATACAAATATAATAATTAAAAAACGGAATATTGTGGTCTATTTTTATTGTTGTGAGCAGCAATAAGCATTCAATTTACTGTTTATTCAGATGATTTACTAAATATTATCCTAAAATGATTTCGAGTACAGAATTTCTATATACCTTTGTCGTACGATTTATTACAAATTTGCTTCGGCGATAAATTAATTATAATTATGGGAAGATTAGGTGTAACGGAAATCCTGGTTATTTTAGCGGTTGTTTTATTACTTTTTGGCGGTAAAAAAATACCTGAATTAATGAAAGGATTGGGTAGCGGAATCAAAGAATTCAAAAACGCTGCTAAAGACGATAAACAACCAGCTGATAAAAAAGCAGACGAAACTAAAGAATAAGTTTTCTTAAAATTTCGACTTTAAAAAAAATCCAAACCCCAAGTGATTCATATCCTTGAGGTTTGGATTTTTTGTTTTACAAAACCATCGTCAACTGGATTCTCTTTCTGTCTTCATCTACTTCAGTGACTTTTACGGCAACGTGTTGGTGCAGTTTAACCACTTCATTCACATCGCTTACAAAACCCGCTTTGAGTTGCGAAATGTGAACCAAGCCGCTTTCTTTCAAACCAATATCTACAAAGCATCCAAAATTGGTAATATTGTTGACAATTCCGGGTAAAATCATTCCGTTTCTCAGGTCTTTAATGGTTTTTACATTTGGGTCAAATTCAAAAACTTTCGCTGATTTTCTGGGGTCTAATCCCGGTTTTTCGAGTTCTTTGATGATATCTTTTATTCCCAAAATTCCTATTTCGGATGTGATATAATTTTCGGCTTTAATCAGAGCTGTTTTTTCTTTGTTGGCAATTAAATCATTCACTGAAAGTTTCAAATCTTTTGCCATTTTTTCCACGATTCCATACGCTTCGGGATGAACCGCTGAATTATCTAATGGATTTTTAGCATTCGAAATTCGAATAAAAGCCACACCTTGTTGAAAGGCTTTTTCACCTAAGCGTGGCACTTTTTTCAATTGCTTTCTGTCTTCAAACGGACCATTTTCCGAACGGTATTGTACAATATTTTCGGCCAGCTTCTCTCCTATTCCACTCACATAACTCAACAAATGCTTGCTCGCTGTATTAATATTTATCCCAACGGAATTCACACAACGAATTACCGTATTGTCCAATTCTTCTTTGAGTTTGGTTTGATCTACATCGTGTTGGTACTGCCCCACTCCAATGGCTTTCGGGTCAATTTTTACCAATTCGGCCAAAGGATCCGACAATCGTCTTCCGATAGAAACCGAACCCCGAACGGTCACGTCATAATTGGGAAATTCCTCTCTCGCAATTTTCGAAGCTGAATAAACTGAAGCTCCCGCTTCTGAAACGATGAATACTTGAACCGGTTTGGCTACGCCCTGTTCGCCTTTGGCTCGGGTGTCGAAAGCAATTTTCTTGATGAAAAATTCAGTTTCTCTTGAAGCCGTTCCGTTTCCGATGGAAATGGCGTCAATTTTATACGAATTCACCATCGAACGAATTTTTTTCATTGCCATCGCTTCCTCATTTTGTGGCGCGTGCGGATATATGGTTTCGTTGTACAACAAATCCCCTTTTTCATCCAAACAAACCACTTTACAACCCGAACGAAATCCTGGATCAATCGCCAGAATTCGTTTTTCGCCCAAAGGTGGCGCCAATAATAATTGCCCTAAATTATTCGCAAAAACCTGAATCGAATTAGCATCGGCCTTTGCTTTGGCTTCTTGCAACGCTTCGTTTGAAATGGCTGGATTTAACAATCTTTTATAACTGTCTTCGATGGCTAATTGTACGTGTGGCGTGCTTGGACTTTGACCTTTTAAAACCAATTCATCAATAATATCATAAGCTTCGTCAATATCGACTTCGACTTTGAACTTGATGAAACCTTCATTTTCTGCTCGAAGCATCGCCAGCAATCGGTGAGAAGGAGCTTTTGTCAACGGCTCTGACCAATCGAAATATTGATTGAATTTTTGAGCGTCTTGTTCGTCTTTTTTGGTTTTTACGACTTTGGTCGTGATAGTGGCTTTTCGTTGAAAAAGTCTTCGCAACTGCTTACGAACATAAATATTTTCGTTGATCCATTCGGCGATAATGTCGCGTGCGCCTTGCAAAGCGGCATCTTCATTAATCACATTGTCGTTCAAATATTTGGTCGCCAAGAAATCGACATCGTCGATATTTTGCGCCATTATGATTTTGGCCAAGGGTTCCAATCCGTTTTCGCGAGCGACATCAGCCTTGGTTTTTTTCTTCTTTTTGAATGGCAAATAAAAATCTTCCAGTTCCTGTAAATCGAAACTTTGCTGGATTTTTTTATCCAATTCAGGTGTTAATGCGTTTTGTTCTTCAATAGATTTTAAAATGGCTTCTTTTCTCTTGACGATGACTTCATAATCCTTTTGAAGTTTAGCAATTTGCTCGATTTGAACTTCATCTAAATTTCCTGTTTTGTCTTTTCTGTATCGAGAAATAAATGGAATTGTGCAGTCTTCTTCTAATAATTGAACGGTATTTTGAATGTTTATGGGTGCTGTGTTGACAGTCTTAGCGATGAATTGGATGTTGGTCATTTTTTGATTTTTCTAAAAGCAAAGAAGCGAAGTTTTCGCAAAGTTCGCAAAGGTTTATGAGCTATTTTTTAACTTAATAAATTGGAGTTCTGTATTTCTTTTGCAATTTCTTTTAATAATATATCTGAAACTCCGATGCTTAATTGGTAAGTGTTTATTACTATTTTATCTTTACTTCTATGAATCCAAAAAGGTTGTGTCTGTTTATCTTTATTTGCATATTTTTTTTCTATAAAATTTACGTGGAAGATTTTTTCAATTTCATTATTCTCCTGTGAAGTATCAAAATATCCAACTCCTGAAATAATAACAATTGGAAAGCTCTGAAAAAAATCTGACGATAATAATTTTTCTTTTCTGAAGAAAATAGAATCTGTTTTTGCATTTATAGTTTCTCTACTTGGTGTTGAATTCACTTCTGTAATAAATGTGTTCTCGTGAAAATTGATGTATTGATTATCTGAATAATTAAAAATATAATTAATTAATTTTTGATAATTGAACCAAGTTTTACTTGTTCCAAAATTTATACCATTATTAATTTTAAGAATTTGTCCTTTGTAAGGATAAAGCGGAGAAAAATTATTGAACTCTCTTTCTTTTATATTTTCTGAATTAAAATCTTTAAGATTGCTCCAATCATTTAAATTATTTAATATTTCTCTATTATATTGTATTTCATCCTTTTCAATTATTATAGATGATTCTTTACCGATTATTAAAATATTAGATAAAGGATTTCCCGTTCCAATATATTTATATTCCTCGCAAATTTCTTGTTTGCTTTTCAATTCATCTAAAAGCTTTTTAAATAGACCTTCTTTGTTATTCATAATTATTATTTTTTGTTAAATATAAGTTTTTAAAATCCAATCAAACTCTTTTTTTCTTGAAAATCATTTTCATTTTGGTTGTAAATATCGGTAAGAATAGTTGGTGCGAGAATCTTTGTCTGAAATCCCAATTTATCCGAAAGTTGTTGCGCTTTGGGAACTTCCAAGGCTTTGAATTCGTATTTTGCTATCAATCGTCCTTTTCGCATTAATGCCGAATCTACTTTTGATAAATCAGTATTAAACGAACAAATAATTTGAATATTCAAGCAATCCGAAAGTAATCCGTCGGAAATATTCAACAAAGCTGAAACTGGAGACGAACCGTTTTGCTCTCTGTCAATTACAATGTTTTCGGCATCTTCGATAACAAATATTGAATTGGGATTTTGGATTAATATCGGAAGCAAATCTGGATTGGTTAAAGCATTTGCCATATTCGGCGGTAAAAAAATTACCTTTTTCTTGACGGATGAAATTAAATATCGGATATAAAATGTTTTTCCTGATCCTGGTTTTCCGTGCAACAAAATCAAGCCTTTATCATTATTTTTTGATAATCTTTTGAAGATGGTTTGATGTATTTGTTGAAAATCATCGTTGTAATTGTCTTCTATATTTAGCTTGGGTTTGGTGACTTTTAAAGACGTGGTTTCTATTCCTTGATTGGTGTTAATAAGTAATGAGATTTCTTGCGATTGCTTTTTTACTCGTTTTTTAAATCGAGTTAATTCGTCTATAATGGTTTGAATTTTATCGCTTTGTTTTTCAGTAAAAAGAAAACAGAGTCTCCTTTTTTCTAAAGAAAACACTATAATTATGTTGTCTAAAACACAATAATCTTCTTTTAATTTTGATTTAGTTTCGTTTTCAAATACTCCTTTTTGATAAAAATGTTCTTTGATTTCATTTCGATATTTCTCTAAGAAATAATCATTAGCATTTTCACAATCAATATTTTCTTCTATAACAGCATTTGGAATAGCGTTAAAATGAAGTAAAAACAAATCAAAAACATTAACATATTGATTGTGGCTTCTGAATGCAAATAAATTGCTGGTGTTTCGATTAGAAATTGATTCCGTTAAATTCATCCTTTTTTTGCAAATCAAAAAAAATAGATTTGATTTTGAAACTTGAAAGAACGATATTTTTAAAATTTCTATAGATTTATTTACAGAAAATTATAAATGAATGAATATCATAAACTTGGAAATAAATTTGTACAGTAGTAAAATACAAATTATACGATAAAATCCAAATAATTCTGTTTGTTAATTACCTCAAAACTAGCCTCGGGATAGGCTTTGGCGAAAGCCGTAGGAATTTTTGATTTTCGGTTTTCGTTCCATTTGAATTCGTAACCTCTTAAAATATCATTTTCTTCCTCTAACCAATCCAATTCTTGTTGGTCGTAAGTTCTCCAAAAATAATTATTGGTTCTTATTTTTTGGTAATGCTGTTTTTTTACCCTTTCAGAAGCCAAATAGTTTTCCCAAAGTGCACCAATGTCATTGCGGTTTTCAATTGTATTAAAATTGTTTATAATACCATTTCTAATGCCATTATCATAAAAATACCATCGAGACGATTTTACTATTTCTTTACGGAGATTGCGACTAAAACCTTCTACTTTAAACAAAATAAATACTTTAGAAAGTAGATCCAAATAGTTAGCAACTGTGTTTTTAGACATTTGTAATTGAGTGGCTAATTCTAGTAAAGAAACCTCCTTACCAATTTGAAAGGCAATTAAACGCAGTAAATCATACACTTTGTCAGAATGTTTTATACCATCAAAAATCAAAATATCTTTTAACAAATACGAGTTTATAATCTCGTTAATATAATCTTCTTTACTCTCCCAATCTTCGTATTGTTCCAATTCAGGATAACTTCCAAAAAGTAATCTTTGCTCCAAATTTTCGGTGGTTTTCTTGTAATTTTCTTGCTCCGAAAACTCTATTTGTGATAAGGGAAATAAATATAAAGTGTTTTTTCTCCCTACCAAAGGTTCTCCTAAATTATTAGACAAATCAAATACAGACGAACCAGTGGCAATTATTTTTATCCCATCAATAGAGTCCACAATCAATTTAAGAATCATTCCAATATCTGGAATGTGTTGTGCCTCGTCAATTACTAATAAAGGTGCGTTTGCTAAAAGTTTCTTATAATTACTTACAGATCGTTCTTTTAGCAACTTAATGTCTTTTATATCTTCGCCATTCAATTGCAAATAGGAATCTGCAGGAATGGTTTCTAGGTAATTTTTGATTAAAGCTGTTTTACCAACTCGTCGTGCGCCTAACAAAATCAGTACTTTATTTGGTAGTACTTTGCGGCTAAACTCAGTTAAAACCGCTCGTTTGTAATAATTTGACATTGTAAATTCTTTAGAATTATACTGCAAATATAAATAAAAAACGTTAATTCGGTCAGTGCATTGACTGAATTTACATTAATTCGGTCAGTCAATTGACCGAATTAACATTAATTCAGTCAATTGATAAGATCAATTTGTTTAACATACGGGAAATATTTGGGCAATTACGAGAGAAATCTCTCTTCGAAGGTTAGGTGTTTTAATCCTGAACAATAATATCTTTAGATTCTTCTTCTCTATTGTATTCGGGTTGAATATTGATGTGATTGATTTGGAATTTATTAAATAATACATGCTCTATTTGTTGTAAAATTGTATTGAATTCAGAAACCTTTAAATCTTCCTGACATTCTAAATGTGCCTCGAGATGCAATTCGTCATCGTTAAGATGCCAGACGTGTATATGATGTAATTTATTTACACCTGTAATCTTATGAACCTCGTTTATAATAGTATTGACATCGATATGAGTGGGAGTAAATAGCATTAGCATTTGAGTCGATTTTTTAAGTAAATCAAAACCCACAACAAGTAAATAAAGGGCAATAACCAAAGTCAATACACTATCGACCCAAAACCACTGCAAATATTTCATCAACAAACCTCCAACTAAAACGGCTACCGAAGCTAACATATCGGTAAACAAATGCAAATAAGCCGATTTCATATTCAGGTTATTGTCGGCATCATTTTTTAACATAAAAGCCGATAAACCATTAACAACAATTCCTAAAATAGAAAGCCAAATTACCAATTCAGATTCTATATGTTGTGGATTGAAAAACCGTTCGATGGCGCCATAAACTAAAAATAAAGCTACAATAATTAAGGTTATCGCATTGACGAAAGCTGCAATCAATTCGGCTCTTTTGTAACCAAAAGTTTGATTTACAGATGCTTTTTTCTTCGATAATTTATGGGCAAAAAAACTAAAAACTAAGGAAAGAACATCGGAAAAATTATGTAAAGCATCGGACAATAAAGCCAAACTTCCTGAAATAAGCCCACCTATGACTTGTGCAATTGTAATTACTAAATTTAAAACAATAGAAAATAGTAGATTTTTACCTTCTACTGTATGATGATTGTGGTTATGATGATTTCCCAAAATATTTTAACAACTAATTTTATCGACTCTGTTTTGATGTCTTCCGCCTTCGAATTCAGTAGTTAGAAAAGTTTCTACAATTTCTATAGCTTGTTGAATTGAGGTATAACGAGCAGGAATACTAAGCACATTGGCATTATTATGCAAACGGGTTAAATAAGCAATTTCTTTAGTCCAACACAATCCAGCTCTCACTTTTGGATGTTTATTCACCGTCATGGCAATTCCATTTCCAGAACCACAAATTACAATTCCATAATCGGCTTTTCCTTCTGATACATCGGTCGCTACGGGATGGCCAAAATCAGGATAATCTACAGACGCATCCGTATCTGTTCCGTAGTTGGTTACTTGATGTCCTTTGGATTCTAAATATTGAACAATAGCTTTTTTATATTCTGGTCCTGCGTGGTCGTTTCCGATGGAGATTTTCATAATAAATGGATTGGATTTTGTGCTGCAAATTTACTGAAACAATTACTTCTTTTTAAATTTAAACTATTAAATCTATAACTATCATAGTATGAATAGTATAGATTTTAAAATAAATGATATCTTCAAAAATGAGTTCGAAAAATTATTCTCAATGTAATTTAAATGTTAATTTTTTCTCTGTGTTAATAGTGTTTTGTAAATACTTGATAATCAGTTAACCTTAAATTAACATAAAATGTTTATAACTTTAGATAGAAAATTAGAACTATTTCTTGTTTGTATCAAATAAAAACGTAATCCAAAACTGAAATGAAATAACCAAATTTAGTTTGGTGAATTTTTAGAAAAGTTATCGATAAAGAAAACGATATTGTTAACAAAAAATCAATACAAACTTATTTACAAAAACAATCCATTTTTTATTATCAACGGTTGTTAATAGCTTTTAAAAATAAGCTAAAAATGAATATTTTAACCTCTTAAAACTATGTTAATAAATTGTTATAAAAACCAATAACTAATAAATAATACATTCAAAAATAAACTTATTGTAGTTATTAACACGCTATAATAACCATCAAAAAATTAATTTAAATTTCTTTTTCTTTTTGTTGTTTTTAATAGTTGTTGAAAACTTCAAACAATTTCAAGATTGTTATTCAGTTCATCTAGAATTTTTTGAACCCTTTCGAAATCATTGCGGTGAACTTTGAGATGAATGCCGCCATAGGCTATACTAGCGAATGGATCTACCGCAATTAAATTCTCGTTCTGAAACAAAAAGGGGATTCCTTCATTTTGTAAAATGGATTTCAGGACAATAATCTCGTGTGCAAAATTAAATACGGTAATCGTTTGAAAATCTTCCATTTTGTAAATTTTTATAAAGATACAAAAGTTATATTTTAGATAATTCTATTCTCCGTTTTCTGTTTTCTATTTTCTATTTTGTAATTTTAGACTCTTAAGAAAAGAACTATGGGTAAGAAACTGCGAAAACCAGTAAAAAAAGAGAAAGATTTCTCTGAAAAAATAATAAAAGTACTGTCACAAAATGCTAATAAAGGATTCAATTACAAACAAATAGCTGCTATTTTAGACAAAGATGATACCAAAAGCAGAAACGAAATCATCAGAGATTTAAAAATTCTTGCTTCCCAAAAGAAAATTATCGAGTCCGAACCTGGAAAATACCTTATCAAAGCCATTAGCCAAGATTACTACGAAGGAAAAATAGATATGACAGGTCGAAAAACCGCTTATTTTGTTTGTCCTGAATTAGAAGAAGATGTTTTTATTCCTACCAATAATTTGAACAGAGCTTTAGACAAAGACACGGTAAAAGTCTATGTTTATAACCGTAGAAAAGGCCGAAGACCTGAAGGTGAAGTGATTGAAGTGGTCGAAAGGGTAAAAACAGATTTTGTTGGTGTTATTGACATTCAAAAGAATTTTGCCTTTGTTTCGACTGCCAATCCTAAAATGTACACCGATATTTTTATTCCAAAAGATAAATTAGGCGAAGCAGAACAAGGCGACGTGGTTTTGGTTCATATAGAAGATTGGCCCAAAAGAGCCGATAGTCCATTTGGAAATGTTATAAAAGTACTGGGAAAACCTGGAGAACACGATACCGAAATTCACGCCATCTTAGCAGAATACGGTTTACCAGCTGAATTTCCTGTCGATGTAGAAGTCTATGCGCAAAAAATTGACACTTCGATTACCGAAGAAGAAATCAAAAATCGTCGGGATATGCGTGATACTTTGACATTTACGATTGATCCAAAGGATGCTAAAGATTTTGATGATGCCTTGTCTTTCAAAAAGTTAGAAAACGGTCATTACGAAATTGGAATTCATATTGCCGATGTATCGCATTATCTTCAAGAAGGAACGATTTTAGATGACGAAGCCTATCAACGAGCGACTTCTGTGTATTTAGTTGATAGAGTAGTTCCAATGTTACCTGAAGTGTTGTCTAATTTTGCTTGTTCGTTGCGTCCGCAAGAAGAGAAATATACCTTTTCTGCGATATTCGAAATTACCGAAACTGCTCAAGTGGTCAATCAATGGTTTGGAAGAACCGTGATTTTTTCGGATCAGCGATTTGCTTACGAAGAGGCACAATATATCATAGAAACAAAAAACAATACAATTCCGGCTGAAATTTCTATCACAGGAAGTTCGTATCAAGTTTCGGATGAAATTGTCGCAGCCACGCTAAAAATGCAAGATTTAGCAAAAGTACTACGTAGAAATAGAATGAATAATGGTGCCATTTCTTTTGATAAAGTCGAAGTAAAATTCAATTTAGACGAAGAAGGCGAACCAGAAGGTGTTTATTTCAAAATTTCGAAAGATGCCAATCATTTGATCGAAGAATTTATGCTTTTAGCCAATAGAAAAGTGGCGGAATATATTGGTAAACAAAAGAAAACTTTTATTTATCGTATTCACGACGAACCAAATGAAGATAAATTAATTGCGATGCAAACGGTGATTTCTAAATTTGGATACAAAATAGATTTCAGAAACAAAGGTGATATTTCAAAATCATTGAATGCTTTGTTGAATGATGTTGTGGGTAAAAAAGAGCAGAATCTTATTGATACACTGGCAATTAGAACAATGAGTAAAGCCAAATATTCGACGGATAATATAGGGCATTATGGATTGGCTTTTGATTATTACAGTCATTTTACTTCACCTATTCGTCGTTATCCTGATGTTATGGTGCATCGATTGTTGCAGTTTTATCTTGATGGAAGAAAATCAGTCGATGAAGAAAAATACGAAGTAAAATGTTTACATTCTTCTACAATGGAAGGTTTAGCCTCGAATGCTGAACGTGATTCTGTCAAATATATGCAAGTAAAATATATGCAAAATCATAACGATCAGGAATTTTTAGGTGTTATTTCTGGTGTAACCGAATGGGGAATTTTTGTTGAAATTATAGAAAATAAATGCGAAGGAATGATCCGAATTCGAGAAATAAAAGAGGATTATTACACCTTCGATGAAAAGCAATATGCTTTAGTTGGCGCAACCACAAAGGCTTTATTGCAATTAGGAGATGAGATTTACGTAAAAGTGAAGAACGCCGATTTAGTTAAAAAACAATTGGATTTTAATTTTATAAGAAGGAATGAATAAGTTTTTTATTTTAAAATAAAAATACTATTTGCAAATTCAAGTTTACAAATAGTATTACTATTTGCAAAGTGTACTTTACAAAAAGTAATACTATTTGTAATAGTACGACAATTTTTTTATTACATTTGTATCTTAAAAAATAAGGTAAAATGAATTTTAAAAGAAAGATTTTCAATTCGTTAGAAAAACATTTGACGGTAAAACAGGTTTCAGTAATTACTGGAATGCGAAGAACTGGCAAAACTACATTAGTAAAACAACTAATGGAAGCCTCAAATATCAAGCATAAGCTCTTTTTTGATTTAGAAAAATTAGAAGATAGAGATCGATTTAATATTAGAAATTATGATTTAATCATTACAAAATTAAGCGAAGAAGGAGTAGATTTTTCTAAAAAAGTAATGATTTGTATTGATGAAATTCAATTATTACCCAATATTCCTAGTGTTATCAAATATTTGTATGATCATTATGATATTAAATTTATTGTAACAGGTTCTAGTTCCTATTACATTAAAAATAAGTTTCAGGAATCGATGGCTGGACGAAAGAAAATTTTTGAAATTTATCCTTTAGATTTTGGAGAATATTTAACTTTTAATAATTTTAAATTCAAAGCATTAGAAAATTTGGAATCATTAGTAAATGATACTTTTATTAAGGAAGAAATACAAAAACATTATAATGATTATTGCACATACGGTGGATTTCCAGAAGTTGTTTTATCTAAAGATATTGTTGAAAAAAAAGATATTTTGCAAGATATTTTAAGTTCTTATATCAATATCGATTTAGTTCAAATTGCCGATATCAAAAAAATGCCAGAATTACGGAATATTATCAAACTTTTAGCAGCTCGAATTGGATCAAAATTAGATATTTCTAAAATTGCAAATACAGTTAATTTATCCCGTCAAACGGTTGATAATTATATTTATTTATTAGAAAACACTTATTTTATAAAAACCATTCCAGTGTATTCATTGAATGCTGATAGAGAAATTGTTAAAGCTCGAAAAGTTTATTTTTTGGATAATGGAATTGCTACACAATTTGCCGAATTAAGTAGTGGATCTAAGTTTGAAAATGCTATTTTTAATCAGTTGCATCATTTTGGAGAACTGAGTTATTATCAACTCAAAACAGGTCCAGAAATTGATTTCATTATTGATAAAAAAATAGCTTTTGAAGTCAAAGAAACAGCACAACCTATAGATTATAAAAAGCTAATGAATTTGGCTAAAAAAATTAATATCGAAAAAGGCTTTGTGTTGGGTAAAAATAACACAAACTTTGAATGGTTTGTATGGGGAGGAATGATTCGATAATTTTATAAATTCTTAAAGATTAAACACAATGAAAAAGATAATTTTTATCGCTTTTGTGATGATTTCACAATTAAATTATAGTCAAACTACCATCAAATTAGAAAATTTTGATGAAGTGAAAGTCTTTGATCAATTGAATGTAACTTTAGTTCAATCTAATGAAAACAAGGTGGTTGTAACAGGAAAAAACGAAACCGATTTTGAAGCAGTGAATAAAAATGGCGTTCTAAAACTAAGAATGTCAGTAACAAAAATCTTGTCTGGTGCCGATACAAAAGTGACGCTATACTTCAAAAATATTAAAAGTATCGATGCTAATGAAGGATGTATTGTAAGCAGCAAACACATTTTCAAACAAACTACAATGAATTTATCTTGTCAAGAAGGAGCCAAAATCGATGTGGAATTAGATGTAGATAACGTAAATTCAAAATTATATTCAGGCGGAATAATTAATTTATACGGTCAAGCGGTTACTCAAAAAACGAGTATCAATTCAGGTGGAATTTTCTATGGCAAAGATTTAGTAACATCACAAACAACAGTGAGTGTTTCGGCAGGCGGCAGTGCCGATGTAAACGCCTCAACTCTTGTAGATGCTAAAGTAAATGCGGGAGGAACTATTGCTATTTATGGTAAACCAAAAGAAATTAAACAACAAACTTTTGCTGGCGGAACGATTACCGAAAAATAATTTCATTACCGTTTTGTAGCTGCATTTCCTTTTTAACTAATAAATTATTAATTTTTTTTAATGATAAACGATATTTTATCCGGTATTCCTTGGGGGATATTTTTAAGTTTTATGATAGGCCCTGTTTTTTTTATATTATTGGAAACCAGTATTATAAAAGGATTTAGAGCTGCTTTAGTTTTCGATTTAGGAGTTGTTTTAGGCGATATTGTATTCATCACAATTGCTTATTTAGGAAGTTATCGATTGATAACAAGCATTAAAGATAATTCCGCACTTTTTATGTTTGGAGGAATCCTAATGCTGGCTTATGGAGTAATTTCCTTTATTGGTTTACATAAAGAAAGGAGAATTGATACCAAAAAAATTGATAACGAAATCATCAGAAAAGATTATCTAGGATTATTTATAAAAGGCTTTTTTCTGAATATTATCAACATTGGAGTTTTGGGTTTTTGGCTAGCTGTTATTATTTCGGTTGGACCAAAACTAGAAATGCAAACCTCAAGAATGCTCACCTTTTTCATTTCAGTAATTGTATCCTATGTATTGATTGATTGCATCAAAATACTATTAGCCAAGCAGTTAAAAAACAAAATGACACCAACCAACATTCTAAAAATCAAAAAAGGAATCAGTATTGTTTTGATGATTTTTGGAGTGGCTTTAATCATTCAAGGTTGGTTTCCAAAAGAAAAAGAACAATTGAAAGATGTTTTGGAAAGGATTGATGAGTAAGGTTTTATTAAGAGTAATATAAAAGTGGGTATATTTATGAGTTTTGGGAATTTTATTAAAATCAACACCTATAATAAATGAATTTTTGGAAAGATTTATTCAATAAAAAAAACATTAAGAAAAAACTTGAAGAAAGAGTTAGAATTACTCCTGAAAACATTTCAAATTGGTCTAAAATTAATGCAGTATTTCAAAGTGGACAAACAAAGTTTGATTCTCAAAACCGTTTGAGATATTTACACCGAGCTCCAGTTGGAGATTTGATACTTATTAGAGTAGCAAAAAACGGAGAACCTATTTATAAAGAATCGGCGGAAGAATGGTTTGATCCCGAAAGTCAAAAAGCAATAAATTTTATTTGGACATAAAATTATAAAAATTAACTATAATATATAGAGTTCATTTCTTGTCCAATACTAACAATTAAAACCAAGTTAGATTAGTTTCTTTATTTTGTATCTATATCATAAATACAACATCCTTTTCCTAAAAATTAAACATAAAAAAACCTCTCAAAAAGAGAGGTTAATTCAGAGGCATCGTCCGGATTCGAACCGGAGTAGGAGCTTTTGCAGAGCCCAGCCTAGCCGCTCGGCCACGACGCCAATTATTTATTGGTGTGCAAATATAAGTAAAAGTTTAAAAGTTTAAAGTTTAAAGTTTAAAAAATTTTGTTTCCTAAAATCTGAAATCAAAAATCGTTAATCTACAATCAAAAATCCTAATTCCTGTATTCTTCCATTTCTATCGTAACAGCTTCAACATCACCGCCAATAGGAGGATTCAGTTTAGAAACTGCCAAAGTAATTCTAGAAATAGAAGCTACTTCATCAAAAATTCTTTTGATAATTCGGTGAGCAACGTGTTCCAAAAGTTGTGATCTAATCGCCATTTCTTCCTCGACAATGCGGTTCAACAGCACATAATCTACCGTATCTTCCAGCTGATCCGAAAGAGCTGATTTACGTAAATCGGTTTTCACTTCTAAATCAACCGAATAATCAGAACCTATTTTTCCTTCTTCGATTAAACAACCGTGATAGGAGTAAGTACGGATGTTTTTTAGTTTTATAATTCCCATTTTTTTATTTAATTTTAGTTGAAAAAGGTAATATATGGTCGCTGATTATTGCTTCGATGTAAACAATTTTATTTTCTTCATCAACTTTAAAAAAGACTTTATAAGGAAATTTTTGTACAGGAATTTTTCTGATATTACCGAAATCAGTTTGATAAAAGGGATTTACTTTTAAAGATTCAATTACTTTTCTGACTTGATAATAAAATTTATCTCCTAGTTCATTTGATAAACTTTTATAATATAGAGCTATTTCATTCAAATCTTGTTCAGCCCAAAAAAGCATTTCAATAGCATATTTATCCATTGAAATTCCATTTTTTGTCTAAATCTTTCTTTACCTCTTCCCAGCTTCTGTAATCCTCTGGTTTTGAAGTTTTTATTCTATCCAAAACTATATCTTGTTGCCATTGAGGAACTGACTTATCTAAATTTTCAAATTCTTCATCAACCGAAACTTCTGGTTTATCTTTTAAATATTCCATAAAAGTATGGTAGAAATCATCTGGAAAACTAACTTTTACTTGTCTCATAACATTTGATGTTTATACAAAAATAGGAATAAATTTAATTCGAAGTCTATTATCTCCAAGTCTATTATCTATCATCTATTTTTTTACCTTTGCTAAAATTACAAAAATTATGTACACCGAAGAGAAATCACTTCATTTTATAGAACAAATTATCGAAGACAGTTTAGCTAGCGGTTTTCCACAAGATAAATTACGTTTCCGTTTTCCGCCTGAACCTAATGGCTATTTACACATTGGCCACGCAAAATCCATTTGTTTGAATTTTGGTTTGGGTTTAAAGTACAATGCTCCAGTCAATTTGCGTTTCGACGACACCAATCCAGCCAAAGAAGAGCAGGAATATGTGGATGCCATCAAAGAAGATTTGCTTTGGTTAGGCTTCAATTGGGCTGAAGAACGATATGCATCTGATTATTTTCAGCAGTTGTACGATTGGGCCATTTTGATGATAAAAAAAGGAAAAGCCTATGTTGACAGTCAATCTTCGTCAGCTATGGCGGCTCAAAAAGGAACACCAACCCAACCAGGAGTTGACGGACCGTATAGAAGTCGTTCAGTGGAAGAGAATTTGAGGTTGTTCGAAGGAATGAAAAACGGAGATTTTCCTGAAGGAAGTCACGTTTTACGTGCCAAAATAGATATGGCTTCGACCAATATGTTGATGCGTGATCCATTGATGTACAGAATATTACACCGTCATCATCATAGAACGGGAGACGATTGGAATATCTATCCAATGTATGATTATGCACACGGCGAAAGCGATTATATCGAGCAAATATCACACTCGATTTGTACATTAGAATTTGTGATGCACAGAGAATTATACAATTGGTTTTTAGACCAAATTTATGACGATACTTTAGTTAGACCCAACCAATATGAATTTGCGCGTTTGAATTTGAATTACACGGTAATGAGCAAAAGAAAATTATTGCAATTGGTTCAGGAAAATATAGTCAACGGTTGGGATGATCCAAGAATGCCAACGATTTCAGGTTTAAGAAGACGAGGGTATACACCATCTTCAATTCGAAAATTCTGTGATGTTATTGGTGTTGCCAAACGTGAAAATATCATTGATGTTTCGCTTTTGGAGTTTTGTTTGCGTGAAGATTTGAACAAAACGGCTCCAAGGGTTATGGCCGTTTTAGATCCAATAAAAGTCGTAATTACCAATTATCCTGATGGAAAAGAAGAACTTTTGGATGCTGAAAATAACCAAGAAGATGAATCGGCAGGATTTAGAAAAGTACCTTTTTCGAAAGAATTATACATCGAAAGAGACGACTTTTTGGAAGTGGCTCCAGCCAAATTTTTCCGTTTGTCTTTAGGTAATGAAGTGCGATTGAAAAATGCATATATCATTAAAGGAGAATCTGTTGTAAAAGATGCAGCTGGAAATATTACCGAAATTCACGTGACTTATGATACCGATTCTTTGAGCGGAAGTGGGAGTGAAGCATCTAAAAGAAAAGTGGCTGGAACCTTGCATTGGGTTTCCATCAAACACGCTATCGAAGCCGAAGTTCGTCTGTATGACCGACTTTTTATAGACGAGGCACCCGACAGTCATAAGGAGAAAAACTTCCTTGATTTTATGAATGCTAACTCGCTGCAAATCGTAAAAGGATTTGTAGAACCAAGTTTGTCTTCGGTTAAATCTGGAGATAAATTTCAGTTCCAACGCATTGGATATTTCAATGTAGATAAAGATGCAACTGCTTCTAAATTAGTTTTTAACAAAACGGTTGGACTCAAAGACGCTTGGGAAGAAAAAGGCAAAAAAGAGGAAAATAGCATCAATAATTCTTTGAAAGAAATCAATAAATATTTCAAAGTTGCCACAAGAGAAGAACGAATTGGGATTCGAAAAGCGATAGGGCAGACCTTGTCCGGAATTGCCAATTACAGTTTGCTGCAAAATTCATTCAAGAAGAATATCAACAACAATAAAAGTTCTTTGTTGTTTGCACAGTTTGTTTTGAAATATTCCAGCTTGAAATTTTCAGATTTTGATAAAGAGGATTTAACTAAATTGTATTTAATGTCTTTGAGAAGCGAATCGACTTTTGTTCGTTCGAGAGCACTTTTGAATTTATTGAATTTAGATTACGATTCTGATTTTGTAAATTCTTTCAAAGAAGAAATTTTGAAATTAAAATCCAATCCGACTAAATCAACAACCGAAAGAGAAGTCGAATTTATCGAACAAGTTTTAAATAAAGAATAACTATAGAAAGCGCTTTTAGGAGCGCTTTTATTTATTATATGTTTTTACGATTGTTTTATTAAATTTTATCAGTTTTATCAATCAAAAACGGCTTTCATAAGTTGATTTTAAAACGTTTTTTTAAGTTTTACATACTTTTTATCATTACGAAAAAGTTCTTAAAAATAAAGCGGTTTATTTGAGTTTTGTGTCGAATTTATTTCACTTTAACGCCTTATTAACATTAGTGTGTTGATAAAGTTTGTAACTTTAGGTATTATTAATTTAAATTCTAAAGCGATGTCAAATAATGCAGGAAATTCAGTATTGGCACTTTTATTAGGTGCAGCGATTGGAGCAGGAGTAGGAATTTTATTTGCTCCAGATAAAGGTTCAAAAACCAGAGAAAAAATCAAAGATGGTTTTGATGATGTGAAAGACAATTTGAAACACAAATACGAAGACGTGACACATCAGTTGCGAAAAAGATTTGAAGGATCCAAACACGATTTAGAAGAAACTTATGAAGAAATGGTTTCTAATATGAGTTACAAAACCGAAGACGTTATTTCTTTTTTGGAAACTAAATTGGCCGATTTGAAAGAACAAAACGCCAAGCTTCAAAAAAAACAAATGGCGAATCACGAAAATTAAATTCTTAAATACTAATTTATGGCTTTTGAAGAACTAAAAGAACATACCGAAGACATTCAAAAACAAGCGAAAGAGTATATCGAAAACAGCCTAGCCTATTATAAGTTATGGGGTTTTAAGGTGGCGATGAAATCGACCACGATGATGTTGAAATTCGCTTTAATTGCAATGAGTTTGATGATGGTTTTGTTGTTTTGTTCTATAGCTGGAGCTTTTTTTATCGGCGAAGCCTTAGATAGTACTGCATTGGGATTTTTGATAGTAGGAGGCGTTTATTTGGTTTTCTCGGGACTTTTATTTTTAGTTAAAGATAAAATCGTTGAAGGACCTATTTTGGAGAAATTTTCAGAAATCTTTTTTAACGACTAACTATGGGAACCAAAAAATATTCGTCCTACGCGCAAATTGATTTAGAGTTGGAAATTCTAAAAGTGGAGAAAGAACTCAATCTAAAAAGAATAGTTTTAGATGTTGAAAAGACAAAAGAAAGTATTTTGCCGCTAAATCTTATTAAAGGATTTGTTGGAGATTATAAATCGATTCTTTCGAACTATTCAGGAACGATAATCAACATAGCAGTTCCAATTTTAATCAATTGGTTCTTAAAAAGAAAAAGAGGCCGTTAAGCCTCTTTTTTTTGCGTAAAAATTGTTTATGATTTTATGCTTGTTCCGTTGGATTTGGATTTTCTGCTGGATTTGAAGTATCCGACGGATTATAATCAATCGCTGTAGTGCCTTGTTTTTTCACTCTTTTGGGTTGATTTTTCATTTGTTCGCCAATAATATTCGACGCTGTGAAACTGGTGACCATACTGTTGAGCATATCGCTGGCAGCTTGAGGAGAGTTAGGCAACAATATTAAATTGGAATTGGTGTCAGCTCCAATGGCTTGTAAAGTATCATAATGTTGGGTAATTACGATTAATGCGGAAGCTTCTTGTGAGTTGATTCCAACTTGATTTAGGACTTCAACACTTTCTACCAATCCTCGTGCAATTTCCCTTCTTTGATCAGCAATTCCCTGACCTTGCAATTTTTTACTTTCCGCTTCCGCTTTGGCTTTAGCCACAATTCTAATTCTTTGCGCTTCCGATTCGAACATTGCTGCGGTTTTTTCTCTATCGGCAGCATTGATGCGGTTCATTGCATTTTTTACTTGAATATCAGGGTCAATGTCAGTCACCAAAGTGTTGATAATATCGTAACCATAAGTCATCATCGCTTCGTTTAATTCGCGTTTCACGCCAATAGCAATATCATCTTTACGTTCAAAAACATCATCAAGAATCAATTTTGGAACTTCGGCACGAACCACGTCAAAAACGTAAGCGGTAATCTGATCGTGAGGATATTCCAGTTTGTAAAAAGCTTCATAAACGTGTTCTTGAATGACTTTGAACTGTACCGAAACTTTCATTTTGATAAAAACATTGTCTTTTGTTTTGGTTTCAATCATAACATCCAATTGTTGAATTCTAAGATTAACACGACCGGCAATTCGGTCAATTAATGGAATTTTTAATTGAAGACCTGAATTTCTCACGCTCAGGAATTTCCCAAAGCGCTCAATGATAACAGCGGTCTGTTGTTTGACAGTAAAAAAGGAGGACAGAAAAATAAAGAGTCCGAGGACCAAAATAACAATAAAAAAAGGATCCATAAAAATATAATTTAGGTTAAAAATCACTGTTAAATTACAAAAAAACTTTAGGTTTGCCGATGTTTAAAGCTATTTTATGAAAAAGATATATTTTACCGCTGTTTTTTTACAGATTACATTGTTTTGTTTTTCACAATATGATTATCGAGATTCCAACCGAATCGGAATTTGTTTTGGTGTGAATCAATTTACTTTAAACACAAACGATTTTCAAACAAAAGCCGGTACAGGTTGGAACGGTGGACTTTCGATGCGTGGCAATTATTATAACAATTGGGATATGGTGTATGCGATACAGTTTAGCGAAAACAATTTTTCGGTTGCCACAAACAGCGGATTTATTACCGAAGACACCAATTATAAATTAGCGTCTGCTCAAATTTCATTGATGTGGAGTTATAAAATTATCGAAAGCCATTTAAGTATAGAAATGGGACCATTGGTTCAAATTAATGGAAAGCTTGATGTGGAAAATGACAAAGAAAACAATATCATTACAGGAACTACTTTGTTGGCGAAAGATATTGTGGATATTTCTAAATTTAATTTTTATCCTGTAATAGGAATCACCGCCGGAGTTCGTCACTTTCGGCTGAATGTTTCTTACCAATATGGTCTAAACAATATACTTGGAAATTTAAACAGTCAAAATTTAGGTTATAATTTTAAAGGAAATCCAGGAATTTTGAATGGAAATTTGATTGTTTATTTATAAAGAAATACATCAATATTTTTAAATAAGAAAGCACAAAGGGTACTAGAATAATAGTGAACTTTGTGCCTTCTTTGTGAACTTTGTGTTTATTTTAAAGAATCTATTGCTTTTTCGATTCTTTGAATCGTTTCTTCTTTTCCAATGAGTTCCACGATGTCAAATAGGTGAGGACCTTTCAAAGCGCCAACTAAACTCAAACGAAACGGCTGCATTACTTTTCCCATTCCAATTTCGTTTTTCGTCATCCAATCTTTTACTATGGTTTCGATATTCAAGGAGGTGAAATCGGTTATTTCTCCAAGAACTGAAATCAATTCTTGCATCAAAGTTGGAGTTTCTTCCTTCCAATTTTTTCTTGCTTTTTCATCATAAGATATTGGTGCCACAAAAAAGAAATCACTCAAATCCCAAAATTCTGAAACGAAATTGGCCCGTTCTTTTATTAGTGAAACTATTTTTTCCAACTTAGCCAATTCGTAGGAATCTATACCTTTATCAGCAACAATAGGAGCAAAGGCTTTTGCCAAATCTTCATCATTTTGTTTCACTAAATATTGGTGGTTGAACCATTTGTTTTTCTCTGGGTCAAATTTAGCGCCCGCTTTGTGTACTCTATTCAAATCAAATTTTTGAACTAATTCTTCTAACGAAAATAATTCTTGTTCTGTTCCATCATTCCATCCCAATAAAGCTAAAAAGTTAACTACAGCTTCCGGAAAAAATCCTTTTTCTCTGTAACCTGATGAAACTCCTTCTGCAGTTTTCCATTCTAATGGAAACACAGGAAATCCTAATTTATCGCCATCACGTTTGGATAATTTTCCGTTTCCAATCGGTTTCAAAATCAATGGTAAATGTGCAAATTCAGGTGCTTCCCAACCAAAGGCTCGGTACAATAAAACGTGTAAAGGCATAGAAGGCAACCATTCTTCACCACGAATTACGTGAGAAGTTTCCATTAAATGATCATCAACAATATTCGCTAAATGATACGTAGGCATTCCATCACTTTTGAACAAAACTTTATCGTCCAAAAGATTAGTTTCAAACTTCACTTCGCCACGTATAATGTCTTTCAAATACAAAGTTTCGTCAACTGGAGTTTTAAAGCGAATTACATAATCTTCACCAGCAGCAATTCTTTTAGCGGATTCCTCAGCAGAAATTACTAATGAAGTATCCAGTTTTTCACGATTATGCCAATTGTAAATAAATGTTTTTCCTTGCTCTTCGTGTTGTTTTCTGTGCAAATCCAATGCTTCAGCAGTATCAAAAGCATAATACGCATTTCCGGAATTGATTAATTCATCAGCATATTGTTGGTACAAATGCTTTCTTTCGGATTGTTTATAAGGACCAAATTTTTCATTCTTTCCAATGGTTTCATCTGGAGCAATTCCTAACCATTCCAAGGCTTCCATAATGTATTCTTCGGCACCAGGAACAAAACGATTTTGATCCGTGTCCTCAATTCGAAGAAAGAAAACACCGTTGTTTTTTTTGGCAAACAAATAATTGAATAGGGCAGTACGCACTCCGCCAATATGTAAAGGTCCCGTTGGACTTGGTGCAAAACGCACTCGAATTGGGTTTGACATTTTATAAATTTTGGTGCAAAGATAATTAGAAGTTAGAAGTCAGAAGTGGGAAGTGGGAAGTTTTTGGAGAATAATTTATAGCATCAATCGAAATCCTTTAAAATCTTTTTTAATTTTTGAAAACGCTTCGATATCATCATTCATTTTTTTGGACAGCGTTTCAATAATGTAATTTTTCACCAAATGGGGTTTGGAATCGTAATATTGTTCCACGAGTAAACTATTGTAATTTAGATTTTCGGTGTCATAAGAAAACAGGGGAAAACCTTCTTTCATCAATAAAAAGTTGATTAAAAGTCGTCCAGTTCTTTTATTTCCGTCAACAAAAGGTTGATGAATCCAAATTTCTTGTGCCAAGAAAACCACTTTATCCAAAACCGAAGATTCACTTTTATTAACATTTTCAATCAAGTTTTCCATATTTTTCTGAACATCTTTAGGAGAACTTAAAGGTATTATCTTTTCTTTTTCAACGCCATTTTGTTTTATAGAAATCACGTTTTGACTAGCCTTAAATTGATTTTGTAGTTGTCCTTTTTCTTTGGCGTTCCTATAATAATCCTCATTCCAAAGACTTCCAATACTCAACCAATTCAATTCTAAAATCAATTTTGTGGATAATTCTTCTTTGTTTTTTACCGCCAAAAGCATTCTTTTCAATGCTCTGTACATTCCTTTTTGTTCTAAAATATCCGAATTTCTGATGTTATTTCCAGAAATGGTGTCGCTTTTGAATAATTCGGTAGTTTGCAAAAGTGATAATTGATTGCCTTCTAATCGGTTTGTGGTATAAACATATTCAAACAATTGTGCTTGCTCTTCTTCGAGAGAAGGAATCACATTTAATGATTTATACTTTTTTAATAATTCGATTAGTTTTTCCATTTTGTTAAAAATTAACTATTGTAAAAATACGCTTTTTTTCGATTATAATATTTTTAACATTGACTAAATTTAAAAATGGTTACTTTTAGCGGTTATAAAAAAACGTCATCAATTTTGGAACAATCGAAGCTTATATATCAAAAGCTAGAACTTTTTATTAGGAAGTTTTACACCAACGAACTGATTAGGGGAATTATTTTCTTTATCAGTTTGGGTTTGCTGTATTTTCTTTTTACGCTTGTGGTAGAATATTTTCTTTGGCTTAAGCCAATGGGAAGAACATTTTTGTTTTGGACTTTTATTGGCGTGGAAATTTTCCTCTTGTTCCGATTTATTTTATTTCCAATATTCAAACTATTCAAACTCCAAAAAGGGATTGATTATAAACAAGCATCTGCGATTATTGGAAATCATTTCACTGAAGTAAATGATAAACTGACGAATTTTCTTCAATTGTCGGATGCTGATTTGCATCAGAATAAATCGGAATTGTTATTGGCTTCGATAGAGCAAAAGGCAAATTCACTGCAGCCAATTCCTTTTGGAAATGCTATTAATTTTAATTCAAATAGAAAATATTTGCCTTTGGCAATCCTGCCAATTTTGTTTTTTGCATTTTTTTATGTTTCTGGAAATAGTAAAATACTTTCTCAAAGTTTGGATAGGGTAGTGCATTTCAAAGAGCAATTCATTCCTCCAGCTCCATTCGAATTTTTAGTTTTGAATCCAATTTTGCAAACCGAACAAAACAAAGATTTTATCATTCGAATACAAACTCTAGGAAAAATTGTTCCTGAAAATGCGATGATTTTTATTGGTGACGAAAGTTATTTTATGGAATCCACTAAAGCCGGAGAATTTCAATACCGAATTGAAAAACCAATAGCAAACGTTTTGTTCCACGTGGAGGCGAATGAGGTTTCTTCATCCGATTATGAGTTGAATGTGGTTACCGTTCCATCGATTGCCAATTTTGAAATGATTTTGAATTTTCCTTCTTATCTTAAAAAGAAACAGGAGATTATCAAAGGAAACGGAAACGCCATCGTTCCTGAAGGCACTCGTGTTACTTGGCAAATCAATACTTTGGCAACACAAAATGTAGTTTGGAAAAATTTGACTACCAGTTTTTCTTTTTCTAAATCGGATAACGATTTTACTTTATCGAAACAAATGGCTCAAAACACAGAATACCAAATTCTGACTTCTAATGAAATAGTAAAGGATTACGAGAGATTAAATTATCAGATTTCAGTAATCAAAGACCAGTTTCCAACTATCAATGTAAACAACGCTCCAGATAGTCTTAAAATCGACAAAAACTATGTTTTAGGACAAATTTCAGATGATTACGGCTTATCTAAACTTCAGGTGGTTTATTATCCTAAAAACAGGCCTGAATTGGTTAAACGTGGAACTATTGCAGTAAAATCTAATTTGTACGATCAGTTTATTTTTTCTTTTCCTAGTTCGCTTCCAGTAGAACAAGGAGTTTCTTATGAATATTATTTCGAAGTTTTTGACAACGATGCGATTCATAATTTCAAAAGCACGAAGTCATCTGTTTTCTCCAATCGTATTGCTACGGATGAAGAGAAGGATGATCTGCAATTCCAGCAGCAAAATGAGAGCATTAATGGTTTAGAAAAGTCATTGAAAAATCAGGACAAACAAATTTCCGAGATAGATAAATTGCAAAAATCCGGAAAGGAAAAAGAAAACTTTGAATTTAAAGACCAACAAAAAATAAATGATTTCATTAAGCGGCAAAATCAGCAAGATAAAATGATGAAGGAATTTGCTGAGAAAATGAAAGATAATCTTGACAAATCTAAAACGGACAAAAAAGACGAGTTCAAGGAAGAGCTACAAAAAAGATTAGATAATGTCGACAAAGATTTGGAGAAAAATAAAAAATTATTGGATGAACTGAAAGAGCTTAACGATAAAATCCAACAAGAGGATTTGATGGAGAAAATGGATAAGTTCAAACAAACTGCCAAAAATCAATCGAAAAGTTTGGAGCAATTGGTTGAATTAACCAAGAAATATTATGTTCAAAAAAAGGCAGAACAATTAAAAGATAAATTGGATAAGCTTTCGGAAAAACAAGAAGATTTGTCGAACAAAGACAAAGAAAACACTAAAGAAAATCAAGACGAAATCAATAAAGAGTTCGATAAAATTCAAGAAGATCTTCAAGAATTAGATAAAGAAAATAAGGAATTAAAAAAGCCTTTAGATATTCCCAATGACAAAGAACAAGAAAAAAGCATTGACGAAGATTTGAAAATTGCTTCAGATGAATTGCAAAAAGATAAGAAAGCATCGGCCAAACCGAAACAGAAAAGTGCTGCCAAGAAAATGAAGCAAATGTCCGAAAAAATGGAGCAAAGTATGGAAAGCGGTGAGATGGAACAAATGGAGGAGGACGTTGCGATGTTACGTCAAATTCTGGATAATCTTTTAGCTTTTTCTTTTTCCCAAGAAGACCTTATGACGAAATTCAAGAGTGCGAAAGTAGGTTCTCCAGCTTTCAATAAAAATCTTAAAATCCAACAAGATTTAAAATTGCAGTTCAAACATATTGACGACAGCTTGTTTGCAATGTCTTTGCGAAATCCAAAATTTGGTGAAAATATTACCAAAGAAATTGGCAATGCGCAATACAATTTAGATAAATCATTAGAGACTTTTGCAGATGCTCAAATTCCAAAAGGAGTTTCACATCAGCAATACACGGTATCTTCTGCTAATAAATTGGCTGATTTTTTATCTGACATTTTAAACAATATGCAAATGTCAATGTCTGGCGAAGGTCAGGGAAAACCCAAGCCCGGTCAAGGCGAAGGAATGCAATTGCCTGACATTATCAAAAAGCAAGAAGGTCTTGCCGAGAAGATGAAGGACGGAATGAAAAAAGGGCGGAAGCCCGGAGAAAAACCGGGCGAAGGCAAAGAAGGAGATAAAGGGAAAGAAGGCAAGAAACCAGGTTCTGAAGGTGAAAATGGTGAAGATGGTGAAGGCGATGCCAAAGCGATTATGGAAATTTACAAAGAACAAAAACAGCTTCGTGATGCTTTGCAAAAGGAATTGAGTAAACAAGGATTTGGCGGAAACGGACAGAATGCTTTAGACCAAATGAAGGAAATTGAAAAGCAATTATTAAACAAAGGATTTAAGAATGAAACGCTTCAAAGGATCTTAAATGTGAAGCAAGAATTATTAAAACTGGATAGCGCTATTCAACAACAAGGTCAAGAAAATAAACGACAATCTGAAACCAATAAAAAAGAGTTTTCTAATCAATCGAAACCCTTGCCGCCGGCATTATTGGATTATTTAAATAGCGTAGAAATATTAAATAGACAATCCTTACCTTTGCGCTCGAATTTTAACCAAAAAGTTCAAGAATATTTCGATAAAAAATGATAGAGTTTAATTACGAAACCGAATTTGCGCTAGACAATGAAGCGGCAATAAGCAACTGGATTTCTGACGTAATAGTATCTGAAGATAAAAAATTAGGAGAAATTAATTATATCTTTTGTGATGACGAGTATCTGCTACAGATAAATAAAGAGCACTTACAACACGATTATTATACTGATATTATTAGTTTTGATTACACTATTGGCAATGAAATCAGTGGCGATATGTTTATTTCCATTGAGAGAGTAAAAGATAATGCGGTTGATTTTAATGTTTCTTTTGAGGATGAATTAAGGAGGGTGATGGTTCACGGCGTGTTGCATTACTGTGGTTATAAAGACAAATCAGAAAGTGATGTGGTTTTAATGAGAAGTAAAGAGGATGAAAAATTAGCAATGTTTCACGTGGAACAATAAAGATTTTTGATCTTCGATTAACGATTTTTGATTTCAGATTTTGTGTGATTAAATAAATACTTTACATATCTTTTTCCTTATGGATAATATTTGTAAATTGTTTCACGTGGAACAAAATTAGAATCAAGTTTTTTAAGATATCTGAAATCAAAAATCGTTAATCTGAAATCATAAGCCAACTGTTTCACGTGGAACAAATATATAAATCAAAGATTTAGTTTTTTAGAAAGTAAATCTAAATTCAAAAATCGTTAATCAACAATCAGAAATCAAATGTTTCTAGAAGAATATGATGTAATTGTGGTTGGTGCAGGTCACGCAGGTTGTGAAGCTGCAGCTGCAGCGGCTAATTTGGGTTCGAAAACTTTGCTGGTGACGATGAGTTTGCAAAACATTGCACAAATGTCCTGCAATCCTGCAATGGGGGGAATTGCCAAAGGACAAATTGTTCGGGAGATCGATGCGCTTGGGGGGTATTCAGGAATTGTTTCGGATAAGACTGCGATTCAATTCAAGATGTTGAACAAATCCAAAGGACCTGCAATGTGGTCGCCAAGGGTTCAAAGTGATCGAATGCGCTTTTCTGAAGAATGGAGATTGATGCTCGAAGGAACACCAAGTCTTGATTTTTACCAAGAAATGGTAAGCGGTTTAATTATCGAAAATGGTAAAGTTAACGGTATTCGAACTTCGCTTGGAATCGAAATCAAGTCCAAATCTGTTGTTTTGACTAATGGAACGTTCCTGAATGGTTTGATTCATATCGGAGAAAAACAATTCGGCGGAGGAAGAGCAGGCGAGAGCGCTGCTTATGGAATTACCGAAGATTTAGTGAAAGCGGGATTTCAATCGGGAAGAATGAAAACAGGAACGCCACCGCGTGTAGACGGACGTTCCTTGGATTATTCTAAAATGAATGAAGAAAAGGGAGATGCTAAGCCTGATAAGTTTTCGTATTCAGATAGTACTTCGCCTTTGGTTCATCAGAAATCGTGTCATATGACTTATACTTCACTCGAAGTTCACAATATTTTGAGAGAAGGTTTTGATCGTTCGCCAATGTTCAACGGAAGAATTCAATCACTTGGACCAAGATATTGCCCATCTATCGAAGACAAGATAAATCGTTTTGCCGATAAAGAAAGGCACCAATTATTTGTAGAACCTGAAGGGTGGAATACTTGTGAAGTTTATGTGAATGGGTTTTCCACATCCCTGCCGGAGGATATTCAGTTTAAAGCTTTGAGTTCTGTTGTTGGTTTTGAAAAAGTGAAATTTTTCCGTCCTGGATATGCAATAGAATATGATTATTTTCCACCAACACAATTAAAACATACCTTGGAAACTAAGTTGGTCGACGGATTATATTTCGCTGGACAAATAAATGGAACCACTGGATATGAAGAAGCGGCTTCTCAAGGATTGATGGCGGGAATTAATGCGGCATTAAAAGTTCAGGAAAGAGAACCTTTTACTTTAAAAAGAGACGAAGCTTATATTGGCGTCTTAATAGATGATTTAATTACTAAAGGAACAGAAGAACCATACAGAATGTTTACTTCCCGTGCAGAATTCCGAACTTTATTGCGTCAGGACAATGCTGATTTCAGATTAACGCCAATGTCGTATGAAATTGGTTTGGCTTCCGAGAAACGTTTGCGTCGAATGGAGCACAAATTGAATGAATCCGAAAAAATGGTGGCTTTTTTCAAAGAAACTAGTGTAACTGTAGCTGAAGCTAATCCAATTTTGGAGTCAAAAGACACTGCGTTAATTACCCAAGGAGACAAGATGTTTAAAGTGTTTTCGCGTCCACAAATCGATTTGGAAGATATTATGAAGTTCGAGAAGGTAGCTAATTATGTCACTGAAAATAATTTGGATCAAGAAATTTTGGAACAAGCCGAAATTCAAGTGAAATATTCAGGTTATATCGAGAAGGAAAGAAACAACGCCAATAAACTGACTCGTTTAGAAGACGTAAAAATCCCTGAAAATTTCGATTACAACAAAATCAAATCAATGTCAATAGAAGCAAAGCAGAAATTGAGCAAGATTCGTCCCGTGACAATTTCACAAGCTTCAAGAATAAGTGGAGTGTCGCCAAGCGATGTTTCCGTCTTGTTGATTTATATGGGTAGATAATTTCAGATTTCAGAGTATAGATTTCAGATTGCATATTAATCTGAAATCAAAAATCGTTAATCTACAATCTTAAATCAAATTGTTCCACGTGAAACTACTTTGCGAAGGCTTGGTATTATTGAGAATTTAAAAAAAGAATAGAATAAATAAATGGACATTTCAAACAAAAAACATTTCCTTACTGTAAAAGATTATTCCGTTTCGCAAGAAACGTTCGATTTGTATTATGACGAAACTTTGGATATGCTAATTACGCATCCGCAACCGAGTTTGGAAAATTTGGGTAAATATTACGAAAGTGAAGATTATATTTCCCATACCGACAACAAGCGTTCTTTGTTTGAAAAATTATACCATTTTATAAAAAGTATTGCTTTAAAAAACAAACTCAATTTAATCAATTCACTTCAGCCACAAAAAGGAATGATTTTAGACATTGGAGCTGGAACAGGAGATTTTTTATCAGTAGCCAAAAATGATGGTTGGCAAACTGTAGGTGTGGAGCCAAGTGAAAGAGCAAAATCTATTGCGATAAACAAAGGAGTGTCCTTCGTTGAAGAAACTAGCGAATTAGAAAATCATTCTTTTGACGTGATTTCGATGTGGCACGTTTTAGAACACGTTCCAGATTTAGATAAACAAATCAAAGAATTGAAACGATTGTTGAAACCCACAGGAAGCTTAATTATTGCCGTCCCTAATTTCAAATCTTTCGACGCGAAACATTACGGAAAATTTTGGGCAGCTTTTGACGTGCCGATTCATTTTTGGCATTTTTCTAAAACAGCAATACAATTACTTTTCAAAAAAGAAGAAATGAAACTGGAAAAAGTCTTGCCAATGAAATTTGATTCTTTTTATGTGAGCTTACTTTCCGAAAAGTACAAATCTGGAAAAATGAATTTTATTAAAGCTTTTTTCATTGGATTACAGTCGAATTTAAAAGCAAAGAAGGATTTCGAGTATTCTTCACACATTTACATCCTAAAAAACAACTAAAAATCATTTTAAGGACTTTTAAGAGGTGTTTTTATAGCTGAAAGCAATATTTATTGTGTTTTTAGAGAAATGCGATTATTTCAAAGCTATTAAAGTCAATTCTTATAGGTTCAAATTATTAAATATGAAATTACAATAACAAAATCTTATGCTTAAATAGTTTCAGCATTTTTCTATCTTTTTGCTAATGCTGTGTATTTTTTTCTATTTTTGTTATCAAATCTAAAATTCAGAAAATTTATCAAATGAAAAAATCAGTATTAATTATTGCCCTTGCTATTTCGATAGTTTCTTGCAATAATAAACCAGCGGCAGAAGTTAAAGAAGTAAAAACAGCTTATGTAGACACTTCGGTTTTAATGAAGGAATACACAGCAACAAAAGACCTTGACGCGAAATACAAAGCCAAAGGAGAGGAAAAAGGAAGACAACTTCAAGCAGAAATCAACAGATTCAAACAAGAAGCTCAAAATTTTCAAGCACAAGCCCAAGCCAACGGTCAAGAATGGGCTCAGAAAAAAGGAGCAGAATTACAAAGAAGAGAACAACAACTAGCCCAAGCCCAACAAGCTTTAGCACAACAATTGCAACAAGAAGGTGGGACAGAAATGGACAGTTTAGTTTCGAATGTGAAAAAAGCCATCAAAGCTTACGGTAAAGAAAAAGGCTATACTTACATATATGGAACAGGAGATTCTAACGCTAGTATTTTGTATGCGGAAGACAAATTAGATATCACAAAAGATATTATCAAATTGTTGAATGATAAATACAATTCTTCCAACAAAAAAGAGGAAGTTAAAAAGTAATATTTTAGCTAAAAACAAAAAACGTTTTCAAATTTTGAAAACGTTTTTTTTTAACCTTTATGAATTAGCAGATTGTCATTTACTACTTTGGCAATACAACAGAATCAATAACGTGAATTACTCCATTTGACGATACAATGTCTACCGCTGTAATTGTCGATTTGTTCCCTTTTTCATCAGTTAGAATAACGTTCTTGCCATCAATTGATCCAACCAGTTTCCCTCCTTGAACTGTGGTTAAAGTTGCAGAACCTTTTCCAGCTTTGATAGCTGCTACAACAGCTTTGCTGTCTAAATTACCTGCAACTACGTGGTAAGTCAAAATAGCTTGTAATTTTGCTTTGTTTTCAGGCTTTAACAAGGATTCGACAGTTCCCTTAGGAAGTTTTGCAAAAGCTGCGTTTGTTGGCGCAAAAACTGTAAATGGACCTTTACCAGAAAGAGTTTCTACTAATCCTGCCGCTTTTACGGCTGCTACCAATGTGGTATGATCCTTAGATGCAATTGCGTTTTCAACTACTGTTTTGGAATTTTGAGCAATTGCGGTAATTGCGCTTAAAGTTGTAAAAAATACAACACCTAATACTTTAATAGATTTCATAATTTAATTTGTTTAATTGTTTTTAAATTTTATTAAACAAAAGTAGGATAATAATTCTTTGGTAAATGTAGTTTAACATATATTTATAGGATGTTTGATATTTGCCTACTATAAAGATCGCTCTGAAAATTAGCAGAAATTTTTTTGGTTTGTTAGTTACGACCTCTGTCAATATTTTTTATCGAATAGATTATCCAGTTTTATCCTTTCGTATTCACAGGATTGACAAACAATATTTTATATTTGTTATTTTTTAATATACGCCTTATGCAAGCTATTTCCGAAGCCGCCTTTTACACTTTAAAGTTTATCAATCAAACGCACCGTTCCGTTTTTCTCACCGGAAAAGCGGGAACAGGTAAGACCACCTTGCTTCGCGAAATTATTCAAACCACACATAAAAATACGGTGGTGGTGGCGCCAACAGGAATTGCTGCTTTAAATGCCGGTGGCGTTACGATTCACTCAATGTTTCAGTTGCCTTTTGGTGGGTTTATTCCCGAAAATTCATCACCTCATTTTTCCGAAAACACTAAATTTGAAACCAAAGCCACTTTGCGTAGGCATTTTAAAATGAGTGGTTTAAAAAAATCGGTGATTCGAAATATGGAATTGCTCATTATCGATGAAGTGAGTATGCTTCGTGCCGATTTATTGGATGCGATGGATTTTATGATGCAAACCGTCCGGAAAAAAAACAGGCCATTTGGCGGCGTTCAAGTACTATTTATTGGTGATTTGTTGCAATTGCCGCCCGTAATTCGCGATGAGGAATGGCGTATCTTGCGTAATTATTACAAAGGAAAATTCTTTTTTCATTCGCACGTCATTCAGCAAAATCCACCTTTATACATAGAATTGTCGAAAATTTTCAGGCAGACCGACGATGTTTTTATTTCGATTTTGAACAATTTGCGAAACAATAAAATCTCTTCTGAGGACGTCCTAAGCTTGAACAAATACGTTAATCCAAACTTTGATTTGAAAGCCAATAAAGGCTACATTACATTGACGACTCACAATGCCAAAGCCGATGCGATAAATGCCCAAGCCTTGGAAGATTTAGAAGGAAAACAGGTGGTTTACAAACCTTCGATCGTAGGGGATTTTCCAGATAAAATTTTTCCGGTTGACGAAGAATTAAAATTGAAAGTAGGAGCACAGGTAATGTTTGTAAAAAACGATTTGTCCTTTGAAAAAAAATATTTTAATGGCAAAATGGGAATGATAGAATCGCTTTCGAAAGAGGAAATTTTGGTTCATTTTCCCGAAGAAAATACCACCATCGAAGTCGAAAAATACGAATGGGAAAACATTCGCTACAAAGTCGATGAATTGACGAAGGAAATCGAGGAGGAGGTTTTAGGCACTTTTGTTCATTATCCCATCAAACTCGCTTGGGCAATAACGGTTCATAAAAGCCAAGGACTAACCTTTGACAAAGCTGTGCTTGATGTTTCGCAAGTTTTTCTTCCCGGACAAGCTTATGTAGCTCTATCGCGTTTACGCTCTTTAAACGGTCTAGTTTTGCTTTCGCCGCTGCAAATGAATGGTATTTCGAACGATCAAGAAGTGATGGATTATTCATTGAACAAAGCTTCGGATGAACTATTGAAAAATTCTTTGCATTTTGAAACCAAAAATTTTATCCTTAACTACTTGATCAACAGTTTCGATTGGACTGAATTGGCACAAGAATGGCGCAATCACAAATTCAGTTATTTAGAAAACTCCGAAAGTTCGGCCAAATCGAAACAGGCAATCTGGGCAGCAAAACAATTGGAAGCCATCGACAGGCTTATGGATCCATCCCAAAAATTCATTCAGCAATTGAATAAAATTTTCAGCACGGAAACAGTAGATTTGAATCACGTTTCGGAACGTTTTCAGGCGGCTTACAATTATTTCATTAAACCAATGGACGATTTGGTTTTTGAAATTCTTTGGAAAGTCGAAGAAGTCAAACGGCTCAAGAAAGCCAAAGCTTTTTATGATGAATTAATGGTGTTAGAAGAACTGCAAACCAAAGTGGTTTTGCGATTAATGAAAGCCAAATTATTGATAGAAACTGTCGTTGCCGGCGAAACGATTTCGAAGGAACGTTTAACTTCGGAACCCATCAAGAAGTATATTCGCCATAAAACCGAGGCTATTCAAGCGCAGTTCAAGGAAGTAAATGTCACTTTGATTGAAGATGAAGCCGATGTGGAACGCTACACCAAAAAGAAAAAAGAGCCGAAAGCACCCAAAAAATCTACGATTCAAGAAACCTACGAATTGTGGTTAGAAAAGAATTCTATTAAGGAAATTGCTGCGATTCGAAAATTTACCGAGGAAACCATTTTAGGACATTTAACCAAGTTGATAATTGCTAAAACCATCAGTATCAACGATGTTTTGCCCGAGGATAAAATCCAGGAATTGACCGAGGCTTTTTATGGCTACAAAGAAGAATCGATTTCGCCTCTGAAAGAAAAATATGGTGATAAATTCAGTTGGGAAGAATTGCGAATGTTTAAGGCGAGTTTGAATTAAATGATTGAACTCGAAAAACGGATTAATTTTATTTATTGAAGTATATTTACAAAACTTAAAATGATGAGGCGTTTCTATTTTATTTGAATCCAGCTCATTAAACAAAATAATGTTTCATTATTAAAATATATCTTAGTGAGCATCAGAACCTTGATATTGATTATAATTAACAGTCTAATTGCATTTGTAATTGTTGTTTTGGCTTTTGTTTCCTATCAAGAATTTTCAAAGGTTTTAGATGATCGTGTTTTGCAGCAATTAAATTCTATTAAAACACTCAAAAAAAAACAGATTGAACATTTAATAAAATCGGAATGGGAAAGGTTTGAGACGATCGAATTCTACAACCAAAATGTTGATAGTTCAATAATTCTTCTTCCTGCTAGTATAAAAATCAGCAGTGGAATTCACGATTTTACACCTTATTGTATTGATAAAAGAACAGCAATCGGTTTTGTATCTAAGACTAAAGGAGGTACAAAAATCAAAATTTTAGATAACAACAAGTTAAAAAAAATACTATTCGAACGAACAGGAATGGGGAGCAGTGGCGAATCCTACCTCGTCGGTAAAGATTTTCGATTGCGATCTCAATCTCGTTTTTATCCTGATAAAATCCCTTACACCCTTTCTGTTAAAAAAGAAAACGTTGCGAACGCTTTTAAAGGGAAAAACGGCAGAGGTGTTTTTGAGGATTACAGAGGTGTCGCGGTATACAGTGTGTCAAGCCCTCTAGAAATCCCTAACCTAAAAATGGTAATTCTTTCTGAAATTGATGTTGATGAAGTTACTTTGCCTTTAAAAAAATTAAGGGAAAGGTTGGTAATTTTAACTTTTGGTATTTTTCTTTTAGCTGTTTTTTTCTCACTTTTTCTTACAAGAATTATTAGCAGCCCAATAAAAAATATGCAAAAAAGTCTCCGAATTATGGCAGAAGGAGATTACAATCAAACGAATGAATTTATAAAAAATTCTAATGAGATAAAGGAAATGTTTGATGCGCTGGCGAATTTGAAAGTTTCTTTACAAGGCGCCGTAAAATTCTCCGATGCTATTGGTAAAATGAATTTAAATACCGATTATCAGTTAAAAAGTCCTAATGATTTGCTAGGCAAAAGTCTTTTAGCGATGAGAGATAAGTTGATAGAGTTTAGAAATAATGAAGAGAACACCCAAATTTTAGCCAAACGAATGTTAGTTAATAGTTTAGAAAACGAAAGACGACGATTATCACGAGAACTCCACGATGGAGTAGGCCCGTATTTAACCTCTTTGAAGCACTATATTGAAAATAAAGTTGAAAATGAATCGACGAAAACGGAAATGAAAAAAATTGTGGATGACACTATTTCTGAAATCAGATTGATGTCGAATGCTTTAATGCCGGCTTCCATAGATGATTTTGGAATAGGAGCAACCTTAACTAATTTTATAGAAAACCTTAAAAAATCAACTACTGTTAGTATCGAATTCGAAGATCTAACACAACAAGATAACTCAAACATTACCAACCATCAAGCCATTAATCTTTTTAGAATTAGCCAAGAGCTTATCAATAATTCTTTAAAACACGCTAATGCTAAAAACATCCGAATTACACTTTCAGAATTCGATGATTTTATTTCTCTTTTTTATTTTGATGACGGAATTGGTTTTGATAGCAGCACCGTCAAATTAGGTTTAGGAATTAGTAACATCAAAGAACGTGTTGAAATTTGCAATGGTACAATTGCAATCCATTCAATACCTGGAAAAACAACTTTTGAAATTGAATTACCCATAGAATTATGAACGAAATCAAATTAATAATTGCCGATGATCATCAGCTTTTTCGAAATGGGATCGAAGAACTACTTAGAAAGTATGACGATATACAGATCGTTAAGAGTCTTGCTGACGGATTTGATTTTATAGAGCTTATAAATAGCCAGTTTGATGCCGATATTGTATTGCTAGATATTAGTATGCCCACTGTGGATGGCTTTCAGGTTTTAAAAGAATTAAAAGCCTCAAACTCTACTATAAAACCGATTGTTATTTCGATGCACAATGACGGTAATTATATCGCAAAGTGCGCTAAAATGGGCGCTTACAGCTATCTTTTGAAAAACACAGATGAAGCTGAATTAATTTTAGCAATACGAACCGTTAGTCAAGGACGAAAATATTTTAGTGCCGAAATATCAGAAAAAATGATCAATTTCATGGCAACTAGCAGCATTAGTGAAAATGTTTTATCCAATAAAGAAACCGAAGTTTTAGGATTAATTTCCAAGGGATTAACAACCAATGAAATTGCTGCTAAACTTTTTGTTAGTTCGAGAACAATAGAAACCCATCGCGCCAATATTTTGAAAAAATTAGAGGTTAAAAATACTGCCGAACTCATAAAAAAAGCGACAGAAATGAATTTGCTATAACACATTATAGCCAAGCCTATCCGTATTTATACGGATATAAAAAGGTTAGTTTCACAGATTCCTAAAGACCTATTACTGATCGTAACTTTGTCAAGTACAAAAAAAGTAATAGTTATGAAAAAGTTAGCATTAATTTTAGGAGTTTTATTCCTGTCAGTAGGTGCATTTGCACAAGAAGGTAAAAATGTAAAAAAGAATGATTTAACAGGTCCTGCTTATAAAAATTATCAAGTTTGGATGGATAAATCAGAGCCAGTGAAAATTTATTCACAAAATAGTATAGCATCATTAGAAGGGCCAGCGTATAAAAACCAGCAACCTTCGAAAGAGACTCCAAAAGAAAACTTAGTAGAAGTGAAAATAGGTGGTAGTGAAAGACAAAAATTAACTGGACCTGCTTATAAAAACTACGGGCCTTGGACTCAAGGGTATAAATAAGTACAAGACTATATAGTCCGTTTGAAATAGCATAAAAAAAGAAACCCATTCATCTCGAATGGGTTTCTTTTTTATAGTGACTCAATCAATATCCAAGCATCGGGATTGACGGTATTTCGGATTTCTTGTTTCGCTTTTTCAGCTTCGGCAAAAGTGGCATAACTTCCGTAAAGAACAGGATATAATCCGTATTTATTTTGAGGAATTCTTCTCGCTTTATACCCTTGATCGGATAATTTTTGGAATACTTTTTCAGCATTTTTTTCTTCTCTGAAAGCACCCGCCATAATATGATACGACATTTTCGACTCTTTTACTGTAAGTGTTACAGCCGGAATTGGGTTTTCGATAAAGAAAGTGGCTTCTTGAATTTTGTTTTGAACTTGTTTTTGAACCGATTTTTCAACCATAATCGTTTCTTGGGCAATATGGTCTTGATAAGCTGGATATCCAACTGCGCCAGCAATACCCAATCCTAAAACAAAAACCGCTGCATATTTCAAATATACGCTTGCTCTTCTTCTTTCTGGAATAAGTTTGATAACTTCATTTTCCTCAATATTTTCTTCGAGAGCTTCGATTTTTTCTTCGAAAATTTCTCTTTTCACTACTGGCGAAACAAAAGCACTCAGTCCAAAAGAACTCGTCAAATAGTTGGTTTGCTCTGAAGGGGTGAAAACTAAATTATGATCAGCATTTAGGGAAAAATTACCCACATTTTTGATGGCAAAATATCCAGTTTCTTGCAAAGCTTTTTTCCAATTGAACACCTCATATTGAATTGCACTTACGGCATACTCATATGAAGTTTTTTCGGCCTGAGCAATATGATTGGCCAACAATCCATCGTTGTTTTTCAGATGGGCATTGAAAGAAATCACTTTTTTTGGAGGAAAAAAGGAATGGGAATTTTCAATTAATTGAGCGGACTCAATTTCAGTCAAAAAAGCTCCAAAACCAGGAACGGTTACACATTGGTAACGGTATAAAAGCTGCGAGATATAAGATTCGATGTTCATAGTTACAAAGTTATACATTGAAAATAGTTATCAAAATTTTATTCACAATTTTTATTAACAATTCCCATTTATTTTTATACTTTTCAACCTCAATTGATTAGTATGACAGACCAAGATTTATTTCATTTATTAGCTCTGCAACAAGTAGAAGGCGTTGGCGATATTATTGCCAAAAAATTAATCACTCATTGCGGTAATGCAACAGAAATTTTCAAAACAAAAACTTCTCAACTTGCCGTTATTGATGGAATTGGTTCTGTTTTATTGAAAAATTTAAAAGACAAATCGATTTTCGAAAAGGCGGAACAAGAACTTCAATTCATAAATTCAAACAAAATCAAGGTTTCCTATTTTCAGGACGAAAGTTATCCAGATCGGCTTAAACATTGCATCGACGGACCTGTTATTTTATTTACTTCAGGAAATATAGACCTCAAAAACAAGAAAACCATCAGTATTGTGGGAACGCGACAAATCACTTCCTACGGAATGGAGTTTTGCCGAAAATTGATTGAAGATTTGGCTCCACTTGAACCAGTGATTATTAGTGGTTTTGCTTATGGTGTCGATATTTTTGCACATCAATTGGCGATGGAACACAATTTGCAAACCATAGGTGTTGTAGCGCACGGTTTGAACCAAATTTACCCCAAAAACCACAAGAAATATGTTTCCAAAATGGAACAAAACGGTGGTTTTATGACCGAATTTTGGAGTTCTTCCAATCCCGAAAAGGAAAATTTTGTTCGTAGAAACCGCATCGTAGCGGGAATTTCAGAAGCCACAATCGTTATCGAATCTGCCGAAAGAGGCGGATCTTTAATTACAGCAAATATTGCCAACGAGTACAATCGCGATGTTTTTGCCGTTCCCGGTAGAACAACAGACAAATACAGTCAAGGCTGCAACAACTTGATAAAAACCCAAAAAGCAAACGTTTTGACAAGCGCCGCCGATTTAGTTTATATCCTGAATTGGGAGATTGCTTCGCAGGCTCGCAATGACAAAAAAGCGGTGCAAAAACAACTTTTCGTCACGCTTGAACCCGAGGAACAAAAAGTATATGATTTCCTCCTAAAAAACGGAAAAGAAATGATGGATATTATTGCCTTGAAATGTGATTTTCCGATTTATAAAATCTCGGGAATGCTCCTGAATATGGAACTGAAAGGTGTAATTCGGCCTTTGCCGGGGAAATTATTTGAGGCGATTTAATTTTGAAACATGTAAGTCATAAAAGGTTTAAATTTAATTGATTTATGGAACAAATTATAACTTATATGTTTTCTTACTAAAACCCCAATTTTTCTCTTAATCTAGCCAAAATGCCTTTGCTAATATTATCTTTTGTGTAAAGCTTTCTATTCATATCAACAAAAGTCCTAATATTTTTTTATGATTTAGCATTTTCTCTTTTTCATTCTTTTCAAGATTACATAACCTATGATTATGAAAAAAAACACTATAAATAGTACATGTGTATTAAGAATAATAAAATAATAATTACCGATGTTGATGTCCATAGAATTTTGCTTTAAAAGTTAATAATTCTGTAATAGTCTATGAAAAAAGCATTAAAATATGTAAAGTTTTCTTCTGTTCTTATTTTAGGAATTGTTTTTAATAATTTGTCGTCAGGGAATTCATAATAAAAGATATTTTGATTTAATTCATTTTTTATTAAATTGACCAAATCTAACACTTGACCAGAATAATCCTTATTAATGGAAATTTCGCTTTTGTTTAAATTGATATTTCCTTCTAGTTGTCTAATATGAAAAAAAGGTATTAAATGACTAATGTAAACAGATATTACATTTGATTTGTTAGAATCCAATATAATTTGAAAATTATATGACGGAAAATTTGAGCCCATTTTGAATTCGACTATTGATAATGGCTTAATTTTTTCATTTAATTTTTTTAAAAATAGTACTAACTCATCATCATCACATGAATGATTGAGATATACTTTTTTCATATAGAGCCTATGTTCTGTAGTATCATTATAATCTAAATCAAAAATAGATTTGTCTTTAGGATAGTAAAGATAAGCGATATTGTTCAAGAAATTTTCAATTAGCATATTTATATATAAATTTAATCGCAATCATCTGGTAGAAACCAATAAGCTTCGTAATCTTTAATTTCTCCACTAAAACCTAAAGGAGGAGTAAAACTGGCTCTACCACCAATAACATGTGTCCCATTAGTCATTTCATCTCGTATATACTCCCAAAGTTTTGCTTGTACTTGAGATTGAGATGCATCTGTAGCCAAAAAATAATATTTTGCTCTATTAATAGCGGTTCCTAATGCCAATGCTGTTAATTCAGCTGCTCTACCAGGAGATACATTTCCTCCGTTAGATGCTGAATTAATTGGCATCTCAAAATAGATGGGCTGAGGGAATAATATTGGAACAGCATTAAATGCTCCAGTAGCAAGGTCGCGGTAACCTATTACAGCTACAATGTTTTTAGTTGCGGAAGATTGCCAATTACTACCAATGGTAGAGTAGTTAAATGCTTGACAGCTAGGAGGCATTGGGGCAGGTTCAGGTTCTCCACCACCTCCATCACTAGGGGGAACCTGTTCAGGGTGGTTAGATCCAGAACATGCCCACCAAGTATATAACAGTGTTTCTCTTCCTGTTTCAAGATCGATTGAGAACCTGCCCCATAATTGACATTCGACAGCACTGGTTTTTGATGTTTTTGAAGGCTCTTTATATGCTGATTTTTCTTTATTTAGAATTAATTTATTGTTTATGTCATATAAGTGAAAACTATCTTTATTATAGCCATAACTATTTGTAGCAATAAATACTTTTAAATTATAATCGAAAGTGTTGTTCGATTTATTTTTGGTTACAAGAAGAAATGGATATAAATATTTTGATGAATTTGGATTTTTTAATCTCTTAATCAAAATGGGCTTGTTTGATAAAATTGGAATAGATAAGGTGTCGTTTTCAAAATAACCCTTTTCCCAATCTATTTCATTCGAAAAATACAAATTAGTTTTTAATTTAATTGGTGTGTTACTAAAATGTTATCTAGCCAGATTGATATTAATTAAATCAGCTTTGGCTTCACTAGCTGGATCTTCATTTGTACAGGAATTTAAGAATAACAAAGCGTAAACACTCATAAGTGTTACAATAAAAAAGACTTTTTTCATAATTATTTGGTTAAAGTTGTGAAGACTCTATTTCAGCAGCCTTACCAAAAGTATGAAATAAAAATTTATAACTTACCTTAGTAGGTGTTTTTTATGTTCTTTTTTATTACGGAACTCAAAAGCGTGATTCGACCTTTGCCGGGGAAAATGTTCGAGGCGATAAAAGATGATTACACTTGTAGAATAGTTACAAAACATTTGACACAAATTTTGACAAATTAATCTGTGCTAATTTGTGACCCGAGCGATAGAACAGGCAAAGCAAATCTGTGTCATAAATTGAATTCTTATTCAAACCCCAATTTTTCTCTCACTCTTCCTAAAACACCATTAGCTACAACTCCTGCTTTTTCTGCACCAATTTTCAATAAAGCATCTACTTCGGCGAGGTTGTTCATATAGTAATTGTATTGCTCTCTTTCTACTTTGAATTTTTCTATAATCAATTCAAATAAGGCTTGTTTGGCATGACCGTAACCATAATTTCCAGCCAAATAATTTTCTCTCATTGTTGTGATTTGCGCTGCATTTGCCAATAAAGAATAAAGTGCAAATGCATTGCAAGTATCTGGATTTTTAGGTGCTTCAAGTGGAGTACTGTCCGTTTCGATACTCATTATTTGTTTGCGTAAGGCCTTGTCTTCAAGGAAAATATTGATGTAATTATTGGCCGATTTGCTCATTTTTCCACCATTAGTTCCTGGAACATACATCGTGTCTTTTTGGATTATGGCTTCAGGAATTACAAAAGTTTCCCCCATTTGATGGTTGAAACGGGAAGCTACATCACGGGTTATTTCTAAATGTTGCAATTGGTCTTTTCCAACTGGAACAAATTGGGCGTCATACAATAAAATATCGGCAGCCATAAGCATTGGATAGGAAAACAAACCCGCATTGACGTCTTCCAATCTATCGGCTTTGTCCTTGAAAGAATGTGCTAATGTCAATCTTTGGAAAGGAAAAAAACAACTCAAATACCAAGACAATTCGGCTGTTTGTGGCACATCGGACTGACGATAAAAAACCACTTTTTCTACATTCAAACCGCAGGCAAGCCAAGCCGCTGCAGTACTGTAGGTGTTTGCTCTTAATGTCTTTCCGTCTTTTATTTGGGTTATCGAATGCAAATCGGCAATGAAAAGAAAAGATTCGTTTGCAGGATTATTTGATAATTCAATTGCAGGTATGATTGCACCAAGTAAGTTTCCTAAATGTGGAGTTCCCGTACTCTGAACTCCGGTGAGTATTTTTGCCATTGTAATTTTTTCTAACCGCAAAGTTCAAAAAGAAAGCGGATTTTGGATTTAAATAGGATGCAAAAATAAGTAAAATCTATTTAAAAAGGTAGAAGTGGGAAGCTAGAAGTGGGAAGTTTCATTTGTTGCTATTTATTGTTTTTTATCTGGCATATGTAATTTGCATATCATCATTGGTGTTTGCGACCAATTATCAGTTATGCTCATTTTATATTTCAATTTTAAAATTAAAATCTAAAATCCCTACCTTTGCAAAAAATTTTCTCAACTTAATCTGTTTATAGCATGCAACTGTACAACACCTTAAGCGCAGAAGAGCGAGCCCACTTGATTGATGAGGCAGGAAAACAGCGACTCACGTTGTCTTTCTATGCTTATGCGCATTTACAAAACCCAACCGAGTTCCGAAATGAATTATTTCTTGCTTGGAATCCTCTCGATGTTTTAGGCCGAATTTATGTTGCCAATGAAGGAATCAACGCCCAGTTATCACTTCCGGCAGATCATTTTTATGCGTTCAAAGACACCATAGAAAAGTACGATTTCATGAAAGGCATTCGGCTGAATATCGCCGTTGAACACGATGACTATTCTTTTTTGAAACTCACCATAAAAGTCCGCGACAAAATTGTTGCCGATGGATTGGTAGACGAAACTTTTGATGTGACCAATATTGGAATCCACTTAAAAGCTAAGGAATTCAACGAATTACTAGAAGACCCGAATACGATTGTGGTCGATATGCGGAATCATTATGAAAGTGAAATTGGTCATTTTACCAATGCCATAAAACCCGATGTGGACACTTTTAGAGAAAGTTTGCCCATTATCGAAAACCAACTATCGGAACACAAACATGACAAAAACCTTTTGATGTATTGCACCGGCGGCATTCGATGCGAAAAAGCCAGCGCTTATTTCAAACACAAAGGTTTCGAAAACGTCTATCAACTCGAAGGCGGAATAATTGAATACACACGACAAGTCAAAGCCGAAGGTTTAGAAAGCAAATTCATAGGCAAAAATTTTGTTTTCGATCACCGCTTGGGCGAAAGAATTACCGATGATATTGTGTCGCAATGCCATCAATGCGGAAAACCTTGTGATGTGCATACGAATTGTGCGAACGAAGGTTGTCACCTGCTTTTTATCCAATGCGAAGAATGCAAAACCGCTATGGAAAACTGTTGTTCATCGGAATGTAAGGAAGTCATTCATCTTTCGGAAGAGGAACAAAAGGAGATTCGTAGAGGTATTAAAAACGGAAATAAAATTTTCAAAAAAGGAAAATCTGATGTTTTAACTTTTAAAAAATAAATTATTATGTTCCCACGGTTGAAACCGTGGGCAATGAAAAAACTAAAGAAGAATTTCACTAAAACCATAACCCACGGTTTCAACCGTGGGAAACTAACAAAGAAAACACATGCCAAACTCGTATAATAAAATATGGATTCATGCCATTTGGGCAACAAAATTTAGAAATGAATTGATTGATTTTTCAATTGAAAAACAGGTTTATAGTTATATTCGTGAGGAATTAATTGAACTTGGATGTCCGGTTAGAATAGTTAATGGAATGCCAGATCATGTTCATGCTTTATTTTTATTAAACCCACAAAAAGCTATTACAGATGTTATTAAACAGGTTAAAGGAAGCTCTTCTCATTCTATAAATGGAGAAAACCTAATTCTTGAAAAATTTGCTTGGCAAACTGGTTTTGCTGCTTTTTCGGTCAGTGAATCTCAACTGGAAACGGTCTATAATTATATTAAAAATCAAACTCGTTGGGTGAAATTATTAAATTTTTAGAAATAGTAAAATTGAAACGCATAGAATCATAGAAAAAAGAGTTGGATAGCCCAGTTCTTGGGTTCACATAGCTATGATTTACTAAAATCAAGCGAAGCGTCTTAATAAAATTAATAAAAAACTATGATTCTATGTGTTTAAAAAAAATTAAATTGAATTACACCCAACGGGTTAAAAATCAAAAAAAACATCATTTAAACAAAAATGGTCAAGAGGAATATGATGAGTTTGTAAAATTACACGGATTATCTTGATTAATTTTTTGCTTAATTTTTCCAGATTAAAACTTTGGACAATGGTAAAAACAAATATATCATTCAATCAAAACCATAACCCAAGGCTTCAGCTTTGGTAAGCAGAAAGAACAACAAACATAACCCACGGTTTCAACCGTGGGAGATAGACATAATAAAAATTAATATGACAACAACTAATAAAATAGAATTAATGGCTCCGGCCGGAAACTTCGAATCGCTTCAGGCAGCCATCGATAATAATGCGGATTCGGTTTATTTTGGTGTAGAGCAACTGAATATGCGCGCTAGAGCAACGGTAAATTTCACTATGGATGATTTAAAAGAAATAGCCCGTCGTTGCGAAGCCAAAAAAATAAGAACGTATCTAACTTTAAATACCATCATTTATGACCACGATTTATCGGTTGTAAAAACCTTATTGGCCAAAGCCAAAGAGGCAAACATTACTGCCGTTATCGCTTCAGACCAAGCTGTGATTGCGATGGCGAGGGGCATTGGAATGGAAGTCCACATTTCGACGCAGTTGAATATCACCAATATCGAAACCATAAAATTCTACAGTTTATTTGCTGACACTATGGTTTTGAGTCGCGAATTAAGTCTGCGACAAGTAAAAAAAATCACGGAACAAATCGAAAAAGAACAAATTAAAGGACCAAACGGAAAATTAGTAGAAATCGAAATTTTCGGTCACGGCGCGCTGTGTATGGCGGTTTCCGGAAAGTGTTATTTGAGTTTACATTCGGATAATTCCTCGGCCAATCGTGGGGCTTGCAAACAAAATTGCCGCAAGAAATACACACTTACGGACCAGGAAACGGGTTTCGAAATTGAAGTGGACAACGAATATTTGTTGTCGCCAAAAGATTTATGCACCCTAGATTTCCTTGATCAAGTGATCGATTCTGGCATTCAAGTGTTGAAAATCGAAGGTCGTGGTCGCGCCCCAGAATATGTAGCAACAGTCATCAAAACCTATCGTGAAGCCATTGATAGTTATTACGAAGGCAGCTTTTCGAAAGAAAAAGTGGCGGTTTGGATGGAAGCTTTGGGTACGGTTTACAATCGTGGTTTTTGGTCAGGCTACTATTTAGGGCAAGAATTGGGCGAATGGAGCGATGTTTCGGGTTCGATGGCCACTCAGAAAAAAGTTTATGTGGGAAAAGGAACCCATTACTTCCCAAAAGCCGAAATTGGACAATTCAAAATTGAGGCTTATGACATTCAAATTGGAGATAAAATATTAGTAACTGGACCAAGTACGGGAGCTCAAGAAATGATTATCGAAGAAATGTATGTCAATGATATTGCAGCTGACAAAGCTACCAAAGGTGATGATTGTACGTTCAAATTGCCTTTCAGAATTAGAATGTCGGACAAATTATATAAAATAGTAGAAGCCTAATGGTTATAGTAACGCTTCAAAGAGCCAAATGCATTGGCTGCAATTATTGTGTAGAAATGGCTCCTGTTCAATTTCAAATGTCCAAAAAAGACGGGAAATCAGTTTTGATTAAAAGCGTCAATGCTAAAGGTTTTTTTACACTCAAATCGCCCGATCATTCCATAGCCGAAAGTTGTGAACTGGCCGCCAAAGCTTGCCCTGTCAAAATAATTTCTGTGAAGGAAACATAGGTATTTCTTTGATAGTCAATTGTAACGATTGAATTTATTAGCAAAATTAATTCTGGTTTTGATTGAAAATGTGTTGCTAAAACTGTACCTTTGAGTAGTACAAGTTGCAGCAATCTATTTCAATTATGTCGAAAATTAGTGCTCATAGTTGTAGAATTCTCTGTTTTATCACAATATTTTTATTGTGTTTGTCGTCTTTTGTTGCCTTTGCGCAATCTACGGAGAAACAAATTATACGGGTCGAAAAAATGGAATATGCTTTCAATCCAAACCTGATTGTAAACTATATTGACTTTGCTCCCATTTATACCTCCCGCGTTGTTTTGGCTAATGATTCTGTAGTGGCTGAAAAAATGAGGCTCAGTGTGCTTTCGGCCCTAAACAATCGATGGAATTCAACAGTTCTAAATCCTAAATGGGATCTGAATGCAGGATTTTTATTCAATAAACCGCCACGATTTAAATCAAAATTGCGAAAAGGAATTCCCGGAAGTTGGCATTTATTCTTGCAAGTTATTGACAACGGTCCTTATCCAATAGACGATGAACATTTCAAACCATTTCAAACTTTTCCTCTTCTAGAAACTTTAGACAAAGCCCCATATCATTTAAAAATCAAAGCCGTTATTTACGATGGTTCAAATGAGGCAGTTCTTTTTTCGAATGAAATGACGGTCAATTTGAAAAGAACAAAAATTCCGGTCGGACAAGTTTTGATCCAAAAAGTTCCCGCACTTACTGATTCTTTTTTACAAGCTTTTGATACTGCTATACAACAATTTTTTGCAGCAACTGAAACTCCATCAAAGACCTTAACACTTGATATTACTCCAGCTTGCTTGTTTTTAGGGGTTGACAAAACATTGGCCAAAGCCCAAAAATTAAACTTCGTTTCCAAAAACGATTCGGTTATCGAACAAATTCAATTGAAAAAAGAATGGGTGATGCTGAAGAATCATACGGTGCAAACGGGTCGGAAAAATAATTTTGAAAGCAATTTATTCAATTCTTCACTTACTCTTTTGACCGGCTTGGAGACCGATAAAATTAGAGAACGCGAATATCAAACTATTTTTGGGTTTACTGATTTGAAGGATAGTATTTCCTATTATTGTACTATTCCGTTTATAGAATCGGTCCGAGAAGAAAAATCACGTGAAGTTAGCAGGGATGATAATGGGCACAAAAGTTATACTACTTATTTGAATGGAAACAGAACAGTTACTCGAGTTGTTGACTCTAAAAGAACTCATTTTTTAGTGCGTGACCAAGACACCATAGGTAGTTTTAGGTTTATTTCCGGAAACGGTTCCAATTTCAAAAATACTATTCCCCAATGTTGGGATGGTAAAAAAGAATCTACAATAACTGATATTCCAAAATCGTGGTTTGCGATGATTTCAAACCAAAATAGTTATCCAAATCCGTATATTTTAGAAGGCGAAATCTATAAAACCCCGTTTAGAATTGAAAAATGTCTGGCGGGAAATCAAATAAACATTCAAATCAATAATCAAGACATTGCCAGCCTAAAAATTTACAATAACCTACCCGTTTTGGGTTTGTTATATGTTCCCATAGCAGACGAAAAAGTATTTTCGGTTGTATTAATGTTTTCGTCGCTGCCATTTGGTTCCTTAAACTAAAAGCATTCCTCAAGACAAAACAATGGCCTTTACATATTTGACTATCATACATTATTAGTCAATAATCAACACTTTTTTTAAATAAATAACAATTTTAATCAAAATTGTTATGATTTTGTTTTCAATATCTTGCTAACTAAATTTTTTTTATTAAGTTTACATAACTAATTAAAAAATTTAACTAACTATGAAGAAAAAGTATTTATTACTACTACTGTTTTTTGCTGGAATCCTTACAGGTTTTTCGCAAGACATAACAGTAAAGGGTAAAGTATCTGACCCGAGTGGCAATGCGTTACCGGGAGTTAATGTTCTTATAAAAGGAACAAAAAATGGTTCCTCAACAGGAGGTGATGGAACCTACTCCATCAAAGCTCCAAAAGGAGCTATCTTAGAGTTTTCATTCATTGGTTTTGACACCAAAGATGTGAAAATTTCTGGACCTTCAATGAATATTGTTTTGAACGAAGGTTCACAAACCTTAAAAGAGGTTACTGTAACTGGATCATTGGGTATTAAACGAAGTAAAAGCTCTTTAGGATATGCAGAACAAACTGTGGCCGGTAAAGATATCGAGCAAACTCAGCGTCCCAACTTCATTAATTCCTTACAAGGTCGTGTGGCTGGTTTATCAGTTGTATCTACTTCTGGAGCGCCAGGAGCATCAGCTGCTGTAACTCTACGTGGTGTAGGATCTTTGAGTGGAAACAACTCCCCGCTATATATAGTAGACGGTTTGCCAGTTTCAAATCAAACGTTGAACCAAGGATTGTTGATATCTGATCAGCCTAACCGTAACCAAGATTACACCAATCGTGGTGCCGACATTAATCCAGACGATATCGAATCTGTTACTGTACTAAAAGGACCAGAAGCAGCGGCATTGTACGGAATTGAAGCAGGAAATGGGGCTATTATCATCACCACCAAAAAAGGAAAAGCAGGAGTTGGCTCGGTTGAATTTTCGTCCAACACCCGTATAGAACAAGTATATCGTTTTGCTGATACACAAACGGTTTACCAAAGAGGGACAAATGGTTTGAATTCAACGGTTAATACTCAATCATTCGGTGAGCGTTACGCGCCTGGAACTAAATTATACGACAATGTTTCTAATTTCTTTGAAACCGGTATTGCACATCAAAACAACCTAACTTTTACAGGCGGTACGGAAGCTTTAACTTATCGTTTGTCTGTTGCAGATTTAAAACAAACAGGAGTTGTACCCACAACGGCTTACGATCGTTTGAACATTACATTAAACGGATCGGCCAAAATAGGTAAAAAGTTCAAGTCAGATGCTAACTTTTTATACTCAAAGTCAACCAACATTAAAGCCTCAAAAGGAGGTGGGAGTTTCTTAAACAGTTTATATTTGTGGCCAGCAAATGACGATGCAAGAAATTATTTGCAAGCTGATGGCGTAACTAGAAGAAGAATTACAGATTTATCAGTTTCTACTGAAATTGACAACCCCTACTGGGAGGTGTTCAAAAATCCTGCCGAAGACAGAACCAATCGTATGGTTTCTAACATTGGCTTGGTTTATGACCCTGCTTCTTGGTTAAGTATTACAGGTAGAGCTGGTTGGGACGTTACTGCTCAAGAAGGATTTAGAGCAACACATCCTCAATCAAATGCTGGATTATCTACTGGTGGTTTTATAGAAAATTATGTTTCGAACACCACTAATACGAATACTAATATTTTTGCACAAGCACGAAAATCATTCGGAAAATTTAGCACAAAATTAATAGTAGGTAATGCCATCAATTACAATTATCAAACTGTAAATTCGACTTCAGGGTCTAAATTTTTAGAGCAAGATTTCTTGTCAATTAACATCACTGATCCAACAACACAACGTTCTCAGCAACGAATCATTCGTAAGAAAGTGATTGGTTTCTATGGCGAGGCTACTGTTGATTATGACAAAATATTGGCCTTGACCTTGACAGGACGTAAAGACTGGACATCTACTTTGCCTTATGGCGATAATGATTTCTTTTATCCTTCGGCATCCTTAGCATTTAATTTTGCCAATATTGGCTCATTGCGCGAAAGCGATTGGCTAACAGTTGGAAAATTACGAGCCTCTTATGCTCAAGTTGGTAAAGATGCTTCAGCTTATGACATTCTATCTAATTTTCAGCCGCAACTAACTACTGGAGCAGGTTTTGCTTACGGTGTAACTGGTGCTAATGCAGATTTAAAGCCCGAATTCAAAAAATCATACGAGATTGGAACCGAGCTTAAGTTTTTCAAAAACCGTTTGGGCTTAGATGTTGCTGTTTATCGTCAAGAAACCGAAGATCAAATTATTCGTAACTTGCGCTTAAGCTACGGTACAGGTTTTGTGGTACAATCGTTTAACTTCGGTACAACTCGAGTTGAAGGCCTTGAGGCCACTCTTACCGCTATTCCTATTCAGACAGATAATTTTGATTGGAATATGATGCTTAACTTTACCAAAACTGATAGCGAATTGTTGAGTTTGCCATCAACCTTACCTGAATATTATGTGTCTGATACTTGGCTATATTCCAATGTGAGAGCCGGCGCAAGAGTTGGCAGTCCTCTGACCACGCTAACAGGAGATAATTATTTGTTTAACAATGCAGGTCAACCGCTAATTTCTGGTGCTAATGGAATGCCTTTAGAAAATAATAATTGGCCCGTTATTGGAGACAGAAATCCTGATTTTGTAATTGGCTTCCAAAATACCTTTAATTATAAAGAGTTTAGTTTAAGCTTCCTATTAGATATTCGAAAAGGTGGAGATGTTTATAATGGAACTGAATTGTTACTTTATTCTAACGGTCTTTCGACTAGAACATTGGATAGAGAAACCCCAAGAGTGCTAAATGGCATCGTTAGAGATGGTTTAGAAAATTCAGCGACACCAACTCAGAACAACATTCAAGTAACTCCTTATTACCAACAAGACTATTATACTACAAACTTTGTTGACGCAGATTTTATCGAAAAAGATGTCAACTGGTTGCGCTGTAGAGATATTACTTTATCCTACCGATTGCCAAGTAGATTTTTTGCAAAAAGTACGTTCTTCAGATCTATTGGAATTAACTTTACAGTAACAGATGCCTTTATGGTTACCAATTACACAGGAGCAGATCCAGCAGTAAACGGTCTTAACGCATCGACAGGTGGTGCCGGTGGTGCCGGTATGGACTATGGTGTGCTTTCGACGCCAAGAGGATTTAACTTTAATATGAAATTTGGATTCTAAAATATAGATTATGAAAAGAACAATGAAAATAAAAACATTATTAGTAGCTGCGGGCTTTGCTTGCGCTGCCATAAGTTGTGATGACATCACTGATTTAAATGTCAACCCGAGTTTTCCTACGGAAGTATCTCCTGTTAGTTTAATTGCTCCAATTCAGCAGCAGATGGCTAGAGGAATTCAATTTGATTCTCGATATTTAGGAAGTTACACACAGTACCATTCCGTTTCAACTGCAGGAAATGTTTGGGATAGATTAGGTTATTCACAAAACACGGATGCAGGTGGAGAGATTTGGAGAATGACCTATTTTGCTATGGGACTCAACATCACTCGTTTGCAAGAAGGAGCGATAGAAGCACAGCGTTATGACATTTTAGGCGCTTCGAAAGCTATGCGCGCTTGGTCGTGGCAAGTTACAACCGACTACCACGGTGATTTATTGAAGTTTGACCAAGTATTTACCCAACGTTTAACTTTCGACTATGATAACCAAGAAACCGCTTATGCCGAAGTGCAAAAAGTGTGTGCCGATGCTCTCGCAGATTTAGCTCGCACAGATGGCGGCGTAAATGCCTCTTACATGGCACAAGGCGATAAAGTGTACTCAGGCGATCGTTCTAAATGGATTAAGTTCGTCAATGGGATATTAGCTAGAAATGCAAATAATATTTCTAATAAATCGACTTATAACCCTGACAAAGTTATCGGATTCGTAGACAAGGCCATGGCAAGTTCTGCGGACGATTTCGTTATTAAATTCAATGGAAATATTACTGATGATTCGAACTTTTATGGACCATTGCGCAACAACTGGTCAAGTTTCCGTCAAACAGATTTTATTGTGAGAGCAATGGATGGAAGCATTTTTACAGGGGCAATTGACCCTAGAATGGCTAGAGTACTTGCGCCATCAGTGGGTTCGTCTGAAACAGCTCCAGCTAGTGCTGCAAATCCTGATCCTACAAAATACACTTACAATGGCAATCCTCTAAACACGCTTGCAGCTACCACTGGAACATCCAGAATCCCTAATTTATGGGGTACTTACTCTGTAGGGCTTTCTACTGATATTGGACGTTATTTATTCCGTAACAATGTAGATTTCCCGATAATGACTTACGTCGAAATGCAATTTATTAAAGCAGAAGCCCAATTCCGAAAAGGAGATAAAGCCGCTGCGCTTATTACCTATAAAAATGCTGTTTCAAACAGTATCGATTTTGTAAATAAATATACTATTGCAAGAACTACATTCCCAATTACTACTGCGATTTCTGCAGCTGAAAAAGCAGCTTTTTTAGCGAATGTAAATTTGATTCCAACAGATAATACAAAATTGACTCTTAGTATGATTATGATGCAAAAATATGTAGCATTGTACGGTTTTGGTTATTTAGAAACTTGGACTGATATGCGTAAAGCACGATATGGTACTGATATTTATCCAACATTAAATACCGTTCCTAATCCTGCCAATGGTGGTTTGTTCTTGGACAACAATGGTAAATTACCATACAGAGTTCGTCCACGATATAATTCAGAATACGTTTGGAATTTTGGCGCACTTCAAGCTATCGGAGGAGATAAAATTGATTACCATACTGTAGAAATGTGGTTCATGCAACCCTAATTAGTGTAATTCTTAAAAAAAAGTAAATGAAAAATAAATTTATAAAATTAACAAGAGCACTTTTACCTGCTTTGGTAGGTATTGCATTATTATCTTGTGATGATGAGCACGTGTTTCAACAATTAGAACAACCTGTAGCTGAAAATGCTGCAAGTGTAAAGTTTATTCACACCGCAGTTGGACCAGCAGGAACCAATTTTACCATAAATTACTTCGGTAATGATAATGTAAAATACACTCCGGTGGCTATTTCGACTGGTTTGCCAGTAGGTTTTGGTATTGGGGGTACATTCCCAGCATCAATTAATTACAGCTCTGTATTGGCAGGAAATCAAAAAATGAAAGTGGTTATCCCTGCGACTACTACAGTTCCTGAAAGTCTATTATTGACTCAGGATTTGAACTTAGAGGCGGGAAAACGCTATTCTAACTTTTTAGTTGGCTTTCCAACGTATACCAATTATACCATTGCAGATGATTTTAGTGTAGCATCAAATTCTACCTTATGCTATGTTCGTTTCATCAACGCAATTACCAATACACCCACTGCTGGATATGATCTTGTTGTTACTAAAACTGTACCTGCAACATCTACAACTCCTTCGGTTGTAAAGGAGGTCGCAAAATTTAGCAATATTGGTTATTTGGCTGGAAGCACTGCATTTATAGCAATGGAACCGAACTTGCAAACTGAATCAATTGCTTATGCAGTTCAATTGCGCACAGCGGGGACTACAACTGTAATTGCCTCAACGACAATTACCCCAAGAAGTAGTAGAATATATACTTTTTTCTCTAGAGGCTTCGTAGGAGGCTTATCTGCCGGAGCACCAAGCACGACAGTTAATGTTCCAGCGATTACTTTTTACACGAATAGATAATATTGTTTTGGTTAAGTACTTAAAGCCATCTTAGTTTTCTAAGATGGTTTTTTGTTTTAAATTTTTTAAACTTTTCAAGAATTCAACCTATTTCAAATCCTTGTTACCCCAGTTTGGTGGGATAAATAACACTTAAAATGTATTTCTTCAAACCTCTATTTCCGTAAAAAGAAATGGAGGTTTTTTGTTTTCGAAAACTTGAAAATCTAAAACTAAAAAAATACTATCTTTACAAACTTAAACGTTTAAGAACTTAAATTGCGCCCGTCGCAATACGACATATAAAATTATGGCATGTACAAGTTGTTCAACTTCTGATGGAGGCGCTCCAAAGGGTTGTAAAAATAATGGGACCTGCGGCACCGATAGCTGCAACAAATTAACGGTTTTCGACTGGCTTTCTAATATGAGTTTGCCCAACGGAGAAACCCCTTTTGACTGTGTGGAAGTTCGTTTTAAAAACGGAAGAAAAGAATTTTTTCGCAATACCGAAAAGCTAACTTTAAGCATGGGCGACATTGTCGCAACCGAAGCCTCTCCGGGCCACGACATAGGAATTGTGACCCTAACAGGCGAATTGGTTCGAATTCAAATGAAGAAAAAAGGTGTAAATCATAGCAGTACCGATATTCCTAAAGTCTATCGTAAAGCATCCCAACGGGACATCGATATTTGGTCAGCAGCACGTGATAAAGAAGAGCCGATGAAGGTTCGTGCTCGTGAGTTGGCCATAGCCCAAAAACTTGAAATGAAAATTTCTGATATCGAATTTCAAGGCGATGGATCCAAAGCGACGTTTTATTACACAGCCAATGACAGAGTCGATTTTAGACTTTTAATCAAAGACTTTGCAAAAGAATTCAGCACCAGAGTCGAAATGAAACAAGTTGGTTTGCGTCAAGAAGCGGCTCGTTTGGGCGGAATTGGGTCTTGCGGTCGAGAACTGTGTTGTTCCACTTGGCTCACTGATTTTAGAAGCGTAAACACCTCGGCAGCGCGTTACCAACAATTGTCTCTAAACCCTCAAAAACTGGCTGGACAATGCGGTAAATTAAAATGTTGTTTGAATTACGAACTCGACACTTATATGGATGCTCTAAAAGGGTTTCCAGACTTTGACACCAAATTAATCACCGAAAAAGGAGACGCAGTTTGTCAAAAACAGGATATTTTCAAAGGCTTGATGTGGTTTGCTTACACCAATGATTTTGCCAATTGGCACGTTTTAAAAATTGATCAGGTCAAAGAGATTATAGCCGAAAACAAACTTAAAAATAAAGTGGCTTCGCTCGAAGATTTTGCCATTGTAATGGTTCAAGAACCCGAAAAACACTTTAATAACGCCATGGGTCAAGAAAGTTTAACCCGTTTTGACCAACCTAAGAAAAAGAAAAAGCCGAATAAAAAACGCAAAAACGGGGATAATGCTATTGTTGCCAACTCCACCAATGAGGCCAATACAAAGAATGGCGCCAACAATAATGCGAATAGGAACAACAATAACAGACCCAATAATAACAAACAAAATCATAATAATAACAGGCCAAACAACAACACAAAACAGAACAATCCGAGTGAGAAAAAACCTGTTGTTGCCAGAAAACCTATAATTATTACTAAAAATGAGAATAAGGAATAGTGCCGTACTAGTTTTAGTTGTAATTCTCTTTTTTTCCTGCGACAAAAAAAGAGTTTTCGACGAATATAAATCCGTGGGAACAGCTTGGCACAAGGACAGTGTCGTAAGTTTCGATTTACCCCAATTAGATTCGACTAAACGATACAATCTTTTTGTAACTTTGAGAGACAACAACGACTACAAGTTCAACAATCTCTTTTTGATCGTGGGCTTAGAATTGCCCAACGGCTTTACAAAAGTAGACACACTGGAATATCAAATGGCCAATCCAGACGGTTCGCTAATGGGAGATGGTTTTTCAGACATCAAAGAAAATAAACTTTTTTTCAAAGAAAAAGTACGATTTAGAGGAAAATACAAAGTAAATATCAAACAAGCGGTTCGCGAAAACGGAAAAGTTCCCGGTGTAACAGCTTTGGAGGGTATTACAGAAGTTGGTTTTAGAATAGAAAATATAGAATAAGAAGGTATTATGGCTAGTCAAAAAAACAATATTCAAACAAAAAAAGTAGAAAAAGACATCAACTACTACAAAAATAAATTCTGGAAAATCTTCTTTTATGGACTAGGAGGATTGTTATTATTTTTCCTTTTTGCCTCTTGGGGACTTTTCGGATCTATGCCTTCATTCGAAGATTTAGAAAACCCGGATTCTAATTTAGCCACTGAAATTATCTCTTCAGATGGAGTCATTTTAGGTAAATATTTCGAAAAAAATCGCTCTCAATTAAAATATTCCGACTTGCCCAAAAACCTCGTTGATGCGCTAGTTGCAACCGAAGATGTGCGTTTTTACGAACATTCAGGTATCGATGGCAGAGGAACTCTAAGAGCTGTTTTTAGCCTGGGAACAAGCGGAGGAGCATCGACTTTGACCCAACAATTGGCCAAACAATTATTCCACGGTGAGGGCTCCAAGTTCCTTCCTTTTAGGATGGTCCAAAAAATCAAGGAATGGATTATTGCCATTCGATTGGAAAGACAATACACTAAAAACGAAATCATTGCGATGTATTGCAATGTCTATGATTTCGGTAATTATTCGGTAGGAGTAAGTTCAGCTGCACAAACTTATTTTTCAAAAGCTCCCAAAGATTTAACCATAGACGAATCGGCAATCTTGGTTGGAATGTTCAAAAACTCCGGTTTATACAATCCGGTTAGAAATCCGCAAGGTGTGAAAAACCGTAGAAATGTAGTGCTATCTCAAATGGAAAAGGTTGGAATTATTTCCGAAGATCAAAAGCTTAAACTACAAGCTTTGCCCATCACTCTACGTTTCAAATTAGAAAGTCACCGCGAAGGAACCGCAACCTATTTCCGAGAATATTTGCGCGATTATATGAAAAAATGGGGAGAGGAAAACAAAAAAGCCGATGGGTCCGATTATAACATTTACAAAGACGGTCTAAAAATATACACTACCATAGATTCCAGAATGCAATTGCACGCCGAAGAAGCCGTTGAAAAACACATGGCAAACCTACAAGAACAATTTTTTGAAGAAGCCAAAACCAACAAAAATGCTCCTTTTGTAAATATTTCGCAGGCAGAAACCGACCGAATTATGAAACAAGCCATGAAGGCTTCCTATCGTTGGACAGTAATGGCTGAAATGGATAAATCCGAGGAAGAAATCATCGCCTCTTTCAGTCAAAAAACCAAAATGAAAGTATTCACTTGGAAAGGAGAAAGAGACACCATAATGACGCCTTTAGATTCTATTCGATACTACAAACACTTTCTACAATCGGGTTTAATGGCGATGGAACCGCAAACCGGAAACATCAAAGCTTGGGTGGGCGGTATCAATTACAAATATTTCCAATACGATCACGTAGGACAAGGCGCGAGACAAGTAGGCTCCACATTCAAACCTTTCGTTTATGCCACAGCCATCGAACAATTGGGAATGTCACCTTGCGATACGATTCTCGACGGCCCATTTATGATTCGAAAAGGACGCCACCACGTAACCGAAGATTGGGAACCAAGAAACTCCAACAACAGTTACCGCGGAATGGTGACTTTGAAACAAGGATTGGCCAACTCCATCAACACCATTTCAGCAAAATTGATAGACAAAACAGGTCCAGAAGCCGTTATCGAATTGACACACAAATTGGGTGTAAAATCTCAAATTCCGGCGCAACCTTCGATCGCCTTAGGAGCAGTTGACATCACCGTCGAAGATATGGTGGCAGCCTACGGAACCTTTGCCAATCAAGGGGTGTATGTAAAACCGCAATTCATTTCACGTATTGAAGACAAAAGCGGTGTAATCATCTACGAACCCATTCCAGAATCGCACGATGTATTGAACAAAGACATTGCTTTTGCGGTAATCAAATTGCTCGAAGGAGTAACCGAAAGTGGTTCAGGAGCAAGATTACGTACGCAGGGTGGCGGAAGCGGCGACAATCGCTGGACAGGTTATCCGTATATGTTTACCAATCCAATTGCGGGTAAAACCGGAACCACTCAAAACCAATCCGATGGTTGGTTTATGGGAATGGTACCCAACCTAGTTACCGGAGTTTGGGTAGGTTGCGAAGACCGTTCGGCACGCTTCAAAAGCCTTACTTATGGTCAAGGAGCAACAGCCGCACTCCCGATTTGGGCCTATTTTATGAAAAAATGCTATGAAGACGAAAACCTCAAAGTGTCCAAAGAGCCCTTCGATAGACCTGCCAATCTTTCGATAAAAGTGGATTGTTACACCCGACGCGCCGTTGTGAAAGATACGACAGCCGTAGAAGAAGAAACAGAGGAATTCGAAATGTAACAGTCATTGCGAGGAACGAGGCAATCTCACTGGTTTTTGATTTGTTTAATAAGGAGCTATTTCCTGCTCTTCGTTACAATCTTATGTGCCGAACACCGGCACATAAGGATTTACACTGCTATCAGGGCTAGGGCATTTGTTTTCAAAACATAAACTAAAATATTAATGAAAAGAATAGTTTCTATTTGGATTCTTTTGATGAGTTTAACGATGACTTGTCAAACAAAAAACAGTCCGGAAAAAGAAACTCTTGTTCCTGAATTCAGCAAAATTCTAGACAGTTTAAAAGTTAAAGGAGCCGTATTAATCTACGATTTTTCAAAAAAAACCTATTATTCCAATGATTTTTCTTGGGCAAAAAAGGGTAATATTCCAGCATCAACATTTAAAATTCCCAATTCTATTATTGCGCTTGAAACAGGCGTTATAAAAAATGATTCCGCTATTTTTAAATGGAATGGAGAACAAAGATGGAATAAAAAATGGGAACAAGACTTAACGTTCAAAGAAGCATTTCAATTTTCTTGCGTGCCTTGTTATCAGGAAGTGGCACGAAAAATTGGTGTCGAAAGAATGAAAACCTATCTTAAGAAAATCAATTATAAAGAAATGATTTTTGATAGTTCAACCATCGACAATTTTTGGCTAGAAGGTGAATCTAAAATAACGCAAACCCAACAAATTCAGTTCCTAAAAAGATTCTATTTTTCAGAATTACCTATTTCAAAAAGAACAGAATCAATAGTAAAAAACATACTATTAATCGAGAAAACCGATGCTTATACCTTAAGCGGCAAAACAGGTTTATCCGTAAAAAACGAATGGTATAATGGTTGGTTCGTTGGTTATTTTGAGGCAAAAAACAAGGTTTATTTCTTTGCTACCAACCTTGAACCCATCAAAAAGGAAGCCTATAACGACGAATTTCTATCAGCTAGAATTATGGCGACGAAAACAGCTTTCAAAACCCTTAAAAATTTGAAATAAAATGCTTTTAATTGTTTAAATTAGTAACCAATTATGATCAACAAGAAAGTAAATAACGTTCAAGAAGCACTCCAAGGAATCGAAAACGGAATGACCCTTATGCTGGGCGGTTTCGGTTTATGTGGTATTCCCGAAAACTCCATTGCTGAACTCGTCAAAAAAGAAACCACCAATCTTACCTGTATTTCCAACAATGCGGGAGTCGATGATTTTGGTCTTGGACTGCTTTTGCAAAAACGTCAAATCAAAAAAATGATTTCTTCCTACGTTGGCGAAAATGCCGAATTCGAACGCCAAATGTTGACCGGTGAACTCGAAGTAGAACTCATTCCACAAGGAACTTTAGCCGAAAGATGTCGTGCTGCCCAAACCGGAATTCCTGCTTTTTTCACTCCCGCAGGTTTCGGAACCGAAGTCGCCATTGGCAAAGAAACCCGAGAATTCAACGGAAAAATGCACATAATGGAATTGGCTTTCAAAGCCGATTTCGCCATTGTAAAAGCTTGGAAAGGCGACACCGCAGGAAATCTAATTTTCAAAGGAACCGCCCGAAATTTCAATCCCTGTATGGCAGGTGCCGCAAAAATCACCATCGCCGAAGTCGAAGAATTAGTTGAAGCCGGAATGCTAGACCCCAACCAAATTCACATTCCCGGAATATTCGTGCAACGCATCTTTCAAGGCGAAAAATACGAGAAGAGGATTGAGAAAAGGACAGTGAGGGAAAAGTAGACTTCAGTTTTTAGTAATCAGTTCAATAAAAAGAAAAAAGTAAATTACAAATGAAAGAATACAACATAATACTTTTAATTCTTATACTTGCTTTTATTGGTTGTAAAAACGATAACGTTTCTAAAAAGAGCAAAACAGTTGAAGTAAAATCTAAGCCTATAAAAATTGATCAAAAAAACACTTTTACTGAGTTTTCTCAGAAAGATTATTCTTTAGTATTTCAATATTCTGCCGAGGAAGTTAATCAAGTAGTAGGAATAAATATTCTTGATAAAAAAACTATTAAATTTCATTTGGTGACTGAAACGCTTCCTTGTGATAAAGAATATTGGGGCATTGCAGAAAATAAAAATTGGAATCGTGATGGTGAAATTGATGAAGATGAAGATGATGGGTATTTTGTGGATGAGTACTTTAAAGAAGAAAAAGAATATCTTGTTGGAATTAGATTAGCTACCGATTTGAGTAAAGTAAAAATCAAATATGTCCAAAAAGACAGTTTAGAAACAGACTGTTTACCGATTGCAGGAATTATTATGAAAAGGATAAAATGAATATTATTTTTATTACAAAAACTTTAATGACCTTAAACCCCTCATATGGTTCTATAAAAATCTACGGTTCAGTTTGAAAAGAAAACTTATATGACTTATATGTTTCAAAAAACAAAACTATGCTAACAAAAGAAGACATCGCCAAACGCATCGCCCAAGAAGTCAAAGATAAATACTTTGTTAACCTCGGTATTGGTATTCCAACTTTAGTAGCCAACTATATCCCAAAAGGAATTGAGGTCGAATTTCAAAGTGAAAACGGCGTTCTCGGAATGGGACCTTTCCCTTTTGAAGGCGAGGAAGACGCTGACTTAATCAACGCCGGAAAGCAAACCATCACCACCTTAAAAGGTGCTTCTTTCTTCGATTCTGCAATGAGTTTCGGAATGATTCGTGGGCAACACGTCGATTTGACGATTCTTGGTGCGATGGAAGTAGCCGAAAACGGCGATATTGCCAACTGGAAAATCCCCGGAAAAATGGTCAAGGGAATGGGCGGCGCGATGGATTTAGTCGCTTCTGCCGAAAATATTATCGTGGCTATGATGCACGTGAACAAAGCGGGAGAAAGCAAAATCCTCAAAAAGTGTACTTTGCCTTTAACAGGCGTTGGTTGCGTAAAAAAGGTCGTAACCGAGTTAGCCGTTCTCGAAGTAACTCCAAATGGTTTTAAGCTCTTAGAACGCGCGCCAGGCATTTCTGTAGCCCACATCATCGCCTCTACTGAAGCTGATTTAATCATCGAAGGCGAAATTCCGGAAATGGTGATTGATTAATTTTTTTCTAACTTTACAATAATTAAAACTTCGCTTAATAGTCAAATTATGAAACGTTTTTTTAAAATAGTACTGCTCGCTATTGTATTGCAAAGTTTTCAATGTTCGGATTCGAATGAAGCCGACGATTCCATCACTGCTTCACAATTAGAAACCAAAAAACAGGAGATTCAAAATTACATCAACAGTTTTAGTTGTTCCGAATCTTTGGGTTGCGGATTTATTGCTTTTGGCTCAAAACCGTGCGGAGGCCCTTTGTCCTATTTGGTTTTTCCCAATAGTGTCAACCTGCCTAAACTGCAAGAAATGGTAAAAGCTTACAATGAAATGAACCGCCTTTATAATATACAAACTAATGCTGTGTCAGATTGTATGGTTGTTGCTCCTCCAACCGAAGTCAAATGTGTCAATGGCGTTTGCACCATTATCAAGTAAAAACTATAGTTTATAAACACTCAAAAGACAGGTTTAGTCGTGTTTTTTTGTGTTAGCTATCGGAAACTTCGAGAAAAACTTTACACCCTTTTTCGTTAGACCTAAACAGTTTTTCTTACTTTTGGCACTATGAGAGGAATAAAAATTATTTTTTGGATACTGTGGCGGATTTGGTTTTATGTCTTGATGGCGATTCCTATTTTGGTGATGTTTCCTTTTTTAGTCTTGTCCATTTTGACCGAAAGCGGCTATCCCTACTTCTTCAAAATGGCGCGAATTTGGGCAAGAATTATTCTTTTTGGCATGGGATTTTATTACAAAATTGAACGAGAACAGGAATTGGAAAAAGACACAAGTTATATGCTCATTGCCAACCACACTTCGATGACCGACATTATGTTGATGCTCGCTACGGTTAGAAAGCCTTTTGTTTTTGTGGGTAAAATGGAATTAGTTAAAATTCCCATTTTCGGGTTTTTCTACAAACGTACTTGTATTTTGGTGGATCGATCCAATTCCAAAAGCAAACACGGCGTTTTCGAAAGGGCTCAAAAACGAATTCTTCAAGGACTCAGTATTTGTATTTTTCCCGAAGGTGGCGTAACAGATAATAAGCATACGGTTTTGGATCCATTCAAAGACGGAGCTTTCCGATTGGCCATCGAACATCAATTGCCCATTGTTCCGATGACTTTTGGCGATAACAAGGAACGATTTTCTTTTAATTTTTTTAGCGGAAGCCCCGGTTTAATGAGAGTAAAAGTACATTCCTTTATCGAAACGGAAGGAAAAACATTGGTCGATAAGAATGACTTAAAAGAACAATCTTGGCAAATAATCCACAAACAATTATTGGTTTTTCAGAAGGAAACGTAAAAAAAAAAGAGTTCACCGCGGCGAAATCTTTTCTAATTTTAAGCATTATTTTCTTTGATCTTAGCCTTGATTTTTTCTTCTAATTCATCGGCTAATTCTGGATTGTCTTTGATTAAGGCTTTTACCGCATCGCGACCTTGTCCTAATTTGGTGTCACCATAACTGAACCAAGAACCCGCTTTTTTGATGATTTCAAATTCAACGGCCAAATCTAAGATTTCACCTGTTTTCGAAATTCCTTCGCCATACATAATATCAAATTCCGCAACTTTAAAAGGTGGAGCGACTTTGTTTTTCACCACTTTCACTTTGGTTCTGTTTCCAAGAACATTTTCACCATCTTTGATTTGTGTCGAACGACGAATATCCAATCGTACCGAAGCGTAAAACTTCAAGGCATTTCCACCCGTAGTTGTTTCAGGATTCCCGAACATTACGCCAATTTTCTCTCTCAACTGATTGATGAAGAAAACGGTACAATGTGTTTTGCTGATGGTTCCTGTCAGTTTTCTCAAGGCTTGTGACATCAAACGAGCGTGAAGGCCCATTTTAGAATCTCCCATTTCGCCTTCGATTTCACTTTTTGGTGTCAAAGCAGCCACCGAGTCAATCACGACAATATCAATTGCTCCAGAACGAATCAAGTTTTCGGCAATTTCCAAAGCTTGTTCCCCGTTGTCTGGTTGTGATATGATTAAATTTTCGATGTCAACGCCTAATTTTTCAGCATAATTTCTATCGAAAGCGTGTTCAGCATCTATGAAAGCGGCAATTCCTCCGGCTTTTTGAGCTTCGGCAATGGCGTGCAAAGTCAAAGTCGTTTTTCCCGAAGATTCTGGACCGTATATTTCGATGATTCTTCCTTTTGGATAGCCGCCTACTCCAAGGGCTAAATCGATTCCCAAAGATCCTGAAGAAATAGTTTCCACTTCTTCGATGGCTTTGTCGCCCATTTTCATTACGGTACCTTTTCCGTATGTTTTATCTAGTTTGTCAAGTGTAAGTTGTAGGGCTTTTAATTTGGCTTCTTTTTCTGAACTCATCGTTTCTCGTATTTAATTTTGTGCTTATCTTTTTGTAAAAATACTTCTTTTTTTGGAAGTGGCAAGGACTAATGTTAAACCAAAACCAAATCTTTTTTTCCTAATATTAATTTAGGCTTGTTAATTTTTAAAATCGATGATTTAATTTTTTCACTCTCTTTTTGTGGAATGGTTGTAAGGATTAAATCTTCTAATTTTATGCCGAATAATTTGTGAATTATGATTAAATCTTTGAGGTTAAAAGGATTGATTCCGTTGATTAATTCTGAAATATACGATTTACTATGTCCTAAAATTTGTCCTAAATCTTGTTGATTGATACCCAGTTCAGTCAGTTTTGATTTTATAATTTTTTTTCTGTTTGCCAAAAATTGTCTTTCCTGTTCGGCGATTAATTCGGCGGCGTCACTTTCTTGAATTTTTTTGTCTGTTATTTTGGAGTCCTTATTCCAAATGACTTTTTCGTATTCTTTAATTATCGCACGAAGTTGCGTTCTGCTTTGGGCCAATTCTGGGTTTTCTTTGGATAATACCCGTAATTTTCTTTCTATTATAAGCGCTTGCTCTAGTTCTAATTCGTTGGAAATAAACCCTTTTTGAAGTATTTTTTGGTAGGATTGTGTTTTCATAATTGTCTAAATTAATTGATCCATTCTCTTTCTTTCAACCATTTTTTGATGGTGTTTTTGTTGTTTCGAAATGTTTTTTCGTATTCGTCGTGCGAACCGGCCCAAACAATTGTTGCTTCACCGTTTTCTTCAAATTCTATCAACAGCAATGTTCGATGAATGTTGATGTCAAAAAAATAAAATCCATCACTATGCACACAATCAGCGTCGGGTCTTATCTTGAAAATATCGGATTGGTTGGTGAATTCGTTTTCTTCCAAGACTTTGATTAGATTTTCAATAGAAGCGATTAAAGGAATATTTCCCTTGTTTTTTCTTTTGAGTTTTTCTAAAATTTTCTTGCCGACAATTTCCATTAAAATCTAAATGCTAAAAACAAAGGTACAAAAAGTTCTAAAATAATTAGAACTTTTTTAATTATTTTTTTGAATAACTATAGTGTTCAAATATGTAACAATTGGACCAGTTATAATTCGTATATTTCTATGTTTTTGTGTTTTAATAATGTTCTTATCACACTGTGTAAAACATTTGTATTCCAATCTTCTTTATAGCTATAACCCCTATTTATATCAGAAGGATTGTCAATTGAATAGATTGAAAAATAAGAATTGTAAGCTCTTGTTCGAATTTTATCCCACGGAATTGCGATTTTTTTTTGATTGAAAACACCACTTACATTTAGTTCAACCCCGTTTTTTTTAACTAAAACATCGCCAATTGAAAATTCCTCATCGTTGAGATGCTTGTCAATGAAATCATTAACAATATCTTCAAAATAATAATTCCATAATTCGGTTAGAATATCACTATAAAGCTTATGAAGAATATTCTTTTTTCTACCAAAATACGATTTGAAACTAATTTTTATAACCTTGTTTTCTTTATTTCGAACAAATATTTGATATTCTCTTCCATAAGTAAATTCAAATCGAATCCAACGAATGCCAAACCTATAATCGGTTATTTCTTCTTTTTCAAAAAATGTAAACAACTTATTTCCGAAATCCTTGTCTTCAAAACTGAAGTTTTTCTCATTAAAAATTAACCGTCTTAGTTTGCCGTCAGTAAAACTTCGTTTGAAAACAAATTCTTTTTCTTCCATTGTATAAGTATGTTTTTAAACAAACAACGCCTTCAATTCGGTAGCATCGTGTGGATTTAATTTTCTTACCAGGACAAAAAGTTGAATTCTATTTAAAAGAAAAATTCACTTTTTTTCCAAGTCCAATTTCTAAAAGTTTGTATAGTGTTGATAGTTGGATATCGCTATGTCCGTTTTCAATTCTGGATATGAAACTTTTTTTGGTTCCCGTTTTTTCTGCAAGCTGTTCTTGAGTCAGATTAGCTAGAAGCCTTTCTTCTTTAATCATTTCGCCAATTGAAAATGCTTTTGCTTTAATTTCAAACTCGGCACGTTTTATAGAGCCAACTTCTCCATAACGCCTGTCCAAATGTTCTTCGAATGTTGTGGTGTTTTTTATCTTTGTTTCCATTTTATTTTTCATTAAAATATTCCGTTTTTAATTTCTCTGCTTTGTCAATTTCAGATTTTGGTGTCTTTTGCGTTTTCTTTTGAAAACCATTAAATAATACCACCAAGCGTCCTTCGTCAAAACAGCAAAATATTCTATAAATATTGTTGCCTAGTTCTACTCTAACTTCATAAAGTCCATTAGTTCCTTCTATGTGTTTCAGGAATTTTCTTGGAACTCTTTCAATTACAGTAATTAAAAAAAGGACTTCATCAATTTTATTTTTCGCTTTTTCGGTTTGCTTTTCAAAGAAATCTTCGAAGTAGTTTTTGTAAAAATGAATTTTCCTAATTTTTTCCATTAGGCAAAGTTAACTAATTGTGGAACAAAAAAGAATGTGTTTATTGTTTATTTTTTTCAAATATTAAGAAAGTCCTTAAAAATAGTTTGTTCTAAACAAACAACGCCTTCAATTCGGTAGCATCGTGAGGATTCAATTTTCCCGCTAAGACTAGACTCAATTGTTTTCTTCTCAAAGCGTCATCGTAGCGATTTTTTTCTAGTTTGGTTACCGGAACAATCTGCGGAACTTCAATTGGTTTTCCGGTTTCGTCAACGGCTACAAAAGTATAAATGGCTTCATTGGACTTAATTCTTTCACCAGATTTTTTTTCTTCAATCCAAACATCGAGGTAAATTTCCATCGAAGTGTTGAAAGCCCGAGAGACTTTGGCCTCAATAATGACCACGCTTCCCAGGGGAATAGCTTTGTTGAAAGCGACATGATTTACCGAAACGGTAACGGAAATTCTACGAGAATGTCGGCCTGCGGCAATACTTGCAGCTCGATCCATACGAGCCAATAATTCGCCGCCAAAAAGGTTGTTCAACGGATTCGTTTCGCTTGGCAAAACCAAGTCAGTCAATACAGTCAAAGACTCTGAAGGGTGTTTAGAAATCATAATTCGTTTTATAAAGTTATTGCACCGCAAAGGCACAAAGGCGCAAAATTTTTATTCTTATTACTACTGAATTTTTCTTGTTTTTTGTTATTCCGTTGGAATCTCAGATAGTGGCTTGATTTTGTTGCGATTCCTGCGGTCTTGAGAGCTTCGCCCGAACTGACGAAGCAGTGACAAATTAGAGACCTATATTTTTTTTGCCACAAGTATTGAAATTGCCTTTTTCTAACTGAACAATAGAACCGCTATTATGGCTGGAATAAAATAGATTACAATCGTTCTGGCTCCATCATAATCTTTAGCCAATCGCTGTCCGAAAAGCAACATCAGCAAAGTAATACTCGAAAAAACAGCGCCATATAATCCAAAAGTTCGTCCGTTGCTGACGAATAATTCGATACAGCCTACCACGCACAAAATGCCAGAAATCAATTCCAGCACCAAAATGTGCCCCAGGGCAAGAGCCACGACGTTTTTGAGACGTGTTTTGGCAAAGTGTTCTTTCAAAAAATCCAAATTATCTTTCCAATAAAACAATTTGTCATAACCGGATTGAATAAAAGTAATGGCTAAAAAAGCCAAAAGCAAAATGGAAGCGGCATTGCTCATAAACTTATTTTTTGTGTATTAAACGCGTGAGTTTGATGGATAAATCGGTCAGGATTATTTTGGCATTACCGTTGCGTTCAATGTGATACATCGCATCGGATAATTCGTTAAATATGTCGTTGATATTATTACCGTTGACAAATGGAGCAAATTTGGCTATTGTAAAATTTGGGACCGTAGGCTCCATATAAACCAAACTTGGCGTTTCATAATTAAGCAGCAAGGCCTGACGGAAAATATCAATACAATAGTGAAGAAATTTCTTTTGGGTTTCTCTTCCCAAAGCGGCAATTTGTTCACTCCATTGAATTAAATCAGCAATAACAGCGGGATTTCCTTTGGCCTTGAACGCCGCACGAACCCAAACGACAAACCATTGTTCGAAAGGGAATTCTTCGCTATCATCTTTGAGCAAATGCAAAGCCTTGTTGTAATTTCCTTGCGCTTGATGCGCTATTTTTGTAGCCAATTTGGTCTCGATATTTTCTCGAGAAACCAAGGCATCGGCGATGACTTTTTCGCTCAAGCCATTGAATTGCAACACCTGACAACGCGAACGTATGGTTTGAATAATATCTTCCTCATTTTCGGTGATTAAAATGAAAACTGTTTTTTCGGGTGGTTCCTCAAGTAATTTCAACAGCTTATTGGAGGCTGCAATGTTCATTTTATCTGCCATCCAAACGATCATGATTTTATAGCCGCCTTCGTAGGATTTTAAAGAAAGTGATTTTAGAATTTCCTGAGCATCATCAACTCTTATTTCGCCTTGTTTGTTTTGAACCCCCAAAACCGAATACCAATCGAACAAACCCCCATAAGGATTGTGGAGTACAAATTGTCGCCAATCTCCAATGAAATCAAGGCTTTTGGGTTTGGTTTTGACATCTTCGGTACTGACCGTTGGATACACAAAATGCAAATCGGGATGGGCAATTTTTTGGAATTTGAGATTGCAAGATTCATTTGAACCTGAATTTTCTCCATCCTGATTTTGACACAAAATGTATTGCGCATAAGCGATTGCCAATGGCAAAGTGCCACATCCTTCTGGTCCTACAAATAATTGTGCATGAGGAATTCTACCCAAATTGGCACTTCGTGTCAAGTGATTTTTTATATGTTCCTGTCCTAAAATTTCTGAAAACTGCATAAGGCAAATATAGCATAAAAAGTGGCAATACAGCATAGCATTCTAGTTATCTCTTTCTACTAAAATGCGTTATTTACTTCGTCTAGTTGGAGCATGTACCGCATTGAATTGTAGATTATTATTATCTAGAAAAAGGGTTTGATTTTTTTATGGATTTTAGTAAATATCGATAAAAGTCAAATTTATACGATGAAATACAAAAAAATGATAGGCAACGAAAATTATATAAAATTATTGTAGTTTTTTATAGATGTTTTGGTGAAATTTTATAAAAATGAATCAATTTAGGAGATATTTAGGTGGTGTTATTTCCAATTCTTACAAAATCAAAAAACAAAATAATCGACAAAATATATAAAAAAAACGATAAAATACTTAAATTATATTTTTTTGTAATCCTTTTAGTTAAATTTTATCATTTTTTTATCAATTTAGTAATAAATACTATAAATTTGTTTTTGTTAACATTATGCAGCGCTCAATTTTGAAATGAACACAACCGATAATTGGCTGCTAAAAGCGATGATGATATGCAACCCGAGGTTTTGGGGACAAGCGAGGCAAGTACTGCTGATCTAGTAAAATTAATAACTATTACAATATGAAAAGAAAAAGTTTAATTTTTAGTGTTTTTTTGACGATGATGTTTTGTTGCATTAGCGCTCAAAATAAAAATTCAAATGCGCCGCAAAGCATTTTAAGTAGATCTGCAAATATTAAAAAATATTATGATCTTAAAGAATTAAAAGAACTAAACAAAGGACAATTAATAGAGTTGTACACGGAACGTATGAAGGTTCTTGTGAAAGTATTGCCGTACATCGCTTTAGTCAAAAGATTTGGCGTTACTATGGCCGATGTGGGCATTCCGATGGATTCACAAAACAAAAAAAACTTTGAAAATCAAGAAGCAGCTATCGAAGATTTTCTCAAACAAACGGTTGAATTTCAGACCAAAATAATGCCGTATTCGGATAAAAATAATCTCATAACCGCTATTTTATTTTATGAAAGTACATTGAAGTCTTGGTATGAGATCGGCGAAGCGAATGAATAGCGAATGAATCATTCGAGTTCGTAAACTGACTTTGAATATCTGCTACAGCTTAATAGGCTGTTTTTTCATCTCAACTTAAATGTAAATTTTAAAAAACACAGGCAAAATAATTATACCTGCTTCAAGAAAGAATGTTAAATATAAATATGAACCCATGAAAAATTCTACTCGACTAATTGGAATGTTACTTTTAGTAATGTTTAGTGTGAACGCACAACAAGAAAAAGGAATTGTAGGGCTAACCAATTGGCTAACCAATTGGACTGAATTCAACCCTAACAAAGTTGATTATGGCGAAGCCAATGAAATATTGGCGGGATATATAACTCAGGACACCAAGTTGTATAAAAAAAATATTTATGAATTACAGGGTAATGTTTACATCGCCAATAATGTAACGCTTACCATCGAACCGGGAACGGTAATCATTGGTAATTATGAATCTAATGGAACCCTAATAGTCACAAAAGGCGCAAAGCTTATTGCAGACGGATCCGAGACGGATCCCATCGTCTTCACTTCCAATAGAAGCACCAAAAAAGCGGGTGATTGGGGTGGCATTATTGTATTAGGAAATGCGCCGACTAATAGATACGGGAACGCTGCTAATGTAAATTATGAATTAGATCCTTCACTATCCTCTTACGGCGGAAACGATTCAAACTCAGATTCAGGTATTTTAAGATATGTAAGAATCGAATATGCCGGAAAAAAAGTAAAAACCATTGGCAATCTGAACGCACTCTTGCTGGCCGGAATTGGCAAAAAGACCATTTTAGATAATATTATGGTGAGTTATTCTGCTGGAAATTCATTTGAAATCGACGGAGGGGAACTCAGTGTAAACAAATTGGTTTCCTTTAAATCCATTTCGAATGACTTTAAATTCAATTACGGAACCCAGTGTAATATAACCAATTCGTTGGCGGTTCGCTCTTCGTATTTGTCAAGTACCACAGGGTCGCGATGTATTGAGGTGGCTTCCTACACCAAAAAAGAAGAAGTTGATTTTACTAAAAATCAAACCTTGGTTACTGCTACCAATTTGACAATGGTCAATAACAGCAATAATTTGGTCAATGATATTCAAACCGGATTGATAAAAGAAGCCATTTATGTTGGCGAAAACACCACTCTTGATTTCAAAAAAACAGTGATTTCAGGATTTAATCCCGCAATTTTATTGAATTCAAATATATATATCAATGACGAAAATCTAAAAAAAATAAAATTAGTTGAAACCTATTTCAATTTATGCAAGGGCAATATTTTTTCAGAATACAATTCGAACAATGAAGATTTAGAAAACTGGTATGGCAATGTTGCCTTTTTTAATGTGTATTCAAAAGCTGAAAATCAGGAAACATTTATTGACTTTTTCAATTCAAAAATTCCAGATTACAGATTGCGAATGGGCAAAATTACTGCATCAAACGAAGACTAAAAGCGCCTTTGTTTAAAATAAAATATAAACTTGTTCGGCGAGCAGCAAATCTACTATTATGAATCGTTTTTTACCCAAGCATGTAGGAGTCAGGACAGACTTTGCAATAAAAATGGTATGCGCTATAGCAATCGTTTTTATTGGGAAAAACGAGGTATTTTCTCAAACAATAATTCCTGAGAAATTGCCTTTTACAAAGATTTGTTCACAAGCTAATTTTAATAGTTTTGAAGCCACATTTAAATATTCAGGTTTTCCCGCCTCGACGACTTTTTCGGTAGAACTTTCAGATGATAAAGGAAGTTTTTCAGCTCCTATCGCCACAACAACAATTGCTACCGCAGATGTATCCGCCTCAGAAAAAACAATCACATTTGCGGTTCCTACGACTATAAAAGGGTCTGAAACCTATAAGTTAAGAGTAAAAAGCGCCACTGGAATTTACAGCGGTGATTTTTATTCTTTTGATCAAAAAACATCATTCCCAGTTTATTTCAAGAAATTTTCTCAGCCGTTTTACATCAACAATCAAATGCCAAACCTAAGTCTTTGTAATGGCGGAAGCGTAAACCTAAGTATTGACAATCCTACGCCAAGCAACCCGAGCAGTTCCCCGGCCAATTTCTCGGAATTAAAATACAATTGGTATAAAAATAACGTTTTGATTCCCGGACAAACAGGCAATTCGCTGAATGTAAACGCCCTAGGACTTTATTATGCAGAAATAAATTATGGCTCCTGTACCGATGTAAACATTCGCTCACAAGAAGTCACCGTTAGCGGAACAGCAGGAAATGTTTCTGCAATTACTTCTAGCCTTTCGAACCCATTTTGTCCAAGTGCCGGAGCCACAACGCTCACAGCAACAGCAGGAAATACTTATGTTTGGAAAAAAGATAATGTTGTAATTCCAGGGGCAAACGCTCAAACCTATCAAACCAACTCAGCGGGCAAATATTCTGTCGATGTAGATTTTGGAGGCTGTAAATCTACGGCTACCATCGATTTACAAGTGAATACCATCTCGAGTTCTATCAATGTTCCAGAAATTAGTTCAATAAGTGAAGGAGGAACAAAAAATGTAATTGTTACTACCACTGCATTGAATCCAGTTTATAAATGGTATGCAAATGGACTTTTGATTCCAGGGGCTACCTCAAACTCCTATACTGTGACCAATACTGGAGCGTACAAAGTTAGTATTACTCAAAATTCGGGATGTATCATTACAGACGAAATTGCATTTACTGTAAACTCTATTGTTGACACAAATGCCGTTGAAATTCCCAATTTAATAAGCCCCAACAACGATGGTGTAAACGATGTGTGGAGCATTCCGCAAGCGTATTTGAGTGGAACAAATACCGAAATTCTTATCATGAATTCCTATGGAGATATCGTATTCCAAACCAATAATTACCTCAATAATTGGCCGGAAAGCGACATCACTTTTAAAAATATCAACCCAGTATTCTATTATATCATTACAACTTCTGACGGAAAATTAAAAAAAGGCTCGATTACCATTGTGAAATAAAATGAATAAATGTTTTATAGCCATATTACTTTTTTTAGGTGCAATGCAAACCCTCTTTTCGCAAGAAGATGGAGTTGTTGCACTGACACTTCCTGTGAGAAACTCATTAAAATTTAATCGGTACACCATCAATCCCACCTTTAGTTTTGTTCGGGAACAAAGTCCAGTACTTAGTTTTTATAACAAAAAGCAATGGGCACAATTTCAAGATGCCCCGCAAACCTATTTGTTTAGTTATTCCGGTCGATTGTTAGAAAACGAAGGCGCTTCAATTGGCTTTTTCCAGCAAAATTATGGCGTATTGACCACTTTTGGAGCTATGGCAAATTTTGCACATAATATCGCATTACAAGAAGATAGCAATTTGACTTTTGGTATCAATTTAGGGTTTTATAAAAGCGGCTTGGATGCAGGCAAAGTGATCACCAACTATCCCGATCCTGCTTTAAACAACATCCCCAAAAACAGCTTGATCACGGTGAGTCCGGGAATCAATTATGGAACCTATTTTTTTGATTTTGGTCTGGCGCTGAACAATCTTGTTTTATACAATCTTAAAACATCAGAAATAATCAAAGAAGATCCCGAAAAAAGCATCGTAGCTCATGTGATGTACACAGGTTTTATCGATTCGTATGGGTTTTTCGATAGAAGCAAATTTTCAGGATTGATAAAAACCGAATTCAAAAAAGACAAAACCATTGTTTCAGGACTCGCGATGCTCAGCTTAGTAAAAGGAATTTGGGCGCAAGCAGGATACAATTCGGTCTACGGTATTTCAGGCGGAATTGGGTTAAACATCACACCCAGAATAGCAGTAGAGTACAATTATGAAACAGGCACCGGAAACACTTCCACTTTTGGAGCTTCGCATGAAATAGTTTTCGCCTATAAATTTAAAAGCAAATCCTACGACTACGGCGAAGATGAGGATGAAGGATCAATTATTCCGGCCGCTGGAACTAGAACGCCTACTTCAGGAAAACCTATTTCCGACACATCGCACCAAGAATATCTTCAGTATAAAGAACAAAAAGAAGCTAAAATTAAGGCTGATGCCGATGCTAAAATTAAAAATGATGCTGCCGCTAAAGCCAAACTAGCCCAAGACGCTAAATTGAAAGCCGATGCCGATGCAAAAGCTAAATTATTGGCCGATGCTAAAATTAAAAATGATGCTGCCGCTAAAGCCAAACTAGCCCAAGACGCTAAATTGAAAGCCGATGCCGATGCAAAAGCTAAATTATTGGCCGATGCTAAAATTAATAATGATGCTGCCGCTAAAGCCAAACTTGCCCAAGACGCTAAATTGAAAGCCGATGCCGATGCAAAAGCTAAATTATTGGCCGATGCTAAAATTAAAAATGATGCTGCCGCTAAAGCCAAACTAGCCCAAGACGCTAAATTGAAAGCCGATGTCGATGCAAAAGCTAAATTATTGGCCGATGCCAAAATTAAAAACGATGCTGCCGCCAAAGCCAAACTAGCTCAAGATGCTAAATTGAAAGCCGATGCCGATGCAAAAGCTAAATTATTGGCCGATGCTAAAATTAAAAACGATGCTGCCGCCAAAGCCAAACTAGCTCAAGATTCTAAATTGAAAGCCGATGCCGATGCGCAAGCCAAACTATTGGCAGATGCCAAACTAAAAGCCGATGCCGATGCTGCCGCCAAAGCCAAACTAGCTCAAGATGCTAAATTGAAAGCCGACGCTGATGCGCAAGCCAAACTATTGGCCGATGCCAAACTAAAAGCCGATGCCGATGCTGCCGCCAAAGCCAAACTAGCTCAAGATGCTAAATTGAAAGCCGATGCCGATGCGCAAGCCAAACTATTGGCCGATGCCAAACTAAAAGCCGATGCCGATGCTGCCGCCAAGGCTAAACTAGCCGAAGAGGCAAGAGTAGCCGCATTGCCCAAAGACGAAAACGCAAAATCTTTAGATAAATTGACTAAAATAGTTGCCGATTCCAAAAAGGAACAACAAGTTTTATTGCAACAACTCAATGAAAAAGTATTGAATAAAGAAAAAGATTTGAAAGATTTAAAAGAAGAAAATGACCTGAGCGACAAAGGAATTTATAAAGAACCGAAAGCATTCAAGAGTGTTTCGGCCGAAAATTTGGAATTAGAAAATTTAAAATCCCAAATCGAATTGGTCAATCAAAATCAGCAAAACAAACTGGTTGAATTAGACAATTTATACAAAGAGCGAATTAAAAAAGCGGGGAATACCCCTGATGAAACCAATAAATCTTATTTGAAAACAATCGACGAGCTGAAAGCAGCGCATTTGACAGCGATTCGTTCCAATCAAGATTTAATTCTAACATTAGAAAAAATCAAGGTTGACACGGAAATTGAGAAAAAACGAAGAATCAAAAAAGCAGCTTTCGCTACCAATCAAGACCGCTATTTACAAGACGTGTACACTTTAAAACGAATCAAAGAGAAAACGCCTCTTAGTACAACACCACTCAAAGAAGCTGATTTTGATTTTGGAGAAAAACAGTCGAATGTACTCGTCTTGAAAGATATTAAAAACAAAGAAAAAGGATACTATTTGGTTATTGCTGTCCACGAAGATGTCGCAAAAAGAGATGAATTTTTGACAAAAACCGTGGCCTCCGGACAATCTAATATCGATTTCTTATACGATGTAAAATCAGGAAAATATTTTATTTACTATGATAAATTTGACTCCATCGGCGAGGCGCAAATGGCAATAGAAAACAAGGAAAATAAACCGTACAACAGCAAAATGTCTATGGTAAAAATTGAATAAAGAGAGGTTAAAATCCTTTCGAAAAGCCGTATAAAACAGAATTAATCTTATGCAGAAAACAGACTTTGAGCCCCAAAGAAGTCCATTTGAAGCGAAGAAAGCAATAAATTTAACTATCATGAAAAAACCTACTTTTTCAAGAGCCGCTTATGGTATAGTACTCCTAGTATTACTTTTAGGAAATTTGTCCTTTGGGCAAAATTTGGTTCCTTTTAGTGTTCGATACCCAGCCAAAGTACCGGGAGCAAGTGTAACCCTGAAGGGAGATATTCTTCAGATTGGTAATAACATTCTTAGTTTGCATAAAACCAATGACTACAATGGTACTTCTGATGATGAAAAGCAAAGTAATATAGTTGATGTAGATATCGATACCGATGCCACTACCTATAATTCGAGCAGTGCCGATTTAGTAGTTCCGAATCCGAGTTGTTACAAAGTAAAATACGCAGGCTTGTATTGGGGAGCCACGGTGGCGGGTGATATCAATATGACTCCTGTACGACCCATATTGAATGTAAAATTCAAAATGCCCACCGGCGGCTATGTCGATCTTGTAGGAGAAAAAATTTATAGAGGTACGGGAACTTGCCAAAACACCAATCAATATGCCTGTTATGCCGATGTCACCGCGTTGATTACGAGTCTAGGCGTAGGCAATGCTGGAGGAACTTATACGGTTGCTAATATTTCGACCCGAATAGGAGACCATAATGGTGTAAATTCGGAGGGGTTTTCTGGAGGTTGGTCGCTTTTTATTATTTATGAAGACCCTAATTTAAATAGCAAAAACATAACGACCTTTGATGGATTCAGCGGAATTGGGGTAAAAGGCATTAATCCCACGACCTGTGCCGACTTAAGTCCTTCGGTAGTTTATGATAAAGTAGATATCCCGGTATCAGGATTTCAAACCATACCTGTTGGTCCGGTTGTTTCGAAATTTGCTTTCGCAGTAATCGATGGTGATTTGGGTAACACTGGCGATTACATTCAATTTAAAGGTAGCGCTGCTGCTGCATTTTCTGGGAATATAAGTCTTTCATCTATTGCTCCGGTGACTGTTCTTAGACCTGCCACAAATTTTTTCAATAGTACAGTTACCATTTTTAATAATACAACAAATTCTCCCGAAATCTTTTTGGCGAGAAATCCTAAAAGTACCAATACCTTAGGTTTTGACGCAGGGATTTTCAAAATTCCAAATGCTTCCAATGCCATAATTCCCAATAATGAAACTTCGGCAACAATTCGAATTGGAACAAAACAGGAAATTTTTTATCTGTATTCTACCGCCTTTGCAGTTGATGTCATCGAGCCAAAAATTGTACTTACAAAAACGGTCTGGAATACTTCAGGGGTCAATATCGGCAATCAAACAGTTAATTTAGGTCAATTTTTAGATTACAAAATTACTTTTCAAAATACCGGAAACGACAACGTTACTGTTTTTGAAATAAAAGATATTTTACCAATCAATGTGATTTATTCTGGGCCTTCCTCTTTAACCTTACCGGCTGGAGTAACGCTTAAAAGTTGGGTTCCCGCCACAAGAACCCTTATTTTCAGCATTGATCCTTCAAAAGTTCAAGTAAAAACAACGCCAACTTCTATTCCGGTAACTTCGCCTTTGTACACCATCGTGATGCGAGTGCAAGTGGTCCCTGATTGTACTTTGTTGAGTAATGCGTGTTCGAACATTATCAATAACAAGGCATTTGCAAGTTATACCGGAGAGATTAATTCGGTTCCTTTTTCAGAAGAAAGTTTTGACACCAATTCCGGCTGTTTGTTAATTCCGCAAGCCACAAACTTTTTAGCCAATGTAGATGGTTGCGTTTATAAATATCCAGCTATTTTATGCGGCGCAAGTGTCGATATCAAAGCTGGCGATGGATACAACATTTATTCTTGGTCGAAAAGTCCCTTTTTGGCCGATGGCACTCCAACAGGTGCAGTTATTGGTAAGAATCAAACCCTTACCGTTACTGCTCCGGGTACTTATTATGTTTATGACACTGCCGTGGCGCCCTGTCGTTCGATTATGCAAGAGTTTACCGTGACTCCTTTTGGTGGAACCTTGACCAATCCTGTAATTCCATTTGCCGATGAGGTCTTGACCTGTCCGAATGACGGAAAAAAACTTCCTAACATTTTTTTATGTGGAGCCAATGCTATTAGAGATATTAAAACAGGCATTTCGGATGGTTCTGTAATCGTCTGGGAAAAATTAAATGAGGCTAGCTGTGCGGCGATTGGAAACACAAGTTGTGCCAATGAAAGTACTAGTTGCAGTTGGACTCAAGTGGGAACAGGACCAAATTTTCAAGTCAATGCTTCGGGTCAATATAGAGTTACTTTGAACTATGCAGGTGGATGTTTTAATCGGTATTATTTCAATGTGTATCAAAATTTACTCAATCCTACCGTAACCTCTAATGATATTATTTGTTCAACACCCGGAAAAATTACGGTTGGTGGCGTTCCTTCAGGATATGAATATAGTTTAAATGCAGCTGGCCCTTGGGTACCAACAAATGTGTTTCTTATAAATAGTCCTGGGAATTATACCGTTTATATCAAACAAACGGCTGTTAGCACTAATCCTTGTATTTTTTCTGTGCCCAATGTTCAAATTCGTCAAAGAAATTTTACGGTGACACCCATTATCAATCAACCTCTTTGCCACGGAGATAAAGGCAATGTAACCCTACAAATAAATGATGTACGTCCACAATATTATGTAACCGTAAGACAAGCTGGAGTAACCATTTTCAGTTCTGGTCCAGATTCAAGCAATTCCTACCACTTTAATAATCTAAATTCAGGCACCTATGATTATACCGTAACAACCGATGATGGATGTACAGCTACTTTAAGTGCAACAATAGTAGAGCCACCGGCAATTACAGCTACAGCAGTATTGACAAAGCCCTTGACTTGTACAGATGGCGAAATTACAGTTAGTCCGATAGGGGGTACGCCGCCCTATTCTTATTTTGTAAATAGTACTACCGTATTTCAAGGAACCCCTCAAATAGCAGTAAGCAATCCGCTTCCGCCAGGTGGAGTTTATACTATAAAAGTAGTCGATTCGAATAACTGTGAAACTACGACTTCAATTACAGTAGCGGCATCTTTGCCTCCTGTTTATTCGATTACTAAAACAGATTTGCAATGTTCTGGAACAAATACTGGAGGTATTACCATAAATGTAAGTAATACAAATGGCAATAATCTGAGATACAGCTTAGACAATGGGGTAACATTTTTCAATTCGAATGTATTTAGCAACTTGGTTGCAGGCAATTATGTGGTAATCGTCGAATATGCTTTGGCTGGTAATGTCTGCTTATCTGCCCCACAAACGATTACAATTGCACCCATAGCCCCTCTTACTGGCACTGCTACTATGACAGCTGCTTATACTTGCCTTCAAACTGCGACGATTACTGCTACAGCTAGCGGAGGAACCTCCCCTTATTTGTACAGTATCGATGGGGTGAACTTTGTATCGAGTCCTATCTTCTCTGGTTTGACAGCAGGAACCTATACAATTACTGCAAAAGACTCCAAAAATTGTACGGTTACCATCAATCCTGCTATCGTAATAGCTTCGGTAAAAGGGCCAACCGATTTAACAATAACAGCCACCGATTTGATTTGTCCCGAAAATGTGTCGCACGTAAATATTGCGGCTGTTGGTGGTCTTTCGCCTTTGCGATACAGAATAATTAGCGCACCGGCGACGTACACTATTACGTCGGTGCCAAGTCCTTATAATTCGGATGGGGAGTTCAAATATTTACCTGAAGGAGTTTATGTATTTGAGGTAAAAGACAGAAACGACTGTGTTTATCAAGAAACCTATAATCTTGTCCCTATTCCCCCTATTTCAGTTTCAGGAAAACTAATAAACAATGTGAAATGTTATAATACAGCAACAGGATCAATGCAATTTGATGTAGTTGGAAATTTTACAGGAGGAAGTAAAGTGTACTCCTATAGCATCACAGGACCGGTGAGTAGCTCGGCTAGTAATCAAACGGCTCCTACTATAATTGTAAATAATTTACCTGCTGGTATTTATATTTTCACTGCCACCGATAAGAAAACAGGCTGTACAGATAGTGCAACAGTAACCATAAGTCAACCCGCATTACCTTTAACTATAAGCAACACGGTTACCCCTATAAAATGCAATTCGAATGGTAGCGTTGTGATTGATGCCACCGGAGGATGGGGAGGAAACAATTATACCCTTTTGCAACCCAATGGAACCCAAATCGGACCTCAAACCAATAACGGTTTTTACAATTTAACCCAAACTGGAACCTATACGGTGAGTGTTACAGATGCTAACGGCTGTACAACCACTGCTACTTTTACATTGAATCCAGCTTTACCGCCTGTGGTCAATATCGCAGGTTCTGATTTGTGTTATGATTCCGTAAATCAAGCCACAATTATTGTCAATGCTTCTGGAGGGGTAAGCCCATATCAGTATAGTATCGATAATGGTATCCGTTTTCAAACAAGCAACACCTTTGCCAATTTAACTCCTGGAAATTATACTGTCCTTGTCAAAGATGACTTTGGTTGTACCTCAACAGCTCTGATTCAAAATATTGCACCGCAGTTGACAGTAAATACAATTTTAACCAAAGATTTAGACTGTTCAGCATCGCCAAACGCTCAGATTACAGGAACTATAACAGGAGGCACATCAGGATACAATTATTCGGTTTCTATAAACGGAGGTCCTTATAGCGCTCCCGTTGCTGTGATTGGAACTACATTTACTTATGCTGTGAATGCGGCATCAATATCCGCAGCTACAACTTATCAATTTCAAGTGACAGATGTAAATAATTGCCCTGCACTATCAGGAATAATTACCATCAATCCCCTTTCGCTACCAGACATTTCAGCAGTAACCCAAACGCAACAAATCTATTGCAATGGAGATAATTCGGCTGCCATAAATGTTGCTATAAATACAACTGTTGGCACTGGACCGTTTGTAATAAACGTATTGAATACTTCCACTGGCACTAATTATGGCACACAAACAACAGGTTTGGCTGCTGGTAATTATACCATTACTATTACTGATTCCAAATTGTGTACCGCTATAAAATTGATTACCATAAATGAGCCCGCTGCCTTAACTGCTGTAGTCAATCATACCGATATTACTTGTAATGGAACAGGAACCTCGATGGGGTCGATTTCAGGTACTCCAACAGGCGGTGTAGGACCATATACTTATACCATTACTAACAATGTTGGAGCTGTTGTAGGCCCTCCAACAATTGCCGGTGGAATTTATACTTTTGACATTTTGAATTTTGGAGTATATCAATTGAGCTTTACCGACGCCAATTCTTGTACGGTTACAAACAGCATTAATATTGCTTCGCCTCCTTCGGATTTAAATATTAATACTGCAGCAGGTCCACCATCTTGTTCCTCGGCATCAGTTATAGTAAGTGTAAACCCAATCATTGTAGGAGGGCCTTATCATTTTGCATTATTTCCTATATTATCCGCTTCGACTCCTCCTTATGAGTACGCATCGAATATGGGTTCTTATCAAAATGCAGATGTAGGATTCCCACTTCAGGCTACATTTTCAGGATTAAAACCTGGAGTAATCTATTCCTTTATCGTTTATGATGAAGCGACCAATTGTTATTATTTTAAACAAGCAACTTCACCAACCCAAACTTCATCTACCCTGACAAGTACTGTTAGTCCAAAAAATGTAAGTTGTCTTGGTGCAAATGATGGTTCGGTTGATTTTACATTTACAAATACCTATCCCGCATTGACGAATGTAACCTATCAAATATTTAATTCACAAACTAATTTGCCCACCACAATCCCTATTGGAACAGTGGTAGGATTAAATGGTGTTGGGATAACAAGTTCTGTTTCCAATGTTGGTCCTTTGGCTCCAGGCACTTATTATATTTTATTCCAAGAAAATAGCGGTGGCGCAAATAATGGCTGTACCAATGCTTCCGCAACATTTACAATAACCGAATCTTCATCGGCACTTGCGGTTAGTGCATCGGTTATAAAAAATCAAAATTGTACTGTTCTGGGGCAAATCAATGTGCTTGGACAAGGCGGAACCCCATCGTATACTTATCAAGTGTTGCCTGCGAGCAGTCCAGCGCCTGTAGCGAGTTCGCCCGGATGGCTTACCACAACCACATTCAATTTGGCCGGAAGCCTTTCAGGAGTTAATTATATAGGGTATGCAAAAGACGCCAATGGTTGTATAATAGGTACGCCAATTAGTATGTTTTCGGACCCAGTACCCATTATTGCAGCCTCAATAAACAATCAATGTTCTGCAACCGAAGGTAATTTTGCTATAAATGTTACGATGCCAACTTTAGGAATTGCACCCTATACTTTTAGCATAGATGGAGGTGCTTTTCAAGCGCAAACCGCTCCGTTTACCATTTCTAATTTGTCCTCTGGTGTGCATACTGTAGAAGTCAAAGATCGAAATGGCTGCGGTAATAAGGTGACTATAACCATTTTTAAACCACTTGGATTGACGCCAACGCTGACTTCATTGCCAACTTGTGCTACAAATGATGGAACTATTACAGTTGCAGGTGTAGGCGGGACAGGAATATATAGTTATGCGATTAGCCCTAGTGCACCTTCTATAACTTTGTCTGGAAATGTGTTTTCGGGAGTTCCAGCAGGAGCATATACTGTTACCATAACGGATTTAACCAGCTTATGTACCAAATCGGCGATAGTAAATTTACCTGTTCCAACTCCGGTTAGCTTCACTACAGCAGTTACCAATGTCAGCTGCAATGGCGACACCAACGGAACAATTACAGTTGCATTATTGCCGGGCAACAACAATCCGACTTATACTTATGAAATTATTTCACCTATAATTGTTGCTCCTCAAAGTTCGAATGTCTTTACAGGATTAGCCGCTGGAACCTATACTGTCAGAGTCAATTCGAGTAGAGGATGTTCCGCAACAGACAGTTCAGTAACGATTAATCAACCTTTGGCATTGGCAGTCGATCCATCAACAGCATTTACTCCGTTTGGTTGTCTGGCAAACAACAGCTTTAACGATGCGACTCTTACCATCAATGCCGCTGCTGGTTCGGGAACAGCGCCTTACACTTATAGTTTAGATGGAACAAATTATTTCCCTACTAATACCTTTACCATCGTCGATAATGGAACCGCTTACAATTTACCCATTTACATCAAAGACACTAAAGGCTGTTTAGCAACAAGTACCATCGCCATTACTCCTTTGCCCAAAATAACTGCTGCTACGGTGGGAATTTTGAGTCCTATAGATTGCAACAACACTGGTTTAGTATCGGTAACAGTTACCGGAGGATCGGGTAATTTCAGCTATCAAATATTACCCAATGGCTTGCCTCAAGTATCAAATAGCTTCACTGTTGTAAATCCGGGAAGTTATTATTTCAGGATAAGTGACAATACAACGGGTTGTTATTTCGACACTTCTGCTTTTGTGGTGGCTCCATTCGACACTATCGATGTTGTGGCTACTCCAATAACTCCTGTGACGTGTTTTGGAGATTCGAACGGCGAGCTTAGTATTGCTATTACAGGATATACTGGGGATTATTCGTATCAAGTTTTGGATAGTTCCAATGCGGTAGTTGGATCAGGTTTTGGTACTACAGCTACAAATCCAACTACTATTTCAGGAATCAAAGCGGGTAATTTCACGGTAGTTGTTACCGAGACAAATCCACCGTTTTGTGTAAAAACTTCGAATACCTTTACCATAGAATCTCCTGCTGTACCACTTTCGATCATCGCAACTCAAACCTCGAGTGTAACTTGTACTAATAATCAAGGCGCAATAAATGCGACTGCAACTGGTGGATGGGGTTCCTTAACTTATGAACTGGTGGGTCCAATAAATGTTCCATATTCAGCTAATGGATTGTTTTCCAATTTGATCGCAGGAAGTTATACCGTAAATGTAAAAGACAGTAAAGGATGTATTAGATCCTCCTTGCCAATAAATCTTAGTTTGCCAGCGCCTATTTCGATAGTTGCATCAGCAAATACTTCCGTTTTATCTTGTTATGGCGATACCAACGCCAGCATCACCGTTAGCAGCACAACGGGTGGTCAAGGCAGTAATTATTCCTATAGTTTGAATACTATTTCGGCAACACCTCCTACAAGTTCTGGACCACAAACCGCAACTGTTTTTGCTGGTTTAGGCGTTGGAACCTACACCATAACTGCCACAGATGGATGGAATTGTACTGCTGTTTCTACCCCTATTAGTATTTCTCAGCCCACAGAATTAAGTGTCAGCTTGGTATTGGCTAGTTCGCAAACTTGTTTGAGTCAAGCTAGGCTGCAATTGAGTGCTTCAGGCGGAACGGCTCCTTATCGCTATAGCTCTGATGGCATTTCGTATTCCACAACGAGCTTCAATTCTTCTGTTACAATTGCTGTTGCTCCCGGAACCTATCGCTATTATGTGCGGGATGCAAACAACTGTACAAGTTTTATTTCGAATGATATTGAGATTGTTCCAATACCAACCTTGTCTATTAATTTAGACATAACTAATGCAAAAATAAATTGTTTTGGAGACAATACCGGAGTTATTGTGGCTAAAGCAGAAGGCGGACTTGGGAATTATGTCTACACCTTATTGAATGGAAGTGGCACTGCCATAAGTCCTGCGCCAGTTCAATCTAGTCCGGGGGTATTCGTCCAACTTGCGGCCGGATCGTACCAAGTAAAAGTAGATAGTGGCGATTGTGTTAAAACTACGGCAACTATTACCATAAATCAACCTACATTGCCTTTAGTGGCGCCCTATTCCATAACAAATGTGACTTGTAGTGGAGCTGGAAATGGACAAATCGTTATTAATGCCTCAGGAGGAACTGGAACAATTAAATATGCTATTTCTCCAAATTTGGATCAGTTTTTTGATACAAACCTATTCAAAGATCTAAACCCAAATAACTATACGGCAATTGTTCAGGACGTTTTAGGCTGTTATGTTACTTTTAATTTCACCATCAGTGAGCCTCTGCCTTTGCAAGCAGCAACTGTTTCGGGATCCATTATTCCCGAGATTTGTTCCGGAGATAGTGATGGCCAATTTAGTATCGATATAAGCGGTGGAACATCGCCATACAAAGTAAGTTTAGACCAGCAAAACGGACCTTTTACCACTGGAGTTTTGGGTCAAACCCTTTTTGATTTCAAAAATATAAACGGAGGTTCTCATATTGTTTACGTTGTAGATGCGATGAACTGTAGCTATACTCTTCCCGCCGTACTTCCTGATCCGGTGACTTTAAAACCTGTGGCAATTGTAGATTATGATTGTTTGAATAATTTACCCAACAATACTGTTACGGTCGCCATTGACCCTAGCGTTTTGCCGGTAGATGTCGATTATGCTTTAGACGGAATACCACCATACCAAGCAAGTAATGTGTTTACAAAAGTGCCTGCAGGAGAGCATTTCATAAGTGCAAGACACACTAACGGCTGTATTCAGCAAACCCAAAAGTTTACTATTCTTCAAGTAAATCCGTTGGCAGTAAGCTTAGTAAATGGTGGAATAAATGAAATCGTTGCCACTACCACGGGCGGCTCAGGAAATTATCATTACACTTTTAATGGCGAATCCACAGGAACGACTAACACTTATATTATTTACAAAACTGGAAGTTACACCGTTGATGTTGTCGATGCTGAAGGTTGTACTGCGACCGATACCAAGGCTTTTACTTATATTGATATCGACATTCCAAACGTATTTACACCCGATGGTGATGGCAATAATGATACTTGGGGACCAACAAAAACCACCAATTACCCAGATTTAATCTACCATATTTATGATCGTTATGGGCGTAAAATTGCTACTTATAATGAAGGTCAATTTTGGGATGGAAAATACAATGGTTTCGAACTGCCATCCGGAGATTATTGGTATTTGCTAAAACTAAATAATGATAAAGACGAAAGAGAATTTGTGGGGCATTTTACTCTTTATAGATAATTCATATTCTAAGACTTATTTGTCTCAATAAAAACAAATTGTAATGAAAAAATTATTGCTATCCCTACTGCTACTCACCATAACTACCAGTTTTAGTCAAGAGTTAAACCTACCCGTTGCCACTCAATATTTGGCAGACAATCCATTTGTGATTTCGCCGACTTTTGCCGGCATAGGAGATAATTTTAGAATTCGAGCCAACGGGATGAAGCAGTGGGTGGGAGTTAAGGATTCGCCCCAAAATCAATCGGTTTATGCTGATTTCAGAATAGCCGATCAATCGGGGGTGGGTGCCTCATTTTACAATGATCAAAACGGCTATACGAGTCAAACAGGTGCCAAATTCTCTTTTGCGCATCATATCATTTTAGAATATTACTCTAGGCAATATTTGTCTTTTGGAATATCTTTTAATATCAATAATTTTAAAATTGATGTTAGCCAATTGGTCCCAAACACCTACGATCCAAACCTCAAAGACGATAGATTTACATCAAATAAAAACTTCGATGTTAGTTTCTTATATCGAAACAAAGAATTTTATTTGAGTTTTAATGCCGCGAATATTTTGGATAAAAACATTGATAATTTTTCGGGAATAAAGATTGAGCCTAGTACACTACGCAATTATCAATTGTATTCGGGATATGTAATTAAGACCCAAAATTGGACTGAATTGGAGCCTTCTGTTTTCTTTCAATATTACGAAAGCGATCGCCGTTCCAGCACCGATATTAACGTAAAATATAGAAAATACAACAACAACAATGATTATTATTGGGGGGGAATTACCTATCGTTTTTTAAATGATCAAATTCTTGCTCCCTTGACCGTAGGGCCTATGGCTGGATTTAAAAAGTCAGGCTTTTATTTTGGATATTCCTATCAAGTTACCTTAAATGAATTGGCAGGGTACAACTCCGGGACCCATATGGTTACGGTAGGTTTCGATTTTCTTGCTAACATTAGTAATTGTCCTTGTGCCCAAAGTCCGGTTCACGATTAATTTTGATTCAATTGCTGCATCAAAGCCAATTCCGTATCCAACTTGATTAATCCCCTTCTGGGTCGATCTAAGTCCAAGGTAATGTAGATTACAACACAAATTAAAAAGCAAAATCCAAAGATATATTTGCGATTAATTTTTTTCTCTAGTCCTGAATTATAGCCCATAAAAAAAGAAATAATTACCGAAAAAATCAACGATAAATACACAATGGTTTCGGGAACTTTCGAATTCAAGACCATATTCGATTTGGCTGCGCTATCGAGCATCTGATTTAATGCAGGCAACATCATATTCGATTGAATAAAATAGTCTTTGTCTTTGGCGTAAAACGCGGCTCTTTTCCAAAGTTTATCGCCAGCAAGCGCCGCTTCTTTCAAAGATGCAGCGAGTTTGGCTTCGTCATTGTCTAAAAGATAATACTCTTTGCGGGATTTCAAATACGACTGAAAGTCTTTTTGGAATTCAACCTTAATGCTATCGGGGTAAATATCCGAGCGTAAAACGGCTGTTCCAATACAGTTGGCTTCATCAATTAAATTGTCTTTTCTGTTTTCGTATCGGGAACCCGCCATCGCAAAGGTAAACCCTAAAATCAAGGCCAATAATCCTAACAAAGACGAGGAAATTTCAGCATTTTTATTATCTGATTTTGTTTTTCGTAACCCAATTCGATAGCCTGTACCCACAGCGATGAGCATCGAAAAAAACAAAATTAACACAATTATACCGGCATCGATATCATTTAAGAAAGAGTGAATCATAAGGTTGATAGTAAAAGAGGTTTGTGAAAAATTAAAACATAAAGATAAGCGTTTTAGCTTAAAATCAAATACGCAAATTTTTTTTAAATATATAACGTTTTCGCTAATAGACCTTGGCAATTTTTAAAAGATTCTTATTTTTTAGTTCCTGAAAAGTTATATCTTTGTTTTTCTTTCAAAATAATTAAATAGTAATAAAAATAATTTCTAATGAAAACAATAAACGATTTCAATTTCAAGAACAAAAAAGCCATAATTCGCGTTGATTTTAATGTGCCTTTGGATGAAAATTTCAATGTAACCGATGCCACTCGAATCGAAGCCGCAAAACCAACCATCGATAAAATCCTTGCCGATGGCGGAAGTGTTATTTTAATGTCGCATTTGGGAAGACCAAAAGGAGTAGAAAGAAAATATTCATTGGGCCATATCGTAAAAAAAGCAACTGAAATTTTAGGTCAGGTAGTATACTTTTCGCCTGATTGTATCGGAAAAGAAGCTGAAAAAGCTGTAGCAAATTTGCAGCCGGGACAAATTTTATTATTAGAAAACCTCCGTTTTTATAATGAAGAAGAGGCGGGAGATGTTGATTTTGCCAAAGAATTAGCCTCGTTTGGTGATATTTATGTCAATGATGCCTTTGGAACAGCCCATAGAGCGCACGCTTCGACAACCATCATTGCGCAGTTTTTCCCAGTTGAAAAATGTTTTGGATTGTTGTTGGCTAAAGAAATCGAAAGCTTAAACAAAGTTTTAAAAGATTCTCAAAAACCAGTAACCGCAGTTCTTGGAGGTTCTAAAGTGTCTTCTAAAATTACTGTAATCGAAAATATTTTGGACAAAGTTGATCATATGATTATTGGCGGAGGAATGACTTTTACTTTCGTTAAAGCCTTGGGCGGAAAAGTAGGCAATTCTATTTGCGAAGACGACAAACAAGAATTGGCTCTAGAAATCTTGAGATTAGCCAAAGAAAAAGGGGTTCAAATTCACATTCCCGTAGATGTCGTTGCCGCCGATGATTTTTCAAATGATGCCAATACACAAATAGTAGATGTTCGCGAAATTCCAGATGGATGGGAAGGATTAGATGCAGGACCAAAATCCTTAGAAAACTTCAAAAAAGTAATCTTAGCATCGAAAACGATTCTATGGAATGGACCTTTAGGGGTTTTCGAAATGGAAAATTTTGCTAAAGGAACTATCGCACTTGGAGACTATATCGCAGAGGCGACTGCCAATGGAGCTTTCTCACTTGTAGGAGGTGGAGATTCGGTTGCAGCGGTAAAACAATTTGGTTTCGAAGACAAAGTAAGCTATGTTTCTACCGGTGGAGGAGCAATGTTGGAGATGCTAGAAGGTAGGATTTTACCCGGAATTGCTGCTATTTTGGACTAAAAATTGCGTTTTTAACAATATTTAGTGAAATTTATAGTTATAACATATTAAATTTGCAACAAATAATTTTTTATAATTGTTTGTTGCATAATATGTTGATTATAAAATTATGAAGATAAAATATATAGCCCCACTCCTTTTTTTGTTTTTTTCCTTTCAATCGTTTTCGCAAAAGCACTCTGATAACAAATCGATTACAAAAACAGAAACCCAAAATGTCTATTTAGATTCCATCAAAAAAACGTTTGTTAATGACGCTCTTGCGGCTTGTGTTGACAGCCTTTGGTTGAAAGAATTAACAAATATCGATTTGTACACTGACCTTTCTGCCGATATTCAAAACATCAATATCGACGAAAAAGTAGACTACGAATTATCTACCGAATTGCTGAAACAAAGACTTGCAGCAATGGATGCAAAGTCGCCATTCAACATAGAATACAATCCCGGGCTAGAAAACATCATTAAATCCTTTTTGAAAAACAGAAAAAAATCATTCGGTCGATTGATGGCCATTTCAGAATATTATTTTCCTATGTTCGAAGAGGCTTTGGCCAAACAAAATATTCCTTTAGAAATCAAATATTTAGCCATCGTAGAATCGGCTTTAAACCCTAAAGCTGTTTCCAGAATGGGAGCCACTGGGCTGTGGCAGTTTATGTACCACACAGGAAAACAATACCATCTGACTATTGACTCTTATGTCGATGAACGCAGCGATCCCCTAAAATCGAGCGAGGCAGCTGCCAATTATATGGCAACGATGTACGGAATTTTTGGCGATTGGGATTTGGTTTTGGCTTCCTATAATTCCGGCCCGGGTAACGTTACTAAGGCAATTCGTCGTTCGGGTGGACAGCAAAATTATTGGAACATTAGAAAACATCTTCCGCAAGAAACACAGGGTTACGTTCCCGCTTTCCTAGCCACAATGTATATTTATGAGTACCATAAAGAACACGGAATCAAGCCGGACAGAGCCTTGGTTCAGCATTTTGCTACGGATACCATTATGATTAAAAAGCAAATGTCGTTCAAACAAATTTCCGATTTGCTCGATGTTCCCGTGGCAGAATTGCAACTTTTGAATCCGTCTTACAAAAGGAATGAAATTCCATTTTATCAAGATCAGCCTCATTTTTTGAGATTGCCAAAAGACAAAACTTCGCTTTTTGTTTCAAACGAAGACAAAATATATGCTTATGTGCAACGCGAAGCGGATTTTCGTGAAAAACCATTTCAGGTTCAAAAAGCCATTGTTTCGAATGATACTTTAAACTATACCACGCAAAGGGTTACACTTCCGAAAACCAAATATTATACCGTGAAACGCGGCGATAATTTAAGCGAGATTGCAGACAAATACAGTGTTACCGTTTCCGATATCAAAAGATGGAATAAATTAAAAGGAAGCACGGTGTCTCGCGGAAAAAGTTTGAAAATAGTGACCAATGAGACCGTCGTTCAAACAGTTAGAAAGGAGCCGAAAACCAACTCAGCTCCTGTAGAAATAAAAAACACCCAACAACTTGCTAATGCTGAAACAAAAATTAGCAAAGAAGATAAAGCAAACAAAACGATTAAAAACGATACTTTGGCTACAGATGTTGCGACAACTTATGTGGTTCAGAAAGGGGATAACCTAAGCAGTATTGCCAAAAAGAACAACGTTACAGTTGCCGACATCAAAGAGTGGAACCATCTTACAAGCGCATCCATTCAGTTAGGAATGTCGCTTCAAGTTTCAAAAATTGTAGAAGCTCCAAAAGAAGAAATAGCGGCGAATACAAAGACAGAAAATGTAGAATATATCGTTAAAAAAGGAGACAATCTTGGAAATATCGCCAAAAAATTCGGCAGCACTTTAGAGGATTTAAAACTTTGGAACAATTTGAATGACAACAATATTGTCTTAGGCGCTTCGTTGATTGTAGCCAAAAGTGAAGTGGCGATAGAAAAAGATTTGGTTGCCTCCACTTTCAGCAAAAAAGAAAATTTAGTTTCTGTTTCCAAAAGCAAAAACACCGATTATTTAGTCAAAAAAGGAGATTCATTGTATAGTATATCCAAAAAATATCCTGGCGTAAGTATTTCAGATATTAAAAAATGGAACAACATCAACGGGGAAGAACTTAAACCCGGAATGAAACTTAAAATAAACGGATAATACAATAATCTTATCTAACTTTGGGGTTTATTACAATATTGAAAAATAATGAATAAAGCCCATTTTTTATACCTTTTAGTTTCCTTTATCCTTTTTTCTTGCCACAAGAAAGAGGACAATTTGCCCCGAAAAGCCATCGGAAATATCAATACGATTTCCGTAATTATAGACGATCAGTTATGGAATGGCGAGATTGGCGAAAGTATTCGAAGCAAATTCGCTTCTCCCATCATTGGACTGCCTCAAGAGGAGCCACTTTTTACCATAAACCAATATCCTGCTAAACTGCTCGAAGGATTTATGACCGATAGTAGAACCATTATCGTCGTAAAAAAGGGCCTTAAAACCTTTTTTGAAATCAAGAAAAATCAATATGCGGCACCTCAAAATGTGTTTCACATCTCAGGGAAAACTAATGGTGAAATTTTAGAAATCATCGAAAAAAATGCTGCGCACATCATTCAAATCATCAAGGAAACTGAACTTACCGAAAATCAGCGGATTATCAATCAGTCGTTATTGAATACCAAACGTATTACCAACGCTTTTCATATCAACTTAAATGTTCCCAAAGGGTATTTGTATGCGCTTGAAAAACAAAATTTTATTTGGCTAAAAAAGGAAATTATCAGCGGAAATAGCAGTGTTTTGATTTATCAAGTGCCCATAAATTCGATTAAAAACACAGAAAATCTAATTGCCAACATCATAAAAACCCGCGATTCTATTGGTAAATTATATATATTTGGCACTGAACCCGGCTCCCATTTGGTTACTGAAGAAGGCTACTCACCCTATCTTTTTAAAATGCAATTGGATGGCAAACAAACTTATGAAATCCGCGGAACTTGGGAACTCAAAAACGATTTTATGTCTGGCCCATTTGTAAATTATGCCATTGTGGATCAGAAAAACAAGAGAGTATTAATTTTAGAAGGTTTTTGCTATTCGCCTTCGAAAGAAAAAAGAGATTCTATGCACGAGTTAGAGTCTATCATTAAGTCGATTAAAATTTTATAAAAATATGCCAATGAGTCTACAATGGGAAATAAAGGAATTCGAAAGCCTTACGGTCAACGAATTGTACGATATGCTGAGATTAAGAAGTGAAATTTTTGTGGTCGAACAAACTTGTGTTTATTTGGATTTAGACGGAAAAGACAAAAAAGGATTGCATCTTATGGGAAAATTCAAAGGAAAAATCGTGGCTTATTCTCGACTTTTCCAACCTGGAATTTCTTTTGACAATGCTTCAATTGGACGGGTTGTTGTCGATGCTAATTACCGAGACCGGAAATGGGGTCACGAATTAATGCAAAAAGCTATTGCCGGAATCCATAAGCACTTTGGCGAAAGCAAAATCACCATTGGAGCGCAATTGTACCTAAAAAAATTCTACGAAAGCCACGGATTTGTTCAAACCAGCGAAATGTATTTGGAGGATGATATTCCTCATATCGAGATGAAAAGGGAGTAGTTATAATTGGCTTAAGTCTACATTTACAATTTTTGTCATTTCGACCAACGGGAGAAATCACATAAGGAGAGCAACTAATGTGATTTCTCCCGCGTCGAAATGACAACAAAATCACATAATTAATTTTTAACAAATACTGTAAATAATAGAATTAGGCGTCATAATCGAGTAATAAACAATTCTACACGACGATCTTGGGCATCTTCAAGACCAAGCGGAAACTGATTTCCATATCCTTTGTAGGACATTCGATACGGATTGATCCCTTTGGAACGAAAATATAAAAACACCTTTTTGGCTCTGTTTTCGGAAAGATCGCGGTTTTGCGTTTCATTATCTATCGCGTCCTTGTATTTGGCCGAAGTACAACAAACGTGGCCTTTGATTTCGAATCGAACCGTTTTGTGTTTTTTTAAAATGAGAACCGTTTTGTCAAGTTCTTTTTTCGCAGTCGATGAAAGTTCACTTGAGCCCATATCAAATATAATGCGTTCTAGAACAATGTTGTCCCCAACTTTTGGGTTTTCCGGAAAAGCGGTATAAAATATTTTTTTAACAAATATCAAATCGACACGCCGGTTTTTATCACGGAATTCTTTTATATTTTTTTCGGAATTTTTATCCAAATCCACCTTACCTCGACCTTCGCAGATGTAAATTTTGTTTTGAGAAATACCTTTTGACATTAAAAATTGTTGCACAAAATCGACCCGCTTTTTCGATAATTTATCATTATAATCAATCGTTCCCCGATCGTCACAATAACCATAAAGCTGAATAGCCTCGTATTTTGAAAAATCTTTGGTGTTGATTATTGCAGTAATTGGCGCAAGATTATTGGGCGCCAAAGTGTATTTGTCAAATTCAAAATAGACCGATTGCACCGAATTTTCCTGAGCCGATAGAAAGCCAAAACAAAGTAGAATTAGTATTTGTAGGCGGCTGTTCATTACATTTTCAAGATGCTTTTATATTCAGAACTGTTATTCAAAACCGTTGTCGCTTTCTTGATTTCCGAATTGTTTTTTAAATAATATTGGTACAATCCTTCTTGATATTGGTAGCGTTTGATGATTTCGTCAAGAATTAAATTTTTGATTTCTGCTTTGTTTTTATCCAATAAAGTCTCTTCACTTTTTTGGAGCGCCAAGAGGAATTGCTGGTATTCTACTGTAATACTTTCGTCAATTTTTTCTTTTTTGGCTGTAGCCAAAGTGTTTTTCAAAGCCAATTCGGTTTCGGTATCAAAAGTATATTTCTCCGTTTTTAGAAATTGTTTGAAATTTTGAAAATCCGCATCCGAAAAAGTTGGAATTTTTTCTCCAAGAGTAGGATTTTTATAATAATAGCTCGTCACATAATTGAAAATTCCGTCGTTTTTGAGCAAAGCATTTGCAATTGGACTCGTTTTGGTTTCCTCCAATTCAATGTCGGGCTGGATTCCACCACCATCATACACTGTTCTCCCTTTTCGAGTTTTGAATGCGGTATAATTCTTGGCTTCGGTTTTTGTAGCGATTCCATTTTTGTCTTTGTGTGCATAATCTAATGCTTGAATACATCTTCCGGAAGGCGTGTAATAGCGCGAAATGGTCACTTTCAGTTGAGTGCCATAGGTTAAATCTACCGGCCGTTGTACCAAACCTTTTCCGAAACTTCGGCTGCCAATAACGACGGCACGATCTAAATCCTGCAAAGCTCCCGAAACAATTTCCGATGCCGAAGCGCTTTTTCCGTTGACTAAAATGGCCAAAGGAATTTCGGTGTCCACAGGTTCTTTGGTGGTTTTGTAGGTATTGTTGTGTTTCTCGATTCTCGATTTTGTGGTGACAATAATTTCGTTTTTGGGTACAAACAAATTGCAAATATTCACCGCTTCGTTCAGCAGTCCTCCCGGATTTCCTCGCAAATCAAGAACAATTCTTTCGGCTCCTTCTTTCTTCAATTGTTCCAAAGCTTGTTTGGTTTCATAAGAGGCTTTCTGATTGAAACGCGCCAAAACGATATAACCTGTTTTGTCGTCTATTTTGCCAAAAAACGGCACCGATTTAACTTCTACTTCATCCAAAACGATTTGAGCCGTATTGGTTTTGCCTTGTCGAAGGTATTTGACCTCGATTTTGGTGTTTTTGGCACCACGGAAAAGCTGTGAAGCGTCATCCTTGAAGTCGGCAAGAAGAACATCGCCAATTTGAATCACTTCGTCACCCGCTTTGAGACCCGCTTTATCCGCAGGAAAATTTTTATACGGTTCCTTGATGATTAATTTATCGTTTTTTCGAGTAATGACCGAACCAATTCCGGTGTACTCGCCTGTATTGTTGATCTTAAATTTAACTACGTCTTGTTCGTTGAAATAAACCGTGTAGGGATCTAAACTAGCCAACATTCCTTTGATGGATTTGTCCATCAAATCGCCTGGATTGGTCTCATCGACATAGTTTTTGTTCAACTCTTTGAAAAGGGTTGTGAATATTTCGATTTGCTTGGCAATTTCAAAAAAATCGTCTTTGAAACTAACGCCAACAAACAAAAATGCCGAAGCAATCGCCGGAAGAATATATTTTTTTTTGAAAAGAGAAGTCATTTTTATGTCGTTTTTTTCTTAAATCGTTTTCTAATAAAGTACACTGCTGCGGCTAAAATAATCAGAAAAGGCCAAATACTTAATAATCCGATGAAGAAACTTGAAATAGAATTGAAACCAGAACTGATGGCATTCCAAATTTTTGAACCATACGAAATTGTTGCACCAGCTTCATCGGCTACTGTTTTGTAGAATTCGATGGTTATCGTGCTCATCGAAATTTGACTTTGCATATACCGTAATTGTCCTTCTTTGGCTTCGATTTCTTCTCTAATGGCCGAAAGTTGGGCTTCGATTTCCAACATTTCCGAAACCTTGTTTGCTTTTTTCAAAAGTTCAAGATAGCGGGCTTCGAGTACTTTTTTGGCTTTCAAACGGGCATCAATGTCAATGTATTCTTCGGTTACGTCTTGCGATGAAATTTCTTTGTTATCGAAATAAGAAACGCCTTTTGAAATATCACTTAAAAAACCATCGAAATTTTTGCTGGGCACGCGAACGATTATTTTTCTGAAAATCGAGCCATAATCTTTTCCTTCGGTGTCATTTTGAATGATGGCATTGTGTTTTTTCACAGCCGTAATCATTTGGTTGTAAGTTGCCCCTAAATCATTGGTTTCAAATTTAATATCGCCCGTTTTGATGATTTTTTGTTGGATTTTTTCTGCAGCAACTTCATCAGCATTTGCAACAACCGGTTTAACGAATTTTACATGGTCAACATTTGGTGGTGGAGGTGGTGGGACATTTAGGTTTTCATTTACACTAATTTCATCTTTTGCATCTGCGTAAGCGTCAGCAACGATCATCTGGTCTGGAGCCTCCTCCGCTTTTTTACAACTAGAAAATGACACAATAAACACGAATAGGAAGAAAATATTTTTCATAGGATATGATTTAGTATATAATAACGTAAAAATAATGAATATTCGTATGAAAAAACGCTGGTTTATTCCTGATTTTTTAACTGCTGCACAAACTTTTCAAAGAGTTGAATCGTTTTGGTATTGATTTCATCGTAAGTCAATCGCTCCTTGGTTTGGTAAAAAAACATAAAAGCATATTTTTTGTCCAAATTGTCAGTCAGAATGTGTTTGTTCAATCGATAGGTTTCGCGAAGTACCCGCTTGAAATAATTGCGATCTACAGCCTTTTTAAAGTGCTTTTTGGAAACAGAAACACCCATTTTTAGCTTTTGTTCCGTCCCGAATTCTCGGGATTCGGGAATGCCATAATCACTTTCCACAAAAACCAGTCGCAAAGGATATTTGGACACGGATTTGCCTTTGGAAAAAAGCAAATCGATCGTGATTTTGCTTTTAAGCTTTTCGGACTTAGGGTAAGTGAAGTTCATTATTTTTTGAAAAAGGCAATGATTTTAGAAAGCAAAGGTACGATTAAAATGATAGCAGCTTGGAAAAGCAAAATATGATATATTTGAATAATTTCAATTTTTGGATTGCTTTCAAAAAACAGTTTCCGAGGTTTGGGCTAAAACAAATCGCTGTGTGTTCCTGTATTGATAAATAAAAGAGTAAGTTCATTGTCATTTTGTAGCCATATTAAAAGCCAATCGCCTTTGATATGACATTCCCAACAATTTTCATAATTCCCCGACAATTTATGCGGTTTGTATTTTTGGGGTAGAGTTCCTGTTTTTTCTAAAATGGAAACTACTTCAACTAATTTAGAAAGATCGTAACCTCTTTTTTTACAAAGTTTTACTTCTTTGTCAAATTGCCTAGTCGTTTTTACGATGTACATTAATCGTTGAGATTTTTAAAATAGTCAGCGGCACTTTTATGAGTAGTAACACGTCCTTTTTTTACATCTTCCAAAGATAAATCTATAGCCGATTTACGATCGATTGTTTTAAAAACGCCCAATGAAAGGATATAGGCAACTGTCTTTTTTGCTAGAAGGTTACGAGCGTCATAAGATAATGTTATTGTTGCCATAGCAGTAATTTTAGTAGTACAAAGATATAAAATATTTTAAAAATTGATAATTAGATAAAATTAGGTTTTTTAAGTAAGCCAATAATTTTTTTTTTAAATTATTTTTAAAATAGCAAAGGTACAATTAGATCCAAAACCGCATATTTGTTTGGGATTACAATTGAAGGCGAATAAAATTTAGTACTTTTGTGTGTAATTTTTTTTAGCATATGAATACAATTTTGTTATACCCAATAACACTTGTCTATTATTTAGCCTATTTGGTGGTTTTGTGTACAATTCATCCCCTGCAATGGATTGCTTTTAAAGCTTTTGGAGCAAGCGGATTGCAAAAATCGTTCGATTATACTGCCTATTTTACAATGAAATGCACGCATATTTTAGGTACAAGATACACTTTCGAAAACAGAGAATTAATCCCCAAAAACGTACCCATAATATTTGCCGCCAATCATCAAAGTTTGCTGGATACAGCAGGAATTATTTGGTATTTGCGAAAATTTAATGTCGCATTTGTAACCAAAAAAGAATTGGGCAAAGGCATTCCGGCGATTTCTTATAATTTACGTCATAACAACTATGTGCTTATTGACCGAAATAATCCCAAACAAGCCATCCCAAAAATAAAATCTTTAGCGGAATACATCGAAAAAGAAAAACGCTCCGCCGTTATTTTCCCTGAAGGAACCCGAAGCAAAACTGGAGAACCTTTAGAATTTGCCGAAAGCGGAATGAAAATTTTATGCAAATATGCACCTTCAGCCTACGTAGTTCCCATAACCATCAATAATTCTTGGAAAGTATATCAATACGGTTATTTTCCATTGAGTATGGGTCATCATCTTAAATTTACCGTTCACAAACCCCTTAAGGTAAGCGATTATGGCTTCGCTGAAATAATGGAAAAGACCGAAAAAACCATTATTGAATCAATTAAAGTTTAATTTTCACCCAATTTTTATTTTATGATAATCGATTATGGAGCTGGAATGTTGAGTCTTTCGAAAAAACCAGATTCAAAATATATTTCATAATTTCGCCAAAACATTAAAAAAATGCAAAAAATTATATCCTACCCACTGTCATTTATTGCAATTCTGTTGTTCCTATTGACCTTATTGATTTTTCACCCTATTCAGTGGATTTGTTTTAACATATTTGGCTATCAAGCCCACAAAAAAAGTGTGGATTACCTGAATTTTTTCTTGCTTAAAATTGGATATGTTTTGTTTAATAATTTTGAAATCAAAGGAAGAGAAAACATTCCTGCGGGAGTTCCTATTATTTTTGTAGCCAATCATCAAGGGATGTACGATATTATTGGTATGATTTGGTTTTTGAGAAAATTTCATCCAAAATTCGTTAGCAAAGCCGAATTAGGCAAAGGAATTCCAAGTGTTTCGTATAATTTAAGACACGGCGGTTCGGTTCTTATTGATAGAAAAGATCCCAAACAAGCCATTCCGGTGATCAAAGGATTGTCTGAATACATCGAAAAAAACAAACGCTCAGCAGTAATTTTTCCGGAAGGAACCCGCAGCAAAACCGGAAAACCAAAAGAATTTGCACAAAGCGGATTGAAAATATTGTGCAAATATGCCCCTTCTGCCTATGTTGTACCCATTACCATCAATAATTCGTGGAAATTCTTCAGATATGGTGCTTTTCCCTTTGGTTTGGGGAATCACATTGGCTTTACCATACATACTGCATTGGCCGTTAAAGAGTACACTTTTGAGGAAATATCTGAAAAAACCGAAAATGCTATCGTTCAAGGCATAAAACTTTAAAAAAGTGTACATTTGCAAATTCTTGGGTAAATCTGTGGCCTAAAACTCATTAAACCAAAAACAAAAATGTCAATAAAAAACATAAGACTAGAAGTGATGCAATTTCTAGAGAAAAATGTCAGCGCCTACGTTGACCAGTATTTAATTCCAGTTGAAAAGATTTGGCAACCTTCTGATTTTTTGCCTAATTCAGAAAGCGATAATTTCCTTGAAGAAGTAAAGGAACTAAGAGAAATATCCAAAGATTTGCCTTACGACTTTTGGGTTGCAATGGTAGGTGATATGATTACCGAAGAAGCTTTGCCAACCTACGAAAACTGGTTGATGGAAGTGGAAGGGGTAGATAATGAAGCTAGAAATGGGTGGTCTAAATGGGTGCGCCAATGGACCGGTGAAGAAAACCGTCACGGTGATTTATTGAACAAATACCTTTATTTATCGGGTCGTGTGAATATGCGCGAAATCGAAATGACAACGCAACATTTGATCAATGATGGATTCGATATTGGAACCGGAAGAGATCCTTATAAAAACTTTGTGTATACCAGTTTTCAGGAATTGGCGACTTATGTTTCGCACAATCGAGTATCGCAATTGGCCAAAAGTTATGGTGACACCAAATTAGCCAAAATGTGCAAAATGGTCGCAGGTGACGAGATGCGTCATCACTTGGCGTATAGCGAATTTGTGAACCAAATTTTCAAAATTGATCCAAGTGAAATGATGCTTGCTTTTCAATATATGATGAAAGCCAAAATCGTAATGCCAGCGCATTTCTTGAGAGAATCGGGACAAAAAATTAGTTCTGCTTTTGAACATTTCTCAGATTCGGCACAACGAATTGGAGTGTACACCGCCAACGATTATGTGGATATTATGCAAAAGTTGATCGATAAGTGGGAGATCGAAAAAATAGGCAATTTGACCGATGAAGCTGAAAAAGCGAGAGATTATCTGATGAAATTACCAGCTAGAATGGCGAGAATTTCAGAAAGATTGGTCATTCCACAAGAGTCATTTCAATTCAAATGGGTAGAACCTGCGCGATTATAGATTGCAGAATGTAGATTTCAGATTGGTTGGAATGCAAAGTTGATTTTAGGATTAACTTATTTGAAATTGCCATTGCTACTAAAATTGATTAAAATATTGAATTGCTGATTTTTGAATTTAAAACTTTAAAAATCAGCTTTTTTTATAAAAAAACTTGAAATATGGGTTATTCAGAAATAGTCAACAAAACCATCCTTTTTGTAAAGTCAAAGCTGGAAAATGCCGAAGGCGGACACGATTGGTTTCACATTGAACGAGTGTATAAAAACGCCTTGTTAATTGCCGATGGTGAAGTTTGTGATGCTAATGTGGTAAAATTAGGGGCTTTGCTACACGATATTGCCGACAGTAAATTCCATAACGGAGACGAAACTATTGGGCCCAAAATAGCCCGAGAATTTCTTGAAAGTGAAAATGTTGACGAAGCCACGATTCAGCACGTGATTAACATCATAGAAAACGTCTCTTTTAAAGGTGGAAATGCTGAAAAGTTATTCTCTTCTATCGAATTGGATATCGTTCAGGATGCCGACCGTTTGGACGCTATTGGCGCCATTGGCATTGCCAGAGCGTTTAATTATGGAGGTTTCAAGAACAGACCTTTGCACAATCCGAATATTGCTCCAAAACTCAGTATGAGTAAGGAAGAATATAAAAACAGTCAAGCACCAACAATCAATCATTTCTACGAAAAATTATTGTTGCTAAAAGACAAAATGAATACTGAAACTGGAAAACAAATAGCCAAAGAAAGACACCGATATATGGAAGGTTTCCTTTCGCAGTTTTATGCAGAATGGGACGGGGAGAAGTAGGATTTTAGCTTGTAGAATAATGATTGTCGAATTCAGATGTATCTTCACAAAATCAAGAATCTTTATTTATCAACACTAAATCTGAAATCAAAAATCGTTAATCTGAAATCATCAATCAAATTCCTTTTTCCTTCATTTCCAAAATCACATCCGAAGCATTCTTGAAAGTGGGTGCTTGCTCGATAATACTTCCCACGCGTTTTTTGTTGAGTTTGAATGTAAAATCGCCTTCGGTGGTAAATAGAATTGCAGTCAAAAACGGATTGTTCATATACGGAGCCAAAACAAAAAAAGCTTCTTCCAGTGAATGGAAACTTTCTATTTCTTCGGTTTTGTAACGTGCAGTAATAGACATACTAAGGACATCATTGTTCAAAACTGGGCGCACATAAATGTTCTTCAATTCGGTATCGCCAATGGTTTTTGCCAAAGTTAATTTGGCGTAAGTATGGTTTTCGATACTTTCTTTTACTTTTTCCCAGAATTGCGCAAATACAGGTTGGAAGGACATAGGTTGATTTTTTTTAATTTTTAATAATTGATTGTCAATTCAAACCTATTAGGTTTTAAAAACCTCATAGGTTTTGATTCAAATCAGATAATCCCAAAAGTTCTCTTTGTGAATCACTTGAGTTGTTTTTGGATGATACTTTTCGGTAAAAGACTTTGTAAATCGCACTTTCTGATTCGGATTGTATTTGATTTCAAAAGCCTCAATTTCGGTATTTTTTATCTCCAAATAATCAATTTCGGCTTGTTGGGTATTTCTCCAAAAATAAGTGTCTATAAACTGATTTTCATAGCCTAGTTTTTTCTTTCTTTCGCTGATTACAAAGTTTTCCCACAATGCACCAAAATCATCCCTCAACTCAATTGGGTTAAAGTTCTTGATAATTCGATTGCGTAAACCATTATCCCAAAAATATACTTTTCTCCCTTTTTTGAGTTCGTTATCTTGGTTTTGGCTATAGGCATTTAAGCTAAAAACAATAAAGTTTTTCTCCAGAATATCAATGTATTTTTCCACCGTCAATCGGTTTAATCCTAAATCATTGGCTAGAGAATTATAACTAATTTCGCTACCAATTCGGTACGCCAACATTTGTACCAACCGATGTAAAGTCGCAGATTTTTTTACGCCTTCCAAGTTCAGAATGTCTTTATAGAGAAAACCTTCGACCAAATCATTGAGGATTTTTTCTTCTTTTCCTGGATTACTGACCACTTCGGGATAATAGCCATAAACCAAACGATGCGGAACCAATCGGGTTTCTTCGATAAAATTAGAATGTTTGACCATTTCGCCGTAACTCAAAGGAAAAAGCTGTAATTCTTCTTTTCTCCCAACCATCGATTCCTTGGTTTTGTCTGCTAGTTCAAACGCGCTACTTCCAGAGGCGATCACTTGAATTTCGGGATAATTATCGACCATTCGCTTGATGAGTAAACCAATATTGTGAATCATTTGCGCCTCGTCAATAACCAATATTTTACTATCTCCAATTAAGGCTTTTAGCCTGTCGGTAGTGATGTTTTCTAGTAAAAGTTGAGTGTCGGGTTCATCTCCATTGAGCAACAAATAGGATTGGTCCTTAATGGTGTTTTTTATCAAAGAGGTTTTGCCTACTTGTCTTGCGCCAAATACCAAGATTGCTTTTCCTTTAAAAAGATAGCTGTCAATTTCGGTTTGGGAGGTTCTATTTATCATTTTGCACTCATTTACAATGCAAATATATAATAATTTGATATTACAATATCAAAAAAATATAATAATTTGATATTACAATATCAAAAAAGTATAATAATTTGATATTTTAAATTTACAAAGTTACTTTTAAAAGCTGTTTAGTACTTCCTTTTCTTCCTAAAAAGAAAATGGAATTTCCGGATTTAATGCCGTTTGCAACCATAAATGGAACTTCATTTTCGTCATCGTCAAGGATTTTTTGGTATTCGAAATCTCCTTTTTCATTAATTCGGATGAGGTTTACATTTCCAATTCCTTTAAATTGAATTCGATTGTTACTAATTTCTTTAATCTTTTCTTTGGCATTGATAAAGAAAAACACATCGTTAGTCTGATTTAATACCGAAGTATAGGATGTAAAACTAGAGCCGTCACCTGTTTGTCGCTTGTTAATATTTCTAGCCCAAATCAAATCACCTTTAGCACTAAGCTTTATACTAACAATATCGTCTAAATGATTGTAAGTTTGTTCGTAAATACCTCCATAGTTTATACCAACACTCACTCCTCCAAATGTCGTTCCTCCGTAATTGAACCCACCAACATTCGTTCCTCCCATACTAGGCGCACCCATTCCTGCAGAAAAACCTCCGCCACTTGAAGTGGTGTATGCTTCCTCAGCATTTAGGATAATTTCATTTTCTGCAGTTATTAATATATTTTTAAACTTTAAAGATTTTAGCTCCTTATCCTTAACTCTGCCGTACTTGTCCATAAGAAATTGTTCTGTGAATTTGCTAAATTTTGAAAAGCGAACTTCAAGAGTATTGGGGTCAATTTCAAAATAACTAACTCCTCCAAAATATTTGTCTTTTATGTCCGAGTAAAAACCGATACAAACCAATTTTTCTTTAAAAAAAAGGGTTTTCAATGAGCCTACAAATTGGTCACCAATATCAAAGGTTTTAGAAAAATCTTTTTCACCTTCGAATTTTGTTAATTCATATTGATATTTTCCACCTTCAGTTTTGGATTTTGCCTCTTTGGATATGGATTTACTTAGTAGGAAAATGGAATTTCCATCCTTGGACAAATCAATATTTTGAAAAATATACTTGCGATCTGCGACTTTTTTAATAAAAATCCGATCTATTTTTTTTGTTAATTGGTTATCAAATAGAAATAATTTTAAGGCTTCCGAACCAGTACTACTCATAAAATCTATGGCAATAGAAAATGAATTTTCATCAGACATTAGCGCAATTCCACTCGAGGTATCCGAAAAATAGCCATTGTTTTTATTGGCCATTTTTTTATCGTTTTTTTCGTAACAAATATCATTAAGTGAGAAGCTTCCATATTGTTTTAATTCATCACGAGTTAATCTAAATAACTCTTTACTTTCTGGTTTAAAATTATTTTTGCTTATTGAATTTGCATTACATATATAGGCTTTTTGATTTATGTCATAATACATATCAATAATTCTGAAAACAGTTTCCGTCTTAACAATACCCAGAGTGGAGGCATATTTATGTCCGTTGGTATGTGTTATTTGAAAATCGTATTCATTAAGTAGTTTTAGATTACTATCATAATGTTCAAAATAAAAACCTCTATTTGGTGAAATTCCTTTACCGTTATAGGAACGAACAATCAAAAACCCGCCAGTTCCATCTGCTTCAGATAACACAATTTGAGATTCCTTATATTCATCTTTAAACACTTCGCTTTTTTGAATTTTAAAGGGAATTTCTTGAGCAAAACTCGAAATAAACAACAACATAAATAACGACAAACAAATAATTTTTTTCATAAATAACTATAAATATTTTCTTAAACAGAAATGCAACTGAACACTAATCCCGAAGCCTCGGAACTGAACACCGCCAACTTTTTTATTTCCCTGTAAACTCCGCCTTTCTTTTCTCTAAAAAAGCGGTTGTTCCTTCTTTGAAATCATCAGTAGCAAAACAAGCTCCAAAATTTTTGATTTCAACATCAAAGCCATTGACTCCAGAAGTATAATTCGCGTTAACAGCTTCGATAGCTTTAGCAATAGCCACAGGGGAATTTCGCATTATTTTTTGAGCAATTCCCGTGCAGAAGCCAATAAGTTCCGATTGAGGTACGACTTGATTCACTAAGCCGTAATTTTTTGCGGTTTCGGCATCAATCATTCCGGCAGTTAGAATCATTTCCATCGCGCGACCTTTACCAATAAGTTGCGGCAAGCGCTGCGTTCCACCATAACCCGGAATCACGCCAAGTGAAGTTTCCGGTAAACCCATTTTAGCATTATCCGAAGCGATTCTAAAATGACAAGCCATAGCCAATTCTAATCCTCCACCAAGGGCAAAACCATTGATGGCAGCGATTACAGGAGTTTTCATATTTTCTATAAAATCGAATAAAAGTTGTTGCCCTTTTGCCGCTAGTTGTTCTCCTTCTTCAGTAGAAAAATGAGCAAATTCGGCAATATCGGCACCAGCCACAAATGCTTTTTCTCCGCTTCCGGTAATGATAACCACGCGAACATCTGGATTGTTATCAATTAATGCTAAGGTTTCGTGCAATTCTTGAATCGTGGCTTTGTTTAGTGCATTTAACTTATCGGGACGATGGATAAAAATGGTGGCAATGCCTTTTTCCTGTTCTAAAATGATATTTTCTAATGTCATATTGAATTTATTTATTGGTTATTGGAAGCGAAACAGTAAATGTGGTTCCTTTTCCTTTTTGTGATTCAAGGTTAATGGTTCCTTTGTAGTTTTCGATTATATTTTTGATGATACCAAGTCCCAAGCCCATTCCGCTGGATTTGGTGGTGAATTTAGGTTCAAAAATCCGATTGAAATCTGCTGCTGCAATTCCAATTCCATTGTCAGCAACCGTGATGATGACATTGTCGAACACTTTTTTGATATTGACACAAACGGCCTTGTTCTCTTGGTTTTCGGGAAAAGCTTGAATGGCATTTTTGACCAAATTGGTAATGATTCGTATGAGTTGTGTACGGTCTATTTTCGAAATAATTTCTTTTTCTTCGGCCTTAAAATGGATATAATCTTCGTTAAAGATTTCCATAGTCAGTTCGACCACCTCTACCACATTCAAGGTTTCGTCTTGTTGCGCCGGCATCGAAGCAAAGTTCGAAAATGCCGAAGCCACAGAACTCATCGTATCGATTTGCTGAATCAAGGTTTCAGAATAATCGTTGATTTTTTGTTTCAAGTTCGGGTCGTTCGGGTCGAATTTTCGCTGAAAACTTTGCACCGTCAATCGCATTGGCGTCAGCGGATTTTTGATTTCGTGCGCTACTTGTTTGGCCATTTCTTGCCAAGCTTCTTCGCGTTCGCTTTGAGCTAATTTCAAGGCGCTTTCTTCGAGTTCATCGACCATTGCATTATATGCATTAATCAAAAGGTTGATTTCTTTGCTGCTGGCTTCGAGGACGATTTTTTCGTTTTTCTGGTTTAAACTGGTTTCGCTTAATTTGTCCGAAATGGTTTTCAGCGATTTTGTAATGTAAGAAGACAAAAAATAAGCCACTGCAAAAGCCACCAAAAGCATAAAACTATACACTTGCGCCAAACCAATCAAGAAATTTTTAAGTTCTGTTTGGTAATAACTATCGTCCTCGACATAAGGCAAATTCAGGATTCCGAGAGGTTTGAATTTATCGTCTTTTATTAAACTATAGGAAGAACGATTCTTTTTGCCGTCGCTATTTTTAATGTCAACATAGCGTTTTTCAATAGAAGATTGAACTAGTTTTAGAATGTATTTTGGAATGGGTGGAGCTGCAGCGTCGATAGAAAATCTCGATTTCGAAGATTTTAATAAATGCCCATCCAAGTCATAAATGTTGATTTCGAGGTTGTGAATGTCTGATAATTCGTGAATTTTATCTTTGAATATCAGTGCTAAATTATTGGGCGTAAGCGGATAAGTAGTGTTAGTTAGTACGTAATTGATGTTCTCTTTGATGGCTCCTTCTTTGTATTCTAATCGCTCTTGATGGTACTGTTTTGCTTTATTCTTGAATTGAAAAATCGAAATGGATGCCAATAATACTGAAGCTACAATAATCATTACAATCATCGAAAGGAAAATCCTGATTCGCAACGAAAGCATTGATATCTTGAAGTTTTTAAGCATATTTTTTATTTTACCACAAAGACACAAAGAAGGCACAAAGTTCACAAATTTTTATAGTGTTCTTCGTGCGTCCTTTGTGAACTTAGTGGTTAGATTTTCTCTCACGAATTCGTTTATAAAATTGAAATCCCAACATAATCAATACGGAAAACAATATAATTCCGACCACGCCATAAATCCAATTGACGGCGTTTTTCAGGATGACCAAAAATACTACGGCAAACAGTATAATTGTAGCACCTTCGTTCCACAAACGCATATAATTTGTAGTGTATTTTACTTCGTCGTTTTGCAATTCGAGGTATATTTTATGGCATTTATAATGGTACAAATACAGCACAAAAATGAAGCCAAGTTTTACGTGCATCCAAGGCATTTGCAACCAAGCTTTTCCAATATCCGTAAAAAACAACATCCAAAACGCAAAAATACTCGCCAAAACCGCTGATGGCCAGGTGATAATGTACCACAAACGATAGGTCATTATTTTGTATTGTTTTTGCAAAATCTCCTTTTCGGGCGATGGTTTGTCGTTGGCCTCAATTTGATACACAAACAAGCGAACAATATAAAATAGTCCAGCAAACCAAGTGATGACAAAGATGAGGTGGAGGGATTTTAGGTAGTTGTATAGTTCCATTTGAATATTTATTTGAAGATTTGACAACTTTTTAAAAGTTGTCAAATCTGTTTAGTGCTTAAGTACGTTAACAACTTTAAACATTTCCCCCTTTGGGGGTTAGGGGGCTCCAATCATTAATCCAATTCGCAACCGTTTCACACCATTCATCAGCATCATTCAAACAAGGAATGGCCATAAAATTTTCGCCTCCGTTTTCCTTAAATTGGTGATTGGCTTCCATTGCAATTTCTTCCAATGTTTCCAAACAATCCGAAACGAAGGCCGGCGTAACTACTGCCAAATTCTTGATGCCTTTCTCCGGCATTTTGTTGACCTCAACATCGGTGTAAGGCGTTAGCCATTTGTCTCCAGCCAAACGAGATTGAAAAGTCTGGCTGTATTTTCCTTCCGGGATTCCCAAAAGTTTTACCACTTGTTTCGTGGTTTCGTAACATTGATGACGGTAGCAAAAGTCGTGTGCTGGTGAAGGCGTGTTGCAGCAAGAACCGTCAATTTTGCAGTGCGATTTAGTGATGTCTGTTTTGCGAATGTGTCGCTCCGGTATTCCGTGATAGGAGAACAATAAATGATCGTATTCAAAACCTTTCAAATGCGATTGAATAGAATCGGCAAGGTTTTTTAGATAGTCTGGTTTGTTATAAAAAGCCGGAACAATCGTAAATTTCATTTCCGGAAAATACTTTTTTCTATGCTCTTCGGCCAATTCTAAAATGGTCGTTGTCGATGCCATTGCGTGTTGTGGATACAACGGAAAAAGCATCACTTCGTTCACGCCTTTGTCGTGTAATTCCTGTAAACCAGATAAAAGCGAAGGATTTCCGTAACGCATTGCCAATGCAACCGGAATGTCAACTAGTTTTTTGACTTTTTCGTGCATTCTTTTGGAAATCACCACAAGCGGCGAACCTTCGTCCCACCATATTTTGGCATAAGCTGCCGCCGATTTTTTAGGCCTTGTTTGAAGAATAATACCTCGAACTAATAATGCACGCAACAAAAATGGAACATCAATCACGTATTTGTCCATCAAAAATTCATCTAAATACGGTTTTACATCTTTTGCGGTTGGGCTTTCTGGTGAGCCTAGGTTGACTAATAGTACTCCTTTCATATATTTTTAGATTTTTTCAGTTTTTTAGATTTTTTCAATTCCCTACATATTCGGATTAATAGCCATCAAATATTTTTTTGGAGTGGTGCCAAATTTTTTCTTGAAAGCCGCAATAAAATGACTTCCGGTGCTGTAGCCAATTTTTAAGCCCACTTCATTCACATTGTAAGAACCGCTGTCCAATAATTTTCGAGCTGAATCCATTTTATAATCGAAAAGAAAGCCATAAACCGTATCGCCATAAATTTGTTTGAAACCCATTTTTAGCTTTTTCAAGGTCAGTCCCACTTCATCGGCTAATTCCTGCAATCCCGGAGGTTCAGCCATATTGGCAAGAATTATCTCCTTGGCTTTTTTTATTTTCAAGACATTTTCTTCATCGATCAAAAACGGACATTGTTCGGCGTTTGGATCTTCGGTTCTATTGAAATACAGACTCAATAATTCGTATCCTTTGGCTTTATAATATAGGTTTTTTATTGACGGATTCAGATTGTAATGGAATAATTGGGTCAAAACAATCGCCATCGATGGACTAATGTCGCCTTCTTTATAATATTTTTTATCCTTATTATCCTCACTCAAAAAAGTTACGTAATTGGCTTCGGCTGAAAACAGATTATGAAATTTTTGAATGGAAATAATAACCGAAATCACCCAAGAATTTGGAGCGATTTCTAGGTTCAAGGGCAATTCTTTTTGCGGATTGTACAGCAACAGAGACTTTTCTTCTTTCAAATCCAAAGCATAGCTTCCTTGATTGAATAGAAACTTGGCTTTTCCTTTGAGTCCAAAGTGAAATTGAATCAATCCGCTTTTTACTTCGCGTTGCGTGCCATACACTTCATCACTGTCGTTTTGGAAACGGAATAAGGTAAAATCATCTTCAATTGTTATAATATCTTGCGAACTCATTGCGACATTTTTTTTTAATTAATATGATAATTATCAGGTATTTGTTAATAAATAAAATTTACATTTGTTTTATAAATGCCTGATTTCATTACAAAAATACTGTTTTTATAATTAATTTATTAGATTTTTAAACAAAATTCATTTGGCGATACAAATAGTACTTTAAGCGTTGTTTTAATAAAAACCATAAGTATAACTTTGCCAGTCCGATTCAGAAATAGATCATTTATGGAAAACCTAAACCTACCTAAACACAAAACTTTCTACTCCATAGGATTGAGTTACAAGAAAGCAGACGCCGAAGTGCGAGGTAAGTTTAGTCTTGATGCCAAAGCAAAAACCAACGTATTGCAGCAAGCCAAAGAAGAAGGCATCGAGAGTTTAATCGTGACATCTACCTGCAATCGCACCGAAATTTATGGCTATGCCGACCACCCGTTTCAATTGATAAAATTGGTTTGCGAGAACAGCAATGGCACTGTAGAAGAATTTCAAAAAGTAGGATTTGTCTATAAAAGCCAAGAAGCTATCGACCATTTGTTTCGAGTGGGAACAGGGTTAGACAGTCAAATTCTCGGCGATTTCGAAATTATTGGCCAGATAAAAAACAGTTTTGAAGAGTCTCGTTCCTTGGGTTTAATCAATGCTTTTCTCGACCGATTAATCAATACCGTTATTCAAACCAGCAAAAGAATTAAAAACGAAACCGAAATTAGTTCGGGCGCCACTTCTGTTTCTTTTGCCGCAGTTCAATACATTATTCGCAATGTTGAAAATATTGGCAATAAAAACATTCTGCTTTTTGGCACCGGCGAAATAGGTAGAAATACTTGCGAAAATTTAGTTAAGCATACTAAAAATGAGCAAATTACCCTAATAAACAGAACCAAAAGTACCGCCGAAATTTTGGCTGGAAAATTGAATTTAATTGTAAAAGATTATTCCGATTTACATCTCGAACTTCAAAAAGCCGATATCTTAGTTGTGGCAACTGGCGCACAAAATCCAACCATCGACAAAACTTTGTTGAACTTAAAAAAGGACCTTTTGGTCTTGGATTTGTCCATTCCAAAAAATGTAAATGCCAATGTGCAACAAATTCCCGGAGTCACTTTAATCCATATGGATTATTTATCCCAAATGACGGATGATACGCTCGAAAGAAGAAAACAGCACATTCCAGCTGCCGAAGCCATTATCGAGGATATGAAATTGGAACTTTATACTTGGATGAATGGCCGAAAATATGCGCCAACCATTCACGCATTGAAAGCCAAATTGAACGACATTGTTGCTGGAGAATTGACTTTTCAACGTAAAAAACTATCCAATTTCGACGAAGAACAAGCCGAATTGATCGCCTCTAGAATTATACAAAAAATCACCAATCAATTCGCCAGTCACCTCAAAGACGAAAACACTTCGGTTGATGATAGCATCGAGTTTATCGAAAAAGTATTCCAAATAGGACTGCAAACTCCACAAAAAACAACTTCGGCTGCCGAAGAAAAATACAAAATCAATCTGTCATAGTAAAAATCTAAACAAACCTTAATATCTTTATGGTTTAAAAAAAGAAAAAAGGTTTAATGAATTCAAAAAAAACAATTCGAATTGGAACTCGCGATAGCGAATTGGCGCTTTGGCAAGCCCATACCGTTCAAAAAAAATTAAATGATTTAGGCTATAAAACCGAAATTATTGCCGTAAAATCGCAAGGCGACATCATCCTTGACAAACCGCTTTACGAACTCGGAATCACCGGAATTTTCACAAAAACACTCGACATCGCTATGCTAAATGGCCAAGTCGATATTGCTGTGCATTCGATGAAAGACGTGCCAACGGCTTTGCCTATTGGGATTGTTCAAGCGGCGGTTCTCGAAAGAGCCAATACGTTGGATATTTTGGTTCACAAAGGAAACCTAGATTTTCTCGAAGGAAACGCAACCATCGCCACCGGAAGTTTGCGTCGTCAAGCCCAATGGCTGCATAAATATCCCAATCATACGGTAGTCGATTTGCGTGGAAACGTGAATACTCGAATGCAAAAACTGAACGAGAGCGATTGGAGTGGAGCCGTTTTTGCCGCTGCAGGTTTGGAAAGATTAGGCCTCACCCCCAGCCCCTCTCCAAAGGAGAGGGGAGCAAGTAGTGCTTCATTCACCATAAAAAGCCCCTCCTTCGGAGGGGTTGGGGAGGCTCTAGATTGGATGATTCCAGCGCCAGCTCAAGGAGCAATGGTAGTTGTTGCGATGGGAAATGATGAATTCACTCTCGATGCAATTTCTCAACTTAACGATATTGAAACTGAAATTTGCACCTATATAGAAAGACAATTCCTTAAAACACTCGAAGGCGGTTGTACTGCACCCATTGGCGCTTTGGCAAGATATTGCGAATTGGAAGACACCTTTGTTTTCAAAGGCGCGTTGTTGTCTATTGACGGAAAACAGAAATTGGAAATCGAAAAAATTGTGCCCGTTGAAGAATGGAAGAAATTAGGGTTCAATTGTGCCAGTGAGATTCTGGAAAACGGCGGAGCGGAGCTGATGAAAGTTATTAAGGAGAGTTTGAAGAAGTAAGTAGAAATTATTAAAATGGTTTTTGATGTTTTTTATTTGAGCAGAAATAATTTGTTTAATAATCTAAAAAAGAAACATTGTAAATGGTGAATGATTTTTTTAAACCTTTAATGGTAAATTTAACGGGCAAAATAGGCTGTCATTATGATGTTGAAAGTGTTTTACCTGCACATAATTTGGTTATAAAACCTTTATTAGAAAATAGTAGTTTTTCATATGTTTATGGTTTAAAAAAAAATGATGAAATAGTTAAACTTAATTCAGATATATTAATAAACGAAAAAGGAAAATATAAAATTGACATTTCAAAAGAATGTATAATTGGTCACGAAAAACTTTGGAATGCAACACGTTGGAACAGAGGTTCAATAATAATTGTGATTGAGAAAGATAAAATAAATTTTTCCGAAATTTTTAAAAACACATTCTATTTAGGGTTATTAAACACACCAAATTCTGGAAATACAATTTCAGCAATAAAGAAATGTAGAGAAGAAGCTGAAAAAGATAATATTGCAATCTGTTTTTCTGCATCTAACGGAATTGAATGGATTCAAATTTATGCAAAAGACAATACTTTTGCAGAAATTTTAAAAAATGCAAGAAGTAATTGTAAAATGATAAATTAAGACAAATCAATTCGCAAATAGCTAAAAAAGGGTAGCTATAGAACTTAAATTAAATGACTAAGCAACTCACCATTCTATCCACAAAAATACTGTCGAACGAACAACGACAAGCTTTTATTAATGCCAAAATTGATCTTTTGGAAGACAATTTTATAGCAATAACCAACACGGATTTTGAATTAAGCAATATCAATCAAAACCTTATTTTTAGCAGTCAAAATGCGATTTTAAGTTTGATGGAACAACCCCATTGGGAACAATTGCAATCTAAAACCGTTTTTTGTGTAGGTTTAAAATCCAAAGAATTATTAGAAAAAAATGGCTTTACGGTTGCCGTTTATATGGATTATGCATCGGAATTGGCCGAAATTATTACGTTGATTTACAACAAAGAAAGCTTTACGTTCTTTAGCGGGAACTTACGCAAAGAAACCTTGCCCCAAGCACTTAAAGCAGCTGCTGTAGAGTTTAACGAAATCGAAACTTATCAAACCAAGTTAACACCTTTTAAAATTTCTAAGGAAGAAAAATTTGATGGCATTATGTTTTTCAGTCCCTCGGCCGTGGAAAGTTATTTGAAGGATAACAAAATAAAAAACGAAATTTGCTTTTGTATTGGCGAAACCACTGCTGAAGCATTAAAAGGGGTTACTAAAAATATTGTTTTACCAGAAATTCCTTCAACAGAACTTTTGATAGAAGAAGTAATCCAAAAATTCAATCTCGATATTAATTAAACAATAAAAATGCTTTGCGCCTTAGCGTCTTAGCGGTAAAAAAAGAAAAATGATAAAGAACGATTTATTTTTAAAAGCATTACGAGGAGAAACTGTTGAACGCCCACCCGTTTGGATGATGCGTCAAGCCGGAAGATATTTGCCTGAATTCAGAGCATTGCGTGATAAATATGATTTTTTTACTCGTTGCGAAACACCGGAATTGGCTGCAGAAATCACCGTACAACCCATTCGCAGAATTGGACCAGATGCAGCGATTTTGTTTTCGGATATTTTGGTGGTGCCAAGAGCGATGGGAATTCACGTGGAATTGAAAGACAATTTGGGGCCGATTATCCCGAATCCAATCCGCACAATGGAACAAGTCAATCAAGTTTTTGTGCCAAACATTCAAGAAACTTTGGGTTATGTGATGGATGCCGTGAAATTGACCAAAGAAATGTTGAACGATGAGGTGCCATTAATTGGTTTTGCTGGTTCGCCTTGGACGATTTTCTGTTATGCTGTAGAAGGAAAAGGCTCGAAAAGTTTTGATACTGCCAAAGGATTTTGTTTCTCAAACCCAGTTGCGGCTCACACTTTATTACAAAAAATCACAGATACTACTATTTTATATTTAAAAGAAAAAGTAAAAGCAGGTTGCAATGCTATTCAGATTTTTGATTCTTGGGGCGGAATGCTTTCGCCAGTCGATTATCAGGAATTCTCTTGGAAATACATCAACCAAATCGTGGAAGCTTTGGCAGATGAAACACAAGTCATTGTTTTCGGAAAAGGATGTTGGTTTGCGCTTGGGGAAATGGGAAAAAGCAAAGCTGCTGCACTTGGAGTAGATTGGACTTGTACGCCGAGAAACGCCCGTTATTTGTCAGGTGGAAACATCACTTTGCAAGGAAATTTCGATCCGTCAAGATTGCTTTCGCCAATTCCTGTCATCAAGAAAATGGTTCACGAAATGATTGACGAATTCGGAAAAGATAAATATATTGCCAATTTAGGTCACGGAATTTTGCCCAATATTCCTGTAGATCACGCCAAAGCGTTTGTGGATGCGGTGAAGGAGTATAGACAAAAGTAGGTGATTCGCAGAGTTTCCTGCAAGGTTTTTTTCAAACCTTGTAGGTATATTGAGAACCATCATATTGAAAGTGATACCTACAAGGTTTGAAAAAAACCTTGCAGGAGAAACAACCAAATTTTAGAACTATGAAATTAGAAGTTTTAGAAAAAGACGGGTATTATCATATTTATAATAGAGGTATAAATGGGTGTTTAATTTTCGAAAATGATGAAAACAAAAAATTCTTTCTGAAACAATTTTCAAAATATCTATTGGGTAAAATCTCGATATTTGGGTATTGTTTGATGGATAATCATTTTCATTTGGTTATACGATTAAATGATGATGAAAAAATAGTAACCCAGGCTTTTTCGAATTTTTTTAATTCATATGCAAAAGCTTTTAATAAAGATATTGATAGGACAGGAAGTCTTTTTGAAAAACATTTCAAGCGAATAAGACTCAGCGATGAAGTGTATTTAAAACAATTGATACTGTATGTGCATTTGAATCCGAAACATCATTTAGGTTTTGATTTTAAAGAATATAAGTTCTCTTCTTATCAAGCATTTATTTCAGATAAAGAAACAAAAATTGAGAGAGAAGAAGTTTTAAGATTGTTTGGAGGTTTAGAAAATTTTATATTTTGTCACAATCAAAGAAAAGATTTTTTAACTGAAAAACATACTTTTGAGTAAATGGAAGTATTTTGTCTCCTGCAAGGTCTTTTTTGACCTTGTAGGTATGTTTAGAAAGGCCAGCTAAAAAGTAACACCTGCAAGGTTTAGAAAAAAACCTTGCAGGATAACATACAATATAAAATGCTAAACAAAGGCTTACGAGATCAGGAAAGTATTCGAATAGACAACATTCTAAAGGTTTTGCATTCAATGACTTTTGTGCCTAAGTTTTGGAACTTGGAAGATTTGTTGCTTCTCGAAAATGAGTTGAAAGATTTGGGAATGAATGTCGAAAGTCTTAATGATTTCGACGAAAAGCAATTGATTTTCAATTTGGAGCGACTTCATTTTGACTGGAATCATTTCGAAATATTCGCCGATTTCTTGATGGCTTTTTCGAAAGAAAGTCAGTTTGATTTTTCAGGAAAAGCCATTGCCATTTACGATTATGTCCAAAAGGAAAGCAAGGTCTTTTCGTTTGGAATTTTTAATAAAATAGCTGCTGCGAAAGCAAATTTATAATTAGAATGAATGAGTAATTTCAATCCATGCAAAAGCTTATGAAATTTAACAATTGGAGAACCGAAACTATTGACAAGATTCTTCCTGAAGAGTTTTTCGAACTTATATCTAAAAACAAAACGCATATTGAGAAGACGTTTCCTGTTACAGTTTCTAACTGTTTGGATCTTGCCAAAGCAACAGATTTTATAGATAATAATATACAGAAACAGGAAAAAAAAGAAAATTATTTTTTCTATATTAGAAATAATGAAACAAATAATTTGATAGGATATGTTTGTATTAAGAACATAAAATTAGATATTTCAAAATGCGAATTAGCTTATTTTATTGACGCAACTTTTGAAGGGCAAGGCATTATTTCCAAAGCGGTTTCACAAACCATTGAATTTTGTTTTGAGGAATTAAAAATGAATAAAATATTTATTTGTACTTCAAAAGTCAATAAAGCTAGCCAACAAATTGCATTAAAACATAAGTTTATACAAGAAGGGATTTTGAGAGAAGAATTCAAAAACCACGAAGGAGTTTTAGAAGACATTAATTATTACGGACTATTGAAATCAGATTGTAAATAAAATGACAAATTGTATAAACTGTAACCATCAAATTGTAGATGACTTTTGTTCAAAATGTGGACAACCAAAGAATATTAAAAGAATTAATTTTCAATATATGGTTCATGAAATTGAGCATCTTCTTCATTTTGAAAAAGGGTTCCATTTTACGGCTTGGCAATTAATAATTAAACCAGGTAAAACTATTCGAACCTATTTATTTGAAAATAGAAATAAATATGTAAAACCAATCGTTTATTTGTTTTTTGCATCTTTACTTTTCACTTTGTTCACCTCAATTTTTCACATTCAATATACTTACTTAAATGTGGGTTACATAGAACCATTAAAAGACAAAGTAAATTTAAAAACCATTGACAATTGGTTAATTAGTCATATTGCATACACCAACATTATTGTTGGATTCTGTATAGCACCTTGGTTAGTATTATTATATAGAAATAGAAAATTCAATATTTTCGAAATGATTGTATTGATGTCCTATGTTTTAGCGACAGGTTTACTGGTTATTGTACCACTAATTACGTTAGTTAAAATTACAAGTGCTTTTAGTAATTTGACTATTTTCTTTATTATTTATCAAATTTGGGCAATCGGACAGTTTTTTGGAGAGAAAAAGATATTGAATTACTTAAAATCTATGTTAGCATTTGTTTTAGGTGTACTAACTCACGTTGCCATCTTTTTTGTTATTGGATATATTAATAAATATTATATGTAATCCATGAAAGAACAGTTTTACCAATACATACAAAACCTTCAAGACCAAATGATTTAAATTATGACCAAAGAAACTGCCATTAAACTATTCGAACAAAAACAAATTCGTTCTATTTGGAGCGATGAAGAAGAAAAATGGTACTTTTCTATCATTGATGTATTGCAAGTTTTGATTGAAAACGATAGACCAAGAAAATATTGGAGTGATTTAAAATCCAAATTAATAAAAGAAGGAAGTGAAGTGTCCGAAAAAATCGGACAGTTTAAACTTCTTGCCGAAGATGGAAAGATGAGGTTAACTGACATTGCCGATACCGAACAATTGTTTCGTTTAATACAATCTGTTCCATCAAAAAAGGCGGAACCTTTCAAACTGTGGTTAGCTCAAGTGGGAAGGGAACGAATTGATGAAATTGAAGATCCAGAATTGGGTTTTGACCGACTTATGGGAACCTATCTCAAAAAAGGATATTCGAAAGAATGGGTAAACCAACGTCTAAAAAGTATTGAAGTAAGAAAAGACCTTACAGATGAATGGGACAAACGAGGAGTGAAAAAAGGACAAGAGTATGCCATTCTTACCGATGAGATTACCAAAGCTTGGAGCGGTTTATCGGTCAAACAATACAAGAATCACAAAGGGTTAAAAAAGGAAAATTTGCGCGACAATATGAGTAACCTTGAATTGGTTCTCAATATGTTGGCAGAAGCTACCACAACAGAAATTAGCAAGGAAAAGAAACCTAAAACTTTTGTTGAAAATAAAAAAATTGCCAAGCAAGGAGGCACAATTGCGGGAAATACACGCAAGCAAATTGAAGAAAAGACAGGCAAAAAAGTAGTCAATACCTTGAATGCTGCGAATTATTTGGAAAAGAACAAGGAATTAGAATAATGAAAAATAAATTCTACCAATACATACAAACCCTTCAAGACCAAATCTGCAAAGGATTGGAAGATGTTGATGGCACAACTAAATTCCGTGAGGATATCTGGAAACGACCAGAAGGCGGAGGCGGACGAACACGCGTGATCGAAAATGGAGCAGTTTTCGAAAAAGGCGGCGTCAATATTTCTGCCGTTCACGGAAAATTACCAGATTCGATGCAAAAATTGTTCAACGTGGGCGAAGCTGATTTCTTTGCTTGTGGATTGAGTTTGGTTTTGCATCCTAAAAATCCAATGGTGCCAACGGTTCACGCGAATTGGCGCTATTTCGAAATGTATGATGACAATGGAAAAGTCATTCAGCAATGGTTTGGTGGCGGACAAGATTTAACGCCTTATTATTTGTTTGAGGAAGATGCCAAACACTTTCACCAAACCTGTAAAACGGCTTGCGATAAACACAATCTGGAATTTTATCCAAAATATAAAAAGCAATGTGATGCCTATTTTTGGAACGCACATCGCAATGAAGCTCGAGGAATTGGCGGTTTGTTTTTCGATTATTGCAAAGCATCCGAAGAGATGTCAATGGAAAATTGGTTCAATTTCGTAACCGAAGTTGGCAACAGTTTTCTCGAAGCTTATGTTCCAATTGTGGAGAAAAGAAAAAATGTAGTATATTCGGATGCCCATAGAACTTGGCAGGAAATCCGTCGCGGTCGTTATGTCGAATTCAATTTGGTACATGACAAAGGCACGCTGTTTGGCCTAAAAACCAATGGCAGAATCGAAAGTATCCTGATGAGTTTGCCGCCACACGTACAATGGGTTTATGACCATCATCCTGAAAAAGGAAGCGAAGAAGAGAAACTAGTGGCAATATTAGAAAATCCTAAAGAATGGGTATAAAAACGTTTTGCTTTATTGTATTTGGGGGACTTTTTGGCTGCTACGCTCAAGAAAAACCTCTTTCAAATCCGTATTTCAAAGCGTACGATGATAATGTAATCGCCAGTATGTACTACTTGGATGTGTCCAATACTTTTCGGTTTGTAACTTCCATTTCTGATGGCAGCACATTAAAAGTAGATTTGATTCCCAATCATCGACAACAGATAGGCATGAGTGTTTCTTATAAATTTGTTGACGTTTCATACGGTATATCGCCTCAGTTTTTTAATGCCAATAAGGATAATGGTGACTCAAAACTTTTTAACATCAGTACCCGATTTATTGTAAAGCAATGGATGCAGACCCTTACTTTTATTAACCAAAAAGGGTTTTATGTGAATGAATTTGAAGTAAAATTCCCGTTTTCAGACATGAGATCGACCAAAATAGGAGGCATCACATCCTATATTTTTAATCCCAATTTTTCGCTCAAAACAATAGCCAATCAAAAGCAATGGCAGACCAAGAGTTCAGGTAGTTTTGTGCCTAATTTTGCCATTTTTTACACCAATCTTGATTTGAATGATGGGCCGCCCTCATCACAAAGTGATATTTTAGAAATTGCGTTATCACCTTCATACTATTATAATTTTGTCATTAATAACCAATTTTTAATATCGGCGGGAGTAGCTGTCGGCGGAGGAATTAATAAGGTAGACAGCCATATTTCGGGTGTTGTAGAATCGAACATAAGTCTTAAAACAGGCTATAATACCGATTCTTTTTTTGCGTTTTTAAATCTTAACTATTTCGCATTTGGCCAAAATAGCAATGCCAACATACAATTAAATGACAATATTTCGAGTATAAATTTCACAGTAGGGTATCGTTTTGCCCCACCAAAAAAGGTTGAAAAAATATTTGAAACAGTTCATCAAAAAACAGGGCTTTAAAACAAAATCTAAAATTTATTAAATATGTTTCCATTACACAGAGGTAGAAGATTAAGAACCAATGAAAGCATTCGTTCCTTGGTGCGTGAAACGACATTAAATCCAAGTGATTTTATGTTTCCAATGTTTATTGCCGAAGGCGATAATGTAAAAGTTGCAATTCCCTCGATGCCGGGAATTTTCCGTCGTTCGATAGATTTAACCGTTGAAGAAGTCAAAGAAATCTATGCTTTAGGAATTCGAGCGGTGAATATTTACGTAAAAGTAAGCGAGGATTTGAAAGACAATACCGGAAAAGAAGCTTGGAATCCAAACGGATTGATGCAACAAGCCATCAAAGCCATCAAAAAAGCTTGTCCTGAAATGATTGTGATGCCTGATGTGGCGTTAGACCCTTATTCGATTTATGGTCACGACGGAATTATTGCCAATGGCGATGTCGAAAACGATGCGACCAATGCTGCTTTAGTAAAAATGGCCGTTTCCCACGCACAAGCCGGAGCCGATTTCGTTGCCCCATCTGATATGATGGACGGCCGAGTTTTGCGTTTGCGCGAAGGATTGGATGCCGCAGGATTTCACAATGTGGGCATAATGAGTTATTCGGCCAAATACGCTTCGGCATTTTACGGGCCATTCCGCGATGCTTTGGACAGTGCGCCACGCGAAGCTGAGGTAGAAGTACCAAAAGACAAAAAAACCTATCAGATGGATTATGCCAACCGCATCGAAGCCGTCAAAGAAGCACTTTCAGATGTCGAAGAAGGCGCCGATATGGTGATGGTAAAACCCGGAATTGCCTATCTTGACATCGTTCGCGAAGTCAAAAATGCCGTGAATGTTCCCGTGACAGTTTTTCACGTTTCAGGCGAATATGCGATGATCAAAGCCGCTGCCGAAAGAGGTTGGCTCGATCACGATAAGATTATGATGGAACAACTTATGTGTATCAAAAGAGCGGGTGCAAGTTTAATTTCGACTTATTTCGCCAAAGAAGCGGCGATAATTTTAAATCAATAAAAAATGAAAAAAATTGTCTTTTTATTTGCCGTTTTAGCATTTGTCTCTTGCAAAAAAGAGAGTGAGGAATCCTTTGGAAAGTCTGGAACTACAACCGAAGTTCAAAAACCCGAAGCCTTAGGAAAAACTCTTTTTGAAGGAAAAGGAGCCTGCGTAGCTTGCCACAAACCCGATATAAAGCTGGTTGGGCCGAGTCTACAAGACATTGCCAAAATTTATAAAGAAAAAAATGGCGATATGATTAGTTTTCTAAAAGGCGAAGGAAAACCTATTGTCGATCCGTCGCAATACGAAGTGATGAAAGCTAATTTTGCCGTAACAAAAACATTTACAGATGAGGAATTAAAAGCCTTAGAAGCCTACGTATATTCGCATTTAAAATAATTTAAGTGTAGTATTGAGGGCAATAATGAGGAGCTTTTTCCTTCTGTCCACTATATCTTTTAGGGCGAACCCCGCCCTAAAAGGATGCCGTTACCATAAGGGCTAAGAAGAAACAAAAACCATTTCTATCGAAGTGGTTTTTTGCTTTTAATAAATCATTATATTTGAATACAGTATAAAACATAGATAATGAAATTAAAATCCTCAATTGCGCTGTTTTTTCTAATGGTTTTTAGCCTAAAAGCACAACACTCCATTATCCCAAATCCAGTTAGTTATGTTTCACAACAAGGAAGTTTTGTTTTAAACTCAAAAACAAAAGTCTATTTAGTAAACTCCAATCCCGAACTCAACAAGATTGTAAAATTGCATTTTAGTTCCGATTCCGGAAAAGGATACTCCGTCTCCGAGGAACGGCCCGCTAATAATGCCAGCCTCATCCGAATTGAATTAAACAAAATTTCGGAGCAAACCCTCGGAAAAGAAGGCTACTCACTTGAGGTTGGCGAGAAAGAAATTGTCTTAAAAGCAAATGCTGTCGCAGGATTGTTTTATGGGCTACAAACCTTCGATCAATTGGTTCCTATTGCTAAAAGTGCTGAAGAAAACATCGCAATTCCAGCTTGTAAAATCAAAGATTATCCGCGCTTTGGTTGGCGAGGATTAATGCTCGATGTAAGTCGGCATTTTTTTACCAAATCCGAAGTAAAAGAATACATCGATTGGATGGCAAAATATAAATTTAATACGCTGCAGTTGCACCTGACCGACGATAACGGCTGGAGAATCGAAATCAAAGGTTTGCCAAAACTGACCCAAATAGGCGCTTGGCGTGTAGCACGTTTTGGCTCATTTGGAGAAAGAGAGGCGCCAAAAGAAGGAGAGAAAACGCCCTACGGAGGTTTTTACACTCAAGACGACATTAGAGAGATTATTCGATATGCATCAGAGAAACAAATTACGATTGTACCCGAAATTGATGTACCAGGACATTCTATGGCCTTGCTGGCAGCCTACCCAGAATTATCTACCCTAAAAGAACCCAAAATGGTCAATCCAGGTTCCAAATTTGCCGAATGGCACGGCGATGGTACTTTTACAATGACTATTGAAAATTCTTTGAACCCAGCCGACGAGAAAGTATATTCTGTTTTGGACATTATTTTTGGAGAAATTGCTTCTTTATTCCCCGGGAATTATATTCATTTAGGTGGCGACGAATGTTATCACGGCTATTGGGAAAAGGACGAAAATTGTAAGGCGCTGATGAAAAGAGAAAATTTAAAAGACGCCAAAGAATTGCAAAGCTATTTTATCAAAAGAGTCGCCAAAACTATCAATTCCAAAGGAAAAAAAGTCATTGGGTGGGACGAAATTCTTTACGGAGGCCTAGCAGATGGAGCCGCCGTTATGAGCTGGAGAGGAATTGAAGGTGGAATAAAAGCATCCCAATTAGGGCATGAAGCAATTATGTCGCCCAACACTTTTGCTTATTTAGATTATGTTCAAGGAGACCCTTCGGTTGAGGTGCCCATTTACAGCAAATTGTCATTAAAAAAAACCTATGAGTTTGAACCAGCGCCTGAAGGTGTCGATTCAAAATTCATTTTAGGAGGTCAAGCAAACCTTTGGACCGAAGAAATCCCAACCATTCAGCACGCTTTTTACATGACTTATCCAAGAGCTTTCGGTATTAGCGAATCGGTTTGGAGTCCTTATTCGACCAAAAATTGGGAAAATTTTTCAGCTAGAGTCGAACAGCATTTCAAAAGATTCGATGCCATCGAAAAACCTATTTCTAAAGCAGTCTACGATCCAATTGTTACCACCAAAATGGTCGATGGAAAAATGATGTGTACGCTAGCCGCTGAATTGTCAAATGTAGAATTGTATTATACTATCGATGGTACTTTTCCGGCCAAATATTCTCCAAAATATACTCATCCTTTTGAGATTCCTAAGGGAGACATCACCTTTAGAGTGGTAGCCTATCGAAATGGAGTCCAAATAGGCAGAATGCTGACCATTAGTAGAGATTTACTTGAAAAAAGACTTGGGAAATAAAGCAAAAATGGAAACTGCATTCATTAAAACCCCTTTAGGAATTGCCAAAATAACGGGTGACCTAGAAGGCATTTCAGTAATTTCCGTTTCTGATGAAGGAACTATTTCTACAACAATTCCAGAAGTTTTACTAGAACCCATTGCTCAACTTCAGGATTATTTCGAAGGAAAAAGGACTGATTTCACTTTCAAATTAAATCCATCGGGAACCGAATTTCAACAAAAAGTCTGGGCAGCATTACTCGAAATTCCCTTCGGGAAAACAATGTCGTATCTAGAATTATCTAAGAAATTAGGAGATGTCAAAGCCATTCGTGCCGTGGCTTCCGCCAATGGAAAAAACCCATTATGGATTGTCGTTCCTTGCCACAGAGTCATCGGAACCGATGGTTCGCTCACAGGTTATGCAGGCGGTTTGTGGCGCAAAAAATGGTTGCTGGAACACGAAAATCCCACGAAGCAACAAGTGCTGTTTAATGGCCTATAAATTAAATGTATATTTGAAATATAAAAAACTAGATTATCGATTATTCTGAAAACCAATTCAAAAAATTATATATTTATTATTCATTTCTTATGAAAAAAACTGTTTATGTACTGCTATTTCTCTTTGAAACTTGTTTTATTTCTGCCCAAATGCCGATATATAAAGACCCAAAACAACCCATAGACGTTCGCGTAAGCGATCTCTTAAGTAAAATGACACTAGACGAAAAAGTGGCTCAAACCATGAGTATATGGCAAAAACGAAGCGAGTTTTTGTATGATGCAAATGGTAATTTTGATATTGAAAAAGCCAAAAAAAATATGTCATTTGGAATAGGAGAAATTAATCGTCCTAGCGAAAATCCAAATGGTTCTTTGAATGGAAGTTATGGTCGAAATCCTAAAGAAATGGCAGCAATTACCAATGCAATTCAAAAATTCTTTGTCAATAATACGCGTTTAGGAATCCCTGTTCTATTTCACGAAGAAGCACTTCACGGTTTACCAGCCAAAGATGCTACTAGTTTTCCTCAGTCTATAGCTCTGGCTTCGACTTGGGATGATGATTTAATAAAGCGTATTTTTACTTCAGTAGCTGCTGAGGTACGCTCTCGTGGAGCTCATCACGTTTTGGCGCCCGTAATTGATATTGCTCGTGATCCTCGATGGGGACGTTTTGAGGAAACTTATGGAGAAGATCCTTTCTTGGTTTCTCGAATGGGTGTTGCCGCAGTAAAAGGATTTCAAGGAGAAAATACGACAAACGGAATAGATAAAAATCATGTTATGGCTACTCTGAAACATTTAACAGGTCATGGACAGCCAGAAGCAGGAAATAACACTTCCCCTGCAAACTTAGGTGAGAGAGAAATAAGAGAAGCCTTTTTGCCTCCATTTTTTGCCGCTATTAAGGAAGCAAATGCGCAGTCTGTAATGGCTTCCTACAACGAAATTGATGGAGTTCCTTCGCACGCCAACACTTTTTTACTTAAGAAAATTTTGAAAGACGAATGGGGTTTCAAAGGCCTAGTGGTATCTGATTATGGTGCCATTTCGGAACTTCAAAGTCGCCATCATTTGACAGAAACTCAAGCCGAAGCGGGAATTTTGGCATTCAAAACGGGAGTCGATATTGAAACTCCGGATATTACGACATACCAATATTTGAAGCCAGCAATTGAGTCTGGAAAATTAGCTATAGAAATTCTTGATGAAACCGTTTCTAGAATCTTAAAAGCAAAATTTTCAATGGGGTTATTCGAAAATCCTTATGTAGATGTTGCCAATGCTGAAGTGGTTTCAAACATGGAATCAAGCAAGAAATTAGCGAAAGAAGCTGCCGATAAAGCCATTGTTTTGTTGCAAAATAACGATGTTTTTTTACCTTTGAATTTATCTAAAATTAAAACAGTAGCCGTTATAGGCCCCAATGCAGATCGCAAACAATTGGGTGGATATAGTGATTCTCCCAAATACGTTATAACATTATTGGAGGGAATAAAAAATAAAGTTGGGAATAAAGTAAAAGTGTCTTATGCCGAAGGTTGTCGGTTGATTGAAGAAAACCAATGGAACAGATGGTACAAAGATGCTATAACACCTACCGCAGAAACTGACAATAAAGCCCGTATCGAAGAGGCTGTAAAAGTTGCTGAAAATGCTGACGTTATCATTTTAGCACTTGGTTCAGATGAAGCATTAAATAGAGAAGGATGGGCAGAAAATCATTTAGGAGATCGATCCAGTATTGAACTTTTTGGACAGCAAAATGAATTACTAAATAGATTGTCAAAATTAGGAAAACCAATCGTTGTTACCTTATTTAACGGAGCTCCATTGGCCATTCAAAATGTACAAGAAAAGGCAAAATCTATTTTGGAATGTTGGTATTTGGGTCAAGAAGGAGGCAATGCCGTTGCAGATGTTTTGTTGGGTAATGTAAATCCAAGTGGTAAATTACCAGCAACTTTCCCACGAACTACAGGTCAAATTCCAGCCTATTACAATCATAAACCAACGGCTCGAAGAGGCTATCACTTCGAAGAAAATTCCCCGCTTTATAATTTTGGTTTTGGTTTAAGTTACACTAGTTTTACTTATTCTAAACCAGTTTTGAACAAGAACACAATCAAAATTGGTGAGAGTTCATCTATAAGCGTAACAGTTACAAATATTGGAAAAACAGACGGAGATGAAATCGTTCAAATGTATATTCACGATCTGGTGAGTTCAGTAACCGTTCCCGTGAAAGAATTGAAAGGATTTAAAAGAGTTTTGTTGAAAGCTGGAGAAAGCAAAACAATCACTATCGATATTACACCAGATACACTTTCGCTATGGGATTTGTCAATGAAATATACAGTAGAAGCTGGTGATTTTGAAATCTTGGTAGGCAGTTCATCAGCTGATAAAGACTTGCAAAAAGTGATTTTGAAAGTAGAAAACTAGTAGTATTTTTAAAAAAATAACTAACCTAAAATCTTTAAAAACATTTGCCTTATGATAGAAAAAATCAACCTCAACAACATCTTGTTTCTCGATATCGAAACAATTCCAGAAGTAGCCGATTTTAATTCTTTGGATGATGAAATGAAAGCACTTTGGGAAAACAAAACCCAATACCAGCGCAAAGACGAATACACACCAGAAGATTTTTATGACCGTGCCGGAATTTGGGCAGAATTTGGAAAAATAGTCTGTATTTCTGTGGGTTATTTTACTATCAAAGGTGATGTTCGGAATTTTCGTGTGACATCCTTTTTTGGAGATGAAAAGAAAATTCTGCACGATTTCATCAATCTGTTGAACAATCATTTCAACCAACCGCAACACGTTTTGTGTGGTCATAATGCAAAGGAATTCGACATTCCGTTCATCGCACGCCGAATGATTATTAACAACATTGCCATTCCCAACAAGCTGAATTTGTTTGGCAAAAAACCTTGGGAAATTCCGCATTTAGACACTTTGGAATTGTGGAAATTTGGTGATTACAAACATTTTACTTCCTTGAAATTAATGTGTAAAGTCCTTGGAATTCCTTCTCCAAAAGGCGACATCGACGGCAGTCAAGTAGGTCACGTTTTTTATGTGGACAAAGACATCGATCGTATTGTAACTTATTGTGAAAAAGATACGATTGCTGTGGCACAGATTTTCCTTCGGTTAAGGCGCGAAGATTTATTGATTGAGGAGGAAATTATTCACGTTTAAACAATTTCAAAATGTATAAAAAAATTATTCTTTTGGGATTAAGTCTTCTTGGATTAATTTCATTATTCCTGCCTTATAATAAATCTATTGCGATCGGTTGTGGTTTGGATGGTGAGTGCTCAACCTCTTATTATTTTGATCCTTTTATTAAGTGTTTATATGACTTTTTTACCTTATCATCCTTCTCTTATTTGGATATTTTTGGTTTTTTCTTGACTATTCTAGTAATTTTTTCAATTGTGTTTTCACCTGTTTTACTATTTTTTAATAGAAAAAATGTTAGTTTGTTATTGATTGTTTTAACATTAGGACTAATGTTAATTTCTATTTACAATTCTTACGATATGCTGGGATATGGTTGCTATGTAATTCTTTTTCAACAAAGTGTTCTTTTGGTTCTTACTATTCTTTTTAAAAAACAAAATATTACATTTACAAAAATTATAGATTATGGTATTAAGTAGATTTTGGTTGGTTATTTTCATTTCGTCGATTGCATTTGTGATTTTCAGTTTGTTTTCTGGCAACAGTTATACGATTGACAATGTTTTGAATGGAAAAAAAGACGATCCTATTTTGATTTCTGAAAAATATATCGATCAGATTCCTATTTTTATAAAAGACAGCATCAATAAATCGGAAGAAAAGACCTTTATTATCAATAGAGATACACTAAATGCTGATACTACTTATGTGTATAAAAATAAAGTAGTTAAAATTTTTAGTGGTGTTCAAAAATCTGATGGATTATTGCCCACTTGTAAAAGCACTTTACTCGATTTGATCTTGCCATTGATGGCCTATTTAGCCTTTTTCTGTGGCTTGATGGAACTTTTAATCATTTCGGGAGTGTCAGAAAAACTGGCAAAAGCCCTGAGTCCGGTATTTGTAAAAGTGTTTCCAAGTATTCCCAAAAATCACCCTTCGATTTCCTATATGACTTTAAATTTTGCTGCCAATTTCTTAGGGTTGGATTCCGCTGCTACTCCTTTTGGATTGAAAGCTATGGAAAGTTTACAAGAAATAAATCCCGAAAAAGATAAGGCCAGCGATGCGCAAATTATGTTTATGTGTTTGCATGCTTCAGGACTTACTTTAATTGCAACTTCTATTATTGGGTATCGCGCTGCCGCCGGCGCCAGCAATCCTGCCGACGTGATGTTGCCTTGTATTATTACCTCTTTTATTGGCACCATTGCTGCTTTCTTGATTGTTGGAATCAAACAAAAAATTAATTTCAAAAGTGCTTCTTTAGTTACTGGTTTAATGGTGCTAATAGCGGCCATTATCGGACTTTTAATGTACGTAAACCATCTCGATTTAATTGGCAAAAACTATTTCACTTCTAATCTTTCGGCTTTAATATTAGTAAGTATTATCATTTTTACCTTGATTTTTTCTTTCCTTAAAGAAAAGAAATTTACCGAGGCCAATACGACTGTTTATGAAGCCTTTGTGGTAGGCGCCAATAATGGTGTAAAAACAGGAGTTACTATTTTTCCTTATGTTCTGGGAATGTTGGTGGCAATTTCGTTATTTAGAAACAGTGGACTATTTGAAATTATTAGCAATTGGATTGCTTTTGCCTTTTCGAATATGGGAGTGAGCAAAGAAATCACTGATGCTTTGCCCGTAGCCTTATTAAGACCTTTTAGTTCTGCAGGTTCAAGAGGGTTTTTGATCGATTCGATGAATACTTTTGGTGCCGATTCTATGACGGGAAGATTGAGTAGTATTTTTCAATGCAGTGCCGAAAGTACCTTTTACGTGATTGCGGTTTACTTTGGTTCTGTCAATATCAAAAATACCCGATACGCTTTAGGAACGATGCTTTTAGTGGACGTGATTTGCGTGATTACAGCAATTTTTGTGGCGAGCTGGTTTTTTTAAAATTATAGGTTAGGCAAAAAAAAAGTGTCGAGCCGATGGCTCTTTTTTGATTGTGGTTTGCAGATGAAACTGGACTGAAGTCCAGCCTTACAAAATATGTCGAGCCGCTGGCTCTCAGAAACGCAATAGTTCCGTAGGAACGACAAATAGTAGCAACGGATTTTAATCCGTTGATGTAGCAACGACACATATTGTAGCAACGGATTTTAATCCGTTGATGTAGAAATATAAAAGACAATTATGGCAAACACCTATCATCAAGTTTATATTCAGGTTGTTTTTGCGGTAAAATACCGTGAAGCTATTATTACCAATGAATGGAAATCTACATTATTTGGCGTAATTGGCAATTTGATAAATGGAACAGGGTCTAAAACAATAATTGTTAATGGTGTTGAAGATCACGTTCATTGTTTTTTAGGTTTAAAACCAACAGTTTCTATTTCGGAACTAATGAAAACGGTGAAAGCCAAATCATCAAAATATATTAATGACCATCATTTGACCAAATCTAGATTTGAATGGCAGGAAGGTTATGGAGCTTTTTCTTATAGTCATTCTCAAATTGATGCCGTTTACAAATATATTCTTAATCAAGAAGAACATCACAAGAAACAAACTTTTAAAGAAGAATATTTGGAATTTTTAGATAAATTTCAAGTAACTTTTGATGAAAGATATGTTTTTGAAGACTTAATATGAGCCGAGCCTACGGCTCTTTTTTTTATGTTTTATTGTTTTCAACGGATTAAAATCCGTTGCTACAAAATGTACCGAGCCGACGGCTCTAAGAAGCCTGTAAAAATGTAAAAGTTCCGTAGGAACGAGATATCTTGTAGCAACGGATTTTAATCCGTTGGCGTATGATGAAACATATTGTAGCAGCGGTTTTAATCCGTGGGGAAATATTAATGTTGTCATTTTTATGGATTCAAATCATTTAATTTAAATCAATTCTAAAACATTAGTTGATATAAATCAGGTTTGACTATGGATACATTTCTTATCTTTGGCAATCTAAAATTTTAAATACCTTACATTATGGACTTTATATATCAGGATCCTTACCCCATTTTAAAAGACGATACCCAATACCGTAAAATCACGTCTGATTTTGTAAAAACTGAAAAACTAGGCGATAGAGAAATCTTGACAGTTGAACCAAAAGGATTGGAATTATTGGCTCAGGAAGCCTTGAATGACGTTTCTTTTATGTTGCGAACAGCACATTTAGAAAAATTAAAAGCCATTCTTGACGATCCAGAAGCGACGGACAACGATCGTTTTGTGGCTTATAATTTATTGCAAAACGCAGCGGTGGCGATTGACGGTGAATTGCCTTCTTGTCAGGACACCGGGACGGCGATTGTAGTGGCTAAAAAAGGCGAAAATGTATACACAGGTGTCGATGATGCCGAATGGCTTTCTAAGGGGATTTTTAACACTTATCAAGAAAGAAACCTTCGTTATTCTCAGATTGTACCCATCAGTATGTTTGAAGAGAAAAATTCAGGTTCGAATCTTCCGGCGCAGATTGATATTTATGCCAAAAAAGGAGCGTCGTACGAGTTTTTGTTCTTGGCAAAAGGCGGTGGCTCTGCCAATAAAACCTATTTATACCAACAAACAAAATCGCTATTGAATGAAAAATCTTTGGATGCTTTCATTCGTGCCAAAATAATGGATTTAGGAACTTCGGCTTGTCCGCCCTATCACTTGGCTTTAGTGATTGGAGGAACTTCTGCGGAAGCAAATCTAGCTGCCGTTAAAAAAGCCTCGGCAGGTTATTTTGATCATTTGCCAACTTCTGGAAATATGGCCGGTCAGGCATTCCGTGATTTAGAATGGGAGAAAAGAGTACAGTTAATTTGCCAACAAAGCGCCATTGGAGCTCAATTTGGAGGTAAATATTTCACGCACGATGTTCGCGTTATTCGTTTGCCACGCCACGCTGCTTCTTGTCCGGTTGGAATGGGAGTTTCGTGTTCTGCTGATAGAAATATTAAAGGAAAAATCACGAAAGATGGTATTTTCGTAGAACAATTAGAAGTAAATCCGAGCCAATTTTTGCCGGAAATAGCGCCACATTTGGAACCAGCAGTCGAAATTGATTTGAATCAACCTATGGCTGATATTCTGAAAAAACTATCACAATATCCGATTAAAACACGTTTGAAATTGAACGGAACTTTGATCGTAGCTCGTGATATTGCTCACGCCAAAATCAAAGAATTATTGGATGCGGGTAAACCAATGCCAGAATACTTCAAAAACCACCCTGTTTATTACGCAGGACCGGCAAAAACACCAGAAGGAATGCCATCAGGAAGTTTTGGACCAACAACAGCGGGTAGAATGGACGTTTATGTAGAAGAATTCCAAAAGAATGGAGGCAGTATGGTGATGCTTGCCAAAGGAAACAGAACTAAAACCGTTAAAGATGCTTGTAAAGCTTACGGTGGATTCTATTTGGGATCTATTGGAGGTCCTGCGGCTATTTTGGCCAAAGAGAACATCCTTTCGGTTGAAGTAGTTGATTTTGAAGAATTAGGTATGGAAGCCGTTCGAAAAATCACCATCAAAGATTTCCCTGCTTTTATTATCACCGACGATAAAGGAAATGATTTCTTTGAGAATTTGTAATCGTTAACCTAGCTCAAATTTAAAACCTCAAATTCGCAAATTTCATTGAAATCTGCGCATTTGAGGTTTATTTTTAGTTTTGTTTTTGTAAAAAGGAGGTTTTTTAATACCTAAAATTTTTAGCAAAACTCGTTGAAAGCATCTTTCAAATTGTCTGCTATCATTTCAGCAGGTCGTCCTTCGATGTGATGACGCTCTAGCATATGAACCAATTCGCCATCTTTGAACAAGGCAATGCTTGGCGATGAAGGAGGAAAAGGGAACATATGTTGTCTCGCAGCATCAACAGCTTCTTTATCAACTCCAGCAAAAACAGTCACTAAATGATCTGGTTTTTTGGTGTTGTCTAAACTCATTGCCGACCCTGGGCGAGCATTTCTTGCAGCACAACCACAAACCGAATTTACAACCACTAATGTTGTTCCTTCTGTTTTTATTGCGGCATCTACCGCTTGGGCACTATGTAAATCTTGAAAACCAACGGAAGTTAATTCAGCTTGCATTGGTAAAACCATTTCTTGTGGATACATATTTTTATTTTTTTAGATTAAAATTAGAAAGTGGCAAAGTTACAAAGATTCAAACCAAGTTGTAAGTTTGAATAATAAAGTTTTGTTATAGTTTGATAGCATCTTCTAACTAGGTTTTAAATCGAAACGAATAGCCCAAAGCAAGGTAATATTCCGGAGAATTGGCCGATAAACCAAATCCTCCTGAAACATCAAATTGATGATTAGGATTGAATAAATAGGTCAAACCGAGATCAAACCGGTGATCTGCCTCCCCAATTTGTGGTATAAATCCATAGAATTCGATGTAAGCCCCTATCTTTTCCGTCAACGAATATCCTGTTGTTAAGGTGTAGATAAAAGTGGGTTTTTTGTCAATTCCATTCCATTCGGCGCCCAAATTATAACTTAGGGTTTGCCTATCGCTTAGGGTGTGTTGCATCGTAAATCGAAATTCAGGATAATAATAATTGGCTCGATAATCACTCGAAGCTACTTCAGGGAATCCAATATGGGCAATCAGTGAAGTGGTTGGAATGATTCCTTTTTCTTCTAAAAGTCTTGTTTTGAAGCCAATTAAAATGGGGTTAATGCCAGAATAATTGAGTTCGTTTTCTCTAGAAATTACAAATTCGGTAATCAATCGCAATTCAAAATAATTGGTGATCCCAAAACGAGTTAAGGTCGAAGGCACAACAATTAGTTCGGATTGGAAATTATTCTTTTCATAGGAAAACCCATTTTCAAGCTGAAAATAGTGTCGGGGTGTAATAAATGGACATTCCGTTTGATCAGGCCTGTCAGTTTGAATAGAAGGTAAATCTTGGGCAATCAAATTGGTGTTTAGAACGGGCAACAAGAATAATAGAAAGAGCGATTTTTTCATTTTTTTCTATTTGAATTATTTTTTAGACAAATCTAAAAAAATAATTACTCATACAAAATCTTTTTGTATATATTTGCCTTACTAATTCAATTTCAGTCATGAGCAAATCTTTAGAAGAAGTAAATCAATCGGTAGCCACACAAAATAAAACCTCGACTTTCAGAAAAATTCTTGCCTTTTTTGGCCCCGCTTATTTAATTAGTGTGGGGTATATGGATCCCGGAAACTGGGCGACTGATATTGCTGGTGGAAGTCAGTTTGGGTATGCCTTACTTTGGGTTTTGTTAATGAGTAATATGATGGCCTTGCTTTTGCAAAGTTTGAGTGCCCGATTGGGGATTGTAACCCAACGTGATTTAGCGCAAGCTTCTCGCGAAACCTATTCGCCTTTTATCAATTATATTCTTTATTTTTTGGCTGAAATTGCCATTGCGGCTTGCGATCTAGCTGAGGTTTTGGGAATGGCAATCGGAATCAATTTATTGTTCGACATCCCGCTGATTGATGCAGTAATTATTACCGTTTTGGATACATTTTTATTGCTTTTCTTAATCAATAAAGGCATCCGAAAAATGGAAGCATTCATTATCGCATTGGTCGCTATCATCGGAATTTCATTTATTTTCGAAATGATTTTTGCCCAACCCGAGATGGGTAAAGTGGTGCAAGGGTTAATTCCGTCGATGCCTAATTCGGCTGCGCTTTACATCGCCATCGGGATTATTGGAGCTACGGTTATGCCTCACAATTTATATTTGCATTCTTCTCTTGTTCAAACCCGAAAATTTGACCGAAGTGTGGCGGGTATCAAACAAGCTTTGAAATACAATTTAATCGATAGTACGATTGCATTGAACCTAGCTTTTTTTGTCAATGCCGCGATTTTAATATTGGCAGCAGCCACATTCTACAAAAATGGAATGTTTGAAGTGGCCGAAATTCAAGATGCGCATCAGTTTTTGGCCCCAATTTTAGGTACAAAATGGGCCCCAATTTTGTTTGCCGTTGCCTTGATTGCGGCAGGACAAAGCTCCACCATTACGGGAACTTTGGCAGGACAAATCGTGATGGAAGGCTATTTAAATCTAAGGATTCAGCCTTGGGTAAGAAGAATTATTACCCGATTGATCGCGATTGTGCCTGCGGTAATAGTTATTTCTATTTTTGGCGAAAGCGTAACCGGAAAATTGCTGATTTTGAGTCAGGTTATTTTGAGTTTGCAATTGGGTTTTGCTATTATTCCGCTGATACATTTTGTATCGGATAAATCAAAAATGAAAGGTTTTCACATTAGTACATTGACTCAAATTGGTTCTTGGATTGTAGCTACCATTATTGTTTCCTTGAATGTAAAATTGGTGTATAATGAAATTGTGGGCTGGCTCGAAACTGCGGAAAATCCAATTGTTTTGTGGCTTACAGTGGTGCCTATGGCTTTCGGATTTTTGATTTTGCTGTTGTATATCGTGTTCAAACCTTTTATAACCAAAACTAAACTTGAATTTCAAAATCACTCTCCACATAATTTAGATCTCCAATTTTCAGATATTGCAAGGTATAATACAAAGCGTATTGCTATTACGGTCGATTTCACTTCTGCCGATGCGGTAGCGATAAACAGTGCCTTTGAATTGGGCGGAATCGAAGCTAAGTACACCTTGATTCACGTAGTAGAAACGGTGGGAGCGATGGTTTACGGTAAGAATATCGAAGATCACGAAACCTTAATTGACGAAAAATTATTGGCCGAATACAAGGAAATGCTTTCTGAAAAAGGATTTAAGGTGAAAACCAAATTAGGTTTTGGCAAACCTTATAAAGTAATTCCAGCGATCATCAACAAAGGAGGTTTTGATGTTTTGGTAATGGGTACGCACGGTCACACGGGTTTCAAAGATTTACTTTTTGGAACTACTGTCGATAAGTTGCGACACCAGATTTCGATTCCGCTATTTATTGTGAAAATTTAAATGAAAGTATTAAAAAAAAGAGTGTTTAGTATGTAATGAGTGTACTTTAAATTATCAATATTCTGATTTATAGTTGTTCAATTATTTTTTTGATACTTTATTTCATTTCTAGCCATTCAATTTCTATTTTGTGAAAGTGCAAAATTTATAAAACCATTGGTAAATCAACCATTATTCAATCCTTACAGTTGAACATAATATTTTCCATTTTCGTAAAAATTTACAATTTCTTTTGTAAACTCATCACGGTAGGCGCGGTGTTTCCTAATTTCTTTTAAATTTGCATTCATATAAAATGATTTTTATGGTTACCCCATTTCAGGGAAGTACAAATATCTTGGTACTTAAAGCTTCAACTTTAATATTTTTTAAATGATAATTTACAACGTTACCACAAACATACACGAAAGTGTTCACGACCAATGGATGATTTGGATGCAACACAAACACATACCGGAAATGCTGGCCACGGGAAAATTCTCTTCGGCCAAAATGGCACGCGTTTTAATTGAAGAAGAAATGGGAGGAATCACTTATTCGGTTCAATACACGACGGACAGCAAGGAAACTTTGCAAAAATATTACTCGGAAGATGCACCAACATTGCGTCAAGAAGGAGGTAAATTATTTGGAGAGAAAATGTTATCTTTCAGAACAGAATTAGAAGTGATTTTGGAGCGTTAAAAAGTGCTCAGTGGTCAGGTTTTAGTGTTCAGTTGAGATGGCAGTATTTAAAGATCAAATCATAATATGCGCCGAGCCTCGGGCTCTTTCTCTCTTGTTTAGCGTTGCTAACTGGACTAAATCCAGCTATACAAAATGTATCGAGCTGCGGCCTCTTTGAATCGCAAAAGTTCCGTAGGAACGATTCATATTGTAGCAACGGATTTTAATCCGTTGATGTGGGAACCAGCAATATTGTAGCAAGGATGCTAATCCGTTGATGTGGGAACCAATAAAATTGCAGCAGCGACCGGAAAGTGATCGTGGTTTATCCGTTGGACAGAAATAAATTTTAGATTGTATTTTAGTATTCAAATTATATAACGTTTCCCCCTTCGCGTCTTTGCGGTAAAATAAATTTAAAATTTAAGCGAGATTGCTTCGTGCCTCGCAATGACAATATGGAAAAAGTAAAAGCCAAAAAACACCTCGGGCAACATTTCTTGAAAGACGAAAGCGTAGCAAAAGCCATTGCCGACACCTTGAGTCTCGAAGGTTATGATGACGTATTAGAAATCGGTCCGGGAATGGGCGTTTTGACCAAGTATTTATTGGAAAAACCAATCAACACCTACGTTATCGAAATCGACACGGAATCGGTGGATTATTTGGATGCCAATTATCCCAAATTGCACGGAAAAATCATCTCTAAAGATTTCTTGAAATACGATGTCAACGAAGTTTTTGGCGGAAAGCAGTTTGCTATTATAGGCAATTTTCCCTATAATATTTCCACACAAATTGTCTTTCGCACTTTAGAATTGCGCGATCAAATTCCAGAATTTTCGGGTATGTTCCAGAAAGAAGTCGCCGAACGCATCTGCGAGAAAAAAGGGAGCAAGACCTATGGAATTCTTTCGGTTTTGGCACAAGCCTTTTACGATACTGAATATTTATTCACGGTCGATGAGCACGTTTTTATTCCGCCACCTAAGGTGAAATCGGGAGTGATGCGCATGCGAAGAAAAGAAAATTACAGTTTGCCTTGCGGTGAAAAATTATTTTTTACGGTGGTCAAAACTGCTTTCCAGCAACGCAGAAAAACCTTGAGAAATAGTTTAAAAACACTAAATTTGTCCGATAGTTTAAGAGAGGACGAAGTTTTTAACCTGCGTCCGGAACAACTTAGTGTCGAGCAATTTATCGCTCTGACCCAAAAAATAGAAGCCGATGGAGTTTAAAATCAGCAAAGAGCTAATTCAAGAATTAGAGCAACTTATTCAAAGTAAAAACGACCAGCAATTGGAAGTTTTATTGAATGATATGCACCATGCTGATTTTGCCGAAATACTAGATGAGGTCAGTATTGAGGAAGCAACCTATATTTTCAAGGTGTTGGATTCTGAAAAAACTGCTGAAATACTTCTGGAATTAGAAGACGATTTGCGCGAAAAAATATTGAGTCGACTGTCGCCAAAAGAAATCGCCGAAGAACTTGACGAACTCGAAACCAATGACGCCGCTGATATTATTGGAGAACTTTCAAAGGATAGAAAAGCGGAGGTAATATCTGAACTGCAAGATATTGAACATGCCAAAGGTATTGTTGATTTGTTGCGTTATGACGAAGATACTGCGGGTGGGATTATGCACAAAGAATTGGTTAAAGTCAACGAGAATTGGAACGTGATGACTTGCGTCAAGGAGATGCGAATTCAAGCCGAAAACATTTCCAAAGTACATTCCATTTACGTTGTTGATGATGATAATAAACTCAAAGGGCGTTTGTCTCTGAAAGATTTGTTGACAGCACCAACAACAAAAACGCCTATCAGTGAATTTTACATTCGAAAACTCAATTATGTAGATGTTGAAACGGCCGATGTCGAGGTGGCTCGAATAATGGATAAATATGACCTCGAAGCTATTCCTGTTGTAGATGAATTAGGGCGTTTGGTCGGTCGAATCACGATAGATGATGTGATTGATGTTATAAAAGATGAGATAGAAAAAAGAGATACCGAAGATATTCAAAAGTTTGGGGGTTTGGAAGCTCTTGAATTACCTTATGTTCAAACTAGACTTTTCGAAATGGTAAAAAAACGCGCCACTTGGCTTGTTGTTTTATTTCTTGGAGAAATGTTTACTGCCTCAGCTATGGGATTTTTTGAAGGAGAAATAGAAAAAGCAGTCGTTTTGGCATTATTCGTACCTCTTATTATTTCGAGTGGCGGAAACTCAGGTTCACAAGCTGCGACTTTGATTATTCGCGCCATGGCATTGAAAGAATTAGATCTAAAAGATTGGTGGTTTGTAATGAAAAAAGAAATCGCTTCCGGATTTTTATTGGGTTCTATATTGGGAATTGTGGGATTTATTCGAATTATGATTTGGCAGCAGACCGGATTGTATCAATATGGAATTCATTGGTTTGCTGTTGCAATGACGGTTTCCATTTCCTTAGTATTTATTGTTTTATGGGGTACACTTTCAGGCTCTATGATTCCCTTTTTATTAAAAAAACTCAAGCTAGACCCTGCCACTTCATCAGCGCCATTTGTGGCAACTTTAGTTGACGTTACTGGTTTGGTCATTTATTTTACAATCGCCTCATTATTATTGAAAGGCAAATTATTATAAAAAACCAGAATTATCTATTAGCGAACAACCAACAACTTAAAATTAAAATGAAAGTACATATTATCGGAGGAGGAAATCTTGGAGTTTCCATCGCATTGGGATTAACTCGATTTTCGAAAGGGCACCAAATCACAGTTACAAGACGAAATACAACAAGCATTCTCTATTTAGAAGAATTGGGTGTGACCGTTTCTAAAGATAACAAACACAACATTCAAGAAGCGGATGTGATAATTCTGACTATAAAACCGTATCAGGTAAGTACGGTCTTGGCAGAAATCCTTCCAGTAATTTCCAATAAAGTAATCGCTTCGGGCGTAAGCGGGTTATCGATTGAATCCCTTCAAAATAAAATAGGCGAATCGAACAGTGCTATTCGAATTATGCCCAATATTGCGGCTCAATTTGGCGCATCGGCAACCTGTATTGCTTTCAATGAAAAACACGCCATTCAAGCTCAAAATGTGGTAGACCTTTTCCAAGATTTAGGAACTGCACCTATAATCGACGAGAAATTGATGGATGCGGCAACGGTTTTGGCGGCTAGCGGAACGGCTTTTGCCTTACGTTATATTCGCGCTTCGATGCAAGCTGGAATCGAAATTGGTTTTGATTGGAAAACGGCTTTGGCCATTTCTGCCCAAACCGTAAAGGGAGCTGCCGAAATGATTATGGAAGAAAATATACATCCAGAACAATTGATTGACCGAGTTACAACTCCACAAGGCTGCACGATTGCGGGATTGAACGAAATGGAAATGCACGGATTCAGCTCGTCACTCATTAGAGGAATTAAGACCTCTTTGAAACAGATTAAGGGATAAAAAATGGTAAAAAATCAAAAAAGGGAATTGACTTTATGTTCAATTCCCTTTTTGTTTTTTATAAACATGCTATATAATCTTTGGTTTTTTAAGTTGTTTTGGGACAGCTTCGTTCAAAGTAAATTTCAGCCAAAGAAAACCCATAGTTCCCGCCACAAACGAGGCAATCAAAATTGCAATTTTAGAATAGGTAATCACTTCCTCTCCGTCATTTTTGAAGGCCAATAGTGTAATAAATATAGACATTGTAAACCCAATTCCACCCAGCATTCCAGCGCCAATAATGCTTTTCCATTTTAAATCTTGTGGCAATGCACACAGACCTAAACTCACGCCAATAAACGAAAAAAGAAAAATTCCCAAAGGTTTTCCCACTACAAGTCCAACAAGAATTCCAATTGAATTGGAGTGGCTCAAACCTTCACTCCAATTCGAATCGATGGCGATGCAGGTATTGGCAATAGCAAACAAAGGCAAAATGATAAAAGCCACAGGTTGGTGTAGCAAATGCTGCAAAATATAAGAAGGCGATTTCTTGCTGCCATCACCAAAAGGAATGACAAATGCCAATAGAACTCCAGTAATCGTTGCGTGAACACCCGAATTTAGCATAAAATGCCACATCGCTACGCCGCCAATTAAATAAGGAATTAGATTGTAAACCTTCATCCGATTCAGAATAAATAAAAACCCCATAATGCCCAAAGCAATGGCTAAATTGACAAATGCAATAGAGGTTGTGTAGAAAACCGCAATCACGATAATGGCTCCCAAGTCGTCAATTACGGCGAGGGCAGTCAGAAATATTTTTAATGAAGCAGGTACGCGACTTCCTAAAAGCGATAAAATTCCTATGGCAAATGCAATATCTGTCGCCATTGGGATTCCCGCTCCGTTTTGGGTTATGGTTCCATAATTCAACAACAAAAATAAACCAGCTGGGACAAGCATTCCGCCAAGAGCACCAAAAATAGGTAAAGCCGCATTCTTGATACTGGACAATTCTCCAAGATAGATCTCTCGCTCTAATTCCAATCCAATCAATAGGAAGAAAATTGCCATCAATCCATCATTAATCCAATGCGTGATGGAATGATGCCCAAATTCTGTGGACCAAAACGAAATATATTGGGTTTGAATGGAGGAATTAGCAAGAATAAGAGACAAAATCGTTACAAAAAGAAGAATAAGTCCGCCTGCTTTTTCGCTGTGAAAGAAGGAGTTAAAGGTTTTTGTTAATTTCATATTTTGATTGTTATTTCTTTTCTATTTAACAAACTTACGCAATTGCAACTCTAAATCCTTGTTAACTATTAATTTACAGACAAAAACGAGCCAGTAATTTGTCATTCTGACGAAGGAAGAATCTCATTTTGTTGATCAGTTTTGTTGGGATTCTTCCTTCGTCAGAATGACAAAGTTATTCAATAAAAATTTAAAATAAAACGGTTTAAATCCATTTACAAATCGAAAAATCGCAATTTTTTTGTTATTTTGGTAAATCAAAATTAGAAATACATTTTATGGACATCAAAATCCTTCATATCGATAGCAATCACCCACTGCTTTGGAATCAATTACAAGAAGCGGGATTTATAAATCACGAAGATTTCACTTCTTCGAAAGCGGAAATCGAAGCCAAAATTCAAGATTATCAGGGAATTGTCATTCGCAGCCGATTCAAAATCGATAAAACATTTTTGGACCAAGCGACCAATTTGCAATTTATTGCGCGAGTGGGTGCCGGTTTGGAAAGCATCGATTGTGAGTATGCATTGTCGAAAAATATTCAACTTATCGCCTCTCCCGAGGGCAATAGAAATGCCGTTGCAGAACATAGTTTGGGAATGATTTTATCACTTTTTAATAATTTGAATCAAGCCGACAGCGAAATAAAATCAGGTCATTGGAACCGAGAAAAAAACCGTGGTCACGAACTCGATGGCAAAACGGTAGGCATCATCGGCTATGGTAATATGGGAAAATCTTTCGCCAAAAAATTGCGAGGTTTTGAGGTTGAAGTTTTGTGTTACGATATTCTGGAAAATGTGGGCGATGCCAATGCCAAACAAGTTTCACTCGAAGAATTACAACAAAAAACCGATGTTTTAAGCTTGCACATTCCTTGGACACCCGAAACGGATAAAATGGTTGATGCCGATTTTATCAATGCTTTTGCCAATCCGTTTTGGATTATCAACACTTCGAGAGGGAAAAATATTGTCACCGCCGATTTAGTCGAAGCGATGAAAAAAGGAAAAATTCTCGGAGCTGGTTTAGATGTTTTGGAATATGAAAAGTTGTCCTTCGAAACACTTTTTACACACAAAGAAACTCCTGTAGCCTTTCGATATTTATTAAAAGCCAAAAATGTAATTCTCTCTCCACACATCGCCGGTTGGACATTCGAAAGTCACCAACGATTGGCACAAGTGATTGTCGATAAAATAAAAGCAAAATACTTTGCGAAACCCAATGAAACCGAGACGGAAAAAAGAGTTACTGGAATTGGCGGGTTTTTCTTTAAAGCCAAAGATTCCAAAGCACTTGTAGCTTGGTATGGCAAACATTTAGGTTTGCAAACCGATGATTATGGGGCTACTTTTTGGTGGAAAGATACTGCTGGAAACGATTGCTCAACCCAATGGTCGCCTTTTGCGAATGACACAAACTACTTCGAGCCAAGCCAAAAAGAGTTTATGCAAAACTTCAGAGTGCACGATTTAGAAAATTTATTAAAAAAATTATCAGAAGAAGGTGTAACAGTTGTAGGAGAAATGGAGACTTACGATTATGGAAAATTTGGCTGGATTTTAGACCCAGAAGGAAATAAAATTGAACTTTGGGAACCAATCGACAAAGCATTTCAATAATTTTTATATTTTTACCTAAACTATTAAAAATCAACCTATGGAAAACACCATTACCGAACATTGGAATCAGCCCAATAACCCAATTCCCGTATTCAAAGTCGATCCAGTCATTGTTTTAATACTCGGATTTATCACTTGCGGATTGTATCATATCTATTGGAATATCAAAGTGGCCGAAGTGTTGAATGCAGTCACAGGCCGCGAAGTAATTTCGTCGCCAATTGCTATTTTTGCAGGATGTTGTTTTCCTATCAACGTTTATTTCTTTTATTTAGCTGGAAGAGAAGGGTTGCCAGAAGTGTACAGACGCATTGGTTATCCGCAAAAAGACGATTCCACCTTATTGATTGTTTTAGGATTTTTCTTCCCGATGGCAGCTGCCATGATTGTTCAAAATGACATCAATAAATTATACAATTAATACCAAGTCAAAACGTAAAATTTACGGAATCATCGGCGCTTTCATAACGTTGATGGTTCCGTTTTTTTTAATCTATTTCGATCAGAATGCGCATCTTGAAACGGATCAGTCTTTGTGTCCGCTGAAAATGCTAAGTGGTTTTCCTTGTCCGGGTTGCGGAATGACAAAATCATTGGTTTATTTTTATGAAGGAGATGTATACAAAAGCTTGTATTTCAATATTTTTGGACCCTTGGTAGTTGCGTTTTGTGTTGCGACAATTATAGTTCTTAGCACAGAATTAATAACCAACAAGGAATATTTCAATCAGCTTCTTTTTAATAAAAAATTGGCCTATGGATTGGCTATTTTTCTAGCAAGTTATCATTTTATTAGAATTATTTATTTTATAAAAAATAATTCTATTGATGATATTTTGCGTCAATCGATTTGGAGGTAAAACCAATAGAATCTAAAATCTGCTCCCGAAGCCTCGGGACTGAAATCTAAAATCACTCTTCTTTCTCAGTCAATTTTCGTTCTAATTCTGCTTGAAATTCTTCCATAACTGGTTTTACGGTACTGTCCGGAAGGTCCGAAATTCGAATGTACATTAAACCGTCAATAGCGTTGTTGAACAATGGGTCCACGTTAAAAGCAATGACACGCGCATTTTGTTTGATGTATTTTTTGATTAAAACAGGCAAACGCAAAGCGCCGGGCTCTAATTCATCAATCAATTTGTCAAATTTATTCAAATCGGCTTCGGCTTCATCAAAAATAAAGTCCTTGTCGGCATCTTTTAGTTTGACTTTAAATTCTTTTTTAGGGTGAATGTATTGGGCAATGTAAGGATCATAAAAATTCGATTTCATGAATTCAATCATCAATGATTTCGAGAAATTCGAAAATTGATTGCTAATACTTACACCGCCAAGTAGGAATTTATGTTCAGGATGACGTAGCGTGATATGAATAATTCCTTTCCAAAGCAGGAAAAGAGGCATTGGCTTTTGTTGGTATTCTTTGACGATAAAGGCGCGTCCCATCTCGATTGAATGGTGGAGCATATCGTACAATTCGGGTTCAAATCGGAACAAATCGGTCAGGTAAAAGCCTTCAATGCCGTAATTGGGATAAATTTCTGAACCCAATCCCATTCTATAGGCTCCGGCAATTTTTTTGGCATCGCCATCCCATAAAAACAAATGACGATAATGGGTGTCGTAGGAATCAATATCGATAGATTCGTTCGTGCCTTCGCCAACTTCTCGGAATGTAATTTCGCGCAAACGACCAATTTCGTGCAGCAAATTGGGCATTTCTTCGGCTTTGGCAAAGAACACTTCGTAGTTTTTGCTTTCCAATAATCGGCAATCTTTTTCGCGTAAGGAATTTATTTCCGAAAGCATTTTATCTTCACTGGCGGCGCGAACTATTTGCTTCGGATTCTTGGGCAGTTTTAAATTGGGTTTGGGTAAAAAAGGAGTTTCTTTTTCGAACGGATTGGCCAACATATAGGTTTTTCGTCTCAAAAATTCTGAAAACTCTTCGATGGTGGTGAGTTCATTTTGCTCTGCTACCGAAATGGGTTTTCCGATACGAACTTTTATCACTCGATTTTTTTGAGTCAACAATTCCGAAGGCAATTTTGCGGTGCGCAAAGTGTCGCTTATTTTCGAAAGGAAATAAAATAAACTGCTGTTTTTAGCATGAAAATAAATGGGTACAACAGGAACTTGTGCTTTTCGAATGACTTTTATGGCGCCTTCTTCCCATTCTCTATCCACCATTAGTTTGCCGTCTTTATAGGTCGAAACCTCCCCGGCTGGAAACATTCCTAGGGGTTTTCCGTCTCTCAAATGTCGCAAGGTTTCCTTGATTCCAATCACGCTCGATTTGGCATCTTTGTGATTTTCGAAAGGATTGACTGGCATAATATACGGTTTCATCGGGTCGATACGATGCAAGAGAAAATTGGCAATGATTTTGAAATTAGGTTCTTTTTCCAACATTAATTTCAAAAGCAAAATACCGTCAATGCCACCCAATGGATGGTTAGAAATAGTAATATAAGCGCCATCTTTAGGCAAACGTTTGAAATCTTCTTCAGGAATTTCGAATTTGATTTGGAATTCATCTAAAATAGCATTCAAAAACTCCACTTCGCTCAAGTGTTTGTTTCTGTCGTATATTTTATTTAAGGTAGAAATTTTTAAAACTTTCATCAACAACCAACCCGAAAAAGTACCTAAAAGGCCGTACTTATCCGTATTTATTGCTTTGGCCACTTCTTTTGCGGTTACTAAACCCATATCTAGTTTATGATTTTTTGAGCAGGTAACAAAGATAGCAAAAAACTCCATTTTCTATCATTTTTAGCTATCAATCTTTATACTTTTGATTACTTTTGAAACTTAAATATAAAAAAGTATGAAAATCATTTCCTATAATGTCAACGGTATTCGATCCGCAATTTCCAAGGGTTTTATCGATTGGTTGCAACAAGCCGATCCCGATGTGATTTGTCTTCAGGAAATTAAGGCGACTCCTGAGCAAATTCCACTATTAGATTTTGAATTGGCGGGCTATCCTTTTCATTATTGGTTTCCAGCCACCAAAAAAGGCTATAGCGGTGTGGCTATTTTGTCGAAAACAAAACCTAATAATGTGGTTTACGGAACCGGAATCGAGCATATGGATTTCGAGGGAAGAAACATTCGGGTCGATTTTGACGATGTATCGGTGATGAGTTTGTACCTTCCATCGGGAACTAATATCGAAAGACTCGAGCACAAATTTATGTTTATGGATGATTTTCAAAACTATATTAACGAGCTTAAAAAAGAAGTTCCAAATTTGGTAATTTGCGGTGATTACAACATTTGCCACGAGGCAATTGACATTCACGATCCTATTCGCAATAAGAAAGTTTCAGGATTTTTACCCGAAGAAAGAGCTTGGTTGGACGGTTTTATGAAAAGCGGATTCATTGACAGCTTCCGACATTTAAACAAAGAACCTAATAATTACACTTGGTGGACAATGCGATTTCCTTCGGCAAGATTAGAAAACAAAGGTTGGCGCATCGATTATTGCTTAGTTAGCGAACCGTTAAAACAAAAAATCAAAAGAGCCGTTATATTACCGGAAGCCAAACATTCTGACCATTGTCCGAGTTTGGTGGAAATAGAATAAATTTAGCCAACCCTGACAGGGTTAAATAACTAAAAACAAAATTTAAAATGATAAAAAGAATTTCCCTCGGATTGCTGATTGTAGCCCTATCAACTTCTTGCGTTTCTAAGAAGATTTACAATGATTTAGAAAATAAATATGCCGATTTAAAGAAAGAAAACCGCAGCATTTCGGATGAAAATGCGGAGTTGCTCCAATCAAAAAACCAACTCGAATTAGAGCGTGACGCTTTGAATAAAGAGTTGGCCAAAGTCAAATCGGAACGCGAAAAAGCAGTTGCGGATTATGCGGCTTTAAATAAAAAAATGGATGTCCTAAAAGCGTCTTACGCTGCATTAGAAAAAAACAGCGATGAATCTTTGAAATCTAATATGGCTAAAAACCGTGAATTATTGGAGCAATTGGGAGCCAAAGAAAAAGCTTTAGCGAGAGAACAAGAAGAATTGAACAAAAAAAATCAACGTTTGCAAGAGTTAGAAGCTTTGATTGCGGCCAAGGAAGAAAGTATGCGAAAACTCAAAGAAACGCTTTCGAAAGCCTTGAATAGTTTTGAAGGGAAAGGCTTGACCGTAGAACAAAAAAACGGAAAAGTGTATGTTTCTATGGAAAATAAATTACTCTTCAAATCAGGAAGTTGGGCCGTTGGAACAGAAGGTAAAACCGCTGTTGTCGAAGTAGGGAAAGTGTTGGGTGATAACCCTGATATTTCGGTTTTGATTGAAGGACACACCGATGATGATCCTTTTGGAGGCTCAGGACCCATTGCCGACAACTGGGATTTATCAACCAAAAGAGCAACGGCAATTGTTGCTATTTTAAGCGAAAATAAAGCGGTCAACAAACAAAATTTAACCGCTGCCGGTCGAGGTGAATTCTCGCCATTGGCAAGCAATGCTACCGCCGAAGGAAAAGCCAAAAACCGTAGAATCGAAATTATCTTGACTCCAAGATTAGATGAAATTTCTAAGATGTTGCAAGATCTAGATTAAGAAAGCAGAAATTTAAAACTATTTAAACAAAGGTTCGTGATTTTTATGCGAACCTTTTGTATTTTTACCACCCTAATACTAAATAACGACAATATGATACATCCAAATTTTCAACCGAATATGCCTATCATAATTGATTTATTTAAAAAATATAATATACAAAACGCTTATTTTTTTGGTTCAGTTCTTACTGAAAAATTTGATAACGAAAGTGATTTGGATATTTTAATAAATTTTAAACCTGAAATCACCGATCCCTTACTAAAAGGTGAATTAATGTGGGATTTGCAATTTGCGATTGAAGATGCTTTTCATCGAAATGTCGATTTATTGCAAGAAACAACCCCTAAAAATCCCTATTTTATTAAGGAACTTCAAGAAACTAAACAGCTAGTTTATGAACAATAAGTATTATCAAGCGTTGCAAGCTATAAAAACGAGCATCGACAATATTGAGAACTTTATTGGAAATCCAAAATCGTTTGAGTTATATGATGGAAACATACTTGTTCAAGCAGCAGTGGAAAGGAATTTAGAAATAATTGGCGAAGCCACAAAACGACTTTTGGATATAGATCCAGCAATTGCAATTTCTAATACTCGCAGCATTATCAATACTCGAAACAAAATAAGCCACGGATATGACGAGATTGAAAACCCGCAAATATGGGGAATTATTATCAATCACCTGCCCCGATTAAAAACAGAAGTTGAAAACTTATTAAACGACGGAATAAACAAATGAAATACACCACTTTACCCAATACAGATATAAAAGTTAGTAAAATTTGCCTTGGCACAATGACTTTTGGAGAACAAAATACCGAGGCAGAAGGTCACGCCCAAATGGATTATGCCCTCGAAAATGGAGTCAATTTTTTCGACACTGCCGAAATGTATTCTATTCCTTCCAATCCAAAAACCTATGGCAGCACCGAGAAAATCATTGGAACTTGGTTTCAAAAAACCGGAAATAGAGATCAGGTAGTTTTGGCCTCTAAAATTGCTGGTCCTAACCCAAATTTCGGGTATATGCGGGAAAAAGTAGATTTTTCGGCAGCCAGTTTAAAATTTGCATTAGATCAAAGTTTAAATCGCCTTCAAACGGATTATATCGATTTGTATCAATTGCATTGGCCAGAACGCAAGACAAATTTCTTTGGGCAACGGGGATTTAAAGTACAACACGATGCTTGGGAAGACAATATTCAAAGCGTCCTTGAAACATTGGATGGTTTTGTCAAAGCAGGAAAAATAAAACATATTGGACTGTCGAATGAAACACCTTGGGGAATTATGCGTTTTCTGGAGGAAAGCAAATACCAAAATCTCCCAAGAATAAAAACCATTCAAAATCCGTATTCCTTATTGAATAGACTGTTCGAAACAGCTTCGTCAGAGATTTGCATTCGCGAAAATGTAGGTTTGTTGGCATATTCGCCAATGGCTTTTGGGGTATTATCCGGTAAATTTTTGTCAGGCGAAAAACATCCTAAATCAAGGCTCAGTTTGTTTCCTCAATTTGCCAGATACAATAGCGCACAATGTGCCGAAGCTACTCGATTGTATAATGAAATTGCGGTCAAAAACGGATTGACATTGACAGAATTGTCTTTGGCATTTGTAACCCAACAAGCTTTCTTGACTAGTACCATAATTGGCGCAACAACGATGGAACAATTAAAAGAAAATATCGCCACTTTTGATGTGGTTTTATCCGATGAAATCTTGAACGAAATTAATGCAGTTCAAGCAAGTATTCCGGATCCTGCTCCTTAATTTTTTAACCACAAAGTAAAATAAGAAGACACAAAGGCCGCTAAGAAATTTTTTAGAGGCTTTGTAAACCCGACAGGTTTCAAAAACCTGTCAGGTTTATTTGTATAAAAATACAACCTTTTTGTGAGCTTCGTGCCTTCTTCGTTTCTTTGTGGTTAAATTTTAAAACTCAAACGGCTCTTCCACAGCCAAAGAATCGACTGCAACTGAATCTTGCACCTTGATGTTCAAAAGGGAATGGGCATTTCCTGTCAACTGCAACGGATTGGCTATTCCTATGGTGTCTTCGGCAGTTAGAATTCCACGGCGTAACATCAAATTGCTTAGGAATTTTTGTTGTTGGTTGGCGAACGATTTCAGGTTTCCTTCGTTGTCAAATTGCCACATAAATTTCTTGGGTTTTGGAACGATGGTCGCTAGAAATAAACATTCTTTCAACGTTAAATCGGCTGGAGTTTTCTGGAAATAGAATTGTGCTGCTTCACCAATCCCATAGACATTGGGTCCCCATTCGATGATGTTAAAATACACTTCGAGCATACGTTCTTTGCTGGCAATTCGATTATTTTCGAGAATGTAAACCAACAGGATTTCTTCCAATTTTCGGGAAACTGTTTTTTCTCGGGTCAGAAATACATTTTTAATTAATTGCATACTGATGGTACTCGCGCCACGAGAAAATTTCTTGGTGCGAATGTTTTTGAGAATCGATTGCTTGAAAGCTTCGTTGATAAAACCCCGATGGGAGAAAAAAGAAGGGTCTTCAGAGGTTAAAACGCATTTTTGCAAATAAGGCGAAATTTGATCCAAAGGCGTGTAATTTGGATTATCAGAACCTACTAAAACAGGGCGTTGTTGCACGTTTTGAATGATGGCTCGATAGACAAATTCGCCGTTGAGTTTGTTCAGATTGGCTTCGCCGTATTTGGTAATTCGTAGATTTTCTTTCTTCAGTTTGCTGTCAAACACCAGTTTGTTAGGTTTGTTTTTATTGAACATAAAATCCAGTTTGTATTCGAAATTGCCTTGGGCTTCCATCCCTTGAAAATGAGTGAACAAACCATCGGGAAGCGAAACGATAAAATCTTGTGCTTTCATCTTCGGAATCGCCACTTTTAGTTTGTAAATAGTGTCTTTTTCGGTTTCGTATGCCAGATAAGGATGAAATTTTACTTTGTTGAATTGAATGGTCGAACTACTGTCAACCGAGACAAAATCGGAACCTAAGAGAAATCGATAATCGAATTTGGCATTTTTGATGACGACATCTTTGCTGGCAATTTTCTTGTGATTGATCATCAAATTGGCAATCGAAGCAAAACCGTCGATATGCAATTCTCCTCCCGATTTATCAATGTTTTGAATGTTGAGGCGAATGGAATCGAAGCTCGATTTCAGGCCGAAGCGTTCGTCAAGATAAGGCACTTTTATGGCGCCTGTGTCGATATTGAAGAATCGTATATCGGCTGTTTTGTTCCTAGGATCGGCCATTCCAGCGATGCGAATTCGTTGTGTAAATGCTTTGGTATTTACATTAATTTGAGTTTCTAATTGCTTGTTTTCTAATCGCAGTTTTTCGAAATTGATAGTCGTTTTTTTGCCATTATCATCGAAACGAAACGAAAGTTGTTCTACTTTCATATCGGTCGGCACTAAATTCAACACCTTCGAAATGATTCGAAAGGCAAATTGGGCGTAATCTCTTTTTTCGTTCGAATGGGTTTCGTTTTCTTCCTTTTTTAAGAATGCATCAAAATTGCGTCCCTTTTTATTTTTGACCAATTGTACATACCCTTTTTCGATTTCTAAGGTTCCTAATTGTACATCGCCCACCAACAATCGCCATAAATTAATGCTAGTTTTCATTTTATGGATATGGAAAAGCGTGTCGGCATTTTTGGGAACTAAAATTATTTCTGAAAAATTCAAACCCGAAAGTCCAACAAATTCAGCCTTTTTTATGGTAAAAGTACTGTTGTATTCGCTAGCCATTTTGAAGGAAGCTTTGGCAATGGTTTGCTCCAATAATTCATTTCTAAAAACAACAAGAGCTATAATTAGTGCTAAAAAAGTGGCTGCAATTATTTTTGCAGTTAGTATTAATTTTTGTTTTCGGGTTCTCATAAGGGGAAATAGGTATACTTA